>JAHDWK010000005.1:197800-395568 GCA_023382655.1 Anaerolineae bacterium | reverse complement strand
ATTATCGGGGAAAATTCCACTTTTGACTGGTCCTATTTTAGGGGATGGTTACCGTCGCGTGAGCGACATTTCAATCGCCGGGAATTGATAGAAAAACCAAATAGACATGGGACAATGAGGAGTCTGGCATCTGAGGATGCCAGACAGGTCGCATCTGAGGATGCGACACTCCGCTACACAAGATTGTTCGGTTTTAAACTGGTTTCTCCATGAGTATGCGATTGCCCGGAAAGAACCCCAGCAATTCGAAATTTGAAACCATTGCCTGATTGCCGCTGGATGGAATCCGACGGCTGCTACAAAAAACCTCCTAAAGGAGATTAGAGACCCGTCCTTAACGCGCTTTAGCGCGTTTTTTATAACAGCCTGGGGATTCATCCCCAGGAGAGCGAGCCATAATTCGAATTGCTGAAAGAACCCGGCAAAATGCCAGCTTGTAACCCGTATGCGGTTATAATCACACGACCACTGAAATTGGCAGCGGAAAGGAGAAAACTAGATGGCCCGAAAGAAAGTAACCGTCTTAGACATTCAAAAGCGCAAAGAGCAAAAAGTACCCATTACCATGCTCACCGCCTACGACTATTCCGGTGGTGTGCTGGTAGACCAGGCCGAAATTGACATCATCCTGGTGGGCGACTCGCTGGCGATGGTCATGTTGGGGCATGAAAACACCGTCGCCGTGACCATGGACGAGATGCTGCACCATTGTCGCGCCGTCGCGCGCGGCGCGAAGCACCCCTTCCTGGTAGGCGACATGCCTTTTATGTCTTACCAGATTGAACTGGCGGAAACGGTGCGCAACGCTGGCCGTTTCCTCAAAGAAGCCGGCATGGACGCCATCAAACTGGAAGGCGGGCGCGATGTGGCCCCGGCGGTGCAGGCCATCGTCCGGGCAGGCATTCCCGTCATGGGGCACATTGGCCTGACGCCACAAACCATCTCCCAGTTGGGTGGCTTCAAAGCGCAGGGCAAAACGGCCGTGGCCGCCCACCGCCTGCTCCAAGACGCCCTCATCCTGGAAGAAGCGGGCTGTTTTGCCATCGTCCTGGAGGCCGTGCCCGCCCCCGTCGCCGCCGCCATCAGCCAACGGCTGCACATCCCCACCATCGGCATCGGCGCCGGCGCGGGCTGCGATGGGCAGGTGTTGGTCTACCACGACCTGCTCGGCCTGTTCGACCGTTTCACCCCCAAATTTGTGAAACAATATGCCCGCCTGAACGAAGTCATCGTCAGCGCCCTGAACGCCTACCGGGACGATGTGGTCAACGGCCGTTTCCCCACCGACGAACACACCTACCCCATGCCGGAAGCGGAAGTGGAAGCGTTCCAGCGGTTGTTAGAGGGTAATCAGTAATCGGTTATCGGTTATCGGTGGAGTAACCCGATTACCGTTTACCGATTACCGGTCACCGATTACCGGCTATGAAAATCGCCATCATCGGCATCGGCGCAATGGGTAGTTTGTTTGGCGCACATCTGCACCCGTTGGCAGATGTAACCCTGCTCGGTGAATGGCCGGAGCAGCTAGCCACCCTGCGCGAGAATGGGCTGCTGGTGGAAATGGCCGACGGCCACGGCCGCAGCCGCACCCACCGCACCCCCCTCCGCGCTACCAACATCATCGCCGATGTGGCCCCCGCCGACCTGGCCCTCATCCTCGTCAAAAGCCACAAAACGGCCGCCGCCGCCAACGTCGCCCGCCAGGTTCTGGCCGATGACGGGCTGACGCTCACCCTGCAAAACGGCCTGGGCAATCTGGAAACCCTCGCCCACGAACTGACACCGCACCCGGCCGCTCTGGGCATTACCTCGGCCGGAGCGGCCATGGCCGGGCCGGGGCACGTGCGCGTGGCCGGGATGGGACACACCTATCTGTCCCCACCCACCGGGCCAGGCGCGCGCATCACATTGGCCGAAGTCGCTGCCCTGTTCCAACAGGCCGGTTTCCCCACCGACCTGACGGACAACCCCATCAGCCTGGTGTGGGGCAAACTGGCGATTAACGCCGGTATTAACCCGCTGACCGCGCTGCTGCGTGTGCCCAACGGCTACCTGGCCGAAGACCCGGCGGCGCGGGCGATTATGTTTCGGGCCGCTAACGAAGCCGCCGCCGTCGCCCAGGCGCAGGGCATCAACCTGCCCTATGCGGACGCCGCCCAACGCGCCCTGGACGTGGCACGGGGCACGGCCACCAACCAATCCTCCATGTTGCAAGACATCCTGCGCGGGGCGCGCACGGAGATTGAGGCGATTTGTGGGGCGGTGGTGAGCTACGGCCGTGCATACCACGTGCCCACCCCGGCGAATGAGGTGTTGTTGGCCGAGATTAAGAGATTAGAGATGAGGCGATTGGAGATGGGGAGATTGGAGATTGATCGCGCCACCATCATCTCTCATCTTCAATCTCAAATCTCTACACAGGAAAATTTGTAGCGCGATTTGGCAAATCGCGTTACGGTTCGAGAGGAGTAGTAATGATCGTTACCGGAGATATTGTCGAAGTTCGGCAGATACGATGGGCTGACCCGACGGGCAGTTGGGGGCTGGTACCGACGATGGGCTATTTGCACGAGGGGCATTTGTCGCTGGTGCGGCGGGCGAATGAGGAGAATGGGTACACGGCCGTGACCATCTTCGTCAACCCCACCCAATTTGCCCCCACCGAAGACCTGAGCAGCTACCCGCGCAATCTGGAACACGACCTGGCCCTGCTGGCGGCGGCGGGGGTAGACCTGGTATTTACACCCACCGACGCCACCATATACCCGCCGGATTTCCAGACGGCCGTCACCGTCGGCCAGGTCTCCAAACCGTTGGAAGGTGCGTCTCGCCCCACCCACTTTCAAGGCGTGGCTACCATCGTTGCCAAATTGTTCAACATCATGCAGCCTACCCGCGCCTACTTTGGGCAGAAGGATGCCCAACAAACGGTGGTGCTGCGCCAGATGGTGCGTGACCTCAATTTCAATCTAGAAATGGTGATTTGCCCCACCGTGCGCGAGGCCGATGGGCTGGCAATGAGTTCCCGCAACGCCTATCTCTCGCCAGAGCAGCGGCAGGCCGCCACTGTCTTGTACCAGGCGCTCACTACTGCCTCTAATGCCTATGCGCAGGGCGAACGGGATGGCAACCGCCTGCGCCAGATCATGACCGCCACCGTCGCCGCCGAACCGCTGGCCCGGCTGGACTACGCCAGCGTCGCCGATCCGCTAACGCTACAAGAATTGGAACAGGTGGAATCCGGCGTCCTGTTTTCGCTGGCCGTCTTTTTTGGCAAAACGCGGCTGATTGACAACGTTTTGACAGGTTAAAGGGAACGATCATGCTAACAGTATACAAAGGTGACGAAGAAAAGTTAGAAGTGATCAGTGAGATTACGTCTGGTAGCTGGGTACATGTTGTCAACCCGGAACCACAAGACCTGGTCCAACTGAAGGCTATGGGTATCCCGGAGGATTTGCTGACACATGTACAAGACCGGGATGAGCGCCCTCGTAGCGAACAACGCCAGAAAACCCTCTTAATCGTCCTCCATTTTCCTTATGCACAAGGGACAACGGCCAATGTCCCCTATATTACCTTGCCGATGAGTGTCCTGATTACCGAAACCGCCCTGGTCACGATTATTCCCACGGCTGCCGACGTGTTACAAAAATTCACCGCGCAAGCTAAACACGGATTATCAACCATTGAAAGGGCGCGGTTTGTGTTGTATCTCTATTACTTTATTGCTGATGAATTTCTGAACTCCATGGATCAGATCAATAAGGCGGTGGATGGGTTGGAAGATCAGCTCCGGAAATCTCTACGCAACCGGGAGGTCTTAGAGTTGTTGAAATATGAAAAGAGCCTGATCTATATCACGACTGCGTTGAAATCAAATGAGATTATTCTGGAGCGCTTACAACAAGGGCATTTGCTAAAATGGAGCGGGCGTGATGAAGAACTGCTGGCTGATGTTTTAGTAGAAATACGTCAGGCTATTGAACTGGTAGATATCTCACAAAACATTCTGGGGCAAATGATGGATGCTTTTGCCTCCATTGTCTCCAACAATTTGAACGCGGTGATGAAATTTCTTACGGCCGTCACCATTGTCATTGCCTTACCCACCCTGCTTACCAGTTTCTACGGCATGAATGTGGCCCTACCGGGGGAAGATCAGCCATTGGCTTTTGTCTGGATTGGTGCTATTGCGCTGCTGATTTCTCTGGTGGTGATGTTTGCTCTTTGGAAGAAGGATTGGCTGTAGCCTGAACTGGAATTAGTTGTCAGTTATCAGTTGTTTCAATCCTTCAGCCAGCGTCACGGCCGTACCCCACCCAATACGCTCACGAGTATGAACAGCATTTGCCACCTGTATCTCTACTTCGCCGGGACGAGACGGGAGTGTGCCGGGCAACGGCCGTCCCCCCCGTCCAGTTAACTGGTAAATCAACTGCACCACATCCAGCAGGCTGGCTGTCTGCCCGCTGCCCAATTCCACCGTGTCCCCCGGCGTCAACGACGCGCCCAACATGGCCGCCAGACCGGCGGCCACATCCGTCACGTAAATCCAGTCGCGCTGCTGTGTACCCGCCGTCATGGGGAAATCTTGCCCGGCACGGGCGGCGCTGATGGCGGCGGGGATGAGGTTACGCGGCGATTGGCCCGGCCCGTATGCCTGGAAAATCATGGCGCCGTGAATGGGCCAGTTTTGGGTACGGCCGTACAGTTGGCAAAAATTCCAGGCAGCCGCTTTGCTGGCCGCATACACATTCATGCTCGCTAATTCGCCTGGTGTGCGGGCAATTATCATTTGCCGGGTAGTAAACGTTTTTTCAAAGCAGGCGCGGAGCAGGTTGAGCGTGCCGGTGAGGTTGTGGCGCACGGCCGTGTCCACTGCCAGGAACGGATCCGCTACCCCCACCGCCGCCAGATGAATAACGGCCTCCGGCTCAGCGTCACGCACCGCGCGCACCGTCAATTGAAAGTTGCGCAAATCGGCATACACCACGTCTATTTGGGGGCGCACGGCCGTGAGTTCCGGCGGCCAGCCCGATTCCGCATACCCCTCGCGCGCCAACGCCGTCACGGCATATCCCTGCTGCGCCAGGTGCGGAACCAATACCCGCCCGATAAACCCCGTTGCCCCGGTAACAAGAATTCGTACTTGTGCCAATTCGTCTCCGCGTTTTTGTTACGAACGTTTCTGTCAGATCATTGTCAGGTACCTGGCAGGAAAGTGCGCGTGTGTAGAAAGTTTGAGTGCGTATAATGCCACACAGTTCCAGCAAGGCAAGAGTAAGACCCTATGGGTTTTCTGAAACCCATAGGGTCTACAAAATTAGCAAAATTTATCGGCGCTGTCCGCTGAATATGAAGCAGCGGCAGCTTGTGACTCCTGGATGCACAATGCCCATGCGCTTACGGAGTGCTGGCGGACTTTTGCCGGGAGTCAGTTTGAATTTTTCTATGCAGGTTTTGCCAGCGGCTTCTGGCCCACCAAAGGGCCAGATGACAACAGCGATGGT
This sequence comes from Anaerolineae bacterium, assembly GCA_023382655.1. Taxonomy (GTDB): domain Bacteria; phylum Chloroflexota; class Anaerolineae; order Promineifilales; family Promineifilaceae; genus CAADGU01. The sequence goes on along the minus strand of JAHDWK010000005.1, from coordinate 390,052 downwards.
GGTAATCCATAGAGACCTCAGAGACCTGGTTTTTGACTCATAGGAACCGCCTTGTCCTTCTGTATCTGGCGGCATCCGGTCCGGTTACAGCCGTCGGCGAAATGGGGTCAAAGTCATAGTCAACAAATGACTTCATTTATAGGGAAGAAGTAACAATTACGGTAAAATGGCGCCGACAAGTTATAACCAGATAGCCATCGTGCTATCACCCGATTCAGCTCTTGGAGGTATATGATGAGCAATTTACATGAAGTGATCTATCAGATGGTATCAAATCCTCAACTTTTGGTTGAGATGGTCAAAAGCCCGCAAGAATTTGGGGAAAGATATATGCTCTCCGGGGGAGAAGTGCAGGCATTGGTGGCTATCTCTCCTGATACCACCCTCCAACGGCTGCTTTCCCCCGAAACGCTCAAAAATGCCACGCAGAATTTGCTGGAAAACATTTGGGTGCCCCCAACCTATCCCTGACGGCAAATCCATTTGAAGTTTAGACGATTTGCAGGGTACAGGTAGCGAGTCACCTGTAACCTGTTACTTTAGATGATTGATCAGGCTCTTGTTGAAAAAATCTGGTCATTGTCAGGCGCAGAGCCAGCATACCTGGCGGCAATGAGGCGGGTATGTTTGCCCAGGGACACGGCCGTTTCCCCCTCATCTGCTTTGTTGGCGGAACTACCTCGCCTTTTTTGTGAACTGCACGGCGGTGTACAGACGCAACTTATACCTGTTATTACCGCCTGGACACTGTTGCGTTATACCGCCCGCATTTTGGATGACGTTGAAGACAACGCCTGCCAGCCTACACACCAATTAGACCCCTGTTACCTGAATGTATCTACGGGGCTGATATTTACAGCGGGGATGTCATTAAATTTCTTAGAGGAATTTGCTGTTTCCAGCACGGCGGCCATTGAGATTCGCCAGCGATTTTATGGGGAACTGCTAAAGACCTGTGGCGGGCAACATGCCGACCTGACAACACCTGCCCCATCCCTTGAGGAGTGGTGGGAGATTGCCGGAGCCAAGAGCGGCGTCTTTTTGGGTCTCATTTGCTGGGCGGGTGGGCGCGTGGCCGACGCACCGCCAGCACAGCTAGAGCTTTACCACCAGTATGGTTTTACGCTTGGCCTTTTAGACCAGATCAGGGATGATCTGGCAGATTTATGGTCAGGTGATACGCAGCGTAGCGATTTGCATCATGCCCACAATCGTGGTTTGCCGCTGGCCTATGCGTTGGCCGTCTTGCCGGATGACAAGCGGCAACGGTTACTGGCTACCCTGCATGAGGTCGGTGATTCCGCCGAAGCTGAACAAATGGTGCATAATTTGATTATCAAGAGCGGCGCCGGGGTTTACCTGAACGTACAATCTATTCGTTTGCACCAGCAAGGGTTGGCGCTTATTGCCCAAATGGGCCTGCCCGATGAAACCGGGCAAAAGTTGACTGATCTATTGAATAAAGCAAGATTACCCGTGAATCTATGATCCCTGCTCATCGCCTTAAGCTGACCGTTCAAATGATTGTCACCCTGATTGCCGCGGTTTCGTTGCTGGCAATTGCGTGGTCGGTGTGGGTGATTGTGACACAGCCAGACCTGGGCGTCCTGTGGACGGATCGGGGCGATGTCTATTTTGCCCGGCCGGAAGCGCCCATCCAGGTGGGAGATAGGCTGCTCACGATTGACGGTTTGACGTTGTCAGAAAGTGGTTTCCCTTATTACCATTGGCAAAAAGGGGATCTGGTGCACATTGGCCTGGAGCGAAACGGGGCGCCTCTGTCCCTGGAGATTCCCTATGACGAGCCGGCGCCGCCGGTTATATTGGCGTCACGCCTTTCCATCATGTTGGTGGTGTTGGCGTTTTGGGGCATTGGCGCCGGGGTCGCTTTGTTTTCCACGGCGGCAGACCGGCAAAGTCTGCTGTTTTTTTTGTGGTGCCAGACGTTGGCGGTGGCGCTGGCGTTGGGTAGCGTGACCAGCCAGGCCTGGAGCGCCCATTTTTCGCTGGTGCTGACCTGGTGGGTCATTGCTTTTGCCATTCATTTTCACCTGTTGTTCCCCATCAACCGTCTTTTGCCCGGCAAACATACTATTTTTTATGTGATTTACGGTATTCCGCTTTTGGGTGCGGTGCGTTTGCCGGTGGCTTCTGGCCTCTTTTTGTGGCCGCAGCCTTTGCCCGCTGTGTATGCCTTTGCCTTTTATTTGTGGGTGTTGTCCGGTTTGGTGGTGGTGCTAACGTTGTTGGCGCGGTCTTATCGGGAAGCGCCGACAACGGCCGTTAAACAGCAAGTTGGTCTGGTGGTTATCTGTGGCTTCCTGGCCTTTACGCCGCTGCTGGCGTTATCCATTTTGCCCAAACTGCTGTTGAATGTGACCATCTTACCGCCAGAGTGGGCCTTCCTTTTCCTGATCACCATCCCGGTGGGGTATGGGTATGCCATTACCCAATATCACTTTATTAAACTGGAACGTTATATCAGCCGCAGCGCCACGGCCGTGTTTGTCATCTGTCTGCTTTGTGTATTCTATTTTGGCCTTACCGCGTTCCTGCAAGTCGTTTCCCAGAGAACCATCGTCGCCAATCCGCTTCTGGATGTTACCGTCATTATGATCCTGGTGGTGGCTTTTAATCCCCTGCGCCGGCGCTTGCAAAACCTAGTAGATTATTTGTTGTATGGCGGCTGGTATGATTATCCCTCTGTCGTCGGTGAAGTGACCCATACGTTGGAAAATCCTACCGATATTAACCTGTTGGTGGAAATGTTAAGTGCCAGCATTCAAAAATCTATGCGCGTTTATTGGGCCTGCCTGCTGTGGCAAGGGCGGCGCCCCAACCGCTCTGTTGTTTCTATTGCCGGGAACCCGGAACTGCCGCTGGGCGACTTACAGCTTAAAGAGCTGCAAACGATTACCGCTTATCTTCAGACCAACCCCTATCCGGCAACCAGCCGGGATATGGGGCGCGCCCTCGAAGGCAAAACGTTGACGCCAGAGGAAGAAAAGGTGTTGGGTTATCAGTCAATCCGCTTGTGGGTAGCCATTCGCGGTTTGCAAAATTCCATGGGGGTATTGATTTTAGGGCCGAAGTATGGCGGTGATGTGTTTGCCGCCAACGATATGGAGATTCTGGGTGTGGTGTCGCGCCAGGCGAGTATTGCCTTTCAAAATGTGCAACTGATTGACGAATTGAAGGCGAAGGCATATGAAAACGAGCAGTTTCAAAAGGAAATTATGCGCACCCGTGAGGAAGAGCGGAAACGTATCTCTCGTGAATTACACGACCAGGTCATTCAAGCATTGATAGGGTTGCGATACCAGATGGCCAATATCCAGTCTACAGTGGGGATTGCCCAGTTAGGAACGGAGAACAATCAGAGAGTGCTGGACTTGCAGGAAGATATTGTGGAACTGATTCAAACGACACGTGATCTATGCCAGGATTTGCGCCCGCCGGCCCTCGACTTAGGTCTGATTCCCAGTATTCGCTCCATATTGAGCCGTTTTGAAATGAAATCTGGCCTTGAGGTGTCCCTCCTGGTTGAAGGGGAGCGTACCATTGCCATTGATGAAGATGTGGCACTATGTCTATTTCGGTGTACCAGCGAGGCGCTATCTAATATCCGCAAACATGCGGCGGCTGAGCAAGTGGCCGTTCAGTTATGTGTGCAACCGGAATGGGTAAACCTTTCCATTACGGATAATGGCTGTGGTTTTGATATCCCGGAGCGGTTAGGCAGCCTGATGGAGCAGAATCATTTTGGGTTGGTGAGTATGCGCGAACGTGTGGAGTTATTGGGTGGAATTTTCCACATCGCCTCCCGCCCCTTTCAGGGAACGGAACTGAAGGTCTCTATTCCTTTGGGCAATGGTCTTGACAATCGTCTTGACCAGGCGCAGCCAGGCTAGTAAGCTACATTAGCCATTAATTCAAGCGAGGTGTTCCATGACAGTAAACAAATATTCCCTCTCTGCGCCGGCTGTTATCCGTGTGGCGTTGGCCGATGATCATCATGTGGTACGTTCGGGCATCCGCAGTGAATTAGAGAGACAGCCTGACATACAAGTGGTGGGTGAGGCGGCCGATGGCTATGAGGCGCTTTCGTTAGTAGGCAGGGTACGTCCCCATGTTTTGCTGTTGGATATTAACATGCCGGGTTTGCCAGGCACGGCCGTAGCCGAACAGTTAAGCCAGATGCCCGACCCCCAAAAGGGGGCCGCCGATTCATTCTGGCCGCCGTATGTCCTCATTCTCAGCGCTTATTGTGAACCGGAATATGTGTATAACCTCTTTGCGGTAGGCGCTAAAGGGTATCTGCTCAAAGACGAAGCGCCGGAGCGCATTGTAGCCGGTATCCGCCAGGTGATGCGCGGTGAACCGGCCTTGAGTTTGCCGGTGCAGCGGGTATTGCTGACGCGAAAAACAAAACCGGAGCATGATCTGAGCACCCGCGAACTGGAAGTGCTACGGCTGATTGCCAAAGGTAATACCAATGAAGAAATTGCCGAGGCGTTGGTGATTGCTATTGGCACGGTGAAGAACCATGTCATGAATATTTACAAGAAGCTGCCAAACGTACGCACTCGTTCCGAAGCCGTTGCCTGGGCGTGGGAGAACCGAATTGTCGAGATTGAATGAGCCAGTTCCGACCACCAGCGGAAAACGTAAGCCCAAAGTCACAATTGAATAATGAAAGCGTCACAATAAAAATGTGAACGGTATATCAGGACACGGCCGTAGTATTGGGGAAAATCACAGGATATGTTGATGCTTGCTGACAAGAGGCAGTTGCCTGACGGGTTGCCTGACGGGCGGAGGTCTTTATTTTGAACGGGCAAAATGGGCGTGAAGCCGCGCCAACCAAAACGCGCGTTGTCATAGCGGACATCCATGCTGTGGTGCGCCAGGGCATTTGCCAGGAACTGGCGCATCATGCAGATATGGAAGTGGTGGGGGAAACGGCCGACGGGTATGAAACCCTGGCGTTAACCAGCCAGCACCAGCCCGATGTGGTCATTCTGGATATTCGCCTGTTGGGTTTGGACGCGGTAGAAGTCACCCGCCGTTTGCAGAAAATGAGCTGGTCGTCGCCGTCCGGTCGTTCCCACGCGGCAGCGGTTCTCGTTTTTAGCGCCTACAATGACAAACAATATATCTGGAGCCTGCTGGCGGCAGGAGCCAGGGGGTACCTGTTGAAAAACGAGCCGCTTGAACAGCTTGTAGATGGCATCAGGCAGGTAGCCGGCGGGCAAACGATCTTGAGCCAGTCGGTTCAGACCACTGTGGTGGAGATGATCCCCAGACTGAACCAGGAGTTGAGCGATAGTGAGGCCAAAGTGTTGCAACTGCTGGCCCATGGTCTGTCTAATCGGGAAATTGCCTACGAACTGCACATTACTGAAGGGACCGTCAAAGCCCATTTGAATAATACTTACCGCAAAATCCCCTGGATTCGGACACGGGCAGAGGCCATTGCCTGGGCCTGGATCAATCGCCTTGTGCCCGATTAACTACCCCGCCTATACCCATAGTCATATGCACTCCATAGAGAGAATCACAATCAGAAGATGATTGTCACATCAGGGCATGACTTCACCTGCCGCCGATAATTGGGGGGTGGTAAAAGAACTCCTCCGCATTTTTGGAGATTGCGAGATGAGGTCTCCTTATCTCGCAATCTCCCAATCTCTATATTTAAGGAGAGATATAGATGTCTTTACTTTCACCATTGGATTTACTCACTGTATCTAACAATGAACAGGATGTGATTCGCTGCCTGGTAAGGCGGCCGCGCCTGACGGCCGTCGAGATTGCCAAATTCACCAAAATCCCCATGGCGGAACTGGAGGCGCTGCTTACCAACATGGTCCAGGAAGCCCGCCTCATGTTGGATGACCAGAACAAATTTCACGTGTTGCTGGGCAAAGAAAACAAACCAAAGGCCGAGCGCCCCAGCTTGCTCGATTCGTTGTTTGGTTAAAGCGCAACATGTCCACACTTTCTCCCATTGATTTACTTTCCGTGTCGGCCGATGAGCAAACGATATTACGCTGCCTGACGAAATATCCCCGGCTGACCATTTTTGAGCTGGCCGAAAAGACAGGCCTGCCCCTGATGCAGGTGGAGGAAGTATTGGGCGCGTTATTAGCCCAGACGAAGGTAATCGAACAGCTTCAACAGGGAAAGCGGCTGTTCTCTACTCGTTTTCAGTTTAAGCGGCGGGCGGTGCGTAATATGCCGGGGGAAATTCTGGCGCTTTTTGAGCAACCCTCGGCGCAATTTCTGGCGGAAACGCCGTTAACGGCCGTGCTGCCCACCACCGCCATTACCCAGCTTTTAGAGCTAAGCCAAAAGCGGCTGCTGCTGCCGGATGAAGTGCTGGCCTGGCAGGGGCAAAAAGTAGAATTTGTGGGGCTGGTGCAGCGGGGCTTGCTGGCCTACACACGCTTGAAGGGGCGGCACACAGGTCAGAAAGGTGGCTACGTCCATCGTACTGAATGGATCGGGCTGACGGAAGCGTTGAGCAAAACGGCCGTCACCGCCACTTACACGGCCGTGACCGAAGCCACACTACTCGTCTGGCCCGCCCACGAATTCCTGGAATTTGCGCAGCGACATTGTGGTTTTTCCCTGACGATGGCGCACCAACTCAGCCACCAACTGCGGGAATGTGAAAAGGCACAAACACAAGGCCAGAGCAAGTTGTGGGTGGTTGAAGGCGCTCATGCCGGCGCCGGGGCGACAACCTTTGCCCTGAACCTGGCGCTGTTGACCCACCAGCAAACCGCCCAGACAAAAACGCGGCGCACCTTGTTTTGGCCCATGACGGATGGGCCGACGGCCGTACTCCCCTTTTTACCCCCTCTGGAAGCGCCAACCGAGAAGGCGGCCGGTCTGGCCCGCATCACCACGTACCCTTGTGGCCTGGACGTGCTGTCCCGTATTGAACGCAATAGCTATTCACCCCAGGTACAGCTAGACATCTTGCTGGCCGATCTCTTTAGCCGCTATGAATACATTATTGCCGACACCGGCAGCGACGCCGCCCGCGGTGTTGGCAGTGCCGCTGAACTGCGGCTGCGGCTGCGCGGGCAGGCGCATACCTTGATCACGCTCACACGAGACAGCGATGGCGCCGAAACGGGGATTAGCCGCTGGCACACCTTACAACCCTACTCATTTCCCGGCCAAAAACGGGTGCTGGCTCTGAATGGATCCACCGTGCCCCCTACCAGCATAGATGCCAGATTTCATCTGGTTATTCCCTGGGATGAAGCGGGAGTAGGTACGGCCGTGGCCCAAAACGAGAGCCTGGTCACGGCCGTGCCGGACAGCCTGCTGGCTCAGGCATTACAAGAGGTATGCCGGCGGCTATCCCTTAACCATACTGTGGCGCTGTTTGTCCCTTCCACCCTGGACGTGAGCCAACACACCGACAACAGCGCCCAGGTGCAGTCTACGCTGTCATTTCTGGGGAATCTGTTTGGCGGGGCGACCAGCAGCAACGCGGAGGGGGCCTGGCGCAGCGAAGAAAGCGGCCTGGTCACAGAACAAGTGACCATTGTCCGCACTTTTGTCTCCAAAAAGGCGCTGGATACGCACCTGGATGACGTGCTGAGCTTTGCCGCCGAACTCAAGCGCGATATGAAGCAGGAAGCGGTAGCGATTAGTGTGGATCATCAACTGATATTGGTTTAACGGAAGGAGAAGCGAGGTGTCGCCATGAACAAACTGGTCAATTGGTTACAGGGATCCATTTACAGGGCCATTTTGTTGGCCTTTATCCTGGTGTCGGTGATACCGATTGTGCTCATTTCCCTTTTGTTCACCCGGCAGAGCATGGAAGCGCTCACCCGGCAGATGGAAGAAAACTTGCAACTGTTGGCCCAATCCAAAGCCGAGGAGATTGACCTGAAACTGGATGAGGTGATGCACAGCACCCTGATTGCGGCCCACCTGACGGCCGAGGCTTTACAAACGCCCACCGACCCGGCCCGCCTGAGCGAGAATCTAACCCACTACCGGCCCGATTCCCGGCAAATTGTAGGGCTGGATATGTATTACCTGGAGCAAGGGGGGAAAGCGGTGTTTGGCACAGACCTGTCGAATGTCTATTGGCCGCATGAATTGGCAGCGGACACGGCCGTTGCTCGCCAGATTGTGCAAACCGAAAGCCTGGATACCGCCTTTGCCGCCATCAAATCGGTCAGCCCGGATACACAGTGGATTTATATGACCACCCCAGAGGGCATGATGCGCCTCTACCCCTGGGCCTCAAATGATCATTACCCGGACAACTGGGACCCACGCGAGATTATTTTTTACACGGTGGCTGATCCCGAAAACAACCCCCAACTGACGCCCCAGTGGACGCCGCCCTATGTGGATTATGCCGGGGCGGGCTGGATGGTCACAGCGTCTACGCCTATTTTGGGGAACAATGGCGAGTTTCTGGGGGTGATGTCACACGACATTACCATAGATTCCCTGAAACAAATTGCTCTGGAAATTTCGGTGCTGGGTGGCGTGGGGTCTGGCTTTTTAATTGATAACGAGGGAAAGGTTATCGCCCATCCCGCATACCAGGACGAGTCGGCCAGCAAGGGGACACAGGAGGATGTGAACCTGCTCTATCAGGGATCCGATAATTACGTGTCCCTCATCCAACAGATGGTGTCCGGGCAGCAGGGGCTGGGGTATTACACCGACGAGGCGGGTGAATCGCTGTTGGTCTATGCGCCTGTGCCCAATACAGGCTGGAGTCTGGGCGTCTCTATCCCCCGTGAAAATGTGATTGCCCCGGCGATAACCATGCGCAACCGGGCGATTGTGGTTACGGCCGTGATGGTGGCGACGGCCGTGCTGCTGGCTGTTTTCCTTACCCGTCTCATCCACCAACCACTCATACAGCTTTTACAAGGCGTTCAGCAAGTAGCGGATGCCCACAAAGCGGACGAAATCCAGGTGAACTCCTTCGCCGAATTTAAACGCCTGGCCCAGGCGTTTAACGAAATGGCTTCCCACGTATGGGAACGGGAATCCCAGTTAAAAGCCAAAGTCGCCGAAATGCGCATTGAAATTGACACCCAGCGCAAACAACAACGGGTGGATTCCATCGTGGAGACCGACTTCTTCAAGCGGCTGGAAGCCAACGCCAACCGGCTGCGCGCCGACGTGCGCAATGCCACGCAAGCGCATCCCTCAAATGTGAAAAGCGCCCCGGCTACAGATTGACCGGGGCAACATGACCTGACAGGTTTCTGAAAATATGTCAGGTCCGAATACAAAACAAAGATAAACGGAGGCATCTAATGACCAAAATAATCTCAACTCATTCCTTTCGTGGTGGCACGGGCAAATCCAACGTCACCGCCAACATCGCCGCTATCCTGGCGCAAAAAGGGTATCGCGTGGGGGTCTTTGACACCGATATTCAGTCGCCGGGCATCCATATCATTTTTCACCTGACGGAAAACGACATCCGGTACACGCTCAACGACTACCTCTGGGGGAATTGCGCCATTGAGGATGCCGCCTGTCAGGTCTATACCGCCGCCAATGGCGGGGCGGTCTTTCTGGTGCCATCCAGCATTGACCCCAACGACATTGCCCGCATCCTGCGCGAGAAGTATGACGCCAGCGACATGCACGGCGCATTTCGTGACCTGATTGCCGTCCTCTCATTGGATTATTTGCTGATAGACACCCACCCTGGCCTGAACGAGGAAACATTGCTCTCCATTGCCATTTCGGACAGCCTGGTAATTATTCTGCGGCCTGACCAGCAAGATTTCCAGGGCACCAGCGTGACGGTGGATGTGGCTCGCCGCCTGCGTGTGCCGGAAATCAGCCTGGTGGTGAACAAAGTCCCGCCTGAATATGATTTTGCCGATTTGCAGCAGAAAGTGGAAACCGCATACCAGTGTGAGGTAGCCGCATTACTGCCTCTGTCAATTGAAGTGGCAGAAAACGCCAGCTCGGCCCTGTTCTGCCTGCGTGCTCCGGAGCATTTGTTCAGCCTGGGCGTACGCCAGGTGGCGGGAAAACTGGAAGAGGTGATGGAGGCTGTATAGTCATACGGCAACGGCCGTAACCACGCCATCTTCACCCCTTTCTTCCAGGTCTTGATGCCGTCCAGGGTTATCTCTGGACGGCTTTTTATTGTAAACGGCTATCAGGCAACTGCTCATATGGAGGCATATTCCTGCATAAAGTATCAGGAAGTGCAAAAGTTATATGCTCGGTAGGACAACACCCATATCCACCCGCACCGAAAGTCATATTGAGAAACATGACACGTATATCATGTCCCACAGCTAGCTCAAACGTATGATACCCCTGCATGCACAATCGCGATTGTCGAGCATAACAAAATTTTACAGGTTGACCATATCCCAAAAAGGAGATGAACAAATGAGTACAATTTCGAGCGAACAAGTGGTAAAAGCCTGGCGTGATCCGGAATACCGGGAAACCCTGACTGCCGAGCAACTGACTGAGTTCCAGAGCATGACCGAAGAACAAATTGTCCACGCCTTTTCCGACCCGGCGCTGGCCATCGAACTCACGGATGAGGAACTGGAAGCAGTTGCCGGTGGTGGTGCCCCTACCATTGGTTCCTGCAATATGATTAGTTGCTTCGATCTTTGATCCTGTAAAAAGCTTTATTGTGTTTGAACCCTCAAACAATCTGTGAATTTTCTTCAAGGAGTGAAAAAAATGAGTAATTTAACGAGTGAGCAAGTTGTGAAAGCCTGGCGTGACCCGGAATATCGGCAAACATTGTCTTCAGAACAACTGTCTGAGTTCCAGGGCATGTCCGAAGAGCAAATTGCCGGTGCCTTTGCCGATCCTTCTCTGGCAATTGAACTGACCGATGATGAATTGGAGGCGGTGGCCGGCGGTTTAGCTCCCACAATTGGTTCGTGCAATATGATCAGTTGCTTCTAACGGCAAATCGCCTGAGAAGAGGTGTAGAGCACGCCGGCTTATCTCCATAAAAAGGCGTCTCTATACCCCTCTCAGTATAAGTTCCACCATTCTGTTACAGAGGAAAAGTACATCATGAAACAACCCGCCACCACCATCTCCCCCATCTGGTGCCAGGCGCTCACACTCACAGAACGCCAGACCATTTCACAAGCAAACCTGGGCAATACCTCCATTGTTCCAGTGAATATGGAACTGGCGCAACGGCGTTTTCAGCGGTGGCAGGGGCAAAAACCATTTGCCACAAATGGTTATTTTCAGGATCGGCTTGCTTTAGACGGTTTAACCGAGACAGACCTTCTTCATCGCCTGGGTGAACCGCTGGAAGCGGTATATGCCTGCCTGGAAATAATACCTTCCTGGATGTTAACAATTGTCGAGTCTTATACTTTAGATTTGCCTGCTGACAATGCTAATTTACCCCCAGAGATAACAGAGCAAATTGAGGCAGGGTTCCTGGCGATTATTTCGCCTCTCATTTACCAGGCACTTGTCAAGCTGCAAAACAACATCCAAACCATTGGTGCTGCACACACAGATATACCATTTGATCCTCATACCATCCTCAACATCTTGTGCACTAATTTGCCACAGAATTTATTCTCTATGATTGACCGGACGATGGTCATGGAATTGAACCTGGCGCGTCTGCAGGGGCTTTTGCATGGCGAGACGGGGGAAGCTCGCTTTCAAAGTTTCATTCAGCGTTTACGTCGGCCAGATACATCTCTAAGCTTATTGCAAGAGTATCCTGTGCTGGCGCGCCAGGTAACCACCTATCTGGACAATTGGGTTTCTGCCCGGCGGCAATTTTTGGAGCGACTTTGTGCCGATTGGCCTGCTATCCAGCGCGAATTTTGCCACGATATAGCCCCCGGCATTCTGGTCAAAATTGATGGTGATCTAGGGGATACACACCGTCGCGGGCAGGCTGTTTTGAATATGGTGTTTAGTTCAGGATTTCGCTTGCTTTACAAACCAAAGCCACTGGCCCTTGATGCCCACTTTCAAAAATTATTGGCCTGGCTTAACAAACGAGGGGCACGGCCGTGCTTTAAGACTTTGCACATTCTCAACTGTGGCAGCTACGGTTGGGTTGAATTTATTGACCTGAAAACGTGCCAGCACCAGGCAGAGGTGCAGCGGTTCTATGAGCGACAGGGGGGTTTATTAGCCATTTTGCACTTACTTTTTGCCACGGATTACCATTACCAGAATGTGATCGCCCATGGGGAATACCCTATTCTGGTAGATTACGAAACGCTCTTTCATCCTTATCTGCCCAATGAATTTGTTCATGCCACTCAGATGGAAACGAGCGAAGCCATTGCCTCCTCTGTTTTGCGGACGGGGCTTTTGCCCACACGCTCTTGGGATCATGAAGGCAAAGGGGCTGATTTCAGCGCCTTAAATACGGAAGATCAGTTTTGGCCGCACCCTATTCCTTATTGGGAAGATGTAAACAGCGACGCCATCCATCTGGCATTAAGACAGGAACGCATTGGAAGCCAGCATAAACCGACACTGAATGACAACCCCGTTCATTTATCCGACCACATTGAAGATGTGGTGACTGGTTTTGTGCATATATATGGGTTGTTTTCCAGGCATCAGGCGGAACTCCTGGCGACCGATGGGCCGCTGGCGTTGTTTGCGGACGAGGAAGTCCGTGTGCTGCTCCGGCCCACCTCAATTTACAAGCGGTTGCTACGCGATAGCTTTCATCCTGATTTACTGCATAATGCGCTGGAGCGTGACCGACATTTTGATCGTTTATGGGTAGGGATTGAAAAACAAGCCTATATTGCCAGCCTCATTTCGGCCGAACAGCAAGATTTACTTCAGGGTGATATTCCCATCTTCACCACACAACCCAATTCGCGGGATTTGTGGACGGGCGACCAAAAATGTATTCCCGTTTTTTTTGCCCAATCCGGTCTGGAGCTTGTGCGGGAGCGGGTGCAGCAGTTAAGTGAAGCCGATCTGGGGCGTCAGGTGTGGTTTATTCGGGCCTCTATTCACGCCTTGCGGATGGATGTGATGGAAGAGGGGCAGATGCCGACTTATAAGCTGCCTGAGTACGAGCGAGGGGTTGAGAGCGGGCGCCTGTTAGAACTGGCGCAAAAGGTAGGGGATCGGCTGCTGTCATTGGCGGTGATAAGTGAGGGGAGGATGGCCTGGGCAGGTTTAACGGTTGAACACGGCCGTTGGAAAGTAGCCCCTCTCAATATGAATCTATACAGTGGATATGCCGGTATTAGCCTGTTTTTAGCCTATCTGGGTGACGTCACCGGACAGTCCTCTTATACCCAGGCAGGAAAGGCTACCTGGCTCAAGATGCAGCAAATCCTGAACATGAATAACACGCCGCTGACGCTGATTGGCGCTTTTGAAGGCTGGGGCGGCATACTTTATATGTTGAGCCATCTCAGCCAGTTGTGGGAAGACCCCACCATGTTGACGACCGCAGAACAGCTAAGTGAATGTATTCCATCGCTGCTGGAAAGTGATACGCATTTTGATGTGGTGGGTGGAGCGGCCGGCGCTATCGCTGGCTTGCTGGCGCTCTATCACTGTCGGCCGTCGGCGCGGACGTTAGAAATAGCAGTGCAGTGTGGCGATTGGCTTTTGCAGCACACCCAATCGGAGTCTGTGGGCTTAGGCTGGATCACACCTGATAGTGGTGATCACCCGTTGTCTGGTTTTGCTCACGGTACGGCCGGTATTGCCCGGTCACTACTGCAATTGGCTGGTGTCAGTGGGCTGGAACGTTTCAAGTCAACTGCTCTGGCGGCCATTGCCTATGAGCGTTCCCTGTTTTCTTCGGTCGCAAAGAACTGGTTAGATAGACGGCCGTTAACCGGAGCCACAACAAACGACCAGGAAACAGCTTCTTACCAGGTTTCTTGGTGCCATGGCGCCCCCGGGATCGGGCTGGCTCGTCTGGCTTCGCTAGATTGTCTGGATGATGCTCAGATTCGAGATGAGATCCTGTTTGCCCTACATACAACCTCGCGATCAGGCTTCGGCCGTAATCATTGTCTGTGTCATGGCGATGTAGGTAATTTAGAGCTATTGTTGCAGGCCAGCCAATACACAGCTTTTGCCCAATGGAGTGAGCGTCTGAATGAGTTGACGGCCGTCGTCTTGCAAAACATCCTGGACAATGGCTGGCTCTGTGGCATCCCCCTCGGTCTGGAAAACCCCGGCCTGATGAATGGCCTGGCCGGTATCGGATTTGGTTTATTACGTCTGGCAAACCCACAGTTGGTGCCTTCGGTACTCACCCTGGAGCCGCCGAGATTAGTAAAAAACGGAGTATAAGTATGCGCTTCTTATTTTGTACTCTGGCCAGCCATGGTTATGTGTATCCCGCCGTCAATATCGCCCAACAACTGCTTCAGCGTGGCCATGAAGTAGCCTTTGTTACCGGGCGGTCCTTTGCCGAAGTTCTGGCAGAAGCAGAAATCGAACGGATTCCCTTTGGACCAAAAGATGGCGATAGTTTTGCCAAACGCTTCTTTGGCAATTCCGCGGAAATTGTGCGACAGGTCAAACATATCAGCTACGCCCATGATTACTTTGATCCAGATGTCCTCATCGGTACCCCCTTAACATTTGGCCCCCTGGTGGCAGCTAGGAAGTTCCAATTACCAGTAGCGACCATCGGCTACGCTGCTTACCTTTGGCCCACAACCAACTCCCTTTCTGGTTTCTTGCCAACATCCGGTAGAGAAGAATTTTTCACGTATCGTCACAGCCGAATGCTTTCTATTTTTGCCGAGATCTGCGATTTGTTTGGCCTGACTGTCTCCCGTGAGTCCTTTTCTGATCTTGATAATACTCCTCTGATCGGCGATATGCACTTGCTGCGCAGCCTGCCTGAGTTACAGGGGGATGTAGATGAATTACCGGAACGAGTTCACCTGGTAGGGGATTGCCTATGGGAACCGCCGGCAAAGATTGATACCGAATTGGAAGCCTGGTTGGATAAATCACCGGAAGAGCCACTACTCTATGTACAGCACGTCAGCGGTGGTGAAGGCATTCCTGATTATTGGCCGAATCTGGTAGGGGCTATGGGCGGTCAATCTGTGCGTGTGGCCGCTGCGGTCAATCAAATCTCGGTGGATATTGCTTCGTTGCCAGACAATTTTTTTGTGCGCCCAAATATCCCCTATGCATCTGTTCTGCCCAAAGCCAGCGCTGTTATTTGTGCCGGCACTACGAACAGTGTCCTTCACCCTCTGGCACTGGGATTACCGTTGTTGTTAATCCCTATTGGCGGTGAACAACCCGATGTAGCCCACCGATGTGAACAGGCTGGCATGGCTCACTGCCTTTATCCGTTTAATGTGTATACCAGAGAAACAATGCCAGAGAATGTCACTGTGTCCATGTTGTCCCAAACCATACAGGCGTTATTGAGCAACGATGACCCTGTGCGGCTGAAGGTACAAGAAATGAAGCAGGCTCTGGCTTACGGCCGTGACCAAGCTACCGCCGCCGTTTTGTTGGAACAGCTCGCATTAGAAGGCAGCTACACTTCGCAAAAAGTAACCTGCTAATCGAGTTACAGAAAGGAGAAAACCCATGCGCTTTTTGTTTTGTGCCTTGGCCAGCCATGGCTATGTATATCCCGCCATCAGCATCGCGCAAGAGTTACAACAGCGGGGACATGAGGTTGCCTTTGTCACCGGTAAAGCATTTGCCCAGGTACTGGCAGAAACGGGTATCAGACGCATCCGGTTTGGGCCAACGGACGGCGATAGTTTTACCAAGAAGTTTTTTGGCCTGGTACCTGAAATTGTGCGTCAGGTAAAACACATCCAATACGCCTATAACTCTTTTCCCCCTGATGTGCTTGTTGCCACCCCGCTGACAATTGGTCCTTTAATTGCCAGCCGACAGTTGAACATACCTGCGGCCGTCATTGGCCTGGCCGCCTACCTCTGGCCCACCTGGAACCAGGCCCAAACTGCACCGCAAACCGATCAAGAGGCTTTTAGAAAACATATTCACGACGGCTTGATAGATTATTATTTGCAAGCCTGCCAGATATTTGGGATTGCTCCTCCATTAGAAGCTATCACTAATTATCAAAACACACCGTTGCTAGGCGACATTTATCTCTTACGTAGCGTGCCGTCGTTACAGGGAGATACCGATCTTTTGCCAGAGAGAGTTCATCTGGTAGGCGCCTGCCACTGGGAGCCACAGGCAACGCTTGATTCTGAACTATTACAGTGGATGCAGCGGCCGGGAACAACAGGCCTTCCACTCATCTTTGTCCAGCATGGCACTCACCTACGTCCAGGCGTTCCTGACTTTCTGCCCAACTTGTTTCAGGCCGTGACACACTTACCTGTGCGAATTGTTACGGCCGTAAGCCATGGACATTTTGATGCCAATACCTTACCGGAGAATGTTTACATTCAAGAACATATCTCCCACAACGCTATATTACCCTATGCAGATGCCGTCATTGCCTTAGGCAGCACAAACCCGGTACTGGGCACACTTGTTCATGGTTTACCCATGTTGCTCATTCCGAATGCTGGCGAAGAGCTTTTTGTAGCCGAACTCTGCCAACACGCCGGAGTGGCCATCAGCCGACCAATCCACAACTCGTACCGAAACGAAGGAACACCCGAAAATGTGACGCCGGAAAAATTGCGCCAAGCGGTGCAAGAGGTTTTAGCAAATGTTTCCTTGCGTGATAACGCCCGACGCCTGCAAGCAGCTTTCCAGCAGGTGCAACATAATCACACAGCCTCAACCTTACTCGAGATGTTGGCCGTTGAGCAAGGCCCTCTTTTCCGTAGCCAAACCGGAGCTATGGGCGATCTGTCACCTTTGGCTCTGGCCCATCTTTAACTCCGGCTCATTGAGTATGAACAGCAAAAACAGGAGGATGTATGCGTTACAACACCGTTGATCCTGATCTTTTTAAGCAGGCTATGTCGCAATTTGCCAGCAGTGTGGCCGTTGTCACCACAGCCTGGGATGGGCAGTTAGTGGGTATAACAGCTACCTCCTTTTGCAGCGTCAGCCTTCTCCCACCGCAGCTATTGGTCTGCATTGCTCAAGAGCGATATACCCATAAACTGATTACTAATAGTCACTGTTTTGCCATTAGCATTTTAGGAGCACAGCAGTTGGTGTGGGGGCACAGGTTTGCCGGATTACAGCCCGGTATTACCGACCGTTTTGCGGACATTGACTACTCCGTAGCCGTTACCGGCTGCCCCATTCTCCCCGGAAGCATTAGCTGGTTTGATTGTGAATTGGCGCATGACTATCTCAGTGGCGACCATGCGATTCTGGTGGGGAATGTTGTTGCCGCAGGTACGCTGGAAGGGGATTTGCCACTGCTTTATCACAACCGAACGTGGGTGAAGTTGAATGGTCATTTAAGCCCTGTTCGTATTTAACCGATGACTACCTCTAGGAGGGGATTGAACCGATTTGGATGTTCACCAAAAGGAACGCGCAATGACTGACACCGGTCAATTATCAGTTCTGGCTAATAACCCATATGCCACGCTGGATGTACCGATCAAACTCCCCCTGCCATCAGAAGCCCACGTGACTGCCTGGGAATGTTACGAAGCAGAAAGTCGTGTGTTGGGGGTGTGGGCGGTGTTACAGAAGAGATTGGTGCAGCTGCAATTTCCTATTCGGCCAGAGATAAGTAAATCTCTTGCCTATAAAGCAGGCACTAGCCAGGGGGTTGATGTCACCGGATTGGCTGAAGCTACAGGGTTATGCTTAAACGAGCCGGAAAAGCTGCAACTCTATATCTATGCCAGTTTAGCCGGGGCTATTCCCGTGATTGTGGCCGGTAATCGCCAGGATTTTGTTTCCCTGGTTCAAGCACTGACGGCAAGAAATGAGCCTACGGCCGTGCCCGACTCGATGGGCGCATGTATGGTATCTGGTTATATCAATTGGGACAGAATTCGCTCTTACCGCACACAATGGGAACTGGAAAATCCGCAAAACAGGGCGGAAGCAGGCTGGCAAGCAGAGTTCAAACGGTTAATCCCTCAAAAACATTTCTATCAAGACCGGTTTATGATTTTGCTCGATGGACCTTATAGCGGTGTAGCGGCGCACGACATGGGGTTAACGGAAACTGCCTGGCGGCAACTTTCACTGACTATTCGGCTGGAACATGAATGTACTCACTACTTCACCAAGCGTGTTTTTGGCCTCATGCGCCGTGACATATTCGACGAATTACTGGCTGATTATGCGGGCATTGTCGCGGCGCTGGGCACATTCAACGCTGACTGGTTCTTACGCTTTATGGGGCTTGAATCGTTCCCATATTATCGAGAGGGGGGACGCTTGCAGAATTATCTTGATAAGACGGTATTGCAGAGTGACAACTTTATCGAGATACAAAAACAGGTCGTAGCCGCCGCCAGAAATATAGAACGTTTTCATACCATTGCCCGGCAAGCACACCGTGATGTTCCAGGACAGGCATTTATGCTGCTGGCCATCACACGATTCACACTAGAGGAATTGGCGGCAGAAGGGGCAGCTGATCTATTGTGCCAGGCATTACAGAACCTGGAAATGCAAGGAGTAGGATAAAGATATGACCTCACAAATTTTCCGAAAAGTGGCTCTAGACAGATTATCATCCCCTGAACAACTCGATTTGCTGATGCATGTAACCGGCTCTAAAAGTTGGCTCGCTCTGGCAGGGTTAATGGGGCTTTTACTGACGGCCGTACTCTGGAGCATATTCAGCCGTATGCCGGTGGAAGTGGCCGGTCCCGTCATCTTTCTGCCACCGGGTGGCATTCAGAATGTCATCTCATTATATGGCGGCCAGGTTTCCGATCTGACCGTCTCATCGGGAAACGTAGTAGAAGCGGGTCAGGTTATTGCCCATATCAAATCTATCGGCCAGGATACGGTACAGCCCGTTCTTTCTCCATACAACGGCCGTGTCGTTGAGGTGAAAACAAATGAGGGGTATTTGATTGAACCGGGCGCACCCATTGTCAGCCTGGAGCCTGTTGATGGTCAGGTTTACCTGGAAGCTGTCGCTTATCTCTCCCGGCAGGATGCCCGGCGCTTATCGCCAGGTCTAGCGGTGAAACTGGCGCCAGAAACCGCGTTACCAGAAGAGTATGGTTTCCTTTTGGGGCAAATTGTTTCTATTGACAGTTTCCCCTCTTCCTGGTCAGGGATTGTCGCCAACATAGGCAATGAAGAATTGGCGGCAATGATTGCGAACAGTGATGCACCTGTGAAGGTGCGCATTGCCCTATTAGAAGATGCCACAACACCTACGGGACTGGCCTGGACATCGGCTTCGGGACCGGATTTTTCACTTACCAGTGGCTCTTTGGGGCAGGCAAACATCGTCATTGGTTGGCAACGTCCTATTGAATTGCTCTTTTCCGGTAGGTAACTTTTTTACAAATTTTAGCTTCTAACCATCAGGTGTGTCTATGACCCAAGAAATGCAAGTGGAAAACAAGGAGAGTGCGCGAGAATCTCGCGTGCGAAAATCTCGCCGTTGGCCCCGCAAGCAGCGCGTGAAAACACCAACTATCTTACAGATGGAGGCGGTGGAATGTGGCGCGGCCGCTCTGGCGATTGTGTTAGCTTTCCATGGTTGTTATGTGCCGCTGGAAGAGTTGCGGGTGCAATGTGGCGTCTCGCGTGATGGCAGCAAGGCCAGCAATGTCTTGCGCGCCGCCCGTACCTATGGCCTGACGGCCAGAGGATTCCGCTATGGCCCAGGCCCTTTGCGTGACTTGCCTCTACCCATGATCGTCCACTGGAATTTTAATCATTTTCTGGTAGTGGAAGGTTTTAGCAAAGACAAGGTTTTTCTGAACGATCCAGCCACAGGCCCGCGTGTGGTTTCCACGGAAGAGTTTGATCAGGCTTTTACAGGCGTGGTGCTTACTTTTGAAAAGAGCGAACAATTCAAAAAAGAGAGCAAACAGGGCAGCCTGTTCACTGCTTTGTACAAACGTTTGCGGGGGTCAGAAACAGCCCTACTGTATATCGTTCTGGTGAGCCTGTTGTTATTGATTCCAGGTATTTTGATTCCGGCATTTTCCGCGTTTTTTGTAGATTACTATCTGGTACAGGGAATGGAATCGTGGGTGGGGCCATTGTTGATTGGTATGGGAATCACGGCCGTACTACGCGGAATACTCACGGCCGTGCAACAACATTATCTGCTGCGGCTGGAATCCCGACTTTCATTACTCAATTCCAGTCGGCTGCTCTGGCACATTTTGCGCCTGCCCATTGAGTTTTTCACCCAGCGCAGCGCCGGCGACATCAGTTCCCGGGTGGGCATCAATGATCGGGTAGCCCAATTACTTTCCGGTCAACTGGCCACTTCCTTGCTCAATCTCGTATTAATTGCTTTCTACGCTGCGGTCATGTTTCGTTATAGCGTTTTATTAACCCTGGTGGGTATTGGCATGGCCGCACTTAACTTTGTGGTATTGCGGGCTGCTTCTCGTCGGCGCACAGATGCTAACCAACGGCTGGTAATGGAAAACAGCAAGATGTTGGCCACAGCTTTTAGTGGGCTGCAAAACATTGAAACAATCAAAGCTACCGGCGGGGAGCCTGACTTTTTTGCTCGCTGGGCAGGTTATCAGGCCAAAGTATTTAACGCCACCCAAGAACTAGGCCAGACAACACAAATTGTCACGGCCGTACCCCTCTTCCTGACAACTTTAACCAGTGTTGTTATCCTGACCATTGGCGGCCTGCAAATCATAAACGGCCAGCTTTCTCTCGGTGTTTTGGTAGCTTTTCAAACCCTGATGATCAGCTTTCTGACCCCTGTCAACGAGATGGTGGGCCTGGGCGCCCAGCTACAGGAAATGGAAGCCTCTCTCAACAAATTAGATGACGTTCTTGATTACCAACCTGATCCCCAGGTACAGGTGGTAGACTCCACTGCGCACCTGGAAAACAGCCCGACCAAACTATCTGGAACCATCGAATTGCGCCACATCACGTTTGGTTACAGCAAATTAGCCAAACCCCTTATTGAGGATTTTAACCTCTACCTGGAACCAGGCTCCCGCGTCGCTCTGGTAGGGGGCAGCGGCAGCGGCAAATCTACCGTTGCCAGACTGGTAGCGGGCCTGTATCAACCCTGGGAAGGTCAAATTCTGTTTGATGGACAAACCCGCGCCCATATCCCGCGGATCATATTAAATAACTCTCTCTCCATCGTAGACCAGGATATATTCTTGTTTGCCGGGTCAGTTAAAGAGAACTTGACCATGTGGGATTCGTTCATTCCTGAAGAAAGCGTCATCCAGGCCGCCAAGGATGCTCACATCCATGATGATATTGCTAACCAGCCCGACGGCTATGATCGCCTGGTAAGTGAAGGCGGCCGTAACTTTAGCGGCGGTCAGCGGCAGCGTCTGGAAATTGCCCGCGCCCTGGTCACCAATCCCTCTATCCTGGTATTGGATGAAGCCACTAGCGCCCTGGATCCCGTTACCGAAAAAATTGTGGACAACAACTTGCGCCGTCGGGGCTGTACCTGTCTTATAATCGCCCATCGTTTGAGTACCATCCGTGATTGTGATGAAATCATTGTGCTAGACAAGGGACTGGTCGTAGAGCGTGGCACACACGAACAATTGTGGCGCAAAGGTGGGCATTACGCCCACCTGATCCAAGCGGATACACCCAAATCAGAGCGACTACTCGATTCAATATGGGAGTCAATAACCGCATGAACGAACCAACAAAACTTCCTCAAGAACCGGCAGAAGAATATAAAGTTGAAGAGTTGTTTCTGCTCCATTTGCGCTATAAGGCAGCCCTTCTGGAAAAATTGGGGAATAATGCCCCCGAATTGCTCAACGACCCCACCATAGCCTGGGTAGTCTATGCCGGTTGGGTAGACTTGTTTGCCGTGCCGCTGCAAAATGGCAAGGTCGCCGGTTCGCGGGAGCATCTGTTTCGTGTACCGGCCGGACAGGCATTATTTGGCATGGCATTAGTTCCTGAAGTTGACCGGGTTGGTCTGCTGGCTGTAGGCAGTAATAACGCCAGCCTGTTGCAAGTGAAGGCAAGCCAACTAGAGAATCTGGCGCGTGACGAGGAGTTTGGCGCACATGTAGCGGCGTTGGTGGACGGCTGGATTAGTAATTTGTCATCCGCCCTGGCAACAGTCTTACCGCCCAAAACAAGCATTCGCCTGGAATTGAATCAGAGCAATCAGTTGCAACCTGCTGACACTGCCTCTGCCAGGCGAGGAATTTTGTGGGTCAGACACGCCAGGGGAAAATCTACCTTTATGGGCAATGTGGCGTTGCCGGTTCTGAATGGCACACTCTACTGGCCTATCTCTAGCCGTACCTGGCTCAAAGCAATGGAGCCTAGCCAGCTTGAGGTGACCACAACCACCGCCTTCCTCCAAAATGGCGCCACAGGTTTTGGTCTGGCGCCGTTTCACCAGCTTATTCTCTGCTTTCTGGAACAATGGCTGGATCAAAAGAGAGAGGAGGACAAAGAACGTCTTCATAATAAAGTCACCTCTCACCAGGAGATGGTTGGTCAGGCACTCAGTCACCTGGCAGCCCGTTTTATTAACCCCGCGGAGCGGACGGCGATAGACGGCCGTAACACCCATCCCTTGCTTGCTACCTGCCAACTGCTCGGCGCACAACTCGGCATCGAATTCAAAGAACCACCCGGCGGCCGTCAAAAAGAAAATGCTGATCCATTAAGCGAGATCACCCGTGCTTCCCGCGTGCAAATACGCCGCGTCGCTCTCAAAGGAGAATGGTGGCGGCTCAATCATGGCCCTATGTTGGCTTTTCTGGCCGGCGATGAGGAGCCAAAACAGGCAGCAGCTTTACTGCCACGGCCACGTCAGAGATATGAGATGATCATGTCTTCAGGTGAAAAACGTGTCGTTGATGAAGAGGTGGCCAGCACGTTACATCCCTTCGCTTTTACCTTTTACCGGCCATTTCCTGTAAAAGCCTTATCCCTCTTTGATCTGGTAAAGTTTGGGCTGCGTCACATTGGCTACGACATGCGCACCATCTTTTTATGTGGCCTGGTTATTAGTCTTTTGGGATTGTTCATTCCCATCGCAACAGGCTTTATTATTGACCAGATCATCCCCAATGAAAGCCGGGCGCAGCTTTTCCAGGTGAGTGTTCTGCTGGTTTTTGTGGCCCTGGCCTCATTATGCGTGCAGATCACCCAAAACGTAGCTCTGTTACGCTTGCAGGGGCAAATGGGGCATTCCATTCAGGCCGCTATGTGGGATCGCCTGCTGGGGTTGCCGGTCTCCTTTTTCCGGGACTATACCGCCGGCGATCTGGGGCAGCGGGTAATGGGTATCAGTATGATTGAACGCACATTGTCTTCTGTGGTCGTCCAATCGTTGCTGACAGGCGTATTTTCCATCACCTCGGTGTTGTTGCTTTTTTGGTATGACGGCCGTCTGGCACTGGTGGCTGTATTTCTGGTTAGCATAGCTCTGGCCGTTACCATCATCGCCGGACGGGTACAGGTTCGGTATCAACGTTCATTGGTTGATCTCCAGGGGCAGATCGCCGGTATTGTTCTGCAAACGATCTCTGGGATAACCAAATTGCGGGCTGCCGGTGTAGAAGGTCATGCATTTGCTTCGTGGGCCGGTAAATTTAGCCGTTACAAGCAGACAGAGTATGAAGCGCGTGAAACGGCTAATCGCTTGACAGTGTTTAACGCTGCCTTTCCTCTGATCACCAGCATTGTCATCTTTGGAATGGTTACTTATTCTAGTCAGGAAGCGATGTCCACCGGACAATTTCTGGCGTTTAATGCCGCTTTTGTCCAATTCCTGGCGGCGGTGCTGGTTTTGGGTCAGGCCGTCGTGACTATCCTCAATATCGTGCCCACCTATGAACGAGCCAAACCGATTTTGGAAACCTTACCAGAAGTGGATGAGATGAAAGCTGACCCCGGTGAATTGACCGGAGAATTAGAAGTTAGCCACGTTTCTTTCCGATACCGGGCAGATGGGCCGGCCATTCTGCAGGATGTTTCCGTGCAGGTGAAACCCGGTGAGTTTGTCGCCCTGGTGGGGCCTTCAGGGTCAGGTAAATCAACCTTGTTCCGCCTGTTATTAGGTTTTGAGACGCCAGAGGCAGGCGCCGTTTATTACAACGGCCGTGACCTGGCCGGTTTAGACATTCGTGAGGTACGTCGCCAGATCGGCGTGGTATTACAAAACGGGAAATTGATGGCCGGTGATATTTTCACCAATATCGTTGGCTCGTCACTGCTCACCATTGAAGATGCCCGCCGGGCGGTACGTATGGCCGGGCTGGAAGATGATATCAGAGCCATGCCCATGGGGTTACATACGGTACTCAGTGAAGGTGGCGGCACACTGTCTGGCGGACAACGGCAACGTCTGCTTATTGCTCGTGCCCTGGTACACCAGCCGCGCATCCTCTTTTTTGACGAAGCTACCAGCGCATTGGACAACCGCACCCAGGCCATTGTCAGCGAGAGCCTGGATAATTTGCAGGCCACCCGCATTGTGATTGCCCACCGGCTAAGCACCATTATGAACGCCGACCGCATCTATGTGCTGCAAGACGGCCGTGTCGTGCAGCAAGGCGCCTATGACGAGTTAATCAAAACAGAAGGCGTGTTTGCCGATTTGGCCAAGCGACAAATGATGTAGGAAATTTACTGCCTGGATTGTTCCCCTTGCATTTTTACTGTTGTCCAACCCTCGAGAGAGTGGCATGGACGGCCGTATTCATCCTGTCTCAGACGCAATTCATCGCCAACCCACTGGCCCTGTCAGTTGACCCAAACCAGGCCCGTTCATATAAAGTTGGGTGTACCCCGTATAACCAGTTGTCAAAATCGTTGTCAACGACTCTTCTGATTCACTGGCAAAAATCCAAACGTAGTGAACACGGCCGTTGACCTGATGCTGACGGTAGATTTTCTACTTCACCTGGAGATAGCTAACACAGGTGACTATGCTCTTTGCAGGCGATCACTCGATAGGTTGTCGGCTGAGCATCACCGGTTCGCGTCCAGCCATGATCCAGCCAGCCATCACCGCGATCAACGGAATACCGACCACGATGAGCAGTAAGTTGAGAACCGGCACATGACGCAGGGCTGAAATATCGCTCATGTACCCGGCGATGAGCGCGACATATGCCCCCGCCGTACCTAGCACAGCGCCAAGCAGGGCAAGTGTGCCAGCAGTAGCCGCTGTCAGAGTGCGGCGAATCCTGCTCGTAGCTCCTGCAGCCGTCAGTGTTCTGAGATCACCCGCTGCTTCATTGCGGATGAGGCCGACGGTCATGGCCAGAATAGCCAGGGCGACGAATAAACCAACGGCCGTTGCCCGTGAACGCAGGGCCAGCAAACCTTCCTGGTGGTCGCGTGATTCAATTGTCAAACCAGCATCTGCGGCAATCTGGCGGGCGGCAGCGATTTGCTCAGCGGTGAGCGGTCCATTGGCCTCAATCAGCCAGCCCACCGGCGCCGTTTCCCAACCACGCTGGCGCAGAGCATCCGGTGTGATAAATGAACCAGGCAGCGACGAATAACTGGGAGATATTTGCTCAAAATTGGCTACCAATTCCGGCCGCGTGCCTGGCAAGCGGGACACGCCGATAAACCTGATTTCACCTGTTTCGACTGTGAGAACTTCTGCAGCCGGATCAATCGTCTCCACATCAATTCCATAATAATGGAGCAGCTCTGGTGTAGCCACATAAAGCAGCGTCAGGTCTCGATAGCCGCTAATGCCACCCAAATCGGTGTATTCGCCCAGGGTAACAGTGGGTCGCCCCCCAAACGCGGGATCTGGTTCCATCGCCGGGTCGAAAGCTACGTCTAAAGGGATCACCGCTGCATTGTTCAATACGGTCGTCAATCGGGTAATCTGTGCTTCAAGGTTGTCCAGTTCAGCGGGGGTCCTGTCTGGCACAAATGGTCCCCCAATACTGTCCCCCTCTGACTGCACCGCTGTGCCCGTCCGAATTAAAAGCTGATTCTCGGCCAGGTTGCCTTTGTCGGCCGTAAATTCTGCGGCCGCCGAAGTGATGACGATGGCTGCGGCAATACCCAAAGCCAGGCTAATCGCCGCCAATGCTGCCCCGGCACGATCCTGATAACGGGCCAAATCGCGCAGTGCTAACCGCACCGCAATGGGAAACGATCCAGCTGCGGCGGCGACAGCCTGGAGCACAAACGGGCCAATAAGCAGCACCCCCAGGATAGTCGCCACAGTACCGATGACAATAAGCAGTTGGCTCGTCTGGTTGGCCAGGACAAGGCAAACGACACCGCCCAAGATAAAAAATCCGGCCAGTGCTGCCGAACGTCGGGCTGGCTTCGGCTTGGGTGGACGGCCGGAAAGGGCCAGAATAATAGGGATTCGCGCCATTCTACGTGCGGGCCACCAGGCGGCTGCGCTGGCAGTGATAATTGCCAGCAGGATATTGGTAGCGATCAGCCACCAGGGAACATTGAGCGGGTTAATGCGAAAGCCAACAACCGGTTCCATGAATGGCGTCGCCGCCAACCAGGCTGCCAGGCCGATCACCACACCAATGACCCCTGCCAGGAGACCAATCATCACCCCACTGGCAACCGTCACCAGACGAAGGTGCTTTTCGGTGCCGCCGACAGCCGCCAGCATACCCAATTGGCGCAGGCGGCGCTGGGCTATCACCATAAAACTGGTCGTAGCGACGAGCGCGATGAGCAGCATTGTCACGGCTGTGGAGCCAAAGACGCCTACAGCGGCGACTACATCTTCGTTGCCTGGCCGCCGTGCCCTCGTTGTTGTCGCTCCACTGGGTGCGCGAAAGGGGATCACCTGCTCGTCAGTGGCCTCAACCAGGATTATCACCTCTTGCGGTAGTTCATCGGACGAGGGGGACACCAGGGCAAATTCAGCATTTAAGTCGCTGGGATTTTCGACTATGCCCACCACCGTCCGCGCCACACCATCAAGGGCAAAGGGGTCGCCAATGCCCAGAGCGAAGGTTGCCGCCACATCATCCGTTACGGCAACTTCATCAGCGTGGGTGGGGTAACGGCCGTCTAGCAGCGCCAACATCGGCCCACTATAAGCCCCTTGCGGGTTTTGCGCCCTAAACTCGATGCTCTCTACTGAGCCAGGTACTGCCACAAACCAACGGCCGATGACCTCAATGGTACCATACTGTGTTTCGGCAAAGGCAATATCCTGCGCCAATCCTTCTGGCGTAATGGCATTGAACTGGAGGTAATGATTTACCATACCAAACTCAGCATTACCCGGCACAGGAGCCAGGTTGTAAGCCGATGCAGCAGTGAAAACGGCCGTAGCCACAGCCAGGGTAAGCAGACCCAATACCAACAGTTGCTGCCGCCACTCACGGCGAAACAGCCGCCACGCCCAACGGATCACAGCCCGACGAGCCGCAAGACCGCCATCGCCTGCCCCTTTCCGTATTGAAATAAGGCTTGATTGGCTCATGGCATCGCCTCCGTGTAAGCAACCTCCAATCTCGGCGATGAAGTCTGGTCAACCACCCTCCCATCGCGCAAAAACACGACCCGATCGGCCCAAGAGGCCAATTGAGCGTCATGGGTTACAACAACACCAGCTACCCCACGTTGACAGGCAGTACGCAGCAGGCGCATCACCGCCTCTCCATTCACTGAATCCAGAGCTCCGGTTGGTTCATCAGCGAGCAGTAAATAGCGCTCGCCAACGATGGCTCGAGCAATGGCGACCCGTTGTCGTTCACCACCCGATAGTTCATCAGGATAATGGGCAGCCCGATCCGCGATCCCTAGCGCCTCAAGGGCCTGCATTCCGGCTGACCGGGCGATTTTGACGGCCGCACCGCCCAGCTCCAAAGGAAGCCCCACATTCTCTACCGCCGTAAGCCCTGCCAACAAGTTGAAGTCCTGAAATACATAACCGATTGATCGACAGCGCAGCCGTGCCCGGTCATCGCGCGACAGACTCGACAGTGCCGCGCCACCAACCAGCACCTCACCACTGGTTGGGCCCTCCAGGCTGCCGGCAATCGTCAACAGCGTACTTTTGCCCGATCCGCTCGGCCCCATAATGGCTACCAATTGGCCTCGTTTAACTGACAAGTCAATCTGCCACAAGGCACGAACGGCCGTTGGGCCTTCGCCATAGACTTTTGATACCTGGCGTAGTTCGAGTGCTATAGTCATTTGTCAAACCTCCACAATATTACCTATGTCTGAGCCGGTGGGTGCGAATTGCCTCAAGCGAATATCGGCCGAATCGAGCCACCGTATAATCCCTTCAAGCTGGAATAGTTGGGCATCCACAATGAGGGCCAGGGCCACATCGTCATCTACTCCCTCTGCTTTTAGATAGGTGTAGCCCTGCATTACCTCAACCAGGTGGCGACGGTATATCTGCAAAAGCTCTGGCACATTGATGCCTGGCACCCGCAAGGCCGCCAACACTTTGATGACCAGCTCATCCCTTGGCGGAGGTTCTAAATCGGGCGGTGTCTGGAGCCAGTTGGTAAGTTCGGTGCGACCGGCCGGGGTAATTCTGTAATCTTTCTGTGAACCCCTAACTTCCCCACTCTCACATTCGATGAGTCCATCTCGTTCAAGGCGTTGGAGAGTCGTGTAGACCTGGCCCACGTTGAGAGGCCATACCTTGCCTGTCCCCGACTCAAACTCCTGTTGCAACTGCAAACCAAACTTCGGGTGATTGCTTAACAAGGCCAGCATGGCGTGGCGAACAGTCATAAGATTAATCTCCTTGCAAGAATATACCCGGTATTATACTCAGTATACTGCGACTTGTACAAATTTCAAAAGAGTTGCATATTTCCTTGACAGGTCATGCCCTCATGGGCGCTGAATCCACAGGTGACCAGCGCGCGGAGAATTGTCATTGGGTAGGGGTTGACATATAGACGATCTTCTATATAATAACGCATAGATGATCGTCTATGTGTAGTGAGCAAAAAATTCTAAATGGAGGTAAACCTGATGTTAGTCCGGCAACAAAAATCTGATTGCTGTGGCGGTTCTGGTTGTGGCTGCGGCTGCTAATTCAACCGAACACACGCATGATCCAACGAGCCATCTCTTTCGCGAGATGGCTCTTTTTTGTGTGCCTGAATCTGGCACCCGGTGTGGACAGTCGCCAGCATCTGAATACAAATTTGAGGGACTCAAGTGGTCGCCACTCAAGTGGTCGTGCGGGTAAAGGCACTTTGCTGCGTCAACGGCAAATCGCGCCAGCGCTGCCCGGTGGCGGCAAAGACGGCGTTGGCAATGGCGGCGGCCGTTGGCCCCAGAGATGCCTCGCCCGCGCCTAAAAACGGCAGGTGGGGGCGATTCAACAACACGTTTTCAATCACCGGCGCCTGGG
Organism: Anaerolineae bacterium; assembly: GCA_023382655.1. GTDB lineage: Bacteria > Chloroflexota > Anaerolineae > Promineifilales > Promineifilaceae > CAADGU01. The sequence continues at coordinate 360,636 of JAHDWK010000005.1, read as the reverse complement.
GAAAGCGTAAGATAGGGTAGCTATCCCAATCACAACTGGTAATTCCTTGTTCATTCCAGGTGACCTGTTCATAGAGTGTGAGGCTGGCCGCCTGAATAAAGCCGCCTTCCAACTGATTACTCAGCCCATCGGGATTGACAATTTGCCCGGCATCGGCGGCGATGACGGCGTGTTCCAGGTGAATTTCCCCACTGTCATCCACATGCAGGTCAACCACCACGGCCGTATACGCCTGCCGGTTTTTGTATTGACCAAAACCGATGCCCCGGCCACGGCCGTGACCCAATTGCTGCCTGCCCGTTTGCCAACCTGCTTTTATAGCCGCCGCTTCAATCACCGCTTTGGCCCGCTCGTCGGCCAGGTGGCGCAGGCGAAAAGCTACCGGGTCTTGCCCGGAAGCGTAGGCCAACTCATCCATAAACGACTCGATGGCAAAAACGTTAGCCACCGCCCCCAGGCCGCGCATGGCCGAAACGCGCAGCGGGCTGGTCGGCAAATGATGGGCCACAATCCGCCGCCGGGCAAAGGCATACAGCGGGTCGGCATTGCGATAGCTGCCGCTGTGTGTACCTCGTGCTGGCGCTGACGGTGGCGGCCACAGCGGGTCAGCCAGATAAGCCGCGGCCAGTAAACCGGAAATACCAGGCCCAGAACGCGACCGCCCCAGGTGGGAAGGACTCCAGACATCTTGCTGCCAATCTATGATCGCCCCCGTACTATCCAGGCTGGCCTGTAGTTCAATCTTCATCGCCGGAGCATATGGCTCCCAGCCATGTTCGTCGGCGCGCATCCATTTCAGCGAGACGGGGCGGCCAGGCAGCACCCGCGCCAGCAAGGCGGCATCCAGGGCCGCGTCATCCGCGCCATTGTGCCCATAAACGCCCGCCCCTTCCCGGTATATGACGTGAATGTCCGCTTCTTTCATGCCCAGGACGTGGGCAATGGCGGCGCGGGGCGGAAAGACGCCCTGCGCCTGCGTCCAGATGGTCAACTTACCGTCGTCAAAATGGGCTACGGCCACCGACGGGCCGAGGGAGGCGTGCATCTGGTAGGGGCGATGGTAGGTGGCCCGCAGCGTTTGCGCCGCCTCAAGCGGAATCGGGGTCGGGGGAATGGGGTCGTCCACGGCCGTGCCCGCCACGATGAGCAGCGGCTGGTCTGGCTGGGCAAAGAGGTCGCGGTATAGCTGATCGGCGGGTGGCAATTGGGCCGACCCTTCCCAAACCGCACTGTCGGCCAAAGCGGTCAGGGCGTTGATGGCCTGCTCTTCCCGTTCGGCAATAACGGCCAGAAAACGGCCGTCCCGTACCACCTGTAACACACCCGGCATCCCAGCTACGGTGGCTGCATCCACTGACAGTAATCGTGCATGAGCATGAGGTGGGCGGAGGACACGGCCGTGAACCATGCCCGGCAGCTCTAAATCGTGGATGAAGGTGGCCGCGCCGGTCACTTTGGGCAGCAGGTCGAGGCGTTCGCTTGGCTGCCCAATAACATTATACGTTTCTGGTGCTTTGGGCAGGATATTCCCCGTGACCTGGAATCCGAATGGTCGCCCGCCAAACAACTCCCCATAGGTGACGCTGCGCCCGGAAACCGGGTCGGTAATCAGGCCATCGTTGACCACGAGCCGTTCACGTGGCGCTTCCAAGACCTCATACGCCACCGACAGGAGGTGATGCCGGGCGGCGGCGGCCACCCAGCGCAAGGCTAAACCGCTTGTTTCCAGGGACATGCTGCCGGTGGTCATGCCCTCATCAGGCGTCTGGGCCGTATCGGCCATAACCACATGAATGCGTGCCAGCGACACATCCAGTTCTTCGGCCACAATTTGAGCCACGGCCGTTTTTAGCCCCTGACCATAATCCACCTTGCCGGTGAAAATGGTGATGGTCTCGTCCGCATTGATACGAAGCCAGCGATCCAGGTCGGGCGTCTGTTGCAGGCTGCGCGGTAAGGGGGGCGGCGTCCCCGTCTCCGCGGGTGTTTCTGTCTGATGCACTTCGTAGATGGGCGCTGGCTCCGGGCGGCCAATACGCAACTTGATGGCCCGGCGCACCCGGTCATAGACGCCGCAGCGGCAAAGGTTATCGGCCAGCGCCCCCCGAATCTCGTCGTCGCTGGGGTAGCGCACCCGATTGAGCAACCCCTGGGCGGCGATGATCATGCCGCTGGCACAATAGCCGCACTGGATGGCCTGCTCGGCCATAAACGCTTCCTGGAGGGGATGTGGCTTTTCGGCCGTACCTAACCCTTCCAACGTGATGATGGGCAAACCCTGTACGCGGTGTACAGGCAACTGGCAAGAGGGCACAGCCTGGCCATCCACCAGGACTTTACATGCGCCACACTGCTCCGCGCCGCAGCCATATTTGGGGCTTTTCAGCCCCAAGTCCTGGCGTAAGATGTAGAGTAGCGGTGTGTCAGGATGGGCGTTTATGGTGTGAGTACGGCCGTTGACCTGCAATTGAATTTCTGCCATTTTTTCACCTTCTCCTTGCCTCTCACTTGTGCCAGGTGGCTACAAATTAACCAGGGTGCGATGAATTTCCACCATGGCCAGCGTGTCCAGATGGCAGTAGGCACGCAGTTGTGCGGCCAGTTGCTCTTTCACGGCCGTGTCCCCCTCCCCGACCATCTGCTCCCATACCACCTGCGCCTGCTGCCCGTTTTGCACGGCTAACGATTGGTAGCTCAACGCCGGCGCTACCACCGGCAGGACAGATTTCAGCGAATTAGAGCCGCCAAACCGATAATCCCGATAATGTTTTTTGAAAATGTCCAGTTGGTCCCACAAGCGGTCAACCATGTCTAATAAACGGGTCGCATGTTCGGGAAAGGCATCGGCCAGTTCTCTCAGCCGCCCTTTTTCAAACGGGGCATGGTAGACGATGATACTGCCCGTTTCGCCGATGTGTTCGAGCAGGGAGTGGATTAACGGCCGTCGCGGATCATCCGGCGTTGTGTGCAAATACACATGGTGCGTCAACGTGCCGTCCGCGTGCAGCACGTGGCAGCTATATTGAAAAGGGGCTTGCTGATACGGTTTACAGCCGGTAAAGGTGGGGATGGCGTAATCAATCGTCTCAAAGTCGAAGAAGTACAGGGGGTAGGTCAGGGCAGCCAGCTCACGGCGAATGGCGTCGGCGTCAACGGCCGTTTGCTGCTGCCGCAGTTGCGTCACAAAGGCGGCAGCCCGTTTGTCACCCAGGGCAAAATCAGGCGGAATATCGGCCACATAGCGGATGCCGTCCGTGTCCAACTGCTGCTCCGTTGGCCGCTTGAGATAAGGAACATCGTAGATGGTCGCGCCAGCCACACCCTGCCAGCAGTGGGCGTAATAGGCGCAGGCATAAGGTTGGCGACAGTGACGGCCAATACCCACAACCGGCGTCTCGGTTTGGCCCATCGTTTCGCGCATGACGATAACATCGGCCGCTACCTGAGGCAGATAGACCTGCACCTCGGCGGTGATGTCAGTCAGGGCATACAGGTTGCTGAAATCCGGATGGCGACAGTCGCCATTCAGGTGCATCAGGCTGGCCTGGGCCAGGGGCAGCCCGGCCTGTTGCAGCACGTACCACTGAAACGCCACATCGGGCAAGTGCTCCTCCGGCTTATAACGGGTGCTGGATTTCACTTCTATCAAATGCCAGCCGTCTGCGGTGCGGGTGAGAATGTCCACCTTAACCAGCAAATCGGCGGTGTGGAAAGTGGCCTGGAACAAGGTGGTAGCGCCTTCAGCAATGGCCTGTGCCGTCAGCGACGCCATCTCTTCCGGGTGCGGGCGATAGGGGATGGTACGGCCGTCGGGGAACTGCCCTCTGGCTCGCACATCTACCTCTTGCCCGGCGCGCAGGCGGCGCTGGGTGGCGGGGTCTGGCGGCGCAGCCAGATGGGGCCGGTATGCAGCCATCCAGAATGCTTTGCGGCATTGCGTGTAGGCCAGATAAGCGGTTTTGGTCAAATGTGCCATACCCTAAAAATGTAACACCATCTCGGTGCAATAACCAGATGGAGAGGGCTGCATCACGCGGGGTTTGTCCGGGGTGTCGTTACGCGGTGTCTTTTTCTGCTGGCCCACCCATGCCGGCAATAGCCCAACGGGGCGGCGTCTGGCTGGCGACTTCTGCGCCAGGTCCAAGGCAAGCAGTGAGCGCCACTTCCAGGTCGGCTAATGGTTGGCTGCGGCCCACAAAATGAGGGATGCGCGGCACTTGAAAGGGAGGGGTGTTTATAGTAGCAGGTGGGATCGACAGCGGGGGTTGTAACGGCCGTGTGCCGGTTTGGGGTGCGCGGCAATGGCTTCGTAGACGGCAGATAGAGTTTTAACTCATTGCTTATCACGCCTGTCCTTTTTCATTTAACGATCCCTTAACGCTGGCAGGCTATCGTACACTTAGCAAACGATTATAGTGCAGCCTGTACTTGTGTCCAGACAGGGGTAATGATGGATGATGCAGACTCCAACTTTGCCAGGGGGTTGGAGTCTGGATGAGGTGTGGGCACTGCTGGGCCGGCGGCAACAAGAGGAGAAATGGGTAGAAACCTGTTGCTCTGGCAGTAACGAGTTGTCGCAAGTTAGCGGCTGTCGGTCGCGCGTTTGGAAAACGGCCGTTCTGAGACATCGGACGGCCGTTTCCCCTTTTTGGGGAAGTGATCAGGCGATTGGGTAATTGCGTAATTGGCGGCAATTACCCAATTACCAGCTCAAAATCTGCCCCCGCCAATGTCTGCCCATTCACCTGAATTTCCACCCGGTGCAGGCCGGGGTAAAAGCGGCGGGTGGTGATGGGCCGGAAAGGATGGTTTTTGCGCAGGGGGAGGGATTGACGGCCGTCCAGTGAGACATTGCGCAATTTGAATACTTTGGGGGCGGTACGGCCGTTGGCCTTCACAAAATGAATCACATAATCCACAACCAAATCCTGCGGCTCATCTACCTCACTTTGCAAAGTGAAGGCAATTTCCAGTGTGTTACCAAAAGTTAATACCGGCGGCGCAACGGTGAGCGCCGAGACGCTGGCCTGTGCCTGCCCATAGCCTAACAACCGCAGCGCCTGTGGGTCGCCCGCTTTTACCAATGAACGCAGGGCGTGGCGGGTAATCCATTGTCGTTCCGGCGTGGAATTTGCCTGCCAGCGCGCCAATGTTTCCAACACCAGGTGTGGATTATCTTTGGTGATGTCGTTCAGATGGTTGGCCACGGAACGGCGCACATACTCGGAGGGGTCATCTTTCAGCTTTTCCAGCAAAGCCAACGTGGGCGTGGGATCGGCGATGAACTGGTGCAGCCGCATCCCCCAGGGCAGACGCGGCCGTGTGCCTTCGCTCACCAGGCGGCGCACATGATGGTTTTCGTCCTGCGTCCATTCGTGCAACACTGCCAGGGTGCGCTCCGGGTAACGAACGAGAAACGGCCGTATAGCAAATTCGGCGGTGTGGCGTCTGGTAATCTCGTGCATGGCTTGCATAGCCTCGGCAAAATGTTCCAATCCATACAGTTCAATCAACTGCGCCATCGGCCAGTAATGCCAGCCACCATCTAACACACTGTCCGTTGGTTCGGCATCTAATGTGGCTTGCAGCACCGCCCAGGCCGCCGGGAAATCAGGCGGCAGATGGTCGTGCAGGGCATGAGTGAAGATGAGGGTGCGGGCCTTCATCTCCTGCCCATCTAGCTGCGGCCCAATCTGGGCCACGAAGGCAGCGGCGGCAAAAGTGGAGTATATGGCCGTGATGCGCGCCGCCATTCGTTCTGCCAATCCCACGTTATAGTAATCTTTGAACAGGGTAGATTCAGTCATAGGAATCATGAATTAGGAATTAGGAATTATGAGGAGCCTCATCAGTGTCGCCGCGCCAGGAGCAAAAAACCGGCGCCAACCAGAAAGAGCAGGCCGATGATGGCCAAGATATAGGGCAAGATAGAGCCAAAATCAAAGGGGGCAGCGGCGGGAGCGACGGCCGTGACCGGCGTTGGCTCACTGGTGGCCGTAGGTACGTTGACAACGGCCTGGATCGTAACGGTTGGCGAGGGTGGCACGGCCGCCGCCGCCGGGTAAGCGGCCGTGGTGAGGGTGGCGGGCGGCGCGAGGGTGGCCGTTGGTGCGGCGGTGGCATCGGTGAGAGAAAGGGCAGCAGTACGGCCGTCGGTGGAAGAACCACCCACCTCTTGCGGCTGCGGTTTGTGACCCACCACCACTTCCTGGTTCACCTGCAACAAGGCATCAGCCGCCAGCCCACTTAATTCCACCAATTCATCCAGTGTCAGATCATATGTGGCGGCAATGCCAAACATCGTATCGCCACTTTGCACAATGTGGACAATCTCACCATCCGGTTTCTGCCGCGCCTGGGGAAAACCGGGCAGCAAAGTAGACCCATCGGGCAGCACACTATAACCCAATATGATCTCCTGCCCCACTGACAGCAACGAATCGGGCGTCAAATTATTGAAGGCATATAAATCGGCTACCAGCACGCCAAAGCGGTCGGCAATGACGAGCAGGGTGTCGCCGGGTTGGATGAGGTAGAGGACACGGCCGTCGGCTACGGCCGTCGGCGAAGCAATTGGCGTTTGGGTGGCGGTCGGCGGTGGCGTATTGGTCGGGGGCAGCGTCGGCGCAGGTGAGGCGGTCTGTGTGGGCGTGGGCGAGGGGCCAGGGGTAAAGGTGGCTGGCGGTGCGGTGGGCGAGGCATTGGGGTCTGCCGTGGGATCTGTCCCCGGCAGCGGCACAGTCGGCAGCGACCCTGATTTGAAACCGGCGCTGAGTTCGGCCGTCAACTGCAAATAAAACTCGCCATGTTCCACGCTCGGCTCAATGTTACTGCCCTCACGCCACTCATTAAACGAAGTAATGATGAGCATATCCGGGGCGCTGGCCGCCGCCCCACCAAAACTGGAGCGGTAATAGGCGCCCTCGTTGCGGTTGCGCACAAAGGCGGCATCGCCCCGCCCCACCAGGGTATCGTCCCAACCGGGCATGGCCGTAGCCACCCAATATTTGTAACCGCCATAGGTGGCAGCGGCAGCGCGGGTATTGGCCGCCCAGGTTGCGGCCGTACCCGCCGGGTTGCTCGACCAGGCGATGTTGTACAGATGCAGCCCGTCAAAAGCATTCAGGTAGTTGGTGTTCCCACCTTCAGCAATCCAGATGGTGTTACGATCCGGGTCTACGGCGCTGCGAATCGTCACCCAATCGGCCGGCGTGAGAATCCAGTTAGCCCAAAAGAAAATGACGGGTTTACCGTCAACACGCAGGTAAGCAGGGTGGTTGGCATGGGTTTGCAGCAAGGCGCGCAGGGCGTTGATGCGGTCATCATTGGTAGCAAAAAAGGGGCCGGCCGTTTCAAAATCTACGGCCGCTTTGAAACCACTGCCGGCGGCAATGTTAAGCAGCGTTTGAAAATTGGTTTCGGTCTGATTATTGGTGGTTTGTGGCCCATACCAGCTTTGCACAAAACCATCTATGCCGGCGGCCTGCGCCTGGCTCACCTGGCGCTGGATGACACCCGCGTCGGTGGAATAGTAAGGGGCGGGTGGCTGCCAGGGCGTGATACCGGGGCCAAAGGAGCCAGGGCTGTACCAGGCATAATAGAAAGCCAGCACCAGTCTGGTCTGCCCCTGCGCCGCTGCCGGGGCAGCCGGTGGTTGGGGCAGAAGAACGGCAAAAAGCGTGACCAACAGCAACAACGCCAAAAAACGGTGGCCACGAATTACACCAATTGCCCGAACTAATTTCTGCTGACAAAGGGCATAATCTGACATTGTTGTCACCGTGTCACCTTGCTTGTCATCTTGTCACGCATCAATTGGCGCCTGAGCCGATATAGCGGTATTCGATTTGCGGGGTTATCAGGGATGTCACCAGCTCCATCGTTTGTTCGGCTTCACTCTTGCTAACCCGAGAGGAAAAGCCGGTGAAAAAGTCGCTGAAGTTGGGCAGATGTTCATATTCGACGATGCGTGGTTCACCGGTGATGCCGCCCAACGTGGCGGCTTTGGTGATGGCATCTGGCAGGTCGCCTAACTCGTCCACCAGGCCAAGGGCTAATGCCTGGTTGCCGGTGTAGATACGGCCGTCCGCCAACGCGCGCACCTCTTCTTCGGGCAGACTACGGCCGTCTACAATCACCTGCACAAAACCATCATACGCCTCGTCGGCAATGGTTTGCAAAATGGCTTCTTGTTCGGCCGTCAACGGTTCCCAGGGGTTGCCAATTGTTTTGTTGGGGCCGCTGGTGATACTGGTCACACTCACCCCCACGTTGTCCAATAATTCGGTCACGTTATACAACGTCAGCACCACCCCCAGGCTGCCGGTGGTGGTGTCGGGCCGGGCAAAAATATAGTCGGCCGGGGCGCTAACATAATAACCGCCCGAAGCAGCCGTACCGGCCATGCTGACCACTACCGGTTTTTCTATCTGCGCCAGGGCATCGTGGATTTGGGCAGAACCGGTAACAGTACCGCCGGGACTATCTACGCGCAGGATAATCGCCTTGACGGAATCGTCGGCGGCAGCCACACGCAAGTCATTGATGACCGTGCCGCTGACAGCGCCCAGGGGGCTTTGGGCATCATCACTGTGTGTGATAGCTCCTTCCACGCGCACAATGGCGATGGCGTCGCCGAAACCGCCGGAACTGGTGGCAGGGCTGGCGCTACCTGCCAGCGCCACACTAAAAAAGAATGTGACCATCAAAAAGCCACAGGCGCACACGGGCAGCAAAAAACCCAGGCTGACGCCGGCCAAGACCCAGGCGGGGGTACGGCCGTTCCCCTCACTTTTCACCTGAATGACTGTGGGGGCAGGTGGTGGGGGTGGGACGACGGCCGTGTCAGCCACTGTGGGCATGGGTTCGTTTATTTCTTCACTCATAAAGCCTCGGAAACATGGGAGATTGGTAAAAAACAAAGAGCAATTATACGGCGACGGCCGTGCCCGTTAAAAAACACTCATCTTGCACTTGTGAAAATCATAATTTGTGTTATTATCCCGCCCCGTTGCACAGCAAACAACTATATACTTCTGCTGCTTTCCGCTCTTATAACCTAATTGTGGGCAAAAAGGGCAAAGCTCGCTAGAGTAATTCCAAGGAAAGGAGGTATGCAACGTGCGTGAGTACGAGGTAACTATCATTGTCCAACCTGATTTAGAAGAGGCCGCTCGCAAAGAGTTAATTGAGCGCGTCACCACCTGGTTGACCCATGGCGAAGGCGAAGAGGCCAAGCCTGTGGCTAACCATTGGGGCATGAGGCAGCTCGCTTACCCCATCAGAAAACACAAGCAGGGATATTACGTCTTCTTTGAAGCCAGGCTGGATCCCGCTCGTGTCGCCGACAGCGAGCGAAGCATGCGTTACGTAGAAGATTTACTGCGTTTCCTGGTCGTTCGCAAAGAGGTCTAAATAAGACCCTGAGGGTTTGTCCAAATCCTCGGGGCCTGGATGGGAGAGCGCCATGAATCGAGGGCTAAATAAGGTCATGTTAATTGGCTGGGTGGACGGCCAGCCGGAAGTGCGAGAAACACCAACCGGCCGCGCTGTAGCCACCTTTAGTCTGGCAACCTCCCGCAGTTGGACATCATCGGAAGGGTTACGCCACGAAGAAACTGAGTGGTTTAATGTGGTCGCCTGGGGCAGTCTGGCCGAAATTTGCCAGAAGCACATTGGGCACGAGCAGTATGTCTACGTAGAAGGTCGCCTGCAAACGCGAAGCTGGGAAGATAACCAGGGTCGTAAACATTTCCGCACGGAAGTGGTGGCGCATGAATTAATTGTTTTGACCGATACCGGAGGTTTTTATGAATGACCAAAAAGTGCGCAAGAAGACATGTGCTTTCTGCGCCGACAAAAACAGAATCATTGATTATAAGCAGTCTGATATGATGCTGCGCTATGTGAATGAATTTGGCCGCATCCGGCCACGTCGCCAGACAGGCGTTTGCGCCAAACACCAACGAGAACTGGCCCAGGCGATTAAACGCGCTCGCCATCTGGCGTTGGTGTCCTTTACCCAAGAATAAGTGACGGAGGGAAGGTTTACCCTCCGTTATTTCTGCACAATATGACCAAGAAGCAAACGAAAACGGTTAACGAAGATCAACAACGTCAGTCTCGCAAAGAAGTGTTGAAAGCCCGGAAGGAACGGGAACAAAAACGTACCATTTATATAGCTACGGCCGTCGTCGGGGGTATTTTGCTGGTCGTCCTGTTAGTAGCGATCATCAATGAGGTTTTTGTCTCCCCCAACCGGGCTGTGGCCGAGGTCAGTGGGGAAAGTATCAGCCTGCGCGAGTGGCAAGACCGGGTACGTCTGGAGCGGACACAGCGCATTCTGCTGCTGGAAAACCAGTTGGAAACGTTTGGTGATGTGGCGTTGATTCAGCAGTTCTATGGACAGTTGATTAACGAACTACTCCAGCCAGAACAACTGGGGCAAACAGTCCTGAATCAGATGGCGGAAGAGGTGATTGTGTTGCAGGCTGCCGGGGACCGGGGCATCAGTGTGAGCGATGCTGAGGTAGACGAGGCAATTGGCGAGTCGTTTAACTATTTTGGCGGCCAGTCGCCCACCCCATTGCCCGCGCCAACGGAAACGATTATGCCCACGCCGTCTATCACCCCTATTCCCACGGCCGTGATCACCGAACTGCTGCCCACCAACACCCCCTTCCCCACGGCTACCCTGGGGCCAACCGTGACGCCACCGCCCACGGCTACACCCGTATCCCAAACCGCTTTCCAGGAACAGCTAAGTGACTTGTTGGTCCAGTACCAGGAAAAGGGTATTAGCGAAACGCAATACCGGGAATATATCCGGTTGCAGCTTTACCGGGAAAAGCTGGCCGAGGCTCTGGGAGCAGAGTTTAATCTACCAACCGAAGCGCCACACGCCAGTTTCTTCTTTATGGCTTTTGACACAGAAGAAGACGCCAACGAAGCGCAGGCGCTGGTGGAAGCCAACGGCTTTTTACAAACGTGGAATGAACTACGCAGCCGGCCAATTGACCCGGAAGCGACTTCTAACCCGGTGGTTTCTGAACTGCTCTGGCGTACCCAGGATGAGGTAGAACAATCCTTTGGCGCCGACGCGGCTGCCACCATTTTCGGGCAACCGGTAAATGAACCGACAGCGGTGATTGTGCATGAGGTAGATGAAGAAACCAACCGGTATTACATCGTCATGGTGTCGGGGCAGGAAACACGGCCGTTAACCGAAGCCGCCATCACCCAGGCCAGACAGCAACAGTTATCCAGCTTTTTAGACGGCCGTCTTACCGGCAATCTCACCTTCACCGAGTTTGATCGTGGCCGCACGCCGGAAATACCGCGCCTTGACCCGATCTTCTACACCCAACCCACTGCTACCCCGGCTATACCGGCCACAGTAGCGCCGTAAGGATTAGAGATTCCGTCTCAACCTCTGGAAACAAAAACGGCCGTCCTCACATGAGGACGGCCGTTTTTGTTTGCCACAAGAAAATGAATCATGCCCTACAGCGTGCCGGTCGGAATACGGCCGTCTACCCAGGCAAACGCCAGCGCCAGCTTGTCCGGCAGCCGGTCGTGGCGAATAGCATAACCGGCCGTTTTGGAAGCATACATGGCAAAACTGCACCAGTTGGTGTTCTCCCTGCCTAACACCTGTGCCATGCCCTGCGGATAACTCATAATAAGCGCAGATTGCGCAAGATAAGGTTGGGCATACGAATGATGTGCTCCATATCCGTTTGGGTAAACATCTGAAAATCCTCAGGGGTGTTGGCGGGCCTGACTCACCAACACTCGCAAATCTCTTAACGCTGAATCAAGGGTAGATAGAGGCTGTATGTCGGTGGCGGTGGTGGTTCCGTCGGCGCTGAATTGTATTCGGCCGCACCCATATCGCAGCGCGCCGCGCCGCTGCCACCGTCCACAGGCCGGGGATACGCGCGCTGGTCGGTGGTTAGCATCCCACCTACATGATCAGACGCGCAGCCAGCCGGGTTGCCCGCATCAATGGCCGGGCTAAGGCTGGTCGGCAGGCGTGTGCGGGTGGCCCCGCCGTTGTCTAACAAATTCGTTAAATGAGGGTACACGTTTGTCAGATTGCCAGTGGTAACGCCGGTGAGGTCGCAGCCAGCTAATGTTTTGACCAGATTGTAGCCGCCAGAAGTGATCGTACCGGCGCAATCACTCTCCATCGGGTTCGTAAAGAAGCGTAACCGATTGTTGGCCGCGATGCTGTTGTGCATATAGACGGTCGGAATATAGCCGGAGAAGGTGGAAACCATGATGCCTCCGCCAACCCCCGTATCATTTTCATCGGAATCGGCAACGTTATCCGCTACCGTCACGTTGTACAGGTACACTGTCGTCGGGAAATTGCTTGCTGATTGGGCAATGTAGATGCCACCACCATCCAAACGTGTCTGGTTGTAGGTGATGGTGGAGTTGATGATCGTGATCACGCCATTACTGGCATTAATGCCGCCACCGTGGCTGAAGCCAGATGAGTTATTATTGTTGATGGTGCTGCTACGTATGGTCAGTGTGCCGCCGCCGGTGTTTGTGAGAGCGGCAAAACCACCGGTATGGTTCGCGTAAGTGACTGCATTGAGTTCAGCGACACCATCGTTGAGAAATCCACCTTCTTGATTGTCGAGTAACCGGACATATTCGAGTGTTAACGCGCCGCGATTCATAATGCCACCCGACGTACCGGAACTACCGGACGTGACCTCATGAGTGCCATTGCGCAGGGTAAGATGGGACATATGAACGTAAACGCCGCTGAAGATGTGAAAAATACGGCCGTTGGTCACATCACGATTGCCATCAATGATAGTTTCGGCTGCGCCTGCCCCCAGGATGGTGACGCTGTCGGTCAGGTCAAGATCGCCATCGAGAGCATAATTTTCGGCGGTGCTGGCGATAGTAAGGTAGTAGGTGCCAGCCGGAATGATGACGGTGTCCATACCAGGATAGGCGTTAGATTCCATGACGGCCGCACGCAGGGTACAGGCGTTATTGCCGGGGGCCGTCTCGCAAATGCCATCGCCAGGGTTGATGTCTACCGCATCGGCCAGGCTGGTGTTGATGGTAAAGGTCAGGGCGGCTGGGGCAGCGGCGGCTGGGGCAGCGTTGACGGGCTGCGTGGTGGGAATATAAGTGCCCACAAAAATGAGCAACAATATAAACAGGAGCGTGGTATTCATCGTGTTTGCGTCCTTTAGGATGTATTGGATAATCCGGCATATCCTAGTGGACGGCCGTCCTCCTCCTGTCCGGCAAACGTCCGAAAACTGTCCACCTGCAACTGGCGTCCGACCATCAGCGTACAAAAGGCCAGACGATACCCCTGATCAGCATTACCTGGAGGATCAAGAAACATGCTGCCCGAAACAACCCTATTCCCCCAATTTACCTGGCGTCCCCTGACCCCGGCCGACGCCTATGCCATGCACCAGACGGCCGTAGCCGACATAGCTGCCGACGGCGCCGACTCTGCCCAAACAGTGGAAGAACTACAACCGTTACTGGAATTTCTGCAAAAGGAACTACCCCACGACTCGTTGGCCGCCTTCACCGCCGATGGTACGCTGGTGGCCATGGCTTTGCTGTTTTTACCACCGGCCGCCGAAGGTAGCGAACTGCGTTTTAATGCCAGCGGTACAGTGCATCACGCCTATCGCGGCCAGGGCATCGGCACGTTTATCCTGTCCTGGATTGAAGCCCGCGCCCGGCAAAAAGCCGCTGGTCGCGCCGCCCTCATTCAGACTAACTGCCGTGACCACAACCAGGATCGAATCGCCCTGTTTACGCAACAAGGGTTCACCGCCACCCGTTACTTTTACCGGATGCAGCGCGATTTGCACCAACCGATTCCCAACGCGCTTTTAGCTGAGGGACTACAGCTACGGCCGTGGCAGCCAGAACTTGACAACGCTACCCGGCTGGCCTTCAATGATTCCTTTGAGGATCACTTTGGCTTCTTCCCCGTGGACGAAGAAATCTGGCGCGTAGGATTCAGTGGCAAACCGGAATTTCGTGGTGATCTAACCCGCCTGGCGCTGGACGATGCCGGTAACGTGATCGGCTTTTGCATCTGCTCCGTTAGCCCTGGCCGTAATGCCCAAACCGGCTGGAATGAAGGCATTCTGGAAGACATTGGCGTCATTCGGGGTTGGCGCAAGAAGGGAATCGCCTCGGCGCTGATTGTGGCGGCCATGCACGCCCTCAAAGAGGCCGGGCTGGACAAGGCCGCGCTGGGTGTGGACACAGAAAACCCCACCGGGGCGCTGCGTCTGTATGAAAATTTAGGCTTTTATGCTATGCGCCGCAGTGTCACCTTCACGAAAGCATTGTAATTTTAGACCTCCGAAGTTTGGTAAAACCTCGGAGGTCTGCTTTTTAGCGCAGTCCTTCCACCACAGCATCCACATTCGCCCGGAACATGCCGATGTAGCTGTCAGCGCCGCTACCCAGCGCCCCCAGCGCATCAGTATAAAGTTGGCTCACCTGCACGCCCCCTTCACACGCTTTCAATTCGGCGGCCACGGCCGTTGCTAAAGCAGTATTGCTGGTATTTTCGGCAAAGATGGTACAAACATCATGCTCAGTCATGATGGTCACCAGTTCGGCCAGATTGGTGGCCGAGCTTTCGGCCAGGGTTGTCGCCCCAGGGATAATGGTGCCCAGGATTTCAAAATCATAGGCGTGGGCAAAATAGGCCAGGGCATCATGGTTGGTGATCAAGACACGATTTTCGGCAGGGATGGTTGCCAATTCGGTCTGGGCATACGCCTGTAATTCGGCCAGCGCAGCCAGGTACGTGTCGGCATTTTGGGCGTACACAGCCGTATTTGCCGGATCCAACGTGCTCAATGTTTGCTGCACATTATTCACCCACTGCATCACGTTCGGCACCGCTTGCCAGACATGAGGGTCAGCACCTTCATGCCCATCTTGACCCGTTTCTTCGTCATCATGGCCGGCCGCGCCAAAGGCCAGCGGCTGGATATTGGCCGAAATGGGCACAAGAACAGCTTTTTCGCCGATGTTCCCCAGGTCGCGCACCAGCGCTTCTTCCAAATCCCAGCCATTAACAAAAATGACATCGGCATTGGCCACGGCCGTTAGCTGGCGCGCCCCTGGTTGGTAGCTGTGCGGGTCTTGCCCTGGCCCCATCAGCGTGGTCAGGGCGATAGCCTCGCCGCCCACCTGGGCCACCACATCACCAATGATGCTGGTGGTGACTACGACGTTGAGCGGCTCCCCTGGTTGGGCGATGGCCTCCATTTCTGGCAGCGACAACATGCCTGCTTCGCCATCGTGATCATTTTCTTCGGTCCCGGTGGTTGCCGATGGGGATACGGCCGTTGCCTGCGGTCCAGCCCCGCCTGAACAACCGACAACAAGCAAGCCCAGTAGAAAAATTGGCAATAGCCACCAGCGTTTTTGTAAGATTATCATATTCCATTCTCCTTAATTGATACTTTATATCAATTATAGGCAAGGAAATAAGGCAAGCAAGGGCAAGGAGAGACTGCGTATGACGTAACCCTGTCTGGATACGCCATATGGTGATGGGTGATAAAAAACTGGCAAAAAAACTTGACAAGGTTAACCAGATTCAAGAAGAGCATCCGGCGCATCCGGGTCTGCCAGGCGCAGATATTCCCAGGTGTAAATGCCGGTATAATGCCCATCGCTCCATTGGAATTGCAGCGCGTAAGCGCCGACTGCTTGAATTTGTTCAATGGTGATACCCTCGTTGGGCGTATCCCGCATCGCCTCTAAATCAGGTGGTGTGCCCATGTACAGATGCCCCCCTTTGCATTCCACGCAGGGGCAGTTAGCCCGCAACCCGGCATAGGACAAGCGGCTGGTATGCCCATCATCCCACTGAATGAGCAATAGGCGTTGGTTTTTATCGGCGGTCACGGCCGTTGGCTTAATCACTGCCATCATTCTCTCCTTTTGGGCAAACGTGGGTGGTATTTTCAGCTATAGACGGTGGTTAGGCAACAGCCGTTTTTCACTCAGACAATCTGCCTGAATGATCCACTAAATTCTTGACAGGGTTAGCTAAATTCAATAAAATTTCACTAAATTTTTCAGTAGATATTGGTAAATTTTTACGAAATGCCATGAGCAGCCGCAGCGAAAACGGACAGAGCAAAATTACCATCCACGATATCGCCCGAGACAGTGGCGTCTCCCCGGCCACTGTCTCTCTGGCGCTGCGCGACAAACCGGGCATCAGCAGTCAAACTCGCCAACGGGTGGTGGACACGGCGCAACGGCTGGGCTACATACCCAAAACTACCTGGGGCGCCACCATCCACACCGAAATTCACAGTATTGGCCTGCTGCTTAAAACCCGCGCCAATGATGTACTGGCGACCAACCAGTTTTACGCCCCCGTTTTGGCAGGTATTGAAGCCACCTGCCGCCAACGCCATATCAATCTTTTTTACGCCCACCTGCCCGTAGATGAGGAGAATAATTTGCTGGAACCGCCGCGCCTGCTGCGGCGGCAAGAGGCGGACGGGCTGCTGCTGGTGGGCGCGCATCTGAATGACGCCATACTGGCCGTTTTCCAACAACAAGACATGCCGGTGGTACTGGTGGATGCTTACGCCGATGGCGACCCCTTTGATGCCGTCGTCACCGACAATTTCACCGGCGCTTACGAGGCTACCCGCTACCTGATTGACAATGGACACCACCACATTGCCCTGGTGGGCAGCCAACCCCATACCTACCCCTCCATCCAGGAGCGGCGTGAGGGGTATATACGGGCTATCGCCGATTATCAGTTAGTGCCCCATTTTGCGGACAGTTCGCTACAACAGGACACGGCCGTACCCACCACCCTCGCCTACCTGCGCCAACACCCAGAGGTCACGGCCGTTTTCGCGGCCAACGACGAGATTGCCATTGCCCTTATGCAAGCCCTCCAGGCCGAAGGCAAAAGCATACCGGGCGACGTCTCCATCATCGGGTTTGACAACATCTTCTTGGCGCAGCACATCACGCCCACTCTGACGACCATGCGCATTGACAAAATGGGTATGGGGCGGCTGGCGGCACAGCTACTTTTTAACCGGATTGAATTTCCAGCGGCGGGAACCGTGCGCACGATTATACGGCCGTCGCTGATTGAACGACTTTCAGTAAAAAAAAGAGATTGAGGGATTGAGAGATTTGATCCCTCAATCCCTCAATCTGCTAATCTCATTCCCAATAGGAGAACCACATGCCCATCATCGGCAACCCCTTACCCAACATACCCTGGCAGGAACGGCCATCCGGCCAACATGATGTCGTCTGGCGTTTTAACCAGAACCCCATCATCAACCACGACCACATCCCCAGCAGCAACAGCATCTTCAACAGCGCCGTTGTGCCCTATGGCGAGAACTTTGCCGGCGTCTTCCGCTGTGACAGCAAAACCCGGCAAATGCAATTGCACAGCGGCCGCAGCGAAGACGGCATCAACTGGCAAATACAGAACGAGCGCATTCAGTTCCAACCGGCCAATGCCAGAGCCGCCGAAATCAACGACTTCCAATACGCCTATGACCCCCGCGTCATCTGGCTGGAAGACCGTTACTACGTCACCTGGTGCAATGGCTACCATGGCCCCACCATCGGCGTCGGCTACACCACTGATTTTGAAACCTTCTACCAGTTAGAGAACGCTTACCTGCCTTTCAATCGCAACGGCGTCCTCTTTCCCCGGCGCATCAACGGCAAATACGCCATGCTCAGCCGCCCCAGCGACAACGGCCATACCCCCTTCGGCGACATCTACTACAGTGAAAGCCCCGACATGACTCATTGGGGTTGCCACCGTTTTGTTATGGGCACAGCCGGTGGCTGGCAGTCTACCAAAATTGGCGCCGGGCCAATCCCCATTGAAACCAGCGAAGGCTGGCTGCTCATCTATCATGGCGTCCTCACCTCTTGCAATGGTTTTGTCTACAGCTTTGGTGCGGCGCTGCTGGATTTAGACCAGCCCTGGAAAGTGATTGCGCGGGGTGAACCATACTTGCTGGCCCCCCAGGCCCCTTATGAACGCACCGGCGATGTGCCCAACGTCGCTTTTCCCTGCGCGGCTCTGGCCGACGCCAGCACCGGCCGTCTGACCATCTACTACGGTGGTGCGGATACCGTCGTCGGCCTGGCCTTTGCCTATGTGGACGAGGTGATTGATTTTGTAAAGACAAACGCGCTATAACAAAAGAGCTGGCAACGGCCGTTACCCGTTGCCAGCTCTGTCTGAAGGAGATTTGCCTATGGAATGAATCTTGGGCTGAGAAGCAATCCAAAAAGACAAACCTTTACCACGACCCATTATAACCTTCCCCCCGGCACAACGCACTGGCTCTGTCCCGGCGTTATGCCCTTTGTACCTTGCGAGGAGGAAACGCATGTCTAAACAACAGTTACCCAAATTGATGATCTTTTTTGTGTTGTGTGCGGCGCTGCTGCTGGCGGCCACGGCCGTGCCCACCACCCAGGCCGGTAATCCCCACAACTTCGTCCGCCGCGTTGGTCCCCACCTGATGCTAAACGGCCAGGAGTTCCGCTTTGCCGGCACCAACAACTATTACCTGATGTACAAGTCCCAACTGATGGTAGATGACGTGCTGGAAACAGCCGCCGCACACGACCTCAATGTCGTGCGCACCTGGGGCTTTCTGGACATCGGCAACCAGGATGGCTCCAACTCCATTCACGGTAAAGCCGATGGCGTTTATTTTCACTATTGGGACGGCGCCGCGCCCGCCTTCAATGACGGCCCCGATGGTCTGCAACGGCTCGATTACGTCATCTACAAAGCCGGGCAAGAAGGCGTCCGCCTCATCATCCCGCTCACCAACAACTGGGCCGACTTTGGCGGCATGGACCAATACGTGCGCTGGCGCGGCGGCAGCTATCACGACGAATTTTACTCCGACCCCGTCATCCGCCAGTGGTACAAAGATTGGATAAGTCACCTGCTGAACCGTACCAACATTTACACTGGCCTGCGTTACAAAGAAGACCCCACCATTATGATGTGGGAACTGGCGAATGAACCCCGCTGCATCGGCAGCGGCGCATATCCCCGCTCGCCCAACTGCACCACCGAAACTCTGGTCAATTGGGCCGACGAAATGTCAACTTTCATCAAGCAGAATGCCTCCGCGCAGTTAGTTGGCGTGGGTGATGAGGGGTTTTATTGTATTCCGGGCGCGGCCGACTGGACGGAAAATTGTAACGAAGGCGTAGACAGCATCGCCCTCTCCCGCCTGCGCAAGGTGGATGTAATGTCTTATCATCTCTATCCAGACCATTGGGGCAAAGACGTGGCCTGGAGCACAGCCTGGATCGCCCGCCACATCGCCGACGCCGCTACCATTCGCAAACCGGCTATGTTGGGCGAATTTGGTTTGCATGACAAAAGCATTCGCAACGTGGTCTACAAGGAATGGACAGACACCGTCTTTAACGATGGTGGCACCGGCGCATTGTATTGGATTTTGTCCGGCGTACAGGATGATGGCACTTTGTACCCCGATTATGATGGTTTTACCGTTTATTGCGGCAGCCCGGTTTGCACCACGCTGAGCAACTTTTCAGCAATGATGGATGCCAACGCGCCGTTGGTGTTCCCGCCGGTGGCCGACCAGGACACGGGCGTCACCCCCTTTGACACGGCCGTGACCCTCACCCCCCTGGCCAATGACATTACCTACGGCGGGGCGACGCTGGACGCCGCCTCCCTGGACCTGGACCCGGCTACACCGAGCCAACAACTCAGCCATGCCGTCAGCGGTGGCACGTTCGTGTGGCAATCGGATGGCAACGTGCAGTTTACCCCTGCCGCCGGATTTTCCGGGAGGGCTGAGGGAAGTTATACGGTGCTGGACAGCGACGGCCGTCTCTCTAATGTGGCTTCCCTTGTTGTCACCGTCTTGCCCAATCCCACTGCCGCCATCCTCATCGCCTCCTTTGAAACAGGCACAGAAGGCTGGGCTTCGGCAAGCTGGCAAACGAATGCCGGGACAACCTCCCAGAGCAGCGCCTTTGCCACCGACGGCAGCTACAGTCTGCAAGTGGACACCGCCGACGGCGGCTGGTTCGGCCTCGCCTTCCCCACCCCGCTGGACATCAGCGGCAAAACCACCATCCAAATTGACCTGCAAACATTGGGCGCGGGCACATCCACCAACATCGCCTTGCAGCTGGGCAGCAGTTGGGAATGGTGCCAGGGCACATGGGGCTGGGTGAACGCCGGCAGCACCACCACCATCGAACTAGACCTGCTCAGTCTGGGCTGCGCCACCCCCGACCTCAGCCAACTCAACGGCATGTATATCTGGGTCAGCGGCAGCGGTACGTTCTATCTGGATTACGTGCGGGCCGAGTAACAGCCGGGCGCAATTATGAGCGTATGCCTCGATAACGGCCGTTGCCCTGGTATTGTCGGCAAATGTGTGTATGCTGCTCTCTGTTATATTGGTGTCTGGGCTGGAATACACAGTTAGCAGTGCCAGATTTGAGTTTAGGAGACCTGAATAAATTGTCGAAAAAATTGTATGTTGGAAATTTGTCGTTTGACGCCACCGAAGAGCAAGTTCGTGAATTGTTCGCCGAACATGGCGCCGTTGAATCCGTGGCTATGATTACAGACCGGGATACCGGTCGCTTTCGTGGCTTTTGTTTTGTAGAGATGGAAACATCAGCCGCCAATGCCGCGATTAAGGCGTTAGATGGCAAAGATATTGACGGCCGTGATCTGCGCGTTAACGAAGCCAAACCCCGTGAAGAACGTTCCGGTGGTGGTGGTCAGCGCAGTGGTGGTGGTCAATATGGCGGCAACAACCGTAACCGCCGTAATGATTATTCCAAGAGCAGCGGTGGTGGTAACAACCGCTGGTAAAAGTGAACTGCCCCTTTAACCGGGCAAACTCACGTCAAAACAAATAGCTAAACGGCCGTTGTCAGAAATTCTGGCAACGGCCGTTTTTTATGCCCGTTTTTGTGTATCTCGCCCCACCCCATACAAACCGATATTTTGCCCCTTGAAGTTCAGCCGAAACGGGATCACCGTGTGTCCCTGGCGCAGGGCATAGACCGCCAGGCTTTCCAGCCAGTGTTCACCCGGCGGGGGCACAAACGGCTCGCCAATAACGCAGCAGGGAAACAGGACAAAACCGCAACCATATTCGGCCGCCGCTTCAATAATTTCCACATTGCAGCCATGCGCGTGCATCCCCACCAGCAGATCAAAATCAGCCGCCATCTCTTTGGTAAATGGCTTGCCCGTGTGCGGCACGCCGGTTGTCGCTGCCAGCTTCACACGCTGACCGGTGGCAATGTCTTTGTATTTATCGGTTAATTCCTGGTAATGGGGATCAATGACCGTCGCCTGCCAGCCACTTTCTTGCAGCAAATAGGCCAGCAACCCTTTGCCCCCGGCAATATCCGCCACGCGGCAGGGGGCGAAGTGAGACACCAGCCAGCGGTGCAACAGTTGAAAGCGGAACTTTTTCATTTTGCGCAGTTCTTGAGGTTCGGCTAAAGCCTCGCCTCCGTTTAAGTGAGTTGTTCCCGTCAACTGTTCCAGTCTGGCAAACAACTCTTGCCCAAATTCCCGGTCTTTGTGTTTCGCCATCACCTGATTATCCCCACTTCTAGCCGGGATGCACCCGGTCTGCGCTCTGGCATAGCCCCCACAAGCTGATAGAATCGCGGGCAATGATGAGCACATACCAACGTTATTCACACTGGGTCTTGTTGGGGATAGTCACGGCCGTAGCCCTCCTCTTATTAGCTTATTTTCTCCGTACTTCGCTGGCCATTACCGGTGGGCAGTTAGGCGCGCCATTGGATGACGCCTGGATACACTTTCAATTTGCCCGCAACCTCAGCCAGGGACATGGCTTCAGCTACAACCCTGGCGATCCCCAACCAGGTTCTACTGCTCCGCTGTGGACGCTGCTGTTAGCCGGTGTCGGCCTGTTTACCACCGAAGCAGAACATTTTTTGGTCGCCTCGCTCATTTTGAGTGCCGGATTTATGCTATTGGCCGCCTGGTTGGCGTATGGTTTTACCTGGTGGGTCGGCCGTCATCAAGGGATGGCGCTGCTGGCGGCGCTGGGCACGCTGTTGGCCGGGCGCTTTTTGTGGGCCGGGCTGGCGGGCATGGAGACGACCGCTTTTGCCGCACTCAGTCTGGCGGCTATCTGGGTGTACAGCCGGGATGGGTTACGGCCGTGGCCCACCCTCCTCTTCGCCCTCTCCAGCCAGATTCGTCCCGAAGGGCATCTCTTGTTTGCTCTGGCGCTGGCCGATACCGCCTATCAATGGGTAAGGGTCAATGATCAATGGTCAATGGTCAATGTCAGGGGGCTGGTGCGGCAGGTGGGGGTGGCGCTGGTGGTGTATCTGCTGGTGGCGCTACCTTACATCTTGTTTAGCCTGAGTGTGACGGGGCATCCGTTGCCCAACACCTTTTATGCCAAAGCCGGTTCCAAATATCTCTTTAGCTGGCGCACCCTCATGGAAACGGTTGCCTTTCACTGGCGCGATAATCCCGTGGCTTTGTTATTGCTGTTGGCCGGGTTATGGCCGTTATGGCGGCGCAGCCGGTTGGCGGTCGCCTGGCTGCTGCTCCTGCCCCTGTTTGTGGGGTTTATCATTGACCAGGTGTGGCATTACGGCCGTTACACCCTCCCCCTCATCCCGCTGCAAATGGTTACGGCCGTGTTGGGTCTGCAATGGCTGTGGGGGCAAATTCAACGGTTATGGCCGCAGTCCAGATGGACAAAGGTGGTGTTTCCGGCAGTGGTCATCCTTCTTTTGGTGCTTGCCGGGGGGCGTACCCTACCGCAGTGGGCTACCACCCTGGGCCAGAACAGCCAGGAAATCATCACCATAGACGTGGCCATTGGTCATTGGTTGGCCGAAAACACCCCCCCGGATGCGCTGATTGCGGTGGATGACATTGGCGCGATTGGTTTCCTCTCCGGCCGGCGGCTGCTTGACCTGAACGGCCTCATCTCGCCGGAAATGTGGCCGGTGATCAAGGGGGAACCAGAAGGGCGACCGCGCAACGAAGCCACTGCCCGCCTGTTATCCGCATTGCAGCCCGACTATCTGGCCGTCTTCCCGGAGTGGCATTGGGAAGTGGCGACCAATCCACTGATCATGACCGAACGGGCGCAATTTGTGGCCGAAACCAAAACAGTCATTGGCGAGCAGCGGGCTTTCATTTATGAAGTGGTGTACTGGCCTTACCGGGCAACGGCCGTGCCCACCGTTCCTATTGCCGCTCTCTTTGGCCACAAAATCCGACTGTTGGGCTATGACCTGACCATCGGCGACCAGATCGCGCTCGCTTTGTACTGGCAAAGTGAGCAGCCCGTCACCGCCAGTTATGACGTCTTTATCCACGTCCTTAACCAGAATGGCGAAATTGTGGCACAGGCAGATAGCGTGCCGGTGATCGGGCTGGCCCCCACCACCCGCTGGCAGTCTGGCGACATCGTGAAAGATAGTCACACCATCCCCTTGCCGCCCGATCTACCGGCGGGAGAATATCAGTTGCGCGCCGGTTTGTATTTGCGCGAGACAGGGGAACGGCTAACGGCCGTTGGCGCAGACACTCTAGGCGATATGGCAAATTTGGGCGTAATCCATAAGCCGTAATCCGATTACGGGTCACGGGTCACGAATGACGCATTACGGTCCCGGTGCGGCCGCTGGCAGCAAATAATCACCCACCACCCACCCCTGCGTGCCATCTTCCCGCTCCACCTGCCACCAAACGCGGTTATTGGGCTCATCTGGCTCCGGCCCACCAATAACCAACACCAGTTCCCCTTCATCAACAACCGCAATCAGGGCATTGTCGGTGCTAGGGCCGCCGCGCAGATTCGCGCCAGCGCCTTCCGTGTTCGCTACCACCGCGTAATAATCAACCGTGATCTCCGGTGGGGCGATGGCCTGGTCGGGTGTGGGAATGGGCGTGAAGGTGGGAATGGGTGATGGTGTGGGCAGCACGGAGGTAGCCGACGGTTCCGGGCTGGGGGGCGCGGTGAGGATGATGAGGGTAGGCGCGGCTGGCGCTACTTCTAATGGGGGGCGGCGCAGCAAAGCATTTGCCAATGCCAGCGCAATGACCAGGCTAACAAGGGTGACGATGACGCCCAAACCCAGGTAACGCCAGGGGGTGGGTTCTTGCGCGTCGCGGCGCATCCGGCGCGGCCGTTTGTCATCAGATTCACGGGGATCGGGGGGGAGTTCGTATCGAGCCATAGAATAAGGGACTGAGAAGTTCAACTTCTGGCAGAAGTTGAACTTCTCTCTACTACCAACAAAGTTAGATCATCAAATGGTGGAGCGTCTTGCATCCAACAGGCCAATTCCTGGGCGATATGGGCAGCGAGGGCAGTGGCGGGCAGATGGGCGGCGGCGGCGACAACGGCCGTCAACCGTGCCCCGCCAAATTGTTCCTCCGCCGGATTGACAGCGTCCGGCACGCCGTCGCTAAACAGAACCAGCCGGTCGCCGGGCTGCAACTGCATTTCGTACTCATCCAGTTGCAAACCATCAAGCATACCCAGAAAACGGCCGTTGCCCGGCAATTCCACAATCTCCTGCCCTGACCGCACCCACAACGGCCGTTCCTGTGCCGCCCGCACATAAGTCAGGCGACCGGTAGGGCGATGCAACACACCATAAAACGCCGTCAAAAACGTATCATGAGACGAGGTTTCCATCATGCCATGATGCACGGCCGTAGCCACCACCGCCGGTGACAACGAATGTTTACCCTCCTGCAAAAAGAGGGTGCGTGTCACCGCCATAAACAAGGCGGCATGGAACCCTTTGTCCGCCACATCAGCAATCAGAATACCCACATGTTCGGCATCCAGGGCAACCACATCATAAAAATCGCCGCCCACCTGCCGCGCCGGCTGCAAATAAGCCGCAAAGGCATAATCGGGGAATTGTGGCAGTTCATCAGGCAGCAGGCTGCGCTGTACATCAGCCGCCAGTTCCAGTTCGCGTACCAGCCGTTCCTTTTCCACCAGCCGCACTTGCGCCCGTTGCAAATCGGCATACGCCTTTTGCAGCGCCTCAGTTTTGATCTTTAATTCGGCAATCGCTTGCTGGTCAATGTTGCGTGTGGTCGCCAGAATGTTGCGCAGCACGGCATAGGCTAACGCCGGGCTTTGTTGCATGAAGTTATCAAAGTTTTCTTCGGTTACTTCCAGCACGGCCGTGTGGGTAAGCGTAATACAGTTAGCCATGCGCGGTGCATCATCAATTAACCCCATCTCGCCAAAATAGCCCCGCGTACCAATGACATTGAGGATGCGCTCCTGCCCGTCTTCCAGAGTTTGGGTAACGACCACATTGCCGCTGACCACCACATAAAAGGTATGTTCAATTTCACCCTGATGGCACAGGGTGGTTTGCGGCGGATAAGTACGGCGCATGGCCACATCGCGCAATGCCTCCAGGGTCTGGGGTTCTAAAGCGCCAAAGGCATGGCTGATGATGGAGGCGGTACCGGTACTCATATTTCGTAATCCGTAATCGGTAATCCATAATCGGTAATCCGTAATCGGGCTTCGGATTACGGTTCACGGGTTACGGATTACGTCCCTCAAAAAAGGCAAGCAGTTTGGGCAAGGGCCAGGTATTCACGACGCTGGCGGCGGTGGCCCAGCCACGCTGGGCGGTGGCAACGCCGTAGTGCAGAAAGTCAAAATGGTCGGTGTGGTGGGCGTCGCAGTTGATGGCGAGGGGGATGCCCAATGCCACAGCGCGGCGTACCAGGCTGTCACACAAATCCAGGCGACGCGGGTTGGCATTGATTTCCAGGATGGTGCGGGTGGTCACGGCCGTAGCCAACACCTCTTCCCAGTCCACATCCGCCCCGTCCCGATCCGGCAGCAGCCGCCCAGACGGATGGCCGATCATATCCACATGGGGATTGTGCAGTGCATTCAGCAGCCGTTCCGTCACCTGGGCACGGGGCTGGCTCAAGCTGACGTGCAGGCTGGCAATGACAAAATCGAGCTGCGCCAGCACCTCATCTGGGTAATCGAGTGAACCATCGGCGCGGATTTCCATCTCCGTGCCGTGCAAAATGCGGAAGTCTGGCCCCATGATTTCGTTCGCCTGCCGGACTTCTACGGCCTGCCGCCACAGCCGCTCGATAGAAAGACCATTGGCAATGCCCAGACTGGCGGAATGGTCGGTGATGGCGATGTACTGCATTCCCCGCGCCTGGGCGAAGCGCGCCATTTCCAGGATGGTGAATTTGCCGTCTGACCAGGTGGAGTGCATGTGCAGGTCGCTGATGATTTGTTCGGTGCGGGCGAGATCAGGCAGACGGCCGTCCCACGCCGCCTCAATCTCCCCCCTGTCTTCGCGCAGCGTGGGCGGGATGTAAGGCAGGCCCAGCGTCTGGTAAATTTCTTCTTCAGTAGCGCACAGGATTTCGGCACGGCCGTCCGTGGGCGTGAAAGCATGTTCGTTCAGGCTGAGTCCCTGTTTCAACGCCAGTTCACGCAGGCGCACATTGTGGTCTTTGCTGCCGGTGAAGTAGCTGAGCAGCGTGCCCCACCGGGCAGCGGGCAGCACCCGCAGGTCTACTTGCAGCCCGTTCACCAGGATGACGCTAGACTTTGTTGGCCCGTGCCCAGAGATAGATTCAACTTGCGGCAGGTGGACAAAGGTGTCCATGACGGCCGTGGCCGCTTCTTCATCCGCCGCTACCAGTAAATCAATATCGCCAATGCTTTCTTTCATGCGCCGCAGGGAGCCGGCCACGGCCGTTTGCTTGACGCCGGGTAGCTTTGCCAGTTCGGCCAGGATTTCCTGGGCGAGGGGCCAGGCTGTGCCCAACAATGCCCGGTCATCCCCATGCCGCGCCAGGCTCTCAATCGCTTTGAGCAATTTTTCCTCAGACTTCGCCCCCATGCCAGGCAGGTCACGCAGTTTGCCTTCGCGGGCGACGGCCGTAAGCTCGGCCAGCGTCGTCACCTCCAACACCTCATACACCTGCTTCACCCGCTTCGGCCCTAACCCTTCCACTTTCAACAATTCTACTAATGAAGGTGGGATTTCCTGTGCCAGACGTTCATAAAATTCCAGCTTACCGGTTGTCAACATTTCCGCGATTTTCTCCGCCAGCGTCCCGCCAATGCCCGGAATTTCAATCAATGCGCCTTCGGCATACACCTGGTTAATATCTCGTCCCAGCGTTTCAATGGCTTCGGCCGCCCGGCGATAGGCCAACACCCGATGCACATTATCACCGCGAATCGAAAGCATATCAGCGACATCAGAAAAGAGTTGAGCTACTTCACGGTTATTCATAAAACCGATTATACCCCGCGTAAAACGTATTGCGTATGGGCAGTGCCAGGCACGGGTCACAAGGTCTTTATACAACCACCATCTGATGCCCCGTGCCTGGCACTACTTTGTTTGTCATCTCAATCAACCCATGCTACCATACATCACTGTCCCGATAGATGGCGTTATGACTCGCACAAGGCAGCACAAGTTTTATCGTTTATATTCTTTCAAATGGAGGAGAGAATGAAAAATCGCAAATTGTTACTTCTGTTTAGTTTTTTGCTTGTTTTTGCTTTAGCATTAGCCGCCTGTACCGGCGCTGCTGAAGAACCGGTTGCTGAAGAACCGGTTGCTGAAGAGCCGGTTGCTGAAGAGCCGGTTGCCGAAGAGCCGGTTGCTGAAGAGCCGGTTGCCGAAGAACCGATGGAAGAAGAGGCGCCGGCCGAAGAAGAAGCACCGGCCGAAGAAGAGATGATGTTTGAGCCAATGTCTGTAGCTGCAGAAAACTGTGACTATGGCGGCAAGATCAGCTCCATTGAAGCGGTAGATGAACACACTGTCGTCTTCAATCTGTGCAAACCAGACCCGGCTTTCCTGGCAAAAGTGGCGTTTACGCCGTTTGGCATTCAACCCGCTGAATGGATCGCCGAGACCGGCGGCACAGGTGAACTCCTGGAAAAACCGATTGGTACAGGGCCATATATGCTGGAATCCTGGACGCGCGGCGATTCTATCGTCTACAAGCGGTTTGACGAGTATTGGGGCGAACCGGCCATTGAGGAAACGGCCGTACTACGTTGGGCCGCTGAAGGTGCATCTCGTTTGCTGGAATTGCAAGCCGGCACCGCCGACATGATCACCAACATCAGCCCCAGTGATTATGCCGCCGTCGAAGCGGACACCAATTTACAACTGCTGCAAGTAGCCAACCCCAATATCTTCTACCTGGCTATGACCAATACCTTTGAGCCTTTTAACAACCTGCAAGTGCGTCAGGCTGTGGCGATGGGTATTGACCGTCAGCGTATTGTAGACAACTTCTATCCAGAAGGTTCCGAGGTTGCTTCCCACTTTACCCCCTGCTCCATTCCCAATGGCTGCGCCGGTGAAGCGTGGTACGAGTTTGACGCCGAAGCCGCCCGCGCCATGCTCGCCGAAGCCGGTTATCCAGATGGTTTTGAAACAACCATTTATTACCGTAACGTGTTCCGCGGTTACCTGCCGGAACCGGCGCTGGTGGCTGTAGAACTCCAGGCCCAGTTGCAGGATAACCTGGGCATTACCGCCAACGTGGAAGAAATGGAATCAGGCACGTTTATCGCTGAATCCAGTGCGGGCAACCTGAATGGTTTCTACCTGTTAGGTTGGGGGGCGGATTATCCCCACGTTACCAACTTCCTGGATTACCATTTTGGCGCCGGCAACCCCCAGTTCGGCGATCCTCATCCAGAAATCTATGAAGCATTGCTAGAAGCCTCATCTATCGGCGATGTAGATACGGCTGCCCCCCTTTACGAACAGGCTAATAATGCCATTCGTGAACTGGTACCGATGGTGCCGATTGCGCATGGCGCATCGGCTCACGCCGCGCTGGCCTCGACCGAAGGTGCGTATGTACCGCCGTTTGGCGCTACCGAATTTGCCCGGCTGTCCACCGGTAAGGGGACACTGGTCTTTGTGCAAAACGCCGAGCCGATCAGCCTCTACTGCGCCGATGAGACCGATGGGGAATCGTTACGGCCGTGTCAGCAAGTGGTGGAAACGCTGCTCTTCTACCGCACGGACTCCGGCGACACCGTACCCGGTCTGGCTACGGAATGTACGGCTAACGATGATTCCACAGTCTGGACGTGTACTCTGCGCCAGGGCGTCTTGTTCCACGATGGCTCCACGCTTGACGCCAACGATGTAGTCGCCTCTTGGGCCGCTGGTATTGACGCTGCCAATCCATACCACGTAGGCAACACAGGCGTCTTTGAATACTATTCCTATCTGTGGGATGGGTTAATGAACGCTCCCGCTGAGGAATAGACCATTAAAAAACCGCTGAGTTTGTCATAACGCCTGAATAGCATCAATATGGACATCCGATTTTGCTGGCGCTGTTAGCTGGCAAAATCGGATGTCTTATTCCTGTAACTATGATTCAGTACACCGTTCGCCGCATGTTCTTAGCTGTTCCCGTATTATTAGCCATTCTGGTAGTGGTTTTTCTCCTGGCGCGGGCCGTGCCGGGTGATCCCTGCAAATCTATTTTGGGAGAAAAAGCCTCCCCGGAAGCGTGTGAGCGTTTTACAAAAATTCATGGCTTAGATGAGCCGGTACCCGTCCAGTTAGGCATTTACATGGCAAATATGCTGCGGGGCGACTTTGGTGACTCAATCCGTTTTAAGCGACCGGTGCTGCTGATGCTGGCCGAACGTCTGCCCATGACCATTGAATTAGGGATGGCCGCGATGACATTGGCGCTGTTGGTGGGTATTCCAGCTGGCATTATCTCGGCCGTGCGCCGGAATTCAGCTATAGATGTGGTCACCATGTTTGGCGCCAATATCGGCGTTTCTTTACCTGTCTTTTTCCTGGGGTTATTGCTTATTTACCTCTTTGCCGTTGTTTTGCGGGATACACCGTTTTCCCTGCCCCCATCAGGCCGCCTCTCGCCCGGCGTCACGCCCACACCGTTTTTTGTATATTATGAACTGGCCGTAGAACCGAACACGGGTAAGTTTTATCTTTACCAGTTTATTGCCAAGCTATATATTCTGAACTCTATTTTGACATCTGACTGGGTCGTGTTGAAAGATACACTCCGGCATCTAGTTCTACCGGCCATTGCCCTGGCTACCATTCCGCTGGCAATTATCGCCCGGATGACTCGTTCCAGTATGTTGGAAATTTTAGGACTGGATTACATTCGCACGGCCAAAGCCAAAGGCTTGCCGAACCGAATGGTGATTATGAAACATACGTTACGCAACGCGCTGCTGCCCATCGTAACCATTGCCGGTTTGCAGATGGCGGCTATTTTGGGTGGGGCCGTGTTGACAGAGACGATTTTTAGCTTGCCCGGCGTGGGGTTAAGTGTGTATGAAGCGATTACGGCTCGTGATTTTCCGGTGATCCAGGGTTTTGTCCTGGTCATTGCCTTTGTTTATGTGGCCTTTAACCTGATTGTGGATCTGTCTTATGCCATTTTGGATCCACGCATTCGGTTCGATTAACGTATGGTTACCCAAACTTCAGAATCCATATCTTCAGAATCCATATCTTCAGTAGTTCAAATTCCTGACGATAATATCGGGGATATAGGCGATTATAAGTCGAATAGCTTATGGCGTTTGACGCTGCGGCGTTTATTCAAACAGCGTTCGGCGCAGGTAGGCATGGTCATGTTAGGGTTTTTGGTGCTGACGGCCGTCTTTGCCCCCTACATTGCGCCCTATGATCCGGCGCACATCATCGAAGACGACAACGGCCGTATCAAAGTGCGGCAGGCTCCCTGCATTCACCTGCTCGGCTGCCCGGCCGATCAATCACAGCACATTTTTGGCACGGACGGCAACGGCCGTGACCAGTTCAGCCGCATCCTTTACGGGGCGCGTGTATCCCTACGCATTGGTATTACCGTAATTACCGCCGCCGTATTGACCGGTACGTTCCTGGGGGCCATCTCCGGCTATGCCGGGGGCTGGTTGGATAACGTACTCATGCGTGGTATGGATATTGTGCTGGCCTTCCCCTTCTTTTTGCTGGCTATTGCCCTGGTTTTTGTGTTGGGGCCAAGTCTGGAAAATGCCATGCTGGCGATTGCCATTGTCAGCATACCTACCTATGCGCGCGTTGTTCGGGCCACCGTGTTAACGCTGCGGGAGACGGAGTATGTGGAGGCATCGCGGGCATTGGGGGCCAGCAGTTGGCGCATTTTGTTCGGCCGTATTTTGCCCAATGCGCTGCCTCCGTTGATTGTGTTAGCCACACTGGGCATCGCTACCGCCATTTTGGACACGGCGGCCCTCTCCTTCCTGGGATTGGGGGCGCAAGAGCCAACGGCCGAATGGGGCACTATGTTAGGCCGTGAACGCAATCAGATTTTTAGCGCCCCCCATCTGGTTATTATCCCCGGTATTGCCATTTCCATTACCGTGCTGGCCTTTAATCTGTTAGGAGATGGCCTGCGCGATGCGCTTGACCCCCGCTTAGTTCACGGAAAGGGTAGCAAGTAGCAAATGGCAGGTAGCAGGTGATCACTGGCAACGTGCAATTTGCCACCGGCAACTAACAACCTGTCCGTTACCCCTGTAACTCCCTCTTTTTATTCGACATAACGCTTGCAACTTGACGTAATATCAGGCATAATGGTCACATTATGTCTCCTTTGTTAGAGGCGCTCCTCTTGCTGCACGCGCGCGTCAATACCTGGTTGCAGCAGCAAGTATGGCCTTTATTGGGCCTCAACAAACAGGTGATGGCCTTTGGGTTTTTCCGGGGCATTTATGACACCGTTTTGTTGGTGTTACTGGGGACGGGACTGGTAGTGGGCAGCAGTATGTATATGAATGGGCAGTATGATTTACCCAGAGATATTCAGGCAACGGCCGTGCAGTGGGCGCCGGTGGCCGACAGTATTGCTCGCTCTGTAGATATTCCCCGTGAGGTACCGCTGGTGCTGTGGTTCAAAGAAAACAGCATGTTAGCGGTTAACCCGGCCAACTGCACCGGCATTATGGGCGCTTATGATCTGGTGCGGTCAGGGGCGCATCCTTGTTTTACACCCGGCCCCATTGCT
Source organism: Anaerolineae bacterium (assembly GCA_023382655.1). Taxonomy (GTDB): domain Bacteria; phylum Chloroflexota; class Anaerolineae; order Promineifilales; family Promineifilaceae; genus CAADGU01. The sequence continues at coordinate 328,484 of JAHDWK010000005.1, read as the reverse complement.
GACCTGGAAATACACGCACAACTGCGGATTGGCGCTGAGGAGTTTAAGAAACGCTGCCCGGAGATAACCTATTTTACTCAGGACTCGGCGACCATTAAGAAGTGCTACTTTGCTTATAACGCCGGGATGGGCGCCGCGCGCCGGCTGGATGCCGATGATTCGGCATATGTCATGAATCTGTATGATGCGGCCCACACCAACATGATTTACAGCGATATTGAGCTGGGTACAGTCGAGATGAAAACGTTGGGCGCCTGGCCGGCGCATCTGGCGTTTCAAAGTTTGATTACAGGACAACTAGATGTGGAAGGACGGCCGTTTGCCCTGACCCTGCTCTACATCAGTCTGCAATTTTATGACCTCACCAGCAGCTTTTTTGCCGACCTGATGGGCGGTATGGGCGGGAGTGAGGTGAGCATGAATTTCCCCGCTTACCGTGCTTTGCCCGACGGTGATTGTTTGGGCGAAGCGCATGTGATAGGACGGCCGTCGCTGCGTCCACGCTTCAACCCCGTCAGCGAATCCCCCCTTTTGACCCAGGACATTCATGGGTGCAGCTACGGACTGCCAGGGCTAGACATTTCCAGCAGCAACAGCACGGCCGTGTTGCAAGCGCCCATCGCCGGCGAACTCACCACCTACACCGACCAATGGTATAACAGCACTATCCGCATCGAAAACGACGAATGGATTGTGTGGCTGCTGCACGCCCGCACCTTTTTTATCGCCGAAGGCAACGTCAAACAAGGTCAGGCCGTAGGCGTCATGGGCGCTGTGGGCATTGCCACCGGCCCCCATGTCCATTACACCGTTTTTGACAAAATGAACGACACATTCGTTGACCCCAGGCCATTTTTGCCCTGACGGCCAATGAATTTAACCAGGCAGTACATACGAGAGGAGTAGAAACATCATGGATCTATTACAACTACTAAGATTTTTGCCTCTTATACTAGGTGGCGCATTGATCGTTTTCCTGTTGTTTAAGCAGGGGCCGATCAAAGATTTCAAATTTGCCAAGCTAGTTCTTTACTTCGTGGGGATATTAGTCACGTTGTTATTTGTGGGCTGGTTGGTAGACACCTTTGTTTTTTCCTGGGCCAACGACCGCCTGCAAGCGACGACAGATGGTGAGTTTGATTCCTTTGTCAACTCCACGGAGACAATCATAAACTCGGCTTTGAATTCTTCTGGTTCAGGAAGTAGTGGTGGCGCACCGCCTGCTCCCACCCAGCCGCCTGTAGTCATTATCGTTACGCCGCCTTCCAGCGGCGGTGGGGTTCCACCAGAGAGCGGTGGCGGCACACCGGGCACGGTGCAATATGTGGTCGTCGCCGGTGATACGCTCTATAGTATCGCCGCCCGCTTTGGCACAACCGTCAATGACATTATGGCTATGAACGGATTGTCTTCCCATATCATTTATCCAGGACAAGTTTTGTTAATACCCATGTCACAGGGATGGTAAAGGGTTCTTCTCATGCCTATTCGTCGTTATTGGGATTTCTCGGCTTCGCTGACCAATATCCAGGACTCCTTTAAGCCAAGTAATTTGGAAGATCGCCTCATGCCTGGCGAAGAATTGCAACTAGAAATTCACCTGGCCTGGTACCGGGATATATTAGGGTATTGGATAATTGACCGGTTCGGCTGGTTTTTGCTGTTGGCGGCAGTGGTGACTTTTCTCACGGCCGTGCTCACCACAAACCTGAACTACCATTGGGGGATCGCTTTTATCCCTGTGTTTTTCTTTGTTAGCCTCTTTCTATTGGCCCTACACCAACGCATTATCTACCAACAATACCGCCTGCAAAAAACCAATGCCCGATTTATCATCTCCATCCCCCAACCCAACGCATTTCCCCTGGCTGACAATATTGAACTCAAAGGGCTGCCGCAGGTAGTAGACCCTAACTGGTCGAAAAGTTACATCTGGCGCATCTTTCAATTTTTTACCGGCGCCCGCGATGTCTACATTAGTCTGGTAGCCTATCAATTTGTGGAGGGCACCGCCAAAGTAGGCGGCGCGCTAATTGTCCCCGACGTGATGCCCGATGATGTCTTTGAACTGAAACGGCATGTATTTGGGATGATATAAAAAAAACGGCCATCTGGCCGTTTTTTTATCAGGCTAACAAGCTGGTATCCCCTTCATAAGGCTCAATTTCAGTCGCTTCCAAGCCTTTACGGGTTTCTTCCACATCATAGAGAACCCACTGCCCTTCTTGTATTTCTTCGGGATCACCCACAGTGCTGCTCTTGTGAAAGAATATCTCTTCACCGGCGCCGCGCACCAGAAAGCCATACCCTTTTTTGACGTTATACCACTTCAACCGCCCCAGGTATTTGCCGGTCTGTGGATCAATTTGAATGGTCAGTGGTTCGGCAAAAGTTGTGCCCATGTCCTCATCTCTGTCCTGAGTATGCTGTCTTGAGGGCGGCGGTGAGTACGACGGCCGTACCGCCACCCGTTCCTGTAGTTGAGACAGTGAAGCCGGTTCGATTGGTAGTCCGGCCTCGTCTAACCGCCGCTGCATCTCCACTGTAAACAAAAATTGTTCCCCATTGTCATTAGTCGCCCATTGGTCTTTGTAGCTCATCTTTCATCTCCGTTGGTAGCCTATAGACCTGACAGGTTTTTAGAAACCTGTCAGGTCTGAACGAGTTGGTGCATTGTACCGTCATTTGTCTAAGCTGGCTATTTCTTCTTTTTGGTTGGTTTTTCCGGTAACAGCGCCAATTGTTGGGGGGAGACGGCCGTCTCCTCTTCCCCACTTACCTCTGGCCGTTCCATAATCCGCAGCGCGCCGGTAATCTGGTTACGTTCGCCCACCGTCATCGCCGGGCGCGGCTTCAGGGAACGCGCCCCCACCGCGCCGGCATTCAGGTTCAGCTTCTTAGTAGAACCGATACCTGTCGTCACCAACAGTTCCGTTTTTTCCAAACAGATGACGGCGGCTACCACTTCCGCCGCTTCTTTGGGCAAACGCACGTTAATGACGCCCGCGCCATGCCGTCCTTGCGTGGGATACTCACTCAGCGGTGACGCCTTCACCATGCCATTATCGGTAATGCTCCACAAATAACCATCCGGCTCCACTACGTCGGCGGCGATGACACCGTCGGTTTCGTCGGCCAGTTTGATGCCCATGACGCCGCCTGCGGGTAAACCCATCGGCCGTACTTCCTCTTCCTGGAAGCGGATGGCCTGACCGTTCGCCGTCGCCAGCAACATTTCCTGACGGCCGTCCGTCAGCCGCACCCAACCCAACGCATCCTCATCGGGCACATTCATCACCGTAAACGGGTCGGTGGTAATGCCGGGCAAATCTTCCACCCGCACCCGTTTTACCACGCCCGCCAGTGTGGTCAGGAACAAATAGCCTTCCATCCCCACCGGCAGCACCAATGCCGCCGCCAGATGGTCGCGCCGGGTAAAGCCGGTCATATCGGCATAATGTGTACCCACGCCCAATTCGGTGGCCTGGGGTAGCTGGTAGACGGGCAGACTGACGGCACGGCCGTCGGCAGCAAACAGGTACAAAATATCCTGGGTATTGGCCGCCAGCAGCGCCGTGGGCTGCTCTTTCGGTTTCAGCGGGATCTTTACTATTTCCGGTGTGGTAGTACGGGCCACTGTACCCTTCTCACCCACCATCACCCAGACATTTTCTTTCGGCAGCAGGTCGGTGGCCGTAATCACTTTGCTATCCATGCCATCCACAATTTGGGTGCGGCGTACATCGGCATATTGGCTTTTAACGGCCGTCAACTCCTCCTTAATCGTCTCCCGCATCATGCCCGGATTTGCCAACAGCTTTTCCAGAAACTTAATCAGTTGCTTCTGTTCTTTATGCTCTTCCTGAATCTTCTGCCGCTCCAAAGCCGCCAGCCGCCTGAGCTGCATGTCCAAAATTGCCTGCGCCTGCACTTCTGACAGAGCAAACTTCTTCATCAAGTTGGCATGGGCCGTCTCCACCGAGCGGGAACGCCGGATAGTGTCAATCACTTCGTCCAGGTGATCCAGCGCCTTGAGCAGCCCTTCCAAAATGTGCGCTCGCCGCTGCGCTTTGGCCAGGTCATGTTCACTGCGGCGGCGAATCACTTCCAGGCGGTGTTCCAGATAAACCCGCAAGGCTTGCTTCAGCGTCAGCACCCGCGGCTCGCCATTGACCAGCGCCAGCAGGGAAATGCTAAAGGTGTTTTGCAGCGGCGTCAGGTTAAACAGCGCCGCCAGCACCGCCTCCGGCTCCACCGTGCGTGTCGTCTCGATGATGATGCGCATCCCGTTGCGGTCAGACTCATCGCGCAAATCGGTCAGCCCTTCAATCTTGCCATCCCGGTGCAGATCAGCAATGCGCCCCAACAAATTGGTCTTGTTGGCCTGGTAGGGCAGTTCGGTGATGACAATGCGCGATTTATTGCGCCCCATCTCCTCCACATGCGCTTTGGCCCGCACCGTCACATGACCGCGCCCGGTGGCGTAGGCGCTGGTCAGGGCATCACTCTCCACCCCCTTCATATCCCGGTAGCGGAACACCAGCCCGCCGGTGGGGAAATCTGGCCCTTTGATAAACTGCATCAGGTCAGCCACAGAAATGTCGTCCAGTTTGGCCCAGTTTGCGAGCATGTAGGTGAGGGCATCTATCACTTCGCCCAGGTTATGCGGCGGGATGCTGGTAGCCATACCCACGGCGATACCCGATGAGCCGTTGACCAGCAGGTTAGGGATGGTGGCGGGCAAGACACCCGGTTCTTTGAGCGAATCATCAAAATTGGGGTTGAAGTTGACGGTCGCCTTCTCTATATCGGCCAGCATGTCATGACCCATCTGCGTCATACGGGCTTCGGTGTAGCGCATGGCGGCGGCTTCGTCGCCGTCAATGCTGCCAAAGTTGCCCTGCCCGTCTACCAGGGTGTAACGCAGCGAAAAATCTTGAGCCAGGCGCACCATAGCGTCATAGACGGCCTGGTCGCTGTGCGGGTGATATTTACCCAGCACTTCGCCGACAACACGCGCCGCCTTTTTGTAGGCGGTGTTGGGGCGCAGACCCATGTCATACATGGCGTAGAGGATGCGCCGCTGCACCGGTTTGAGGCCGTCGCGGGCATCAGGCAGCGCCCGCGAGACGATGACGCTCATGGCGTAGCTGAGGTACGATTCGCGTACTTCTTCATCAATGTTGATTTGTTTGACTGTTCCGATTTCCATGGTTTGTCTACTAAAGACCCGAAGGGTTTGGGAAACCCTTCGGGTCTGCGTGTTCTAAAAATGAAATAAATGTTCTATTGAGGCGGGCGTAAATATAGGCAATTTGGAGCGGGCTGTCAATGGGTTGGACACGGCCGTGTGCAATTCGAAATATGACAAAACCCGACAATTGAAATCGCGGCACAAGCGGCAAAGCCCACCTACGTGTGCACTCCTCATCTACAAACCTGGTTTGTTGAAGCAGGGGTCTGACATCAATGATTCGTTTGGATAGGTTTGTTTGAGAGAAGGGAGGGAGTGGGGTGTACGGTCGTAACGCCGCTTACAAAAGCTAGTGGAAGATGGGCCACAACGAGACCTATTTGGCAACCCGAAATGTTCAATCACTTACCTATATTTTTATCTTTTAGAAAACGTGATCTTACGCCAAATCTTTTTGAATGATTCTTTTATCAAGGATAGCAGGATGTATCCACCAAGGGTAATCGTTAGAAACCATATCCTTTCAAGAAACAAAAATCGGTCGGGGTATTTCTTCTGAAATCTATATTTAAGATGGTGAGAAGCGCCAATTGTTTGGCCTAATACACCGCCAACGACTCCTCCTACATAGGGGCCAATCTCCCTATTTAGGTCCTCATCCTCAGTAAGCTGAAAAGGTGCAATACCACCTACCATAAACCCTAGCGCAAATCCTACTATCCCACCAACAAGGAATGGTGGATTTTCCATCTCGGCTAGTTTAGTTTGTTTAAGTTTAAGAATTGCTGCTCGTTCCTTGGCTGAGGCTATTTCAACGCTTTCGTTGTGTCTAACAAGTGTTACATACTTTGAATACGTTTGTGATGGTGTCTGCAACCTTTTGGTAAGCTCATGCAAGTGCGGGCTAAAGGGAATAGCTATAATAAAAAGCTGTTTTCCCTCTATATCAACAGTATGACACTGCAACTCATTTAGGGGGGGCTCACAAAAAGCATTTACCATTCCCAGTAAGGCTACCGAATCTGGCAAGCGACTAACGCTTGTATCATGCAAGTCTCTATTGCCAGCCGCATTGAACTCGTTACTTGCTCCGATAATCAAATAGGCTGTTTCTCCAGCGACACTCGCATTACCATTAGCCAAAGATAAAATGTCCTTTATAAGTTCATGCTTTTGTCTCTCCTTTGCTTCTGGGTCACCAGCATAAATCTTATAGAATTCTTGTTTGAAATCTAGACTTGCACCTTCATCTTGACTCAGAAGCTGTTGAAGTTTTCTCGCGTCCATAACTTACAGTCCCTAACAACTTACAGGGAAGCAACAAATGCGGCCTAATTCATTATTCAGCCGACCTATCACCCAATAAATCATCATAATCCATCCACTGATGACCTTTCAATAGCTGCAAGTTTACCGCAAGCTGTCTGTTGTTTGCCAGTGTTGTGAAGGGGGTACGGCCAGGATACCGGAGAAGGGGGGTATTGTCCATTGTGAAGCAGGCGCGTGGGCGCGTTTTTTGTAACGGAGGGTGGGTGCTGGCGGGGGCAACGGCCGTGCGTCTTTATCGGCGCGGTGTGAGGGGGAGGGGTACGGCCGTGTCTCCCCTCAAATGACTCACCAACCACGGTGAACTCACCGATTCCCGGCGGCTATCGGTGGACGGTTCTTGCGGTAGGAATTCTTCAGGACGATCTTGCCATCTCGAAACGTTAACAGATCACAACCATGTACTTCCACCCGAGAACCGTCCGTTCGGGTTCCCGTGAATGTCCACTCCGAAACCCCTCGCTCTCCCTGAACAAAGTGGCGCGCATTGCCCCAATGGGCATCGGGGAAGACTGCCCAGACCTCCGCAAAGCCGGCTCGCACGGCTTCACGTCCCACGTAGCGAGTGCCACACACTTCCAGACCTGCTGAGGCTTCGAACACACAATCCTCCGCCATGAATGACATGAGCGCATCAACATCATGACGATTCCACGCATCGGCAAAGGCTTGCAGGACCTCGGTGTTGACCTCAGGAATCACGTTCGTCATGGTTTACCCTCCTATATGGATCTGCGTAGACATTCATCCTATGATGCCCAATGGTGTATTGATTTTGAGCGGCATAATGAAGTAAACGCCTTGTTGATTATCTCCATGAACTTCTGGCTGTACTGCAAACCCCAGAGAAAGTTTGATGTGATGGTTCGCATCGCGCCCGTAACTACTATACGATGCCACCTGATAACACCCAAGTGCTTTAGCACGTTGTATGGTTTGTTTCTGTAACTCCGTGCCGATGCCTTGACCTCTGGCATCCTCGCGAACGGCAAAAGCATGGATTTTGGCCTCGGTGAGTTGAACCCCGTTCAGATATAATGCCGGACACTTTGCTTCCGGGCCGATGGGCTGAACCGCAAATCTAATGAAGCCGACAACCTCATTCGACTGAAGCGCAACTAACAAATACGATTGATATGCGCGATAGTACTCCTCGAACACAAAAGGCGCTTGTTCGGGAGCCACCAATTCAAGACATGCCCCAAACTCATGCCAGCGTGGATGTGTTTCGTTCCATTCTTCGATCAAGTACTTTGTTTTCATATTGTCAATAAGAAAGGGGCAGGTTAACTATGTATTCACCACCATCAATGAGGGGCAACGGCCGTGCTCGCCCCCATCTTCAGCACCGCCACCGATACATAGCCCTCACCCGTATCGGCATAACGCCGCACCGCCTCCCTGGTCTCTACATCCAAAAGCGACCACAACGGTTGGGGCACATCCATCACCTGGCGCAGCGCCGCCTGAATTTGGGCATCCCATTGGGCGCAGTAATGGTCAAAATCATCCGGGCGTAATAAGCCCCGGCAGCTATCCACGTGGGGGCAGTTCCATTCCATCGTCCAGCCCAGATTAAAAACCCCATACTCATCCCGAACCTCTTCGCCGGGCTGAATGTCGCGCAGGGCAATCTCAAAGCCATACCCTGTGCTGATGATATTGGCCTGGCAGCAGTGATTCACATACTTCGCCGCATCCCAACCAATCACCCGGCGCTCGCCTGGCTCCAAGATGGCATATTTATCTATGGTGGGGCGTAAGACGGGGTTTTGCAAAAGAGGGCTGTCCGGGAGAATGACAATATCCAGCGGGTCCTGGACGTACACAACGGTACCGGCGGGGATAAAGGCGGTGGCAAAAACACCCACACCTACCTGATCGTTCACAGTTCTGACCTCACAATTTGGATGCATCATACAATTTCATTTTGTCCTCCGGCAATGTAGGTTGCCAACCTGATGGAAGTTTCTATCCGCGCATCATAAGCACGTTTGCACCATTGTCAATATCTTGTTTGTAGTCGGCGATTTATCGCCTTCTTACGGCGATAAATCGCCGACTACGAACCGGGAGCGGGTTCGTTCTTTCGCCGCAGATAGGGTATAATTTGTCAGGTCTAAAAACCGGCAATACCAGATAAGCAGCCACCAGACCTGACAGATTTTTGGCAACCGTTGGGTGCCAACCTGTCAGGTCTCATACTCGGAGACTGAAACTTGGAAATAGGTACCGTAAATCAGATTGACATTAACGACGAAATGCGTAATTCCTACCTGGATTACGCCATGAGCGTCATCATTGCCCGCGCCCTGCCCGATGCCCGCGACGGCCTGAAACCCGTGCATCGGCGCATCCTCTACGCCATGTGGGATATGGGCATTCGCGCCAACACCCCCCACCGCAAAAGCGCCCGTATCGTCGGTGAGGTTTTGGGTAAATATCACCCGCACAGTGATGCGGCCGTGTATGACGCCATGGTGCGCATGGCCCAAACCTTCTCGCTGCGCTACATGCTGGTGGACGGTCAGGGCAACTTTGGCAGTATTGATGGCGACAGCGCCGCCGCCATGCGTTACACCGAAGCCCGCCTCTCGCGCATTGCCCATGAACTGCTGGAAGACATTGACAAAGAAACGGTAGATTTTGGCCCCAATTTTGACGACAGCCTGACCGAACCCACTCTGCTGCCCGCCCGTCTGCCCAATTTGCTGCTCAACGGCTCGGCCGGTATTGCCGTAGGCATGGCGACCAACATCCCCCCCCACAACCTCACCGAACTGTGTGAGGCCATCAGCCACCTGATTGACCACTACGACGAAATTGATGATGTCTCACTGGAAGATTTAATGCAGTTTGTGAAGGGGCCGGATTTCCCCGGTGGAGGCATCATCGTGGGCACAGAAGGCATTCGCAACGCCTTTGCCACCGGACGGGGCAAAGTGGTCATCCGCGCTAAAGCCTTGATTGAAGAGCTGCCGCGGAACCCGGAACGCCAGCGCATCAACATCACCGAACTGCCTTTCCAGGTGAACAAGGCCATGCTCATTGAACGCATGGCGGAACTGGTAAACAAAGGAGAGATTGATGACATCTCCGACATCCGCGATGAATCCGACCAGCGGGGCACATCCATTATTGTGGAGCTAAAGCGCCATGCCCAACCGATGAAGGTGCTGAACCAGCTTTTCAAACACACCTCGCTGCAAACGTCGTTTGGGGTGCAAATGCTGGCGGTGGTGGATCAGCAGCCGCGGCTGCTCTCGCTCAAACGCGCCCTGCAAATTCACATTGAACACCGGGTGGAGGTAATTACGCGGCGCACCCGGTTTGAACTGGATAAGGCGCAGAAACGGCAGCACATTTTGGCCGGGCTGCTCATCGCCCTGGAACATCTGGATGAGGTGATTGAGACGATTCGCCGGGCGGATGATGCGGAGGCGGCCAAAATGCAGTTGATGGCCCGATTCGGTTTGTCGGAACCACAATCTATCGCCATTTTGGATATGCAACTGCGGCGGCTGGCGGCGCTGGAACGGCAGAAGATCGAAGACGAGCACAAAGAGATAACGACCCAAATTGAATATTTACAGGGTCTATTGCAAGACCGCAAGAAGATTCTGGGGCTGATCAAAGAGGATGTGGTTGACCTCAAAGAGAAGTATGGCGATGCACGGCGCACGGAGATCGCCATTGGCCTGGCAGCCGACATCAACATGGAAGACATTATCCCCGATGAGGATGTGTTTGTCTCCATTACGCGGCGGGGATATGTGAAACGGACGCCGGTAGCCTCTTACCGCATCCAACTGCGTGGCGGCAAGGGTCTCATTGGCATGAGTACCCGCGAGGAAGATCAGTTGGAACATCTGGTGGCGGCGGGCACACACAATACGCTGCTCTTTTTCTCTGACTGGGGCAAGGTGTACTCGATTAAGACGTATGACATTCCTGAGCTGGATCGCACGGCGAAGGGGATGTCGGTGATGAACATTTTGCCGTTGATGCCGGAGGAGAAGATCACGGCCGTGCTGCCCGTACACAGTTTTGAAGACGCCGAATACCTGACGATGATCACCCGCAAAGGCAAAATCAAACGGGTGGGCATCAGTATGTTTGCCTATGTGCGCCCCAGTGGGCTGATTGCCATTAACCTGGAAGAGGATGATAAGCTGGGCTGGGTGAAGCTGACGGAAGGGGGGCAAGATTTGATCCTGGTGAGTGAACAGGGGCGGGGCATCCGTTTTAGCGAGGAAGATGTACGGCCCATGGGCCGGGGGGCGATTGGTGTATATGCCATGAGGCTGGATGCCTGGGACAACATTGCCGGGGCGGATGTGGTGACGCCGGACGCCGATGTGTTGGTAATTACGGAGAAGGGGTACGGGAAGCGGACGGCCGTTGACGAATATCGGCAGCAGGGACGGTACGGCCAGGGGGTGCGGGCCATGGTGCTGACGCCGGAGCGCACCGGCAAGATCGTCAGCGCCCGCATTGTGTCTTCTGGTGATGAAGTGACCTGCATTTCGGCGCAGGGTATCATCTTGCGCACGTCGGTTGACCTCGTGTCACAGCAAGGCCGCCACACGCAGGGGGTGCGGGTGATGGATTTACGTGAAGGCGACCATGTCGCTTCCGTAGCGGTGGTGCGTGAAGGGCGGCTGTCGCGGGTGAATGGGGATGGGGTAACGGCCGTGATGGAAGCATTTGTGGATGAGGCCGAGGGGATAGAGGGGGATGGTACGGTCGTGTTGCCTGCCGAATGAGCAGTTGGCACGGGACGAGAGGTCTCCAAGATCATCCCAGAGGGATGCCGAAAAAAGAGGCAACAAATGTTCCCAAATGAAAATAATGACAGAGAAGTTCAAAGGCTTATTGATGAGGAAGTGGAAGATCTACGGTACATGGCGGCCGTTTTCAATATGAATATAAACCGCGCCTTAAAGATCACGAAGACGCCAGCGCGTATGACGGAACTTATCCCTGATCCTTATGAACTTTTTGCTTATCTTCAAGACACAACACGTTCAGGGATTGTATTTACTCACACTACCTTAGAAACAACTTTGAGAGAAATTATGCGGGTAGGGTTTGCATTTAGTAGTGAAGTTTCCGATATTCCTCTTCCTGGCAGAAAAGAAAAGTTCACGATGGCCGATTTGCTGAAACATAAAGGCAAGGCTGTGGATGAAGTAATCGAGGAATCTATTGATGAATATCTCAATTCTCTGAGTTTCAATAATACTAATGATATTGCAAAAGCCTTGCAAAAGATTTCCGTTCCGCAAGAAACGCTCAGGCAATACTATTCAAAATTGGACAAAATGACGAATAGGCGTCACAAAATCGTCCATGAAGGAGACATCATCAGAACGGGTAAAACCAATCAACTTGAAAACATGGATGCAGGTGAAGCAATCGATTGGATCAAAGCTGTTCACGACTTTTGCATCGAGACAATAAATCTAACCATTAAGGCGATTTTTGTTCCTAGAATTATGGGTCGTATCCGTAAAGAAAATCTCCAAGCCCAAGAGGAAGACGTTATCCGTGCAATAAGCATAATCTCAGAATTCAAATAGATGCTTCTGTAACGCCCCCTTCCCCGACGGCCGTAACCGTCTCACAACCCGCCGGGGTACTGTGCCCATCGTGCCCCATCTGGGTAACGGATGAGAGCGGGTGAACAAATGGGGCAGCCCACACCCCCTCACCTGCTCACCCCCATCACCAGAACCGCGCGTATTACCCCCCCACGTGTTGTGCCCATTCTATCAAGCGGGTGGATGCCAGCCAGCCTCTACCCACCGTTCGCGGGCACGAACCAGCCAGGGGCGGTTCAACCGCAACGCAGCCACCGTCGCCCGGCCCACAGGCGTCAGCCCCACCAGATAGCTACCACCCTGCTGCCAGCTAAAATGCGCCCCCCACTCATCTTGCAGCGGATGAAACAAGGGGACATTCTCTCCCGTTTGGGGGTCTATGGCCGCAATTCGGTTTTGTTTGATCAAATTGCAATCCCAACAGGCCAGACAAAGATTGGTTTCTTCGTTTGTGCCTCCTAATGATTCGGGAATGATGTGGTCAATGGTAAATTGCATACCGGCAATCTCGGCCTGTGACTGGCAATAGACGCACCTGTAATAATCACGCTGGCTGATAACCTGGCGCAGTACAGGAGAAGGGGAGGCAAGACTCATGGAGCAATAGCAGACTGGTTTAAGGGGGAAATATCATGGCCGCGTTGCTGAAGGAGAACGGCCGCTTCCGCCCGCAACAGCATCACTCGATTTGCCAACTGACGCAAGACGGCCGTTTCTGCCTGTTCCGCCGCGTTTAATCCTTCGGCTTGCTGCTTCCACGCCAGTTCTTGCATCCGTTCCGCTTTTTCAGTTGGTACAATGGTGCGGGCCACCCGCCACAAATGAGCGTCATCCAGAAACTGCAACTGCTCCACCTCATCGGCAATTTCAGCCGGAATACCGGCCCAACTATCCTGGCTTTCCAAAGCCATTTCCAACGCATCAACGACCTCGTCTTCAACGGTACGTTGATTGGTTTGCGCTCGTTTTTGAACCTGGCGGTATATGTTTGAAGGTAATTTTACGGTCACCGTTTGCATTATACATTCCTTTTCCAACTGAACGCAGCCATTATAACAGGAAGAAACAGGGAGCAATAGGTAGGACGGCCGTAACCTCACCCCCCTTCTACCTGCTCCCCGCAAGATTTCTATTTCCGCAACCAGACCAAATCTGTTAAAATAACCGGCAACTACCACCGATTCTAACACAACACCCTGTAGTTTTTCACCCCTTATTCCTATACGCTCGCCGTTAAGCAATGACTATACTTGGCAAGGTGCAGGTAGTAAGCGCGTCAAAATACAACCAATTGAGATGAGGAGATTGGGAAATTATCAATCTCGCTATCTCCTAATCTCCCAATCTCATTCTCTACCACAACAATCAAGTAAGGAAGCCATAACCCATGAGTACAGGCCGATTGATGAAACTGTTAGCACCCCCCATGAAATTGGAGGATATGGGCGTGCCGCAAGCCCTCCTGGAAGACATGATTTTCCGCATGTTATTCAACGAGGGAGATGTCAACATTGCCCGTTTCAGCCAGATAATGGGTGTCCATGCCCGCATCATTGATGACCTGCTCAGCCGCATGAAACAAGAACACCAGGTGGAAGTGACCAAAGCCGGTTCGCTGGGCAGCCTCAGCTTCACCTATGGGCTGACGGATAAAGGCACCAAACGCGCCCGCGACGCCTTTGAACGCAGCCAATATATCGGCCGCATTCCCGTTTCCGTGGAAACCTACAATGAGGCCATCCTCATTCAAACCCAGGGTGTCAAACGGGTAAAACCGGACCAGGTTAAAAACGCGCTCAGCCATCTCATTTTGCCCGATAATTTTCACCGGCGGATTGGCCCGGCGGTCAATGCGGGCAGTTCACTCTTTTTGTATGGCCCTCCCGGCAACGGTAAAACCACCGTCGCCGAAGCCATCGCCAAACTGTTGGGGCAGGCCTCGGCCATCTACTTACCCGACGCCATAACCGTTGGGGGGCAAATCATCCGCGTCTATGACCCCCACGTGCATATTCCCATCAAAGAGGGAGACATCCCCTTTCAAACCACCAACCTGTTTAACAGTGACCCAGAGAAGGTGCGGATTGACGGCCGTTGGCGGCTCTTTCAACGCCCGGCGGTCATGGTGGGCGGTGAATTGACGATGGACGCCCTGGACTTGCGCTTTGAGCCAGTTTCTAAAGTGTATGAAGCCCCCTTGCAGCTAAAGGCCAACGGCGGCATGTTCCTGATTGACGACTTCGGCCGCCAGCAAATCAGTCCGCAGGAGCTATTGAACCGCTGGATTGTGCCCCTGGAAAGCGAGGTTGATTTTCTGCGGTTGCAATCAGGGCAATCATTGGAAGTGCCATTCAAACAATTGATTGTGTTCTCCACGAACCTGGACCCAGACCAACTGGTGGACGGGGCGTTTCTGCGCCGTATTCAGATGAAAGTGGAGGTGGGCGGCCCGGATGAAAAGCTGTTCTACCAGATTTTCATGTCCGTTTGTAAATACTACAACGTGCCCTTCGACAAGAAAAGTTTTGTCCATCTGTTGCAAAAGCATTACCGCAGCAAGGGGCGGGTGATGCAGGCAGTGCATCCCCGTGATATTGTGAAAGTCATCATTGCCATTTGTGATTATGAAGGCATGCCGGTGCAAATCACGCCAGAATTGGTTGATGAAGCGTGTGAATGTTACTTCGTGGATACCAACATGGCGGCTACGCTGGGTGATGTCAGACCGAGTACGGCCCCGTTAATGGCGATGGCAAATTAAGCGAAGTCCGAAGTCCGACATCGGATATCGGACTTCAGATCACCTATACCTGCCATGAAATCCATTTCTGAAGGCGATTTGTTGTGGACACCCACAACGGCCGTGAAAGAGGCGGCCAATCTGACCCACTATATGCACTGGCTGCAACGGGAGAGGGGGTTGGCATTGGCCGATTACCGGGCGCTGTGGCAGTGGTCGGTGACGGAGGTGGGGGCTTTCTGGCAGAGTTTGTGGGACTATTTTGAAGTGCAGGCATCGGCTACGGCCGTGATGCCCCTTCCCTCCCACACTATGCCCGGCGCCCAATGGTTTCCCGGCGCTCGCCTCAACTACGCTGAAAACGTTTTTCACAAAATGGCCGCCGACCAACCCGTCATTTATTACAAAGCCGAAAATCGCCCTCTCATCTCCCTGACGCGCCAACAGATTTATGACCAAACGGCCGCCCTCGCCCATACCATGCAGCAGTTAGGCATCCGGCCCGGCGACCGGGTGGTGGCTTATATGCCCAATATGCCCCAAACCATCATCGCTTTTCTGGCCGCGGCCAGTCTGGGCGCAGTCTGGTCTAGTTGTTCACCAGACTTTGGCAGCCGCAGCGTGTTAGACCGCTTTAGCCAGATTGAGCCAAAGCTGCTGTTGGCGGTGGATGGCTACGATTACGGCGGCAAAACCTTTGATCGCCGCGACATTGTGGCCGAATTGCAGGCGGCTTTGCCTACGTTGGAACACACCATTTTGGTACCACATTTGGGAAAGCAGACTGCTTTGGTGGATACGATGTTATGGGAGGAGGCAGTGGGCAATGGGCCAGTGGGCAAAGGACCATTGGGCAACGGCCGTGCCCACCTGCCCTTCGCCCAACTCCCCTTTGACCACCCGCTGTGGATTCTCTACTCCTCCGGCACCACCGGCCTGCCCAAACCCATTGTGCAGGGGCACGGTGGCATCCTGTTGGAACATCTCAAGGCCACCACCCTACACAACGACCTGAAACCGGGCGACCGCTTTTTCTGGTTCACCAGCACCGGCTGGATGATGTGGAACTATCTGGTGGGCAGCCTGCTCACCGGCAGTGCCGTGGTGCTGTATAACGGCAGCCCCGGCTACCCGGACATGAACGCCCTCTGGCAGTTGGCCGAAGAAAGCGGCATCACTTACTTTGGCATGTCCGCTGCCTTTATCAGCGCCTGCATCAAGGCCGAGATTCACCCTAACCGGCAGTTTGACCTGAGCCGGATTCGCGGCGTCGGTTCCACCGGTTCGCCGCTGACGGTTGCCGGCTTCCAGTGGATTTATGAGAACGTGAATGACCATCTGGCGTTGGAATCATTGAGCGGCGGCACCGATTTGTGTACAGCGTTTGTGGGTGGGGCACGCATCCTGCCCATTTATGCCGGGGAAATTCAGGGGGCGTCGTTGGGGGCGAAGGTGCAGGCATTTAATGAGGCGGGTGAGCCGGTGGTGAATGCGGTAGGTGAACTGGTGATCAGCGCGCCCATGCCCTCCATGCCGCTTTATTTTTGGAATGACCCGGAGATGGCGCGTTACCAGGCCAGCTATTTTGATGTGTATCCGGGGGTGTGGCGGCATGGGGATTGGATTAAGTTTAATGAGCGCGGGGGCTGTGTGATTTACGGCCGTTCCGATTCCACCATCAACCGCCAGGGCATCCGCATGGGCACCAGCGAGATTTACCAGGCGGTGGAGAGCCTGCCGGAGATTCAAGACTGCCTGATTATTGACCTGGAACTGTTGGGGCGGGAGTCGTACATGCCGCTCTTTGTGGTTTTGCGTGAAGGATATGTGCTGGACGACGATCTCAAGCAGCGCATCCGCCACAAGCTGCGCCAGGATGTCTCGCCACGCCATGTGCCCGATGACATCATCCAGATCACCGACATCCCCTACACTCTCAGCGGCAAGAAAATGGAAGTGCCTATCCGTAAAATTTTACTGGGCATGGAGATGGACACGGCCGTTAACCCCGACGCCATGCGCAACCCAGCGGCGATTGAGTTCTTTCGGGAGTTTGCGGAAAGGTTGGGGAAGAAGTGATTGGGAGATTGGGAGATTACCCCTTCATCCCCTCATCTCATCACGGCAGAATTTCAAACGCCGGGCAATGAGATGGGCGGAACAAACGAAAATGACGTTGGTCCAGAGTTAATACACGGGTGATTTCCAACCGTTCCGCTATGGCCACCAGCACAGCATCCACAAAATCAATATGTGCGTCACTATACTTGCGAACGATAACAGCCGCCCGCCGGTAATCCGCATGAGTCGGCTCCACCGACACAAACCGTGAGTTGGGCAGCAAATCCAGGAATTTCGCCAATGCTTCTGCTCCCATATCCCGGCGAATCAAGTAGGCTACTTCCGTAATCACCGGCGTTGGCACATAGACATCAGTTTGCCCTAAAGCCCGATGAACAGCCACAACGGAGTTGTGTTGTTGTTCTTTGCGGTTAGATAAGGCATACTAAAAACCTGTGTCTAGTAGATAGCTCATGGATGACCCCAACCAGTCATTTTATCAATCTCTGCTTCCAGAATTTCTTCATCCCGTTCGGCCGTATCACCCGGCCCACCAGAAAAAATACCAACCCATTCTGAAAGAGGGCCGTTATCTGCTGTATCTTGTGCGTTCATTTCCGCCAATGGCAATTCCCGGCCCGAAGTTTCCACAAGTGAATCTAGCAGCCAATGGGCCAGTTTGAGCCGTTCTATTTTGGACAGGGCACGTAGTTCTTGTTGTAAGTTTTCCAATTCAATCATCACCACACCTCACAATTTGGTTGTTTTTGGTTGCCGGTTATTGTAATCGCAAATTCCCACACCGCAATCAAACTGTCACCCCCTCACCTTGTCACCGCGTCACCCCTTCATCCTCCTCCAGCCCCACCGCCATGAGATAGCCCCGTGCCCGTTCGGTGAGGTGGTAGCGGTTGACCAGCTTCCAAAAACGGGGTCCGTGATTGGCCTCTTCCAGATGGGCCAGTTCGTGCATGACCACGTAGTCGCGCACCCAGGCGGGCATGGTTGCCAGCCGGTGGTTGAGGCAGATGGTTCCCTGGGAAGGGGTGCAGCTACCAAAGCGGCCATTCTGGTTCGTCACATAGCGGATAGATTGCCAGCGCAGACGGCCGTGAAAATACTTCTTGTTTAACATCTGCGCCGTCTCCTCTAAATCCGCGTCCGTGTGCGGCAGGTTGCGCTTCGCCACCTTTTTTGCCAGCCGTTCTTGCAGGTTTTGGATAATCGGCGTTAACTCCGCATCCGTCATCACCTGTGGCGCGCGCACCAGCAGCGTGCCCCCTTTCAATTCCGCGCTCACCGTGCGCCGCCGCCGGTCACTGCGCACAATCTCCACCGGCCAGTTGGTATTGGTGTCGTTTTTGTCCATAACGGGGATTATATAGCGGTAAGCAGTGAGCGGTAAGCAGTTAGCAGTTAGCCGCTCACTGCTTACCGCTCACTGCTCACTGCTCACTCACCTTGCCCCCCTCTGCCCCATACGCTAAACTTCGCCCATGAAATGGCGTGTGGTGGGTATTGTTTTGATTTTGGTTGTCATCGTCACAGCCGCGCTGCTGGTGTGGCGGCGGTCGGCGGCGGCCGATTATGGCCCACCGGTGGTATTGTGCCCCGGCCCCGATTTGTATGGCTACACCTGTGAAAACAGTGCGGCCTATGCCTACATTGACGCCACTAATGACACCGGCCTCTACATCCTGGACGGTACCATCAAACTTGAACTGCCCTTTGCCTTCACCTTTTACGGCACCACGTATACGGAGTTATTTGTCAGCAGCAACGGCAATCTGCAATTGGGCAATGCCAACCCCGAATACCAAAATAGCTGCCTGGACACAAAACCAGCGCCCGGCATGGGGGACATGATCGCCCCCTATTGGGATGATCTGGATTTGCGCTTTGTGGGCTACCTGGAAACGGAAGTTGTGGGGGAAGCGCCCAACCGCATTTTTGTAGTGGAGTGGGATGAAGTGCCCCGTTATGATACCAGTGACTTGTTGACGTTTGAGGTGCAGTTATTTGAGGGCAGTAACGATATTGTGTTTTTGTATCAGGATGTGGCGCAGGGGGAAGCGGGCAACGGCCGTAGCGCCACCATCGGTATTCAAAGTGAACTGCAAGAATTGGCGCTGCAATTGGGCTGCGATCTGGCTGTTGTTGCCGACGCCAGTCAGGTGCGTTTTGCCCATCCAGAGCAGCCCAACGGCGACGTGGGGTTGACCGCCCCGCTGGTCATGCCGGACGAAGCCACCGACCCAACCACCCCCGCCGTCAAAGGCCCTGCCGCCGACCTGCTGCACCAGCTGAACCTGCGCGGCGAACGGGCGCTGGCTGATTTACACCGCCAATGGATAGCACAGTCACCGCCGCTCACGGCCGTGTGGCAGCGCACCGACATCACCGGGGATGGTCTGCCAGAGTTGGTCTTGCTGCGGCACAGCACCAGCGAATATCCCACGTTGGCGCAATTGATGGTGCTGACGCCCCACGCTGACGGGCAGTGGGAGTTGCTGCTCGACCGGCCGCTTTCCAGCCGCCACCAACTGACGCCTAACGCCGAGTTCGTTTATACCGGCGACCTGACACAGGATGGTCTTGATGATGTGCTGCTGATATCGGCCGATACGGGCCACCTGTTTGTGCTCACGGCCGTGTATAACCGCCCCATGCTCACGGCCGTGCCCGACGCCTGTTTTGGCGGGCTGGCAGTGCTGGACGTGAACAACGATGGGCACGTGGATATTGTGCGCGATGGCTGTGGCCGCGACGAACGGGTCTACACCATCTGGAATGGCCAATCCTTCCAAAACATGCCCTGACAACGGGTACGGCCGTAGCCCACGCCTGCCCAGCCTCGTGTTATAATCTCCCCATCACTATTCCAACCGATAAGGAGAATCCCGATGACCCAAGTCTCGCCCTATACACCTGTGAACAAAATTCGTATTGTCACCGCCGCTTCCCTCTTCGACGGCCACGATGCGGCCATCAACATTATGCGCCGCATTTTGCAAGCCTCCGGCGCGGAGGTCATCCACCTGGGGCACAACCGCAGCGTGCAGGAGATCGTGACCACCGCCATTCAGGAAGACGCCCAGGCCATCGCCATCACCAGCTATCAGGGTGGGCACCTGGAATTTTTCAAATACATGTATGACCTGCTGCAAGAACAGGGCTGCGGCCATATCAAAATTTTCGGCGGCGGTGGCGGCACCATCTTGCCGGTGGAACAAGAAGAGCTGCACGCCTACGGTATCGCCCGCCTCTACTCGCCAGACGACGGCCGTACCCTCGGCTTGCAAGGCATGATCAATGACCTGCTGCAACAAGCCGACTTCCCCACCGGCCAACTCGATATAGACAAATGGCGCACCGCCATCCACGAAGCCTACACGCATCACGCATCACGCATCACGCATCACGGCCCCCCCGTCGCCCTCATGCCCGAAATCAAACAGTGGGTGACCCATCGCGCCCTGGCCCGTCTCATTTCCGCTGTGGAAAACGAGCCAGATTTAGTTGAACCCATCATGGACGAAGTTCACGCCCGGCTGGACGGGCTGGCGCACCCGCCCGTCTTGGGCATCACCGGCACCGGCGGCGCGGGCAAATCGTCCCTGGTAGACGAACTGGTACGCCGCTTTTTGCTCGACTTCCCCGATAAGGACATCGCCATCGTCAGCGTAGACCCCTCCAAGCGCAAGACGGGCGGCGCGCTGCTGGGCGACCGCATTCGTATGAACAGCGTCACCAATGAGCGCGTCTACATGCGCTCCCTGGCCACCCGCCAATCCAACCTGGCCCTCTCTCGCCACATCCCCGAAGTGCTGAATATCCTCAAGGCGGCCCAGTTTGACCTGATCATCCTGGAAACGTCCGGCATCGGCCAGTCAGACACCGAAATTGTGGACTTCTGTAACGCCTCGCTCTATGTGATGACGCCGGAGTACGGCGCGGCCACGCAGCTTGAGAAAATTGACATGCTGGACTTTGCCGACCTGATCGCCATCAACAAGTTTGACAAACGCGGCGCGCAAGACGCGCTGCGGGACGTGAAGAAGCAGTTCAAACGCAATCACCAGCTGTGGAACGTGAGCGACGACGATTTGCCGGTTTTTGGCACCATTGCCAGCCAGTTTAATGATCCGGGGACGAATGCGCTGTACACGGCCGTGATGCACACCATCGCCCGCAAAACCCACGCTGACCTGTCTCCCGACCTCGACCTGCTCACCGGCGAATCGGAAAAAATCGAAATTATCCCGCCGCGCCGCACCCGCTACCTGAGCGAAATCGCCGAGACGATCCGCCAGTATGACGAATGGGTGGAAACCCAGGCGGCCATTGCCAACCAGTTGTACGGCATCGAACAAGCTATCACCGCCTTGCAGAAAAGCCGCCTGGATGACAAAGATCGGCTGATCAAGCAGTTGCAGGAAGTGGCCGAACAGGTGCGGCTCGATTTAGACCCGCACAATCAGACCACCCTGGGCAATTGGGCCGAGTTAAAGGCGCGTTATCAGGCAGACGAGTATGTGTATCAGGTGCGCGGCCGTGACGTGCGTGTGCCCACCACCAGCGAAACCCTTTCGCACAATCACATCCCCAAAGTGGCCCTGCCGCGCTACGAAGGCTGGGGTGACATTTTGCGGTGGGCGCGGCAGGAAAATGTGCCCGGCGAGTTTCCGTACACGGCCGGCGTCTTTCCCTTCAAGCGCACGGCCGAAGACCCCACCCGTATGTTTGCCGGCGAAGGCGGCCCGGAACGCACCAACAAACGCTTCCACTACGTCTCGTTGAACATGCCCGCCCGCCGCCTCAGCACCGCCTTCGATTCGGTGACGCTGTATGGCGAAGACCCGGCCATCCGCCCGGACATTTACGGCAAGGTGGGCAACTCTGGCGTCTCCATTGCCAGCCTGGACGACGCCAAAAAACTGTACAGCGGCTTCAACCTGTGCGACCCGGCCACGTCGGTGAGCATGACCATCAACGGCCCGGCGGCGACGGTGCTGGCCTTTTTCCTCAACGCAGCCATTGACCAACAGTGTGAACTGTACATCCGCCAGCATGGGCTGGTAGACGAGGTGGAAGCCAAAATTGCCGAAATTTATCGTGGACGGGAAGAGGAACGGCCGTGTTATCACGGCGATTTGCCCGAAGGCAATGACGGCCCGGGGCTGCTGCTGCTCGGCGTTACCGGCGACCAGGTATTGCCCCGTGAATTGTATGAAGAGATCAAAGCGCGCACGTTGACGGCCGTGCGCGGCACCGTGCAGGCGGACATCCTCAAAGAAGACCAGGCGCAAAATACCTGCATCTTCTCCACCGAATTTGCGCTGCGGCTGATGGGCGACGTGCAGCAATACTTCATTGACCGCAACGTGCGCAACTTTTACAGCGTCTCTATCTCCGGCTACCACATCGCCGAAGCGGGGGCCAATCCCATCAGCCAGTTGGCCTTTACCCTGGCGAATGGTTTTACTTTTGTGGAGTATTATCTGGCGCGGGGTATGGACATCAACGCCTTTGCCCCCAACTTTTCCTTCTTTTTCTCCAACGGCGTAGACCCGGAGTATGCGGTGATTGGCCGGGTGGCGCGGCGCATCTGGGCCAAGGCGATGAAGCTGAAGTACAAGGCCAACGAGCGGGCGCAAATGCTCAAGTATCATATTCAGACGAGCGGCCGTTCCCTGCACGCCCAGGAAATTGGTTTCAACGACATCCGCACCACCCTGCAAGCCCTCTACGCCATCTACGACAACTGCAACTCGCTGCACACCAACGCCTACGACGAGGCGATTACCACACCGACGCAGGAATCGGTGCGGCGGGCGATGGCGATTCAGATGATTATTAATCATGAGTTAGGCATGACGAAGAATGAGAATCCGCTGCAAGGCGCATTCATCATCGAAGAGTTGACCGACCTGGTGGAGGAAGCGGTGCTGCTGGAATTTGACCGCATCACGGAGCGGGGCGGCGTGTTGGGGGCGATGGAGACGATGTACCAGCGCGGCAAAATTCAGGAGGAGTCGCTCTACTACGAAAGCCTGAAACATTCGGGTGAACTGCCCATCATTGGCGTCAACACTTTCCTGTCCGACGAAGGGTCGCCGACGATTCTGCCGAAAGAGGTGATCCGGGCAACGGAAGAGGAGAAGGAGCGGCAGATTGCCAATGTGGAGGCGTTGTACGGCCGTCACCCTGAAAAAGCCGCCGCTGCCCTGCACGATCTCCAGGATGCCGCCACCCACAATGAAAACACCTTTGAATCGCTCATGGAAGCGGTGAAATTCTGCTCCCTGGGCCAGATTACGCAGGCGATGTATGCGGTGGGCGGGCAATACCGGCGGAATATGTGATATGATGGGCGTAATGTTGAACTGGGAAGTATTATGCCGACCGCTTTAAGAACAGGGCCTTATCGCTTCTACTTTTATTCGTATGATTGCGTCGAACCGCGTCATATGCATGTTGATCGCGGGTCAAGCAGTGTGAAATTTTGGCTTGATCCTGATGTTTCATTGGCAACGAACCATGGTTATAGTCGCAAGGAACTGCGTGATATTGAACGTATTACTCGACAAAATTTGGAGATTTTAAGACATGAATGGGATGCCTTCTGCGGCGATAGTTGAAGTTTTGCCTAGAGCAATAAATGTAATTATTACTGAAGATACGCTAACGGTGGATTTGGAAGACGGCCGTACCATTTCCGTCCCCATTGGCTGGTATCCGCGTCTGGCTTATGGCACCCCCACTGAACGAGCCAACTTTCAAATCAGCAGTGCAGGACATGGTATTCATTGGCCTGACCTGGATGAAGATATTGGTGTGGAAGGACTGCTGTTAGGGAAGAAGTCTATGGAGAGTCGTACCTCGTTTGAAAAGTGGCTGAAACAAAGGTCATAATGGGCCAGATTACGCAGGTGATGTATGCGGTAGGTGGGCAGTATCGAAGGAATATGTAGAGATTGGAGATTGAGAGAGCAGAGATGTCCCGCGAACGGTATGTAGAAATGCCCATGGCTACCGCATGAAGTTCAAACTGGAACAGATCACCCACCAATTACTCACCGCTAAGGAAAAGATGTCTGTCACAGGCAAGCTCTGGATTGTCGAAATCGGCCGCATTCGCGTTCATCAATCGACCAGTGATGATTGAAACTTTTCCGAGAGTTCTTGGCGTGAACATCCCGGTGGGTCATCCTTACTCTATATAGGCTGTCAGTTAGTCATTCAACTCATCGGTCAAGGAGATGCTCGCCAGCTTCTTACTCGTACCGTCTCACCATAATAAATATAAACGATTGCGTTAATCCCGTAGAGTATGCGGGGTTATACAACAATACTTGACAGGGGGACAAGATAGGTCTAAAATAACTTTGTTGCACCAAATATGGGGGATTCAGCAGCAAGCACCAACACTATGTAATTACGGCCGTCATACTTGCCGTTTCATACCAGGCATTTAGGTGACCGCGCCGACTGGCGAGTCCTCTTCGCCTGCTATCCGTTGGAAACATGGTGCAGATGTGCGCCAGTTTTATGCGGGACAATGCGGCACACATTGAGATTGCCCGCAGATTTAACAACCTAGAAATAACGAAGAGGTCAACTCAATTATGAGTTGACCTCTTGCGCAACAAGAAACAAAGAAGTTCAGCCGAGACAAGAAATGGTTAGCCGCCAGCGTCTTGTTTGGGTCATCTCTCTGTTTGGTTTAATCTTGTTGTGGGCGGTATCTCCTGCCGACACCTGGGTGTGATTATGTACACAGATGCCCGTACTATAGCCATCACATAATCGTTGGTCAATAGTACCCCGTTATTTCGCAACACATAAAGGAGGTCTCAATGCTCAACATTGACCTTCAAACTCTTGCATTACTGATTGCGATTATCGCTGGTGTTGCTGGTGTAATTCGTACCATCATCGCGGTGGTTGAGTACATCGAGCGGCGAGGCAAGGGTTAACAGAAGCCCCCATCCATAACCCGGATGGGGGCTTCTTTCTGGTGGAGTCGGGATAAAGAGCGAATTAATTCATAATGTGCTACTTTCCATCCTCCCTTATAGTTTCGCCACTCGGCGCTACTGGTATTCATTCGACCAATTGTTTTACCAATTGGCTGCTGCCCGCCTATACCCCTTCCCACGTCACGGCCGCGTGGGGAGAAAACAACAAACGGCCGTTACAGGATGTACAAATGTGAATTATGTAAACAACTTGTGCCCGCCCATACCCCCACCCACCGTCTGGTTGTCGCCACCCGTTCCAAAACATACCCGCCACGAGCGGGAGTCAACCGCGTGAAGTCTGGCGGTAAAGTGGAATGGAAAGATGATCCCGGCGGTGCCGGTGTGGAAATTGTGAAGGAAATCCTTGTTTGTCCGGCGTGTGCCGTGTGATGAGAAGTTGATTGAGAGAACGGCCGTACCGGAAGGGGTACGGCCGTTTAAGTTCATAAGACATCCCCACCCATACAGTCCCATTGAGCAAAGTCAAGCAAGGCCGGCGGTAGATCGGGGCGCAGGGGTTTGAGGGTGAGGTAGTAGGGTGTACGGCTTTTGAATTGGGGCGTCAGTACGGCCGTTTGGCGCAGCGCCGGCAAAATGCACGAATGGGGTGTCGTCAATAATTGCACCAACCGGAATCCTTCCTGGCACATGGTCCTGCTCCATCGTCTGAACAAACCTGGCAGGTCTGGCCCATACGCCGCCAAAAGGGCCACGGCCGGCAGCCCACCGAGACGAATAGGACGATAAATAACCAGACCGTGTACACAATTTTCCGTCTGCCATGTGGCAAATTGGTAGCGACGAAATGGGTGTTCGGCAAAACGATGCTTGATCTCCGCAGGCAAGGCCGCAAACCGAAAATGTGCGGTATCTTTGGGCATGGAAATGGGTTGTTCAGGCCATTTGCCAGATATACACAGTGGCTTAATGTCACCCTTATGCTTGAGATACGCCAGATACGGCCGCAGTTGCCCTACCACCCGGTACCCATAGTCTTTACTTTTTTGGTCTACTTTCACGCCGGCCGCATTCGAAAAACCGACCCCGGCTGCCATCCCCCGTTCTGTCAATACCCGGTAAACCGGCTGCGACACCTGCTTGATAAGCCCTTGTCCACGATAAGCCGGATGAACTGCCATGTTGATGCTCATACCGACGGGGAGTGGGTTGAGGTCGTGAGGGTTGGCTACGGCCGTGAGCAAACAACTGTACTGCGCTGCCAGGCGAACACCATCCCACGCCCCCCAGGCCACAACTCTTTGGTCCGGCTGCAAAAAATGAAGCAGTTGGTGCATTTGTTCCACATTTCGATTGAACGAAACTGCCAATAAGTGGGCCCAGGCATCCTGATCTGCCAATGAAAGAGGTGCAATTTTCACAATAACTCCCTTTGCCGAATGATAACGCAATTGTATGGCGCCTGGGATTTGGATACGCCACGATTAGTTGACGCTTGCTGTCTGGAAAGTGGGTGTTAAGGCGATATTGACCGGAAATTGTGAAGAACCCCTTGTTTGTCCGATGTATGCCACACAGAGAGGAGTTGATTGCGAGTTGATGGAGACGGCCGTACCTTATGAGTTTGCCTGACGCCGCTCTATCTCCGCCCGCACTACCGGGGCCACCTTTGTGCCCAGCAGTTCAATGGCGTGCATCATCTTGTCGTGCGGCATCGTGCCCACACTCATTTGCAGCAAAAACCGCTGGTGCCCAAAAATCTGGTGCTGGAACAGAATCTTCTCAATCACCTCATCCGGCGTGCCGATAAAATTAGCCCCCCGCAGCGCCCGCGACGCCTCAAACTGCTCTCGGCTCATGGGCGACCAGCCCCGCTCCCGTCCAATTTTGTCCATCACCTGCTTGAAGGCCGGGAATGATTCCTCCACTGCCTGCCGGGAGTCGTCGGCAATGAAGCCGTGTGAATTGATGCTAAAACTCAACTGGGCCGGATCATGCCCGGCGCGCCCGACCGTATCCCAATACAACCGGACCAACGGCGCAAACTGCTCCGGCAGGCCGCCAATAATCGCCAACGCCAGCGGCAGCCCTAACCGCGCCGCCCGCACCACCGATTCCGGCGTGCCACCCACCGCGATCCAGATGGGCAATGTTGACTGGTACGGCCGTGGATACACTCCCTGCCCCGTTAACGCCGGCCGAAACCGACCCGACCAGGTAACATACTCCGCCTCACGCAACCTTATTAGTAGTTCCAGCTTCTCGGCAAAAAGCGCATCATAATCGCGCAAGTTATAGCCAAACAGGGGGAAAGATTCGATAAAAGAACCACGACCGGCCATGATTTCGGCACGGCCGTGAGACAGCAAATCCAGCGTGGCAAAATCCTGAAACACACGCACCGGGTCATCTGAACTCAATACCGTCACGGCGCTGCTCAGGCGGATGTTTTTGGTGCGGGCCGCCGCCGCTGCCAGGATCACCGCCGGGGCTGAAGAAATATATTCTGGGCGATGATGCTCGCCAATGGCATACACATCCAGCCCCACCTGATCCGCTAATTCGATACTTTCCAATAAATGGCGCATCCGCTCTGCCGGGCTAATCATCTGCCCGGTTCGCGGATCAGGCGTCAATTCCACAAAGGAATAAAGGCCAATTTCAAACCGGCGCGCTGGTACTTTCAATGAGGTTGGGCTATTGGTTTGTTCAGATAGGGTCATTTTGTCATCCTGTTTATTTGCTAATGCCAGCTATCCTAGCCCGTTATACACGCAAAAACAAGATGACCACAAGCCAACGTTACGACCCACCACCTGACGCGCCATTCCCCGATGGCCCATTACCCGATGGCCCATTACCCGATGGCCCATTACCCAACGAGCCATTACCCGATAGCCCATTACCCAACGAGCCATCACCCACCGGCTGGTCTCCTGGCTGGCATTCATTGTGCAGATAGGCCCAACCATTACACCGGCTGCCATCCGGGAAAACGCAATACCCGCACTGCAACCCACTCGGCTGCGCCACCACCTCAAATGTGTATCCCTGCGCTTCACAGTAAATGACCGCCGGGTTACCTACGTCCGGATCGCTGTTGGCCGCCGTGCCGGTTTTAATGACGTGCCCCTGACCATCCACCAACGCCTGCCAGCAAAAGCCGGTCGCCCCATGCCCCAACGCCACGTGATACAACGGTTCAGCCTTGTTTTCCAGTGGATAAGAAATGGTCACGGTGCAGTTATCCCCGGTGGTGAAGCGATACAGCGCATAACCGGCCGGCGTTTGCCCACCGCCTATACTCGTTTGCCAGATAGACATGGCCGGTGGCACACACTCATTCGCCCCCTCCCGCAAAAAATCCAGCACCGCATCCCGCACTACCACCACTTCTGCCGGAGCAGTAATGGTTTCGGTGGGCACGGCCGCAACCCCCGGCCCGGCCACATCCCCCGCACACCCCACCAGCAAACCAAACAACAGAACAGCCCACGTCATCGTCAAAACATATTTTTTGTTCATGATCCCGCCTCTATTTCGTAAGCCGTTATTCGTAATCCGTAAACCGATACGGATCACGGCTTACGGCTTACGGCTTACGTCCCCCCCAACCGGGGCGCTTCCATGTGTAATGCCCGCACCAGATGGTTGCTGGCCCCGGCATAAAACAACATGATCAACGTCGCCGGTTCCTCGCCCGGATTGCAAAAACAGTGCGGCAGGCTGGCCTGAAACAACAAACTGCTGCCAACCTCCAACAAAAACAGGCGCTCGCCAATGTGATACTCAATCTGCCCGGCCAGACAATGTACAAACTCCTCCCCGGCATGGGTCACAGCCTGATCCAGATTGCCCGCACCCGGTGCAATGGTGATCAGAAATGGCTCTAGCTGCTGCTGGCGCAACCCAATGCCCAGGCTTTCCAGCACCACCCCATTGGCTTCCGAACGCAGACGGGCAGACGGCCGTGTAAACACCACCGCCTCGTCCCGTTCATCCTCAAAAAAAGTGGTAATGGCTACTCCCAACGCTGTGGCCAACTGATGCAGCGAAGAGACCGTCGGTGACGTTTCACCGCGCTCAATCAGGCTGATGGCGTTTACCGACAAACCACACTGCTCCGCCAGCGCCCGCAGTGAAAGTCCCTGCTGCTCGCGCAATGACCGCAAACGCTGCCCCACATTGGTAATAGATTGCGCCATTGTTCTCCCTTTGTGAATCGAACATCCTTGTTCTTTGTCCGAACAAGGATGTTCACACCACAACTTTACTTGTACTACTGTACCATAATAATGGACAATTGTAAATTATAATTGTACATTATTTTGGACGC
Source organism: Anaerolineae bacterium (assembly GCA_023382655.1). GTDB lineage: Bacteria > Chloroflexota > Anaerolineae > Promineifilales > Promineifilaceae > CAADGU01. The sequence continues at coordinate 299,242 of JAHDWK010000005.1, read as the reverse complement.
CAGCAGGATGTATTTCGGACGGCCGTGCCCTATCATATGGTTCGTAGTGACGGCTTCAACCGCTTCTGCCCGCTCAAGCGGTTACTACAAACCCAAAACGTTCACAAGGAGAACAACATGCGTTTGAAACTTGTATTATTACTCATGATGATGTTGGCACTGATCGCTGGCCGCTTAGGCCAGGTGAATGCCTACGACGCCCAGGCCGTCCAGGCCACCATTGGCGATGGCACAGCCGCCAGTTGCCAGACCGCAGAAGCGGCCAACGCCCTCGGCAACGCGGTAGCCGCTGGCGGCGTCATTGACTTCAACTGCGGCCCAGAAATGGTCACCATCGTCGCCAACACCAACGCCACCGACCAGACCGTGACGGTGAACGGCGATGGCCGTATCACCCTGGACGGTGAAAACCTGCGCCAGATTTTCTACGTCTATGGCAACGGCAACCTGACCCTCAACGATCTCATTTTGATAGATGGCAATTCTGGCAGCGGCGGCGGGCTGGCCATTGGGCCACAAGCCAGCGCCACCATCAACCGGACTTTTTTCATCAGCAATGAAGCGACCAGCAACGGCGGCGCCATTCACAACCAGGGCACTTTGACATTGGCCAACAGCAACGTAGGCAGCAACATTGCCACCAACGCTGGCGGTGGTATTTTCAACGACGGCGGCACGGTACATATCATTTCCAGCTATCTGATCAGCAATCAGGCCGTTGACGGTGGGGCCATTTGGAGCGACGGCGGTACAGTGACAGTGGCAATGTCGGCGCTGCGCAGCAATATCGCCACCGGTTGGGGCGGCGGCATCTATGCCAGCGGCGGCGCCCTACAGTTGGTGAACAACACCTTTTCCAACAACCGGGCAGATGAGGGGGGTGGATTGTATAAAACGGGCACGGCCGTGCTCACCAACAACACCTTCAACGAAAACCGGGCCGACCACGGTGGCGCGCTTTACAACGGCGGTGGCAGCGCTACCGCTCAAAACAATATCTTCGCCAACAGCCTGGACGAAGCCGGTGGCGGCCCCAGCCTGAATTGTGATGGCTCCACCCTCACTTCGACCGGACGCAACATCGTCAGCGATAACTCCTGCGTACCCAACCCATCCTCCGTTGGCGACCTGCTCAGCACGGATCCATTGTTGGGTATTTGGAACGCTTTGGGTGGCCCAGCACATGCCTACGCACCCCTGCCCGGCAGCCCGGCCATTGACTATGGGCTGGACTGCCCCGCTGTTGACCAGCGCGGCTGGCCACGGCCGTTGGGCAATACCTGTGATGTGGGCAGCATCGAATATGGGGGGATCATTTATTTGCCGCTGGTGGTGAAGTAAAACATAAGACCCTAAGGGTTTGGCAAATCCTTAGGGTCTTTCTTGCCGGTACTGCTGCGCCGCCAGATACAGTTCGGCGCCAATCTGGTCGCGCAGCCAGTCTGGGGCCAAGACCTTCACCTGCGCTCCCCAACTGCGAATAAAAGGCTGCATTTCTTCCGGCTGCGCCACCTGCACTTTCAGCAGGCAGCCGCCGCTATCCAGCCGTTCCAATTTTTGCGTGGGATGCCACTGCCGTTCGTAAATGTGCGGCGTTACCTCCGGCGTAAATTGTAGCACCACCTCCGAAATGGTATCGCCGGCCATAATGCGCCAGCCGGAAGCCAGGTGCGCTTCCAGATCAAACGTCTCCGGGACAGTGAATTTGCGCGGAGTGACAACGGCCGTTTCCAGGCGATCCAGCTTAAAGGTGCGGATGTCATTGGCCCAATCATCATGGCCGATGACGTAAATGCCGGAAGGTGTGGGTTCCAGCGCATACGGGGCCAGCAGCCGTTCGCGCAGTTGGCCGCTGCGTGGCGAACGGTAGCCAATTCTAACCTTATAACCGGTACCCCACCCCTCAGCCAGTGCTTCCATGACCGCAATTTGCCGCTGCCCTTCCTGATTGGCCAGCACCCGGTCGGCGGCGCGTTTGAGGTGAGGGGTAAACGGCCGTGGCAAAGTCATCGCCAGTTTACGCAGCGCCGTCATAACATGGGGATTGCGCTCGTCAATGGTGCGCGACAGCAGCAGCCCCGCCAACATCAGGGCAATGGCTTCGTGGAACGTCAGGTTTACGGTGCTGATGTAACTGGTGCGGTTGATACCGAAACGGCCGTCTTTCTGCCACACCGGCACCCCCTGCTCACACAAAAATTCTACATCCCGATATACCGTGCGCCGATCAACCCCCACCGCTTCGGCCAGATCAATCGCCCGCATCCCATCCGGGTGCAGCACCAAAATCTCCTCAATCTGTCGTAAGCGCGATGTGCGCGAAGCCAATCGTGTCATCATTCGGAAAGACCCTAAGGGTTTCCACAAACCCTTAGGGTCTCAAATCATAGACCGCATGTTCTAATTTTTACGCTAAATTTTAGTTATTGTCAAGTAGTTCTTCAGTCAGTGCCAGGCAAGAAGCAAAACCGTTCCGGCTGACCAGAGCTGCATAGCTCGTTGCCTGGCACTTCTTTGTTAGTTGTTCCCCACCCCACCCGGTGCTATAACTGCGCACGTAAATCCCAAACAGAGGTAAACCATGCCGGACACACAAGTAATTGAACAGATCAAAAACTACCTGCAAGCCCGTGAAGGCGAGTATCTGGCGCTGTTGGAACAGACGGTGAACATCAACAGCTTTTCGGCCAATCCAGAGGGGGTGAACGCATTGGGGGAAGTCACGGCCGTAACCTTTGCCCACCTCGGCTTCACCGCCGAAACCATCCAGGCCGAAAATCCGCTGTACGGCCGTCACCTTTTCCTCACCCGCCCCGGTCATAGCCAGCGTCAGATCGCCCTCATCGGCCACCTGGACACCGTCTTCCCCGCCGCAGAAGAAGAGCGTAATGATTTTCATTGGCGGCGGGCCAGCAGGCGCATCTATGGGCCGGGCACGATAGACATCAAAGGGGGCACGGTGCTGATGTTTATGTTGCTAGACGCGCTACGGCAATACCGGCCGGAGGTATTTGAAGAAATCACCTGGGTGATTGGTCTGAACGCCTGTGAAGAGGTGAACGAGGATGATTTTGGCCGTCTGTGCCAGGCGCGGCTGGCGGAAAACACGGTGGCCTGCCTGGTATTTGAAGCAGGTTATATGCGTGGTCACACCTTTCAAGTGGTAGTGGCGCGCAAAGGTATGGCCACTTACCACATTGAGGTGGAAGGCAAAGCCGCCCACGCCGGTTCGGCCCATGCCAAAGGAGCTAACGCCATCGTGCAAATGGCGGAGGTGATCAAACAAATTCACCATTTCACTGACTATGAGAAGGATTTGACCTTTAATGTGGGTACGGTGATGGGGGGCACGGTCAGCAACCGGGTGCCTCACTATGCGGCCGCGTCGGTGGAGATGCGGGCATTTGACACGGCCATCTACGAACAAGGCGTCCACCACATGCTGGCGCTTAACGAAATCGCCAGCGTGGGCAGCGCCAACGGCGACTTCACCTGCCGCACCCAGGTAGTCATCACCGGGCAAACGCAGCCCTGGCCGGTGAATCCGGCCACCGAACGGCTATTGACCATCTGGCAAGAAGCGGGCGAAGCATTAGGCTACACCGTGCGCCGCGAAGAGCGCGGCGGTTTGAGCGACGGCAACCACCTGTGGGCGCATGTGCCCACACTGGACGGGCTGGGGCCATCCGGTGGTAACGCGCACTGCTCCGAACGTAGCGCCGACGGCCGTAAAGAGCAAGAATACCTTTACGTGCCTTCGCTTGTACCCAAGACATTGTTGAATGTGACGGCCGTGTTGAAGTTGTTGGGGGAGGAGATTGGAGATTAGGAGATTGGGAGATTGGGCAATCTCGCAATCCCTCAATCTCCAATTACGCTTTCGCATCCCTTCGCGGATCACATCAGTCCATACTGCTCGGCATACGCCAGCAGCGCGTCTTCAAACACATTCATCGGCGGCAGCACCAAGCCTGCGCCCACCTGCCCCACGCCGGGGTCTCTGTGGGCAATGCCGGTGTTGATTTGCGGCCGTATGCCCAATTCCACCACTTTGCGAATATCCACCCCCACCGGTGTGCCCCGGAAACCCAACACGGGAATAGTAAAGGCCGTATGTTCGGCCGTCGTAATTTCGTACATCTCCAGCGTCGTGTTCACCGCCATCTCCGGCGTGCCGCTGATGAAGGTGACAATAGCCGGAGCGGCGGCCATGGCAAACGCGCCAATGCCCGCTGTCTCCGTGATGGTGCTGTCACCAATGTCGCCGCTGGCATCGGCGGCAGTGTAGCCGGGGAAGTAGAGGCCGTCCGGCTGCCCCACCGGCCCGGTAAACCAGCGCCCACCCAGGCCGCTGACGCGAATGCCCAAATCAGTCCCATTGCGCGCCATCGTGGTCATAATAGTGCTGCCGGCCACCCCATGCCCGGCGTCAGCCATCGCTTTGCAAGCAGCCATCACCGGATTTAGTACGCTGAGGGCGTTGTCCGCCAGGAATTGCAGCACCCGCGCTTTTTCGGCGTTGGACGCGCCGGTTTGAGCGATCAAGGGGGCGAGTTTGGCAGCATAGAGCAGCGAACCGGCCTTATTGCGATTGTGCCCTTCGTCACCCATGTGCAGGCTTTCCGCCAGCAGGGCGCGAATGTCCAGCCCATCTTCGCTGAGCGCCAGCGCCTCGGCCAACAGCAGCCCCATGACTTCATTCATCCAGCGCAGTTTGTCCAACACCTCCATGCTATACGCGCCGTAACGCAGCACCTTGCCGTAGCCTTCGTTGAGGTTGGCGTATGCTTTGTTGCCATGTGTGACGTTTTCCAACACATATACCTGCATGGAGGCAGACGTAACGCCAGCCATCGGTCCCACAGCGTCATGTTCGTGGCACGGTTCCAGGTTGATCTCGCCGGTCGCCACCAGCTTTTCAGCACTGTCCCAGTCGTTTGCCAGCCCCTCAAAAATGAGCGCCCCGACAATAGCCCCACGCATGGGGCCGGAAGCGCGTTCCCAGGTGATGGGTGGCCCGGCGTGCAACAACAAATCATCCCGCATCCCCGGTATCACATCGCGGGCGGTGGCTACCGTGCGCAAAATGGGGCGGGCGGACATCATGCGGGTCACGGCCGTGTGGTTGGCTTGTTCTATGTCTATCATTTGGTTCTCCATAATTGGAGATTGGGAGATTGAGAGATTAGGAGATTCAATCTCTATCACTCATCATTCTCCCAATCCTCACCTTCACCATGCACAGACAACACGACCAGAAAAGCTATTTCTTGATCTGTAAATAGGGGTGCGTCGTCTTCCAAAAATGTCGCCAACAAGAGGTCAGAAACGGTTGCATAAGGAGCAGTTTCTTCCCGGATTTGAGATTGCTGTTTTCCAGTACGTTGTTGTTTAATGCTTCCGGCAAAGAGATTGAGTTTGTGGGCCAGATCGGACAAAGAATTGGCAAATTTCTGCGTTATTGGCGGGGGCATCAAGCCCCTGGCTAATGCACGATTAAGCCAATATTTGGTTTCAAAGACACTGCCACGTGCATAGTAGAGAAATTGCAGCTTGTCACCGTAATGATAACGGCCGTAAGACTCGGCAATGTTCGCCCCAACCGAATCTGCGGCTCGCGCCATTTGCTGCCCCACCACATCACGAGCAAATGACCCCCAGGTTATCACCTCTTTCCATACTCCATCAGCTACCTCTTCAGCCACTCGCAAAATCCGTAAATCCTCAAAACCCGTCGCCATAATTAATCTCCCAATCTCGCGGTGTCCCCACCGCCAATCTCCCAATCTCCATTAGAATGTCACCGGCAGGCTCTTCAGGCCGCGTAGCAAGTAGTTGTCAGTGTAGGTGGGCATGTCTATTGCCAGTTGCAGATTGGGCATACGGCGGAGGAGTGTGGTGAAGGCGATTTCTCCTTCCAGGCGGGCCAGGGGCGCACCGAGGCAGTAATGGATGCCACCACCAAAGGAGAGGTGCTGGTTTTTCTGGCGGGTGATGTCCAGTTGCCCTGGATTTTCAAACCGCTCCGGGTCGTGATTGGCCGCGCCCAGCAGAAAGGCGATTTGGGAACCGCGCTGGAAGGTGTGGCCTTTGTATTCCATTTCTTCCAGGACGATGCGGGCAGTCATTTGTACGGGGCTGTCGTAGCGGAGGAATTCTTCTACGGCCGTTTTCACCAATTCCGGTTCGCGTTTGAACAGTGCCCATTGATCCGGGTGGCGCAGCAGCGCCAACGTGCCGTTGCCAATCAGGTTGATGGTGGTTTCGTGCCCGGCCACAAAGAGCAGGGCGCAGGTGGCGTAGAGTTCATTGGCCGTCAGGTGGTCGCCCGCTTCTTCCACGCTGACCAGGGCGCTGAGCAGATCATTTTGCGGTGATCGGCGGCGTTCGGCGGCCAATTCGGCCAGGTATTCGGTGAAGCGGGCGGCGGCGATGGAACCATTATCGTACACGGCCGTGTCATCCGTCAGATCTAACGTCAGCGCCAACGCATTCGACCATTCATGGAATTGCTCTTGGGCATCTGGAGGAATGCCCAACATTTCGGCAATGACCGTGACCGGCAGCGGGTAGGCCAGGTCGGCGATTAAGTCCATCTCGCCGTCTGCCTGTACGTTGTCCAGCAGTTGATTGGTGATGGATTGGATGGTGGCGCGTAGCTGTTCTACCATGCGGGGGGTAAATGCCTTGTACACCAGTCCACGCAAGCGGGTATGGTCAGGTGGGTCCTTGAGCAGCAACCAATCGCTCTGCATCCGCACCAAATCTTTTTGCGCGGGGGAGGCCATCGAGTCATCAAAATGGCCGCGTCCCAGGCGGTTATCGCGCAGCAGCGCGGCGCAATCGTCGTAGCCGGATAAAAAGGTGAACTGCCAGGGTTCCCAGAAAAAGATGGGCGCATGGGTGCGCAGCAGATCGTAAAAGGGGTAAGGGTTCAAACGAAATTCGGGTGAAAGGGGATTAAATTCCATTGGTTTGTCCTTCAAGACCTGACAGGTTTTCAAAAACCTGTCAGGTCTGTGCTGTTATCGCGGTTTCATTTTTGCCAGAATGGCCATCAGTTTTTCATTGCCGCCGGCCGGGGGCCGCCAATCCACCTGCACGGCCGTATTGCCTTGTCCCTGTACGCTCTCATAAAATGATTCCAGGCCGACGTTCACGGCCGTGACCCCATCCCCGACAAAGGCGGCCAGTGACACCGGGGGGAAATCGCGGGTTGGTGGCGGCAACCGGTTGTATACGTAATCGAGCGCCTCGCTGACATTGGGGAAGATGTGCGCCCCGGCGGCGGCCAGCCGTTCGATCTGGCTGTCCAGGTTTTGCGGGTCTTGCTCCGTGCCCACCACAATGGCTACCACCCGTTTATCCGCCCGCGCGGCTTCGGCGATGGCCGGGGCCAGTTCCGCCGCCGGGTCGGGATGCGCCCCTTCACCCAATACCACATCCAGCACGATCATGTCCACGTCGGGATCGGCCGTTTCCTGGCGCAAGCGGCGCAGGCGCAAATCGTTATCCATCATCGGGTGCAGGCGGCCCTGGGTGAAAGCGTCTTCGCCCAGGTCGAGAATGGTGTGCCCCTGGCTTTGCATCAGATCGGGCAACTGTTGTGGGGGGTGGATGGGGATGTTGCTGTACAGCGGCGTGAGGACGGCTTGCAGCCCGAGCAGCATCTCATACGCCAGGGTGCCGCCGGAAAAGAGGCCACGTAGATAGCCGCTTAACGGCCGTCGCTTTTCCACCAACGCCACTACTTCCCCACTCAAGCGCACGGCATGTTCGGCGGCATCCACCAGGCCGGAGGTGAAAAAGAGGTTGCCCAGCCGACGGCCGGGCGGGGCGTAGCCGATGAAGTTGATGATGACGGGTTTGGGACCGCTCTGGGCGGCGCGCAGCAGGGTGGCCGCTACCTGGTCGGCGGGTGGTTTGGAGATGAGGACGATCACGGCCGTCTCCGCATCTCGCTGCAATAAATCCAAGGCCTGCCAGGTGGTAATGCCACCCACTTCTTCCTTCAAGTCACGGCCGCCCACGCCAATGGCCTGGGAAATACCGCCGCCCAGGTTGTGAATTTCGGTGCTGACGGCTTGTAGGCCGGTGCCGGAAGCGGCCACAAGGCCAATGCGCCCGCGCCGTACCCGATTGGCAAAACCGAGACCAACGCCGTTGATCACGGCCGTGCCACAATCCGGCCCCATCAACAGCAGCCCTTTGGCGCGGGCGAGTTGTTTCAGACGCACTTCGTCAGCCAGGGGTACGTTGTCGCTGTAGAGGAAGACGTGTTGGCCCAGGTTCAGCGCATCTTCGGCGACATTGGCGGCATAGCGGCCAGGTACGGAGATGAGGGTGAATTGGGCGGTGGGGAGTTGGGCGACGGCCGTGTGCAAGCTCTTAGGCCGGAACGTCTGCACCGCCCCACCCCGCCGCTGTTGCAGCAACGCATTCACCTGTGCCAATGCGGCCCGCGCCGCCTCTTCGTTTTCGCCTTGCACCACAATGAGCAGGTCGTCGGCTTTGGCGGCCACATTGTCTGGCAGCAGTCCCATGGCCGCCAGTAACTCTTTGTTAGCGTCGGTAGCCATCACCACGCCCGCGTCCACGATGCCCGGCAGTGAGGCCAACCCCTTCTGCAACTGCATCAACACCACCGAGTCATAATACGCCCCGGCTCGCACTTCATACTGAATCATCACTACTCCTAAAGAATAAATTTAACGCGGAGACGCAGAGGCGCAGAGGTTTTTCTCTAACAACTCCACGCCTCTGCGCCTCTACGTTAATCAATAACCTTCCGATCACCGTTTACCGCTAAACTGCCGCACCTGGGCAACGACGCGGGGCATGGCAGCGATGAGGGCATCAACATCGGCCAGCGTATTTTGCGCGCCAACGGTGAAGCGCAAGCCGCCGGTCGCCCATTCCTCGCCCAGACCAATGGCTTGCAAGATGGCCGATGGTTTGGGGTTGCCCGTTTTGCAGGCGGAGCCGCTGCTGGCGCTGAAGCCGGCCATGTCCAGGTGGATGAGCAGGTCGTTACCGCTCAGACCACGTAGGGCAAAACTGGCATGGTGTGGCAGTCGTTCGGTGGGGTGTCCGGTCAGGCGAATATCATCGGCGGGCACGGCCGTCAATACCCCGGCGATGAGATAGTCACGCAAGGTAGTGTAATGGGCCACGCGCTCGTCCAACTGCGCCTGCGCCAGTTGGAACGCCTGGGCTGCGCCTACCGCAAAAGCCACATTGACCGTGCCGGAGCGACGGCCGTCTTCCTGCCCCCCGCCCGTCAACGCCGACACCAGCCGGATACCATCCCGCACATAGAGAATACCCACCCCCTTCGGCCCGTAGAATTTGTGCGGGGCCAATGACAGCAAATCAATGGACATTTGCGCCAGATTCCAGCGCGTGGTCGCCCCGGCCTGCACCGCATCCGTATGGAACAGCGCGCCATGCTGCCGTGTTATCGCCCCAATTTCCAGGATGGGCTGCACCGTGCCAATCTCATTGTTGGCGGCCATAAGGGAAACAAGAACGGTATCGGGGCGCAGGGCCACGCGCACATCATCGGGGGAGACACGGCCGTGACCATCCACCGGCAAGATGGTCACATCAAAACCAAAGAGGTCACGTAGCTGCACGGCCGTTTCCAGCACCGCCTCATGTTCAATACAACTGGTAATCAGGTGATTGCCCCGCCCTTGCAACCGGGCATCCCACATCACCCCCCGCACCGTCAGATTATCACTCTCCGAGCCACAGCCGGTGAAAACAATTTCATCAGGCTGCGCGCCCAATAATTCGGCCATCGTGCGACGGGCTTCTTCCAGGGCAAAACCGGCGTCACGGCCGTGGGCGTGCGCCGACGACGGATTCCCATAAAAATCCGTCCAAAACGGCATCATACTTTCAATAACCTGGGGATGAACCGGCGTCGAAGCACCGTGATCGAGGTAAATTTGTTTCATATTCGCGTCAGGCATATTGCGTCAGCCGCCCATACGCCTCACGCAATACATTATTCTTCCGTAATTGGTAAACGCACGGTAAACGTTGTCCCCTTCCCCTCTTTGCTGTTCACCGTAATCGTGCCATTATAATTCTCGACCGTCTCCTTGACCATGTACAGACCCAACCCCGTGCCCGCAATGCCCCGTTCAACGGCCGTTTGCGCCCGGAAAAAGCGGCCAAACAAATTGGGCATCGCCTGCTCAGGAATGCCAATCCCCTCATCCTGCACCCGCAGCAGCACCGAACCGTTCTCATTCCAGGCATCAATGCGCACTGCACCAGACAGAGTGAACTTGATGGCATTATCCACCAGATTCTTAATGATGAGATGGTAAGAATCCTGGCTGCCCAAAACCGGCGGCAGGTCTGCCTGAATCTTCTGCCGGAACGTCAATCCCTTTTCCGTCGCCCGGTCAGCCAATGGCGGCAATATCTCTTCAAACAACGGATTCAGCCGGATGGGTTCTGCCCCCCGCTGAAACTCCCGCGCTTCCATCTTTGCCAGTTCCAACATTTGCCGCACCATCTTTTGCAATCGGTCACTCTCCCGCTCAATCACCCCCAGGAAACGGTCGGCTTTCTCTTTTTGCTGCGCCTTGCCTTCGCGCAGCAGACGGGCATACATCAAAATAGTCGCCAACGGGGTACGCAATTCGTGAATGATGCCGTGGAAAAAATCATCCCGCATCCGCTCCACTTCCCGAATCTGGCGCAGGTCGCTAAACACAAGAATGACCTCGCTGATAGTCCCATCATCATGGTAAATGGGCGCGCCGCTAACCAAAATCGGCACCATTTGCCCATCACTCTGATACAAACTGGTAGCCAACTGCGGATACTCATCAGCGTCTTGCAAAACCTGCTGCATAAAATCGGGCAGATCGCCGGTGGAAAAACGGATCATTTTGTGCGCCGGGTGCCCCAGCAAATTCTCGGCATCCTGCCGCAGCAGACTGAGCAGCGCATCGTTGGCATGGGTGACAAAACCATCAGCATTCACCGTCAACATACCTTCGGACATGCTGGCAAAGATGGTTTCAATGCGTCGTTTTTCGGCCAGCACTTCGGTGTGTAACCCGGCATTTTCAATGGCCGCTGCCAGCGGCCCACCAATGGCCTGCAACAGTCGCAAATCATTTTCAATGAATTCTCCGCCCACTTTGTTAATGGCCTGCAAAACGCCAATCACCCGGTCTTCCACTTGCAACGGAATACAAATCATCGAATCAGTATGAAAACCGGACTGCCGGTCAAAGCGCGCAAAGAAACGGTTGTCGGCGTAAACATCGTTGATGATAACCGGCTGGCGATTCTCGGCTACCCACCCGGCAATACCTTGCCCCTTCTTCAGCCGCAGAGGCGGCAAATCTTTGAACATATCACCCAGCAGCATATCTACAAAGATGATGTCCCCGGTAGGCAGGTCAATGAGACCAACAGAGACGGAGCCAACGTTGAGGGTACGGCGCACGGAACCCATCAACTGCTTGTAGATGTTTTGCAGGCTCAGGGTGGAGGTGAGGGCAAAACTGATGTCGGACACGACGGCAAATTCCACATCTTGGCGGTGGACGGTATGCCGCAAAAAGGCGCGATCCAGGACAGTGGTGATGAACGTGCCCAGTGGGGGCAGGTTTTCCACGGTGAGTGGGCAGTCCGGCGGCGGATCAATGAGGCAGAGGATGCCTGGCGGGGTGAGGGGTTGGTAGTCGCCAGATACAGGTAAGGGCAGCGCCAGAATATTTTCGCGTGGCAACTGCCAGAGGGCGCTATGAACGAGTTCGGCGGGGGGACGGCTAAATTTTTCGGCCAGCGTTGGTTGACCTTGTTCAATAAGCGGATAAAAACTGGCTTTGGCATTGTCCCATCGGATTTGTTCGATGGCGCCGTCCGGCTGGCAAACCCAGACGTCGAAGTATTTCTTGAAGGGGTCGCTGATGCCGCTAACGGCCGTGACGCCACAAAACGCCGCCACTTCACTGGCAACCACCGCACAGACACCATGCGCATCAAACACGCCGGCAAGCTCACCCGTTAAGGTTTGCCATAAGTGATGCACATGCTTCGTCATCAGGGCTGAGACCTCATTTACCATACAGGGAAATTTATAGCTACGATAGCGACGATTGGCAAGAGGACAAGGGTACGTGGTACTGAGCGTGAAACGTAATGCGTAACCCGAAGACCGCTGTCCGCTGTCGGACTTCCGATGACCGACCTCGGACTTCCGACTTCAGGCTTCCGGCCTCTGGCTTCTTTTTGTGTATTTTGTCCGGTCAATTTTGTGCCTTTTGTCAGCAATTTTGGTTGCCGGGCAGAGGTGGGTTCTGTATAGTTGCGGATGAAGTCGTAACGCGATTTATTTAATCGCACTGCATGAACAAATGAAAATTTGTAACGCGATTTGCCAAATCGCGCTACCTTATACAAGGAGTGATCATGAGTTACATAGAATCAATTTATGCGCGGGAAGTGTTGGATTCTCGCGGGAATCCGACGATTGAAGTGGAAGTGGAGTTGTTTGATGGCGGTTATGGCCGGGCCATTGTGCCCTCTGGCGCGTCAACGGGTGTGCATGAAGCATGGGAAAAACGAGACGGCGACAAGGGGCGGTATATGGGTAAGGGAGTGTTGGGGGCGGTTACGGCCGTGAACGAAACCATCGCCGAAGAACTGGTAGGCTGGGATGCCACCGATCAGGTCGGCATTGACCAGGCCATGCTGGAACTGGACGGCACCGAAAATAAAAGCAACCTGGGGGCCAATGCCATTTTGGGCGTTTCGCTGGCGGTGGCTTATGCGGCCGCCGACAGCCTGGGGCTGCCCCTCTACCGCTATCTGGGTGGCGTCTCCGCCCGTACCCTGCCGGTGCCCATGATGAACATTATGAACGGCGGCAAACATGCGGTGGGGGCCACCGACTTACAAGAGTTCATGATCATGCCGGTCGGCGCGGCATCGTTCCGGGAAGGATTGCGCTGGGGTGCAGAAGTTTACCATAGCTTAAAAAAGGTGCTGGCAGCCAAAGGCCACCGCACCCTGGTGGGTGATGAGGGTGGTTTTGCGCCACAAGTAAAAGCCAATAGTGAGGCTTTTGACCTCATCCTGGAAGCCATTGAGAAAGCGGGTTACAAACCAGGTGAACAGATTATGCTGGCTATGGATCCGGCCGCTTCCGAGTTTTACGAGGACGGCAAATACCACTTGAAGACGGAAGGCAAGGTATTGACCGGCCCGGAGATGGTGGAGTTGTTAGTGACCTGGGCGAACAAATACCCCATCATCTCCATTGAGGATGGTCTGCATGAAGATGACTGGGACAGTTGGACCTTGTTGACACAAAAATTGGGTGACCGCGTCCAGATTGTGGGCGATGACCTCCTGGTGACCAATGCGAAACGCATTCAAATGGGCTTTGCGCGCAAAGCGGCTAACAGTCTGTTATGCAAGGTGAACCAGATTGGCTCGCTGACTGAGTCTATTGCGGCCGTGGATATGGTACACCGGCATGGGTGGACGGCCGTCGTCAGCCATCGCAGTGGTGAAACCGAAGACGCCACAATTGCCGACCTGGCCGTAGCCCTGAATGCCGGACAAATCAAGACCGGCGCGCCCGCTCGTAGTGACCGCGTAGCTAAGTACAACCAACTGCTGCGCATCGAGGACGACCTGGGTGATAATGCTATTTATCCGGGAATGAAGGCGTTCACAAATCTGCGTTAAAGATGTGGCAGGTTTTTTGAAACCTGCCACATCTGTTAACACGAATCTAACCCAACCCGGCTACACTACCGGCTCATTTACCAGCCTAAAAAGGAAACCACTATGTACAGATTTGACGAAGAAGACGACGAACCCGTGGAACAGCCTCAGGAAAACAACGAGCAACCGGAAAAAGCGGCCAGCCCCTTTGACCGGCTGATGAAAACCCGCACCATCACCATTTTTGGCGAGATCAACATGAAAAAGGCGCAAGAGGTAACACAACAGCTTCTGCTACTGGCGGCTGACTCCGATGAGCCGATCAAAATTTTCATCAATTCGCCCGGTGGGCATGTGGAATCAGGTGACACCATTTTTGACATGATCCGGTTTATCAAACCAAAGGTCAAGGTCATTGGCACGGGTTGGGTCGCCAGCGCCGGTGCGCTTATTTATGCGGCGGCAAACAAAGAAGACCGTTACAGCCTGCCCAATACACGCTTTTTGCTGCACCAACCGGCCGGCGGGGCCATGGGGCAGGCATCTGACATTGCCATTGAAGCCACGGAAATCATCAAAATGCGCCGCCGCCTGAATCAGATATTTGCCGATCAGACCGGCCAACCATTAGAGAAAGTGGAGAAGGAAACAGACCGCAACTTTTGGATGTCGGCCAAAGAAGCCCAGGAGTATGGACTGGTAGGTCAGATCGTTCAATCAGTGAGCGAATTAGAGTAATTTCAGGTAGATTTAGAACAGAGGGACGGCCGTGACACGGCCGTCCCTCTTTTTATTTGCTTTTCATCCGGGCAATAGCATTCACCATCATCACAAACGCCGTAATCATGCCCAACATAAAAGCAATGATGGTAATGGTAATCAGGGCGGTGAGTGAAATAACCATAACAAACCTCTCTGGTAATTGAGTAATTGGGTAATTACCCAATTACTCAATTACTTTATTTACGGAGTAAACACCCCCACCGCCATAGTGCCCATCTGGCTCACCTGGATGGTAGACATAGAAGCCATATGGAAGATGCGCCGCAGTCCGGTCGGGTCCAGACCAGCATCCAGGCCGATGGGAAAACCTATTGTGGCCGCGAGCTGTTGGGCAGGGCTGTGTGTGTGCATGCCGTTAAAGCCGATAGGCTTTTGCAGACCAAAACCAACCAATGCCAGCGTATACACTTCCTGCCGCAGCAAGTCGGCGGCGGCGCGCTGAATATCCTGGGCGCGTTGTTTAGAGACATTATCTTCGCCGTCGGTATAAACAATGACCACACCGCGCACCATGACGCCGCTGGCACGTAGTTGTTGAGCATACAGCACCAGGTTGGTTAATCCGGCGGCCACGGCGTCATAAAGAGCGGTGCTGCCACCGGGATCATATTCCCGGCGCGTGAGGCGCGGCGTATCGGCCAGGGGAATGTAGCCATGCACTATTTTCACTCTGTCCTCAAAGACCAGTGTGCTGACCAGAATGTCATCGGCGGCAGGGGAACCAGCCATGACCGCCAGGTAATCATCGTTATAGGCACGGATGAGATCGTGGGCATGGGCGGCCATGGAGCCGCTCATGTCCAGGATGTTCATGGCCAGGGTGACATCGTTGGTGGTCAGTTGGTCAAGAGGGGTGTGTACGGCCGTGGCCACGGCCGTCCCGTTCAGATTCGCAATTACCAAATCCAGAGCATCGTCTGTCAGCCCATCATCTTGGGCAGATTGAAACAAGTCATCCAGGTTGCCCAGTCCGTTGTTGTTCATTGTGGTTATCTCCATTATTTGTAAACCGTAATCCGTTACCCGTAATCCGTAAACTGACGGAAAACGGATTACGGGTAACGGATTACGATTAAAAAGGCAGCGAATCCGTGCTGTTGATAAAATTCACCCCCTGCTTCTCAAATTCGGCAAAACGGGCCAGAGCGATGGCGTGAAAATTCACATCCGGGTGGACCACGGGCGATGTACAGTCACGCAGAAAGTAGATTTTTTGCAGCGCGTCTGGGCGTGTGGCGAAATCTTCCACCAGGTCTTCTACTGTTTCCAAGACGCAGTGGCTCTCCGCTTCACCGGCAATGACCACCACATCCGCTTCCGCCAGCGTGTCTAAAAACGTCTTGTTCTTGCCACCCATGGGATGGTTGGGCACAGGTACTTCTGGTTGGATGATGGAGTAATGCTCCGTCAACGGGATGGTGCCTTTGGTAAGCCAGGTTGGTTGCGTTTTACGCGCCAGGCTGTGCCACAAGATAGCCGAAAACAGTTCTGGATCCAGCGCATTGCCCATGCTGCCAATCATCACATGGTAAGGCCAGATGGTCAGGGTCTTTTTGGCCTGCCCCTCCAACTGACGCACATAGTTGGTGGACTGCACCGGGGCGACCAACGGCCGCCACTTACCCGCTTTGATGTCAGCATAGGTAATGAGCGTAAACGGCGCCGGATGATTGCCGCTTTCGTCGGCCCACCACGCCGGGTGGAATATCTGGTGCGGTAGATGGGAATCGAGCGAACAGGTGATGTTGGTAATGCGGGCGGCATTGTGGTAAATGAACTCAATGGTGCGCTGAATATCCCCCACAGACCCCGGCACAAACAGGCTGCCATCCGGGTGGCAAAAATCCACCTGCATGTCAATAATGACCAGATGGATGTTTTGTTTATCCTCCGTAGCGGGCGGCAGGTTAGGAGTCGTCGCTTCCGCAGCAATGGCCGCGTAATCAGGATAAAACAGGGTACCAATGCGTTGTGGCTGGTAAAAGGTTGGAAATTGGGTCATGGCTTTCTCCTTATCATGTTAGTCGCCAATTTGCGGTGGCGTTTGTAAACAATTCGTTGGTGTCATTATTACACTATGTTGATTTGTGGGCAGTATAGTGTTGTTTCGACACTTTGTCAAGCAGAAAAAAACGATTTGCAGACATTCACCACATTTTCGTGTAAAATAGTGAACATAATGCAGACAAACCAAGAAAATTCCTGGCGATCCGATTCATCCTGGTTACACCTGCTACTGGATAATATCCGTATTGTCGTCTTTTTGGTGGCGGCTTTAGGGGGTATGCTGGTAGTGTATTGGTATTTCAGCCCGGAAGAGGCCACCGCGGAAATTATTTCTGCCACTACACAAGGCCGTCTGGCAGCTCCTATTTACAAATCCGTACCAGAGCAGCCGGTTATCCAACGGTTGGCGCAAAGCCCCGGCCCATTGCGCATCGGCCTGATTGCCGGGCATAAAGGCAATGATCCCGGCGCGGTATGCGCGGACGGCTTAACGGAAGCGGAAATCAACGAGAACATCGCCAATATGGTGGCGGCACAGCTACAAGCGGATGGGATTCCGGTGGATATTTTGGAGGAGTTTGACCCCCGTTTGCCGCGTTATGGGGCCACGGCCATTGTCTCCATCCATGCCGACTCGTGTGTCTATTACCATGATCAATTGAAAGGCTTCAAAATTGCCGGTTCCTCTTACACCAACTCCTCCAGTCTGGAATCCTGTGTGGAGCAGGAGTACGGCCGTATCACCGAACTTCCCTACCACCCCCACACCATCACCGAACACATGACCGACTATCATGTTTTCCGCGAAATACCCCTGGGCGTCCCGGCCATCATTATTGAAGTCGGGTTTATGAATTTAGACCGTGATATTCTCACAAATCGCGCCGATGTGCCGGCGGCCGGCGTCGCCAGCGGCATCCAATGTTACCTCACCCAATTGGGGCTACGATGAATGATGCCATTTCCTCTGCGCCATTTTCGGCGGCCGAACTGGTACACCAGGCGCGCCAGGCGCTCAAGTCCGGCGACCGTGCCCAGGCTCGCCATTTGTTACAGGAAGCCGCCCACCAAAATCCACATGATTACCGGGTGTGGCTGTGGCTGGCCGGCATAGCCCCCACACCGCAGGCCAGTCTGGAATATATACAGCGCGCCGAACGGTTGCGCCCCTATGAGCCGCGGGTTATAGAGGCACGAGCCTGGGCTGAAGCGCGTCTGGCAAAGGCTACACCCGTCACTGTCACGCCAACCCTGGTGGAAAATCCTCGCCAACACCGGATACGGCCGTTCCTCTGGGGCACGCTCATCCTGGTGATCTTGCTGGTGTTCGTGGGAGTGGCGATTTTGGTCATGTGGCAGGCACGGACGGTAACGGCCATAGCCGATCCCGTCCCGGTGCAATTACAGAGCGTGGCTACCATGCCCGAAGAGATGGCCTCAGCGCCTCTAGCCGCCAATGCCCCGGTTGCACCGCCCACTGAAACACCCACCCCCTTTGTACCTGCCAAACAGATTGCTGCCGACGTGGTCAGCCAACCCCGTGCTACCTGGACGGTGACGCCCACACCCACACCCACACCCACACCAACACCAACCTGGGCGCCCACGTTTGTGAGTAGCAGCGGGAATGAGTTTGAGACACGGCCGTTTGGCGTGGCTGCCGATGAAAAATGGATAGACGTAGACCTCTCGACACAGACCCTACGCGCCTTTGTGGGTAATGAGTTGGTTTTTCAGACCCTTATCTCTTCCGGCACAGCCCAACACCCCACCGTCACCGGCCAGTTCCGCATCTGGATTACCTTCCATAGCCAGACGATGGACGGCCGTTTGCTTGGTTACGACTATTACCTGGAAAACGTGCCCTACGTCCTGTACTTCTACCATGACTATGCACTGCATGGCACATTCTGGCACAGCAACTTTGGCACCCCCATGAGCCACGGCTGTGTTAACCTGAAAACTAGCGACGCCGAATGGATTTATTACTGGGCGTCAGTAGGCACCCTGGTCAACGTCCACAACTGAGAAAATCACCCTTTCCCCTGCGGCAAATCAGCTATGAGTGACCATGGCTATTCCTGGGCGCAGCTCTTTCTCGAAGTCCATCACCCGCTCCTGCACCCGCATACCGGCTTTTTCATACAAGCGGGTAGCACCGGTGAGGCTTTGGGCATCCACATGCAGCCCGGCACGTTTGAAACCACGGGCATAAAATTGGCGGAAGCTCTGTTGCAGCAGCGCCTTGCCTAACCCTTGCCCCCGATACGGCCGTCGCACGGCCAATACACTCACCCACCCCATCTCCGGATCACCGTATTCCCCCATGCGGCAGAGGCAAAGCCCGGCAATTTCCTCACCGGCCATCGCCAGCAGTTCCCCATCCGGTTCATGTAGCGGGTCATTTTCCAGCCAGTGCCGCAAGTTCTGCACAGCGTCAGGCAACGGCACACTGACGTGCCCCCAATGATCCTGAAATGCCTCTTCGCGGGCAGCCGCCACCGGAACATAATCAGGTCGTTCCGCCATATTGCTCAGGGTAATGCCCGGCGGCCAGACGGGCAGGGGTGGTTCGTGGGCAAATTCGATGACCATACGGTAAAAGTCGCGGACATGGCGAAAGCCCGATTTGTGCAGGAGTTGATGAGTGGACACGGCCGTTTCCGGAATGCCCACCACCAGCAACCGCACTTGCGCCTCAGCCGGTACACGGCCAAACACAGCACGGGCACACTGTTCGGCCCAAACCAAAATGGCCGTACCCATACCCATTCCTTCATAATCGGGATGCACCCGTCCCCAGACACGGGGAGCCACCGGCACAGCCGGCGTATCATCCACATCCACTTGGGCAGCCACACGGCCGTCTGGAGCCAGGATCACACGGCTGTTTTGCGCCAGATCAAAGCCCGGCGATTGCCAAAAATTAATGGTTTGATCCAGCCCAAAAGTGGGTTGACCGGAATACTTGATAGCGGCGGCATTAAATACATCTGTTGCCGCGGCGGCGTCTGCCAGAGTGGACGGCCGTGCCGTAAATCCGGCCGGTAAATACGCTTGCCAGATAGCTTCTTCGTTCATGTGTGTTTACCAAAGATAACTGTTCAGACCTGACAGGTTTTTTACCCGTCCAACCTGGAATTTTTCAGGTCAAAAACCTGTCAGGTCTCTAGACAGCTACCAAATCTTTGATGATACCAGCTAAATCTATACCAGGCGTGAAGTGAATGGTATGCAGGCCAACGGCCTGTGCGCCTTCAATATTGTGGGCAAAATCGTCAATAAATATCGCCTCTTGCGGGCGGCAGCCAAGCCGTTCCAGGGCGATGTGGTACAGGCGCGGGTCTGGTTTCATAATGCCTTCTTCAGCGGAGATGACGATCACGTCAAAGGCGTCGGCGATGGCAAACTGGTTGGTCAGTACGTCACGCAAATCGTCAAAGGCGTTGCTGATGAGAGCGGTCTGGTAAAACGTCCGTAACCCCCGTATCATCTCCACCAGCTTCTCGTCCAGCACGTCCCCGGCCCAAAAGTCAGCCTGGAACTGCGCCAGTTCCGCCGCCGACAGGCCACACATTTGCCCCACCCACTGCCACAGATCGTCGTAGGTGATACGGCCGTGCTGCGCCAACCGTCCCCTCTCGCTGTTAAACACCAACTGCTCCGCGCCGTGTTCCGGCAGGCCCAACCGCTGCTCCCAATGGCGGCGACCGGACCAATCGTGCGTCCGCAAAATCACCCCACCAAAGTCGAAAATGATCGCTTTAATCATGTCGGCAACAGGTCATAGATGATCGGCAATCCGTACTTTGTGCGCCTATTCGCCAAGCGCATTTAGTTGATCATTTACAGAGTTAAGCCTGCTCTCCACAATAGCTATACTATTTGTTAGTGTACCTCTTTGGAGATTATCCAACGGTTTTAATTCGATTCCATTAGCTAAGGCTTCACGGCAGCTATCAGTCCAGGGTCTTGCAAATTCAGCGAACTGATTCACAGCATCTTGATAAACTGCATAAGCATTTTGTATAACCGCGTCATCTGAACTCACATCAAGAGTAATAATCATGACAATTCTATCGTAGGTATCTACATTTTCCCGGCAATTTACAAGCTCATATCTATTAATTCCTACCCATCTAGTAAGTCCACCTCGATAAATATTGATGTCTGAAAGAGTATTAGCGATTTCCGTTTTTAAGGCAGTCAGGTTAGTTGTGGTTGGGGAAGTCGTGGGCGGCACGGCCGTTGCCTGCGGTGATGGGGGTGATGTGGGTGTCGTGGTGGGCACGGCCGTTGCCGTATCTTCCGGCGTGGGCGTCCAGGTGGGGTATGGTGTATAGGTGGCTTGCGGCGTAAAGGTAGGCAGCGGTGTGTAAGTGGGATAGGGCGTATAAGTGGCCTGGGGTGTGGCAGAGGGTATGGGTGTATAGGTGTTAAGCGGCACGGCCGTCGGCCAGGCTTCAACCGTACCCATGACGGCTACGGCCACCTGGCTTTCTACAGTTCCGGCGATTTCTGCGGTGGATTGGCTGCACCCCCCTAAAAACAACGTGCAGGCCGTAACAAAAAGCATAACGATGCTCAACCTGTTCATAGATTCTCCTCAATTGAAAAGTGTATGTGTATTGCCAATACTGACACCAGGAATATAACAAAAGTGGGCCGCGATAACCAAAAACAAGTCAGGAACCGTTTTGGTAAAAACCTCCACTCCCGGCTTTTAGGTGAACAACGGCCGTAACCAGGATAGAATTACCCCATGCAAGTATATCAACCCTTCACCTTATCACCCCTTCACCTTGTCACCTTGTCACCTTGTCATCCATAAAGGAAGAATAATGAACTACGACATTATCATCATCGGCGGCGGTATCTTTGGCGTGACAACGGCCGTGACCCTGCAACAACGCGGCTGGCACACGGCCGTGCTAGACCCTGGCCCCCTGCCCCATCCCCTGGCTGCCTCCACCGACATCAGCAAAGTCGTGCGTATGGAATATGGCGCAGACGAACAGTACATGGAGATGGTGGAAGCGGCGTTGGTAGGCTGGCGACAGTGGAATGAGATGTTTGGCCCGCTCTTTCACGAAATTGGCGTAACCATGTTCACCCAGCAGCCGATGGCCCCTGGCGGTTTTGAATACGAAAGCTACCAGATGCTCTTGAAACGCGGACACCAGCCCGAACGATTAGACGCCGACGAGATCAGCCGCCGTTTTCCGGCCTGGAAACGGGGGGCGTTTGTGGATGGTTTTTACCATGCCCAGGGTGGGTATGCGGAGAGCGGCCGTGTGGTCGAGGCGCTGCTTGCGCAGGCGCAGCAGTTGGGTGTGGCGGCGCTGACCGGGCAGACAGCCGTAGAAATTGGGCAAGAGGGTGGCCGGGTCACGGCCGTGCGCACCACCGAAGGCCACACCTTTGCCACCGACCACGTCCTCGTCGCCGCCGGAACCTGGACACACCTGCTACTGCCTGCACTTGCCCCGGTGATGAAATCTACCGGCCATCCCGTTTTCCACTTAAAACCGGCGCAGCCAGAACTGTTTACGCCGCCCAACTTTGCCGTTTTCACGGCCGATGTAGCCCGCACCGGCTGGTATGGCTTCCCGCTCCACCCCACTGAAGGCGTGGTCAAAATTGCCAATCACGGTATTGGCCTGCGCCTGCACCCCCGCGACGATGAGCGGGTGGTCACGGCGCAAGATGAGCAAAATTTCCGCGCTTTCCTGGCCGCCACCTTCCCTGCCCTGGCAAACGCACCCATCGTCTACACCCGCCGCTGCCTCTACTGCGACACACTGGACGAGCATTTCTGGATTGACCGCCACCCGGAAATAACCGGGCTGACGGTAGCGGCCGGCGGCAGTGGGCATGGCTTCAAATTCGCCCCCATCCTGGGCGACCTGATTGCCGACGCCGTCGAAGCCAGACCAAACCCCTGGCTGCCCAAATTCCGCTGGCGGACGCTGGCCGCACAAACAACCGGCGAGGAGGCGTCAAGACACCATGGCTGATAAGGTGAACAGGAACGCAGGTGAGAGGGTGAAAAGAGGTTTTCGGAAGCAGTTGCTGCTGCCGGCCGAGCATGGATCGTGGTCGTGGCTACTGGTGCCGTATCTGGTGGGCACGGCCGTTGCCGGCACATTCAATCTGGCGACGCTGCTGGTGCTGGTGGGCAGTCTGGCGCTCTTTTTGCTGCGCCAACCGGCCACCATCTGGCTGCGTATTCGCCAGGGACGCGGTCGCCAGAGTGACGCGCCCATCGTCAAACGGCTAGTGTTGGGGCTGAGTGGGCTGGCGTTGTGTTGCCTTTTGGGATTGCTGGCATGGGGTGTGACCGCCATCTTTTGGCTGGCATTGCCGGTGGCCGGGCTGCTGGCGGTGTATCTGGCTGCCGCTTTGGGTCGCCAGACCAGCGTCCGTGTGCTGTGGATGGAGGTAGCCGGGGCGGCCGGGCTGGCGCTCACCGCCCCGGCGGCTATGATCGCTGCTACCGGGCAGATGACGGCCGTTGCCTGGTGGCTATGGGTGCTGCTGGCGCTGCTGAACGTGTTGGGGGTGTTGTATGTGCGGCTGCGGTTGATGGATACACACGGCCGTGAGGCCGACCGGCGGCCTATGTTGGCGACGCATCTGGTAGGCGTGGGGATGGTCACGGCCGTTGCCTTCACCGGCCACATTCCCTACTTGACCATCCTCCCCTTTGCCGCCCTGGCCGGGCGCGCTCTGTGGGCCTATTCCCGTCCGTGCCCCATCCCAAACATCAAAAAATTCGGCTTCACCGAAGTCGGCGTTGAACTCGCCTGTGGTTTGCTCCTCGTTCTGGCATATTAACAGTTTGTAGACGGCGATGAATCGCCGACTACGAACTATCCGCTACGGCCGTGAACACCTCTTTTGCCATCTGTTGCAATACATCTGCCTCCGCCCCCTCCATGCCAATTGTGTCCCAGTAAATGGACAGTAGTTCGGCGGGCGTCATCTGTTCTACCCCGGCCGCATCCCCCAACCGGGCGCGTTTTTCTTGCAAATGATGTTTGCGAATATGCACTTCAAACGCCTGACTGAGATGGTCGTGGATGACCTTTTCGTCCAGCAGCGGCTCCAGGTCGGCCGGGTAAGTCAGGCGAATACGGCAAATGGCGTCTTTCACGGCATCGGCCGCCGGTAACTGGCTGAGAATGTCGGCCATAAAATGGTCGGCGCGGGGGGTAATGGGTTCAGGATCCACAAAACGGCGGGTGCGTAGTTCGTGGAACTGCCAGGTTGCTTTCCCCCGACTCACCGAGGCCAGCACAAACCCCTTTTTCTCCCGCGCCTCGCCAAAATCTATGCGCTCGATGGAGCCGGGATAAATGATGGGCGGGTGCGCGTCGCCGTTGAGCGACTGGTGCTGGTGAATGTGGCCCAACGCCACATAATCGAGCCGGTTGTCGTTGACCAACCCACCGCTCAACACCAGTTCGTGCCCCAGCATGACGGCGCGTTCGCTGCCATACCTGGCTCCCTGGACGCTGGCATGGGCGGTGAGGATGAGCGGCAGGTTCCGATCGGCTGTTTCAATTTGCCGGGCGATCAACTCCCCTACCACTTCTTCCATCTGTTCATACACATCGGCGGCAGGTGCCTCTGCCAAAGTTTTTGTCTCCACCAGGCGGGCCATGCGGCTGCGGGAGACCCAGGGCACGGTGATGATTTGCACCGGCAGCCCCAGGTCATCAGGCCGCCACAGACGGATGGTGTCAGCCACGTGGATATGGGGCACGTGCAGGGTGCTGAATTCGTGCAGGGTATGGGCGCGGCCGGTGGCGGGGGCCACGTCGTGGTTGCCCACCAGCAACAGCGTGGGAATACCGGCCTGGGAGAGGCGCATCATGCGCCGCCCCCATTCGCGCTGGAAGGTGGGTTGGGGATTGCGGTCTTTGTAGGCATCCCCGGCAAAGAGTACCAGGTCTACTTTTTCAGACACGGCCGTGTCCACCACCTGATCCAGCGCCGCCAAAAAATCCAATACGCGAATGGGTAGACCGGTTTGGGGGTCGTGACGGCCGTGATTGATCATATCAATGTGGGCGTCAGCGAAGTGGAGTAAACGGATGGGATTTGTCATTGGTCACTTGTCAATGGTCAATTGTCAACTGACAATTGACCATTCGCTGCCGGTTTGGCCAGCATCCGGGCGATGGGACGTAAATTGAGCCACCACTGTTCTTTGGGACGGCCGTTAGCCACATCCATCAGCCGGGGTAAATCTTGAAAATCGGTGAACTTATAGGAACCACGCTGCAAACCAATGCAGGCGCTCTGTGATTCCGGCTGCCCAATTTGCTCTTCCAGATAAGCAATACATTTCGCCGCCAGGCGCGTACCCAAAATCCGGTCAAACGGGGATGGATTCCCCCCTTGCTGCAAATGGCCTAAAATACATTGCCGCGCCGTAAACAGCCCGCGCCCCTCCTCTTCGAGCAGCTTACACATAAATTCAGTGGTATAGGTATCATTCGCTCCCTCGCTGCGGATCATCACGCCCAGCCGCTTGCCGCCCCGGAACCCATCCTTGAGCAGGGCCACATCATCGCGCATATTGTCAATGGAGACCCCTTCTTCGTGCAAATAGACCCGTTCTGCGCCAGAAGCCAGCGCCCCCATCAGCGCCAGATAACCACAGCGCCGCCCCATCACCTCCACCACAAACACCCGCCGTGCCGCTACTGCCGATTGTTTGATTTTGTCCACCGCCTCGACAATGCTATTCAGCGCTGTGTCGGCGCCCACGCTCAATTCTGAACCGGGCAGGTCATTATCAATGGTCGCCGGCAGCAGCACCAGCGGAATGTTGAACGCGGGAAAATGGGTGCGCTGATTGTAGAGTGATAGCGCCGCCTCATACCCAGACCAGCCACCCACGATCAGCAATCCTTCGATATTGTGCTTCTCAATGTTGCGGGCAATGGCATAAAAATCGCCATTGGCGGGCATGTGCCGGTTCGTGCCCAATTCGGAACCACCCAGATAAGCCCAGCCGTTCACCGTCATCCAGTTGACCTCTTCAATCTGGTCGCTTACCAGGCCAGAAAAGCCATTGTAGATGCCGATCATCTTGTGCCCCCGGTCTAGCCCCAAACGCACCACCGCCCGCACAACGGTATTCATGCCGGGGGACGGCGCCCCCGCCGTCAACACGCCAATGCGTAGTTGGCGTTGCCCTGGCTGAGGCTGATGGGGTTGCGCCCGCACCAGGGTGCGCACGGTTTGGAAGGATTCACGGAAGCCAGACCCGCGTAATTCCATAGCCCGGTTGAATTGCAGGGTATCTACCGCTTCGTTGATTTCGCGGGTTTTTTGCAGACATTCTTCCAGGGAGGTGTGTACGATTTTGTTCCCTTTCAGGCCAATGACATGCGCCTGCCCGGCCAATTCACCGGAGATGATCAGGTCTACAGCCGCAACCCCCGACAGGGTACTCAGGTTGCGGTCAAAGGCGGAAGGGGAACCACCACGCTGCACATGGCCCAAAATGGTGACACGGGCATCTTCACCCAGCCGGTCTTGCAAGACCTGGCGCACGTGCTCTGAGGAAATGCGGTTGCCGCGCCGATCTTGCGCCCCCTCGGCCACAATGACAATACTGTCGCGGCGGCCGATTTCACGGCCGTACTTCAGCACCGAACACATCTTATCCTCCCAGTCATCCAGGTTGGGTGGGTTTTCCGGGATGAGTACCCAGTCGGCGCCGGAGGCCAGGCCGCTCATCATCGCCAGATAACCGGCGCGCCGCCCCATCACCTCCACCACAAAGGTGCGCTGGTGGCTGGCAGCGGTGCTGGAAATGGCGTCTACGGCGTCGGTAATGCGGCGCAGGGCCGTATCTGCGCCAATGGAGATGTCGGTGCCCCACATATCATTGTCAATGGAACCGACCAGCCCCATGATCGTCAGTTGTTGGTGGACTTCGGCCGTTTCTGGGCTGATCTGCCCGTTTTGCACCAGTTCGGCCAGCAGCCCCGGCCACTCCTGACGGAAAAGGTTGGCGCCGGTCAGGCTGCCATCGCCGCCAATGACCACCAGGTTATCAATGCCGTGTTGGAGCAAATTAGCCGCCGCCTGGAGACGGCCGTGCCGCTGCCGGAACGCTTCCGAACGGGCGGTGCCGATGACGGTGCCCCCTTTGTACAAAATGCCGCCCACATCTTGCCAGGCCATCTGGCGAATGCGATGACCGCCATCTACCATACCCTGGTAGCCTTCGTAAATGGCATAAGGCACAGCGCCATTTGCCAGCGCCGCCCGCACCACCGCACGGACAGCCGCGTTCATACCGGGAGCGTCGCCCCCGCTTGTCAATACACCTATCTTTTTCATGTTAACAACCACTCTTATCCTTTGTTGGATGTTCAGTGGGAAGTGGGGAATAAAGTGGCAGGTTGCCGGTGGCAAGTGGCAGGTTACTATTTGCCCCATACAACCAAAAAGCCATACCAGTATACCCGTTAATGGTACAACGTTCAGTGGGCAAGGCAACTGATTTTGAGGGGAATTTTGTGGGATGGTTTTTTTAAGGAACTGCACCCCAATAGGCCAGCCAGTCACCATCCGGGACGAGCGGCAGGTGGGGCGTAAAGTTGGCCTGGCCGATATAAACCCAGGTGGGTACGGCGAACCCGAATTGGCTTCGGGCCGTGCTATCTACCAGGTACGCCTGGCGTATCACCCGCAGATATTCGCTTTGCTCTGGCGCGGCTGGATTGTACCCTTCCAGCGCATCCAACTGCGCCAGCAGCGCCGCATAAGCATCAGGGCGGATAGTCATCGCCATGCCCTTTACCGGCCCGCCCCCGTTTTCGATCAACACCGGATAATCACCCAGACTGTAGAGACGGCCGTGTGCCAACACGGCCGTCTGCTGTGCCACCACCGCGTCGCCCCACAAGCCCGCATTTACCTGCCCCGGCAACAGCGAGCCATACACAAAAAAGGGAAGGTAAGGAGGGTCATTGGTCATTGGGATATTGAGAGATTGGGGATTGAAGAAGCACCTTGTCATCCCTTCACCTGCCCACTGCTCACTGCCCACTGCTGACTGTTCACCTATCACCTTGCCCCCCCTTTCTGCCTGCGTTACCATTATAAGCCTATGCCCTCGTAGCTCAATGGATAGAGCAGCCGCCTCCTAAGCGGCAGATTCAGGTTCGAGTCCTGGCGGGGGTAACTGTTCTATTCAGCAATCAGTCAATGGTAAACGGTGGTAGACTTATGTTCAAGGGTGAAAAGGTTGTTTTGCGGGCCAGTACACGCGAGGATATGCAGCGGCAGTGGGAATTTGAGAATGACCCGGAAATGTGGTTTTGGGATGGGCACACGCCGCGACCGGCCAAACTGGAAAGCCTGTTGGCTTATTTTGACGAGGGCGCCAACAAACAAAACGATGATGAGGTTTCTTTTGCTATTGAGGCCGACGGCCGTTACATCGGCCATTGTGGTCTGGGCAGCATAGATCCGGTGAATCATACCTGCGAACTGAGCATTGAAATTGGGGAAAAAGGATACTGGGGGCAGGGCTACGGCCGTGATGCCATTCATCTGCTGCTGCGCTACGCTTTTAATCATCTCAATTTGAACCGCGTCTGGCTGGAAACGCACAGCGAAAATGAACGCGCCCTTCGTTGTTACCGCGCCTGTAGTTTTGTGGAAGAGGGACGGTTACGCCAGCATTTGTGGCTAGACGGCCGTTTTGTAGACCGGGTTTACATGGGCATCTTACGGAACGAATTTTTTGCCCGCAACCCTTAACTTCCCTCTTTAGAATTTTAGATCAAAGGCGAGCTGGCGCGCCTGGGTGACGCCCGGTTTGTGGGCGCGAATGAGGGTGATGAGACCGTTGGGGTTTTGTTCGCGCTGAATGTGGAAGCCGGCTTCAGCCAGCAGTGTGCGCCAGTAACCGGCGGTGGGTAGTTGGGCGGCGGCCGGCCCGGCGGTGAGCCAGGTGGTTTGGGTGCGGCATTGTTCGGCAAAAAGCAAACGGCCGTCCGGTTCCAATACCCGGTACGCCTCCCGCAATAACGCCAGCCGGTCACCATGTTCCCAGATAGGGGACACAACCTGGCAGAGCATCATCGTTTTAGCACTGTCATCGGGCAGGGGCAGCAGGTCAAACTGCCCTTCGCGCCAGCTTAACCGGGGGTCAGATTGGGGGTGGGGCAACTGCCCGCGCCAACGCCCCAATGTAACCGCCGCGATCCACTGCGGATTAAAAATATCTACCACAGTGATGTGCCCAATGGTCAGGCGACGACTGAGGAGGATGGGGCGGTAACGCAGCCCCACATCCACATACACCAGCCGGTCTTCGGGTAGTAGTTGACCCATGTCAAACAGAATGTGGGTGGGGCGTAAACCGCGCTGGTCATAAAGTTGGTAAACGGCCCACAGGGAAGCCAGGAAGAAGTAAGCCAGGATCAACAGCACGGCCGTTGCCAGCGGCACAAAACTCAACCAGCCGCGATCCAAACTAATGCCCATGACCAATAGGGCAACAACCATGCCCCCATACAGCAGCGCAAAACGAGGCCAATGGGCATAAATGGCCGCCACGGTACCGTTGAACTTTTCCAATTCTTGCATGGGGGCGTAAGTATAGCGAAGTCCGTAATCCGTGACCCGTAATCCGTAAACCGTGAAGCGTAATCCGTGAGGCGTGAACCGTAATCCGTCAACCGATGTCGGACTTCAGAATTCGGACTACCGATTACGGATTACCGATTACGGTTTACCCTCCCCCACAGGCAGCCAGACGTGAAACGCGGCGCCCTCGCCGGGTATGCCGGTGCTTTCAACCGTGATACGGCCGTGATGCCGGCCAATGATCTCTTGGGCAATAGACAGCCCTAAACCGGTGCCGGCGGCATGAGTGACATGCGCGGCTTCTCCTCGATAGAAACGGCTGAATAGTTTTTCTTGCTCTGCAGGAGCAATGCCCGGCCCGGTATCTTGCACACAAAAACCAGCCCAGACACGGCCGTTGTTATCCTCCACCTCTGTATACACCTCAATTTGCCCGCCTGAGGGTGTGTAGTTCATGGCATTGGTCAGCAGCACACTCAACACCTGGCCAATAAGGGTAGCATCGGCATCAGCCAATACCGGCTCAGGCAGCAAACGAGCCGCCAGCTTGAGGCCATAACTTTCGGCTAATACCTGGCGGTCATGGATCATAGTTCCTACCACTGTATTCAGGTCTACCGGTTCAAATTTTAACTTAACCGCCTCTCTGTCCAGCCGCGAAAGTAACAGCAGGTCTTCAATGATTGTTTCCAGCCGTTCTGTTTCCCGCTGTATCACCGCCAGGTATTGTTCCTGCTTGTGGGGAAAGCGCGTGATGAGTTCATAGTATAGTTTTATGTTGGTCAGGGGGGTGCGCAGTTCATGGGAAACATTCGCCACAAATTCATCTTTTACCCGGCCGAGAATGCGCAGTTCTTCATTGGCCGCCTGCAACTGCTCAGAGCGTTCCTGGAGAGCCTGCTCCGCCCGTTTGCGGTCCGTCACGTCACGGGCCACAATGATACGGCCGTTACCCGCCTGGCGGTCATCGTTAAGCGGCGTAATGCGCAGCGCCAAAAAATGCTCCCGTCCCTCACGGTTAATGTTTATCTCTGTCTTGAGCGAAGTTTCTCCGCGAAATTCACTCACCAGATTGCCCCAGGCAGCCAGGACTTCGGCGGCGGGCCGACCTATTAACCGGCTGGCGGGCTGCCCCAAGGCGCGCTCAGCCGCCGGGTTCATATCCACCAACCGGTTGTTCACATCCAGCACCAACACATAATCACTCATCCCATCAAATACGGCGTCACGAGCGACGGGCACAATATCAAAGAGCCGGTAGCGAAAAAGGCCCCAGGCAATGAGCAAGTTGCTCACAGCAAACGTAATGGGCGTGGTATCGCGTTGAAAGGTGAAGGTGATGCCAAACAGGGTGCATAAAACACCCACCATAGGAATAAGCGCGCCAAAGATCACCATGAGCATTTGCCGGCGGTACAGGGGTTGTGCCCGCAAAAATGTGCTTGCCAGCAGGTAGAGTGCAATAAAAATGAGAACATAAGCATAGCTGCTGACCAGCCAGACGGCCGTTGTAAATTCATACGTCAGGGCGGCAAAAGGTTCACCGGGGATAAGGTTGGCCGACGGCCGTATCCACCCATGAAACCTGTCTGTCACCACCAGCCCCCCAAAGAGCAGGAACGGCCCACTGAGCAATAACCAGGCCAGGTACGGCCGTTTGAACGGCCGTCCTGTATACGCCAGGGCAAATGCCAGAAAGGTCAGGGGCCAGACAAATGCCCCCACAAATTGTATATCGTCCCAGAAAACCTTGGCCGCCAGAGTGTCACTATTCAGTTCAAAGATATAGCCAAAGGTCCAGGTAGCCTGGCTGGCAGCAACCAGCGCAAACGGCCGTGCCCCCGGCACCCCGCGCCGCTGCCAGGCATATAAAGCCACGCTCAAAGAGATGAGGAATGAAATCGCATAAGGCAGCAAATAAGGCAAATTGGAGGACTTCATTAGCTTTGGCTTTTCCGTCTGGTAATTTATGAAATCAAAAATTCACCTTACTGATGGGTGGTGACGGCCGTGAAGGGCTGAGTACAGTATAAACGGGGAACAAACTGCAATCAATCACAGCGCAGCGTCAATCACAGCGCAGCGTCAATCACAGCGCAGCGTCAATCGTAGACTGAGCGTAGTTTGAACATGTACCGGCCACAGATGGCAGCGCCCTTTCTTGCAGGTACAATCAGCCGCCTATGACCGAACAACGGTGGCTTCGCCTCATCCTCCTCCTCTTTCTATTACTTGGCGGCGTTTATGCCTTTCTCACCCCCATCTTTGAAGCGTCGGATGAATTGTGGCATTACCCTATGGTACGCCACCTGGCGGCAGGCAATCCCCTGCCGGTGCAGGTATTTGACCCCGCCCAGGCCGGCCCCTGGAAACAAGAAGCCAGCCAGCCACCCCTCTATTATTACCTGGGGGCGGCGCTCACCTTCTGGATTGATACGGCCGATATGGAAACGGTGCGCTGGGAAAACCCGCATGTAGACAACGGCATCATCACCACTGACGGCAACATCAACCTGACCATCCACAACCCGGCCTGGAATCCCTGGCAGGGAACGTTGCTGGCAGCACGGTTGGTGCGGCTTTTTTCTATCTTATTGGGCGCGGCTACCGTTTATCTCACGTACCTGATTGCCAGAGAAGTGGAGCCAGACCGCCCCGAAATCCGCCTGGGCGCTGCCGCCGTCAATGCCTTCCTGCCCATGTTCCTCTTCATCAGCGCCTCGGTGAATAACGACAATCTGGCGATTCCCCTGGCTTCGCTGGCAATCTTGCTAATGATCCGGATGGTTAGTAAGCAGTATGCCGTGAGCAGTAAGCAGTATGCAGTTAGCAGATTACGGATTACGGATTACGGATTACGCTGGCTGCTTATCGGCATGGTCATTGGCCTGGCAATCTTGACAAAGGAGGGCACGTTTGGCCTCTTCCCCATCGCCCTGGGTACGGCGTTTATTTCGCAATGGCAGAGAAGAAGTGTTCAGGTGTCAGGTGAATCGGTCACGCATCACGCATCACGCCTCACGGATTACCGATTACGGATTACGGACTACGGCCGTATCCTCCTCAAATCTCTGCTCACTTTCCTGGTCATGCTGCTGCCAGTACTGCTCATTGCCGGTTGGTGGTACTGGCGCAACATCCGGCTGTATGGTGATTTTCTGGGCTGGAACGCCTTTATTGCCGTCTTGGGCCAGCGGGCGCATCCGGCTTCGCTGTTCCAATTGTGGAGCGAACGACATGGTTTTCTCATGTCATACTGGGGACTGTTTGGCGGCGTCAATGTACCCATGCCGGCGTGGATTTATGCGGTGTTGAATGTGGTGTTGGTGGTGAGTGTGGTGGGGTTTGTGGTGTACGTAATTAAGAGATGGGGAGATGGGGAGATTGAGAGATCGGCAATCTCCCCATCTCCCCATCTCCTCATCTCCTATCTCCTCCGTTGTGTCGAACGCCACTTCGCCCTCATCGTCTGCCTGCTTTTTTCGGCGGCGGTGGTGGTGGGGTTGATTCAGTGGGCGACGACCACCTGGTCTTCACAGGGGCGGCTGGTGTTCACGGCGCTCTCCACGCTGACGACGCTGCTGGTCGTGGGATTGGTGGGCTGGCTGCCGCGCCGCCCGGCAGTGTGGGTAGTGGTCGGGTTAAGCAGTTTTATGTTTGTAGTGGCGGCAGTCGCTCCATTTTTGTGGATACGGTCGTCTTACCAACCACCCCGCTACGACCCACCATCCGTGCCCACGGCCGTTACCTACGGCGAGAGCCTGAAACTGGTGGGCTATGAACTGTCGCCGACGGCCGTGCAGCCCGGCGAAACAGTCTGGGTCACGTTAGAATGGGAAGTGTTACAACCCATTACCCGCAACTGGAGCATTTTTGTGCATCTCAATGATCCGGTGCTGGAACGCCCCATCGCCCAGCGAGACATGTTTCATGGGCAGGGATTGCGCCCCACATCGCTGTTGTCGCCAGGCGAACGCATCGTTACTCGTCATTTGCTGACTGTGCCGGACACGGCCGTAGCCCCCATTGACCTGGAATTGACCGTGGGCCTGTATGACTATGCCACCTGCCCGGCATGTGAACGGCTGCCGGTGACCGATGGTGGAATATTGCCTGTGCTGGAAAATGCAGTCACACTGGCAGATGTGTCACTCACGGCCGTGCCTGGCGCTATACCCAACCCTATCTCTGTCAATTTTGAAAAAGGCGTGGAGCTGGTGGGGTATGAACTGAATCCCCGCCGAGCAGTAACCGGGGAAACGGTGGACCTGACCCTGTACTGGCAATTTAGCCAACCCGTCACCGCCGATTACACCATCTTTGCCCAGGTTGTAGACGAAGATACCACCCGCTGGGCGGCGCAAGATTTGCCCGTGCCCACATCGCAATGGCCCCTGGGCACGCCCCAGCCCGTGCTTCTGACGCTCACGCTCAACCCGGAGACGTCAGCCGACGTGTATCCCCTCATCATTGGGCTGTACACGCTTTCACCCGCAGGCGAATTTCAGCGATTGCAACGGATCACGGCGGACGGCCGTCTCACCGACGACTTCTTACAACTGACCCTGTTACGAGTGGATTGATGGAACGACTTTACAAGATGAACGAAGGGCTAAACCAGCGCTTCCCTGGCGGTGATAACCCCTTTCAAATCATCACCCGGCTGGCAGAAGAATGTGGCGAACTGGCAGCGGAGGTAAATCACTGGGAAGGCAGTGGCGTTAAACGGCAAAAACACGGCGAGCCAGACCCGGCCAAACTCGCCAAAGAAGTGATGGATGTGCTAAGATGCGCCCTGCAAATTGCCATGCATTATGGCATCCAGGCGGAATTGGAGACGGCCGTCCAGCAATCCTACACCCACATGCTGGCTGAAGGCCTGATTGACGAATGAACGATTTACGGAATACGGATCGCGCCTCACGAAACACCCTACTCTTGGCGGTGATGATCGCCATCACGGCCGTGTTCGGCGGTCTGCTGCTGGCGTATGGCGGGCCGCTGGCGGCGCTGGCGCTGCTGTTGGCGGGGGTAGCGGTGGTGGTGGTGCTGCGTAATATCGAGCTGGGCTTTTGGGGAGTGATGGCCGTCGTTTGCCTGCTACCCTTTGCCACATTACCCGTTGACATTGGCCTGACGCCCACTTTCTTAGACCTGGCATTGGCCGCCGTTATCGGCGTGTGGGCATTAGGGCTGGTCACGGGCCAACAACGTGATGTCCTCACCACTCCCCTCACCCTACCCCTGCTCATCTTTATCATTGTCGCCGTTTTTGCCTTTATTTTTGGGTTAGCCAACGGGCCACTGACGCCCACTCTGTTGCGTAAATTCGCCGAACTGATTTTGAGCCTGCTTTTTGTCTTTGTGGTCATTGATTACTGCCGCACCTGGGAGCAGCTAGAACGGCTGGTGAAGGTGCTGCTGCTGGCGGGGGCAGGCGCGGCGCTGCTGGCGGTGGGCTTCTGGCTGCTGCCAGATGATACCACCAATGACCTCTTGAACATGCTCACGCGGTTAGGTTATCCCGGCGGTTGGGTGATTCGCTATATCGAGGAAAATCCCGAACTTTCCGAACGAGCTATCGGTACATCAGTAGACCCGAATGTACTGGGCGGACTGCTGCTGATGCTGGGGGCGCTGGCGGGGCCACAGTTGGTGGCCAAACGGCCGTTATTCCCCCGTTGGCTCACGTATCTGGTCGTTGGCTCGATTTTTTTGGCGTTGATCCTGACGTTTTCGCGGGGGGCGCTGGTGGGGCTGGTGGCCGGGCTGGGTTTTGTGGGGCTGGCCCGCTACCGGCGGCTACTGCC
Organism: Anaerolineae bacterium; assembly: GCA_023382655.1. Classification (GTDB taxonomy): domain Bacteria; phylum Chloroflexota; class Anaerolineae; order Promineifilales; family Promineifilaceae; genus CAADGU01. The sequence goes on along the minus strand of JAHDWK010000005.1, from coordinate 264,311 downwards.
ATATATGGTCGTTCTCGGTTTGCTCTTTCTGCTGCTGCCCCCGGCTCAAACGTACATTGCCCGTTTTGTGGAAGGGATTCAAGGGCAAGACCTGGCTACGCAAATGCGGTATGGTGAATATAAGGACGCCCTCATCCTGATGCAGCGGTATCCCGTTTTTGGCGTTGGTTTTGCCGGGACGCCGGATATTGACATTTATCTGGGTGTGGCCAATGTGTACCTGACCATGGCCCAGACGATGGGGTTGGTGGGGTTGCTGGCCTTTTTTGCGGTGTTGGGTACTTTGTTTGTTTATGCTTTTTTCAACCGGGGGCCGATTAAGGCCGACGGCCGTAAAGACCCCATCTGGTTAGGACTACACGCGGCCATCATCGGTGGGCTGGTCGCCGGTTTATTTGATCATTACCTGTTTAATCTGGAATTCCACCATGCGGTGACGGCCTTCTGGCTGCTGGTGGGGCTGGCGGCAGCAGCCACGCGGTTGGGAGGAGTGAGTGAGGGGGTGAACAGGTGAAGGGGTGACAAGGTGACAGGTGCTCTTTTAATCTCCCAATCTCCTAATCTCCTAATCTCCCTTTCCCTATTGCCGGCACGGTAACGTCACCACAAAGGTAGCGCCTTCACCGGGGATGCTTTCCACAGAAATTGAACCATTGTGCCGTTCCACAATTTTGCGGCAAATAGCCAGGCCAACGCCTGTGCCCTCGTAAAGAGTACGGCCGTGCAACCGTTCAAAAATCTCAAAAATGCGCGCCTGGTGCCGTGGTTCAATGCCAATGCCATTATCCTTTACAAAAATCTGGCACATCTCTTGCCCACCGTTGGCCGTTGCCCGGCTGTAAATCTGGATGACCGGGGCCCTGTGGGGGTCAATAAACTTCAGCGCATTACCCACCAGATTTTGCAGCAGTTGTCTGATTTGCGTCGGATCGGCTTCTATTTCTGGCAGGTTATCCACCGTCACGGTCGCACCCGTCTGCTCGATACGCACTTCCAGGTCAGACAAAACCCCATGGGTAATACTGCTCAGGGAAACTGGGCTAAACGGTTGGCGGTGCGTGGTGACGCGCGATAACACCAGTAAATCCAAAATGAGATGCTGCATACGGTTGGCGGCTGACTGCATACGCTGCAAATACTCCAGGCCACGTTCATCCAGCGTCGTACCATATTTTTCCTCTAACCGGCTGCCAAAGGTGGTGATTTTGCGCAGTGGCTCCTGTAAATCATGAGAGGCCACGTGCGCAAAGTTATCTAATTCCTGGTTGCTGCGTTCCAATTCCTGTGCGTAGACTTGCAAGGCCCTTTCGGCCTGTTTGCGTTCGTTTATTTCGGTCGTAAGCTGTTGGTTTGTCCTGGTCAACTCGACGGTGCGCCGGGCAACTTCTTGCTCTAAATGTGTGGTTTGCTCTTGTAGGGCGGCATATAAACGAGCGTTTTCCACAGCCAGGGCCACCTGATTCACCATTGAAACCAGGAGGCGCAGGCTGTCTTCATTAAACCGATAGGGGGTGGTGTGGTTTTGCAGGGAAACGACGCCAGTCACACGGCCGTTCACCACCATCGGTACACCTAACCATGACTTGGAGCGAATGCCCCGCGGTACTTCCAGGTTTAGCTCCTTTACCTTTTCGGCCACATGAGCGGGGATGAGCAACGGCCGCTCTGTGCGCAAAATATACTCAACCAGCCCATTGGCAAAATGGCGACGCCGGTCATACCACCTAAACTGCCCGTCAGCCACATCCAGGGCAAACACAATCTCCCCCGCCGCCCGATTTTCCGGTTCATAAAAAACGATATACAGATTGGTTGTATCAATCAAACGCGCAGCGTAATGGACAAAAGTCGTCAGCAGCGGTTCAATGCCCTGGGTAGAACTGAGCGAACGGCTCATTTCGTTGAGGATGGTCAACTCCTCGGCGCGTTGCGCTGATAGCCGAAAGGCCCGCGCGTTTTGAATGGCAATAGCAAACTGGGCTGCCAACGTCTTGTGGATACGCACATCCTCTTCAGTAAAACGGTTACTTTCTCTGGCCTGTACATCCAGAATGCCAATCAATTGGTCGCCCACAATCATGGGCAGGCACAGTTCCGCCTTTGTTTCCGGCAATAAAGGATGCGGCATGAAGTCGGGATGGCGGTAAACATCATTCACGACCATCGTGATTCTTTCGCGGGCGACACGGGCGCAGATGGAAGGTTGCTGCTGAAGGGGAATGGCGGGTACGGGCGAATGAATGCTGAGCATGTTATTATCACCCATGACCGGTACCAGATTTCCCCCGGCCTCATCCAGCAGGGCGATATTGACATGGTAGAGGTCAAATTGCTCTTTGGTGCGCACCAAAGCAAATTGTAAGAGTTGATCGAGATCCAGTATGCCGGAAACGGCCGTGCTAATCTGGGCTATCGTTTCCAGTTCTATGATTCGCTGGCTTAAAGCATCTTTTTCAGTCACCGTTCATCAATCAGCCTGTGCTGCTAATCCTTTTTGGTATGGGTGTATTGTAGCTAAATTATGAACGGCCGTGTCTGTATGATCTCCTCATCTATGGGAAATTCGTAAGTGTCCAGCGAGCTTCACTGGACGGTTACTAACGAAAAACTCCTTGTCGAAATTTCTTTCAGGTCGTGCTACAATGTTTGACATAAGTAACAACTGATACACCCTGACAGGAGAGAGACAGAAAATGAACCAGGCATTATCAGATGCAATCACCGCCACTCGCGCCAATAACAAACGGGAAGCACAGTTATTGTTAGCCGCCAACCTCAAAGAAAACCCCGATGATGTGCAATCCTGGTATTTACTCAGTATGCTGGTGGATTCCAAAGAAAAGCAAGCACTTTATCTGGGCAAGGCCCTGGCACTGGACCCTGCCCACCCCAAAGCCCAGGAACGGCTGACCCGGCTGCAAACGGCCGAAACCATTGCCATCTCCGACGAACCCCTGGACTTCCTGGCCCAATCAGAAGGTGACACGCTGCCTGAATGGTTGGCCGGGGATGTCGGAGCGCTGCAACTGGAAAAGATGGGAATGCGCGCCGCTCCTGGCGTTGTAGAAGAAGTGGGAACAGAAGAAGCGGGGGTCACGGCCGTAGCCACCGCTCCCGCCAAAGACGTGCCCGACTGGCTGCAACAAGACGTCAACTCCACCTGGGTCACCCAGGAACCCCCCACCCAGGTTTCCCCCTTCCCCGCCGAGAAAGAAGCGCCGTCCAAAACCAAACCCCAGCCAGCCCCCGCGGCCAAAGCCAAACCTGCCCCCCGCAAAAAACCAGCGGCCAAAAAACCACGCACCAAAAAACAAAAAGCCTCCCAACTCAATTTGGTCATGGGTGTTCTTGTTATCTTTTTTATGCTGATTGCTTTGTATCTCGTTTATCTGGTTGTGACTCAGCAATTGGGTAATTGAGTAATTACCCAATTACCCAATTGCTTTTCATTATCCCCACCGAAGTAAGGCTTGCCCCATTGCCCATTTGTGTATATAGTCTCTGGCATGGCAGAACTTGGGCAAATACAGGCCCACCTCACCACCGATACCGGACTTGTTCGGGAACACAATGAGGATTACATCGCCTGTCGGGAGCCAGTTGATCCCCAAGACATTCAACAAAACGGATGGATTTATCTGGTAGCTGATGGCGTCGGCGGTGCAGATGCGGGCGAAGTGGCCAGCCACTTCGCCAGTGAACGCATGATTGCCCACTTTGTGGAAAACAACCAGGAATCGGATTGGGGCCGTCGTTTGCTCGATGCCATGCAGGCCGCTAACAGCGACCTGCGCCAGCTTGTAGCTGAACGAAACAACAACAGCCGCATGGCCACCACCATGGTCACGGCCGTTTTACAAGAAAATCAGGTCTTTATCGGCAATGTCGGCGACAGCCGGGCGTATCATTGGCGAAATGGACTAATACAACAAATTACAAGAGACCAGAGTCTGGTCGCCAAACTGCTAGAAGAAGGGGCCATTACCGAGGCCGAAGCGGAAGTACATCCCCGCAAAAACGTCATCCTCTACAGCCTGGGGTCAGAGAACAAACCCAAGATTGAGCTGTTTACGCTGACGTTGCTGCCCGGAGACATTATCCTGCTTTGTTCCGATGGCCTGACGCGGCACGTTAATGACAGGGAAATCAATGATGTCATTGGCCAAAAGCCACTCGATGAAGCCGCCGAATTACTGGCGCAAATGGCGCGGCAGCGCGGCGGCGAGGATAACATCTCCGTGGTGGTTATCCAGTATGGGCAGGCAAAAGAGCAAGGAGTGAGTGACACGGCCGTCACCCATCCCCATCTCACCGCCACCCCATCCCATCGCTCCTTCCTCTGGCTGTACACCGGATTCCTGGCTGTTTTTATGATTGTGTTGATATTTTTCGCCTGGCTCGTATTGCGTGTATAAGGCAGATGCCAACCCATCACAATGAAGATTGTGACGGCCGTATCTGCCAGACTTGCCGGTAAAGACCCACTTTATTAAACATCATTTATATATGAGGGCGTGATGCGTGATGCGTGACCTGCATCACGCATCACGCATCACGCCCTCAAGGAGAACCTATGCATCCAAAAGTACGCATCATTCCATTAGGTGGATGTGGCGAGATCGGCAAGAACATGACCGCTATCGAATACGAAGATGAAATCATCGTCATTGACGCTGGTATCATGTTTCCTGAAAACGACATGCTTGGCGTAGACGCCATCATCCCCGACTATACCTACCTGAAAGACCGGCTGGATAACATCCTGGCTGTTCTCATCACCCACGGGCACGAAGACCATATTGGCGCGGTCGCCCACGTGATGCAAGACATCAAAGCGCCCATCTATGCTACCCCCCTCACCGCCGGCCTCACCGAAGTAAAGCTGCGCCAGGGCGGGCTGCACTCGCAAATCGAAATGCACACCATCGAAGCCGGTGATAAATTTCACCTGGGCCGCCACTTCACCATCGAACCCTTCCACGTGGCCCACAGCATCCCCGACTGCGTCGGGTTTGGCATCACCACCCCCGCCGGGCTGATTGTGCATACCGGCGACTACAAATTCGACCATACACCCTCCGATGGTTGGCCGCCAGACTTTGCCAAATTGGCCGAATTCTCGGCGCGTGGTGTGTTGGCCCTGCTGGCCGACAGCACCAATGCCGACCGTCCCGGCTGGACCAAGTCAGAAAAAGAGATTGACAAAGCATTCGACGACCTGTTTCGCAATGCCCAGGGGCGAATCATCGTGGCCACCTTTGCCTCGCTCATCTCCCGCATTCAACAGGTAGCCAATATGTGTGTGAAACACGGCCGTTACCTGGCCGTCACCGGGCGTTCCATGCGTGACAACGTCAAAATTGCGCAGCGCCTCGGCTATCTGGAAATTGACGAAGCGACGCTCATTGACATCGAAGACGCCACCTCCTTACCGCCGCACCGCGTGGCCATCATGGCCACCGGTTCACAGGGGGAGCCATCGGCCGTCATGGGCAAACTGGCGCGTGGCCGCCATAACCGGCTGCAAATACAGGAAGGCGACACCGTCGTCTTTTCCGCCCATCCCATTCCCGGCAATGAAGAGCTGGTCTACCGCACCATCAACCAACTGCTGCGCCGTGGCGCCAACGTGCTGTACGAAGGCATCGCCAACGTCCACGTTTCCGGCCACGCCAGCCAGGAGGAGATGAAGTTGATGATCAACCTGGTGCGCCCCAAATATCTGGTGCCCCTCCACGGCGAATTGCGTCACTTGAAACAACACGCCCTGATGGCCCAAGAGTTAGGCATCCCCCGTGAAAACATCGCCGTCATCGAAAATGGCACCCCCCTGGAACTGAGCCAGGATAAATTGACGATTATGCCCCGGCTGAAAGGCGGCTACATTTTTGTGGATGGGGCCAGCGTAGGCGAAGTGGATTGGCCGCTGCTGCGTGACCGCGAACTACTGGCGCAGGGCGGTGTTTTCTTTACCTTCCTTACTCTTAACGGCAACGGCGCCATGATCGGTGAACCGGAAATCCTCTCGCGCGGTTTCCTGGATATGCGCGATGGCGCGGAGATTGTGGATGGGGCCAAAGAGACGATAGACCGGGTGATCAAGCTGCACAAAGAAAACGGCGGCGGCAAACTCAGCACCAAAATTGAGGACGCCCTCTCCCGGTATCTCTATTCGGAAACAGGACGACGGCCGTTAGTCCAGACCATCATCAAGTAAATGCGTTCGTACAAAAAAGGGGGGTCACGGTTTCGTGACCCCCCTTTTTTGTTAATCCGGCGTCGCCGTGGCGGTTGGTGTAGCCGTTGGCAGCGCCTCCTCACTGTCCGGGGGTGACAATGATGGCGTTGCTTCTGGCGGCGTGGGTGTGGGCGTAAATGATGGCAGGGTTGGCGTGGCTATAGGCGGTTGTGTCGGCCGTGGCTCAAACTGTGGCGTGCCCGTAGACATGACCGGCTCTGGCGTTTGCCGTGGGCCATACTGCGGCTGTATGCTCAATCCCTCAATCACCGCACCCGACACGTTGATATTCACCGGGCCAAACGTATTGTTGTGTTCATTGGGACACTCGTTTACATGCCGGTCTGTATCCACCTGTGCCCACAACTGGTGTGCGCCGCCACCAAAGATGTAGGCCGCCTCGTAGGTACGGCTGGTGCCGGCCGTCAGGTCAGCACCCTGAATGCCCCAGGCGATGTCCCCCACCAGATACGGTTGCGGCACACGGTCTACATAGAAGTCCAGGAAGAAGTTATTACCAAACGGCACATTTTGGGAACCCTGGTTGCGAATGGTGACGTATACCGTCGCCGGCTGCCCGGAGATGGGCGCCGCCGGGACTACCTGAATTTGCGTCACGATCAGGTCAATGTTGGTGGGCGGTGCGCAGGGGGTAGCTGTTGGCGTGGGCGTCACCGGCGTGGATGTAGGGGTGGGCGTCGGTGGTGGCGGCGGTGTGCCGCCAGGGCGCAGGATGATGGGCAGGTATATGGTAGGCGGCGTCTCATCTTCCTGGACGGTGGTAATGTCTCTGGCAATGTCTTGTACGTTGCTGTCAGAGAGGGACACGGCCGTCACCGTGGTCACATCCACCGTCCCACCTGTCGCTGTCCCCGGTACCGTCACCCGCACTACTACATTGGCCGACTGGCCGGGCGTCAGGCGGATAATCGTGCCCGAAGCAGGGACGATTACCACCGTCCAACCCTGGCTGGACACGGCCGTGACCACATAATCATCCGTAATCGTGCCGGTGTTCGTCAGTTGGTGGATGTATTGCACCGTCGCGCCGGGCGTGGCTGTGGCCGCGTTGTCCGGCTCCAGCAACACCCCCAATGTGCCGGAAACGCCGTTGACGAAGGTTGTGTTTATAGCATTGTCGGTGACGGTGGGGTCATTGATGGACACGGCCGTAACCGTCATCACATCCGTCGTGGTAAAGACCGCTGCCGGGATGATGAGCGTGACCGTAATCTGGGTGGATTCTCCCGACGCCAGCGTCACCGGCAGGGGATCAGGCGTCGGCCAGCCGTGGCTGCTCTCCGTCGTCAGATTGAATGTGTCGGTGAAACTGCCCGTATTTGTCACCCAATGCGTGTAAGCGACCGTGTCGCCAGCATTGGCCGTACCCGTGTTGTCCGGTTCAATGATGACGCCGTAACCCGGTTCACCCAATACGGTTGTGGTATCCTCGGCCGTGTCAAAAACATCCGCATCCGTTTGCGACCGGGCCAACACTGTAGCCACATCACTGCTGCCTCCTGTTGCTGTCAGCGGAATGGTGGTTGTCACCTGCACACTGGCTGCTTCCCCGGGGCTGAGGATGATGGACGAAGGCGAGACACCTGCTGCCCAGCCGTTAGCTGATGTGACGCTCAGCAGGAATTGTTCGGCGATGTCGCCGGTATTAGTGACGGTGTGCAAGTAAATGAGCGTATCACCCGGATTACCCGAAGCGGCGCGATCCGGAGCAATTTCCACGCCCAATACACCCACCTCGCCGGTGACGATGGTGGTGTCTATGGCCTGCGCCGTGGCCGTGGGGCTGATGATGGAAGCGGCCGTCACCGTCATGATCTCGGTGCGACCGGCCGCGCCAATGGGCACTTCCAGCGCCACCGTCAACTCAGTTCCGGCGCCGGGTGGCAGGATAATGGTTCCCGCCGGTGGCGTGGTGGGCCAGCTATTTTCGGTCACGGCCGTGATCACAATTTCATCTGTGCCATTACCCGTATTCGTCAGCCAGTGGCTATAGTTAATGGTCGTACCCGGATCGGCCAGGCCGGACTGGTCGGGTATCAGGATCAGGCTGTGCGTTTGGCGGATGCGCGTTTCGTCAACGGCCGTGTCAAACACAGCCGGGTCGCTGCTTGATCGGGCGGTGACGGTGGTGAAATTGGGTACGTCTGGCACCGCGTCCGGCGGCACAACCACCTCCACCTGCACCTCAGCCGATTCACCCACATCCAACGTGACGGCATCGGGAATGACGGTTGTTGTCCAGGTGAGTGTGTTGACAAAGCTCAGGTCAAATGTTTCCGCGCCGTTGCCGATGTTGGTGACGGTATGTGTGAAGGTGACGATAGTGTTCGGCTCAGTGATGATCAGGTTATCCGGTTCGATGATGACGCCGGCCTGGATGAGAACGGTGGTGGTGTCTACGGCCGTTGCCTGCACCGCGGGATCAACGGTCGCCGTCGCCGTCACATGGGCCACGTGTGTCAAACCACCACTGCCGGGCGGCGCTACCACCGTCACCGTCACCGGCACGGTTTGCGCCGGCGTCAGATTCACGCTGGTTGGCGCTACCGTCACCGGCCAGCCAGCCGGGACGCCGCTGATTGCCAGATCAGCCGTGGTGGTCACATTGCCGGTGTTTTGCAGGGTGTGGAAGTAAACGGCCGTGCTGTCATCCGGTATCGTTTGCGTTTGTGTCATTGGCAGCAGCAGTAAACCGGCCGCTTCCAACACCGTCGTCGTGTCCGTCAGCGTGTCGGTCACGACGATGCCCAACGTATTCAAAGAACGCGCCTCCACCTGAACCGTGTGGCTGACGTCGGGCGGTGTGCCTGGCGGCGGCGTCACGCTGACCGTAAAGGTCATCGTTTCCCCGGCCGGCAGGAAGGCGGTCTCCGTGGGCATAATGCCAATGGCCCAACCGGCCGGATTTTCGGCAAAGACGGACAGAGCAAAGCGGTCAATGCCACTGCCCGTGTTCGTCAGCGTGTGGCTGTAGACGATGGGCACGTTGGGCGCTGTGGTCCCGCTCTCGTTGGCGGCAATGTCCACCCCCGGATCGAAGCGGACGGTGGTGGTATCGGTGGCGCTGGCGGTCAAGGGGTAGTTATCCGAGGTGGCGGTGATAAGGGAGCGCAGGATGGCGCCGGGCACATCGCCGGAGATGACCAGGGTGATAGTGACACTTTCATTGGTATCCAGCAAACCGGTGTTGGTCATGGGCGTCATGGTTACAGTCCAATTCCCGCCGGGTGTTATTTCCTCATTGAACAGAGTGAGGGAGTAGGTATCGGTCACATCGCCTGTGTTCGTCAGTACATGTTCGTAGGTGTACGGTTCAGCGGCGGTGATCACGGCCGTGGCCGTCACCGGCAGCAGCGTAAACGACGGCACTTGCAACCGTTCATCCGCGCCAATGTCAATGGTTGGCCCCATGATGCGCGGCTGCATGTCATAGTCCACGCCCCAATCACGCGAGGTCAATTCCGTGCCGGCATCCTTCGCCGGGGAAGCGGCGGAGAGGTGGAAGTATTGATCCAGGAAGTCAGGTTCAGCAGTGAGGCTGTTGGTACCGGTGACGAAGTTGGTGTCGTTGAGCCAGTAGAGGCTGTAATCTTCGGTGATAGCGGCTGTGGTCGTGATAAAGACTGCGCTGCCGGGCGTCGTGGTCGCGGCGTTCTCGCTGAAGATGTTGTTCAACGCCGCCAGCGCCGCGCCGTCACCCACATAGACAGCCCCGCCGGAACCGGTCTCATTGCCGACAAAGGTGTTGTTTTCCAGTACGGCCGTGACCCCCTCCAGGTAAATACCACCACCGGCATTACTGCTCGTGGCTGCGTCGCCGTTTCCGGCAAAGACGGAACCGTTCACCGCCAGTTGGCCGCCGCTCTGGTAGAGGCCGCCGCCCAGACTGGCAGCATTGTCCAGGAAGAAGGTCGCCGTCACGGTCAGGCTGCTATCCACGTTGTAAACGCCGCCGCCATAGAGCGGCGCGCCAGCCTGCGCCGCCGCATTGCCATTTTCAATGAACAGGCCGCTCAACGTCACGGTAATGCCGGGCGTAATGACCATCACCCGACGTATACCCTCGCCGTCCAGCCGGGTGGTCTGGGTAATAGGGTACTGCGCGGCAAAGCCGTCTAATGTGCTGTAACCGCCATAGATGTTCACCGATTTGCTGATGATGACATTTTGCGTGAACGTCTCGCCGCCTATCGGCTCTGACGAAAAGTCGGTATACGTACCCTGGGCGACGAAGATGTCATCCCCTGGTTCGGCGGCGTAGATGGCGTGTTGAATGGTGCCGCATGGTATGGCCGAAACGCGGCAATTATTCTCGATGTCGCGGCCACCGGGAGCCACATAACGCGGCCCCGGCTCGCCCAGGATGAGAATGTCATCCTGTACCGCGCCGGTATTTTGGGGATCGTCCACCTGTATGGCCACCACGCCGGGGTTGGCTACCTCGTCACGCAGCGCCGTTTCCAGGATGGTTACTTCCAGCAGCACATCTCTGGTCTGGTTGCGGGCCAGCGTGGCCTGGGTCTGGCTGACGGGAACACCGTTTTCCAGCAGCACGGCGCTGGCGTGGCGGATACCGGCGCTCGGCAGGATGTTGAAGGTATGCGTATCGTTACCGATGTTTTCCACGGTGTGGTTGAAGGTGAGAACATCGCCGGGTTGAGCCGAAGCGGTGTAGGCTGGGTAAACAATGACGCCAGATACCAGCCCCACAAAGGTGGTGGCCCGCCCCTCGTTAACGCGGTCGGGACGGCTTTGGGACTGACAGTGAATAGTAGAGATGTCTGACTGCCCGTTTTGGGCATCGGCGGGCACATCAACGGTCAGGGTAATAGGCCGGCTCTCGTTCCAATCCATATCCACAAAGGTCTGCACCGGGCCACCTTCCAGGCTGCCCCAACCGGCGCTGGTGGTCAGGGAGATGACAATGGTGTCAATGAACCCATGCCGGAAATCGCTGGGTGGGTAGGGGTAGCCGGTGTTGGTGACCAGGAAGTTATAAACGACAGCGCTGTCCGGCGCGGCCGTTTGCTGCTGCGGCGTGGGCGTGACGGTGCAGCCGAAATCTTTCCACCATTCAATCGCGCCCACATCCGAGGCGCGGGTGCCCAGATGTTCTGTGCCGCCATCAGGCCGCTCAACCAGACGGGCGTCAAAGTCTATGGGGTAAAAACCGCCACCGGGTTCGGGTACGCCGGGGTCCAGCAGAGCCGGATCGGCCTGGTCAATGACCGGCGAGTTGATCGGGGGGAAGACCGGGTAGAAACCACGCAGGTCGGGGTCGCCATTGACCGGGTTTGTATTGGTGACACCAGGAGGCAACGTGTTGTTCCAGATGTTATTGTAAGCCAGGATGGGGTTCAGGCCGCCGGGCATGCTCAGGCCGCTCTCACTTGAAGCCACGTTACTGTCTAGGATGGTGCTGTTGAGGATGAAGCCGGTGGACTCGGTACGGATGCCGCCGCCTTGCCCGGTCTGGGCACTGTTTTCAGTGATGGTGGTGTGGTAAGCCTCCAGGTTAGGGCCGGTGTTGAAGATCGCGCCACCGTTGGACACGGCCGTGTTGCTATAAAACAGCCCATTGATGATGCGCAAATCGGTGGCCGTGTTGGCAATACCGCCGCCATTAACTCCCGCTTCGTTCACGTAAAAAGCGACATCGGTGATGCCCAAAGGCCCGCTGTTGTACAGGCCGCCACCGCTGCTGCTGGCACTATTACCCTCGTACAAGAGCGGCACAACGAGGATAATGCCGCCGCTTTCGTTTTCTTCCACGTGCGCGGGGATACATTCGCCAATGGTAGAGCCGGTGATGTAATTCTCGCGCACCGCGCCAGAACTGCCGCCAAAGTAAATGCCACCGCCGTTGCTGGCCGCACTCTCACATACATAGGTCGTGTACAACTGCACACTACCGTTATCAGGCACCAGGATCGCACCGCCGTTCAGGCCGCCACCCGCCGCTGCCGCATTGCCGTTAACAAAGGCGATATGGGTGAAAGTGGGGTCGGCGTCTTCGTGAACGTAGATCACACGTCCTTCATAATCGGCGTTGATGCGGGTGGTGAGGGTGCCGACATCGTCGCTGGTGTAATCGCCCACGTATTGGAAGTTAGAGCGTTGCAAGGAACCGGCAAAGTCCAGGTCTTCACGGACAATGCCCACCTGCCAGGTGCCGGTTTCGCTATCCTGGCGGACGCCGGTACATTCCCCGCGCGCAATTTCTACGGTAGGGAAGGGGCCAGGCGCAAAATCTTCGGCAAAGTCAATGGCAAATTGCAACACGCCAAAGATATGTTCTCTGGTGTCCGGGTCGGGATCGGTAGGATCAATGACGCGGATGAGGCAGGAGTTGATCTCGTCTGCGCCGCGATCAGGGCCGCCGTTGGTCGGCCGCACATCGCCGTCAATGTCGTGGTTGAAGGGCACGGCCGGATCGGCGTCATCTACCCCGGCCGACCAACTGCGCAGGTGCAGATTGCCGGTGATGGCGCTGACGTAATTGGGTGGCACGCTGATGTCGTTTGGCCCGGCGCTGGCGTTGCCGGTGTAATTGGCCGGTGAGCCGTTAGCCAGGTTGTCTACCACGTTGTTGTAATCAATGTCCGGGCTGGCCTGACCGGTGACGTGAATGCCGGAACCCTGATTAGCATGGACGATATTGCTGCGGATGAGAACCGGCTGGCTGGTGGCGCTGAAAATACCACCGCCGTTTTGACCACCCCCGGTGGCGGCATTGAGGTAGAAGGTGTTGTGCCAGATGGGGGTATTGGTGTTGGCGTTGTATAAGCCCCCACCCTGCTGGGCGCTGTTCTCATAAATGAAGTTGTTACGCACGACGACCATGCCACCCGCCAGGTAAACGCCGCCACCATTGCCGGACGGGGTCAGGTTTTCGTAAATGCGGTTGCCGTCCAGCGTCAGATTGCCGCTGGCCTGGTGAACGCCGCCGCCACTGCCGCTGACGTCGTTGTTGGCGATGTGGTTGAGTTCGCTGAAAACGGCCGTACCGCCATTGTTATAGACGCCGCCGCCCTGGGTGGCTGAATTGGCCTGGATGATGCTGCGGTGCGCCGTCAGGTTGCCCGTGTTGTAGACGCCACCGCCGTTGGTGGCAAAGTTAGCCAGGACTTCCACACTGTCCAGCCACAGCGTATCGGCATTGTAAACGCCGCCGCCATGATTGCTCAGCCCGGCGCCGTTGGCCTCACCATTGATGAGGATGATGTTGGTGAGGGTGAGAGCGCCGCCAGCAGCCACGTAAAGGACACGGCCGTTGTCCAGCGCATTCAATGTCGCCGTCAGATGGCCGTCCGGCACCAGACCAGAATTCCAGTCACCGTCAATGGTGAGTGGTTTGTCTACAAACAGATTTTGCACGCTGCCGCCGCTGTTCGGATGCAGGCGGGCATTGAGGCAGACGCCATCTACTTCGATGGTGTCACCATCGGCCGCTTCATCTACCGCCCGCTGCAAGCTGCCGTAGATGACGTCGGGCGCGGCCAGATTGCGGGCCACGCAACCGGCAATCTCGTCTGCGCCAATGTCAAAGCCCAGGTGAGACGGCCGTAGATGATCCTCAAAATCGTGATCCAGCGTCAACGCCGGGTCGCCGGCGTCCAGCATGGGTGAGTTCAGGGTGAGGGTATAACCGGGCGTGAGTTGGGGGTCAACAAAGAGATTGTCTGCTGCGCCGGTCACGGCCGTGCCACCCAAATCCACATCCTGTCCAAAAAAGTCGCTAAACGTGATAGTGGGCGCAGAGCCGGCATTCCCATGCACCCCATCGGTTGATGGGGCATCATTGTCCAGGAAAATGGCGCTGCGGAACTGCGGCGCGCCGGCGGCCACGTAAGCGCCCGCACCCAGGTTATTGGCCGTGTTGGCAACGACGGTATTGTGCCAGAAGAGGTGATTACCGCTGGCGTTGTAGAAGCCGCCGCCGTTGGTGTTGGCACTGTTGTCGTAGATGAAGTTGTTGACGATGGAGACGGCCGTGCCATTATTGGACGTGGCGTAAATGCCGCCGCCGTTGGCCAGCGCCAGGGCATCGGCATGGCTGTTGTAGATGCGGTTGCCATCAATGAGGGCGGCACTGTTGATGCTGTAGATGGCCGCACCGTTGGTGGCGGTGTGGGTGGTGATGTGGTTGTGGCGAATGGTGGGCGAAGCGTTATCAATACAAATGCCCGCGCCGTTCCCGTTCACGCCATCAAGCGCCCCGTTGACAATGTGGAACCCTTCCACTGTGGCGGTGACGCCGGGCGCAATGTGAATCACCCGCCCCAAACCGGTGGCATCCAATATGGTGATCTCTTCGCCCTGTGTCTGGAAATCATCATCCCAGCCACCCTGCAAGATGACGTTTTGGTCAATATGGACGGTGGTAAAGATAATGCCATCATCACCACGACAGCCGCCAGCCGGGCCGCCAGTATCGTATTCGTGAACACCGCTACATATGCCGGACACTTTAATCACATCACCGGTTTGGGCGTTATTGAGCGCCTCCTGGATGCTGCCGTAGATGACACCATTCAGTTCCACGCGGCAGCCGGCCACTTCGTCTGCGCCCATATCCGGCCCCTGGTTGGAGGGGCGCAGGTCGCCGTCAAAGTCGCCACTTACCGGTGAGGCGGGATCGCCGTTGTCGGTGCCGGGAGCGGTGTTGCTCAGGTGGAAGTTGCCGTTATCCGGGTCGAGCAAACCGGGCGGCGTGCCGCCGGTACCCTGGTTATTGGAATTTCCACCGGGGGATATGCCCCCGGCTAACGCAGCCGGCTGTCCGTAGAAATAGTTGTAATCTTCAACGGTGCCAGAGGGCGCATTGATGGCATCGCCGCTGAGGGCATCGTTGTCCTGGAAGATGTTGCTGCGAATGGCGAGTGCCCCGCTGCCACTCTGCCGGTAAACGCCGCCGCCGTCGCTGGCAGCGTTGTTTTGATAGAAGGTGTTGTGCAGCAATTGCGCCGGGTCGGGGCCGTTGTGGAAAACGCCACCGCCATCGCCGGTGACGTTATTGAAGGCGATGACGTTGTTGGTGGTCGTGAGAACACCACCCGCATGGTAGAGTGCGCCGCCGTTCACGGCCGTGTTGGACATGATCTCAGTGGCGTTGATAGTCGCCACGCCGCCGTTAATGTGAAAGGCACCGCCGTTGGTCGCCGCGCCGTCTTGCACCCGGCCACGCAGTGGCAGGTCGTCGTTATTGTCCGGGGGATCAAAGTTGTCAGTGGTAGCAACCAGCAGGTCGGTAGACAGATTGCCGCTATCCTGGTAATAGGCTGCGCCGTGTACGGCCGTGCCGTTGAGCATGGTCACAGCGTTGAGTCTCACCTGCCCCGCTGTGTTGTATATCTGCCCGCCGGCATCTTGCCCGGAGGGGCCGCCGCCCAAACCGGTGGCATCCCCGTTGCGAATGGTCAGGTATTCCAGAGTGACGCTGACGGGGCCGTTGAAGTAAAAGGCGCGCCCCATGGCCTGAGGATCAATAATGGTAGTTTCGGCGATGAGACGGTCTTCAAAGTCGCCTGTCCAGCCGCCTTGGATGGTGATTTCGGTTGTGCCGGTGATGTGTACCGTCTGGAAGATGGTTTGCCCACCCACGTCAATCTCATTCACGCCGCGACAGATGCCGGAGACGAGAATGAGGTTACTCTGCGGATTTTCCATTTCCAGCGCCGCCTGGATACTGCCAAAGACGGTGCCGTCTCGTTTGGCAGCGCAGCCGGCCAGTTCATCATAACCCAGGTCGTACCCTTCATCGGCGGGGCGGTTATCCTCTTCAAAATCTTGGGCCAACTGGTTGGTGGGATCCCCTTCGTTGCGGCCACGCGCGTCTACCATAGCGGAATCGGCCAACAGGTGAAATTCGGGATCGCCGGGCACAAAATCGGGCGGGTCATTAAACAGGTCGGTGATGTTGATGGTGCCCACGTTGGCAGGCGTGTTGTTGAAGAAGTTGACAAATTCGCCGGTAATGCTGCCGGCGGCAGCGTGCAGCGCGCCACCGCCGGTCACGGCCGTGTTGTCGGCCAGGATGCTGTTGTGCAACTGGAATGGCTGGCCGCCACCGTTGTTGCTGTAAATACCACCGCCGTTGGTGGCGCTGTTGTTGACGATGGTGGCAAAGTTAACGCTGGTATTGCTGCTTTGCACAAAGAGCGCACCGCCGTTGGTCACGGCCGTGTTCTCATTCAACAGCGTATTTTCCACAATCAGTAGCCCATTGAGAACAAACACCGCACCACCGCCGCTGCCAGCCGCGCTACCGGTGACGGCGTTGTTGTTAAAGGCGCTCTGGCGCAGCGCCAGGGTGCCGCCTTCAACATGCACGGCCCCACCCTGGAAGGAAGCTGTATTGTCATTAAAACGGCTGCGTTCGATAATCGCCAGGCCACCATTCCACACATTCAACGCACCGCCCCGTTCGGCCTGGTTGTTCTCGAAGGTGATGTTGCTGAAGTTGGCCTGTACGCCAAAGCCGACACTGACCGCACCACCACGCGAGGCCGAATTTGCCCCATTACGCAGAATCAGGCTATCAAAGGTGCTGTTGTTTGAGGACCCCGACAGTATAAAAATCTGAAACGGGCCGGTTTGTTGGATGATGGTCTGCTGCTCTTCAATCTGCTCGGTAAAATTGGAATTCCAATTACCGGAAACATAAAGCGTCTCGTTGATTTCGGTAGCGGCGGTCACATTGTACGGGCCAGGAGAAAAAGCAATCCTGACCTCGTCATTGGTGACGGCCTGGCCGATGGCATGAGGCACGGTAGCACAGGGAGAGGTGGCGACCGTGCAGTTATTATTGGTATCGTTACCGCCCGACCGGACGTAGCGGGTGCCGGCGGTTTCCTCGGCGCGTATCGTATCCACTACCTCGGCATAAACGGCCGTGTCATACTGCGAAGTGGCGCGGATGGTGGTGATGTTAGGGATGATACCGGCCGCTTGAGGGGGGATGGTCACACGCACCTGAACGTCCACGCTGGCGCCAATACCCAGCGGTATAGCCAGCGGGTCCTGGGGGATTAATTCTGCCCAGCCAAGGGTATCACCAACAATGGTCACCTGAATCGTGTCCGGGGCGTCGCCGGTATTGGTGAGGGTATGTGTCAGGGTAATGATTTCGCCGGGTGGATTGGTAATCGAGTAGTTGGGCGTAAACTGGATGCCAGGAATGGGGCTGACAATGCTGCGCACCAGCACGGCATGGCTTAGCTCCTCCGAGACGGTGGAGGTAGCCGTAATGATAGTGTTGGCCGCCTGCAAAGCTGTGGCCGAACCGGGCACGGTAATTTGCGTAGTCACATTGACAAACTGGCCCACCGGCACTGTTTGAGGTTCCGGGCAAAGGACACCCCATCCTAAATCATTGACACAGGTAAAAGTGTAGATGTCTGGCTCGGTGGTGTTCTCGTTGATCAGCAGGTGTTCATAGCTGGCTACGGTGCCTCGGTCTACAAATTCCTGGGTAAATAGGGGGGTGAAACTGAAAGCGGGGATGTTGGGGTAAAACTCGTCCGCGCCAATATCGGCGATGTTGGTATCTGGGTTGGGGCGCACCTGCCGGTCAATGTCCTGGGTGACGGTGGAGTTACCGGCATCAAAGTTGGGACTGCCCTCGGCCAGGTGCAGATTGAGGAAACCAGCATAGTTGATAAATTCGGGGTCTTCTGTAATGGTATTGGGAAAGGAGACGTTACTGGTGTTATTAAACAGGTTGACGTAGTCACCAGTGGCCGTGCCACCGGTATGGTTGATGCCGGTAAAACCAGCGCTGCTGGTGTTGGAAGCGACAATGGTATTGCTAATCTGCACATTGGCTGTGGCACCACCGATGTTGAAACCGCCACCGCCGCTGGTTCCGGTGCTATTGCCGACAACGGTGTTGTGCCAGCTTTCCAGTACGCCAAATACCTGGAAACCACCGCCGCCTGTGGTCGCGTTGTTGGCGTAGATCATGTTATTTTGGGCGGTTGCCTCACCATTACCGGGAATGTACATACCACCACCCAAAACGGCGGTGTTGTGGTGAATGTGGTTACCTTCTAAGAAGGCAGTGGAGTTATTGTTGACGTACACGCCACCACCAGAGCCGTTAATGCCGGTGGTTGTGTTGTCCCGAATGTTGTTGAAGAGAATGTAAGCGTGAGCGCCAGTAAAGTAAACATGGATGCCACCGCCGCTGGGGGAGCTATTATTGTAGATTTCGCTATTTCGGATGACGCCGATGGCTCCGGAATTGATGGCTATACCACCGCCGGCTGATGTAGCCACATTATCGTAAATCCAGCTGTGATCAACGGTGAGGCTGCCAGTTTCAACGTAAATGCCACCACCCAGGGAAACGTCAGCGCCATTGTGTATGCGGAAGCCGTCTAACACGGCCGTTGCGCCACCAAAATGATGCACGACACGAGTGGAACCATCACTTTCCAGGATGGAAGGATGCAAAACAGGGTCGGGGGCGCTCCAGTCAGAAGGGAAGCCACCGATAATGGTGACGTTACGGGTGATGCTCAAGGTGGGTTGTCCGGGGCTGTTGGTATAGATGCCCTCTAAGACATAGATTTCATCGCCGTTGGTGGCAAAGGTCACGGCCGTTTGCAAAGCACACGGATTCGCCTGGGAACATTCACTCCCACTACCGGTAGGCGCGGCATAACGAATGGCGGTGGGCGTCTCCGGAGTTTGGGCCAGTGAGGCGATGGGACTGATATGCCAGAACAGCAGTAGCAAGGCAGCCACCACCAGCAAGGGCACAAAAATAAGCGCGCCAAAGCGTTTGAGGGGGACGGCCGTTATAGTTGATGCCTGGGGGGTATAACCTGTTTTCATGAAACTCCTCCTTGAGTTCGCTAAAGAAGCCACGAATTAGACAAATCACACGAATTTTTTCCGGTACATATTCGCATTCTTCGCGGATCTTTCAGGAAACTCCTCCTTCACTGTTGGTTAACAAGACCGGACAGGTTTGGCAACACCTATCTGGTGGAGGTTGGTGGGTGGGCATGAGGTGGTGAGGGTGGCCTCATGCCCAGGAACTGGACTGCTCATAAGAAGATATGATTGGGTAATTGCGCCATTACCGGGCGTCACTCAAGGGTGATTTGTAGCGGGCAGATGCCGCTGACGGAATAGGAACCGGACGAAGTAGCCAGACCGTTGGAACCGGCCGTGCCGCTGACGGAACCTTGGGGCTGACCGGAAACGACGAGGGTGGCAGACACAGGACCGTTGGTGATGACACCGCCGTTTGCGTCTACCCCCACGAACTGAAGATTGCTAATGCTACCGGAACAGGCGCCACTACCACTTGGTCCACCATCATAACTGACCAGGACGGCGCGGTCGCCATTGGCCGTGTCCAGTACATCACCATTCATACCACCGGCTACTCTGGCAAATCCCAATACAACCTGGGTACCGAGCAAGGTGAGGATGGCCAGCACAATGAGCGCAATGAGAGCGAGCAACAGTGCATACTCCACCAGACCTTGCCCTTGTTCTTTCTCTGGAATGTTCATAGAGACTCTCCCTATACAATAAGTGCTATGGAATTGTTGAAAAACAACTGATCAATAACAATTCCCGATTGATAAAAAAGACAATAAATGCTTTGGGCACGACTGCTTCCCCACCACCATGTGCTTTGATGTCATCTGCACACCAACCAGTTTCTTTGTTTCTGAAACAGCCGCCACCAGCAATGAATGAAAAAAGCAAGAAACATTCACGCATTATTTATGTCGAGGTGCATTATACAGGTTTTTCTTACAGATGAAAATACGGAGAGGGGGTGGCAGGTGGCAAGTGGCGGGTGGCAGGTAGGAAGTTAGTCCTTGTGCTTTCAGGAGTTCAACTTTTTGGCAACAGTTGAACTTCTCTATCTTCCAGGCACGGTATAGGAGAGGAAGAGAGGGGAACGGTAACAGCCGTCCACCGTTTCCACCACCCCGCCCGGATATTGCTGCTGCACAACTGCCAAATCCGTCGAACGCTCTGGTAAAAAGACAAATACCTGATTGGGTGCGGGCGTACCGACGGTGGGCAGTGGTTCGATCACATCAAAAAAGTTCACCCCTTTGTGAAAATCGGTCAGCAGGTAGGGGAAAGTGGGGAAGTCGGTATACATGACCGGCGGGCCGTAGAAGTAGGCCGTCCAGTCGCCCTCCAGGGTATTGAGATATTGGGATATTTCGTGAGCGGCCTCGGTGTTGGCGTCGGCAAATTCGTTGGTGGAAGGGTAACGGCCGTAGTAAAAGAAAATTTCGCTGAAGGCCAGAATCAGGGTGATGAAGATGACAAGGTGAAGGCGGCGAAGACGCCGGGGTGAGGGGGTGACACGGTGACCAGGTGACACGGTGACGGGGCGATCTTCTATCACCTTGTCATCTTGAGATCGCATAATAATGGAAACTATCTCCGCCAGGGCGAGGGCAGCGAGCAGGGTGATGGCGGGTAGGGCGATGAGCAGGCGGTGGCTTTGCGGCGGGTCGAGCAACAGCGCGCCGGCAAACAGGATTGTTACCAGAAACCAGATGGGCAGCATAGCAAATTTGAACTGGCGCAGCCGGAACAGAGAGAGGAGAAAACCAAGCAGGAAGAGCACGGCCGTGCCAAAACTGAGTAGCGGCACATTGGGCTTGTAAACCGGGCTGAGGTCTGCGCCGCCATTAAAGGCCAGCGCCGCCAGCCGGAACTGCTGCCGGAACAAGTCAAACTGGCTCTGCCCGGTGCTGATGGCTTGCTGCGGCAGCCAACCCGTCTGCATAATGCCTAACACATTGACCCGTTCCATAAAAATGGCGGGGTGACTGCGGTAAAAGAGGATGGCGGGCAGGGCGATGACCAACGCCAACGCCGACGCTGCCAGCAAATGCCCTGCCTGCACGCGCAGCGTCTTCCTGTCGATTAGCAGCGCCCAGGCCAGCAGCGCCAACAGAATGAGGGGCAGCAGGCGGGCGGTGGTGAATTCGTAGGCATTCAAACCTATTGCCAGACCGGCCGCCAGCCAGAGGGTACGCTGCCGGGGAGCAGCGGTAGGGCGTTCCCAGGCCACGGCCGTCAGCCCCAAGGCCAACAGCACCAACAGCGGCGACCAGATATTGGTCATGCCTAGATGACTGTAGTGCAGGTGCAAATGGGAGCCAAGCAGCAAGATAGCCGCGCCCAGACCGACGACACGGCCGTACAACCGTTCCCCCAACAGATACGTCGCCGCCACCGTCAGCCCGCCCACCAACGGCGACAAAAAGCGGACGGCGAGGGTGGTTTGGCCGAAGAGTTGGATGGGCACGGCCGTCAGGTAAAGCGGCAGCGTCGGATTTGTCAGCCAGGCTGTGCTAAAGGGGTTACGTATCTGCCCGTTCAGGATTTCCACCGCATTTAACCCCAGGCTGGCCTCAATGCCGCTCAGCACAAACGGCTGTTGGCTGAGGCGGAAGTAACGCAGGGCGACGGCCGTTGTGAAGAAGATGAGGGTGGTGATAACCGTAAATCGTAATCCGTTATCGGTCATCCGTAATCGGTCATCGGTTATCGGTAATCGGTTATCGGTTTCCTTTGCGGCGCTTCGCCTCTTTTGCGAAGCCCTTCGCGTCCTTCGCGGATCGGAGAGGGCGAAGAAGGCGAGGGTGATGGCGGCGGACCAGAGCAGGAGGCCCAGGGACGGCCGTTCCGCGCCGGGTACGGCCGTGAAACGATAAGCCAGGACGGCCAACAGCAGCGCCGACACAAACCACCAACGCCGTTCGGGAATGTCGCCCAGGCGCGGCCACTGCCATTGGTGTTCGCCGTCCGCCCGCTGCCGCCAGGCCAGAACCGCCAGGGGAATAGCGGCCAACAGCAGCCAGCCCAACCCACCCGACCCATCACGGAACGCCATTTGCCCGAAGATGGCAAACAGCAGGCTCAGGCCGATGAGGATGAGGGGGGTGGCCGGGTGACCAGGTGACTGGGTGACAGGGTGATCAGGTGTTGGGGTGTTGAGGTCAGCGGTAGGTGCGGGTGATTCGGCCGTTGGCAATTGATCATTGACCATTGGCAATTGATCATTGGCCGTTGCCCATTGACCATTGAGTTCGGCCAGGGTAAACGGCCGTGCCGCCGGTAACGCGGCTTCGATTGGGCCGTCGGCTTTTTTGCGGGCGACGATGAGCAGGTATGCGCCTTCGTTGCCAAAGGGTTCGTCGTAGTACGGCCGTAACCAGCGGTCGGTCCACTTCAGGCTGCTCTCCCAGGGGGCCACAATCCAATGCCCGGTCAGGGCGTGCATGATGGCCGAGGGGATGCCCTGCGCGTGTCCAATTTCCAGGGCGCGCAACGCTTCTTTGGAGAAGTAATACTGCCAGCGTTCAATTTCAAAACCGGCCTGCGCCAGCCGCGCCCCCCACACTTCCGGCGCGTCCGTGTGGGCATGGCGGGAAATACCATTGAACTTTTGCCGGTACCACTCCGCCAGCCCATCCGCCCCCAACTTTTCCAAAAAGGCGGCCCCACCCAACCAGGCGGTGAAGTAGTGGCTGGGCATGGTAATCAGGAAACGGCCGTCCGTTTGCAGCACCCGGTTCACCTCATTCAGCACCGGCTGAATGTCGGGAATATGCTCTAAAACGGAGTTGGAAAAGGCGCTGGCAAAGTGGTTGTCCGGGAAAGGCAGCCGGTCGCCCATCGCCTGCGCCAGCACATCATACTGCCCCGCCTGCGCCGATTTTTTCAGCGGATTCCACCAGGGGTCAATCCCGGCAGCAATGCGCCCCGGAATGGTCATCTGGCTGAAATGCCCATCGCCGCAGCCCACGTCCAACACCGGCGCGGGCAATTCCACACAGCCATAAAACCGCGCCTCCACCGCCCGCAGTACGGCGCGAAAAGCGGGAATGGTCTTCAACTGCCGCCAGAGCCGGTCATCGGAATTATGAATTAGGAATTGTGAATTATGAATGGTTGCGTCCTCTGTCACCCTTCACCCTGTCACCTTGTCACCCCGGCGTCCTCGCCGCCTTCACCTGCTCACCGCTCACTGCTCTCCCACCCGTCTCGCATCTGGCGCAGGCGTTCGTAGGCGGCGGGTTCACGGGTGATGTGGTCGTGACGGCCGTCTAGCAGATTTTGGAAGAGTTGGGTGTAGGCGACGGCCGTTTGCGCCGGGCTGAAACTGTCGGCAATCAGTTTTGTATCACGCTTGTACTTACGTTTGTCATTCAGAATAGCAATAATAGCCTGCGCCAGCGCTTCATGATCGCCAATAGGAACAACTTGACCCATGCCGGTCATGGTCACCGGTTGACGCACCCCTGGCAGCGCACTGGCAACAACGGGGACGCCATTTTGCATTGCCTCGATCTGCACCAATCCAAAGCTCTCAGTACTGTTCAAACTAGGCACACAAAGAATGTCCAGGTTTTTGAAAAAAGCCGTCACATCAGCGCCTTCCAGATTACCTAAGAGATGGTAATGACCTTCATGTTCTTTGAAAAGAGGCGCTAATCTGGCAGCATAGGCCTCTTCACCAATAATATTTTTATAGTGCCCTGCCTGTAATACACAAGCCTCAGGGTGAGATTCCCGCACAATAGGCAACGCTTTTAGCAATACTTCGACCCCTTTCTCTGCGGCCAGACGACAAATAATGCCAATCACTTTCTTCCCGCGAAGATCATGCACCTCACAAAACTGCTGCGCGGCTTCATCCGAGCAGTAAGCCAGTTCCACCGGCGGCGGGATGATATGCAGCTTTTTGCCCAGGTATTGGGCCAGGTAAGGGGAGTGGGTACCGTAATCGCGGGTATACGTTACCACCGCATCAGCCAGATTACCGGCCATCTGGTTCATGCCTTGCACCACTCGGTCAACCAGCCGGTTAAAGCCGCCCTCCGGCAGTTGCAGGTCACAGTGATAGGTCAGCACCACCGGTTTGCCCATCAGCCGCCCGCGTAGGGCTACGCCGGGCGCATCAAATTGGGGCAGGTGCAGGTGAATCACGTCCGCCTTTTGCGCCAGTTTCCAGGCCATTGGCCCAAAACCGGGCATGATCACCCCCTTGCTGACGCGGAAGGTGACGGGCACACGCACAATTTTGACGCCATCCTGCAAATCATAGAGCGGCAGTTTGTGGTCATACTGCGAGGTGAGGACGGTGGCATCGTGCCCCTGCTGCGCCAGCGCCCGGCTGAGCCGTTCCACGTAAATCGTCAGCCCACTCACCCAGGGGCGGTAATAGGTTAATACTTCCAGAATTCTCATGCGTTCGTCCTGTTGTTCATGGTGTTGTACACGCCTTTTTGTCGTAATCCGTGATTCGTTATCCGTAATCCGTTACGGTTCACGGCTCACGGATTACGGTTTACGCATCACGGCCCACGCCCTTCTCCCGCTTCATATAATTCTGCGTCGTCCGCACCACCGCGCCGATGGTGGAGCCGGTGGCGGCAATGCCGATGAGTCCGAGGATGGTCAGAACGAGATAGTTCATGGCGTGGTAGGCAAAGGCGAAACTGGCCGAGGCGGCTGCCGGCTGGCCCAGGAGAGCCAGCGCGGCCGTAACCCCGGCCTGAAAGACACCCACACCGCCGGGTGATGAAGGCGCAGCAATGCTCAGGGCGGCGGCACAGACGACAAAGGCGGCCATCGGTACGGTCACCTCTAACCCCACGGCCCGCATCCCAATCCAGTAGGCAAAGATAATGGGCAGCCAGACCAGGACGCTGAGGGTGAGCAAAATCACGCCGTCTTTAAGCCGGGTGAGGCTGTCCAGCCCTTTGAGGATGTCATCCACACGGCGCACCCAGGTTTCGGTATCCAGCCGGGGGATGCGGTTCAGGATGAGGGTGGCCAGGCGGCGGAAGAACGGCCGTTGGTTGGCCGCCACAATCAACACCACAATGGCAATAACGGCCAGTACACCTGTAATCAGGGCCGCCCGCTGAAATTCCGGCGGCAGCGTCGGCGCATAGGCCAGCGTGAAGGGCAGCAACGCTACGATAAACATCATGTCCAGCACCCGCTCCACGACCATCGTGGAAATGCTTTGCGAAATGGTCAGCGGCGGCACGCTGCCCATGAGGACGGCGCGGGCCACATCCCCCAGGCGAAAGGGCAGGTACATGTTGAGCATATAGCCAATGTTCTGCACATGGAATACCTGCCCATATCTGACCTGATTACCCATCATAAAGCGCCAGCGGATGGCCCGGATCAGCATAAAGAGCAAAACACCCAACCCGGTCAACCCCAGGTAAGCGTAGTTGGCGTGGCGGAAGGCGTCAATAATGTCGCGGGGATCAATAAAAAGGAAGATGGCAACGAGACAGAGGAGGCTCACGGCCGTGCCCACCCACAATTGGCGACGATCTTTTTGGCTACTTTCCATAGGCGCGGGATTATAACAGCAATGTAATGATTTGTGCCCGCAGGTAGAGCGGCGTATTATTGGCGCGCAAGGTAATCTACTGTCAACAACCAATGACGCAGGCTCTTTTCATCTTTGCCCTCTTTGCTTCTTTGCGTCTTTGTGTCAAATATCTTAGGAGGTCATGATGCAGATAGTTAATTTGGGTAAGTCTGGTTTGAAGGTTTCCCGCATTTGTTTGGGGATGATGAGTTATGGCTCGCCGCAATGGCGGGAGTGGGTATTGGATGAGGCGGCGGCACGGCCGTTTGTGCAGCGCGCCCTCGAATTAGGCATCAACTTCTTCGACACGGCTGATATGTATTCCAACGGCGTCAGTGAAGAAATCACCGGCAAGCTGTTAAAAGAAGTTACCCGCCGCGAAGAAGTGGTGGTAGCCACCAAAGTCTTCTTTCACCACAACGATAAAGACCCCAACTCCGGTGGCCTGTCACGCAAGCATATCATGGACGGGATTGACTCCTCGCTGCGCCGTCTGGGTATGGAATATGTGGACCTGTACCAGATTCACCGTTGGGATTACACCACCCCGATTGAGGAGACAATGGAAGCGCTGCATGATGTGGTGAAAGCGGGCAAAGCCCGTTATATTGGTGCATCCAGTATGTTCGCCTGGCAGTTTGCCAAAGCGCAGCATACGGCCGATGCCCACGGCTGGACGCGCTTCGTCTCCATGCAAAATCATTACAATCTGGTCTACCGCGAAGAGGAGCGGGAAATGGTTCCGCTGTGTCTGGATCAAGGTGTAGGTCTTATCCCCTGGAGTCCGTTGGCGCGTGGTTTTCTGGCGGGCAACCGCCAGACGAAAGGGGAAGGGCCAACTTCTCGCGCCAAAACGGATGCCTATGCCCACAGCATGTATTATGCCGAAGGGGATTTTGCCGTGGTGGATCGGGTTGGCGACATTGCCGCACAACATGGCGTGAAACCGGCGCAAATTGCGCTGGCCTGGCTGTTGCACAAACAAGGGGTGGCGGCGCCCATCATTGGCGCGACGAAGATGTACCAGTTAGAGGAGGCGGTCACGGCCGTAGATATCAACCTTTCCGCCGAAGAAATCCGCCTGCTTGAAGAACCCTACCGCCCCCACCCCATTTTAGGTCATTCGTAAACCGTTCGTCGTTCGTAGTAGGCGATTTATCGCCCTTTGATGGCGATAAATCGCCTACTACAAAAGTTACTTGGCAAAGCTGAGGGCGCGAGTTTCGCGGATGACGGTCACTTGAATCTGGCCGGGGTACTGCATGCTCTCTTCAATGCTTTTGGCAATGTTCTTGGAGAGGCGCATCGCTTCCAGATCGTCAATCTGCTCCGGTTTGACCAGGATGCGAATTTCGCGGCCGGCCTGTAAGGCATAGGCGCTTTCCACCCCCTGGAACGATGTGGCAATGTCTTCCAACGTGCGCACCCGTTTGATGTAATTCTCCAGACTTTCGCGGCGCGCGCCTGGCCTTGCGCCAGAGATGGCATCGGCCGCTTCCACAAGGATGGATTCCACCGATTCTTGCTCGATCTCATGATGGTGGGAGGCGATGGCGTTGATAACGGCTGGCGGCACATTGAAGCGCTTACAGAATTCCGCGCCCAGCATGGCGTGGGTGCCCTCCTGCTCATGATCCATGGCTTTACCAATGTCATGCAGCAGGCCGCCCATCTTGGCAATTTCAATGTTTGCGCCCAACTCGGCGGCCAGGACAGAGGAAATTTTGGAAGCTTCTACGGCATGAAATAGTTGATTCTGGCCGTAGGAGGTACGATATTTCAGGCGACCGAGCATTTTGGTTACTTGGGGATGCAGGCCGTGTACATTGGCTTCATAGGCGGCCTGTTCGCCGGCTTCTTTGATATCCTGATTGACCTGCTGTTGGGCGTCTTTGATCAATTTTTCAATGCGGGCGGGGTGGATACGGCCGTCCGTAATCAACTTCTCCAGCGCCCGCCGCGCCACTTCCCGGCGCACCGGGTCAAAGCTGGAGATTGTCACCGCTTCCGGCGTGTCATCCACCACAATATCTACCCCGGCTGCCTGCTCAAAGGCGCGAATGTTGCGCCCACTGCGGCCGATAATGCGCCCTTTCATCTCCTCGCTGGGTAGAACTACTGTGGACACCGTGATCTCCGCTACCTGGTCACTGGCGATGCGTTGGATAGCCATAGCAATTAGCTCACGGGCTTTCTGGTTGGCCGTCTCCTTAGCCTCGTCTTCAATTTCGCGCATGACCCGGGCCATATCTTGCCGGGCTTCTTTTTCGACTTCTTGCAACAACTGCTGTTTCGCTTCGTCTACCGTCATGCTGGCTACCTGTTCCAACTGTTCACGTATGGTAGATTCCAGCGTCTCCAATTCATTGTGTCGCCGGTCAATTCGACTTTGGCGCTTGTTCAAGATTTGTTCGCGCTGTTCCGCTTTTTGCACCTGTTTGTCCAGGTTTTCGCTGCGGCGGTCTACTCGTTCTTCGGCGCGGGCCAGATCGGCATAGCGGCGTTCGATGACTTTTTCGGCCTCTGTGCGAATTTGTTTAGACTCTTTGCGCGCAGTTTCCAGCACGTTTTGGTTTTCAACTTCGGTTTCTTTTCGTTTTTGTTCCAGTTCAATTTCAAGATTTTTCTGTGCCTCCTGAACGCGGGGCTTCAGCACCATATAGGTGATGGCAGCGGCGGCCACGGCCCCGATCAGCAGGCCCACAATCGCATATATAATGGGCATAGTTGCTCTCCTCTATAGTTTATAGAGAGTAAGCAGTAAGCAGTGGGCAGTAAGCAGTGGACTGCTTACTGCTTACTGCTCACTATTTACTGTTCACTTCATTCCAACTCTCATTCACAATTTTTTTGATAAGGACATATGAAAAGCCACGCCGTTGCAGGTAGTTGCTCAATTTCAGCTTGAACTCTGCTTCGGGCAGACGCTGCCAACGGGCAGCTTGTTTAAGCGCCGCCTGCCGGGCTGCGTCTGTTTCATCTACCTCAGTTACTACCGATTCAATAATTTCCCGGCTCACCCCTTTTTGCTGCAATTCCTGGCGCAAAGCCATCTGGCTGCGGGGTTTGAACGTTTCGCGCTGTTCCACCCAGTAGTGGGCAAAGGCTGCATCGTCTAACAACCCAACTTCTTGCAACCGTTCACAGGCATGGTCTATGGCCGTGTCGGCAAACCCTTTCTCGCGCAAATGGGTGCGTACTTCTCTGATACTGCGGGGGCGGTAGCCAATGTAACGGATGGCGCTTTGTTTGGCATTTTCCAGTTCATCAGCCTGTTGCAGCTTTTCTATCTCTTGGGCTGCCAACGCCTGACCAACACGCAAGGGCACGGCCGTAATCGCCGCCAACCCAAACGCAAACTCCCCATCGAGAAAAACACTGACCCGGTTGGGGTTACGTTGTTGAGTTGTTAATGCCGTAATTGTGCCCATAAAACAACAAAGCCGTAGCGTAAACCGCCACGGCTTTACCAGTTCTATTCGACGCATATTT
This sequence comes from Anaerolineae bacterium, assembly GCA_023382655.1. Classification (GTDB taxonomy): domain Bacteria; phylum Chloroflexota; class Anaerolineae; order Promineifilales; family Promineifilaceae; genus CAADGU01. The sequence goes on along the minus strand of JAHDWK010000005.1, from coordinate 235,164 downwards.
GCGGTTGTCTATTCAGGCAAGAAACCACCCACAACCGGAGTGGATGACGCTACGCAGTTACTAAATCAGACGATCCTCTTTCTTCGGGCTATCGAAGAACAGGATGACTGTACAAATGACATTGTACGGGCTTTGATGGTTACAATACAGCAGGTTGCAGACCATATTCCATAATTCCTAAAAAGGCTTTGACAGCCTCTCGTTCAAAATCATTTTTCCTGAGAAATGCGTTTCCCATGCTAGATGGTAGTCGCCACGTATACTCAATTACTTGCTTCAGACAAACGTTTAATCGTCGGTATTAATCTGGTTGCCAATGGCGGGGCCGGAATGGTTAGGTTACACGGCCGTCTTATTAATCACACTCACACCGGCTGCAACTGTGGCAGACCGGCGCCCTGACGAATCAGGTTCTCCAATTCAAATAAAAGTTCAGGGTGTTGGGTCAGGTACTCTTTGGCATTTTCACGCCCCTGTCCTAACAAAGTTTCGCCATAGCGGAAAAACGCGCCCCGTTTTTCCACCAGGCTGCGTTCTGTTGCCAAATCTAACACGCACCCCGTTTTGGAAATACCCTGATTATACATGATGTCAAAACCGGCTTCGGTAAAAGGCGGGGCTACCTTGTTCTTTTTCACCTTTACTACTGCCCGGCTGCCTACCACCTCGCTGCCCGCTTTGATCGTCTCTGTGCGCCGAATATCCAGACGCACCGAAGCATAAAATTTCAGGGCATTACCACCGCTGGTTGTTTCCGGGTTGCCAAACATCACGCCAATTTTAGAGCGCAGTTGATTGGTGAAAATCATCACCGTGTTCGTTTGTTTGATCGCACCGGACAGTTTGCGCAGCGCCTGAGACATGAGCCGCGCCTGCAAACCGACGTGTGCGTCGCCCATTTCCCCTTCAATTTCAGCACGGGGTACCAAAGCGGCCACGGAATCTACCACAACCACATCCATTGTCCCAGAGCGAATGAGGGCTTCGGCAATTTCCAATGCCTGCTCGCCGGTATCGGGTTGTGACACGTACAAATTATTGATGTCTACCCCACACCGCTCGGCATACAAAGGGTCTAGCGCATGTTCCATATCCACAAAAGCACAAATACCACCCTGTTTCTGCGCTTCAGCGATGATATGCTGGCAAAGGGTGGTTTTGCCGGAAGATTCCGGGCCATAAATTTCAATGACGCGACCGCGCGGTAAACCCCCTACCCCTAAGGCAATATCCAGCGATAGCGCTCCGGTGGGAATGGCCTCAATTTGCAGGTGACGAGCATCACCCAGACGCATAATCGTCCCTTCACCATACTTCTTGGTTAAAGTGGCGATGGTGTTTTCTAGCTGCCGATCTTTTCCCTCTTTTGCCATTTTTCCTTATTAAAGGTGCCTGTTAGAATTTTGATTATGTAGTGTACAATAGCGTTATGGAAATGGCAAACGATGTAAAGGCTCACCTCGTTCACCTCCTGCCAGAGGAGCTAAAGAAGGGCATCCGGGTGGCAACCCAGGCTGATGCCGGGGCGATCACCCGGCTTTTGGAAACGGCCGTCTACCGTCACCTTCATGCCGATTGGTACACGCCCGGAGATTGGCTGGGTTCAGCCGGATTTGTCATCTTGCCCAAGCCGACAACATCCCCTCTTTCCGCCGCCGCCCGCTTTGTGGGTGTGCGGCAGCAAGCAGTGGCCTGCCTGGCTGCCGCCGCCGATGTGCCGGAAATCGCCTGGGTGCGCGTGGCGGCGCTGAGCCGCGATGTGCCCGCGCCGGACGAGTTATTGGCCGAAATGCTGCAACGGGTGGAAAGCCATTTGCAGCGGCGACAAGTTTGCCACCTGGCCTGGATGCCGGCCATGTTCTGGCCCGGAAGCTGGTTGGAAAGGATGGGGTTTAAACTTCACACCCAGATAGAAACATATGTGAAAGAGGACACGGCCGTACCACCCGCTCCCCTCCTCCCTGACCTTACCATCCGCCCTATAACCAATGCAGATTTTGAGGCGCTGGCTGCCCTGGAGGTAACCGCGTTTGGCCCGTTGTGGCGGCACAGTGCCCATGCCCTACGCCTGGCCTCCTACCGGGCGCTCAGTTTTGATGTGGTGTGGGCAGGGGCGACGGCCGTTGGTTTTCAACTCAGCGCCCACAGCGACTCTGGCGCTCACCTGGTTCGCCTGACCGTTCACCCAGATTACCAGGGACAGGGCATTGGCTCCGCCTTGTTGGCTCACGCCTTTGCCGGGTATCACCGGCATGGTCTCACCAGCGTCTCCCTGAACACGCAGATAGACAATCTGGCCTCACAGCAGTTGTACCGTAAATTTGGTTTTCGCCCCAGCGGTCATCACTGGCCTTTGTGGTTGAAGGAGTTACCATATGACCCAATATGAACCCGTCCCGATTCCCGATGATGCCCCTTATATCAACGCCTTGTTGTTACAGACCATGCAGGGTATTGAAGAGGTGTTGGGTAATAATGGGCTAAATGCTGTCCTGCAAAACAGCGGCCTGGAGCGTTATGTTAACAATCCTCCACCCAACAACCTGGAATCAGGCATTGAGGCGCGGGAATTTGCCCGGCTGAATGCCGCCATTGAAGAGTTCACGGGGCGCGCCGGAAAAGGGATGCTTCAGCGTATTGGCCGTTCTTCTTTTCGCTGGGGCATTCGGGAACAGTCGGGCACGATGGGACTGGCAGGCATTGCCCTGAAAGCGTTACCCCAACGCTTGCGGATGCGGGCCGTCCTCTTGGGCATTCGCAAGGCACTCATGGATACTGTTCCCTTTGGGCTAATTGATGTGCGCGATGAAGATGGGGTGTTTGTGTTTACCGACTATGCCTGTGTCATTTGCCATTTGCGCCCCGCCGATAAACCACTGTGTCATATGTATGTGGGCACACTGAGCGAGGCAATGGCTTATGCTACCGGCAAGGATTTCCGCGAGTTCGAGGTGACAGAAACACACTGCCGCGCCTTAGGGCATGGCTTCTGCCGTTTTGAAATTCGGGAAGCCGGGTCATAATGATTCGGTAATCATGTAACTGGGTAATTGGCTAAACAGAGCAGCCAATTACCTGATTGCTCACTTACCCAATTTCCCCCATGACGATGACGAACAAGGTTTCCAACAGCGACAGCAACACCAAAACCTGGCGTGATCTATTGTTCATTTTGGTCGTGGGCATCGGTCTGGGCATTTTGGGTGGACTGGTAGACAAACAAACTGGCACGTTGGTGGGCACGGCCGTTCTACTCAGCCTGTTTGGCGCATACAACAATGTCCTGGATAACAACCGCCGGTTAATGAGTGGGCTGGTGGCGGGTGGGGTAGCCGGGGCCGTTGTGGGCGCGATCGCCTTTCTCCTGGGGGGTATCCCCGAAAGCATTCTGCAAGCCGCTCTGTTTGGTATGGGACGCGGCATATTGTTGGGGGCGGTGGTAGGTTTTATCACCCGCGCCCGCCCGGATGAAGGGGATTCCGTGCGCATCGCGCTGTTTCTGGTTTTTGGTTCGATTGTGGTGGGGGCCATTTTGGGAGCCGGGGTGGGTCTGGTCACCGGCCTGACGATGGCTCTTGTTAGCAACGGGTGGTGGGGGGCCGTTCTGGCGCTTGGCCTGGGTATAGTTGTGGGCAGCTATTTAGGCTCGTATTTGCAGACGCGCCAGGCGATCATTTCGGGTGGGGTCATTTTTGGTTTGCTGGCTCTGGTTGGCACTCTTTTTCAGGGGATTATGGCCGGATTGGTCATCGGGATATTAGGCGGTGCGTTAACGCCCATGCTGGTGGTGGCCGCCATTGGCTTTTTTGGTGGGCTAACCAGCCGCGGGCTGCGGGCAGGTGCGGAAGAAGCCATTGAAGCGCCGGCCGAAATGATCCAGCAGGGCGCGGTGTCATTCCTGGCGCCGGCCATACTGGTGGGCATTATTGTGGGCGCAGCAGCGGCTGGCGAAGGGGCGATGATTGCCCTGGCAGTGACGCTGGCGCTCATTGGGATGCTGTTGGGGGTGATTATTGAGATTGAGCAGCAGCAGGTGAACCGGTTGACCATTGGGCGCCTGATCGAGATGATCATGTTGGGGTCAGACCGTTGGCCAATTGTGGAGATGGTGGCAAAACTGTCGGGCGTGAATCGGCGCACGGCCGTGACCGGCGCCATTCTTGGTCTGGTGTTAGGTGTGTTGGGGGCCGCCATCGGTCTTCTCATTGGCTGGCAGTTGATGCAGATGTTTGATATGTTGGTGTGATTAGAGATTGTAAGAGAACAATCGCCAATCTCCCATCTCTTTTTCGAGGTATACCATGAAAAGTTCCCCCGTAACACAAGTTAAACTGGACGAGGCATTACAACTACTTCCCGGCTGGCAGGTGCAAGATGGCAAACTGCACAAAGAGTATCGCTTTGCCACCTTCTCGCAGGCGCTGGGCTGGATGATGAGCGCGGGTGTGGAAGCCGATAAAATGGACCACCACCCAGAGTGGACTAACGTGTACAATCGGGTGACGGTTAACCTGGTAACACACAGTCTGGGCAACCAGATCAGCACTCTGGATATTGAACTGGCAAAGAAAATGGAGGCGTTGGCGGACGGCCGTAAGCCGTAAACCGTTACCCAAAACGCAACTTTGGACTTCAGATAATAAAAAAGCACCCTGGTTGAGTGCTTTTTTTGATAGCGGGGGTGCGATTCGAACGCACGACCTCCGGGTTATGAGCCCGACGAGCTGCCTCTGCTCTACCCCGCAACGACAGACGGGGAGTATACCAACCAATACCGTTTCCGGCAAAAAGTAGACATAAAGTGTTCAGGTGTTCACGTATTTAAGTGGCAACGTAAACACCTGAACACTACAGCTTTGTCTGCCCTTTTAGTTCCAGATATTTATTCAGCAAACCGGCGGTGAGGTGGTAGGCGGGGATGTCCATGGTCATCACGCCCCGTTTTTCTAGCAGGCTGCGCCAGAGCAGGCGTTCATCCAGAATTTGTTCGGCCAGGGCGCGTTCTTGAATGGCGTCCATGCTGTATGGCGATCGCTGCGCCGCCGCCAGCACGTTGGGGTCGCTGAGAGTAATACACAGCGGTAGATGATGCGGGTAGAAAGCGCCCAGTTGGGGCGCCAGCAGTTCCAGCGCTTCCTGGCGGGTGGGGTCGGTAAGCAGCACCAGCAGGGAACGGCGTTGGCGCTGCGCTTGCAGGTAGTGGAAAGCACGGCCGTAATCCGGGTCACTGGCTTGTGGCTCTACATTGTATAACGCTTCCACCAGAAACAGCAGTTGATTACCACCGGCACGGGGAGGAATATACTGGTAAATCTGCCCGGCAAAGGTAAGCATTCCCACCCGGTCGCCCCGTTTCAGGGCTACATAGCTGAACATGAGAACGGCGTTGATGACCAGATCAAGGCGGGTGGTGCGGGCCAGGCCCAACGGCCGTGTCCCCATCCGCCGCCCCACATCCACCAGCAGCACAATGTTCTGGCTGCGCTCCGGGCTGAAATCCACGGTAATCGGCTTGCCCTGCCGCGCCGTCGCCTTCCAGGAGATGCGACGGTAATCGTCATCAGGCACATAGTCGCGTAGCTGCTCAAATTCGCTACCGCTGCCAAATTGCTGTGACTGGCGCAAACCAATTTGAATCTGACGGCCGTGCCGCGCCAACTGTTCATACTGGCGGATTTGCAGCAAATTGGGATAGACCTTCACCTGCGTGGGCATGGGGTAAACGGCCTGACGCATAAACAGCCCCCAGACGCTCGTCCAACGCAGCGTCAGATTACCAAAGGTGTGGTCGCCACGCCGAATGGGGCGCACCTGGTAAACAAATTCAGCACGGCCGTGCGGTTTCAGGCTCGCCACCCAATGCGGGTGACGCCGCACCTGGAGCGGCGTCACCCAGGGCGGAACCATATCCCATACCTCCACTTCCACTGCCTGCCCGGTCAGGTTTTCCACCGTCACCGTAACCGGGCCGGGTTGAGAGAGCGTCATCTGACCGTTGTGCTGGCGCTGCAACGTAAAACCGGCCGGGTTGGGCGTCTGGCGCATGTCCTCACGAAGGAGGAAGAGAGCTACGGCCGTTACCAACACCACCCCCAGCAGCAGCCAGACCCAGAAATAAGACAGCCCCAAACACAACAACGCCAGCAGCAGCAAAAACAGACTGCGCCAGGTCGGTTTATATTCACTGGCAAATTGCCTGATTTGTACACGCCGTTGATGGGATGTCATGGGGTAGCTGGTTCATCAATATAGTGATACGGCACAGTTTCCGTGAGCCAGACGCCGTTGGCTGACTGAAAAAACGGGAACCCGGCTGCAATCATCTCGCTCGCCCGAACTATGAGGACAACCGGTTGGCCGTGTCGCTGCCCAACTGATTGGGCTGTTGTCTGCTCTGCGGAGAGATGGACATGATGGCGTTTGCCCTTCAGCAAACCCTGGCGGCGAATGGAGGGCAGGTTTTGCACGGCTGTGCCGTGATACAGCAGTCCCGGTGGTTCGGCCGGTTCATATCCCAAATTGATAACAACCGAATGCCCCTGGCTGGCGCGCATCCGCTGTCCATCTTCGCTGACGGCAAAACGCTGCTTGTTGTTATTTGCCACCACATAATCCAGTTCAGCGCGGGAAATGGTACGGCCGTGCGCCGCACACGCCGCCAACAACAGATCAATCGCCGCCCAACCCTGCTCGTCCAGTTCAATGCCCACCACCTCTGGCCGGTGACGCAACACCAGGCTGAGAAATTTACTGATACTCGTATACTGTTTATCCATCGCGCCTCAATCCATTTTGCGACAGTGCCAGGCACAGAGCAAAAAAGTTTCATCGAGCCAATACTTGCTGCCCTGTGCCTGCCACTTCGTGTTTGGGCGAATAGATAGCCCAATCCTCAACCGTGTCCAGATCAAACTGCCAGCCAGGGGTACGCACCATGTGCAGCGTGAAACGGCCGTAACGCGCCGCCAGCACATGCTTCTGAAAACTTTCCACCCCAAACTGAAAAGGAAAGTCCACCTGCGCGGGCAATAGTAAACCATTCGTCCCCTGCTCATGCCGATCCGGGCAGATGCCGACAGCCTGATGCGGTGTGTCGTTTGCCACAGTCTGGACATCGGCGGCAGTCAGAAATGGCAGATCGGTGGGCAGCACCAACAGGCGGGCGGCGTGAGCAACGGCTGCCAGCCGCGCTCCTTCTTGAATGGCCCCGTTCAACCCGGCAGCAGGTGATTCAGCCAGCGTGAGGGCGTCATAGGCCGTGGCAAGCTGCTGCACGGCCGTGTCCCGGCTGACAACTACCACCCTGTCCACCACCCCGGAATTCCTCAACACCCCTATTGTACGCTGTAGCAGGAATTGGGTCAGGGCGGCGCGTTCGGTGGCGGTGAGTACGGCCGTTAACCGACTCTTCGTCTGCGCCAATGATTTCACAGGAATAACTGCCCACGTTGCCATAGATGTGATCTTAAGATCTGACAGGTTTATAAAAACCTGTCAGGCCTGCTTGATTGTAACAGACACGGCCGTTGGGTAAAAAATGGATTGTGCTAAAATTTGCTCATTAGCAGAGATTGGAGAGTAGAGAGTGGGAATTATCGCAATCTCCAATCTCCACTCTCAATCAAATTGGAGGAAAACGATGGCCTTTGCGATTCCCAGCTTACTATTAAAACAATTATACACCTTTGGCAGTTTGAAAAATAACCGTCGCGGCGTCCGCTTCGCCATTAAAAATCGCCTCAGCGACGCCCAGATCACCGGGCTGCATGGCGTTAGCATTGGCAAACAAGAGATACCGCTGTCGGTCATTACCCTGGAACTGGATAATGGCCAATCCTTCAAACCAGAAGACCTAACACCAGAAAACCCGCTGGACTTCCCGCTGCGCCGCGTGCTGCACGTCATTTGCGCCATTGACCGCCTGCCCGAAGGCAAATACGCCATCGAGGTACGTTTTTCTGCCACTCCCTTTGGCAAACTGACGCTCAAAGTGGAAGACGCCATCAGCGAGGAAGAAGAAAACGTCGTCAAAATTCCGCGCCATCCGGCTGACGATTACGCCCCCGACATCATTGCCGAACGGCAAGAATTTGTAGGCGAATTCACCGGTAAAAAGCTGGAACACCTCACCCACTACTCTTTTGATCCCCACATTGCCCAGGGAAACATTGAAAGTTTTACCGGCGTCGCCCAAATTCCCATCGGTTTTGCCGGGCCACTCACCATCAACGGCGAACATGCGCAGGGTGACTTTATCGTCCCTCTGGCCACCACAGAAGGTACGCTGGTGGCCTCTTACAACCGGGGCATCAAAGTGCTGAATATGTCTGGTGGCGTGATGTGCAGCGTGGTGGGTGATTCGATGCAGCGCGCCCCCGTTTTTGTCTTTAGCAATGCCCGTGAAGCGCGCGAATTTATCAACTGGGTCCAGGCTAACTTTGCCAAAATCGCCGAGGAGGCCGAAGCCACCTCCAGCGTGGCCAAATTGCAGTATATTGACCCCTACACTGCCAGTAAGTTTGCCTATTTGCGCTTCAATTATTCCACCGGCGATGCTGCCGGGCAAAATATGGTCGGGCGGGCCACCTTTGCCGCCTGTAGCTGGATTCTGGATCAATACCCCGGTATTTTGAATTTCTTTTTGGAATCAAATCTGGCCACGGATAAGAAGGCGTCGCAGGTGAACATCATGCACACACGCGGCAAACGGGTGACGGCCGAATGTGTGATCAAGCGTGACGTTCTCATCCAGCACATGCGCGTAGAACCGGAGAATCTGTTTTTCCATGCGGGCATTGCCAACGTCGGCGCAATTTTGTCCGGGGCGAATAACAACGGCCTACATTCGGCCAATGGCATCACCGCCATGTTCATCGCCACCGGGCAGGATGTGGCTAATGTGTCGGAATCGTCGGCCGGCATCATTTACACCAACCTGACTCCGGAGAAAGATTTATACCTGTCCATCACCATCCCGTCGCTGATTGTAGCGACCTATGGCGGTGGCACCGCGCTGGCGACGCAGCGGGAATGTCTGGAACTGTTGGGCTGCTGGGGCAAAGGTAAGGTGAACAAACTGGCCGAGATTATTGCCGGCGTGGTGTTGGCCGGGGAAATCTCGCTGGCCTCGGCTATCTCCTCGTCAGATTGGGTGAGCAGCCATGAGCAGTACGGCCGTAATCGGTAAACAGTTAGCAGTGAGCGGTAAGCAGTCAACGGCTCACTGCTAATTGCTAACTGCTAACTCGATCACAAATTTACTCCCTTGCCCTACCTCACTTTCTAACGTCAACTGCCCACCGTGCGCCTCCACCAGATCGCGGGCGATAGTAAGACCGAGGCCCATGCCCTGCGGAAAGCGGGTCTGGGCGCGGCTGCGGTAAAACGGTTCAAAAATGCGGGATTGTTCGTCGGGGGGAATACCGGGGCCGGTATCGGCGATGGTGATCAAGACAGTTTGCCTCTGGGTCACGCCTGTGCTGAGCGGCGACCTTGAGTCGGGCAACTCAAGGTCGCTGGTCGAAGCAGCCGTGACCATCACCTGCCCCTCTTTGGGTGTGTACTTGATGGCATTACTTAGCAGATTGCCAATGGCCTGCGCCAGCCGGTCGGGGTCAATTTCCAGCGTGGGCAGGTGGGGAGAAATATCGGTTTGCCAGCGCAGTCCTTTTTCCTGAGCGGCCGCCCGCCAGGGCAGCAGCAGCGGCGGCAGCCAGTCGCTCAGGGCCACCGGCTGGCGATTGAGTTCCCGCGTGCCCAACACCTGCCCGCCCAACTGCGCCAGATCATCCAGCAGTGGCCGCATCACGTGGATATGCTCTTCCACTCCCTTGAGCAGTTCAGCACGCAGCGCCGGGTCTTCATCCGCGCCACTGCGTAGGGCGCTAACGGCGGCCAGCATGGCCCCCAACGGCCGTCCCAATTCATGCACCAGATTGGCCAACAAATGCCGCCGGTTGTCTTCCAATTCACGCAGCCGCGTTGCCAGCACGTTCACAGCGTGGGTCAGGGCTTTTAGCTCTACTGTGCCGCTTTCGGGGATAGGCTCGGTGCGGTTGTGGTGGGCGATGTCGGTCACGGCCGTGCTGGCCGCCGTAATTGGCCAGGCCATCCGCGCCGCCAGATACGCACCAATCACCACGCCGATGATCAATTCCACCACAACTACCAAAATAATCAGCCGCCGCAACTCCGTGAAAACCTGGTTGGCGGTGTCCAGCGTGCTGGTCACGCGCACGTAGCCCGCCAGTTGGTTTTGCACATCATACACAGGCACGGCGGCTTCGGCCGATTGGATAAAGAGGGTATAGGTGGTGCGGGTGTCAGATTGAGATTGGGAGATTGGGAGATTGCCAATCTGCGATTGGGGAGATTGCGGGGCTTGTCCTGAGCCTGCCGAAGGATTGGTGGAGGCCAGGATGGCGCCGTCGGGGGTTTGCAGGGTGATGTCGCCAGTTACGGCCGTGCGCACCCGTACCACAAAAAAACGCGCCCGCTCGTTATCTTGCCAGACTGCGCTATCCTCTTCCAGCAGTTCCGCCAACAGCAGTGCCTGGCTCTCTACATCAGCCGCCAACTGCGTCAGTAGCACCTGTGTCTCCACCAGATAGAGAATAATCAGACTCGCCAGCGGCACCACCAACAGCGTCGGCAAAATGTGGGTGAGAATGAAACGGCCGCGCAGCGTTTTCATCTATATCCTTTAAGCAGGTTTATTAGCTCTTGCTGCAACAGTAACAACTCAGCCTGTTCATCAACCAATCGAAGGGAATGCAAATTCAACTGGTTTATCACTACCATCAACTTCTGGTATTGCTCAAGGAGGCGCACCGCTTCAGCTTCTTCCCTTTTATGTAAGCGGTAGGCGATGAGTTGTAAACGGTTGAGTCGGATACGTTTTATCGTAAATTCGCCAACTGGCGTTAAGGGGTGTAACTGCCCATTATCCAACTGCAAAAAGTGTTTGCTTGCTGGCTCAAATCGAGGGTTCCACAAAAATAGATCTGTTGGCTTTTGGGGCCAATAATTCTGTTTATGAAGATTGCATTGTGTACAAGAATAAAGCAAATTATCGAGATGATCCGTGCCCGCTTTTGATATTGGTTGGTAATGGTCAATAGTCAACAAACCACCAGTATCAGTCTCAGAAACTCCGCAGAATTCGCAGCACCGTTGGGCACGCTCACGGACTAATCGGCGTATGGCTGGCGAGATTGTCATGCAGGCTGTATTTGTAAAGTAAGTTTTTGGCGGAGAGCGGCAATATCACGGCGGAGTGCATTATTTTCGGCGGTTTTTTCTTGAATGTGTTTTGTTAATACGGCAAGTTCGGCAAGGGCTTCATCTACCCGCGCTTGCAGTTGTACCAGATCAGCATGGGTATCTGGTATGTTCAACAACTTTCGTTCTGCTTCGTCTTGGGCCTCGTACCAGGCAGCCAGTTGTGCCAACTCTTCCTCTGTTAGCGATTCTCCTCGTGTCCACCGATCATGCAGTTGTACACCCAATTCATCAGAAATCATATTATCACCTCATGTATTGCCGCCGAAAGTTGCTGTCCATTTTAGCATGGAAAGGCCGCTCATAGCGCAACCAGTTTGTAGCCCACACCGCGGACGGTGATGAGGCGTTGCGGGTGTTGGGGGTCGGCTTCGATTTTTTCGCGCAGCCAGCGGACGTGGACGTAGACGCCCTGCGGCTCGCCCATAAACTCCGCACCCCAGACGCGGTTGAGGATGTCATCTACGGAGACGACGTTGGGTGACGCAGCCGCCAGCACATGCAGCAGGGCAAACTCACGTGGTGGCAAATCGGCCAGCACTTTGTCTGCCACTTTAACGGTGTGGGCAGCGGGGTCAATGATCAGGTCGCCGACGGTGATGGTTTCGTTTTTGGCGGCGGCCACGGCCGTCTCCCGCCCCACCCTGCGCAGCACCGACTTCACATGCGCCAGCAGCACATCCATGTTAAACGGCTTGGTAATGTAACCATCCGCCCCCAGTTCCAACCCCAAGATGGTATCCAGTTCGCGGCGACGGGCAGTGACAAAAATCACGGCCGTGTCCACCTCCTGTTGAAAATGGCGCAACGCCTCTAACCCATCCATACCCGGCAGCCCAATGTCTAGCAGCACCAGATCAGGCCGGTCACGCCGGGCGATGTCCAGGGCGGCTTCGGCCGTTTCTGCCGTTGTCGTCCGGTAGCTGTTCTGCTCCAACTGAAAACTCACACTGCGCCGCATCAAGGCGTCATCGTCTACCACCAGAATGTGTTTCGCCATACGGCGATTGTAGCTCAAGAGCCAGGCACTTCAAAAGTGCCTGGCTCTTAAACTACGGGTTCACGGCCGTGACCGCCGCCTCATTCACCCACCCCCGCAGCGCCGCACCCGGCGCGCCAATTTGCGCCCAGTCGCCGCGCGTCTGGTAGAGGGCCACTTCCGCGCCGCCGTGCAGTTGGAAATCGCTGCCGTACTGCTCACCCGGCCCGGCGTATACGTCGGCCACCTGAGCCACAATGACCGCTTCGGCCACATCATTTGCCATCTTCAGGCGGCTGCCCAGGGTGAAAGCGGCCAGCAAAAACAGCAACATGAGCGGCAGCAGGCTGTATTGCAGCAGCGTCCGCCGACGGCCGTGCCCCATCCGCCGCACCACAAACACCACCACGCATAAAACTGTCCAGAGCAGGAGCGTGAGAACGGCCGTTTCATTCAACGTCAACCATCCGGCCATGTCTGCCAGAAAGATAGCCACCATCGTCTGCGGCGTCCGGTTCAATTGTTCAGCCACCTGCCCCCGCGCCAGCGCCAGATTGTACTGAATGTCCCCATCACGCGGGGCCAGTTGTTCGGCGCGGCGATAATTGAGGATAGCATTGCCTAAATCACCCGCCTGGTAATAGGCATTGCCCAGATTGAAATAGAGGTTGGCGTCATCCACCCCCTGACCGACCAGGTTTTCGTAAGCGCGAATGGCTTCGGCAGTACGGCCGTTGGCCGCCAACACATTCGCCGCCGCCATATCCCCCCCATCGGCCCACACGCCGGGCACAAAAATGAGGAGGGTGAATAGTAAGGTGATAAGTATGATTCGTTTCATGGTAGAACCTTTGAGATTGAGAGATTGGGAGATTGAGAGATTGCAAGCAGAACCAATCTCTTAATCTCTCAATCTCCTAATCTCCCTATAAATAACTCTCCAACTTCCCCACCACATGCAATGTTTGCTGTAGCAGATCGTCCACATTCTGGCGGCCGCCGGGGGCGAAACGACCCGCTTCGGCCTGCGCCAGGCAAATTTCCACATTGGCAATGGTGCGGTCGCTGACGCCGTATTGTTTGAGCAGGGCGCTGCGGCCGTCGCTCGTCATCCCACGCACCGATGTATTCAGCTTCTCTTCCAGGTAGGTGATGAGAATACGGCCGATTTCGGCAAAGGGATCATCATGTTTGCCCGCCTGTTTCAGCGCCTTTTCCGCTTTCTGGCTCGCCTGGGAACTGCGCCGTTCATCGGCCGTCGCCAACAAATGCGCCTGCCGCTGCTGGTGGGCAAACTGCGCCACGACCATGCCCAGCGGCAGCAGCCAGAGCAGCCAGTAGAATGGCGTTTTCACCAAGAGTGTGCCTGCATCTTCAACGGCCGTCACCGCTTTCATCGGCCGCAATTCATTGTTCACCACCGGCTCGGTGCCCGGTTGTTCGGGCGTGTAGCTCACGGCCGTGCCGCTCACATTCACCACCACCGGCTCGCTGCTCAACGTTTCATACGTGCCCGTCTCCGGGTCAAAGTAGCTGTATTCCACGGCCGGCAAGGTGAGTTGGCCGCCGGTTGTGGGGGTCATCAACCGTTCGTAGGATTTGGCGCCGCGCAAACGGCCGTTGACTACTTCTGTATACATGCCGCCATCGCTGTCAAACCCTCGCCAGTTACCGTCCGTTGCCCAGGCCGGGTCGCCCATGGAACCCACATTGCCCTGCCCGCTAATTTCTACGTGCAGCGTTATCGGCTCACCCACTTTGGTATCCTGCTTGTCCACAGTCGCGCTGAGGGCAAATTTACCCACCGCTCCTTTGAAGTTGAGCGGCGCGCCCGCCGGTAATGGCTGCACGGCCAGCGTCACCGGCTGCGTTTGCAAGGTGGTGTCCGCCTGCCACAAGCCGCCGGGAATGATCAGCTTTGTCGGCTCAATCATCACTTCGCCGGCCACCGTCGGGAACAAAATGTGGCTGACTTCGGTGACGAGATAGGGTCGGCCGTCCACTTCCACGTTGTAACTTTGCTGCATCGGTTCCACGTCATTCCACAGCCCGCTAAACGACGGCGGCTGGTAACTCACCTGGCCGGGCAGATTTACCGCCTGGTAAAAACGGAAGGTGTACGTCACCTGTTCACCCTGGTAGGGGTTGGTTTTGTCTACGGCCGCTTCCACAAATAGCTCTTGCCCGTTCAAGGTAGACGGCGCGGGGGCCGGTTCGGCCGGTTGGCCTTGGGCGGGTGCAGCCGGGGCTGACCCTTCCGTCACCTGTACTTGAATGGGCTGTGTGCTAAAGCTCTGCCCGTTGGCATTCACCGTGATTGGCTCAATGGTCAACACACCCGTTTGCGTCGGCTGCAATTGGAACTGGTACACACCTTGCACGGCCGTATCCCCGTTAATGATGCTGATCTGGGTAGATTGGCTGCTGCCCACCACATTAAAACCGGCCAGTGCGGGCAGTTCCGGCCGGGCATTCACGCCGTTCACCACCACGCTGAGGACGATGGTCTCGTCTGTCGTCACATTGTTCCGATCCACCGTCGCCGTGACCACCTCCGCCTGCTGCGCCAGCGCCGGTGCCGCCAGCAGCCCAAGCGTGAGTAAAGTTATGAGAATCATTGCGATTTTGTGTTTCATAGTTTCACCTTTTAGTCAGTGAGCAGTCGGCAGTCAGCAGTGAACAGTACATTCTGCTGACTGCTGACTGCTCACTGCTTACTTCTCACCAATCCTGCGCCGGCGGCGGGCCGGGCACGACCAATATCTGCCCCAGCTTCTCTTGCAACGTCTGGGCATTTCCGGCGATGGCGGCCAAAAGCTGTTCCGCCTGTTCTTCGCTCAATTTCTCGCCCGGCTGCAAACCGGCCTGGGTACCGGGTTGATCCCCTGGTTGGCCGGGCTGGTTAGGCTGGCCGTTTTGATTTTGCTGGTCTTGCGGACGGCCGTCTTGCCCTTCATTTTGCTGTTCACCATTCTGGTTTTCGTTTTGCTGATCGCCTTCTTGACCTTCTTGCTGGTCATTTTGTTGGTCGCCGTTTTCGCCAGATTTGTCTTGTTGGTCTTGCTGCCCTTCACCATTCTGATCTTGCTCTTGCTGATCCTGCTCTTGTTGTTCCTGGTTCTGTTCTTGCTGCTGATCCTGCTGCTCTTGTTGCTGCTGTTGGTTCAGCGCCAGTTCCAGGTTGTATTTGGCGTCGGCGTCGTTCGGGTTCAGGAGAAGGGCCTGGATGTAGGACTGCACGGCCGTGCCCAAATCCTGCGCGTTATAAAAGCTGTTACCCAGGTTAAAGTAGCTGTTCTGTGCCAACTCTTCGTCGGCGTAAAGCAGCGCTTGCTGCATCTGTGCCAACGCCTGTTCATACTGCCCTTCGCGGTAAAAGGCGTTGGCGGCGTTGTAGTACGGTTCTGCCAGTTCAGGATTTTCAATCTGGGCGTTCTGGTACAGTTCCAACGCTTCCAGGTACGCCTGCTCGGCATAAGCGCCGTTGCCCTGGCGGATCAATTTCGCCACCGGGTCAGCCCCATTGACCACTGCCAGCAAAGCAACTACCAGCAGGCTCACGGCCGCCAGGCCGAGAATGATGATCTTGTTTCTCTTTTTCATTGTGCGGCCTCCGTGTTTCGTAATCCGTGAGCCGTAATCCGTGAACCGTGACGGAATACGGATAACGGTTTACGGCTCACGCTCCGGTCGGGAATCAACTCCGCCAACACCAGGGCCAGAATCGCCAGGAAGAGGAAACCCTGATAGCGTTCAATCATTTTCGTTTCGGTGCGGTTGGCCAGTTGGGTGCGCTGCAACGTGTCAATTTCGGCCAGCAGGGCGTCCAGTTCGGAACCGTCGGCGCTGGCCTGGAAGTAACGGCCGTGACCAATCCCAGCAATCTCCTCCAACGTACCGCTCTCCAACCGGGAGATGACGGTGTTGCCCTGCGCGTCTTGTTTGTAGCCAACAACGTTGCCCCACTCGTCTGTTTCCGGCACCGGCGCGCCTTCCGGCGTGCCAAAGCCGATGGTGTAGATGATGATCCCTTCCTCGGCCGCTGCTTGCGCTGCGCCAATCGGGTCGGTCTCGTGGTCTTCGCCGTCGGTGATGATGACCAGCACTTTCTGGCTGTCCAGGTTCGGGTCAAAGCCGGTCATGGCGGTGCGGATGGCATCGCCAATGGCTGTACCGGGGCGGGAAATGGAACCCGGCCCCACGCTGTCCAGATAGTTGCGGGCGGTGTTGTAGTCGGTGGTCAACGGGAACTGGATAAAGCTGGCCCCGGAGAACAGCACCAGGCCGATCTCGTCACCGTTCAGCCTGTCCATCAGGTCGCTGATTTCCAGTTTGGCCTGTTCCAGGCGGGTAGGCTTCAGGTCTTCAGCGAGCATAGATTCACTCACGTCCAGAGCCACCATCACCTGCAACCCTTCCTGCTCCACTTCGCGCACTTCCGCCCCCCACTGCGGCCGAGCCAGGGCAATGACCAGGAAGGCAAAGGCCGTTAACCAGAGAATGATTTGCCAGCGACGGCCGTGCCAGTTCACCTGCGCGCTGAGCCGTTCAATCAAATGGCGGTCGCCCAATTTCGCCAGCGCCCCCTTCCGCTGCGCATTCGCCCAGACAAAAAAGAGGATAAATGCGGGAATCAATATCAAGAAAAATAAGAAAGTTGGTTTTGCAAAAGTCATCATTACCTCGTTGTCACGCATCACGTGATGCGTGAACCATCAGGGAATCGTCCGAAACTCCGTCTTGCGCAGCAGCATCTCCGCCACAAGGAGCAGGGCGGCCGGGAAGACGAGCCAGATCATGAGTTCCTGGTACTGGTTGTAAACCTGGATTTCCACCTGTGATTTTTCAAGCTGGTTGATCTGGTCATAAATTTGGGCCAGGGCATTGCTGTCTTCGGCGCGGAAGTATTGGCCGCCGGTAATGTCAGCCACCTGCCGCAGCGTATCCTCGTCAATCTGGCTTTCCTGGTAGCTGACTTGCGTGCCAAAAATGGTATCTACGGGCACGGGCACCTGCCCTGTTTTGCCCGCGCCAATGGTGTACACCTTGATGCCCAGCGTTTTGGCGGCTTCGGCGGCCGTCAGCGGGTCAATTTGCCCGGCGTTGTTCACGCCGTCGGTGAGCAGGATGACCACTTTGCTGTCCGCGTCGCTGCTGGTGAGCATGTTGGCAGCGTTGGCCAGCCCCAGACCAATGGCCGTGCCATCCTCCAGCCCCAGGTCGGTCGCCAGTTCCACCTGATCGAGCGAGCGTTGCAGCATGGTGTGGTCCAACGTGAGTGGGCTTTGGGCATAGGCTTCGTTGCTAAAGATGACCAGGCCGAGTTTGTCATACGGCCGTGCCCCAATAAACTCGCCAATCACCCGTTTGGACGCTTCCAGCCGGTTTTCCGGCTCAAAATCGAGTGAGGCCATACTGCCGGAGATGTCCAGCGCCAGGGCGATCTCCACCCCTTCACCTTTGATAATCTCGCGGGCATGGCCGAGTTGCGGTCGCGCCAGCCCAATGACCAGCATGGCCACAGCCAGCAGGCGGGCAATGGTGAGCAACGGCCGTGCGGTGATGCGCCAGGAGCCGGGTAAACCTTTGGTCATATCCGCCACCGCGTAACTGATAGTCGCCGGTTTCGCCGCCCGGTTGCGCCAGTGCCACAGGGCTAAAGCGGGGATAATAATGAGCAGACTCAAAAACCAGGGTGTGGCAAATTGAAAATTCATATCGTTGTCTCTTGTTTTTCGTAATCCGTCATTCGTAATCCGTAGTCCGATTTTGGTTTACCCAGGCGTGACGGTTTACGGTTTACGGATAACGGCTTACGGCTTACGGGCTTCAATGCAGGGGCTTCCGGTTTGGTGTCCAGCACCAACTGCCGGGCGTCCTGGGTCAGCCGTTCGGCTTCGTGTTGGGTGGGTGTCACTTTGGCAAATTTCACCCAGTCGGCGTCTTCCAGCAGCAGCAGCAGTCGTTGCGCGTCGCCCAAATTGAGCGGCCCGGCGGCCAGGTCGTAGCGAATTTCGGCCGTCGTACGGTCGGTGAAAGGGATTTTGGTGATGGTTTCAAAGTAGGTGCGCAGAGTATCACTGACGGCGGCATATTGTTCTTTGTAACGGCCGTTCTTTACATACCCCTGTTTGTCAATAGCTACCAGCGCGTCCAACACCTTCTCGTAGGGCAGCCGGTTGTCTACGGCCGTTTGGCCCCTGCGCCACATGTAAATGTTGAAAGCGCCCATCGCCATGACAACAAACAGCCCCCCCACCACATAAGGCCAGGCGGTTGGCAGCGGCAGGCTGGCCTGCGGTTTAATGTCGCGCAGTTCCGTGTCCCCTTCGACGAGAACGGATTGCACGGAGAGAGGGAGGGGGGGGACGGCCGTTTCGCTCAAATTGCCGGCCGTATCCGCAATGGTGATGGTCAATGGCGGCGTCTGGAAGTCACCGGGGACAAAGAGGCGGGCGTCAATCTGTTGGCTGGTGACGGATGTGCCATTTCCGTTGCTCACCGTTTCCGGCGCGGACTGGCTGCGCACGATCAAGTCGCCCCAGTTTGCTTCCAATTCGGGAAATAACACCACGCTGCCTTCCGGGTGGGTGACGCTAACGGTCAAAATCACAGGATCACCCACCGTCAACATGTGGCGATCCGCGGTGATGGTGGCGGATGATTGAGCATAGGTGGTGGTGGCGAAAAAGGCGAGTACGGCCGTGACCACCAGGCTCATCAAAATAAAGGGCATCCTTTGTTGCTTTCCGGTCATAAGTTCTCCTTACAAGTGATACGCGATGCGTGATGCGTGATGCGTGACCATAGCGGTCTCAGGCATCACGCATCACGACATCAATTTCATAACAAGAACAGGATAACCACGAGAGACAATTTCGCCTTTAACGCGACATTCGCCCAACCTTAAGTCAACCTTAAAAGGATGTGACAAGTTGAGTGTGCTGGTTGTGGAAAAGAGATTATCAATCAGCGAGGGGGTATGCAGGAGGAACGGCCGTGCTGCCACAACCGCAGGTCAGTTCGCGCATCATGGACATGGGATGACGCCTTGTGCCCACAGGCAGTTACCACAGGCGGGGAATTCATTGCCAAAACAATCTTCTTCATTTTCTTCCGACAATTCACAGCCGCCGCAGTAGGTACAGGGGGCAAAAGCAAAACTCTGCATTTTTTGCCGGTAAGTGACATACGCTTCATCCAGCCAGATGCCTAACAACTCCCGTTCGTTGACATTGCCTACCACGTGTCTGCGTGATTGGTGGGGTTTGCCATGTAGATAGCTGGTGTGGTTGTGCATAAGCGGCCAACAAGGGCTAATACCGCCATCCAAACCAATAGAAACCGTACCACCCTCAATAAGATTGCAGACTATTCCGGCGCGGTCAAAGGCGGCCGTGACCAGGTGATGCACGGCCAGATGGTCCGGGTGGCCGGAAATGCCATCCGGGCCAAAGGTGATCACCGCCTGGGGCCGAATCTCCTGGAGCAGGCTGACTAATTGGGTCACGGCCGTGTGCACAGCCACTTCCGCCACGTGACCATCCCGGTAGTCCAGGAAACGCAGGTCAGACACACCCAAAATTTGGGCAGCCGCCGCCAGTTCCTGTTCCCGCTGCACGGCCGTGCCCACCGCCGAGTGTCCAGGAATGCCCGCTTCCCCCTTAGTAGCACAAACCAGGGTCACAGCAACGCCTTCATCCGCGTACCGTGCCAGCGTGCCACCGATGGGGAAACTTTCATCATCCGGGTGAGCTAAAATGACCAGTAATCGTTTCATCTTGAAGTTTCAGAAGTTCAACAGAAGTTCAACTTTTTTGAAAAGTTGAACTTCTTCTTCGATTAAAACATGCCTGCCAACGTATCCCGCCGGCTGACAAAAGCCGGGTCTTGGGCCAACGTCGGACATTCGGTGATCGTCCGGTTTTGCTGGATCAGGCCAAAAGCAAAGGCCATGCAGGTAGCTTCGCCGCACTGTTTACAATTCGTTTGCGGCAGCAGAGCATAGATGTCCAGGGGGCGGGGGCGACGGCGGTGGTGGGTCACGGCCGTTAGTTCCTGCCGGTGTTCCCAGGTGGCGTTGATCGCTTCGGCGAGCGCCGCCAGCAATTCCAGCCCTTCGTCGGCATTACGCACCTGGGTAATTGTTACCCGGTTGGCATACAGCGTCATGAACCCTGGCTGGCGGCGAAAGGTCAGCGTGGGGGCGTCCGGGTTGTAGGCAATCACCCCCCGCAGCGTCGCCAGATACGGTATCACCTGTGCCAGCGACCGGGACGGTTTGCCATCCACAATGATTTTGCCCGGCTCGGCCAGACAGGGATACGTATGCGTCAGGGCAATGCCGTTCAGATACATCGCGCCTTCTCACCGGCGAAATAAATCGCCGCTTACCTGTTGAATGCCAGACCCGGGCACTTGAATCATCACCTTTCAGCCCCCTTCCAGCAGTTCGCGGGCCTTGCCCTTAAAATGCTTTTTCAGGAAGGCCAGGGCTGCCTCCGCGTCATCATCCATCAGGAGGCGCATCAATTCGATGATTTCTTCATCATCCAGCGCCACTTGCAAACTTTTTTTCATGCCGGTTCTTTCTTCATTCCAGGCCGTCAGCCGTTGGATTCTGCCGGTAGAAATTGCTCGATAGCATCCAGAGCATGGGCCGCATAAATCGATCCCGGCCCACCGGCCATCAAGACAGCCACGCCAATGGTTTCCAGCAGCTCGACTCGTGTAGCGCCGGCTTTAACGGCATCATGGGTATGGTAGGCAATGCAGCCATCACAATGGACAACGATGCTAATAGCCAGGGCCATTAACTCTTTCACCTTGCCGCTCAACGCGCCGTCTTCCACCGCCTTGCGGTGCAGGCGGGCAAAACCGGCCATCGGGCCGCTGAGTTCCCGTCCCAATTGGCCCAGCCGCTCTTCCAGGTGGGCATGGTAGGCTATGTAATCGGTCATGTCGCTCTTCCTTTCAGATCAGACTGCTTCCAGGGCATCGGCCAACCAGGTGGTCACTTCGGCTTCAGTGGGGATGCGCCCGGCCGAAACCACTTTTTCATTGACCACCAACCCTGGCGTGGCCAGCAGATGGTAGGCCATGATCTGGCTGCGGTCGGTTACTTTCTCGATGTGGGTCGGTTGGCCCAACATCTGGGCGGCTCGTTTGGCTACGGCTTCCACCTGTTGGCAGTTGGCACAGCCAGGACCTAACACTTTAATGGTTAACATGGTTGTCTCCTCCGGTTTGTAGTAGGCGATTTATCGCCTATTGACGGCACTGAAGTGCCTACGACAAACGCTACTGGTTGCTACACAATCTCAATCGTTGGCTCGATGATAATTTCTGATTTCACCGAATTGGCGACCAGGCTGTATTTTTGGGCGGATTGCAGAGCGCGGCGGATGCGAGTTTCCATCACGGCCGTGTCCACCCCTTCCGCCGCCACCCGTATCACCGGGTAAAAACGCAGGTGGGTAAATATCTCCGTCCGGTCTAGCTCAATCAGCTTAGTCCCCTCGGCGCGACATGCGTAAGAGAGCAGGGGCAGCTTAAACCGCTCCGCCGCCCAGATAAACATCATCATGATGCAGGTGTTGGCGGCGGCAACAAAGGCATCTTCCGGTGTGAAGACGCCCGCGTGCCCTTGCGCGTCCGGCGGCGCGGAGAAATCCATCTCCGGCCCGTTGCCCATGACAATGTGCCCCCAATGTGCCCCTTTCCAGTTGACGGTGGTGTGGTATACGGCCGTGCGGCTCATGCCATCACCTCCTGCTCGCGGCAAAAGCGGGCATATTCCTCTTGCAGGGCGTGGGCATAGAGTTCTGCCTGGTCGGTGGGGATGGGGTTATAAATCTGGACGGCTTGCAGCAGTTCGCGGGTGGTCTCGGCCGACGGCCGTTTTCCCTCTTCCACAAATTGCGCCAGGATGAGCGGCAGCGCCACCAGCGTTACCGTTTCCCCGTTCACGGCTACTGTCTGCACCGGAATGCCGGAACCACAGGCGCAAGACGCCGGGGTCGGCTGCTGCACTGTCAGGGAAATGGATTCCCCATTTTTGCGCCCGGCAAAGGGGGCTAACAGTTCATCCACCAGGTTAGCTACACGCACGGCCGTTGCCTCTACTGCCTGCTGCCCCGCTTCATTCAAACGGCGACGGCCGTCTACCCGGCCAATCCCCGCTTCAGCCACAATGTCCGTCACTACCACGCTGGCGGCCGGTTTGCCGGAGTACATCTCTGTGGCCCGCGCCGCGCAGCGCCGGTCGCAGCCATCTACGGCAATGGTCGGGTAATAGCGGGCAAAGGCGCGGTCGCCCTCGCCGCCCGCCAGGAACAGCGGCAGGCAAATAGTGACGGTTTCCTCCGGGCGCAGCGTTTCCAGCACACGCAAAGCAGCCAGCCGCGTCACCGTACCCTCGGCCATTTCCTCGCCGGAACAGGCCACAATTCCTACTTTTTTGGGTCGTATCTCAGGCATCTTTGCCTCCTCCTTGAGTCGGTGGCTCAATCTCGTCTATCAGCACCGCCACCTCTTCGGCCAGGGCGTGGGCCAGTTGTTGGCCGCCTTCGTTCAATTCGGCAATGCCCTGTGGTTTGAACTGGCGGTGGCGGCGGTAGACGTCTAGCACCGCCAGATCATGCGCCACCTGGCCGCCGCTTTCCTGCACCATTTTGGTGGCGCAGGCCAGTTTGCAGCCGTCAATGGTGATGGCCTGGCTGTGGGACACGGCCGTACACGCCCCCTCTTCCCCCAATACCAGCAGCGACAGCGGCACAAGCTGGCTGGTTTCCGGACGTAAATCGTCCACCACCTCATACGCCGCCTCGCGGCTGACCGTGCCATACGTTTTGCCAATGCCACTACAAGGCACAATGACTACTTTGACTGTTTCTGCGGTCATAACTTTTTGACCTCCTCTTCGGCCTCGGCCTGCATCTGCCCAAAATAAGCATCCGGCGACAGCAGATCGGCGCAGTCGGCTGCCCAATTGGCTGCTTCGATGACAGCCAGCCAGCCAGCACCATACGGGTCCTGGTTGATCACCTCCGCTTCCAATTCCAGCCGGGGATTCACTTCTACCACCGTACCGGATACTGGCGCGGGCAGACTGATGTCTACTTTGATGGTTTCGATATTGGCTACTTCATCGCCCATAGCTAGCACGGTGCCCACGTCGGCAACTTCGGCGAAGGCGATGTCCCCGCTGCGCTGCTGCAAAAAGTCAGACAGGCCAATGGTGACACGGCCGTCCACCTCCTTCGCCCACACCCCATCCGGGTGGTAAAGACGGTCGGTCGCCACCTTAAACGTAAATTTGTCCAGCGTGAATTCAAGATACTCAACCATTTTTCACTTTCCTTACCTTTGCCGGATCGTGATGCGTGATGCGTGACCCATGACCAGAGAGCCCTCACCCATCACGTTTCACGCACACAAGCTGGGCAGGCGCACCCGTTGGTCGGCGTTGCCGGTAACGGCACGTCCGGCAGGCTGCTGTCCAAAATAGTCCCCAGATGGGGGTCGGTCAGGCTGTAAAAAACAAACAACCCCTCTTTGCGCTCGGCCAGCAGTCCGGCCTCCTTCAGCACCATGAGCTGCTGCGAAATATACGCCTGCCGCCGCTGTAAAATGGCTTCCAGATGGCAGACACACGCTTCGCCCTGGCGCAAAATTGCCAGGATTTGTAACCGAATAGGATGGGCTAAAGCCTTAAAGTAATTCGCTTGTACAATAAAGGGGTCAGATTCGGCCACTATATTCATAACTCTGAATATAGTGCTTTGGAGATTTACAGGTCAGTAACGAGTGTCACCACCTGGGCGTGACAACTGTCATGCCGCGCCCGCATCAGGAGCGCCCGCATCAGCCAGGGCCAGCAAACCACGCAGCAAACTGCCCCGACCGAGCAACCCCACCAGACGGCCTTCCCCATCCACCACCGGCAATCGTTTAATCCCCTGTTGCACCATCAACCGCAGGGCGGCGGTGGGCACGGCCGTTACCAGAATGGTTATGGCCGGCGCAGACATCAGGTCAACGGCCGTTGCCGTGGCCTCCGGCAAGACAAACGGGGACGACGGCGTGGATGGCCCCCCCAGCAAACCGCGTAACCGCTGCCGCAAACCAGGTCGAGCCGCTTCCGGCGCGCGGCGCAGCAGGTCGCCGTCAGTGATGATGCCCAGGACTTTGTGGTCGGCATCCACCACCACCGCCCGGCGGCGGCTGGTTTGCTCCAGCGCCAGCACAATTTCTTCTAATGTGGCCTGAGGCGAGACGGTAGGTACATCCTGGTACATCAATTCGGCAATGGTAGCTCCAGTTGGCGGCTGCTCCGGTTCTACTTCGGCGACAGGCTGGTGATATTCAATCGCGCGCAGGATATCCACCCGGCTGATCCAACCGGCCAGACGGCCGTGTCCATCCACCACCGGCAGCCGCTTCAAATGATTGGCCGTCATCTGCGCCACGGCCTGCCGCAAGGGGTCGGCCGCGGCGATGGTATGCACGGGCGCGGTCATCAGGTCTACGGCCGTGCCGCCCTGGGCGCGTAAATCGGCCAACTGCTGCTGCCAGTCAGCATCAGACAATTCCGGCTGTAAATCGAGGCGGGCTTGTAGGCCGGCGCGGCGCAGCAGGTCGCCGTCGGTAATGATGCCTAGGATACGGCCGTCGGCGCCCACCACCGGCAAACTGCGATACCCTTTTTGCAGCAGCAAGGTCACAACCTCCACAGCCGGCGTATCGGGAGAAACGGTGACCACTTCGCGGCGCATCACGTCCTGCACCGGCTGCGCTAGCGGGTCCGGGCGGCGGCCTGGCGCGTACTGCACCACATTAACTTCATCCACGGTAATCAGGCCATCGTCTACCATCTGGCGTATCTGGGGCAGCAGCCGCTCCACCAGCGCCGGTTCGTCCACCCATTCCAGACGAATGGGGAGGTCGGTGGAGAGGTCTACAATGCTGGCGGTGTGAATGCGGCTGTGCGCGCCAAAACCGGCCAGCCCGCGCACTACCGTTGCCCCTGACGCTCCTTCCTGCTTCAAGAAATGCAGCAGCGCCATGTGCAGCGCCTTGCCCTGGTAATGGTCACTTTCGCCAATATAAATGATGACGCGCAGCGCCTTGCCTTGTAATTGCATAGTGATACACGGTGTGGCCGGTCTCTGACCGGGCCACCTTTGGTTTTATCCTCCACCCTGTAACCAGCGCGCCAGAAAAACGCCCAATAAGGCGCTGGCCAATCCGGCCACATTGCTACCCACGATATTGACCAGACCCCACCAAAAGCCGGCCTCGCGCCCCAGATTTAAAGTCTCGACCGTCAGTGACGAGAAGGTGGTAAATGATCCCAAAAAACCGACGGCGAA
This sequence comes from Anaerolineae bacterium, assembly GCA_023382655.1. Taxonomy (GTDB): domain Bacteria; phylum Chloroflexota; class Anaerolineae; order Promineifilales; family Promineifilaceae; genus CAADGU01. The sequence goes on along the minus strand of JAHDWK010000005.1, from coordinate 209,532 downwards.
CAACAGCCGGGCTTCGGGTGAAAGTTGCAACCGCCCCGTGCTTAAGGTGAGCAAAAAGCCCAAAACAAAACTGCCCACCACATTGACGATGAACGTGCCATAGGGAAATTCCGCACCCAGCCGATTCCCGGCCCAGACGTTTACCAGGTAACGGGCGTTAGCCCCCAACGCCGCGCCGACGGCGATTAACAAATAACGGTTCAAGGAATCTATCCAAATCAAAGATTGCCCAGATTACGCAGATGAACAATCTATTCAATCTGCGTAATCTTTGATCTTCCTATCCTTTACCCAGCCGCAGCATCTCCGCATATTCGTGAGGCATGTCGCTGGCTTCGATGGCTTGCGCTGCCGCTTCCACGTCATAGAGGAAGCGGATGAATTGGGCATCCAGAGCGCGCCCTTGCACCGAAAGGACCAGGTAACAGGCACGCGGGTCGCCATCTTTTGGTTTGCCCACACTGCCCGCGTTGATGACGTGACGGCCGTCTGCCAGAATCCGATGATACGGCAAATGGGTATGCCCACACACCAACACGTCCGCTTCCACCATATTCAGTAAACGCACCAAGCTCGATTCGGGCCGGTCTGCAAAGAGATACTCGTTCACCTTACGCGGGCTGCCATGCACCAACACCACCCGTAAATCGCCCAGTTGCAGGGGGATATTATCTACCAGTTCCCGCAAAAATGCTTTATTTTCGGCGGTGGTGTGGGCGTTTGTCCAGGCGATGGAACGTTTGCCCAACGCTTCGGATACAGGATTAGTATAGGCACAGCCGCAGTCGTCGCTGTCATGCCCCACACCCAGGTCATAGTTGCCCATGATGGTGGGAATGTTCCGCTCGCGGATGGCGACGATGACTTCGTTGGGCGACGTGCCGTACCCCACCAGGTCGCCCAGGCAGTAAAGATTGTTCAGGCCACGTGATTCCATATCGGCGAACACGGCCGTGAGCGCCGGTAAATTGCCATGTATATCCCCAAAAATTGTCACTTCACTCATGCGAACGCTCCTTCTTGTTCGGCCAACCATTCACGCACATCTTGGTCAATCTGATCGCGCACCTGGCGAAATTTGGCTAATGTTTCGGCTTCGCTGCCGGTAAAAGCCGCCGGGTCTTCCAGGTCAGCCCAATGCCGCCGGTGACTGACGCCCAGGAAGGTTTTAGGGCAGTTTTCGTCGGCATGCCCACAGACGGTAATCAGCCAGCCAAAATTGACCCAACCCAGGTAGCGATCTACGTTTTTGGACTCCTGCCCCTCCAGACTGATGCCCACCTCGTCCATCACCCGCCTGGTATACGGGTTGATCCCTTTGGGCGTCAGCCCGGCGCTGTGCGCTTCATACCGGTCGCCGGCGTAATGGCGCAAATACGCCTCGGCCATCTGGCTGCGCGCCGAATTGCCGGTGCAGAGGAAAAGAACTTTTGTTTTTGCCATGTCATACTCCTTCGTAGGGCGATTTTGAAAATCGCCCTACAACCGTTTCAACCAATAATCAATGCGGGTAGCGAGTTCCTGGGCCGTGTTCAGAAAAGCCAGGTACTGCTCCTCCTCTGTGCCGGTCACGGCCGTGGGGTCGGGCAGGCTCCAATGAATTTGCGGTGGATCGTCGGGGAAGACGGGGCACACCTCACGCACCCGGTCGCAGACGGTGATGATGGCGTCAAATGACTGACCGGCAAACTCGTCCAGATGTTTGGCGTGCTGCTGGCTGATGTCCAGGCCCCGTTCGGCAGCGACGCGGATGGCTAAGGGATGCACGGCCGTGACCTGATTCCCGGCGCTAAACACCTCCACCCGTTCGCCGCCCGCCGCTCGCAAAATGCCTTCCGCCAGTTGCGAACGGGCGCTGTTATGGGTACAGAGGAAGAGGACGCGGTACGGCCGTGACCCTTCCATATTCTTTGCCACCGGTTCCCCGCCCCAGGTCAAGGCCGGGTGCAAGGCTTCGCCGCCGGCCTGGTAGGCAGCGCGCAGGGTGTCCAGGTGCAGGATGTAGTAGGCGTCACGGCCGTCGGCGCTGCTGCGCCGTTCACCCACCAGCCCCCCTTCCCGCAGCAGACGCAGGTGGTAAGAGACCAGGTTTTGCGGCCGTTGCAGGTGCGCTTCCAACTCCTGCACCCGGTAATCGCTCTGCGCCAGCGCCGCCACAATTTGCCAGCGTACCGTATGCGCCAACAACTTCAGGACACCCGGTGGTTCCAATCTTAACGTAGTCATCTTATCCCTCAGTGAAATACATCAAATAATTTTGATGTATTCTATCGCATTCCTGACGGCAGGCAATAGACACCTCACGCAACGAGCAAATCGAAGTATGACAAAATCCTGTAGCGCCAAAACTGGTGATTGACAGGAAGTAGATAATTCGCTATCCTTTTATCGTATTTTTGCGATTTATGGTGCTTATGATGTTAAACGTAATTTTAGAACCATGCTGTACGCTAGAAATTTCTGGCGCTGAACAAGAGAAGTTAGTGCAGATGTTCAAGGCGTTGGGCAACCCCATCCGCTTTGAGATTATGAAGTTCCTGGTGACGCATCCCGGCTGCATCACCAGCGACATTGTGACCTACTTGCCTATCGCCCAGGCTACCGTGTCGCAACACTTGAAGGTGCTGCGCGAGTCTGGCTGGATTGAAGGTATTACCAGCGGCCCGGCCACCAATTACTGCTTGCACGAAGCCAATATCACCTGGTTTCGCCAGAAGGTAGGGGAAATCTTCTGAATTTTTTTGGTTTGTTAAATCGTAAATATACGATAAAGGAGTGAAAATGATTGACCACCTAACTCTCATTGTTCTGTTTATGGTAGATAGCTTTTTGCACATCTGGCCTTATTTGCTGATCACTATTCCGCTGGCCGTTGCCGTGAATCTGTCCGGCGCGTCACGGTATATCAACCGGGCGTTTGTGGCCCGGCCGTTGGTGGCGATTGTGCTGGCTACGGCCGTCGGCGCGTTCAGCCCCTTCTGTTCCTGTGGCGTCGTCCCAGTGGTAGCAGCATTGCTCATTGGCGGCGTTCCTCTGGCCCCGGTGATGGCCTTCTGGATCGCCTCGCCCTCGATGGACCCGGAGATTTTCTTTCTGAGTGTGGGCATGTTGGGCTGGGAACTGGCGGTGTGGCGACTGGCAGGGGCGCTGGCGCTCAGCCTCAGCGCCGGTTTTCTGACGCATGTCGTCGTGCAAAAAGGGTGGCTGGGCAGCCAGATTTTGCGCACCGATTATCAAACCTCCAAGCACAGCGCCCGCCGGTTGGTGCAAGAGGGCTGGCAGCGAATAAAAACCCAAACGGCGCTGGCTTTTTCACCGCCGCCGCAACCGGTCACGGCCGTGCCCCAACCTCACTCCATTGCGCTGACCGTGCCGATCACGGCTGTTGCCTTCGAGAATACCGCCGCGAGTGGCGAAAGCTGCGCCCGCAAACCACCCTCTTTCCGCCAAAAGCTGTGGCAGGAAACATGGAAAGCAACCAGCATGGTGGTCAAATTTATGGCGCTGGCCTTTTTCCTGGAAGCCATTATCCTATTGTTGGTACCCCAGGAATGGATCATCGGGCTGTTGGGTGAACAAAACCGGTGGGCCGTGCCCCTGGCGGCGCTGCTGGGCGTGCCCATCTACACCAGCAACCTGACGGCGCTGCCGCTGATCAGCGGTTTACTGGCACAGGGCATGAACCCCGGCGCGGCGCTGGCCTTTCTCATCGCCGGGCCAACTACCACCCTGCCGGCTATGGCCGCCGTATGGGGATTGGTCAAGTGGCGTGTCTTCGCTCTTTATGTGTCATTTGCCCTGATCGGGGCGGTGATAATGGGAATGTTATATAATCTGATGGGCTAAACCTCTGTCTTGTGCAGTCATTTTTAACGCAGAGGTGCGAAGGCACAGAGGGTTTATTTTTGGATAAGAGGTGAGCGGCCGTGCCGCTCCAACAACAACAGCGCTTCTTTCCGCTCCAGACCCCCGCCGTAACCGATCAGGGAACCGTCGCTGCCAATGACACGATGGCAGGGGATGATGATGGCGATGGGATTACGGCCGTTGGCCGCCCCCACCGCGCGCACTGCCTTCCCGTCCCCCAATTGCCGTGCCAGTTCCCCATAAGAAATCGTCTCGCCATAGGGAAGGGTTTCTAGCGCCGCCCACACCCGCAGTTGAAATGGCGTCCCCTGCGGCGCCAGTGGCAGGTCGAACTCTCGCCGTTCCCCGGCAAAATATGCCGATAGCTGGCTAACTACATCCGCCAACGCCACTTCATCCCGTCGCCAACCTACCTCCGGTATTTTCCGAGTGGGGTGAAACTCCACAAACGTCACCCCCTCCTCATGACGAGCAAGCAACAATTCCCCCAACGGGCTGGGCATGATGGTGAAAACTGTTTCCATTGTGGCCATTGGCAATTGGGTAACTGGGTAAATGGGTAATCGATCACCCTGTCACCTTGTCACCCCTTCACCCCCTCACCCCGCCGCCCGCAGCAAGGGAATCTCCCCCTTCTGCCAGGAGACGAGCAGCGGCGCGGCGATGAAAATGGAACTATAGGTGCCGCTGAGCAGGCCCACAAACAACACGGCGATAAAGGGTTTCACCGAATCGCCGCCAAAGAGCAAAATGGCGACCATGACAAACATGGCGTTGAGTTGGGTGATGACCGAGCGCTTAAACGTCTCGCTGATGGATTGGTTGACCAGGCTCTCAAACTCTCTACCCCGGTTCTGGCGCAAACCGAGGTTTTCCCGAATGCGGTCAAAGACAACGATGGTATCTTGCAAGGAAAAGCCAACGACGGTGAGCACGGCCGTCAGAAACAGCGCATCTATCTCCCACCCCAACAGTGCCCCCATCAGCGCCGCAAACGCCGTCACCACAAACAAATCATGGAACATCGCCACCACCGCACATGCGCCATACCGGAAAGAGTTGGGCACCTGGCGGAAGACAAACATGATATAGCCCAGGATAATGGACGCCGACACCAATACGGCTACAAAAGCTGCCCGCGTCACCTCTCGCCCCACCGACGGGCTGACCGTTGTCACCTGTGACGTGCCGGGAATGAGCGGTGACAGGTCATTCAGCGCCTCTTCCACCGCCTGCGCTGTCTCGGCCGGCAAAAACGCCGAGCGCACCTGCCAGGCATTCTGTAAACCCTGCCCGCGAATGGCCGTCACCAGCGGATTGCTCTGCCCAAATTCGGCAAACACTTCCCGAATCTGGTCTTCCGTCACCTGCGTTGTAAACTGCACCTCAAAGCGTGTCCCACCCAGGAAATCCACACTCAGCCGCAAGAAAGAGCCGGTGGAAATATAGGCATAGAGCATAGCCGCCAACCCCAGGCCAATGATCACCGCCGAAAAAATGTAGTAATAGCGCCGTTTTTGCACGAAGTTATCGAAGTCGATCATGGCCTACGCTCCCAATAACCATTTTTTGTTTTGTAAACGGCGGGCATTCCAGCCGATAATCATATTGACCAGGGTGCGGGTGATGACCACGGCCGTAAACATGCTAATCATTACCCCAATCGCCAACGTGATGGCAAAACCCTGCACCGCGCTGGCGCCAAAACTGCGCCCAAACACCCACAAAATCAGGCAAATCACCAGTGTGGCCACGTTAGAATCGCGGATGGACACCCACGCTTTGCTAAAGCCAGTGTGAATGGCATCGTCCAACCGGCTGCCGCCGCGCAGTTCCTCCTTGATGCGCTCAAAGATCAACACATTGGCGTCTACCGCCATGCCCGTCGAGAGCAAAAAGCCGGTAATGGCCGGCAGCGTCAGCGTCACCGGCAATGTTTGAAACACCAGAAAATTCAGCAGCATATAAACAATCAGGGCTATATCCGCCAGCAAACCAGGCAGCCGGTAATATGCCAACATAAAAATCAACACCATGACCACACCCACCGCTCCGGCGCGAATACTGGCGTCTATAGATTGCTGCCCCAGCGTTGCCCCCACCTGCCGTGTGCTTTCAATGCGCAGCGGCACCGGCAGACTGCCAAACCGCAGTTGCAGCGCCAGCCGCGTGGCTTCCTCCGGCGTAAACTGACCGGTTATGGAACCCTGTCCGCCGGTAATGGCGCTTTCAATGCGTGGGCTGGAAACAACCTGCTTGTCCAGCACAATGGTCAAGAACTGGCCAATGTGGTCGCGGGTGTAGTTAGCAAACAAATCCCTGGCCTCATTTTTCAAGGTAAACGCCACATAATACTGGTTGAAACCACCCAACTCGGTACGGGCTTCTTGCAGTTCCGCGCCGGTGAGGATGGTCTCGAAGGTGGGCACGGCTATGCCATCATCCAGTTCACAGCGTGACGGCCCCTCATTCAGCGAAGTACGCACGCATAATCCTTCCGGCAGCGATTGCGTCCCGGTATCTATAAATTCCAGCAGCGCCGTCTCTTGAATGAGGGCAAACGCCTCTTCGGGATTGTCAATGCCAGGCAGTTCCACCAGGATGCGCCGTTCCCCTTCCAACTGCACCAGCGGTTCGGCCACACCCAATGCATTCACCCGCTGGTCAATAATTTGCCGCGCCGTGTCCATTTGCTGCGGATCCAGTTGGTGGTCGGGCAGTACATCCGCCTCTAACAGCACTTGCAGCCCACCCTGCAAATCCAACCCTTGCCGGATGGGATAGTCCGGGTTTTGAATCACCCACAGAGCCACGGCCGTCAACCCAATGATCACCGCCAGCCATAACCAGTCTTTCCATTTCTTCATAAGCTATCCTTTGGGGTAATTGAGTAATTGCGTAATTACGCAATTACTCAATTACTTCTCTTCATGTCCGGCAATCACCACCACATACTCCCCTCTTGGCTCTTCCTGGGCAAAGTGGGCGATGTGGTCGGAGAGCCGGCCACGATGAATCGTCTCATATAGTTTGGTCAGTTCGTTGCACACAGCCGTTTCCCGATCCCCATACACCGCCAGCGCATCCTGCAAAAAGGCGCGCAGCCGGTGGGGGCTTTCGTAAAAGACCAGGGTATGCGGCGAGTTGGCATCTACTGCCAGGAAATTTTTGCGCTTACCCGGCTTGCGCGGCGGGAAACCGCGAAAGGTAAAGGAGTGCGCGGGTAAACCGGAGAGAACCACGGCAGTGGTCACGGCCGTCGCCCCCGGAATCACCGTCACCTTTATACCAGCTTCCACCGCCCGGCGCACAATCGAAAAACCGGGGTCGGAAATGCCTGGCGTGCCCGCCTCCGACACCACCGCCACTGACTGCCCGGCCAGTAGCAGTTCCATAATTTTACGGCCGGCCTGCTCCTCATTGTGTTCGTGGAACGCCAGTTGCGGTTTGCTGATGTCGTAACGGTTCAGCAAAATGCTCGTCTTGCGTGTATCCTCGGCGGCAATGACATCCACCGCCCGCAGCGTCTCCAACGCCCGCAGCGTCACATCCGCCAGATTGCCAATGGGGGTCGCTACCAGGTAAAGCATCTTTATTCGCGCAACAAGACCTGAAAACCGGCCTGCTGAAAATGGAGGTCTGTTGTCAAAGCGGCCGTGATTCTGCGTTCTTGCATTACGACAAATGAGATGCAATCAACCAATCCCCATTCCTTGTCCATCCGGTTTCGGTATAAATTCACAGACTGGGAAAAAAGTGTTTCCGTTAAGGGCACGATACCAACATCCGGATCTGCTTCTAAGGCATCCAACAATTGCACAGACGCATGGCGGTATTGCCGCTTTGAAAGTGCGTTCCCTATCTCCAACATAACAGTACGAGTCGTCACCAACTTTATCTTGTCAGCCTTTAGTTTCTGGGCAAATCGTACAGCCTGCGGGTGAAACAAATCCTTTGGTGAAGAAAGTGCTATAGCATAAGCGGTATCCACAAAGATTTCACGATCCATTCTCCTCTACCTCACCATAAAGATATTTGTCCAGGTTCAAAGACCAGTCCGGGGGGCCATCCAGTCTTAGCGACAGCGCGACATCAAGAAAAGAGAGCGGAGTCTTCGCATCTTCAGTCAATATCGTAATCTTCACATGCGTGTTTGGCTTCAACGAAACCGGTTTGGTTGGTTGAAAAGTTTTACCATCAAAAATAGCATCAATTGTCAGGGTCATCATAGCCTCCATTTCACCCAGGCTAACTGCAAGCAAAAGTCAGTAATGCCGAACCATGTTACCACAATAGGGTCGCTTTGTATTATTATGCCAAGTCTCCAACCACGTGTAATAGAAGTGAAGCGGCCACCAGGGCGGCCGTCTCCGCCCTTAAGATGCGTTTTCCCAATCTCACCGGCTGGACGTGATGCTGTATGGCCAGTTCAATTTCTTCTGGCGCAAAACCACCCTCCGGGCCGATGAAGAGGGCAGCAGATGAGGGGATTGTATCGCCGAGGGCGCTTTTCAGGCTAACGGCGAACCCGAAGCGGCTTCGGGCCGTCGCGGATGCCGCATCCGCCCCCTCCCAGGGAATCAGCGCCATTTCTGCCCCGTGCTGCGCCAGCGCGTCGGCCAGTTTCATGGGCGCTGCCAGCGCCGGGATGCGCCCGCGCCGGCATTGTTCCGCCGCTTCGGTGAGGATTTTCCGCCAGCGTTCCTGTTTGCCAGGCTTGATTTCCGTATCCTGCGCCAGGGTGCGCTGCGTGATCACCGGCACAAACCGGCTCACGCCTACTTCGGTGCCTTTTTGCAGCACCCACTCAAACTTTTCCCGCTTCAGCAAGGCCATGTACAGGGTGATGTAGACGGATGGTTCACCAACGGCCGTGCGCTTTTCCACCACATCACCCATTACCTGGTCGCGGCTTACGGCCGTGAGCCGCACCTCATATTCCCAGCCCGTATTATCCAGCACCACCAGCCGCTCCCCCGGCCGCAGCCGCAGCACCTGCGCCACCTGCCGTGCCTGCACCCCGCTCAGGATGACCTGCCGGTCAGTAATGTTTTGGGGTGGGATGAAGAAGTGGTGCATAACAAAGATGAGATTGGGAGATTATGCAAAACCAATCTCTCAATCTCCTAATCTCTTCTCCACAATAAATACCAACTCCCCCGCAAACAACAACTCCGTCACCGGCCAATTGTGCCCCTCGATAAGCTGGTACATGAACTCCCGGTAACGATTGGTCAGGTTACGGCCGCCGTGGGTGCTGATGGTGGGGTAAGAGATGACCAGGAATCGAGCGCGTAGGGCTTCGAGCAACGGCCGTCCCCGCCCGCCATAGTTCCGCTCAAATCGTGGCATCTCCTTCAAAAACAGGGCCACATCCGCCCCCTCCTGCGGAAAATCCATGGCCACATCCTGCACTTTCGCCAATTCCGGCAAACCCTCTAACCGAAAATAATGGTTGATAAAAGCAATCCTCGGCTCGTGAATATCATACGCATAAAACCTCAACCGCTCACTGCTAACTGCTAACTGCTCACGGACGCTGCGTCCGCCGCTCACTGCCCCCAAACCCATCCACCGCAGCGCCAGCGGATTCAACCCGCAGGCAATGTCCAGGATAGATTGCGGCCGGCCGGTGACGGCAAAAATGCGTTCATAAAATTCGGCCATGATGGGCAGGCGTTCCCGCGTGGAGAGGTGGGCGTACAGGCAATCCCGGCAAATGGCTCCAATCGCGGTTTCGTCAGGGGCGGCAAAGGCGGCATCCAGGCGTATGGCTTCGGCCGAATAATCCGGGTCGCCCAGGTAGGGGGCCATGATACTATGCAGCCGGGCGCGCACCGCTTTGATGGCCGGTTTGCTCTTTTTGTGCTGGCGCACCGCCTCCACCGCCAGTTCACGGATGGTGGCTTCGCTGGTATCGCCATACTTCGCGGATTGTTTCACGGCCGTGACCACCGCCTCCACATCAACTTCATTACTCATACCGGGAATTTACCCCTAAGCCGCCAAATCTACCAGTGGAATCGGGTCACGGCCGTATATATGCGCCTGATGTCTCGCCTTTGTTCAGGGTTGGTTGAGGGTATTCTTCTACACTTGATTTAGCGCCAGCCGTATCCTGGCTGGCTTTCCAGCGTCTTATTATTTAGTAGGGAGACACGGTGAAAGAGAACGACGATGACCGGTTACAGCGGGCGCGGGCTTTTGATCGGACCGCTCTGGCCGCTATTTACGACGATTACTACCCGCCCCTTTATCGTTATATCTATCGTCGTACAGGTAATGTGGAAGTGGCTCAAGACTTAACGGCCGTTGTTTTTCAACGCTTTTTACAGGCCATTCAAGCTGGCGCCGGCCCGGAACGACACCTGAGAGCCTGGCTATACCGGGTGGCCCATAATCTGGTTATTGATCACTATCACCGTCAGCAATATGAACAGTACTCCCCCTTAAATGACATGCTCGTGGCCGCCGGAGATAATCTGGAGCAGAAGGCAGACCAGGCATTGATGGTCGAACAGGTGCGAATGGCTCTATACCAACTCACCGACGATCAACAGCAGGTAATTATGCTGAAATTTTTGGAAGGGCTGTCTAACGCTGAGGTGGCGGCCATATTGGATAAGCCGGTAGGGGCAGTGAAATCCTTGCAACACCGGGCATTAGCTGCTTTGCAACGCTGCCTGATACCGGCCGGAGAACCAACATGAACGGAACAGAATGGAATGATCTGCTTGATCTGGCCCTGGCCCGCCTGAAGGCGGAGTCTTTGGCAGATATACTGGCTGATTATCCAGCTCAGGCTGGGGAGCTACGGCCGTTGTTGCTGGCAGCCACTTCTTTGCAGACCCTCCGGCCGGTTACTCTGCCCCCAACGGAAGCGCAAGCCGCCGGACGAGCCGCCTTTCTGGCCCAGGTTGAGCAGTTGCCACGATTGGCCGTATCTCCCAGCCCCGTAGTACGTCTGAAAGAGTGGGTAACCAATCGGTTAACTCAATTTTCGGGGCAAATATGGCCCCCAAAGGAGACTAAACGCATGAACACTTTACTTTTAAGAGTCACACTGATGATTGTTTTGCTCTTGGGGACGGCCGGGGGAACGGCCGTTTTATCCGCCGACAGCCTGCCAGATTCATTCCTGTACCCGGTCAAACTTGCTGTGGAAGACACACGGCTGGGCCTGGCGACTGACCCCGCCGCTGAGGCAGCGCTCAACCTGGCCCTGGCTGAAACACGCTTGCAGGAAATAGTAGCGATGAGCCAGGCCGGAAAAGTGCTGGACGAGGTGGTCATCAACAGGCTGGAGAATCATTTTGATGCCGCCTTGCAACTGGCAGCCCAAATGCCGGACGAAGCGATGATCGGCTTCCTGGTACAAACCAGAGACAGGATTCGCACCCAGGAAAATGATCTGGCGCAGGCGCAAGAGCACGTGTCTGGCGCAGGAGAAGCATCACTGGAGCAGGCAAATGGCCTGTTGAACCGGTTACGATTACAGATTGAGAACGGGCTGCAAGAGCCACAATTATTCCGACGGCAACATGGTCATATGCCCGAAGGGGCGCCGCGTGAGGCCGGCCCCTGCAATGATGGTAATTGTGAACCGGCCGGTAACGCCAACCAATACGGCCAGGACCCGGCCAATGAGGGGCACAACGGGGCGAGCTATGGTGATGGTAATTGTGGCGACGCTGCTGATTGTGTACCGGCCGGTAACGCCAACCAATACGGCCAGGACCCCACCAATGACGGGCATAACGGTCCGAGCTATGGCGACGGTAACTGTGACAATTCAGCCGATTGTGTACCCGCCGGTAACGCCAACCAATACGGCCAGGACCCCACCAATGACGGGCATAACGGTC
>JAHDWK010000005.1:0-197700 GCA_023382655.1 Anaerolineae bacterium | reverse complement strand
CGAGCTATGGCGACGGCAATTGTGACAATTCCGCGGATTGTGTACCGGCCGGTGATGCCAACCAATACGGTCAAGACCCGGCCAATGAGGGGCACAACGGCGCGAGCTACGGTGACGGCAATTGTGGCAATGCTGCTGATTGTGTACCGGCCGGCGACGCCAACCAATACGGCCAGGGAAATGAAGACCAGGGGCAAAATGGTCTTGAAGGTTCAGAAACGGGCCAAAATGAGGGTAACGGCCGTTGATATAAACACAACAGCCTCGTCAGATTATCTCCAAAAGAGTTGCTCAAAAAAGCAACTCTTTTTTTCTGTCAACTTATTCGTGATGTTTGTCGTATCATCCAATGATCTCTGGCACTTGGCTTACGGCTGGCTCTTTGGAAAACTGAATCAGAATGGTTCTATTCCAGAAAGGGCCAAAGAGAAAACATGTCAGATACTCAACCAGACCTCTCTTCGGTCATCGCTACTGGCGATGGCATGTTTTTCATTGACCAGGAACAAAAGATCACCTTTTGGAATAAGGCGGCGGAGGGCTTTCTGGGTTATCGTTCAGAAGAAGTTATTGGTAAATACTGTTGGGAATTGCTTCAAGGCTGCACGCTGCAAGGCCAGGTTATTTGTCGCGCCAGAGGGCCAATTATCTCACAAACTACACAGGGCAACCGGGTACGCCATTTCGATCTATGTGTGCGCCACCATGACGGTCATACCATCCTGATCAACCTCAGTACAATGGCGCTTACAAATGAAAAAGGAGGTGAACCTCACGGCCTTTTACACCTCTTTTACCCATTGCGAGAACAGCCGACCTGGTCGGGCATGCTTCGTATTTACTTGCTGGGGCCGGTGCAGATACAGCGGGCCGATGGTTCTATGGTTGAAGGGCCGCTCTGGAATCGGGTAAAGGTGCGGGCATTGCTGACCTACCTGGCTTTGCAGGAGCGACAGCCGGTTGAACGGGAGACCTTGTTAGAACTTCTCTGGCCTGAACTCGACCATGATGCGGCGCTGCGCAATTTAAACACCACAGTTTATAACTTGCGCCGCAGCCTGGAACCTGAGTTAGCCTCTGCCAGCAATTCGCACTACGTATTTTATGAAGGGGGGCAATATTGGTTGGGTGGCGCTGGACTACACTGGCTGGATGCCAGGGCTTTCGAGGTAGGAATCCGACGCGCCCGTGCCGAGAGTGAGATAGCGCATGCTGTGTCCACCTACAAGAAAGCCCTGGCCCTTTACCGCGGCGATTATCTGGCCGACCTTTCTGTCACATCTCTGTGGTCGCCTGGGGATCAACAACGCTACCAGGAGTTGTATCTGTCGGCGTTGGAGGAATTGGGAACTATTTATGAACAACAAGGGCTAGACAAGGAGGCCAAAGAGACCTACTTGCAAGCCATTGCCAGCGCCCCCTGGCGGGAAACGGCCGTACGCAAACTCATGCGCCTTTTAATACAAGAAGGGGATAAGGTTGGCGCCATCAGGCAGTGTCAGCGGCTGACGGCCGTTCTCGAAAATGATTTAGGCGTCAAACCCAGTAAGGAAACCCGCCTCCTTTGCCAGGAGCTAAAATGTGAGCCTTGATTCTTGCCCCCTCCATTCTCATCGCCAGAATAAATAAAGATAGGACTTTCGCTCCGCTCAGGCCGGTTTCCGACCGTGCCTAAATCGCTCGGTCTGAAGACTGGCGACAGCAAGCGAAAGACCTAAAAGAAATAGCCTGTTTGGTCAGACGCCACTACTATGGGTTAAAACCTGCCTCAAGCCCCTGTTCAGGGTTGGTTGAGGGTTCCCTTCTACACTCATGGGTGATAGGTCTTACAAAGTAGCGTGAAGAGGAACCCATAATGGATACATGGTTACAACCGCTGGCCGGCGCCGGAGATGGCGTTCTGGCTATTGATAACAACCAGCGTATTATTTTCTGGAATGAAGCCGCCAGGGAGATCTTGGGCTATGAGGCAGAAGCTGTTCTGGGGCAACCTTACTGGCAATTTTTTGAAGTATGCTCACCCCAAGAGACGTTGTTGTCTCGCCCCGGTTGCTCACTCATTCGGCAGGCGCTCCAGGGTCAATCCATACCCCCCTTCAGGCTTGACGCCCGCTCCCAGAAAGGAAATCACGTTCTGTTAGAAGTGAGCGCCATCACATTTTCAGAAAAAGAGACAACACCTGAAGAGACGGTTTTGGTCTTGTATTGCCGCCAACTGGCGGCCCCGATGTGCCCCGCCGGTAAATTGTGCCTCCATTTGTTGGGGCCGCTCCACGTCTGGAGGCCGGATGGTTCGCCTGTATGCGGCCGAAACTGGCAGCCGATGGCGGTTCAAACTTTGTTGGCTATTCTGGCTGTCCGGCGTGGGGATACCATGAGCGAACAAGAATTGCAATTTCACCTTTGGCCGGACAATACCCCAGAAGAAAGGCGGCAGAAGTTCAAATCAACGCTTGCCAACTTGCGTCTCAGCCTGGAGCCACATGTGCCGCCTACACAATCAGCCTACGTTTTGCAGAAACACTCAGGTTTTTATCTAACCAACACGCCATGTTGCTGGCTTGATGTCGAAGCCTTTGAGTTAGGCGTGTGCCGAGCCAGGTTGGAGACAAACCTGGTTGAGGCCATTAGCCAGTACCGGCAGGCACTGCGTCTCTATCGTGGGCCGTTGGTCATAGGGTTGCCGGAAACGGCCGTTTGCCTGCATCAAGAACGAGTACGGCTGCAACAGCTTTACCTGGAAGCGTTGGAAGAGGTGGGATTGCTGTTTGAAAAACTCGGACGATGCCACGATGCCCTCTGGTATTACTGCCTTGCCCTGAATGTTGATCCCGATCGCGTGAATGCCCGCCGCCTGTTGTATCGCCTCCAGCAATCGGACGATGACCAACAGGGAAGGCTGGTCTACAGTCAATGGCTGGTCAATGCTCTCAAATCCCAATTAGATGCCGTCGTGGCTCCCGAAACGTCTTTCGTGGACGATTTTGAGCCAGGAGAATTTGGCTATGAAACTGCCTAAGCCAAGAGATAGACACCGCTTTTTTCCCCTTCTGCTCCTGTTGTTAGTAGCCATTGCTGCCCCGGTTGCCGCTAACCGTCAACACAATGGAAGCCAGGTTCCGCCTTCCTCCCTACAAGTTACATCCAATCTCCATATGGCGGAAAGCTGGTTGGTTGAGAGCGAGCAACAAGGTTCAGAGTTTGGCCTGTCGGTGGCCTCGGCCGGCGATGTCAACGGTGACGGCTATGACGATGTCCTTGTGGGCGCACCACGCTATGATGCCGGGGTCTATCGAGAAGGGGCGGCCTTTGTTTTCCACGGTTCTGCCGGGGGGCTAAGCGTTCATCCTGATTGGCAGGCTGGCAGCGGCCAGATGGGATCCCGCTTTGGCAGCACCGTCGCCCCGGCCGGGGATATTAACCATGACGGCTTTGATGATGTCGTTGTGGGCGCGTATGCTTATAACGATGGCCAGACCAAGGTAGGGGCTGTATTTGTGTTCTTAGGTTCACCGGGCGGTCTGAGCTTAACGGCCGATATATTGCTTATAGGTGCGCAGGCCGAGGCTGAATTTGGGTATTCCGTGGCCACAGCCGGAGACGTAAACGGCGACGATTACGATGACGTGATAGTTGGCGCCCGCTACGCCGACGGTAGTCACATGAATGAAGGCGCTGCCTATCTTTATTATGGCTCAGCTTCCGGCCTGATGCCCCTCCCTGATTGGGCAGCCACAGGGGGCCAAGAGGGGGGCTGCTTCGGCAGCGCCGTCGCCCTGGCCGGAGACGTGGACGGTGATGGCTATGATGATGTCGTGGTGGGCGCACCGTTCTATGACGATGCAGCGCCAGACGAAGGCGCAGCTTTTGTTTTTCGAGGCTCAGCGGCGGGATTAATTGACCTCCCCCACTGGCAGGTGCAGGGAGGTCAGACAGAATCCGGTTTTGGCAGTGCTGTGGCTACGGCCGGCGATGTGAATGGCGATGGCTTTAGCGATCTGGTAGTTGGCGCTTCTCACTACAGCGACGTCTGGCCGGGTGAAGGTGCTGTTTTCTTATTCAACGGATCTGCGGCTGGGTTAACCCCGGCCCCCAGCCGCTTCCTTACCGGCGGTCAACAAGAGGCTGGCTTCGGGATAGCGGTGAGCACCGCTGGGGATGTGAACGGTGACGGTTTTGACGATATTGTTGTTGGTGCACACCTTTATAGCGGCGATCAATCTCAAGAAGGAGCCATTTTCCTCTACTGCGGCTCCGCCAGTGGTCTGCTCACCTGGCCGTCCTGGTCGGCGGAAGGGGATAAAGCCGAAACCTGGTTTGGCTACACAACCGGCAAGGCCGGGGATGTGAACGGCGACGGGTATAGCGATGTGATTGCCGGTGCGCCACAATACCGCATTAATCATCTCATTGTCGGCCGGGTGTTGGGCTATTATGGATTTCCCGGCCTGACCGACACTTCCATTTTTCTACCTCTCATCTTGAACCCCAATTCCTGATATGAACTTCAACGAAATCTGGCCATAGCCGTTGAGGGTTGGTTGAGGGCTGCCTGTTAAGCTCGTAACCGTAAGTATCAAACCATTTTCAACGCCAGGTTAACTGGCCTTATTTGTGTTTAAGCCGTCAGGGAGCCGGTCTGGTGATTGACGGCCGTCGCATATCTCATGCACAGCGCGTCGCCATCCCGGTTACTCCAACACGGATCCGGAGGTCTGAAATGAAAAGAAAACTGTATCTTATTGTGGTTTTGTTGCTTGTCTTCATTTTGACGAGCCTGGCCGTAGCCGACGATGGGATGATGTTCAGACGCAACATCTCGCGCACGCCGGACACCGAAACTGAAGAAGCCGGTATCAGCATGATGCCATTCTATGTACCGGCACAAGC
Source organism: Anaerolineae bacterium (assembly GCA_023382655.1). GTDB lineage: Bacteria > Chloroflexota > Anaerolineae > Promineifilales > Promineifilaceae > CAADGU01. The sequence continues at coordinate 192,810 of JAHDWK010000005.1, read as the reverse complement.
GGCTGACGGCACGATACTGCCCATTGAGTATTATGACGTTGATGGCAATTTAGTGGAAACCAGAGATGATGCCAAGCCGTTGGTCGCTGTTTATATTGACGGTATTGAAGAACCAAACGTGGCTGTTCCCAACGGGGGGATGTACGCACCCATGAGCGGCGCCAGTTTTGGCGAACGGGATGCCTTTGCCGCCATCTCCCTTGATGATGGCGCCACCTGGAAAGAGACAGACCTCTCCCGATCGGCCGATCTCTCCTCTTTCACACTGGCCAACGGCGAACCCTACCCTGGCGATGTTCACTATATGGAACATGTGACAGTTGACAATATGGTGCTGGCAGTCTGGCTGAGTAAATACTGCGATGGGGGAATGCCCGCTTACACCTGGGTGGACCCGGTCACGGGCGAGCCAGTTTATGAAGATATTTTTGCAGTGGCCGGCTCGCAAGGTTCCGTGGATTACACTTTGCAGGGCTATCCAGAAGTAGGGGAAATACCCTATAGCTGTGTGTGGACAGCACGTGGCACGCTGGAACTTCAGGACGACGGCACCTATGACATGCTCTGGCGCAAAGCGGAACGGCTCACATCCGGCCGTCGTGATGCCAACGTGGCTGCCGTAGATGGCGTTTCTGGGGCTGGCTTTGTGATTGTCTGGCAAGAAGACCCCGAAGGGCTGCGGCCAGGACAGGGTCTCGGCCCTGGCGAGGGTTGGAGCGGCGCGATTGTCAATCAAAAGACAGACATGTGGTACAGCTACATCAGTTGGGACGACTTCGACAACTACGTGGTTGACCCCGAAGATCCTGAGGCCCTGCCTAAAGTAGAAATCCCCATGTCCATGCCGCTTCGCCTCACCGACAACAACATGTGCAAGGGAACGCCGCAATATGACGATGACGGCGAACTGCTCAACCCGTACTGCTATACAGACTTTGCCACAGGCGAGATCAGTCTCCCACCTGGCACCGCCGACCTTTGCGCGGAGGCCGTACAATGGACAAATCCTGGCGGCACGACCCTCTCAATTTGCCAGACGGAAGACGGCCGTGTCCTCACCGGCCGCACCGGCGCTTCGCGCACCCGTCTCTCGCTGCAACCCTATACCCGGACTGACGGCACCACCAGCGCCTGGGTGGTGATGGCTTACGAGGAGACAAAGGCACTTGGTGAAGGGGTCATCATTGAGGACCCCATTGATATTGGCAAGAATATCCGCTACCACACCTTTGATATGTTTAACCCGGATATTGGCAGCCAGGGAAATATGCTCAACCAACCGGCCGTTGACCGCGAAACCGGCGCTTTCTTCCCTCTCCAGATTGATGAATGGGGGTATGAGTTTTATGAGACTGAAATCGCCCGGCGGTTTAGTGTTATTGCCCAACCGGCCGCTGCTGCCGATGAATCAGGCACGGTGTTAGTAGCCATCTTCAAGCAAGGGATTATTAACCAGGGTGGCCCGGCCGACATTCTTGTCCGCCGCTTTGTCTTACCCGAAGACTTTGATCCCACTGTAGATAATCCTTACTTCTTCCAGAATATGGTCTGCGACAATTGGGTCTACACCGATGGCTCCAATCCAAACTACGTTGCAGGTCTCTGTCTTGACCCACCGTTGAATGTCTCTGCAACCAATATCGAGATGTGCGATAATGGCACAAACGGCGAAGCCTGCGCCGATCTCTTCCCCTGGGATGGCGGTGATGTTTATCCCAAAGTAGTTGAGTGGTCTCAGGATGTAGACAATCTTGATGACCAACCCTGGGAGAACCCTTACGATGTGGCCAAGGGTCATCGGGGCTTCATTGACGGCGACTTTGTGATGCTCATGTACGCCTGGTCGCCTAACTGGAAAGCCAATTCGGTAGGTAACGATCACTACAACCTCTACATTCGTCGTTCCTTTGACGGCGGACAGACCTGGACGACTACGCCGGCCGATCTGGGCGGTGTGGGCACTGAAACCTGTGAGAACTACGGTCAGGGTAATGATGTCACACAGGTCTGCACCACCTATGGCCCTGGCGAGTTTGAGCAGGCGCGTAATGTTTCCCAACTGGTGGGCAACAGGATCACGATTCTGGACCCGCGTTACACACCTACTGGTGGGCCGAGGAAGGTAGAAATCCTGACCAATGGCAGCTACCTTTACCCTGACGACGAACGGGATCCGTCCAGATATTTCATTGTCTATGAAACGGGCGATAACACGACCGTTGCCGAAGGTGAAGCGGTGCCGCTTGATCTCTTCTACAGCCGGGCCACCAACTGGGGTGATGATTACTTCGGGCTGGAATGGTACAACAGCAACACAGGTGAAACAGAGTGGCGTTGGGACTGGTTGGAAAACAAAGCCGACGATCTCTCAGGCGAAGCTGCCCTGTGGGCTAATCCTGGTGGCACTTTCATGTACGCCGATTGGAACCAATGGCAGGAACCGGAGCCTGAAGTTATTGAAAATGCTGATGTCTGGTTCCGTCGTGTCTGGTTCAATGACGAGATTGACCTCATGCCGCGCGCAATCGTTCTCTGGCGCAGCCATGCGGCTGCCAGCCCCTCTTTTGGTGACCTGCGTTTTGTGGGTTCCGGACAGGACTATGATCAATTAGGCGCGGGCATCGTCGCTTACCGGTGGACTTCCAGTCTGGACGGTCTGCTGAGCACAGAAAAGAATTTCACTATTCCGGCAAGTTCTCTCAGCCTTGGCCTGCACATGATTTCCTTCACGGTGCAGGATAATGAAGGTAACTGGTCACCGCCAATGACGATTTCTTTCCTCATGGCTGATCCGCTTTATCAATCCTGGCTGCCGGTTATCTGTCAGACCCAGTAAATGATCCTGGTCTAACTTTGGGCCGGGTGGTGAAGCATTCACTACCCGGCCTCTGACGTATTGTTGGCCGATGAACAAATTACCGGGAGTAAGTGGTATGGCCGAGCAACCTGTGGGGCGGCTCCATGACAGGCCAAATATGCGGGCCGCCGCCAACAACATCATTCTTCACCTGCACCCCGTGCGGGTGCCAGAGTCTGCTCTGCGTTTCACTTATACGTGGGGGCTGGGGGGCACGGCCGTTCTGTTGGCAATGATTCTGGCAACGACCGGCGTCCTGTTGGTCTTTCGGTATGAACCAACTGTGGATCGCGCCTATCTGAGCATTCAAGCGCTGGAGACACAGGTACTCTTTGGCGCTCTGGTGCGGAGTGTTCACCATTGGTCTGGCAACCTGCTCATAGTGGTGGCCTTCCTGCATATGCTGCGGGTCTTTTTCACTGGCAGCTACAAGAAGGGGCGGGCTATAAACTGGCTGGTAGGGCTCTTTCTGTTGGCCCTGATATTGGTTTTTAACTTCACCGGCTATCTCTTACCCTGGGACCAGCAGGCTTATTGGGCAGCTACGGTAAGCACAAGTCTGTTGGATTATGTGCCGATAGTGGGGGCAACGGCCGTAGCCTTCCTGGGTGGGGGGCCTGAAGTGGGGCAGACAACACTCAATAACTTTTATGCCATCCACGTGGCTGTTTTGCCGGCGCTGCTGGTGTCGCTTTTGTCTTATCATTTTTGGCGCATCCGCAAGGATGGGGGCATTTCGCAAGCCACTACCGCACCGGGAGCCATTGTACGAAGATTGACGACTATTCCTCACCTGGTACAACGAGAAATGGCTGTAGCGGTCGTCGTTATAACGGCCGTCACCATCTGGGCTATGTTCGTCCCCGCGCCGTTGCAGGAGTTGGCCGATCCGCTGCAATCGCCTAACCCGGCCAAAGCGGCCTGGTACTTTTTAGGGCTACAGGAGCTATTGTTGCACCTGCCACCACGGGCGTTGATGGCGCTCATCGCCATTGTCAGCGCCGGGCTGGGGCTGCTGCCCTCCTGGGACCGGCAAGAAGATACCGTTGGTCATTACTTCCGCTCTCCCACCGGCCGGCGGGCAGCGTTGGCAGGATTGTTTTTGGGTCTGAGTCTCCCGCTGCTGCTGGTTGTGGCCGACGAATACTGGCTCCACCGGGCCATCTGGCTGCCAGGCTGGCCGGTTCTCTTAGCCACAGAAGTATTCCCCTTATTGCTCACCCTGGCCGGCATGGCCCTTATCTATTTCAGCATACGCCTTTTGCTAAGAGCCAATCACAGCGAAGGGCTGGTTGGGTTATTTGTCTTCATTATGACCAGTGTGGTGGTGTTGACGGCCGTTGGCGTTTTCTGCCGTGGGCCAAACATGACCTTAGTGTTGCCTTTCTCATAAAGGTAGGATCAACATGGAAGCAATTAGAAATCAAAAATTGACCCCTTTAGCTCCCCAAAAAGATAGCGAGCCTTTGGCCGACAAAGGGTGTGGTTGCCAGGAGAATAGCGCCGCTAAAGAAGTTTCACGTCGTACTTTCCTGAAGTTAGGGTTGGGTACTCTGGGCGTCATCGCTGCCCTGGAGATTGGCGCAGCCTCCTGGCTTTTTCTTCAGGCCCGGGGCCAGGAAGTTCAGGGCGGCAAGGTGTTGGCTGGTTCAGTGGATGATTTTCCGCCCGGTTCCGTTACCGAGTTCAAGGAAAGGGCCTTTTTCCTGATCCGTGATCCCGAAGGCGGATTTCTGGCTATCTACCGCCGATGTCCACATCTTGGCTGTACGGTGAACTGGCAGCCTGATGGGAATAGTTTCCACTGCCCGTGCCATTCGGCTGATTTTGACTTTTATGGCGATTGTGAAGGCCCGCCGGTACCACGGCCGCTAGATTTATTTGCAGTCACCATTGATGAAAGCCGGGTGCTGGTAGATATGTCACAGCCCCAACAGCGTGATCAATTCAGCCCGGCTCAACTGATCTACGCCTGAACAATGAACAGATACGCTTTTATTACTTTCGTGGCTCTTCTGATGCTGGTCGTTGCATTTCCTATTTACGGTATGCGTGAACAGCAACGCCTGACCGTGGCCCAGGCTGGTTGGCAACGCCATCTAGTGGTGGATGCCACCGATCTTTACCTGGACAATTGCGCCCCCTGTCATGGTTCAGCCGGGGAAGGGGTGGGCGCAAATCCACCACTCAATACACCGGGATTGGCAACGGCCGATTTTAATTTTCTCTACTACCGCATCGGTCATTCACCGCATGGTACAGCTATGAGCACCTGGCATCTGGAAGAGGGCGGAACGCTCAACAGCTACCAGGTTGAGGCATTAGCGACCCTCATTCGGGCGGCAGATTGGCAAGATGTGGCTGAACGAGCAACAAAACTTGGTCTGGCTTTTCCCGTTCCCGCAACGGCCGTAGTCGAAAACTTGCGGTTACAGCCTGGCACAGAAACCGATCCTCATCATTGTGCCTCTTGCCATGAGGAGCCTGCCCTTCACGCGGAGCGGTTTGGCCTGGATTGTGCGCGCTGCCATACACTAGAAGCCTGGACGCCCGCTTTACTGACGCGCCATGTCTTTTCCCTCGAACATGGCGACAATGGCCCTCTTCCCTGCCAGACGTGTCATGTTGAGAGTTACGCCCAGCACACATGTTATGGCTGTCACGACCATCAGCCCGAACAAATGCCACAAATACACATGGCTATAGAGACAACAGACTTATCTGGCTGCGCAACCTGCCACCCAACCGGCAATGAAAACGATTGGATCAGTACGGCCAACGAAGGCCAACAGGGTGGGCGACGATGAAAAGAATTGTCGCATTTGTCGTTATTATCAATCTTGGGCTGCTATCGGTGGCAATCGGCTTATTGATTCTGGGCAACCGTCATCCCTTTGACCCCGGCGATCAGCTCTATCAACTGCAACTGGTTGCCGAAAATTGGCGTCTCCAGATAACCAATGATCCTTACCGGCAAGCCGACTTGGCTCTGGCCCTTACCCAACGTCGCCTAACCGATTTGGAATATGCTCAAGGCCAACAACAGATTCAGGTCACGGTACAGGCCATTGACCAGGCGATCAACCAGGCATTGCGTTACATTGCTTTGACGCCACTGTCTGCACAGGCAAATTATTATGTGCGTTTGCGCCTTATATTGAGCCATTCTCAGGATAGCCTGGAGATTTTGCTGGCTGGCCGGGATGGAACAGCCGGAAACGCGCTGCTGGAAAAGATCGCTGTGCTGCTGACGGCCGAAACCAATCAAGCTATCGTAGATGTGCTACCGGACAATATCGCCGCAGAAGTTGTATCTTTCCTGGGAGTTGATGTGCCACACGTAACCATGTCGCTCGTCAGGGAGCATGAGGAGGTTGCCTGTGACAAGTGCCATGAAGACGGCCGTTATGCGGAAACGGAAACAGCCTGTAAAGCGTGCCATAACCCATTAACGATGGAGCACAGTTCACTGCCGCTCACAGGTGTACATGCAAAGGCTCAATGTGAGGATTGCCATGTGGACAGTCGTTTTGCCGGATCTGAGCCGGTTTGCGAAGCGTGCCATGAGCCAACTGCCAATGTGATTTACCCGCTTCATTTCCCCGGTGAGTGTATTGCTTGCCATGACGACGTGAACTGGACACCTGTAAAGTTTAACCATGTGGGGGTCACAGAGTGTGAATCGTGCCATCTGGTTGAAACCCCTTTTGCGCATTATCCAGGTGCTTGCACCGACTGTCACACGAACACATATTTCTGGAGCATCTGGTATGACCATCTGGCCGTGACGGAATGTGAATCCTGTCACTTGAACGATAACCCGAAAGGCCATTATGAAGGCTTATGTGCCCGCTGTCACTTTGACACTTTTGATTGGAATGTGGTGGAGTTTGATCACACGGGCTACAGCGATTGTCGGGCCTGCCACGCAGGGGAAGATACACCTGGGGGGCATTATGCCGGGCAATGTTCCCGCTGCCACAGTACCGTTGACTGGCTGCCCGCCTGGTTTGACCACACCGGCTACTCGGATTGCCAACAGTGCCACTTAGATGATGTACAAACATCACATTTCCCCGGTCAATGTTCTATGTGTCACGGGACGGAAGATTGGCATTTGACTACATATATTCACCTTAACGCTTCTGACTGTTTAAGTTGTCACAGCGCGGAATCTCCCGTTAATCATTATGGTGAACTTTGCGCCAGTTGCCACAATACGCAGGAATGGCAAGATGCAACGTTTGATCACACGGGGTTTAATGGCTGCCAGAATTGCCATTGGACTCCGGCGCGGCATTATGCGGCCCTCTGTACCAATTGCCACAACACCATAAGCTGGCAAAATGTCAGCTTTAGTCACGGAGGGTTAGACGATTGCCTTAGCTGCCATAGCTATGAAACACCTGATGGTCATTACGCAGGCCAATGTTCGCTTTGCCATAATACTGAGGAGTGGCATGAGGTTAACTTTGATCATGTGGGTCTGGTTGATTGCCAGACCTGTCATGCAGACGAGGAACCGATTGATCATTGGCCCGGCCAATGTGTCACCTGCCACAATACCATTGACTGGAGTCAAGTGATCTTCAATCACTCTGGTTTTACGGATTGCCAGAGCTGCCACGCGGCACCAGCGGCGCATTGGGCTGGCCAATGTTCTGACTGCCACACCACGGCCGATTGGCATACGCTTCTGATAGACCACAATGTTGGGGCTGATTGTCTCTCTTGCCATGAGCCTCCGGCCGGCCACTGGCCCGGCCAATGTTCCAATTGTCACAATATATCTGATTGGGCTGATGTGGTATTTGATCACACAGGGTACACAGATTGCAAGTCCTGTCACGAACGCCCCAGCGATCATAGGCGGGGTCAATGTTCCCAGTGCCACACGACAGATTCCTGGGAAGTGCCACCTTCCCCTACACCGCCGCCAACCAATACCCCACTGCCAACCAGCACGCCATCGCCTACGCCTACGGCGACCAGTTCGCCACTGCCAACCCCCACTTTTACACCAACACCGACCAACACGCCCACGATGACCAGCACGGCGTTGCCATCTCCTACACCCACTGTGACCCGTTTGCCGCTGCCGACGAGTACCCCTATAGAGCCATGAGTAATTTTCCTGTTACCTCACGGCCGTAACCCATCGTATCGGAGAAGGCTCCCCCTTCATTGCTCATACCGGGAATGGCCTCCGTGCCGCTAAATCTGCCCATGGAATCGGGTCACGGCCGTTGCCATTGACGCCATCCTATTCGTGAATCTATAATCGGCTTTATGATTGTTGCCGGCAGCCCAGACAGCTACATGATGCCGAAAATCACGATTGGTTTCCTGGCAGACCATCCCGATACCGTAGCGACATTGGCAAAATGGTTCCGCGACCAATGGCCTGATTATTTCGCTGACATGTCACAAGAAGAGATGGAGCAGGATTTTCTTTCAGATGCTTGCCGTGATCGTCTTCCGGCGCGCCTGGTTGCCTTCGCGTCAGGCGAGCTGGCAGGCACGATTGTCCTACGTGAGGGCGGAACCGAGACTTTGCCAGAGTTCCAACCTGAATTAGGGGGATTATATGTGGGTGCGTCTCATCGAGGCCAGGGCATCGGTACGGAATTGGTGCGGGCAGGCATGAAATTAGCGCGCGATCAAGGTTATGAGACTGTCTTTGCCACAACCGTAGCGGCCGCCGGGATCCTGGAACACTCAGGTTGGGAATTTATCCAAACAGTCATGCATCAAGATGGGCAAACGTTATTGTATCGCTGTAAACTATAAACGCAGCCCGCAGCCCAATACAGCGTGTATTGTGAGGCTTTTGGTAGATAGTGAAGGTTCACGGCCGTACTCTCTCTTAACCATTTCACGCCATTCCCAAGCGACGCTGGCGTGGTGCAACAGCGGCCAGAGCAGGGAGTGGCTTCAGCAATTTCCCGTATTCGAGCCTTATTCTCTCCAGCCGCCGCTAACGCTCACTGTTAGTCGGCTCAGAAGGAGCTTACCAGTATGAAGAAAACACAGCGAACGGTTGGACAGATTTTGTTTGCAGTCGGTGTAACATTGGCAATCGGTGGAATTTTAAGTTTGTTTTTTGATAATGTTGAACTTCGGTTTATTAGCACCATTGTCACCACAGATGCCGGAAGAGTAACGTGGATTATTATCAATATACTGCTTTTGTGTTTTGGTCTGTTTCTCTGGCGTAATTCCATATCATCAGACAATATCGCCTGATGGTTACTCCAGTTAATTCCCAACACAGTGTGTGGCGTTAGGCTTTTGGTAGATAGTGAAGATTCACGGCCGTACCCTCCCCCTCATCTCCCTCTCCCATCTCCACCCCCAAACCCACCTGGACATTCAAACGCCTTCCCGGCTGGTTTGGGTGGTTATTGCGGCTACAAGTGAGGGTAAGTAAATGCCGAGGATGATTGACCTGCTCCGCGCTGGATTGCTACAATGATTCCTGTGATAAGGAATTGAGTTAGCGGCTATCGTGCAGACACAGGGCTTATATTCCAGGTTGTAGGGTTCCCGCCCGATCCCGCTTAGTTCAACTCAGGATTATGCGGCGGCTCTGCAGACTCCGCGCCGCATGAATCCTCATTTCGTTAGGCGCTTTTCTTGTAAACAGAGAACCTTTTATGGCATCACATGATTGTGAAAAATTCATGGAGGTGAATGATGGCGCGTGAGTCCAGGTATTTTTCGCTAAGCCTGGAGTCACTCAGGGCCGTGGGGAGTTGGGCTGCGGACTGCGCGGAGAGGGTGCTGCCGGTCTATGAGACTCATGCTGATGCAGACTCCCGGCCTCGTGCCGCAATTGAGGGCATTCGGGTGTTTGCTGGTGGGGGAAAGCGAACCGCTCAGTTGCGTTCCCTTGCTTTGTCGGCATATGCCGCTGCCCGTGAGGCAGACGATCCCGCTGCCGCCGCCGCCGCTCGCGCCGCCGGCCTGGCAGCGGCGAGCGCTTACACACATCCATTGGCGGATGTGCACCAAACAAAGCACATTCTCGGTCCGGCGGCCTATGCCGCACTGGCGCTTGAGCTCAATCACGCCGGCGATCCAAACATCGGGGATGGCGAGGTTCGCTGGGCAATCGAACACGTTACCTCTGAAGTGCGCGAAGTCTTGCTACAGATGCCCGCTCGTCAAGCAGGAAAAAATCGGCTGGACAAAATCTTATATGATCTGGATGCGGGTATCCGCAGTCGGGCCATGCCGGAAAACGGCTTACATTAAGTTTCAGGCAGACCATTTGCTACGCAAATTGCCACTGAACCTGGTGTTGGGCGTTTGTCTTGCACAGGATTGTGGCAAGACAAGTTTATATGTTTAATCATGCAACAGGAGTACAGATATGAACTTGAATCTGGATGAAATGCGACTCGATAGTGCTATCAAGCAAAAAAAGGGATTACACTTTATTTTGGCGTCAGTCATTATTTGGAGTGCCGTACTGGTGGTTCATTTGACTGAGCTGCCTATTTTGACAAAGAACCTGCTTACATTTTGTTTCACAGCCCCCCTTGTACCACTAGCATTCATGATTTCAAAATTAATCAGAGTAGATTTTACAAACAAAGATAATCCATTGACCAACCTGGGCGTCTTGTTTTCAGTGAATCAAATGTTGTATCTCCTGATTGCAATGTGGATATTCAATGCGGTTCCAGAACAAATGGTAATGGTATTAGCGATGATATTTGGGGCACATCTGTTACCTTATGGTTGGCTTTATAAATCCACAAGTTACATGGTTTTATCGGTAGTCATTCCAATTGCCGCTCTGATTGTGGGAATTAATTTTCCTCCTTATATCGTTGCCGGCTTTATGATAGTGGTCGAGATTGTTTTCAGCCTGCTATTGATGAATGAAATCCAGAAATTACCTGTCAGCGAAAAAGGTAGCTAACTTGAAAAGCATGGCGTTCCACCTTGCTGTGGCCGGCCTTCCAGACCGTGCCAGCCCAACATTGCGTGGTCACGGCCATGACCACCGCCTCAATGTGTTTATCTTCCAACATACCCTTTTCATACCAACGCTTCCCACAAATAGACCATGTAACGGTTGCACACGGCCGTTTTCACCTCAGGGCACACTGCCCACAGCGGTGGTGTGCCCATCGTCGCTTCGATATACTCCCGGCATGAAAAGAACCTATTTCCTCATCGGCGGCGGCACGCCTGCACTGAGCGGAGTCGCAGTGGCCGTGACCCTCTTCCTCCTCCTTATTACCTTACGTCTCACGGCGGCCCAACCGGCCGGTTTACCACCTCGCGCCTACCTGCCAATTGTCCTCAGCCCGGCCAACGTGCCCATCCCCTTTGGCTCCGTCCACAGCGGCGAAGGCACGTACTACGACGCCGACGGCACCGGCAACTGCGGCTTCCCCGCCTCGCCGGGCAACCTGATGGTCGCCGCCATGAACCACACCGATTACAACAACGCCGCCCTCTGTGGCGCCTACGTGCAGGTGACGGGGCCACAAGGCAGCGTCATCGTGCGGATTGTAGACCGCTGCCCGGAATGTCCCCAGGGCGACGTAGACATGAGTCCACAAGCATTCGCCCAGATTGCCAATTTACCACAGGGTCGCGTGCCCATCACCTGGCAACTGGTCAGCTATCCCGTAGACGGCCCGATTGTGTACCACTTCAAGGATGGCAGTAATCAATGGTGGACGGCCGTGCAAATACGCAACCACCGCAATCCCATCACTAAATTCGAATATTGGAACGGCAGCCAATGGATAGAAGCGCCCCGCCAGGAATGGAATTATTTTGTAGAAGCCAAAGGCATGGGGCCAGGGCCATACACCTTCCGCGTCACCGACAGCTTCAGCCACACCCTCACCGACAGCAACATTCCCCACATAGAAAATGGCAGCATACCCGGCAGCGCCCAATTTCCCCCACCATTTGATGGCCGGTAAGACCTTTGCCCGCAGCGCAATTTTTTCCTTTCTGTCACCGCACTGCCACCCGGCTGGTCTTGTTTTGCTGAAAACTTTTACTATTCTGTTTACTGATATTGTTTCCTAGACCTTATCAATCTGCCCTTCTCTCATCGGGCGGAGCAGGGGACACAATTACAGGAAGTGAACGACAACTTAATCTCAGCAAATTCAACAACAAATTACACCGGCATGCTCCTTTATCTGGTTTTTTGCCTGTGAACGCGCCCCCTACTGTAGCCACAGTAGGGGGCGCGTTTTTTGCTAACAACAATCACCTGATCAGCGTGGAAGGGGACCCATTGACCGACCAGGGATACTGCTCTGGCAACCCAGACCATCCCTTCTCCACTTTGTCTGATTTTCCCAGAATTACCCCCAACTAATTTACAGGAGTAACAATGGCCCTGGGGTTGAAAGGAGAAAAGGAAACCATTTCAGCGCCTGGGCATTCATTTTGTAGACAATGGGCTGGCGCTCGTTGTTACCTTATCTAAGGAGAGGATAAATGAACCGCAGATCCTATAAGTTTGTTTTGTTCCTGGTACTGCTTTTGCTCGTCGCCATGACCGTGCCCGTGTTAGGCCAACCCAACACAGGCACAGGCATCGCCAAAGACAGCCGTCCGGTGTTAGGCAGTGATACAGTAGCTGAACCGCAACCTGTACTGCATCAGGATAGCCCAACGGCTATTCCCGGCCAATACATTGTGGTATTCAATAAGGGAACAAATGAATTGACGGAAGCATCCATTGCCAGCACAGTTGAGAGCATGGGTGGAAAGATCCAGTTTACGTATGACGCTGCTTTAGAAGGTTTCGCCGCGACAATGTCTGACGAAGCGCTCAAAGCCATTCAAGAAGACCCCAACATTGCCTTCATTGAAGCAGACCAGATCGTTTCCATTGACGATACACAAACCAATGCCACCTGGGGATTGGATCGGATTGACCAGCGGGACCTGCCGTTGAACACCACCTACGTCTACAACCAGACCGGCGCCGGGGTGACGGCTTATATCATTGACACGGGCATCCGCCAAACGCACAATCAATTCGGCGGCCGTGCCCTGCATGGTTACACCGCCATCAACGACGGTAATGGGTCAAATGACTGTAACGGTCATGGCACCCATGTCGCCGGTACGGTTGGCGGATCAACGCATGGCGTCGCCAAGCAGGTAACATTGTACGCGGTGCGTGTACTCAATTGCAGTGGTTCAGGTTCAAATTCTGGGGTTATTGCCGGCGTCAATTGGGTCACGTCTCATCATACCGGCAACAATCCGGCTGTGGCGAATATGAGCCTGGGCGGTGGCGCTTCATCGGCATTGGACACGGCCGTGAACAACTCCATCAATGACGGCGTAACCTATGCCGTCGCCGCCGGTAACAGTAATGCCAACGCCTGCAACTACTCGCCAGCGCGGGTACCCGCCGCCGTCACCGTTGGTTCCACCACCTCCAGTGACGCTCGCTCTTCATTCTCCAACTATGGCACATGTCTGGATTTGTTTGCGCCCGGCTCCAACATCACCAGCGCCTGGCACACCAGCAATTCCGCCACCAACACCATCAGCGGCACTTCCATGGCTTCCCCCCATGTTGCCGGTGGCGCTGTGTTGTATCTGCAAACCAATCCCGGCGCTTCGCCCACGACAGTGCGTAATGCCATTGTGAATAACGCCACCAGCGGCCGTCTCTCCAACATTGGTAGCGGCTCTCCCAATCTGCTCCTTTACACACTCACCGGTGGTACCCCGCCGCCCAACCCCACACCCACACCGCCACCAAACCCGGCCCCCTGCACCAATTGTGAACAGTACAATGGTTCCTTGAGCGGCACAGGCGATTACGATTACCATCCTAATGGCACCTATTATTACAGCGCTGCTGGCAACCATCAGGGTTGGCTGCAAGGTCCCTCCAATGCCGACTTCGACCTCTATCTCTGGAGATGGAATGGTTCCAGTTGGGTAACAGTGGCCCAGTCCATTAGCTCCTCCTCTACAGAGTACATCAGCTACAATGGCAGCGCCGGGTATTATGTCTGGCGCATCTACTCTTACAGCGGCTCCGGCAACTATACCTTCTGGCTAGACCGGCCGTAAACCATCAATACGTTCTGGTTGTGGCCGCGCCACTTACCAGACGTCCTGACAGACCTGACAAGTCTCCAAGACCTGTCAGGTCTTTGTTTTTATGGCTGCCAGATGACGACACAGCGGCGATCATCATCCAGATCACATGTTTGCACTTCCTGGCCGTTGTACCAGACCGAGAATTCCTCCCGCCAATTATACAGCAGCACTTCACCCACTAACTGGACACAGGCTGTATCTTCAATGTTAGCGGTGGCATCTCTGGCTCTTTGGCTCAGATGCAGGCAAGCGCCTGCCGGTAACAAGGTTTGTAACCAATCGCTGAATCGCTGACGGCCGTTCTCCCGCCCAATTTCTAATCCCACCAATGCAAACGGGCCGGCCCCGCTGTTCGTTATGAACAACGTATCGTCCTTGCGCTCAAAAACCAACGTATAGGCCACCGTCACCGGTTCTGGCGTGTAGGTGGGTATGAGCGTAACTGTGGGCACAGTCGGTACCGGCGAAGCTGGCAAGGCGGCCGCAATCATGGGCAGGTAAATTCCGGTCTCCATTGCCGGTTCAGGCGGTATAGCAGATGGTGTTGCCGGCAAGGGAGACGGAGCGATTGTTGCTACGGCCGTCTCCCCCGGCAATGACACGTCCACCACTTCAACTGTCTCGGCAGTGGGCACACCGGGACTAAGCGTGGCGGAAGCGACAGCAACGGCCGTCTCACTCACCACCACCTCCCCTTCATCAGACCGGCCACGAAACAGGAATATCGCCGCCACCACCAGCACCAACAGCAGCAATCCCCCACCAACAGCACGCCACGACAAAACAAAGCCAGGCGCCGGTGGTGAAGGGGTGGTGGGCGGCGACGCGGGCATGGGTGGCGTCACCGCTGCCGGAATAGGTGGCAGCGTTTCCATATCCAGTGCTACCCGATCCACAATCGTCAAAGTGGGGGCGGCCATCAGGGACACGGCCGTAGGCTCTCTCAAGGCGTTTTCCACAGCATCGGCCAAAGCCTGCCCGCTGGGAAAACGGTCGGCCGGTTCTTTGGCCAGCGCCCGCAAAATCACCGCTTCCAACGCCGGGCTGATTTCCGGGCGAATGGTGCGGGGGGCGGGCGGCACGGCCGTCATGTGCAGCATCAACAATTCCAACAAATCATCATGGGCAAAAGGCAACTGCCCCGTCACCATGCGGTAAAGAATGACACCCAGGGCATACAGATCACTCTGCGGCACCGCTCCCGCCGAGGAAACGGCCTGCTCTGGGGCAATGTACAGCGGCGACCCCAAAATCTCGCCGCGTGTACCCACGTCGGCCAGTAGCGCCAGCCCAAAATCGGTAATGTAGCTGCGCCCCTGCCCGTCCACCATCACATTGGAAGGTTTCACATCCCGGTGAATGACACCCCGGCTGTGGGCATAATCCAGCGCCGACCCCATTTCACGCAGCAGGCGGACAACCTCGGCAAAGGGCATCAATTGACCATCTTGCTCATAACCTGTGAGGATGGTATGCAGGTCGGCCCCTTCGATGTATTTCATCGCCAGGTAGAGCAGGTTTTGGTCACGGCCGTAGCGATAAACGGTCACAATATGGGGATGGTCTAAAGCGGCAATGGCTCGCGCTTCTCGTTCAAAACGGGCAATGTACCCTTCGTCTTGCTGATGGGGGGTGTCAATCACCTTGACGGCGGCATAGCGATGTAAACCTGTGTCCAACGCCCGGTACACCCGCGCCATGCCCCCCTGCCCCAACAGGTTTTCTAGTCGATATTCGTCAAGCTGCACGCCAATGAGAGGATCGCTCATGGCAAGTAGACCTCGCACTGGTTGGCGTCAGCAGAGCCATTGACAGAGCAGCGGCCCACTTCCTGCCCCTGCCACACCACGCGGAAAGCGGCCACGCCAGGCCGCGCCGTCCAGAAGACAACATCACCATCCTGTTCCGGGGTCACGGTGGAATTGTACTCGCGGCATTGCGACGGCCGTAACCAGCCCGCCACTTTGGTCATTTCCAACCGGGCACAACCAAACGGCTCCACAAAACTGTAAAACTGCGCCCAACTGCGCCCTTCAAACCAGTAACCGCTCAGGTTGCCGTTTTCGTCCAGCGACTCAAACACCAGCGGGCTGACACGAACGCCATTGGCGTTGGGGTTGTACAAATAAAAACTGGTACCGTCATAAAACATCATCAGACGCGGCCCGGACGGGGTGGCGGTGGGTGCGGTCGCAGGCGCAGTCGTCGGCGCTTCTGTAGCCGCTGGCACAGGCGTTTCGGTCGGTGGCACGGCCGTCGGCATGGGGGTGTCGCCGGCAGGCACGGCCGTATCCACCGCTGCCGTCGTGGGGAATGGTTCAGACGGGGCGGTGGTGTCAGCCGAGGTGGCGGCGGTGGGAGGCACGCCTGCACTGAGCGCAGTCGAAGTGGCTGTATCGGTGGCGACCGTGTCTGCCGGTAGAGCAGCTACATCGGTGGGTTGAGTGGCCACTATCGGCGAGGGGTCAGGGGTGACGGCCGTGTCCACCCCTCGCAGCACAAAACCGCGTGCCACCAACAGCAATGCCATAATCACGCCACCAATGACCAGCCACTTGAACGGAATGGGTGACCAGCGGGTGGATGGTGGCGGCTCGACCGGTGGATTGGGCGTGAGCGGGGGACGAGTGGACGGCCGTAACGGGGGTGTCCCGCCGGTCTGCGCCGCAGGTGGGGGTGGTGGCAGGTACAGGCTCACCCGCTCCGCCACCGACATCTGAGACACGGCAGGCACAGCCACGCCGCCGGGCAGCATAGGCAAGGCATCGGGTTCAGCGGCGACCAGGGGTTCTTGCAGGGCAGTGGTCAACGCCGCCATCAGCGCTGCGCCGCTCTGGTAACGGTCAGCGGGCTGTTTTTGCAAGGCTTTGAGCAGCGCCGTTTCCGTGGCCACATTCAGGTTGGGGTTTAACTGGCGGGGCGGCGGCGGTGGTTGCGTCAGGTGCTGCACCGCCAGACTGGTGGGCGAGGGGTCATCAAACGGTACCGCGCCGGTGAGCATTTCGTACAAAATGATACCCAGGGCATACAGGTCAGACTGAGGCACGGCCGTGGCCGAGTTGCGCGCCTGCTCCGGGGCGATGTAATGGGGTGTGCCAAATGTACCGCCAAACGACCCCTGCCGTGCATCGAGCGCCAGACCAAAATCGGCCAGGGCAATACGGCCGTCTCTGGCAACCATCACATTCGACGGCTTGACATCCCGGTGAATGATGCCCTGGCCGTGGGCATAATCCAGCGCGCTGGCCACGGCACGGCCGATTTTTAGCACATCGTCATGGGGCATCAATTCGCCCGCGTCGGCATACTGCTTCATCACTTTGCTCAGGTCAGGGCCATCTACATACTCCATAGCAAAGTAATACCAATCATCCTGCTGCCCGGCATAAAAGACCTGCAAGATATGTTCGTGCCGCCAGGTAGCCACCGCCCGCGCCTCCTGTAAGAACCGCTGCGCATACACGGGATTGTCGCGGTAGCGAGCGTCAATCACCTTCACCGCTACCGGGCGATGTAAACTTTCATCGAAGGCGCGGTAAACAATGGCCATGCCGCCACGCCCCACCACCGAATCAATCCGATAATTACCTAAATGCTGCCCAATCAGGGGATCATCCATTAGCTTGTTTCAATTTCAGAAGTTCAACTTTTCCTAAAAAGTTGAACTTCTTTCTAGCTTGTCGTGCCGTCCGAAATGTGCCACCATTATAGTAAACCATAAATTATCGGCTATGATTCATTTTGGCTACAAACCCTTGTAACGTGATTTGGCAAATCGCGTTACGACAAAAGATTATGCAAACACCTGAAAATCAAAACAGCGGTTTTTCTTTTAGTAACATCCCGATGGGCTGGCTCGTGGTTGGACTAGGGGCGCTGGTGTTGTGTTGCACGGCCGTTACCCTGGCCAGTGCCGTCATCATCTTTATGACCGGCACGGAGCGGGGCGAGGAGACGGAACTGTTGCCGCCGCCAGCCACACTCGCGCCCACAACTGCTCCTACCGATACTCCTATCCCTGCTGCCACCGTTACCTTAGCCGCCACTAACCCGGATGGCCGGGTCACGGCCGTGCGCCTCTCCACGCCTCCCACCATTGACGGCAATCTGGACGAATGGGGCAGCATCCCACCCTTTACCGCGCCGCATATCGTGGAGCAAGAGAGTTCCTGGGATGGCACGATGGATGTGGAATCCCTCTGGCGCATTGGCTGGGATGAGCAGAATTTATACCTGGCGGTGGCTGTTACTGACGATGTGCATGTGCAAACCCGCGAAACGAAGTTTGCCTACCTGGGCGACAGCCTGGAATTGCAGTTTGATACCAACATCCAGGCCGATTATGGCCCTGGCGTCAACAGCGATGATTACCAATATGTCATTTCGCCGGGCAACTTTAGCGACCGGGCAGCGGGCGCATTCCGTTTTCGGGGCGATGCGCAGGGGGTGATGAATGATTTTATTGGCTCAGGAGCACAGGTGGCGGCGCGGCAAACGGCCGTCGGCTACGACCTCGAACTGGCAATTCCCTGGTCTGACCTGGCCCTGCAACCGGCGGCCAACCTGGTGATCGGCGCTGCTTTCAGCATCAACGACCTGGACACACGGGGCACGGCCGTGCAAGAACTGATGCTTTCTCACGTTGCTACCCGCCGCTGGCTGGACCCCAGCAGTTGGGGGTCGTTGGAACTGGAACCGTGATACGTGATGCGTGATGCGTGACCGGAAAATCACGCATCACGCATCACGCATCACAAAAGGTTTATTTGTGATGAAAAAGCGGGTATTACAGATTTTGCTGGTCACGGCCGTGTTCTTGCTGTTGACCGGTTGCGCCACCCAAACCACCACCCAACCACACGACCTCTCCTCGCCGGAAGCCATCTCGGCCACTTTGCAAAGTATCCTGGTGGGCTTTTTCCTGTTCCTGCCCAAAATGCTGGCGGCAATGGTGCTGTTTGTCATTACTCTTTACCTGGCCGCCTGGATCAGCAAGGTGGTGCGCCACATCATGGAAAAGCGCCGAATGGACGCCGGTATTATCTTACTGGTTTATTACATCATGCGCTGGTCCATTGTCATTGTGGGCATGATTACCGCCCTGCGGCAGGTCAATTTTGAAGTGACCACGTTTCTGGCCGGCCTGGGCATCCTCGGCTTCACCCTGGGTTTTGCCTTGCAAGACATCAGCCAAAACGTCATCGCCGGGCTGCTGCTGTTAATTCAAAAACCCTTTGAACTGGGCGACATGATTCAGATTGACGAATTCACCGGCACCGTCCTTTCAGTAGATTTACGTACAACCGAACTGCGCACACGCGATGGTCACAATGTCCTCATTCCCAATGCCCACGTGTTTACCGAGCCAATCACCAATTTCAGCCGGCAGGCCACATGGCGCGTCAGCCTGCCCATCGGTGTAGCCTATGACAGCGACCTGGAACTGGTGCAGCGGGTCGCGCTGCGCGTCATTCAAACCCTGCCGGATGTGCTGGATGATCCCGCGCCGGTACTACATTTCCATACGTTTAACACTTATTCCATTGATTTTACGCTGAATTATTGGATTGACAGCCGTGTCACCAACCCCTTCACCGCCAAACACCCGGCCATCATTGCTATCCAGAAAGCATTTGCTCAGGCCGGTATCGAGATTCCCTACCCCATTCAGACCGAGATTCAGGTGGAGAGGGAGCCTCAATCGTAATTCGTAAACCGTGATCCGTAATCGGACTTCGGGTTACGAATCACGGGTTACGAATCACGGGTTACGGTTCGCGGCTCGCCGCCGCAATGCGGCGCAGTTCGTGGAGGTAGTTGTTTAGCCCGGCGGCGTAGGTGTCCAGGTAATGCTGCGCCAGGCGGGTGGCTAATGCTTTGGAACCAATGCTGATTAGCGCGGCCACATGGGGGCGGAAGTCACGCAAAGTGACGCGCATCACGCCCTCAGCATCGGTCAACACCCCCCAGGCCAGACCCTTTTTTTCGCTGTCCTCTTTGGCCGTGCTGAAGCGGGTCAGGCTGCTGTTGGCGGCTAACGGCTCCATGTTAACAAATACCTCTTGCCCCTTCATCAGGTCATGCAATGGGTCGAAGCGATCAGGCATCGCTTCCAGGAAGCGCAGTACCGGGGCAGGCATGGTGGACCACCGTTTGAGGGCATCAGCGCTGGCGCTCTCGCCCCGGACGCCAATTTCCTGCGCGTGGTGCAGAATTTGCCCAAAGCCAGCTAACGCCGCCAGGTAAACACGGCGGTGTTGTTCAAATTCGGCAAAGGGGATGTCGCCTTGTCTGGCGGCGGCGAGGGCGTCATGGGCACGGCCGTGCAACCCCCACACATCCAATTCCCGCAGCGGCGCGGCAAAAACCAGTGGATACAACCGGTCACGCGGGCTACTGTTGGCTGCGTCCAGGGGAATAAGCACGGCCGGGACCACCTGCCCAACCGTGAAAGCGGCCTGGGTCAAGGCGGCCGCCGCTTCATAGCGGGGTGTTTGGGTCAGGGCAGCCACTTCCGCCGCCAGTGTGGGGTCGGGTTGGTAGGTCAGCGCATGGATGGCGCGGTAGAGGATGAGCCAATCCGTGACCGTCAGGTTCAGCCATTCGCTGCGCTGCTGGCAGAGTTGGCGCGTGGTTTGCAGCAGGGACAGGTTGATCTGGTCGGTCTCGGCGCTGACTTCCGGCGCGAGGCGCGGCAACTGCTCGATGTAGCGCTGCTCGGCCGGTTCCAGCGGGAAAGCCAGCGGCTTGATGTGCATACCGCTGCCGGTGGGCGGCGGCAGCCCACGCAGGTAAACGGCCCAAGACATCGCTTCGCGGGTGAAAATTTCGGCCAGGGCCGCGCCCCAGGAACTGTCAAAGAAGATTTGCGATTGGTCAAAAACGAGGCTCTGACCGGTGTCAAAAAGCGTCAGCGGATGGTCGCCCAGGCCGCGTTCGCCCTGACGGATGTCGCTGAGCGTGAGGTGTAACGGCCGTTGGTCGGCATTGAACAGGATAGGCGCGTGTTGTAAACGAGTCAGGTTGGCGGCCAGCGTCTTGTTCCAACTACGGCGCAGTTCGGCCAGCGCGGCGCGTTTAAGCGTGGTCAGGGTCGCCAGTTTCACGGCCGTCATGCCCGTCGGCAGGGCATGAATGGCGGCCACCTGTTCGCGCACGGCCGTGACGGATGACGGCCGTCCACTTTCCGGGTCATTCGCCGGAATCAGATAATATCGCCCCTGAACGATGAGACCGACGTGCAACTGCTCCCAGGTTAACGGCCGTCGGTTTTCGCCATAGGCATCCGGTTCCAGATACGCCCAGAGGGAAAGCTGCTGTTGATACTCCTTGAGCGCCTGGCGCATCGTTTGCAGCCGTTCCGTCCACGCCTGATAGGCAGCGGCGCTCAGGTTGCCGGTAGCTTCGGCCAGGAATTGGTCAAATTTATGGCGGCGGTAGGTGACAAAGTTGTGGTTGGGGTCAGCGTCGCGGTCACGGCCGTAGGGCCGTTGTTTTTCCCAGGTGAGGTACAGATGGGCGTAATGGGCGGCGTCTGGCTGCACGGCCGTGACCTCTTGCAGCGTCGCCAGGTACACCCGCTCGCGCCACTCATTCGCCAGCAGGTCAGGATATTGGTGCAGCAGGTGAATGGCGGCCATCAGCCAGGCGGTTATGCGGTCTACCGGATGCAGAGCGATCTGGTGTTTGCCCAGCATGGCGTCAAAACCGCGCGTCTCGAAGGTGTGGCGGGCGCTGTCTTCGCGGCCGGCATATTGCACGTAAAACTGCCACACGCCTTCCGGGAAAGCGGCCGTTGGCTCCTTGCCCGCCAGTTTGAGTAACTGCTGGTAGCCACGCATGACGGCCGCCGGCCCGGCAAAAAAGGCGCCATACGCCGCTTTGTCCAACGCCGCCTCCACCCCTTTGAACAACAGGTTGATGTCCCGGTGGACATTGGCGGTGGGTGGGCGACGGCCTGGCAGCCGCGCCAGCCCGTTCAAAATGACGCCGGGCACGTTCCCGGCGGGGGCCAGGCGGGCGATAGCGTCTACGGCCGTGTCAATCTCCGGCAAGGAAAGCTGAGAGAGGTCACGCACGGCCGTGGAATGGGCAATCGCGCGCAGGTTATCGGCCGTTTTAATAGAAGCCTGGGCATACGGGTTCGGGGCAGTCATGCCGCAAGATTAACACATTTTTATCCAGATAAGGAGGGGGTTTGCATCGTTGAGTGTCAAAGATGACGCAGATTTTACAGATAAGTAATCTGCGTCATCTGCGTCATCTTTGATTCTCTCTCACTTCTTTGCCCCTTTGCATCTTTGCGTTAAATTTAGTTGAAGGAGTGTTATGGCATATCTGGAATGGTTACGCGAGCGGGTGGGCACGCGCAAGGTTTTATTGGTGTATACAAGCGCGGTGGTGGAGGATGGTCACGGCCGTGTCCTGTGGCAGCACCGCACCGATTTTGATACCTGGGGGCTGCCGGGTGGGGTGCTGGAACTGGAGGAATCGCTGCCCGCCTGCGCCGTGCGCGAGGTGCATGAAGAAACGGGGCTGCGCGTCACCCCTACGCGGGTGGTTGGCGTTTACTCCTCGCCTGATTATGACGTAACCTACCCCAACGGCGACCAGGTGCAGCAAATCTCCTTTTGTTTTGCCTGCCGGGTGGAGGGGGGAAGGTTGCAGGCCGACGGCCGTGAAGGGCGCACCCTCCAATGGCTGCCCGCCAGCCAATGCCCCCCTACCCTGCCCTGGTACCAGGCCATGCTGGCCGACCTAAACGCCAACCAACCATTCGCCTCGTTTAATCGCGGCGCACCGGGCCAAAACCGCGCCGCCGTCCCCTATTACCAATATCTGCGGCAACACATCGGGCAGGCGCCATACATCATGGCCGGTGCGGTCGCATTTATTCAGAATGAGGCCGGGCATATCCTGTTGCAGCAGCGGCGGGACAACGGCTTATGGTGTTTTCCCGGCGGTGGTGTGGAATTGGGGGAGCGGGTAGAGCAGGCGATGATCCAGGAAGTGTGGGAAGAAACGGGTTTGCAGGTGCAGCCCAGCCGCGTTATCGGCGTCTATTCAGACCCGGTGGACAGGATCACCTACCCCAACGGCGACCAGGTGAAGATCGCCCGTACTTTTTTTGCCTGCCACATTACCGGCGGCCGTTTGCAAGCCGACGCCGTTGAATCATTGGACGCCCGTTTTTTTGCGCCGGATGGGCTACCACAGATGATTGTGCCACACGGCCGTCCGCTGCAAGACGCGCTGGCGAATCATCCATACACCGTTTTTTGACTATGATGCGTGATGCGTGACCAGAGGTATCCCCCTCACGCCTCCCTCCGAATGTAAGTATAAACGTGTGCTTTTTGGCACTGGCGTTCGACCTGCCAACGGATTACCCTGTAGAAAGGCAGATTAGACCTTTTTCCGGTTCGGTAGAGGTCTTCACGCCTACCGGACTGGTCTGGAGTGTGTCCGATGCAAGGCTCAAACAAATTTCTATTTGGCATTGTGTTTGGCGTGGTCTTGCTGGTGATTGTGGCTTTTTCGGTGGTGCTGCTGCGGCCAGAGCCGACTTACCAAGATGACAGCACCCCAGAGGGAGCCGCGCACAACTATTTGCTGGCGCTGCAACAGGGGGATTTTGAACGCGCCTACCAATACCTCCCCACTACCTTCAAATACCCCACCGACGCAGACAACCTGGCCGATGATGCCCGCCAAAACAGTTGGCTCTTTGAGACGGGTGGTGACTATGCGCTGGCGGTGGACTCGGTAAAGCAGCAAAACGAAGAGGAGGCGATTGTCACCATACGCAAAACTACCTTTTACAACGACGGATTGTTTGGCAGCCGCGAACTCTCCCAAACCTTCACTATGCACCTGACACCGGAAGCAGGCGAATGGAAGGTGAGCGAGGCTGACATGTATTGGTCCAATTGTTGGGGGACGAGCCAGGAGTATTGGTGTCGTTAATGGTTTGTAGTAGTCACTTTAGTAAGAGGGCGATAAATCGCCTACTACAAACTGCGAACTTGAGGAGCGTGTGAGATGGCGAATATACGACGGGTTTATATGTTTGTGGTCACGGCCGTCAGCCTGAATGCGGTGGCCTGGGCGGTTATTGCCCTGCTGCGTAATTTGCTGACGCCGGCGTTGAACCCCTTGCGGAACAACATCTCTTATCAGACGGAAATTATCGCCATGCAACTGGCGGTGATCATCATTGGCCTGCCCATTTACCTGGCGCACTGGTTGTGGGCAGAACGGCTGGCGCATCGGGATGAGGAAGAGCATGGCGCACTGCTGCGGCGGCTGTATCTGTATGTCATGATGACGGCCTTTGCCATCCCCATCTTCACCAACGCCTTTGGCTTAGTGGCGTCGGCGCTACGGCTGGCGTTGGGGATGGAACTGCGAATCCCCTCCTGGAGCATGCAACTGCCGGACAGGGCCAATCTGGTGTACACGGCCGTCGCCCTCGTCATCCTGACAGTGCTGTGGGCATACCATCACTGGCTGACGGTGGTTGACCGCAGCCAGGTTGCCGAAACAAATGATCTGGCAGTTATTCACCGGCTGTATGTGTATCTGTTCACCTTCGGCTCGTTGGTGCTGTTGAGTGTAGGTAGCGGCGCTGTGCTGCGCTGGCTGCTGTTCCAATTCAGCCGCAACTACATTGTCGCCACTGAACAAACACTGGTCACGGCCGTTACCGGTCTGCTAATAGGTGCGGTGGGCTGGCTTTACTTCTGGCGCAAAGCCGAAGGGATGTTTATCTTTGGCGGGCCACGGGAACAGGCGTCGGCGCTGCGTAAATTCTACCTGTATCTGGTCATTTTCCTGGCGGCGCTGGGCACAGTGTCCGGGCTGACCATCCTGTTGTCCGGGTTTTTCCGGCAATTGTTGGACGTGGCGACGCCCGGCAGCATTTTCAATGTACTGAGCGCATTGGCGGTCACGGCCGTACTCTGGGCTTACCATTTCTTTGTGCTGCGGCAAGATACACGGCTGATCCCGGAAGTGGCGGCGCAGGCGGAAGTGCGACGGTTGTACTGGTATCTCATCGCCGGTATTGGTTTGCTGGCGCTGCTCATCGGCGTGGGCGGTGACATCAGCGTGCTGATCCGGTCGAGTGGGCAGTTCATCAGCCACAATCTCCGGGAGCAGACAGCCTGGTTTACGGCCGTGCTCATTGCCGGGCTGGTCGTCTGGATTGTACCCTGGCGGAAAATCCAGATGGAAGTGGGCTTCTCTGGCAAGGCCGGCGAGTTGGCGCGACGTTCGGTGGTGCGCCGGTTGTATTTGTACTTGTACCTGCTGGTGGCAACGCTCACCTTTTTGGGCACCAGCGTTTATGCGGTGTCGCAAATCATCTACCTGCTGTTGGGTGGGCGCACGGCCGTGAATCTGGCGGCGGATATGGCTCAGGCAGTGGCTTATGCTCTGCTGGCGGTCGGCGTCTGGTTGTATCATGGGCGGCTGCTGCGCCTGGACAATGCCGCCTTCAAACAGGCGGAAGCGCGGCAGGCGCAAACGGTGCATGTGGCGGTGGTGGATGATGAAGACGGCCGTTTTGCCGAACGCCTGATCCACGACCTGCACGAAGCGCTGCCCACCGTCATCCTGCATCCCATTGGCCTGACCGCTCTGGCAAACGAAACGCTGCACACGGCCGAAGAACCCATCCCGGCGCGAGAAGCGCTCAGCACGGCCCAGATCATCGTCGGCCCCTGGACGATAGCGACCCCGTATGTGGTACACGGCGAAACAGACATGGAAATGTTGGCGGCGGTTTCGGCCAGCCCCGGCCACAAACTGCTCATCCCCAGGCCAGAACCGGGTTGGGATTGGGCTGGCGTGGGTCGGTGGGAGATGGACACGGCCGTGCGGCACACCATCCGCGCCGTCAAGCAACTGATTGCCGGGCAGGTCGTCAAAAGCAAAAGTGGCCCCAACCTGGGCACAGTAATTGGCGTGGTTTTGTTTCTTTTTCTGCTGGTAAACCTGCTGCCCATGTTGTTCATGCTGCCGCAGCTTTTGTTTTGAGCGCACGCCAGACCTGACAGGTTTTTGAAACCTGTCAGGTCTAGGGCTGCCCGTGCTACATTGGCAAAGTTACGCATAATCTGAGATGATAGACGCATCACCTGATCAAACACATCAATCCGGAGGATGGAGATGCGCCTGGAATCCTTAAACTGCCCCAACTGTCACGCCCCACTCGATTATTCCCCCGGTCAGACACTTTGCATCTGCCTCTATTGCAATTCTACCATTCGCATCCACCATGACACGGCGCAACCAGGAGTTGCGGCGCAACCAGGAGTTGCGGCGCAGCCAGAGGCAACGGCCGATACGACAGTCAGCGCGAGTGATATGGCCGAGATCAAAGAACTGGTGCTGGCGGGGCAAATGGCTACGGCCGTGCAGCGTTACCAACAAATCGCCCATTGCAGCCAGAGTGAAGCGCAGACGGCCATCACTACCTTGAGCAACCAGATTTCCTTTAGCACGTTACGGCAGCAGCAGCTTTCGCCGGGTGGTTTTGTCTTTTTTGTTATTTTGCTGGTGGGGTTGGCCTGGGCGCTGGTGGGGGGGCTGACCGGGCAGCTTCATCCTGTTATTGCCATTGTCATCACCGTCTTTGCTCTGTTATACATCGCCCTGTTTGGCAAGGGGTTTCTGGTCAGTTTGCGTTATCTGCGCTCGGAAAAGGGGGTGGCCACCGTGCAGCATTTTACGCGCATCAGCAGCAGCCAGACGGGCCGCCGCAGTTTTCACCTTTTCCGCATCATCGTGGAAGTACAGCCGGAGACGGGCAGCCCCTTCCAAACGGAAATGCTGCTGCCGGTACGCGACCGAAGCGTGGACAAACTGCACCAGGGAACCCGGTTTGGCATCAAATTCCTGCCCGGTGATGAAAACAGTGTAATCTTTAATAAGCTGTTGGAAGAGTAACCAGGAAAGCTAATTCGGTGGCAAATTCAAAACGGGTGATGTGCCAGTCACGGCGCGAAGCCGCTTCGGATTGGCCGTTTACCAACTCCCAAAACTGCGCCTCATAATTTTCCACCATGCCTTTGCCGCGCCCACCCAGGCTTTGCGCCGGGTAGGAGATGAGCAAATGGCGCGCCTGGATGCTGCCGAGCAAACGGGCCGCTGCGCCTGTTTCCGCCTGTTCCAGGCAGGGCAGCGTCTTGAGGATGAGGGCCAGGTCGGCCGGTTTGGCCGGCGGCTGGCTGAGGATGTCTTGGTGATGGGTACGGCCGTTAATCCCCACCAGCCCCAAGTATTCCTGCAAAAAGACCAGCATATCCCCATAAATGTCGTAGCAGTGATACACCACATCGGCCGCTAAGGGCATCCAGGGAATGGCGAGTGGATTCAGGCCACAGGCCACATCCACCACCGAATGGATGGGCGGCAAACCGGCCAATGTGGTGGCGTAAAATTCGTCGAGGATGGGCAGCCGTTCGCGGGTGGAAGTGTGCAAACGCATCAGGTCGCGGCAGATCTGGCGGCGAGTTTCCTCGTCTTCGGCGTTTTGTAGTCTGGTGAGTGCTTTGGGGTAATCTACGGCCGTGTCCCAATACGCCCCGCCCACCTGGTGCAGCTTATTCTTCGTCCCCTTCACCGCCTCCTTGAAGCTGCGCCGTTTGGCCAACTCCGCCACCCCGATGCGCCGGATAAGGTCCGGGGCAATGGCGCGATATTTAGGGGATTTGGTCACGGCCGTGACCAGTTCATCAAGCGGTTCATTCATCATGTAACATTTTTAACGCAGCGGCGCGGAGGCGCAGAGGTTTTTCTCCGCGCCGCTGCGTCTCTGCGTTAAGGAGTTCGCTGCAAACTTTCCATCAACTGCGTCATAAAACGCAGGTTGTGCATGGTGGCCAGGCGGGGGTAGAGGCTGTCGTTGAGTTTGTGCAGGTGGTGCAGATAGCCCAACGAGTAACGACGGCAGGTGGGGCAGTCGCAAAATTCGGAAATGGCACGGCCGTCTTTCACATGCTTCTTATCGCCCAAATAGACATAGCGGAAAAAGTCGCCGCGCCCGTCCAGCTTTGTTGTCGTGGGGTCGGCGGTAAAGGCATAGACACGGCCGTGCCGGGCATCTCGCGTGGGCATGGTGCTGTCGAACAGTTCATACCCCAACCGGGCACAGGTGGCTACATTGGCCGGATGCCCAATGCCCAGCCCATGCAGGGCAAACCGGCGGGGGATCAATTCGCGCACGGTAGCCACCATCTCTTCCAGCAAATTACCCTGGCTGTCCAACGGCCAGCCGCCATAACCGTAACAATCAAAACCAATCTCCAGCAATTGTTCGGCGCACTGGCGGCGCAGTTCTTTGCTGGCCCCGCCCTGCACGACGGCCATCAGGTACGGCCGTTGCGGCAACGGGCGTACTCCATCCTTTTCCTTTACCAGCTTTTCAAACTCCGCCTTGCAGCGCCGCGCCCAGGCCACCGTGCGCCGCACCGACTTCTCCTGCTCGGTCAGCGGGTCATCCACATGCGTACAATCGTCAAAACAGATGACCATATCTGCACCATAGCTCAGTTGCAACTGCACGCTCTTCTCCGGCGTCAGGTTGAATTTGCGGTCACTGCCTTCCGGTTTGAATGTTGCCCCCCGGTCGTTGATGCTGCCGCTTTTGGCGTTCTGGCGCAGCAGCGAGTAGACTTGGAAACCGCCGGAGTCGGTGAAGATGGGGCCAGACCAGCCCGTCATTTTATGCAGGCCACCGAGCGCCTGAATGGTGGATGACCCCGGTTTTTGCATGAGGTGAAAGACGTTCATTTGCACGGCCGTCACCCCACACGCAGCCACATCAGCCGCATCCACCGAGCGCACCACCCCTTGTGTGCCATCGGGGAGGAAGGCGGGGAGGGGGAGACGGCCGTGCGGCAAGGTGAGTTCGGTAATCGGTAATCGGTAATCGGTCATTGGTCAATAGTCAATTGTCATTGGTCAATGGTCAAAAGCAAAAGACAAGGGACAAATGACCAATGACAACAAACCCCCTTCTGAATTTCTTGCCAAAATGAAGCGGTTGCTGGGCGCTGAATATGACAATTTTGCCGCCACTTTTGCCCAGCCATCGCAGGTGGGGCTGCGCGTGAATACGCTGAAAATTACACCGGGTGATTTTAACACCATGTCGCCGTTTGCGCTGAAACCGGTGGGTGACTATGCGCCTGCCGGATTTTTGCTGGATGACGCGAGCAAACCAGGGGGCCACCCCTACCATGCCGCCGGGCTGTATTACCTGCAAGAGCCATCGGCGATGGCGGTGGCGCAACTGGCTGACCCGCAGCCGGGGGAGTGGGTGCTGGACATCGCTGCCGCGCCCGGCGGCAAAAGTACCCATCTGGCGGCGCTGATGCAGGATACCGGCCTGCTGGTAGCCAACGATATGGACGCCAAACGGGCCAGCATCCTGGCGGAAAACATGGAGCGTTGGGGGACGCGCCACGCGCTGATCACCAACGCTCACCCGGAGCAGTTGGCGGCGCAGTTCGGCCCGGTGTTTGACCGGGTGTTGGTGGACGCACCCTGTTCTGGTGAAGGCATGTTCCGGCGATTGGGATCGGCGAAGGACGCGAAGGGCGCGAAGGTGGCTTGGAACCAGGAGCAGGTGGTGGCGTGTGCGCGGCGGCAAACGGCCGTGCTGCACACCGCCGCCACCCTCGTCAAACCCGGCGGGCGGCTGGTCTACGCCACCTGTACCTTCGCCCCGGAGGAGAATGAAAGCAGCATTGCCCGTTTTTTGCTGACGCATCCCGATTTTGAACTGATAGAGCCACCGCGATTTGCCGGGTTTGACCGGGGACGGCCATCGTGGGCCGATGATGGGTTGCCGCGTGAGGGGCTGGAAAAGTGCATCCGCCTCTGGCCGCATCGCTTTCCCGGCGAAGGGCATTTCATTGCCGTGATGCAGCATGTGGACACAAAAAAACCTGACAGGTTTGCAAAACCTGTCAGGTTTCAGCCGCCAAAATCATCGGAGTTGAAGGTATGGCGGGAGTTTGCGCGGGCGACGTTACGCGGGGAATGGCCGGAAGAGCGGATGTTGCTAAAAAACGGCCGTCTCTACCTCCTGCCCCCTGACGCCATCGAAACGGGCCGTCTGAAACTGGTGCGTTACGGCCTGCTGTTGGGCGAAGTCCGCCCTGGCTACTTCAAACCGGCCCACGCCCTGGCGCTGGCATTAAAAGCAGAAGAGGTGGTTACGGCCGTGAACTTCCCCGCCGATGCCCCCGAAATTGCCGCCTACCTGTCCGGCCACCCTTTGCCGATGTCCGATGTCCGAAGTCCGATGTCCGATTACCGACTACTGATTACCGATAACTGGTTACTGATCACCGTTGACGGTTTGCCCCTCGGTTGGGCCAAGGCCAGCGGTGGGCAATTAAAGAACCATTACCCACGCGGTCTGCGAATTGTTAAGGCGGAGGGGAGGCTTTAGCCGACACGGGTTCGGCTAAAGCCTCCCCTCCGAGGGGCGTTCCGTGCAGCACGGCCGTCAGCCCCAGCAGCAGCCAGAAAATGAAGCCGGGTTTAGCCCCCAGCGCTACCGCATCTACCAGACCATACACAAAATAAGCCGCCAGCGCACAGAGAATGCCCAGCCCTAATACCCGCCGCCAGACCGTCGCCCCCTGCCGCCAGGCCAGCCAGGCCAGGGCCGCCGTCCCCAACCACAACGCTGCATAAAAAATTAGCCCCGGCAGGCCCAAATCCAGCCCGGCCTGCAACAAATGGTTGTGGGCGTGAGCAAAGTCGCTGTCACGCGGCAAGAAGTAGGTGGGGTAATAATCAAATACCAGCACACGGAAGCGGTTGATCCCCATGCCGGTGAGCGGAAACTCCTGTAAGGCAGTAATGGCCCGTTCCCAAATTTGCAGGCGTCCCTGCATCGTCTCAATGCTGCGTTCGCCGCTTTGCTCCACCAACACGGCCGTGATTTGAGGCGCATAAGATGACCACACGGCCGTGCCCACCCCCACCCCCACCAGCAGCAACCCCACCGCCAGCCACCAGCGCAACCGCGCCACTGCCAGCAGCAGCAGCACCTCCAACCCGGCAGCCAGCCCCAACAACCCGGCCCGCGATTGGGTCAAAACCATGACGGCCAACATGGCCAGCGTGGCCCCCCAGACAAACAATGCCGCCACCAGAGACAGGCCCCTGAGTTCCCGCCACAGAACACGCGGATGCCCCAAAATTGCCAGCGACAACACCACCGCCAGCGGCAAGACCCACAACAAAACCCCGGCTACTTCGTTGGGGCTAATGCCGGCCTCACCGGGTGTCACTTCCAACAACCGGGCCGGGGTCAGCGCCAGAATGGCATCCAGTTGAGCAAACTTGGATGTCCAGCGCACGGCAAACAGGGCAATGCCCACCACGATCAGGCCGCAGGTCAGCAGCGCCCCCACCAGCCACCACAAGCGGCGCGGTTGGGCATTGGTATAGGCAGCGGCGGCGTAAAACACGGCCGTGCCATACACCATGCCCGTCACCTTCGGCAGGCTGTACAGCCGGTCGTCAGACACAGCCAAGCCCACCAGCGTCATCAGCAGCAGCCCCCACACCGGCCAATCGAGTGGGGTGCGGGTGAAGGGACGGCCGTAGCCCACCCACCGCACCAGCCACAACAGCGGAATCAGCAGCAGCACCCACAATCGCTGCGGCGTGGGAAACACGGCAAAGGGCAAGATGAGCAGCAGGAGCAGCCACTCGGCGGTTAGGAGTTGACGGCAAAGACGGGGGAGCATGGGTTATCAGTGAGCAGTAAGCGGTAGGCGGTAAGCGGCGAACGGTACTGATGACCGATTACCGATTACCGATCACTGCCATAACCGCGCCTTTCAGCAGGCGGGCCAGGTAATAAAAGGGGAGCAGGGCGCGGTGGCGAATGTGGTAACGCTGCATCATGTAGGTGGGATGGGGGAAAAGGGTGGGCAGGATGACGGCCGTTTTGCGCCGCCAGCCGGATGTGTTTTGGGCATTGAGCAGCACTTTGCTGGCAGGAGAACGGTGCGGCTTGGCGATGTGCCGCGCCATCTGGCGCTGCGCCGGGTCGGTTTCCAGCGCCAACAATGCCAATGCCGGTTCAGGTAGTGGTGTTGCCAATTCACGGGCGACCAGGCGTAAAGCGGCCTGCACTGCCGGTAAGACGCCGGCTGTTTCAGCATCGGCAGCCACCTGCCGCCAATCGGACGGCGATAAATGGTGATCTGGCTGGCCACGCACCAACTGGTCAATGTCCAGCAGCCAACGCCAGCGAAGTTCGGCACGGTGTTCCAGGAGTTGGTGGACGGCCGTGTGTACCAACGCTGCCCCCGGTGACAACACCCGCACGTGTTGGCCGCGCCAGGGAACGGAGAGGGCCTCATCCCACCAACGCGCCAGCGGCAGCCGCCCACGCACCCCGACCCGCTGCGATAAATCCCAATGCAGTTCTACGCTCAGTGGCGACGTTTTTAGGTCGCCAGGGTAAAAATCTAGCTGCGTGATGTGGGGGGGAATGGCAGCCACATCCGGCCACAACCCTTTGTCGTGAAAGCCCAGGTCGGCCATGACCTGCCCGGCGGCGGGCAAAGCAGCGGGCAACAGCCAGAGATCCAGATCATTCATAGGGCGCACCGCCGGGTCGGGGTAAAGGGTGAGGCCAAAGGCGATGCCTTTGAGCAGCACTGTTTCCACGCCAGCGGCGGCAAAAGCGATCTGCAAACTGGCTAACAACTCCAGCTTCACGGCCGTAGCCGCCACACTCTGCCAATAAACAGGGGCCAGGGCGGTTTGCAGCGGTGGGGCCAGGTTGGCCTCTTTCAGCCGCACATAAGCCAACGCACCCATTTCTTGTTGGGTAAGCCAATCGGCCAGCAGGTCTGGGGGGCTGTCTTGCAAAACGGCAAGCTGCCCATCCGACCATTCACCAGAAGCCAGAGCGGGGCAGAGGGTGGGGAATTGAGGGAGGTGTGGCATTGGAGAAGTTAGCAGTGAGCGGTGAGCGGTGGGTAGTGGGCAGTCTACTGCTTACTGCTGACTGCCTACTGCTTACTATCCCCTGTTCACTAATTGCCCGTAGGTATGCTCCAGTTCGGCGACTTTGTCGGGTAGGGCGAAGTGGGTGAGGAGGCGCTGCTGACCAGCACGGCCGTACTGTTGGCGCAAGGATAGATCATTCAATAACACGGCTAAAGCGTCGGCCAGGGCAGAAGCATCATCTGGGGGAACGAGCAAACCGGTGAGGCCATCTTGCACCAGTTCGGGCACACCGCCCACGGCCGTCGCCACCACCGGCAGCCCGGCAGCCATTGCTTCCATAATGGCAGCAGGCAGCCCCTCAGAACGCGAGGAAAGCACCTTGATGTCGCTGTCGGCCAGGATGTCGGACACATCGGCGCGGCGACCCATGAAGGTGATGTGTTCAGCCATATTTAGGTTGCCGGTAAGTTGTTCCAGGGTGGCACGTTGTTGGCCGTCGCCCACCAGCAGCAGGTGAAAGGGGTGGCCTTGCTGACGTAGTTGGTGAGCGGCGTGGATGAGGGTTTGCTGGTCTTTGACTTTACGTAGATTACCCACAGAGACGATGAGGGGGGTGGAGGGGGAGATGGGCAGCGACGGCCGTATCTGTCCCTTTGCCGCCTGCATAAACGGGGCGGCATCCAACCCGCTGTGAATGGCGCGGATTTTGGCCGGGGGCACGTGCGCCTGTTCGGCCAGCCAGCGCGCCCCGGCGTGGCTGTTGGCAATATACAGGTCTACCCAGCGGCTGGCGGCCCGTTCTACGTAACGGGGCCACCAACTGCCGCTACCCACGCTGCGCTGCCCACAAATGACGGCGGCCTGGGTATAACGGCGAGCGGCGATACGCCCCAACAGGTTGGCGCGGGTGCCAAATATCTGGATGATATGCGGCGGTTGGGTGGTGAGCAGGTGATGAAGGTCGCGCCAGATGTGGGTTAACGGCCGTTGGTGATAACACAAATGTACCGGTTCACAGCCCGCGGCCCGATAGAGGTCACTCACCGGCCCTGGTTCGTCCAGAAAACAAACCTGCGCCTGTATTTGTCGCTGCTTCAAACCACACCAGGTACGGAAGTTCATCATCTCCGTACCGCCAATTTGCGCGCCTGTTTGCAGCCAGAGGATGTGGTAATCGGTAATCCGTAATCGGTAATCCGTAATCGGTAATCCGTAGTCGGTCATTCGTAGTCGGTCATTCGTTTGGCGTCCGGCATATGGTGTGAACCACCTTCTTTTACGGATAACGGCTCACGGCTCACGGTTCACGGGATAACAGGGGCGGGGCGGGGTTGTTCTTGCCGATTGGGGGAAAGGGGCGGGGCGGGGAAGACGGCCGTTTCACCGGTTAGCGGTATATATTCGGGAATGAGCGACCGGAAGGCACGGGTGATGGCGGCTTCATCATTTTGGTGAGCGGCCATTTCCAGGACATGAATCATCTCATCCAGGTCGGCAGGCACAAAACGGCTGGCATTTTCGGCCACAAATATCTTCTCATGCCGGGTGTGGGTATAATTTTCGCCGGCGATAAATAACTCTTCGTAGAGCTTTTCGCCGGGGCGTACGCCGGTGAACACGATATCAATGTCCTGCCCCAGCCGGAGGCCGGACAATTCCACCAGGTCACGCGCCAGGTCCATAATTTTGACCGGCTCGCCCATATCCAGCATAAACAGTTCACCGCCGGTTCCCATCACGGCGGCCTGCAAGACCAACTGCACGGCTTCGGGAATGGTCATAAAAAAGCGGGTCATCTCCGGGTGGGTGATGGTAATCGGGCCGCCGGCAGCGATTTGTTTTTTGAAAGTGAGGATGACGCTGCCGCGGCTGCCCAACACATTGCCAAAACGCACGGCCACATACGGCCGTCCACTCTTTGCCGCCGCCTGATGCACCAGTAATTCAGCGGCTCGTTTGCTGGCGCCCATCACGCTGCTGGGGTTTACGGCCTTGTCGGTGGAAATCATCACAAACTGATGGACGCCCATTTCCGTGGCCACCTGTAACAGATGGCGCGTGCCGATGACGTTGTTGGTAATGGCTTCCGCCGGATTTTGTTCCATGAGGGGCACATGTTTGTGAGCCGCGGCATGAAAAACGATTTGGGGCCGGTAGCGTTGGAAAATGGTACGCAGCCGTTCCGGGAAGCGCGTGTCGGCTAACAAAGGTACGATGTCAACCGAGTGGCCATACCATTGGCGGAGTTCGTTATGCGTCTCGAAGATGGAGTTTTCGCCATGCCCCAGCAAGATGAGTTGGGCCGGGGCGGCGCGGCAAATCTGGCGGCACAGTTCGCCACCAATGGAGCCGCCGCCGCCGGTGACCAGGACTCGTTTGCCTTGTAAGAGGGCAGTCACGGCCGTAATATCCGTCTGTACCGGTTCACGACGCAGTAAATCTTCAATGTCCACATCACGCAGTTGGTTGACGCGCACGGCTCCATCCAACAGTTCATAAATGCCGGGTATGGTTTTGGCCTGGACGTGCGCTTCTTCGCAAATGTCTACGATTTGGCGTATGGTTTGGCCTGGGGCGGTGGGCATGGCAATGATGACCTGGCGTATATCCAGGCGGGAAACCAGTTCGGGAATGGTCTGCCTTTGCCCCATGACTTTTACACCTTGAATGCGAATGCCCTGTTTGGCCGGGTCATCATCCACAAAACCGATAGGGATCATGCCCAGGTGGGGGTTCCGCTGCATTTCGCGGGCGATCATGGCGCCCGCGTCGCCCGCGCCGACAATAAGGACGTTTTTGCCAGGAGGAAGCCCCTGCAGGCGGTATTGGTAACGGACATAGGAACGCACCGTCAGGCGTGGCATAGCCGTCGCCCCCAGCGCCAGCATGAAAAAGATAATGGGGATAGAACGGGGTAATATCCAATCCGGCGGCAGCAGGTACAGCGTCACAAAACAAAAGAGTGACGCGCTCAGTGTAGCCACGCCTACGGAGACAATGAGCAGCACCAGTTCGTCCACGGAAGCATAACGCCAGTAGCGGGCATATACGCCCAGGCGGTAAAAGGAAAAGGTGGTGGCGAAAACGGCCGTAAAGCCAAACAACACAAAAGCGGGCCAAAACGCGCCCAGATGAAATCTTTCCAACCGCAGCACAAAACTGGCATACGCCGCCAGCCCCAGCAGCGCCACATCCAGAAAGAAAAAGTGGCGGTTGCGAATTCGGTTAATCAACAGTCACCTCCAAACTTCATGGTGAATAATCAGCGATTCTCATTTTGGCCGCCATCGCCTGTGAATGAATTCATAGGCTGATATAAGAAACGTGCTGAAGCACGTTAAAAGTGGCGCAATTGAACGCGCTTTAGCGCGTTTTTCATAACAGACGCCGATTTCAATCGGCGGCGATGGTGGCAAACAAGGCAAATCGGGAATTGCTGGCGAATCAGGTGATGCAGCTCTCGATTTGTCAAATCGTGTTACAGCACCGCACAATCTTCACTACCCGCTCCCTATCCTTCGGGTGTAAATTAGAGCCGGATGGTAAACATAGGCCGTTAGCAAACAGTGTTTCGGCCACATCTCCGCCCACTGCTTCATATCCGGCAAAAATGGGCTGCAAGTGCATCGGTTTCCAGACGGGACGGGCTTCGATGTTTTCCGCTTCCAGCGCCAGGCGCACCGTTTCCCGGTCGGCGCCAAACTGGGCCGGGTCAATGGTAATGACGGTGAGCCAGCGGGAATGGCGGCCCCAGGGCGCTTCCGGCATAAAGGCGATGCCCGGCAAATCGCTCAACTCTTCACGATAATAAGCAAAGTTAGCCCGCCGCGCCAGGATGTAATCTTCTAATACCTGTAATTGCCCGCGGCCAATGCCCGCCAGAATGTTGCTCAGGCGGTAGTTGTAGCCGATTTCGGAATGCTGGTAATGGGGGGCCGGGTCGCGGGCCTGGGTCGCCAGCTTACGAGCGTGGCTGATGAGCGCCTCATCGTCAGAAACCAACATACCGCCGCCGGAGGTGGTGATGATTTTGTTGCCGTTGAAGGAGAAGATACCGGCTATACCTGACGTTCCCGGTGTTTTACCTTTATAAGTAGCGCCTAATGCTTCGGCGGCGTCTTCGATGAGCGGCACGCCGTATTGCTGGCAGACAGCCAGGATGGGGTCAATGTCGGCGCTTTGCCCATACAGATGGACGAGGATGACGGCTTTGGGCAGTTTGCCCTGCTGTGCCCGTTGGTGCAGGGTTTCGGCCAGCAGCGCCGGGTTCATGTTCCAGGAGTCGGTTTCGCTGTCTATGAAGGTGGGATAACCGCCCTGGTAAAGGATGGGGTTGACGCTGGCGCTGAAGGTGAGGGTGGAGACGAGCACTTCGTCGCCAGGGCCAATGCCCAGATGCCGCAATGCCAGATGCAGCGCGGCCGTGCCGGAACTGAGGGCGACGGCGTATCGCGCGCCGACAACTTCACAAAATTCCTGCTCGAAGGCGTCTACGTTGGGGCCGAGGGGGGCTACCCAGTTGGTGGCAAACGCCTCTTGAATGTAGGCCTGCTCGTGCCCGGACATGTGCGGCGGGGAAAGGTAAACGCGATCGGTTGCCATTAGTTTTCGATGATCTCTTCCTGTATCGCCACTTGAATGCGATATCGCTTGCCATCCACTTCGTAATAGGCCGCTTCGGCCCATTGGTTTGTGGTAAGGGCACGTAGGCGGCGAATGAGATGAGCAGCTGTCACTTGCTCTTCCAGGGCGATATGCTGAATCTGTGCTGAAAAAAGTGCTTTGCGTTTGTGGGTGCTGCCTTCTTCGGCACGTTGGGGCAGGCGTTGATAGTTACCGTTTACAATTGTGGGCCAGGCTGCTTTGAAAACCTCTAGTTCTAACTGTTTTAAGCGGTAATAGAGGGTATCGGCCGTATCCGCCGGAGAAACAGCCAGTTGTTGGCGGTGAATAATGTCGCCGGTGTCTATGCCAGCGGCCATG
Organism: Anaerolineae bacterium; assembly: GCA_023382655.1. Classification (GTDB taxonomy): domain Bacteria; phylum Chloroflexota; class Anaerolineae; order Promineifilales; family Promineifilaceae; genus CAADGU01. The sequence goes on along the minus strand of JAHDWK010000005.1, from coordinate 154,865 downwards.
AAGTGTAGGGTGGCCCCAATTGGGGTTTGCTCCAAGATGGCCCAGCTGGGGGTGTGCCAGCCGCGATTGTAGGGCAGGTAAGCGGGGTGCAAATTTAAGACGCCCAAGCGGGGAATGGCGAGAATTTCTTCAGGGATGAGATAGGGAAAGTGAATACCAATGAGATAGTCCAGTTCAAGTTGCCGCAAGAAGGCAATGCGATCAGGCTCTCTAAATTCTGGGCCGTGCCAGACTTGGTCGTCTGGCAAGAAAGGGCAGAGTTTGCGCAATTGACGGCCGTGAGAGGCCTGCCCTGCCTCCGAAAGCAGTAAAATTTCTGGGCGAACACCTTGCTGGAGCAAATAGGTCAAAACCCAAACGGCAATATCTCTATCGCCGGCAAAGCCGATGCGTAAATTACTCATGTGGTTGGTTTTGGCTGCTGCCGTGAAAGTATTCAACGGTGGCCTGCCCTTGTTGGTTAATGTTCTGCCGTTGCACAATTTTAACCAGGGTGAGGAAGATGATTTTCATATCGAGCAAGAACGTGTGATGGTCTATATACCAGAGGTCGTGCTGGAATTTTTCTTCCCAGGTGAGGGTGTTACGGCCGTTGACCTGCGCCCAACCGGTCATACCCGGCCTGACTTCATGGCGGCGTATTTGTTCTGGGGTGTAAAGCGGGAGATAGTGCATGAGCAATGGGCGCGGCCCCACCAGGCTCATCTCGCCCTTGAGGACGTTGAGCAGTTCCGGTAATTCATCCAGGCTGGTGCTGCGCAGGAAGCGGCCAAAAGGAGTCAGACGGTCGGCGTCTGGCAACAGGTTACCGGCTGCGTCACGGCCGTTGGTCATGGTGCGGAACTTGAGGATGAAAAAGGGACGGCCGTGCCACCCCGGACGCTGCTGCCGAAAGAGAACGGGCGCACCCAGTTTGAAGCGCACCAACAACGTCAAAATCAGCCACAGGGGTAACAACAGGATGACGGCCGTGAGCGCCACTATAAAATCGAACCACCGCTTGCCAATTTTCCGGTACATTGTTTCAACCATCACCCGGCTAAACGTCAGCCTATTGGGGGAAGGCTAACCCTTTTGCTTGTAACAGGCGGGCGTATTCGGCTTTGACTCTGGCAAAAACCAACTGTTCATCAAATTGCTCTACGGCCATCTGACGGCCGTTTTGCCCCATCTGCCGCGCTTTGTCCTTATTCGTGAGCAGATCGAGGATGGCAGTAGCCAAGGCATCCCCGTCGCCAAGAGGAGTGAGATAGCCATTACGGCCGTGTGTTACCGCCTCCCGGCAGCCACGAATGTCCGTGACTACACAAGGGATGCCCATCGCCGACGCTTCCATGGGGGAACGGGGAAAGCCTTCACGGTGTGAAGGCAACACAAAAACGTCCATCAAGGCATACAGTTCAGGCATATCCTGGCGCATCCCGGTAAAAACACAAACATCACGCAGGCCATAGTCAGCAGCGATAGACGGCGTTAGCGCGTCAGCTTTTTCGCTGTCCAGAGGGCCAATGATCAAAAGCCGGATTTGTGGCTGTCGGGCAATCACCTGCTGCACGGCCGTCAATAGTTCCAAAATGCCTTTCTCAGCAACCAGCCGTCCCACAAAGCCAACTACCGGCACATCGGGAGAAATACCCAAAGCGGCGCGGGTGTGGGCGATGGTCTCTGGGGACAGACAAGCCCGGTTAAATCGGTGAATGTCTATGCCATTGCCGAGATATTTGATTTTTCTAGGGGAGCAGATGTGGGTAGTCACGGCCGTGACCATATCTTCTTGATTCTGCGACAAAATCACATCGGAACATCGTGCCGCTATTTTCTCCATGGTGATATAGAAGTTGCGCCAGAAAGGTTTCATTCCCTCGTGAAAATAGAAGCCATGAATCGTATTCACAATTATCGGTGTTCCGGCCATTTTGGCGGCCACCTGCCCCAAAAGGCCGGGCTTGGGCGTGTGCGTATGGACAATGGTAAAGCGTTCCCGGCGCATTACCTGGTACAGACGCCAGAGCGCCACCAGGTCAGCCAGTGGTGAAAAGCGGCGGGTCATGGGCACGGCGATATGGCGGATACCAGCCGCTTCCACCGTTCCCACATCCGTCCCGACTGCTGAGATACCCATTACCTCATAGCCTTCGGCCTGTAAACTTTGTAGCTGATTGAACAATAAGAGGCGCAACGACATATCCACCGTCGTTACGTGGGCTACTTTAGCGACTATCATCCGGGGCAATGGTCAGCAATATTGGTTTACGTTTTGGGGCCGGTAAACTTTGCACCAGCAGTTCAAACCCCATCAAAATAACCAATAACAACCAGTATGTGCGATCTGTCAGGCTGCGGTTGTATGCCCAGCTTACATGGAGGCTCCACAAGGCGATAGCCAATAGTAAGGTGGGCAGTTGATACGGTGTTCCTCTGGCTCGCCAGGTCAGGCGAGCACTACCAAACAGCAAATAACCGGTCAGGATAAGATATAAGATAAGCCCAACCAGGCCCAATTCCGCGAAAAAACGTTGTGGGGTGCTGTGCATTTCGTGGCCGGTGGGTGAGTAGGGAGACCTCAGAAAGGCCCCCCAACCAATACCCAGTATCGGGTAATCTTGCACGGCCGCCCACATGCCCTGCCGCTGCAACAAAATAAAGTTTTCATCATCAGATAGCACCTCTTCATCCCCGGCAAAGGCGCGTAAGCGATCTTCAATGGTACCCACTCGCTCTTGAAAGAAGACCACTTTGGGCAACCAGGCAAAGCTTTCGCCAAAATACAGAATCAACAAGAAGCCAAGTCCTAACATAATCGCTGGAAAGAGCCGTTTGCGTTCTTGGGGAAAAAGAAAAACGAGGCTGATAATCAAAGTCACTAAGCCACTGATCAGTGAGAGATAAACAGAGCGGCGACCAGAGATAGCCACCCCATATAATAACAAAGGGATAAAAAGAAGTACCAGCATCTTTTCTCGGCGCGAGATATTGGGGAGGTTCAGGTAAATGAGTGTCACCCAGAATGAAGATGTCAGATAGATGCCCATATGAACCCGGTTTGAAAAGGGGCCATTAGCCGCAAAGCTACCACCAGACAGATAACTATCCACCGTTGCCCAAAGTGCAGCCAACGCGGCCGCATACACTAAAAAACGCAGTAGATAACGCAACAAGTCTGGAAAACGTATGAGCCAGTTGTAAAAGATGAGCAGAAGAATGAGCGCGTAAACAAGAAGCAGCCATTGGGTAACGCCAAAAAAGGCGCGGTCAGCCATTTTTACCAGGTTGATACCGGCAATCAGGATAATCGCGCCTAAAATGCGAACCAGAAAGTGAGTATAAACAGGCAGACTATGGCGCAAGAAGTAGGTGGTGGTGATAATAAAAAAGGAGGCCATCAAAAATTCAAACGGCCCTACGTTGTTGGCAATGGCCCCAATAAAGCTGGTGGCGGTGAGATAGGTGGTGGATAGCAGGACGAGCAAAAACAAGAGAAGTGGACGAGGGATGCTCACCGTAGCAGTTGATGATTTTTTCGTATTCGTTAGGGGAAATTGGCTCATCAGGCAGTAGCCAGATTATTGTTTACTGGCGAATTGTTCAACAAGAGTTACTACTTGCCCAGTGGAATTCTGGCGAAAAACGAGCGCATGTTGAAGGTATTGTTGGCTTTTCTCTTTGTTTGTGGATGATTGGCTCAGGAGTGCGTTTAGTTGTGGCCCAAACGGCCGTTCCCAGGAAAGACCCACTGCTGCCCCACTGCTCACATAATCATGCACAAAACCTGCACCGGGAATTTCCAGGACGGCTAGTGGCAGGTCAAAGAGTAGTGCTTCTAGGCCGGCTGTAGAGGCCAGCACAATGGCGGCCTGGGCCAGCTTAAACAGGGGGTAAAGTAGGGTGGGGCCTAATACCGTAATCTGGGAGTGGAAGGGGAAAACATCGGCCGTTGCCTGAAAGGCAGCCACCGATTCGCGTGGGTGCAGCTTGATAATGAGATGAAAATCAGGGTCGGTGAACAACAGAACGATTTCACTCAGAAAGCGGTGTATGAGGGCCATCTTTTCCGCAGTCGTACAAAATCCCTGGTCGTCAATTGGGTTGGAGAGGAGTAGTAGATTGGTACGGCCGAAGCCATGCTGACTCTTCAGTTGATCTGCCTGAGGTTGCCAATCTGTATTAAGAATTTTATCAAACCGGGGGTTGCCGGTGCAATGAATTGTATGTGGTGGCACTCCCTGTGCCCGGAAGTAAGTGGCGCTGCCTTCACCCCAGGCAGCAATGACGGCCGCGCCACCACTGCCATAGACCTCCCCTTCTTCATCATGGGGCAAGTGAAAGCGGATACCTTCCTGCAACAACATGAACGGAATGTGGCGTTGATGGAGCAGCCGGACGATGTGGTTGTAGGGGAAAGCGGCATCGTTGGGCAAGATAACGAGGTGAGGTGGGGTAGCGAGGGCCTGGCGAAACGGCCGTTGCATGAGCGAATACCAGCTCACTTGCCGGACGGTCTGGCGTAGCCAACGGCTGTGCCTGCTATCCGATTGTTTGCCGCTTGCCGAAGAAGAGCGCATTTGCCGCGACGGGATGCAGATGAAAGCATCGGCCATCTGAAACTGCTCTACTGGTGAAGCAAAACCCCGAAATTCACACAAGGAAAGGACGCGACATTGGTAGCCCCCCTTATCTTTCAGCCGTTCTAAAACGGGCTGCATCATCGCCGCGTGGTGGCCGGGGTTAGAGAGAATGAAGTCAATTTTAGACATCGTTTTGCATCTTTCTCATTTCTGCCAACTGCCGCTCGATTTCCTGGCCGATTTGGTCGCAGTAGCGGACGACGTAATCTACCTCAGCCAGGGGCGTGGGCGGCGGGGCCTGCCCTTGCAAATAATGGCCAAATTGCTGGATGAGGTGGGAATGGGGGGTATCTTTGCGGCGGCGGCGTTGCAGGTAGGCGGTGCGGTCGGGGAAAGCGCGAAGGGCCGTTTGCCCGGCTTCTAGTAGAGGCCGCCCTACCACCCGCCGGTTTTTTTGATCTTTCAACGTCGCCAACGTGGCAAAATCGCTCAGAATGTCTACCGTGATCATACCTTCGCTGCCCTGTACGGTGAAGACGCGCCGGTTTTGTTCACAGTTAGCGGAGAAATGGATGGTGGCCAGGGAACGGCCGTCTTTCAACACAATCACCACCTCATCGGCCGACGCACCGGCTGGGGCCTGTTCCGTATGGATGATGGAAACAGCATCCAGAGCCAGCGGCCCGGCAAAATAATGGGTCAGGTATAGTTCATGGGGCAGCGTTTCAAACCAACGGCCGCCGGGCAACTGATGTGACCAATGCCCATTGCCCACCAGCATCCGGTCGCTGCTGGGGCTGGTTAGAAATTCGCGGCGAATGCGGATGACTTGGCCAATGCGCCCCTCATCCAGCCACTTTTTTGCCTGTTGCACACTGTGAGAAAACTTTAGATTGTGAATGACGGTCACTTCCTGGCCGGATTGCCTTAAGTTCGCTTTCAACTTTTCCCAGTCGGCAACGGCCGTGACCAGTGGCTTCTCGATGATGAGATGTTTCCCGGCGGCAATCACCTTTTCCGCCATCCACGCATGAACCTGTGGCGGGGTGCATATGTCTACCACATCACACGCCGCAATCAACGTATCCAAATCAGGGAAAAGCGTGGGGATATTAAATTCGGCCATGCGCTTTTGCGCCAGTTCATGGCTAAGATCAGACACCCCCACCACCTGGCATCCGGCCGTCTTTTGCCAGGCCTGCAAATGGGTGACAGAAATGTGGCCGCAGCCCACCAGACCAACTGTGAATGTCTTCATGCTCAACCCAAACCTCAATTATTCGTTAATGCGTGTACATACTTTTGCAATGAATCATCTACTCGAAACCGCTGCGCCGATTGCTGCGCCTGGTGCCCCATGTTCGTTCGCAGATCAGGGTAATCCAGCAGCTTTAGCAGATAACAAGCCATTGTCTCTGCATCACCTACGGGAACGAGAAACCCATCTTCACCTGAGGTGATAATTTCCGCCGGGCCAGAGGGACAATCGGTGGCAATGACTGGCGCACCGCAGGCCATTGCCTGAATGAGCGCGCCGGGTAAACCTTCAAAGCGTGACGAGAGGACAAAAACAGTGCAATGGGACATATACTTGAAGGGGTTTTTGTCAAAACCCGGTAAGGCTACGTCTGCCTCAATATCCAACTGCCGGGTGAGTTGTTCGAGTTCCGGGCGGCACTCGCCTTCACCCAAGATGAGCAAGCGGCACGGCCGTTGCTCCCTGACAATGGCAAAAGCCTGTATCAACTTAGAGAAATCTTTTTCAGCCACCAATCGGCCCACACCCAAAATAATGGGTATCTCTTCATTAAACCAGGGATGGGTGGGAAATTCGGTGGCCAGCTCAAGCAAATCGGCGGTGACGATGGGGTTATAGACGACCTGAATCTTTTCTGGTGGCAGGCCTAGTCTGGTAATGAGATCATCTTGAACGCCCTCGGAGACGGCCGTGATTACATCTGCCTGGTTATACAGCAATCGCTTGGCCCAAAGCAGTAGCCGTTTTTTGGGGGTGATACGACCGCGAACCAGCATCCCCCGTTCTGACAACACCACACTCCCTGTCTGTCGTGCCAGTTTATGGGCCAATATAGCGATGACGTTGGTACCACTGGAGGTAGAAAAGAGAATATCTGGCCGGTGTTGGCGCAATAAATGGAGCAACGGCCGCCATGCCGTCCATAACGTTTGTCCACCCAACCCATAAACGGACACATCTGTCGGTAAATCTTCCAGAAAAGCCCCCTCCAGGTGCATAAGAACCAGCGAAGGCGCAAACTCCCGACGGTTAAAAGATTGCAACATGGTTAGAGTCACTCGATCCGCGCCACCTTGACCCATCGTCGGCCGCAAAAGGAATAGTTTACAGGCCATGCAGCACCTTGCGGGCACGTGCATCCCAGGTGTAATTTGCCAGGAAATCTCGCCGGGCAGCTTCCCCCAACCTTTGGCGTAAATCGGGGTAAATGCTGAGGTTGTGGATGGCAGCGATCCAGCCATCTATATCCTCCGGCGGCACTAAAAGCGCGTTTTGCCTATCACACAGCACCTCCGCCAGAACTGGTAACTCCGAAGAAATAATCGGTTTACCTACAGACATGTACTCAAATAACTTGAGCGGCGACATCCACCGGCTGAGATTGGATTGGCCGGTAGCGCCTCTTACATCCCGTTGCGGTGGTAATAGCAGTACATCAAACTGATGGTAATAACGACTTAACTCAGATTGGGGCACAAAACCATGAAAGAAAAGATTGTCTGGCAATGGCTTTTGCTGCCAGCGCAGTACATCCTGCTCGGTACCGCCCACGACGTGAAAGTCAACGGCCGGTAAGCGGTGCGCCAGTTCATACACAATTTCCATGCCCTTACCGGGGTATAAATGCCCCACATATCCTAATTTGAGTCTGGCAGGCGTCGTCTGCACTATAGTCTCGTTTACTACATTACCATTCTGCGGGTTTGCGCCATCATGAGCCACCACCGTATCCCTGGCAAACAAGAGATTGCTCTCCTGCAAATCTTTTTTCAGGCCATCAGAGATGAGTACCAGCCGTTTGAAGGAATCGGCGGTTATAATTTGCGGATACAGGTAGAGTGCCCACTTTCCGGTGATCAGGCCGTGCATTTCTAAAATCGTGGGCAACTTCAGGCGAGTGCCACACCAGGCCCCGAATAAACTCCGGCAATACAATAAATCTATAGTGTCCTTTTGGCGCAACAGGAAGGAAAAGATGGCAGCACTATATCGCAGGCCACCGCCTCTGGTTTTGGGGCGGGGTAACTTTACGATTTCAAATCGTGGGGAGACGCTATAAAAATAGTAATCATCGGTTACGCCGCTTTCTTGCCGGGGTGGGCATAATTTAGTGATGAGCGTGACATCATTCCCACAATCACTCATGGCCTGGCACATCTTCATCACCTGAATGCTGTTTGCCCGGCGAGATGGTACATAGGAATTGGAGAGGTAAACAATTTTCACGTGAGATTAAAAACCCGGGTAATGAGGGGGACTCAATTCTGGCCAATGGGCACGGCCATATGTCCCTGCGACTGTAACTTCCACAAATGAGCGTAACGTTGGTTAGCAACCATCAACTCTTTATGTGAGCCGGTTTCAACCAGCCGACCGCCTGCCAGAACTAAAATTTTGTCGGCAATCGCAATAGTAGATAAACGATGGGCAATAGAAATGATCGTGTATCTGTTGCGTAATTCTTCTATCGCCAGTTGAATTTCCCTTTCTGACTGACTATCTAAATCACTGGTCGCTTCATCCAGCACCAAAATATTTGGTTCTCGAATGACAGCGCGGGCAATGGCAATGCGTTGACGTTGCCCACCAGAGAGTTTGCGTCCCCGGTCACCGACGGCCGTTTCATATCTGTCCGGCAGTTGCATAATAAACTCATGGGCATGGGCAATTTTCGCGGCCCGAATGATCTCTTCATCAGTGGCGTCCAATTTGCCGAAGGCGATATTCTCGCGGATAGACGTGTTAAATATAAAATCATCCTGACTAACCACGCCAATATGGGAGCGCCACGATTCCAGGTTCAACTCTTGTAACTTTGTGCCATCAACTCTTATCTCTCCTTCCGTTGCATCAAACAGGCGCAATAGCAAATAAATAACTGAAGATTTACCTGCCCCAGATTCCCCCACCAGGGCAACCATCTCCCCTTTAGCCAGCTTGAAAGAGACATTGCTAAGTGCCGGCTGGTTCATGCCCGTTGTATTGAGATGATAATTTAGGGAAACACAGTGAAATTCAACGCCGTCAGCTAGTCCTGAAAACACTGTATTGCCTGAGTTAATAAACTCTTTATCATCCTCACGTAAAAGGGAGGCAATGCGCTCGATGAAGGGTAGATAACTGTTGATCAGTCCCCAATTCTTGTTGATTACCGAAATACGAGGCGTAAGTCGATAGATCACAAACAGAAACGTGCCTAAACGCGCAACAAAAAAGTCATTAGTTTCACCCGCTAATAAATAACCGCCCACCAATAAGACAGCAACGCCTAACACAGTAAAGGAGTCAACCAAAGGGGATATAGATGCTTGCCATATCAGGCCCTTCCGTCGGGCGGTCATACTCTTCTTTATCACTTGCTCCAGCCGTTGGGTGGCATAATCCTGGCGGGCGAATACATGCAAAATGGCGATGCCGTTCAAAAACTCCACCGTGAGTTCGGTGATGGCCACGGCCGCTTTCTTAAACTTCTTAGCGACTGCCCTCACTCGTTTAATCACCTGCCCAAGCGACAAGGAGATGAGAAAAAGGGCACCGAGAGCGACGAGGGTCATGGGAACCGAAAGCCATAATAAAACGACGACATAGGTGACTACGAGTAAACTTTGGTTCAGCAATGTGCTGCAACGCTCAATCGCATGACCCAGATAGTTGGTTTGTTCCATATAACTGGCCAAATCGCCTGCCTTATAGCCAGAAATATAGCCATAGCTCAGCTTCATAAATTGTTGAAAAATCTGACGGCGCGTCTCTCCTTCAACAGTTGATTGGAGATAAGCGGAGGCAACATCGGCCGCAAACTCCAACGCGCTTCTGAGTAATTGGCTGACTACAGCCAGGCAAACCAGCAGAATAAAAAGGCTATTACGATTCAGGTTTAATCCCAACACCTCGATGAATTCACCCAGTCTACCCAACTGAGCCAGAGTCTCTGCTATTGATTCGCTGCTGAGGGTTTGCAAGGCCAGGGCAAATATCGCCAGCGTTAAGCCTTCAAAGACGGCCGCGCCCAATCCCGCCATCACTTGCAACGACAACAAAGCCCAATGCCCTTTGAGTTGAGCAAAGACGAATTTAGTGGTGTGGCTTTCCCTGAACCGACTGAACTTTCTTATCACAATGATCTTGCCTGAGAATTGGGGATGATGTCAGGAGGTTTCCGCCGTAACGTTTGTGATGAACGGCCGATTCGTTTCTCCCGCCAATTTTTCAAAGGTTTGCACCTGCTCTTCGGTTAGCTCTTCCTGCCAACGGAGGTCAAGTTTGATCGCCAACCCCATTTTTTCATAATGCCCTTTATGGCGTTCATTGGCAATGGGGGCATCAACCTCAAAATCACGCTCTGTTTGCATTTTTTGATGCCTGATAATTAAAGAGGCAGTTCCCCGGTTGCCTGGTCCTAAATGGTGTTCATGTTGCCAATAGTTCAGCATATCCGGTTCATAAGGGATTTGCAGCCATTCACAAACTTCTTGAATGACTACCCCTGGTTGGGTGGCCAGCCGTTCATAGGCTACGTGCAGCTTCTGATGTGCCGGTAATCCCCGGTAGAAGCGGTTCATTTGTTCAACATTTTTTCGCCAGCGAATCGCCTCTCGTCCCATATTGCTGTCCGGGTATTTACGCAATCGGGAATTGGTGACAGCACGGCCGTCGCGGGTGATGTACACCACATAAGGTGTGATATGGCTCACTCGCTGCAACTGTTTCATTTGCGGCTTTATCCAACCAACCTGTTTGCTAAAATCCACCAACACATCTGCTTCTGTCCAGTCGAAAAAATAGTCGAAAAGATCTCGTCGCCTTTGCGCCAGATAACGGGTGACTCGGCTGCGGGAAAAATACCGCCTTAAAACGTCCAGATTAACGCGCTCATCCCAAAATTCACATTTGCCCTGGCAAACAAAACAAAGCTGCGACTCCGTCTGGGCTGGTTTATTTAGCATCTTACCTAGTTTTACCACTTCACCGAGACCAAACCCCCTTGAATGGCTACCCAAGATCAAGCCCAGCAGGGTGGAGCCGCTATGCCCGGCCCCCATGATAAAAACGATCTTTTTATCCATATTTCGCCGAATCCTTCGTAATTGCCTGAGGGACAAGCTTTTTACCGATGATTTGGAGCATCTTTTTCGGCCGTAACAAAATGTGTTTCTGTGTCGTTTGCTCCGACACGGGAGAAAGGTGGTGAACCTGATACTCATATCCCAACTGTTCCGCCGCTGGTTTTACCTGGCTTTCAAAGTCGGCAATCTGATCATCTGACCAGTCAGCAACGGTGAGGATATGACGACGACGGTTTGGCCGTTCTTGCGTCATAGCTTTATAACTGCCTTCGGATAACCCCGGTTTGATTCCCAGAAAGTCTCGCAAAGTTTGGTATGTCTGATAATTCAGTTCTTCCAACTTAAAGATTCGCCATTGTTCCTGGGGAAGTTTTTGTAACTGGGCCAATATTTCCAGGTTTACGGTGTTCCAGAACCAGGCCAACTTGCCAACGCGGCTCATTCCTTCCCATTGAGCGAATTCACCGGCGCGTGGGAGCAACCTGGAGAAGAAGTGATGTTCTTTGGCTAAATCCTGATAGCCGGGAGCTTTGATTTTGTCTTGCCAGACGGCCGTTTCGGCATACCAGTTCTTACTCCAAAAAGAGTTGACTACCTGATCAGGCCGTCGCACCATCGAAATGAACCGGGCATCAAAACGCTCAAACAATTCTTGAACACTCAGCGACAAAAAGGCACTGGCCTCGAAAGAAAATTGGTGGGTTTGCAGATCTTTTTGGATTTCCCTTTCTTTCGTTTGCAGGAATCCTTCGTGATCAACCGGTAAGCGATACCATTGGCAATAACGATGAAAACTTTCATTTAAAGGATTCCGTTCGTGAGTGGAGGCCACTCCTCGTTCATGATGTAGAACTTTGCTTAAGAATTGGGTGCCACAACGTCCTGTGCCAATGGCAAAAGCGACTTTACCCGAGAAATCAGACATGGCGGTCATTCTCCATAATCCCTTTGTTGCAGCGATACACCTGCCGCCTGCATCATCCGCCCCGGCACACGTTGTATCCACTTCATCAGCAGCTACAGCACCTTCGGGTTCATTGACCGGGAAGCTGGCAAAAGTATAGGGGGGTGCACGGCCGTGTTACCGCATCTTGGGTCAGGCGCGGTTCACCCCACCGTTGCACCGCCAGCCCGCCAATATAGCAAAATTGCCAGTTCTGACTCTGGCAAAACTGTTGCAAACGCAAGGCTGCATCTAGTAAAGCGTTCATAGTGGCGGTAAGCGATGAAACCAGCGCTGCTGTTCCACCAGACCAGAGGTATCCCAACGCGGATGTCCAGGCTGCACCCGTCCGGCTAACAACAGCAAACTCCCCGTTGCCTGACGGGCTTCTACCTCGCTTAGATCAGCTAATTCTTTCATCTTTTGCTGGCGTAAAGCGATACTGGCTGCCCGCCACTGGGCCAACCACTGCTCTTGTTCATCCGTTTTCATAGCGATTATTATACACCTGGTGACCAATCAAAGATGGGCGTAAATCTAGCGTATGGCTACGGCCGTATCCACCCCCACCACCTGCGCCAACCCCCGCAAATCATCCACCCCCACCACATCCAGCTTGTCCCACTCCGCCTGCTGCTCCGGCGTCAGCCGGGCCAGAAAGCGCGTGCCCACTGCCTGCGCCGCCTGATAGTCAGACAGCCCATCGCCCACCATCAACACCTCATCCGGCTGCCAGCCATACCGGGCCACAATATCGCCCAAAATGTCCGGCTTGGTACACGGTGTGCCCCACACTTCCTGAAAAGAGCCGCGTAAGTCGCGCCTGGTCACAATGAAATCCAGTTCCGCCTGCGGCGTCCCGGAAGCCACAAAAGCGGGCAGCCGCCCTTGTATGGCCGCCAGCGTTTCCGCCGCGCCGGGCACAAAGGGGCAGCGCAGCACCTTGTCCAGCACCAGCCCTTCAAACGCCGCGCCTAATGCCGCCTCATCCTGGGGGGTGTACGGCCGTTGCCACAACGCCTCCACCACATACCGAAACTTCACATAGCGCGACACCCCCAAATTCGCCAGATGAAAGGCCAGCACCGCCTCGCGGTGTTCCGGCCAATCGGCAAACAGTTCCAAAAACGCTTCCGTCTTGATGTGACCCGACTCCAAAATCACCCCATCAAAATCAAACACCACCGCCCGCAGGCCGTGGCAGAGTTGTTCCAGTTCTTGCATAGTATCGTAATCGGTAATCGGTAATCGGTAATCCGTAATCCGTAATCGGTTTACGAACTTCGGATTACGGATAACGGATTACCGATTACGTCCCCCTTCCGCTTATAACTTCTTAATCCCCGGATAGTGGGCCAGCCACCATTCGGCGATGCTCACGTCCAGGTGGGTATGCACATCGCGTCCCGTCACCCAGTTGCGCACAATGGGGAAACTGCGTTTGCCCATCCACCACCAGGGGCTTGGCCCATCCTGGCTCTGCACCGTCTGTTTGCGGAACGTCCACACCCCCTGGTCATAATAGTAGGCGGGGGCGTAGGATTGGCGTTCGGTGGAAACCTGGCGGTAGGGGTCACCATACGGCCGTAACAACCCCTCCTCCGTGATCTGCATGGCCCGCAGGGGATGGTCGTCCGCCGCCGCCCACACCGTCATACACGAGTCCAGTTCCGGCCGTTCTTCCAGAATCGTCAGGCTGTGGTCAATCAACTCCCCGTCCACCATCACCGTATTACCCAACAGCAGCACCACGTTTTCCAGGTCAGGGTAACGGCCGTCCACCCACTCCACCGCCTGTTTAATCACCTCGCCATGATTCACGTGGTCGCCACATAGCTCCTCCGGCCGCCAGATAATCTCACAGCCCATGTCCAATCCCACATTGGCAATTGAATCACCATCCGTGGAGATAAAAACGCGGCTAATTTTGGCCGCATCCAGCGCCGCCTGAATGGGATACGCCACCATCGGCTTCCCCCCCACCAGAAAGACGTTCTTGTCAATAATAGATTTACTGCCCGCGCGGGCAGTGATAATGGCTACGTGCATGTTTTCTCCCGTTATCCGTAATCCGTGAGCCGTAATCTGATTACGGTTTACGGATTACGGGTTACGAAATGACCCCTTCCTCAAACAACTGCTCCAACATCTGCAAAAGCCCCTGCCCCATGTCCACGTAATAATTCGTGGTCAGTTTGCGCCCTACGCGGGGATGAAAGGCATAGGGTGTCATCTGGTAATGGCTATTTTCCGGGCCGGTGGCGGGCCGGTACTGGATGTGCAACGGCCGTCCCAACATCTCGCCAAACATCGTAAACAAATCGCGCAGGCGGATGGGGTGATGGCCGGTCAACACGACATGCTGATTGGCAAACTCCGCCGCCAGCGCATCGGCACTCAACCGGGCGGCGTCTTCTACGTGAATATATTCGCGGCTGTCTTCTGGCGTGCCGGTGTGTTCAACCTGCCCCGTCACCGCCGCCTGCCGCAGCAGCCGGTAAACGCCATTGCTGGCATTGGCGCGCGGGCCATACAAACTGCCATAGCGCAAAATGGTGTAGTTCAACCCAAACTGCTGATGATACTCCTCAATAAATGCCTCACACGCCTGTTTGCTGCACCGGTAAAACCCGCCGGCGCGGCTGTACACATACACCGTGCTGGCAAAAACAAACCGGCTGACCCCACCGGCCCGCGCTGCCTCCAAGAAGTTCAGCGTGCCCATGATATTCAGTTCGGCGGTAGTCACGGGCTGGCTCTTGGCGGCGTTCAAATCGGCCAGCGCCGCCAGATGAAAAATGACGTCCTGCCCGGCGACGGCGGCAGCCACGGCCGTACCATCCCGCATATCCCCCACCACCATGTGCTGCCCCGGTTGCCGGTAGGGCGACGGCCGTACATCAAACACCGTCACCCCATACCCCCGCGCCGTCAGCACATCGGCAATATGGCTACCGAGGAAACCGGCGCCGCCTGTTACCAATACTTTTTGCATGGTCATCTGTTCTGACAAGCTGACACGGTGACAGGGTGAGCTTTTTCACCTTGTCACCAGGTCACCCGGTCACCCTGTCATCCCCAAAGCGCGTAGCAAATTCTCCACCGCCTCCACCTCCATGCGGATGCGGCATTCGGCGGCGTAGGAGCCGATATGCGGGGTCAGCACCACATTATCCAGCGTGGTTAAGGAGCCGCTGTACGGTTCGCGTTCAAAGGTGTCCAGATACGCGCCGGCCAGATGGCCGGATTGCAGCAGGTCAAACAGCGCGTCCTCATCCACCAGACCACCCCGCGCACAGTTCACCACATACGCCCCCGCCTTCATCTGCGCCAGCCGCGCCCCATTCAGCAGATGGTAACTGTCGGCGTTGTAGGAGAGATGGAGGGTGACAATATCCACCTGGGCTATAACCTCCTCTAGCGACAAATAGGTGACGTTGTGCGTATGGGCGAAGACCACATCCTGAATAGGGTCATAGGCCAGGATGGTCACGGCAAACGGCCGTAACAATTCCACCAGCGCCTTGCCCGTCCGCCCCAGGCCAATAATGCCCACCGTTTTACCGCGCAGCAGGCGGCCCATCGGTTTTTTCCATTCACCCTGGTGCAGCCGGTGGTGAGCCTGCGGCACGTGGCGCAGCATGTTCAGGATGCCCGCCAGCGTCAATTCCGCCACCGCATCCACATGGGCATCCGGTGTATTGCGTACCTGAATGCCCAACTCGGCGGCGGCGGCATGGTCAATACCATCCATGCCCGTGCCCACACGGGAAATCACCTTCAAGCGCGGCGCCTGGCTCAGCACCTCACGGCTTAGTTTCTCCGTCCCGGCCAGCAAGCCATCCACATCGGCCAGCAGTTGCATAGATTCCTCTGGCTTGAGGGTACGGCCGTAAGGATTCATCACCACCGCACAACCCGCCTCCGCCAGCATCTGCAACGGCCGTTCACTCATCTTGCCAAATGAAGAAGTTGTGGTTAATACCTTCATTGTTTTCTTGTTGAATTTCGTGATGCGTGATACGTGATGCGTGAGATGTTGCCCGCCTACTGCTCACCGCCCACTGCTCACCGCTCACTGCTCACCGTTCACTGCTTACCGTTCACCGGTTACCGAACACTCCCCCTCCCCCCTCTCCAATTCCGCCAGACGTTCTTCTGCGTTTCGCGCCGGTTGCGAATCGGGCTGCAAGGTGATGACCTGCTCATACGCCTCTCGCGCTTCGGCCGGGCAACCGGCGGCTTCATACGCCTGCGCCAACCCTTGCCAGAATTCGGCATTTTCCGGGCGTAGTTCCACCGCCATCTGTTGGTAATTCACGGCCGTTGCTGCCTCCCCCTGCCGCGTCATCAAATTACCCATTTCGTAATAGGCTAACGGCCGTTGCCGTTCGGCCAGATCGGCCAACTCCTGCCAGTAAGCCATCGCCTGCGCCGGGTCCACCCCCCCCATTTGCCGCGCCAGCACCACCAGATATTCGATATTTTGCGGGGCCAGGCGGTGCGCCTGCTCAAAATAAGGTAAAGCACGCTCTGGTGATTGGAACTGGCGCAGGTGCAAATTTGCCAACGCATAATAAGCGGGCGCGAAATCGGCATTAACGGCAACCGCCTGTTCGTAAAACTGCTGCGCTTGCGCCGGGTCGTTTTCTTGTAGCAGGCGGCCTAACTGCACGTAAGCCTGTCCCTGCTGCGGGTCAATGAGTACGGCCGTTTCCCACGCCCGTTGCGCCTCCGCCCAATCTTCCCGCTGCCCGGCATGGGTGGCCAGCCGCGCGGCATACCCGTAGGCGTCCGCTTTTTGCCAGCTTTGGGCAGCGGCTTCATCCTGCCCCAACGCATACTGCGCCCGGCCCAGGTCAAACCATGTCCACCGATCAGCGTCACACGTCACGGCCGTATGCAAATAGGGCAGCGCCATCTCAAAATCACCATCTAAAAGCAGCGCCCGCCCTGTCTGGTGTGCCTGCTGGCATTCGCCCCACGCCGTGAGCGCCGTCACATCGGCTGTATCAGCCACCACCAGCCCCACTGCATCCCACAACAGTAGCCCGCGCCTGATGAACAACATCAGGGCAAAAACACCCACCAACACCAGACTTAACCACTTCAATTTATTCTCGGACAATAGACCTGACAGGTTTTCTGAAACCTGTCAGGTCTGCTTACTAATCATCGCCAAAGCTGTCCACCACCGACGGCCGTGCCGTCTGCATCAAAGCCGCCACATTCCCACCCGGCACACAGGTGTGCAGGTGGAAATTGTCGTAGTACGCATTCGCCTGGGTCACGCTGGTGCGCACCCGCAGCGCCAGCCCGGTATAACCCGGTCCCGTGATACCACTATCACTCCACGTGCCTAAGGTGGTGCCATTCACCGCCAGCGTAATCTCCGCGCCGCTGCGTATCACGGACAAATGATTAACGGCCGTGCCTTGATTGATAGCCGCCGATGGTGTGTAATCCACAATGGTTATACTGGCAGCATCCTCCCGGCGAATAAGCCGAAATTCTTGTACCTCCGGCTCTATTTCAAAAAGGTAATAACGAGGAACCTCTGAGTTTTCAATAATCGCGCCAAATACCAGTCCCACCAAACCATCGGCCGTGGGCACATCAAACCGCACCTCTGTTTCCACCTCATAGTTTTCAAAACCTGGCGCCGGCGCTAACGGCCGGAAAAGATAACCTGCGCCAGCCGCATCGGAATGGATCAGATATTCGCCATTGGTGTATTGGGTCAGCCCCAATTGCTGGCTGTTTAGCACCACCGGCCCTACCGGCCAGCCAGAATTCGGATCGCTAAAATCATCAAAGAACTGTTCGTCGCAACTTGCCTGAATGAGGGGCAGGTACGCGCGAGGGGTAAGCCCACCGGCTACCTGGGTATGGTTCTGCGACACGGCCGCTTCGGCTGCGCCCAGCGCCAGCATTCCCACCAGCAAAAAAGCCAACACCAACATCCACTTACGCCACTCGTTCATCGCTTTCCTCAATTGTAGATAAACCGAAGCCGGACTTCGGATTACGGATTACGGATTACGGGTCACAGGCTCACCACACGGCCGTTGCGCGGCAACTCCTTCAGTGCATTCCGGGCATCTACCAGTACCGCCGCTTCTTCGGCCACACAGCGCCAATCCACATCCCGGTGGTCGGTCACAATGACCACACAATCCGCTGTGCGCAGCGCCTCTCGCGTCAAGGCCACCGACTGCAAATCAAAACCTTCGTGAGATAAATCGGGCACAAAGGGATCATGGTAACTGACCACGGCGCCGCGACCTTGCAGCAGGTGGATAATGTCCAGCGCCGGGCTTTCACGCATATCACTCACATTGGGTTTATAGGCCACGCCCAGCACCAGCACCCGGCTGCCATTCACTGCTTTGCGCTCCCCATTCAGGGCGTCAGCCACTTTGCCGACAACATACTCTGGCATGAAGCCATTGACCTCAGCCGCCAGTTCAATAAATCGGGCGGTGTAATTCAGCGTTTTCAGCTTCCAACTCAGGTAATGGGGATCAATGGGGATGCAATGCCCGCCTAAACCAGGGCCAGGCGTGAATTTCATAAAACCATACGGCTTGGTAGCGGCGGCATCTACCACTTCCCACACATTCAGCCCCAATTTGTCACACATCAGCGCCACCTCATTGACCAGACCAATGTTGACAGCCCGGAAGGTGTTTTCCAACAGTTTGACCATTTCCGCCGCTGCCGGGCTGGAAACAGGCACCGGCTTTTCCACAATTGTGGCATACAAGGCCAGCGATACCTCCAGGCAATCCGGCGTCATACCGCCGATCACTTTGGGCGTCGTCCACACATTGTAATCGGTACGGCCGGGGTCAATACGTTCCGGCGAGAAGGCCAGGAAAAAGTCACGGCCCACTTGCTGCCCATTTTCGGTGAGCCGGGGGAAAATGACCTCTTCGGTGGTGCCAGGGTAGGTGGTGCTTTCCAGGATAATCAGCTTACCGGCGCCGCCGTGGGCGGCAATGTTGTCGGCGGCATTGATGATGTAAGAGATGTCCGGGTCTTTGGTTTTACGCAGGGGGGTGGGCACACAAATGGAGATGGCATCTACATCGGCGACGGCCGCATAATCGGCACTGCCGCGTAATAACCCTTTTTGCACCAACGGCCGTAACACCTCATCGGCCACATCTTCAATATAACTCTCGCCCCGGTTCAGCATCTCTACTTTCTGGCGGTCTACATCCACCCCCACCACCGGGAAACCGGCTTCGGCAAAAGCCACCATCAGCGGCAAGCCCACATACCCCATGCCAATAACCGCTATTTTGGCCTGACGTTTCTCAATCTTTTGTAATAACTCAGCTTTGAAATTCATTTTTTATCACCCATTTTTAGATTTTTGGGCAGGTTCCACCCTTCCGACATCTTTCAGTCTGAAGATAAACAACATGATGTGCATGTAAACTACCCGGTGGAGGATTGTATACCCCACGCTTACAGCCGCTTTTACGGACGGCTTATTGCCTACATCGGGAAGATTACATGGTTGTGCGGAGGTTCCCCATCAAAAAAAGCATAGGAAACACTCCCTTGTTCATAACAAAAATAGCATAAAAAAGTATAGTACCTGATACCTAATTCACTTTGGAAATGTGGGCGACATTGAGTTTCACCGGTTGAGGATGGGGACTCAAAAAGGCTAACAACACCCGTACTCTTTCCGCCCCCGGCAAATGGGCGTCAAAGATGGCATCATAGCCGGCAAAGGGGCCGCTGCTAATGCGCACCCGGTCTCCCTGATGGTAACGGCCGTTCACCAAACCCCCATCCGCTTCAATCTGGCGCAACCGCTGCCGCAGTTCGGCAATCAAATTATCCGGCGTCACGGCGGGCACACCACCAAACGACACCAGTCCGCGTGTCCCTGGTAGCCAGCTAAAAGCGTTTGCGCCAACCTCGGCTAGATCGGCCTGCACAAATAGGTAGCCGGGGAAATACGGCCGTATGCGGGCCGCGCGGGGGTTTACAGGCTTCACCTGAATGGTGGGGAAAAACACTGTTCCCGACTGCGCCTGTATTAACTCATAAACCGCTCGTTCTTTGTGGGGCTTCACGCGCAAAGCGTACCAATGTATTGTCATACATCCCTCTATCGCGTTTGAAGTCTAGCTAATGCCCCCCAGTTTGGCAACCCGACCTGGTGAGAGGCGACGAACATCCGCAGATGCGCCGCTCCGCCAAAAGTGCTTGTTCAATCTTTAACTGAGTGTAACCGTTCAGACCTGACAGGTTTTTCACCAGTTCAATTTGGAACTTCACAAGTCAAAAACCTGTCAGGTCTCTCGAGGAACTAAGTCCCCATCCCCCGGACGAGGGCAAGGGGATTTAAGAAGAAGGAGCAGGGGTGGTGACCCCTTTAATCATCGTCACTTCCCTGCCCGGCCCATGGTGGAGGCCCATTTGTTCCTCTGTTCCCATTGCCATTGCCATTACCATTACCCTGACCGTTTCCGAGGCCAGGATGATTCCCGGGGCGTTCCCCTTGTCCACCACCCACTGGTGAATTTTGCCCCCCGGCATTACCCTGACCGTTGCCATTGTTTGGACCATGACCATTTTTGTTGCCATTACCGCCTTGCCGGGCCCACGGCGGAGGGCCTTCCGGCAGACCCAATTCAGCCCGAATCTCGCCCCAACCCATACCATTTTGCATCATGGCCACAGCTTCATCAAAGGAAATACCTAAATCAGCACTGGCAAGATATTGGGCCTGCATGATCTGGCCCCAGCCCATATCTGTTTCACGTAAGGCGAGCAATGCTTCACCGTCCAGGCCCAAGTGGTTAAAGCGATCAGCCATGTTATAAGCTCGGCTAATCTGGCCCCAGCCAACGCCTGACCGGTGTGTTTCCACCAGGTTGCGCCAATCCAGACTGCTATCGTCGAGTGTTTCCGCAATGATGGCTGCTTTCATAATTTGACCATACCCTACACCTGTGGCGTGAAGGTCAAGGATTTCCTGACAAGTGGCTCCTGTGCGCTCTACTAGATAAGCAACCGCTGGCTGTTGGCACGCTTCGCTTTCTTGGGCCCAAACCAGGGTCACATTTACCATAAAAAAAACCGTTAATAGGAAAGTGATCATCATTCTCTTTTTGTTCATGCTAACCTCCAATACATACTCGAATCATGTAACCGTTGACCCCACTCCGGCTAATTTGTTGGGGTCGGGGTTAATAAGGATTCACAATACGCCAATTCAACCACTAATTCAGCCACGGCCGTCGCTAATTCTGTTACATCTTTTCCTTGTTCTTGTAAAACATCCAGTTCAGCTCGAGTTTGAAACACTTGCTGACATACCTCCAGATCGATTTCTTGTAAAATGGCATCCACTTCGGTCGCGTCGTCAACCATACTATCGGTGGCGTTGGCGGCATGTGGTGTTTCCAGTTCAATTTCAGAGGTGAATGGTGTGTTCGTGAGGGGCAAAGAGATTAAGGGCGCCGCCGTCGGCACTCGCGTGGGCAAAGACGAATTGTCACGGCCACAGGCTGCCAGCCAAAAAAGACCACCACAAAACAGAAAAATAACTTTGAGGTTCATTACGATCATTGTAGGTAAATGAGAAAACAGACGTCAATAGGAGTTGCGGCAAGTGGCAGGCAGGCATCAGCCTTCGGATTACGGATTACGGGTTTCCATAGGTAGCAAACAAGCCCACCAGGGACATAGCATAGTCCAGCCACACCTGTGGCTGCCAGGCCAGATAGAGCGCGAGCAGCAGCCCGACCCCCAACCCCAGTTGCAGCCAACGTGCCTCACCTGGTTGGTCTGCTAATTCGTCCGTTTTGGCTAACCAGTAAGGCAGCGCCCGCAACAGCGCCATAATCCCCGCCCCCATCGTCATTAATAGCAACAGCGCCAACATGCTGGCATCCCCCCTGACCAACAGCTCGATCACCAGCCAGCGCCCGCCAAACCCAATGGTCAACGGCAGTCCGGCCAATGAGAGGCAGCCGAAGAGCAAAACAATCATCGTGACGGGGGCGCGCCAACCAATACCCTGGCTGCGCAGTGACGCGCCGGTTTCTCCGGCAGCGGACAGCGCACCACCGCCCAAACGGGACCAGAGCAACACCCCCACCGCCACCAGCAGCAGCGAAAAATAACGCGCCATGTGCACGATCACGGCCGTACCCCCACTCACCGCCGGATCATAAACCAGCAGCAGCGCCACTGCGGCCATATCGGCCAGCAGCAGGCCACTGATGAGCCGGTTCAAGTTAACGGCCGTCAGCAACAGTAGCAGCGCCACCAATAAGGTCAGCACGGCCGTAAACTCCACCAGCCGCACCATCTCCCCATGCACCCCACCACGCATCAGCCCCCACACAAAGAGCGTGACCACCAGTTGCGCCAACCCAAACAGCAGCAGCCAGGCCAACGGCGACGCTTCCCGAACAATGGTGGTGGCCCATACATGAAACGGAAACGCCGCCCATAAGATCAACCCACCCAACAATGCCACCTGCCCGGCCGTCTGCGCCGCAACGGCGCTTTGGGTGTCAACCAGCCAGGCCGCCGCCAGCAAAAAAGGCATGGCTAAAACGGCCGTAACCAGATAACGCAGCCCCCCCTGCACACTCCCGGCGCGATCATCCTGCACCGCCACCGCCAGCAGCGCCAGCCCGGCCACCAGAAAAAGGACACTCAGGAGCGACGGCCGTATCAGCAGCGCCAGCGCCAAAAAACCAACAGCCGCCAACGAAGCCGGTACCAGCTTGCTGCCCTGAGGGAAAATCAGCGCCAGCCCAAACAGCGCCGCCAACCCTGCGTACAAAAACAACAATAGGGCACGTAAAATGGGCGTCAACAGCAGGCCAGCGCCAAACAAAGCCCCGCTTTGGGTTATGGCCGGTTCTGCCCGCAGCAGCAACCACAAGCCAACTACCACAAACAAACCAGACACGGCCGTCAGCCGTACCCAACGACTGAACAAGGCACAAATTACAGCACCCAGGAACGGACCAAAAAGAATCAAGGTCATAGAAAAAATTGGACAATAGACCTGACAGGTCTGAGAAAACCTGTCAGGTCTGCCCAGCATTAATCCAACAACGCCGGAATCGCATACCGCCGCTGCACCAGATAAGAAATCACCACGGCCGTCAGCAAATTGAGCGCCGCCAGCGCCGCCAACAACGCGGCCGACTGCGCCAACGCGCTGAAATAAAGTTCAAAACCGGACAAAAACATGAGGACGCCCATGCCGATACGCATGGGTTCGGGGCTGATGGTGATGGCCAGCAAGCCAAAAGCCAGCAGACCCACCACCGCCAGTTCAAAGTAGACGGCCGTCGGCGCCACGGCCGTGCCCATCAACAACGGCAGCCCACCGGCCCGCTCTGTCAGCGCCCACACCACCAGCAGCATAATGGCCACCGCCGCCAGCCGCAGCAGCCCGGAAACGGGCACATGCAACGGGCCAACGCGCACCCGCTGTTCCGCCTTAATCTGCTCGGCTTCTGCCGGTAGCACATCCACCGGCAGGCGGCCCCAACTGACCTGCCCCGCCGTAATCGCCAGAATCAGGCAGACAAATAGCCCCACCAGCACCTTAGCCACCGCCAGGCGCGGGTCAAGCACATCCACATACAGCAATCCCAGCAGCAGATATTGGACAGCCAGGGCTACAATTGCCACCCGCCATTCCCAGGCCAACACGATGATCACGGCCGTAGCCAGCACCGCCAGCGCCGCCGGATACCCGCGCAAAAAAGCAAAACGCTCTAACCAGTCAAAAATTGTCGGGAAACTCATTTTCCGTAATCCGTTATCCGTAACCCGTAATCGGATAACGGATTAC
Organism: Anaerolineae bacterium; assembly: GCA_023382655.1. GTDB lineage: Bacteria > Chloroflexota > Anaerolineae > Promineifilales > Promineifilaceae > CAADGU01. The sequence goes on along the minus strand of JAHDWK010000005.1, from coordinate 131,182 downwards.
GGGTTACGGATAACGTCCCTTTACTGTGTCAACAATAAAACCACCACCAAAATCAACAACCAGATCAGGCTGCCATCTCCTTCGAGAATGGCGGCGGCCTCGTCAAATGCACCACCCATACCATGCAGCCATTGGCGCAGCGGGGATGTGTTAATCGGCAACCGGAAAGCAAATGCCTGGCGCACGGCCGCTACCGTGTGGTCAAATTCGGGCACAAAGCGCCATAAGATGACGCTGCCCACAGGCGCAACCAGTAGCAGCAGCCAGGTAAACCAGGACACCGCCCCCCAGGCCAGGCCACTGACCGATAACAGCCCCAACATCGGCAAAAACATCACTGCTTCCACCGCCAACGCCGCCGCAGACATCCCAACTTCTTCCATCCCCTCTTCTCTTTGCGCCCCTTCCGCCCCTTTGCCTCTTTGCGTTAAATTCAGCGGCAAAAACAGGCGCAGCCCGGCGGTGAGCAGCGGGATTTGCAACAGCACAACGACCAACAACGCCAGGTAACGGCCGTTACCCACCAACCCCTCGATCAATGCCACCTGCCCCGCCAGCCCGGCTGTCAATGGCAAACCGGCCACTGCCGCCAACGCCACCAACGGCGGAATCGCCCGCCACCACGTCCGGCGTGTCGCCGGTCGCCCCGCCGCCAGGAAAAAGATGCCGCCGGCCAATAGCACCACCCGCAGCATAGCCAGGACACCGTTTGGACTGGCCGTTACCTGGTTGCCCCACACGGCCGTCAGCAGCAACAAATGAACCAGGGCGGCGGCCAAAAAGTAGACGGCCGTCGCCGGTAAATGCAGCCGTTCCCACAACTGGCGTACCCCACGCAGCAAACCAAACAGCCCGGCTAACGTTAACAACATACCGCCCAGCCATACAGTCAACGAAGTCCCGTCCGCCAGACGCACCAGCAGTACACCACCGGCCACCACCGGCCACAAACTGAGTACCAGGGCGCTGCTGGGGGGCATAGGGACGCTTGCCCGCCAACCGGTCAACGGCCAGACGCCCAGGGGCAGCAGCGCCGCCACCAGCACGGCCACCAGCGCCGTCTGCGGCCAGGTCGCCACATTCCAACCCGCCGCCCCGGCAGCCGCCGCGCCAAACCAGAGCAGCAGCACGGCTGTTAGCAACAGCCCAAACCGCCAGAAGAAACGTGGCCGCACGGCCTGTCCTCGCTCTGCCAGCCAGACGGCCGTGCCCCACACCACCAACAGCGCCATCCAGCTTACCATCATGGTTGACGGGGAACCGGCCCAGAGGACGGGGAGGGTGAAGACGGTGGTAAGGAGGATGATGGGGTGAGCGGGTAAGGGATTGATGGCCGATGGCGACATCGGGGGGTGAGGGGATGAGAGGGTGATGAGGAGCAGGAGGAGCCAGAGCGTGACGGGCCAGGAGGTGGTATCAATTTGCCAGGTGAGTGGGGGCAGGGGCACGGCCGTGTGCGTGAAGACCAGGGGTAGTTGGCTGCGCAAAAGCAGCCAGAGCAACAGACAGAAAACGGGGATGAGAACGGCCGTTGCCACGCCATAAACACGCCAGCGAACCGGCACTACCAGCGGGAGCACCCCACCGATGAACAACAAAACAAAAACCAATAATGGTATCCACATAACGCTGCCTCTTCCCGCAGAAGCGGCGCATTGTAGCCCGTTGATCACTGGCTGGCAAAGTGCGGGGGGTGGGATTACAATTGGGCGCATGATGCGCAAAAAGGGCAAGTGGCAACTGGCAACTGGCAAGTGGCAGGTAATACCGGCAACCGGCAACCGGCAACCGGCAACCTGCTTTTTACTTTTGCTCATGACGCTGCTGACTGCTTGCGGGCCAGAAGCGGTGCCTACGCCGGTAACAGCATTGCAACTGCCACAACCTTCCCCCACTTCCAACCTGCCGCCCACGCTGGATATTAGCAACCAGAATGTGATGGAAACGGCCACCCCCCTGCCCACCACCCCACCCAAACCCACCCGCACCGCCACCCCCGTTGACGTGAGCATCAACATCAGCTACCCCAACGAGAATGAACTGCTGACGTTGGGGGAAGAAATCACTGTCGGTGGGTTGGTGAAAAAGGAAGAGACCCATTCTATCTTAGTGTCGCTGGTGACGAGCAACGGCCGTATCCTGGCACAGGTTCCCGGTGAATTGACCACGCAAGGATGGGCCGCCCCATTTATCCTGCCGCCACAAGTCACCGGCATGGCTTATTTGCAAGCGGCGCTGCTGGACGAAACCGGCGTGGTGCTGACCGAACACCGCAGCCCGGTGCTGCTGACGCTGAATCCCGACACCGAAGGGCGTTTCCTGGAGTTGTACCAGCCCAAAGTGAATGACACGGCCGTTGGCGGTTACAGCATCTTTTTTGATGGTATGGTCAATCGCCCGGTCAGCAACTTCATCACCATCTCCATCTGGGCCAACGAGTGCCAGGAACAGGTAGCGCGGCAGGGTTTCCAGATGGGCAGCAGCAGCCGTCCCTTCTACTGGTCTGGTTTTGTGGTGGTGCCCGAAGACCTGGTTGGCCCGGCCTGCGCCGTCGCCTACTTTGGCGAACCGGGCACGGAAGAGTGGCGCGAAGCACAAATCCCCATCGAAGTATTAGCTCAGGAGGATGCAAACGCCAGAGGCGTGGTGCTGGCCAGCCCGCGCCCGGAGGCGGAGATTTTTGCCGGGGAGGAGCTATTCCTGTATGGCACGGCCTACAATGTGACCAACGGCCCGGTGACGGTGGATGTGGTGATGGAAAACGGCCGTATCGTCGGCCAGGTTGTCACCCAAACAGATTATTGGGGTTACTGGGAAGCCTCTCTCTTACTACCTTTTGATGTGTTAGGACTGGCCGAAATCACCATCACCGCCGGTGAAGATGAAACCCTGTCAGAGACCACCCAGGTGATCAACGTCCTGCCCGCCCCCACCCCTACCCCCTGAAAACTGACAATGGTCAATGAACAATGCAATCTCTCAAGACCAATCTCTCAAGACCTGACAGGTTTTTGAAGATTACTAGACCAGGATGTACTCTGGGAGAAACCTGTCAGGTCTGACCATTTATGAACAAAGGTTATCTCTACGGCATTGGCGCTTACCTGATTTGGGGTTTTCTGCCTATCTATTGGAAACTGCTGGAGGATGTCCCGGCTATGGAATCATTGAGCAGCCGTATTGTCTGGTCACTGGTTCTGATTGGGCTGTTGTTAGCGGTGCGCCATCATTGGCGCTGGCTGCGCCCGGCGGTGAAAGACTGGCGCATTATGCTCACATTTTTGCTGTCTGGCAGCATTTTGGCCGTCAATTGGGGCACCTATATCTGGGCGGTGAATGCTGACCAAGTGGTGGAAACCAGCCTGGGCTACTTCATCAATCCGTTGGTGAGTGTGTTGATGGGGGTCTGGTTTTTGCAGGAACGGCTGCGGCGCGGGCAGTGGACGGCCGTCGCCGTGGCTGCACTTGGTGTTCTCTATCTGACCATCATTCACGGCTCGCTGCCCTGGATCGCCCTGACGCTGGCCTTTTCGTTTGCCACCTACGGTTACATTCGCAAAACGGCGGCGTTGGGCGCGCTGGAAGGGTTGACACTGGAAACGGCCTGGCTCTTTCTGCCCGCTCTGGGGGTGCTGCTCTATTTGCACCAACAAGGGCAGGGACATCTGGCGCAGGGCGACTGGCAAACAACGCTCTTGCTGCTGGGGACGGGTGTGATCACGGCCGTGCCCCTGCTCTGGTTCAGCACCGCCGCCCGCCTCATTCCGCTGAGTTCTGTGGGCATCCTGCAATACATTGCCCCCACCTGCCAGTTTGCCATTGGCATTTTTCTCTACCGTGAACCTTTTTCGCCTGCCCAGTTGGTGGGTTTTGCCTGCATCTGGCTGGCGCTGCTCATTTATGCGACCGAAGGGGTGCGTTATAACCGGCGGCTCAAGCTGGCCCGCGCCACCGGGTCAGCTTAAGAACGAAAAATCAATTAAGTGTGAGACTCGTCATTCCCGCGAAGGCGGGAATCCATGTTTTTTAAGGAGTGGATGCCTGCCTTCGCAGGCATGACACTCTGAAGTCCCGTAGGTTATTTAATCCTCGTTCCTTAGTGACAATCACCTGATTACCCAATTGCATCCAAGATCGCCTGGGCGGCGGCCAACCCGGAGAGGGCAGCCCCTTCTACACGGGGGCCGGCAAAGGCATCCCCGGCAAAGGCCAGGGGCGGCAAACCGACAGCGCGTAATGTTTTGTGCGGATAAAGAGTGGTGGGCAGCGCATAAGGCCAACGGTGCAAGGAGATTTCCTTGATGGTGGCGTCGGTTGCCAGAAACGGCCGTAACTCCCGCCGCAGCGCCCCCACCAACTCCTCTTCCGGGGAGAGCCACCATAACCGGCTGTAGGTTGGGTTCACATGCAAGGAAACCAGGCATACATCCGGCGATGTTCCCTTGCGCCGGTTATCAGCAATCCAACTGATGGCATGGTCGGGGCGTTGCAGCACACCTGGTTCAGGCAGGTTGACAGCGCCGTCTATATGGCAGACGGCCGTGATACATGGCGCATAGGTGATGGCAGCCAGCGCCGCCCCGTCAGTTGCCGTCAGTTCCACCTGACCCGCCTTCAACAAGGCCAATGACAGCGGCGCAGGTGGTGTGAGAATAAGCGCCTGGCATTGATAGGCAACACCGGAATCGGACACCGCGATCCACTCCCCGGCTACCGGCATGACCGATTCAATGTTGACCGCTTTGTGAATGATAAGGTCTTGGGCCAGGCGGCGGGGGACGGCCGTTAGCCCTTCACGCGCCGCATAACGGGGATAGGCATCATTGGTAGGCGGTAGTAACGAACCATCAGACCAGCCAGTTGACCAGACAAATACCAGTCCTTCGGCCAACCACTCCGCCACAAACTGACCAAACTCAGCATCACGCACTGTGAAAAATTGCGCGCCGGTATCAACCCAACCCCCGGCCACATGCTCGGTGACGATGCGCCCACCGACCCGTTCCTCCCGATCCACTACCACCACCGTTTTGCCGGCCGCTTCCAGCCGGCGGGCCGCCATCAACCCGGCTATCCCGGCCCCCACCACCAATACATCGCAGCTAAATGTTCCCGACATAGAAGTTATCTCGCTTGCAAATGGTTTGTAGCCGGCGATAAATCGCCGGCTACAAACCTGGGATTTCTTTGCGTATTTTTGACCAACGAAACATCTCCACCTGATCGGGTTGGTCAAAAAAGTATTCTTCCAGGTACGGCTCAATTTCCATGCGCCAGATGGCTTCCAGGTGTGTGGACAGCTCCGGGTGCATGAAAAAGGCATACCCCAGGGCATAGTGAGGGTCGGCAATCTGGCGGTTGAGCCGCTCCACAATTTTAATGAGGGCATCCAGGTTGTCCCCGGCACGCTGATGATAATGGCGCAGCGTTTGGGCGTTTGGCGGCAAGTGAATGAAGGCAAAACGACGGCGCAGGGCATGGTCAACCAGGGCAATAGAGCGGTCGGCGGTGTTCATCGTGCCGATGAGGTGGACGTTGGCGGGGATGCTGAAGCGGGTGGTTGTTTGGCCGCCTTCGGCCAGTTCGATGGCGGCGTGACGATATTCGAGCAGGTACATCAGTTCGCCAAAGACGCTGGCCAGATTGGCGCGGTTGATCTCATCAATGATGAGAACGCAGGGGCCGGTGTGTTGGGCGGCGCGGACACAGAATTGGCGAAAACGGCCGTGTACCAGTTCATAATGCAAATGGCCGTTGTCATCGGTGAACGGCCGTATGCCCTGCACAAAGGCTTCATAAGTGTAAGCCGGATGAAATTGCACCAATTCCCAAAAGCCATCCCCCTGACCGGCCAGGTGTTGCGCCAGCTTTTGGGCCATAAAGGTTTTGCCCGTACCGGGTGGGCCATAGAGGATGCCCTGCCCTTTGCGTTGAATGGCGCCGACCCACCGCTGCAACTCTTCTTCCGGCCAACCGGTTTCGGCGGCACAATCAGCCAGGGTATGGGGAGATGTTGTGGTGGGTGTGGGTACGCTGGCACTGAGCGCAGTCGAAGCGGCCGTTTCTTGTAGCATGGCCACGGGGGCTGTCACCTGGTAGGCAACAGGCAGCGCCGACAGCGTGAGCGGCACATCCAGTTCCACCTGTCCCCGCGCATCCAGCCGCCCCGACTGCTCCCGGCTTTCCTGCTCACACACCCAGATGAAACTTTGCACATCCACCATATCCTGCGCCCCCAACGGGGCCAACGCCTGCCGCAGCTCGGCCGCGTGCGTCAACACCGCTTCATAACTACCTGCGCCAGGGGCCATAGAGATGAGGATTTTGGTTTTGAGCGCCGCGTCGTCATCTGGCCCTTCCGCCCACACAAATTTGAGAAACCAGCGGGCCGTGCGCGGTTTGACAAAAATATCACTATCCGGGTGGCATAAAAAGAGGTAATAGGTGGCAAACGGCCATTTATTGGGTAAATCTTGTTCTTTCAGGTAATCAGAAAAGGTTTGCAGACGCTCTGGCGAGGGGCGGTCGCCGTAGAGCAGATTGCGCAGGTGGGTACAAAAGGTGGGGGTGTCCAGAGCGGGGTGGTAGAGTACGGCCGTGTCTCCCGATGCCGGCGCCAGCCGCCACAACAAATTGTTGTCTTTGGCTAAACGATTCAGCCGGTCAATAAAACCGTCAAAATCACCCTGAGACAGCAAGTCATCTAAAGCCGACTGGCTTAACATCTGCCCGGCTTTTTTTACCGAAGCCCGTTTGGTCGTAATTTCATCTGCCACAAACGCCGGGTGAGAAAAACTCTCCCAATCGGGGTAACGGCGGCGCATAAGAGCCAGTAATTCTTGCAGCTTCCAATTGGGAAACATAACGTTTGAAGTGTAGAGTTAACGCCTTATTTTGGCAAAATCTGGAACAATAGCTGAGACAGTTTTTCTAAGGCGACGGGCTTCATCAACCAACCGGCAATCCCTAATTCTTGCAGTTTGGTCTCATCCTCGTCCAGGGGATGGCCGGTGAGCAGCACAAACGGTTTGCTCTTTAATTCTTCCGGCAATTGGCGGCGTAGATGCAAACCACTCAGATGGGGCATGACCATATCGCTGAGAATGAGGTCTATTTGCCGGTGACGCTGTTGTCCAATAAGCAATGCTTCCCGGCCGTCCGGCGCAGAAATGACCTTATACCGGAGCGCCATCAGGCTGTTTGTCAGCGCCTCACGCACAAACGGGTCATCCTCGATAAGCAGGATGGTCTGATTGTGTCCCAGGTGAAGGCCATCCCGTTCGCCTGTTTCTACCAACAATGCGGGTTGGGTAAGAGCCGGAAAAAAAAGGACAAAGACCGTGCCTTTGTTTGTTTCGCTGGTTAACTCAATATGACCATCATGTTGTTTGACAATGCCGTAAACTTGCGCTAACCCCAGGCCAGTACCTTTGCCGGGTTCTTTGGTGGTGAAAAAGGGTTCAAAAAGACGGGGGATCACATCCGAGGGGATGCCACAACCGGTGTCGGCCACGGTCACTTTGATCCACTCTTTAATTTGCGGGTTGAGGCCGGGGGCCGGGTGTTGGTATGCTTGGATACGGTCCAGGCTAAGGGAAAGCTGCCCACCATGGGGCATGGCATCACGGGCATTCACCACCAGATTCATAAAGATTTGCTGGATGCGTGTGGGGTCGGCGTAAATGGTTACATCGTCCTGACCGGCATTTAGCTGGAAGTGGATGGGACTGGGGAGGGTGCGCTGCCACATTTCGGCCAGGTTTTGCAGCAACGGCCGTAAATCTACCAACTGTTTTTCCAACACGGTACGACGGCTAAAGTCCAGCACCTGCTGAATCAGTTCGGCGGCGCGGTTGGATTGCTGGATGATGGTTTTGATGGCAGTGACAGTATGGGACGGCAGTTGATTGGAACGCAGCACCATGTCCGCATAGAGCATAATAACGGCCAGAATGTTGTTAAAATCGTGGGCGATGCCGGCAGCCAGTTGACCTACTGCCGCCATACGTTCTTGCTGTTGCATTTGCCGGTCTTGGGCGATTTTTTCAGTGACATCGCGGAAGATGCTGCCGCACATGGCGCCGTCTTCGGCAGGGATGGCAAAGTTCATTACCTGGACAATGCGCCGTTCGCTCTGGCTGGTTTGTATGGTCCGTTCATCTATCTCATTGAAAGGAACGGCTTCGCCAGTCTCGGCAAAAGCAAGCACCTGACTTTGCAGGCTTTGTATGTCTAGCCAATGGTGATCACCATCGGGCAGCAGCCGGTTGGTTATTTCCCATAGAGGCTTGCCCAGCGCGATGTCACGGCCGTAGCCCGTGATGTGCTCCATACCGGGGTTCCATTCCACAATCTCCCCGGCTGCATTGGTGAGCATAATGCCATCTACCGATTGTTCAATGATGCTGCGAAAACGTTTTTCGCTATGTTGAAGCTGGCGTTCTGCCTCTTTACGTTTGGAAATATCGCGGAAAACCACCTGGGAGGCGCGGACACCCATGTAATTGACGGAAGTAGCGGCGACGGCCACATCTATGGCCCGGCCGTCGAGCCGGATGAACTTTTCTTCCGCCATGCCCACGTCTTGCCTCATGGTATATAACTGCCCAATACGCTCCTGGACGCCCGCCAGATAATCCGGGTGAACAAAACTCCAAATGGAACGACCCAGAAAATCATTGGCTGTTTGCCCCCCCATTAAGCGAACTGCTTCCGGGTTGATATAAACCACTTTTTCGTCCGCATGGACAGCAATACCGAGGGGTGAAGCTTCCACCAGATTACGGTAACGGGTTTCACTTTCTTGCAGCGCTGCTTCTAATTGTTGTATTGGCGGCGCATGCTCTGGTTCACTCATAGCTTCGTTTCCCTTGTGAGGATGAATAACCGTCGGAAGCAGGTGGTATTTGCCGGAACGGTATATGCCAATTAGTATAACCTATCCAATCTTAAATTTCAGTCAGGATTGTTGGGCCTGGTTGACGGCCGTACCCGCCGCCGCTACACTCCGCCGCTTCTGGAGTTTGTCTGCTGGAGACTGTTCATGGAAACGCCTTCTGTGGTTCCTTCTGCCGCCGCCCGTTTGTCCGCTAATATGCCCCTGGTTTTGGCTATTTTGCTGCTGGTAGATAGCCTGCATTTTGTTTTTGCTCGGCTGTTGCTGCCCTATTTGCCCCCTATTACATCTGCTTTTTTGGTATTAGCCATTGCCACGGTGGAAACGGCCGTGTTCCTGGGCTGGCGACGTGCCATTGATCTATCGGTACTTTGGCAGCATGGCCGCTTTTTTGCGGTGGTGGGTTTGCTGGTAGCCACCGCCACCACCCTCAGTTATTCCTCGGTGCGCTTTATTGACCCGGCAGCCGCTTCCCTGCTGGCGCAAACGTCCACGTTATTTGCCCTGGGACTCAGCATTTTGTGGCTGGGCGAACGGTTAACGCGCCCGGAAGTGATGGGCACGGGCGTGGCCGTTTTGGGCGTTTTTATCGTCACCTTTCAGTCGGGCGGTGGTAATAATTTGCTAATTGGCTCGGCGGTGGTGCTGTTGTCGGCGTTTATTTATGCGCTGCATACGGCCGTTGTCAAACGATGGGGGCAGGACATTGAGTTCAGTAACTTCTTCCTATTTCGCGTGGCCGGCACTACCTTTTTCTTGCTGTTTTTTGTGTTGGTTCAGGGAGAATGGCAAACACCCCCACCCCAGGCCTGGGTATACCTGCTGCTGGCGGGCACCTTTGATGTGGTCATCAGTCGCGTCCTGTACTACCTGGCGCTGCGCCGTCTGCAAATGAGCTACCACGCCATTATCCTGACGCTTAGCCCGGTGGTGGCTGTGATGTGGTCGTTTGCCCTGTTTGGCACCATACCGACAGTGCAGGGGGTGGTGGGGGGTACGGCCGTGATCATCGGCGTCATCATCGTCACGCTCGGCCGGCGAAGGGCTGTGAACCGTAATCCGTGACCCGTAATCGGTTCACGGATTACGAAAGCACGGGATAATACACAATCCCCAACGCATCCATCACCGCCACTGCCAGCGGGGCAATAAAAAGGGCGGGCAGCAGATTGGCCGCGCGGATTTGTTTCAACTCCAGCAAACGAAAGCTGATTGCCAGCAGCACCACACCACCCGTGGCCGTGAGTTCGGCCGTCATCGCCGGTGTAAAAACACTGGCTCCCATACTGGCCAGCAGCGTCAGCCCCCCCTGAAACAGCAAAATGACAATGACCGAGGCAATCACCCCCGCCCCCATGGTGCTGGCAAAAGCCAGCGCCGCAAAACCGTCCAGCATGGCCTTTATCGCCAGCTTGGTGTAATCACCTGTCAGCCCATCCTCAATGGCTCCCTGGATGGTTAGCGGCCCCACACAAAAAACCAGGCTGGCGGTGACAAAACCCTGAATAAACCGGGCCGCGTCACCCCCTTGTCCCCGCATCAACACCCGTTGCAGCCAGCCGCCAAATCGTTCCAGCCCGGCTTCAATACGCAGCCCTTCACCAATGAGCGCCCCCACCAGCAGGCTGCCAAGCACAATCAGCGGGTTGCCCGTCGCCTGGGCGCTGAGCAAGCCAATGACCAGGGTGAACAATCCCAGGCTGGCAAATACCGTCTCTTGCATCCGCTGTGGAAAGCGATTGCCCAAAATGGTGCCCAAAATCCCCCCAATCAATACGGTAATGGCGTTGATGATTGTTCCGGTCATTGTTTTGTATTCCGTAATCCGTTTGTCGTCATCCGTGATCGGATGGTGGCGCTCAATGGTAAACGGAAAATGGTGAATCGTAAATGAATTGGCCCCCGTCTTTCTTGTAAGGGCAGAATTATCAGTGGTACTATCGGGGGCATGAGTTAGTTGACGGCCGTTAAGCCAAAATCCGCCTGTTGTGTTAAACTACAGGTCATCAGAGTTATCAAGTGTGGAAGTTAAGGAGAACAATGAGACAAATCATTCAATGGGGACTCGCCATTTTCATGATCATAGCCGCATTAGGGGTGATAGCCGGTACCGCACTCGCCGCCGATTGTTACCTTTTCTCTGACGAAATTGGACATGTATGCGAGGCAGAACCAGCTTCGCCCACGTTTGTGCGCCCCGAACCGTTTGCCAACAGCATTTTGCCTTTGCAACGTTATGCCCGCCTGAAAGACCTGATTGATGTCTACAGTGGCCCCAGTATGAACAACCCTGTGGTGCGTAATGTGGGCGATGGTTTTCTTTTTTCCACGCTTAACTATGGCGTCGAAAATGAGGGACGGCTTTGGTATGAAATGAACTACGGCGAATGGGTACGGGCCGAAGACCTGACCTTAACCAGTGTGTCCGAGTTTACCGGCGTTGAGATTCACAATGTGCTGGAACGGCCGTTTGGTTGGATGGTGGCCGATTACTGGTACAGCCTGGAACCAGGCGCCGAACCCCCGGCCGATGCCGTCAAACTGCCGCGCTATACCTTCCTGGAAGTGTATGATGCCGTAGAAGATGAGGAAGGCTGGCTCTGGTACAACATTGGCGGTGGCCGCTGGATGCGCCAGACCTACGTCAGCCTGGTTGATCCTAATCAGCGCCCTGAGGGCGTGGGCCCAGAAGAGTATTGGGTAGAAATTGACCTGTACGAGCAAACCTTTGCCGCCTATGAAGGCGACCGAATGGTCTATGCCGGATTAGTCTCTAGTGGTCTGAACCGTTGGCCCACCTATGAAGGGTTATTCCAGGTTTGGGATCGCCACCTGAAAACCAAAATGTCTGGCGCTGAGGGCAAAATTGACTATTATTTCATTGAAGATGTGCCCCACACCATGTTCTTTGATAATGACATTGCCCTTCATGGCGCTTTCTGGCATGACCGTTTTGGCTATAAACACAGCCATGGTTGCGTCAATATGCCCCCGCGTGACGCCGAATGGGTATTTTACTGGTCAGAAGGTGCGCCCCATGATCTCTATGTGTGGGTTCATACCTCCGATCCCCAGCATTACTTCACCCGTTACGATCCGCAGCATCCTTTTGCCGGGCCGTAGCGCCAGCCTAAAACAGCAAAGACCTGGGGAGACGCCCAGGTCTTTTTTTATTGTCCCCGTTTATCATGAATCAGTCTGATCTGCTGCCGAACCAATCAGCAAAACCGACCACCGGCCAACGAGTATGGGCCTGGTTCACTGTTCTGTTAACCATACTTTTGCTGGCGGCTGGCGTGTGGTATCTCGTCAGCCGGGTCAGCCTGACCGAAATGGCGCAGGCGATGGCCGCGGCCAATCTATGGCTCATCACAGCGGCGCTGGCGGTTACGATACTGACACTGCTGTTGAAGGCGTGGCGCTGGCAGTTGATGTTTCCGCCCCATCACCAGGCGCCGCCGCTGCCTCCGTTTTTTTGGGCTATGTTGATGGGGGCTTATATTAACATCCTGATCCCTTTTTTACGTTTAGGGGAGTTAACCCGCATTGTGGCCCTTGACCGGCAAACAGGCATTAAAAAAACGCAGGCGCTGGCCACACTGGTGCTGGAAAAGACCCTGGAACTGTTGACGCTAGGACTGATGGTGTTGGTGGTGGTCACGGCCGTCACCCTGCCCCCTTCGCTCAATCAGACCACCGCTACCCTCACGGCCAGCGCCGCTGCCCTCTTTATCTTGCTGCTGCTCTACCTCATGGCCGCCCGAACCGAACTGGTGATCCGGGTGATGGCCGCTATTTTTGGCCGCCTGCCGGCAGCTTTAGGCCAACGCCTCTCCCGCTGGACAATTTCTGGCCTGGCCGGGCTGGCGGCTCTCCGCAGCCGGCGGTTGTCCCTGTTGCTCATTGCCATTTCCATTCTGATCGCGGTTTGTTCAGTTATCACGCCGCTGCTGCTGCTGTGGGCATTTGATCTGCCATTTGGCTGGGTGGAAGCGACCATCATCAACATCGCCGTCATGGTAGCTTTAGTACCACCTTCTACTCCCGGCAAAATCGGTATTTTTGATGGCGTCGTGGCCTTTTTGTTGTTGCAGTTCGGTTATAACGATGAGGCCGTGATTGTCAGTTACACCATTGTTTATCATCTGGTCCTGATACTGCCGCTCATCCTGTTAGGTAGTTATGCCAGCCTCCACACCAAAACCCCATTGCGGCAAGAGTGGGTATGATTTCCGTTGTTGTTCCGGCCTACAATGCTGCCCTGTTCATCGCCGACTGTCTGGCTGCTCTGCAAAAGCAAACGGTTGACCGGCAAAGTTACGAGATCATTGTGGTGGATGATGGTTCGGGGGATGACACGGCCGGGCGCGCCCAACTACCCGGCGTCCAGGTTATTCGCTGCCCGCAAAACCGGGGCGCCGCCACTGCCCGCAACCAGGGCCTCCAGGCCGCGCAGGGGGACATCATCTGCTTTACGGATGCCGACTGTGTGCCGCAACCCAACTGGATCGAGGAAGTGACACGGCCGTTACGCGAGAATGCGGTAGTTACGGCCGTGAAAGGGACCTACATCACCCATCAGCCCCACCTGGTAGCCCGCTTTGTGCAGGTGGAGTACGAAGATAAATACGATGGTATGGCCGGGCTGCCCCAAATTGATTTTGTGGACACCTACTCCTGCGCTTACCGCCGCCAAACCTTGCTGGACAACGGCGGTTTTGACGAAACCATCGCTTACGTGGAAGACCAGGAGCTTTCCTTTCGCTTAGCTGCTCAGGGATGTGTGATGGTGTTTCAGCCGACGGCCGTTGTCGCCCACCGTCACAGCGCCACGCTGCATCAATACGCGCGCAAGAAGTTCTGGATTGGCTACTGGAAAGCCCGCTTCATCCGCCGCTACCCTGACCGGGTCATCAGAGATTCGCACACACCGCAAATTTTGAAAGTGCAGATGGGGTTAGCAGGTCTAATGGTAAGCACGGCCGTTGCCACACTCTTCTTCCCTTTGTTTTTCTGGTTGCTCAGCACAACCCTCTTCTTGTTTACACTGACAACCTTGCCGTTTTGTCACAAAGCCTGGCACAAAGACCCCCCGGTTGCCCTGGCCTCACCAGTTTTGCTGTTCGTCCGGGCGTTGGCCTTAGGCCTTGGCTTTGCCTGGGGCACAACACGGGGGGTTAATCGGTAATTGGTTATCGGTCACCTCATCACCTCCTCCCCTCATGACCTCATCATGTTATAATCCCCCCATGACCATCCACAAACAGTCGAGAATGTGGTACAGTTTGAGCAGGTATTAACGGCCGTACAAACCGCAAAATCGTAACAACTTATGGCACAGTCAAACCCACAAGCAGAACCCCTTACCACCAGACCGGCTGCCCAATCGGGGCGCAAAATTGCCCTGCTCCTGCTCACCGGCGCGGCCGTGTTGCTGCTGCTCTGGTTGGGAGTAAAGGCGTATCGCATTGGCACGGCCGTACAATCCCTCCTGGCACGCCAACCCCAGGCGGAAGTCTTACTGGACGGCGGTTTGAGTAGCCTGGATCCAGACGAAGCTGAAGAATTGGTAACGGGTTTGCGGCAGGACATTGTCACCCTGAAGCGGGAAACCAACTTCCTGATGCCGTTGACCCCATACCTGGGCTGGATTCCCAAAGCCGGGCCACTACTGGTGGCCGCGCCACATCTAATGGAAATGGCAGACGCGGGCACGGAAACGGCCGTACATGCTTTTACCGGCCTCAAACCTGCCCTGGCCTTGCTACAAACAGAAACCGAAGGCAGCCAGATGTCTGCCCTGGTTCAAATAATAGACGAAGCTGAAACTGACCTGCTTCTGGCAAATGCAGCCATGACCCGGCTGGTGGCCGCCCGGCAGGCGCTTGGCGACCCGGCGGCTTTGCCCTGGCGTGTGCGCCAACTGCTGGAACAGGTAGACCCGCTGCTACCGCTGGGGCAAGATGGGTTACAAACGGCCGTCGCCCTGCCGTCTTTGATGGGCATGGACGGCCCGCGTACCTATCTCATCATCATCCAAAATGAAGATGAAGCGCGGCCCACCGGCGGCTTCATTACCGGAGCGGGCTTGCTGCACGTGGCCGACGGCCGTATCGTCAACCTCGACTTTCAGGATGGCAACGCCATTGACAACTGGGTTGAAAAACCGTATGACTTCCCACCCCAACCCCTCTATGATTTTATGGGGCTGGAACTATTTTTATACCGCGACGCTAACTTTTGGCCCGACTTTCCCACCTCCGCCGAGACCGCCACCCGGCTCTACAGCTACGGTCAGGATGTGCCGGAACCAGACGGAACCATCGCCATTGATCAACAATTCGTAAAACTACTGCTGCAAGGAATCGGTCCGGTCACCATCCCCGATACCGGACAGAGATTGACGGCCCAAAATGTGATTGGGCATTTTCAGGAAGCCTGGGCCAAAACCGATGAACAGACCGTCGGCGACTGGCACGAGGAACGCAAATCTTTCTTGGGCACATTCGGGCAGGCCATCCAGGCTAAGATCGAATCGGGATTGGGAGAGATAGACCCGCTGACCCTGGTGAGATCGCTGCACACCGCCGCCGAGACCGGCCATATGCAAATTTATATGCGTGACCCGGCGCTGATGGCGTTGTTTGATGAGTTGAATTGGGACGGCCGTCTGGAAAACCCCACCGGCCAGGACTTCCTCAGCGTTATTGACAGCAACATGGGGTACAACAAAGTGAACATGCATGTGGCGCGGGCACTGGATTATCGCGTCAATCTGCATCCCGACGGCCGTGCCGACGCCGCCCTCACCATCCACTACACCAACAACGCCCCATTTGAACCAGAGGAAACCGACTGCTTCCAGGACACCGTTCTGGACTACAGCCAGGCCCCCTCCTATCAAGAACTGGCCGACGAATGCTACTGGAATTATCTACGCGTTTATGTTCCCGGCGGCACGATTCTCACCGATTCCAGTCACCATGAGGTACCACAAGAAACGATGATTTCCGCGCATCAGGGTTGGAATAACCCGGCGCAAACGTTGAATGAATTTGCCGGCTGGAGCACCTTTGCCAACTTCATCCTGGTTCCCCAAAAAGAGACCGTCACTGTTTCATTTGACTATACGCTGCCCGTGGTGGTAAACGCCGACGGCCGTACCCAAACCTACCAGTTAACCATTCGGCCCCAGGCCGGCGCCCGCCCGCAATCCGTCCAGGTGACGGTCAACCTGCCTCCCGGCGCCCACTTGTTATCCACCATCCCTGAAGGCGTCGCCACCGCCAATGCGATCACCTTCACCCTGGAAAATGACGACGTCAACACCCTGGCTGTCAATTACACGCTGCCCAATAATTGAAGCCGCGCCCTGATTGCGTTATACTGAACCGGCCAATGCCATTGGTTTGATTCAGGAGATACGATGAAGAAGAAGCCTTTTTTTTCAGCAGCGCTGCTGTTTTTCGTTTTTGCTTTGATAGCCCCCTTCATGGCTGCCTCTGTTGCCGCTCAGGGTGCAACCATTCCCACCCGCACGCCCACACCGGGGCCACAGACCCCCACGCCGCTGCCAACCACCGTTGTGCCCACCTCGCCCCCCGGCGGCGATCCACCACCAGGGAGCACGTCTACTCAAATACCAACGGCCGTCACCACTACACCCGCGTCCACCCTTTATCCCACGGCCGAACCATGCAGCGACCAGCCTACCATCCTGGCGCTCAATGCCAGTTTCATCAACGTCCGCACCGGGCCAGATACCCGCTATCCAGTTATCGAGAGTTTAGCCTTCCGCGACGTGCGCCCTATCATTGGCCGAGACGCTGTCGCTCCCTGGTGGTTTATTCGCTTGAATGAGCGGCAAACGGGTTGGGTGGCCGATGAAGTGGTAGAAGTGCAGGGCAATACGGTCAACGTGCCCATTGTCGCGGCTCCCCTGCTTAACGGAGCTACCGTCACACCAGGCGCTCCCTGGCAGCCCACGCCACCGCCCCTGTGCGCCACGCCACCTACGGCCACACCCACCACCACCGCGACGCCAACTGCCAGCGACGCTATTGTCGTCGCCCCGTTGGAAGCCGCCGCCAGCGACGCCTATCCTGCCACCACCCCCGAACCCACCACCCAGACCAACGTCCTCAGCGCGGCCGTCACGCCAACGGCGACTGCCACCGCTATTATTCTGCCCACCAGCATTGCTGCTGTGCCCCCACCCACCTTGCCGCCTACCCCCGCTGATAGCAGTGTTGAGTCTGCCGACAGCGACTTTTCCGGGCTATTACTGGTGGGAGCGGCGCTGCTCCTGGTAGCGGGCACGGCCGTCATCATCATCAAACGCCGCTCTTGAATCAGTGAGCGGTGAGCAGTGAGCAGTGCTGTTCACCGCTACTGCTCACTGCTCACTATTTACCGCTCACTATCAAAACCCTCTTCACCCTCACCATTTTCATCATCCTGGCCTCGCTGGACAATGCGGCGGCGGGCGTTTTGCCACCGCTCTATGCCATCATT
This sequence comes from Anaerolineae bacterium, assembly GCA_023382655.1. Lineage (GTDB taxonomy): Bacteria > Chloroflexota > Anaerolineae > Promineifilales > Promineifilaceae > CAADGU01. The sequence continues at coordinate 113,772 of JAHDWK010000005.1, read as the reverse complement.
GCCCGTGACCTGGAAGCGTCTGAAGGGACGTTGGGGTTGGTCACGGCCGTGTATCTCTTTGTTGTGGCCATTGCTGCCATCTTCTGGGGCTATCGCGGCGACCAGCAGCGGCGCAAACCGTTGCTCTTTTTCAGTACCCTGCTCTGGGCAACGGCGATGGTGTTCACCGCCTTTGCTGAGTCATATGCCCAATTTTTCTGGTGGCAGATGGTCACGGCCGTAGGTGTGGGTGGCATCGCCTCTGTTGGTTTTAGCGTCGTCAGCGACCTGGTCCCGGCGGCACGGCGCGGCCTGGCGTTGGCCTTTTGGAGCATTTCACAAGGCGTCGGTGGCTCGTTGGGGTCCTTGCTGGCAGGCACCGTAGGCGCGGCCGATTGGCGATTGCCCTTTTTCTTCATCGCTGGACTGGGTTTTCTCTTTGCCTTCCTTTACCTGTTTACCTACGAACCCCAACGAGGCCAGGCCGAGCCGGAACTAGCATCCGTTTTTGCCTCTGGCCAGAGCTATGATTATCGCATTCGCCGCGATGAACTGCTGCCCATGCTGCGCCAGGGCAGCACCCGCTGGTTGTTGGCCGCCAGTTTCACCTTTGCCCTGGCCTATGGCTCCACGCTGTGGATTCCGCGCTGGGCCATTGCCCGCGTCCAGGCCGACGGCTACGGTCTGGAAACAGCGACCATTGCCGGAAATATGTTTGTGGCCTTGTTTAGTCTGGGGGCGTTCACGGCCGTACTCAGCGGTTATCTAGGCGACAAATGGCAGCGGCGCAATCCACGTGGCCGTGCCCTGCTGGTCATGGGTGGGCTGTTGGCGGCTATCCCCTTCTTCGTCCTGCTTTATTTCATCCCCCTGCAAAATCTAAATTTGCCCTCCAACGCCACTATGTTGCAAATCGCCGGACATATTCTGCTCAGTTTATTTACTAATCCCTGGGTTTTGCTGGCGTTTCTGGCGGCCACGCTGGCCCTCATCTTCCAGGCGGTAGACGCACCTAACTGGGCGGCAATGATGACTGACGCCAATCTGCCAGAGCATCGCGGCACCGTCATTGGCCTCAGCCGCCTCACCCGCGCCGTGGGCAGCGCCCTCAGCGTGGGCATCGCCGGGGGGCTGCTGGACCGGCTGGCGGCGCCCGCCCCAAACAACTACGCCATCACCCTGGCCCTCTTCCAGTTGGTCGTCATTCCTACCGCCTTCTGCTACTATATGGTCAGCAAAACCATCAGCCAGGACGTAACGGCCGTCAGGCAAACTTTAACAGCACGTGCTATTACCCATCACAATGAATAAAATCGTTTGTAGCAGGCGCTTTAGTGCCATTAAAAGGCGATAAATCGCCCACTACCAACGTGCAGGAGAAAGCTGATGCAACAGTTCGTGTTTTGGACAGGCGTGTATAACCTCATCGTCGGCAGCGTTTTCCTCATTCCCGGTTCAACAAACATAGTTGGTATAGAAGCGCCAGAAGTGATGCTCTGGCTTTGGTTGCCTGCCATTCTGGTGATCTATCTGGGTATTTTGCTCATTTTTTGTTCGCGCCGTCTGGCCGAACGCGCCAGCCTGGTCTTTTGGGAAGGCATAGCCCGGATAGCCGTTTTTATCCCCCTGGCCTGGTTTGGCTTTTTTACAGATTTAGGGTTTATGGTGGGCGTCATCGGCGTGATTGATTTGCTCATTGGCCTGGGTTACATCCTCGGCCTGCCCCGTGCCCTGCACGTCCCGGCCAGAAATCTGTTGTTTGACCGGTGAGTAATGAAAGGTTATCGGTGATCGGTTATCGGTAATCGGTTCATAATTCATGCTTCATAATTCATAATTCCAAAGGAGATTCCCATGCCCCACAAATTACAAAACCTACTGCGTCCCGTGCCTAGCGATATTGAGATCGCGCAGGCGCAAGAACCATTGCCCATTACCCAGATTGCTGAGGAAGTGGGCATTTTACCGGAAGAGTTGGTGCCCTACGGCCGTGACAAAGCCAAAGTACGCCTCTCCACCCGCGACCGGCTGGCCGACCAGCCTAACGGCAAATACATCGTCGTCACCGCCATCACACCTACACCGCTGGGCGAAGGCAAAACCACCACCACCGTCGGCGTCAGCCAGGCGCTGGGCGCGCATTTAGGTCAGAAGGTGATCACCTGTATCCGCCAGCCCAGCCAGGGGCCGACGTTTGGCATCAAAGGCGGTGCGGCTGGCGGCGGCTACAGCCAGATTATCCCCATGGAGGAGTTCAACCTGCACCTGACGGGCGACATTCACGCCATCACCGCCGCCAACAATCTGCTGGCAGCGGCCATTGACACCCGCCTGCACCATGAGCAGACCGCCTCCGACGCCACCCTGTGGAATCGTCTGTGCCCGGCGGAGAAAAACGGCGAACGCCGTTTTTCTCCGGTCATGCTGCGTCGCCTGAAAAAATTGGGCATTCACAAGACCAACCCCAACGACCTGACGCCCGAAGAGATCACTCGCTTTGTGCGGCTGGACATTGACCCCGACTCCATCACCTGGCGGCGGGTGACGGACACCAACGACCGCTACCTGCGCGGCATTACCATTGGCAAGGGGGCGCAGGAAAAGTTCCAGCGTGACACCGGCTATGACATCACCGTCGCCAGCGAAATTATGGCCATCCTGGCGCTGACCACCGACCTGGCCGACATGCGTGAACGGCTGGGGCGCATGGTCATTGGCGTCAACAAACAGGGCGAACCGATCACGGCCGATGACCTGGGCATTGGCGGGGCATTGACCGTGTTGATGAAGGACGCCATCATGCCCAACCTGATGCAAACATTGGAAGGCACACCTGCCTTTGTCCATGCCGGGCCATTTGCCAACATTGCGCACGGCAATTCTTCCATCGTCGCCGACCAGATTGCCTTGAAGTTGGTAGGGCCGGATGGCTACGTGCTGACGGAAGCCGGTTTTGGCGCGGACATCGGCATGGAAAAGTTTTTCAACATCAAGTGCCGGTACAGCGGTCTGGTGCCCAACTGCGTGGTGCTGGTGGCGACTATTCGCGCCCTGAAAATGCACGGCGGTGGGCCAAAGGTGACGGCCGGCGCGCCCCTGGCCCCGGAATACACAGAAGAAAATCTGGAACTGTTAGAAGCGGGCTGCACGAATCTGGTAAAACATGTGGAAAATGCGGTTGGTTTTGGTGTGCCGGTGGTGGTGGCCATCAACCGCTTCAAGGATGATACGGATGCGGAGGTGGCGCTGGTGCGCCGGGTGGCGCTGGCGGCGGGGGCCGAGGATGCGGTGATGAGCAACCATTGGGCCGATGGCGGCGCGGGGTCGGTGGATTTGGGCCGGGCGATTATGGCCGCCTGCAATAAGCCGTCTGATTTCCACTTTCTTTATGATGTGAAGGAGAGCATCAAGGCCAAAATCGAGACGATTGCCAGGGAGATGTATGGCGCAGACGGCGTGGAGTATTTGCCGGAAGCGGAGGAGAAGATCGCCCTGTATACGCGCAATGGGTTTGACAAACTGCCCATTTGCATGGCCAAGACGCACCTGAGCCTGAGCCACGACCCGAATTTGAAGGGACGACCGTCTGGTTTCATTGTGCCCGTGCGTGACATCCGCGCCAGCGTGGGCGCCGGTTTCCTCTACCCGCTGTTGGGGGCGATGAGTACGATGCCCGGCCTGCCCATTCGGCCGGTGTATTACGAGATTGACATTGACCTGGAAACGGGCAAGGTGGTGGGCCTGTCCTAAACTGCCATGAACTGTAGGGGCAGGCCTTGGGCCTGCCCTTTCCGGGGCGACCACAAGGGTACGCCCCTACAGGACCGATTTATTTTGTGAACTATCATAAGAGTGGCCGCAGCCAGAGGGGGTTGTTAATTGCGATAGGCGTCTTTTCGATCTCGTTTGAGTTCTGCTTTCAATTCTGCGTGGGAAATGGTTGGTTCATGCTGGCGCTCGACGACAAGCGCCATATCTTCCAAATCTTCCAACAAGGCTTCAAAATCCTCAATGGAAAGAATGACACCGCTACGTTCACCCGATTCATTGGTAATGTATTGAACGTTTAATACCTTGAGCTTAACCATATTTTTCTCCTGGAATATCCTACACGGCAGCATTTTAACATGGCCCAGGCAGCAGGCAATATGTAGGAGATGGACTTCGTTTCAACCAACAGCGAGCCGTCATTCCCGCGAAGGTGGGAATCCACAGGTGCAGATGGATTCCTGCCTTCGCAGGAATGACGAGGCGTGGCTGAAACAAAGATTATCCCCAATATGTATATGGAGGGTTGCTGACGTGTTCACCACGCCACACCCGGCTAATGAGGCGGTAATATGGTCTGAAGACCGACCGCAACCAGAGGGAAATATGCCGCTAACAAACGAAAAGGTGAAAAGCTACGAGTTCTTGCGTGATATGGCGGAGGATAACTACTTTCCCTTTCAACTCGTAGACAAAGGGAAGGCTATTCTGCTTGATCTCTGCGAGGAGATCGAAGCCAAATCGCCGAGATCGCTTGCTGAACTCTATGTGCTGACACACGCTGCCACAGAGCGGTTCAACCGATTGGGCGAGGAGTTTTGGGAAAACGGCAGCGAGATTGAAACTGTTGCACGAGAGAGTATTGGGGCCGACTTCGCATTTATTGCGAGTGCGTACAGTTTTGAAGCGGATGTCGAGGAACTTATCGCTACACGCGAATGGTAGGCCAAGTGTCGCCTAACTCTTTCATCGAGCGGTAAATTGATCGGCTTCGCCGGTCAGCCGAGTCTCATATCAAATGTTGATCAAGAGCTAACGCACGTTGATCAGGAGGGAATGTTGGCCGGGGTGGGTGTGCCTATGGCAAGGATAGCAGTGAGTATGAGCAGGCCGGGGGACGCGCACGAGTGAGATTAACCGACGGCCGTCCACCGCACCCACCTCTTAATCCCCTCCGATTGGTTCAATCTGACCGATTGAACCAATCTTCCCATCGTTCCACCATCCCCCGCTCACCCCGCCACCTCATCATCCCCGCCGATGATTTGCAAAAAGCGCTCTTCCAGCGAAAGGCGCTGCGGCGTGAGTTCATACAGGGCGTGGCCCTGCGCCGTGAGCCAGGCTGCCAGGGCCGGAATTTGCTCCTCGTGGGCCAGTTGCAGGGCGATACGGCCGTCCGCCGACGACAACATCACCCCCTGCCCAAATTGAGATAACTGGTGCAGGAGTTGGGGTGTGGGCTGCCCTACGCGCAAGTTTACCTGCACCGCCTCGGCGGCATAGCTGTGCAGATCAATGGTTTCCAGCACCACACCCTGGCGAATAAAGGCCACCCGGTCACACGTTTTTTCCACTTCGCTCAGCAGGTGGGAGTTCAGGAACACGGCCGTACTCTCCTGCCGCAGCCCGTTGATAATATCGCGTACCAGCCGCCGCCCAATGGGGTCTAAACCAGAAGTTGGTTCGTCCAGAAAGACCAGTTCCGGGCTGTTGAGCAGCGCCTGCGCCAGACCAATACGCTGCAACATCCCTTTGGAAAAGGCGTGCAGCGGCGTCTGACTTCTATCTTGCAACCCCACCAGTTCCAGCAAATCGGGGATCGTCGCCTGCCGTTCCGCCTGGCCCATGCCATACAAACGGCCGTGCAAATCCAAAAACTCCACGGCCGTCAGCCATTCATGAAAACGGAAATGCTCCGGCAAAAAGCCAATTTTGGCCCGCGCCGGGCGGCTGCCCAATGGCTGGCCCAACAAGGTAGCCGTGCCCGCTGTGGGCCGCGTTAGCCCCAACAGCATCTTCACCGAGGTCGTCTTGCCCGCTCCATTTGGCCCCAAAAAGCCAAAAACCTCGCCCCGTTTCACCTGGAGCGAGAGGTTGGCCACGGCCGTCTTGCGGCCAAACTCCTTGCGTAAACCGCGCGCTTCAATCGCCAGATCGCGCACACTAGCGGTAAGGGGAGATTCCATGATTGCCAATTCTAACCGTTTTGCCCACTTATAAAAGTCAAGCCAAATCACGCAGCTCATCGCTGGTTTCTATTCCCGTAATACCGGGCATGTGCTAACATATTCGTGATGCGTAACCCGTAACCAACCGACCGATGACGGCACATGGATTAGGGATCACCGATTACGAGAACCGGAGGGTTAAATGAAGGAAGAACGTCGCCAGATTTTACAAATGCTGCAAGATGGTACGATTACGGCCGACCAGGCCATGGAATTGTTGCAGGCAATGGATGAAGAGGCGGAGGATACGGCCGTGTCCGCCGACCCCTACGCCGCACCCCTGTCCGGCGACATCATCACCCCCCATGACCCGCCCGATTTAGACCGCTACCGCCAGTTTTGGAAAATCCCTTTTCTCGTTTGTCTGGCATTGCTGGTTCTTTTTGGCTTCTGGCTGCGTTCCATCTACCTCTCGGCCGAAGGGGCCATCACCTTTAGCTTCATTTGCATATGGAGCTTTTTCATGCTCGCTTTTCTGGCCACACTACTGGCCTTTTTCAGCCGCCGCGCCGCCTGGCTGCATGTGCGCGTGCAAGAGAAAGAGGGGCATCGTATTGCCATCAGTTTCCCCCTGCCCTTAGGGCTGGCGGGATGGGGCATTAAAGTAGCGCATGGTTTTGTGGATGAAAAGACACGCGGCCAACTAGACATGGCCTCGGCCTTTTTATCGGCCGCCAAAGAAGAACTCAAACAACCCGGCGCCCGCCCCATGACCATTGACGTAGACGACGACGATGGCGACAAAGTGCAGGTGTATATCGGGTAAATAAGCGCCTATGGCTGAGAAGAAATTGCTGATTCTGTTTGGCCCGCCAGCAGTGGGCAAGATGACAGTAGGTAAAGAACTGAGCGCTTCGACGGGCATGAAGTTGTTTCACAACCACATGACCATTGAACTGGTGCTGCCGTTCTTTGAATTTGGGTCGCCCCCTTATTGGCGTCTGGTAAAAACGTTTCGTCAGATGATCATGGAGGAAGTGGCCCAAAGTGATCTGCCAGGGTTAATTTTCACGTATGTCTGGGCGCTTGACCAGGAAAGTGATCACCAGTTTTTGCAGCGCGTGGTGGATATTTTCCGGCAGCATGGGGCGGCAATTTATTTTGTGGAATTGCAGGCTACCCTCGAAGAGCGGCTGGCCCGTAACAAAACAGCATTTCGCCTGTCGCAAAAACCCAGCAAGCAGGATGTGGCCTGGTCAGAACAGAATCTGCTGGAACTGGAAGCCAATTACCAGATGAATTCGGCCGGCGATCTGGTGGTGGATGGGCATTATTGGAAGCTGGATAACACGCACCTGACGCCGGCAGCCGCCGCGCAGCAGATTAGGGCGCATTTCAGGTGGTGATCCACGAAGAACGCAAAGGAGTGAGAATCGGATGGCTAACGTGATGGAAAAGGGGTTGTTTCTGGAAGACCTGCGGGCGAAGATTCAGGCAAATGGGGAGGTGGTAGCCCTGTTCCAACCGCTCTCGCTGGCACAGTTGCAGTGGCAACCGGAGCCGAAAGAATGGAATATCCTGCAATGTTTTGACCATCTAAACCTGACACATGATTATTACACGCCTAAAATTGAGGCGGCGCTGGCCGCGCCACAGCCGGTGTTGCTGCGGGATGTTTACCAGCCTTCATTCTGGGGGCGCATTTACATGTATTTTTCGTTTAACCCCAAATACAGCTTTCCGGCGGCGGCGGAGATTGCCCCAGACACGGCCGTGACCCTGGACGCCACCACCTTCAACCATTACCTGGCCCGGCAAGAGACGTTTCTCGATTTTCTGGAACGGGTGGCGGACATAGACCTGACTCACACCCGTATTCCCATCGCCAGAGGTGTAAACTTCAACCTGGGCGATTGCCTCAAAGTGTTGGCCTACCACGACGCCCTGCACATCAGCCAGGCGCAGCGCGTCCTTGCCAGCGCCAGAGAACACAACGTTTAATTGGTGACAGCCAAACGGCTGCCATTTTTACACACATTTGCGGGAACAGGTAAACCTGCTCCAGAATCCCCCAAATCTGGAGTAAAAGTCAAAAGCCGAGGGATGTGCGCCAGATGGGTATGGTTTTCCCTTATCACTCGCTCACTGTTAACGGCTCACCCCAAACCACTCAAGCGCGGGAATCAGTTGCGCCGCCTGTTCGGGGGTTGCCGCGCCAGACAACACGGCTGTGACCTGCTCCTCCGTAAAAAAGCGTTGTTCGGCCAACTTGATGGGGCGGGCAAAGGGGAAAGCGATGCGCATGGGGTTGCCCAATTCGCGGGGCAACGTTTGCCAGAAGCGGCTGGATTCGGCTACGGACGGCCGTGCCGGAATCAGGCGAAACCGGGCGCGCGGCGGCCAAAAACTGAGAAAGCGCAGCCATTCCCAGACGGCACGGGGGTTTTCCGCCTGCTGGCTGATGAAATGACCGGAGATGTGCAGCGGCGTTACGCCATCAAACTGGTTGGAGCCGGGGAATAGAGTAACGCCCAATGGGGCCAGCAGCCGCTGAAACTCATAGCGGCGCGGCGAATCTACCCAGATGACGGTGCGGCGGCGGGCCGATTGCCAGTTGATCAGCAAATTTTCTCGTTCGCGGGCGGGAATTTCGGTCAGGTCAGGCATCTGGCCCGGTTCGCCAGCCAGGCCCGCATACCAGACAAAAGCAGCGATAACGGCCGTCTCCGTCAACGGCTGTTCACAACGAATAACCGCCGGTTCGTGGCAATCATTCTCCCAGCTATAGGCAAAAGAGAAGAGAGCGTCATTGCCGGGGTCTACAAAACCCCAGGATGGACGGTCGGCGACGTAAGGCCGGGCGGTGATAATCATATCCTGGAGCAGTTCAGTCCACGTCCAGCGCAGCGAAGGTTCGGGGTACTGTGCCGCCAGGTAAGCGGCTTTGTCGTAAAAAAGCACGGGCATTTCGGCGGCGTAGGGCAGGAACCAGGTACGGCCGTGCCACTCCCCACCCTGCCAGATTTGTTCATAAAAGTCGGCGGGGGCAAAGTCGGGGTCGCTGCGAGCGTAATCGGTCAGGTCTAGAATCTGGCCGGAAGCCAGCAGCGCCTCCGTTAGCGGAAAAGCAGCGCCGTCATAAGCCAGCAGGTCGGCGGATGTGGGATCGGCCAGGGGCATAATTTCTACGGTGATGTGAGGGTGAGCGGCCATGAACGCCTGGGCTGCCGCTTCATAATCGGCCATCTGCGCTATTTCTGGGGGCACAGCAAAGCGGATGGTGGTGGGTGTGAGGTAGAGTTGCAGGCGGTGGCGCAGTTCGTCCCAGAAGGGGGCGGCGGGCTGCCCGGCGGCGTCCAGCGCCAGCAGACGCGGTGAGGGGATATGTAAGCGGTGGGGCACGGCCGTGTCCGACCCATCCGGCGTGACCGCCAACGTCAACGGCAGGGCGTCCGGCAGGCAACCAGCCGGGCAAGTCTCGGCAATGACGGCCGCGACAAAAGCGGCGATTTCTTCCACCCAGGGGGTATCCACTTCCATGTAATCCAGACGCCCCCAGGCAGTTTCCAGGCGGAAATTGCGACCCCAGTAGGCGGGGTCGGTGGCAGTGTGCAGGAGACGGCCGTTGACCGGCTGGAAGAAGGCCACTTGCTGGTAGCCCTGCCCTGATTCATCGGCCGTCCAAGTGATATTTGCCCAAAACATCTCCCCCACCGCTTCGACGTTTGTCACCTGGCGGCTGGCGCGGGTGCGGGCCAGATTGTGGGGATGAAGTTGGGCGGCCCACCAGGCGGGATCCGGGCCTTGCAGGGAGAAGAAAAGGTCGCCATCGCCGTTGTAGACGGCCGTTTGCTCGAGCTCTAGTGCCGCCTGCACCTGCTGGCGCAGGCTCTCTTGGGCACGGTGCAGTTGCCAGCGCACTGCCCCCCACGCCCCGATGAGGATGAACGCCAGAATAAAGAAGATGACGAACCAGAAGCGACGGTTACGGCCGTGCCGCCTCTTCTCTTCATCCCCTATGGCCGGTTCATTGTCGTTTTCATCTACCTGCCAGTGAAACTGGTTGCCCATCGTTTGTCGCCCCCTTGTCTGGTTTTTAGAAATGGTGAGTTGCCGGGTATAATCCGTTTCATTAAACCACAAGTTTGAGGATTGTAAACCCATGGCTGGTAAGAAGAAAAAGTTGTCTCGGCAGGAGCAAAAACTACAAAAACAGCAGCAAAAGAACCGACTGCGCCGCCGCACGGGCTGGCAGGAACCGGAAGCGCCGGAGATAAACTGGCAGTTGATGGAGGATTTACGGCCGTTTTTCGGCCGGCCCGACCTGGAAAAGGGACTGGCGGCAGTTATGGAACTGGCCGTGGACAGTGATGAACTGGTACATGAACCGGAATTCATGTCCTTGTTTTTTCTGCCAACTACCGCGTTTATGCTCTTTGTGGCCGCGATGGAAGAAAACGGCCTCGCGGCCGATGATTATTTTGCCCTACCTGAAGAGGTGCGCAGTGAAAAATTCTTTGAGATTGTGGAACAAATTTTGCCGGAACTGTTTACCGACGAGTTCCGGGAAACCCTGCTCGAACGGGCGGAAACAGCCCGCACCCGTTTCCGGGATAGCGGCAATGAACAGAAATTGTGGCAGACCAGCGCTGTGCAGTTCATCCTGGAAATGAAGGGAGATGAGGAAACCGATTTTTATCCTGGTTTGATCTATACGATTGCCACCAAGAGCATTGAGGCCGGCCCGCTGCTTATGACGCCGGATGATAAAGATGAGGGACCGTTTGATGAAGAGGCTGCCCAACAACGGATAGATGATGTTCCTGGTTTGCGCGATTATCTGAATAGCATGATCAGGATGGCTCAGGAGAAATTCATCCACGATATGTTGGATGGAGAGCTTCTGTTCCAGCTTTTTACGGATGCAGAAATTGAAGAGGCCACAGAACTGCTGGAACAAGATTCAGGTGACTCGCTTGATGGGGCGGGTGATTTCCTGAACCGGATTTTAACAGAGCCGCGCCGGGCCGAAATGGGGGCGCGTATGGACGTGGTGCTGGCCGATTTGCCAGAGCATTTACAAGGGACACGGCCGTTTCTGGAAGAGATACAGGCGGATTTGCCGGAACTGGAACCGCAAACCGCTTCCTGGGCGGCGCTGATAGCTGCTTTGATTGGTGAAATCAATACCTATGACCCAGACTAAACTATTCTGGGTCGGGTGTTGGGTAACGGCCGTTGTCCTTCTCCTTTTGAGCCTGACCCGACCACTGTCAGCCCAGACCACACCTACCCCTACCCCTGACCGGTTAGCCGCTCCCCCCACCGTAGCTGCCCCCACGATGGCTGATGATGGGGCGCAGCTTTACTGGCTGCATTGCCAGCCTTGCCACGGCGACTGGGGGCAGGGTCTCACTGATGCACCGGATGATGATTGGCGGGCGCAATATCCACCGGAGGATCAATACTGCTGGAATTCCGGCTGTCATGGGGAACGGCCGTATGAAGATGGCTTCACCCTGCCCCCTACCATTCCCGCAGTCATTGGTGCGGGTAGTCTGGCTAATTATGGCACCATGAGCCAGGTCTACATCTTTATGCGGGCGGCGATGCCCCGGCAAGTTCCCGGCAGCCTGACGGATGCCGAGTATCTGGCGATTGCCGCTTTCCTGGCACGGGCGCGCGGCCTTTCAGATGGCGTGGCTTTGACAGAGGCCGATTTATCAACAATCGTTCTCAACCCGGCGTATATGGAAGTGACGCCGGAGACGAGTACGGAAACGGCCGTGCCGTCACCTGCACCTACACCCACCCCCGCTAACAATAGACTGGGCTGGCTGACAGGTGGTCTGGTTATACTCATTCTCGCATTTGGTGGTGTGTTATGGCTCCGACACAGCCGTTAAAACAATCTTCCATTTTTGATACACCGGAGACAAACCGGTTGCCCGGCTACGGCCGTGTAGCCCTCTTAAACGGCCTTTTAATTGGGCTGGCGGTGTCTGTGGGATATTGGGCGCCAAAGCTGGCCGAATTATATGATCTGCCCGGTCGTTATGTGTACAGCGGCGTCATTGTCTCCTCACTGCTCATCATGCTGCTATGTACGCTGGTTAGCTGGTTGACTGCTCGCCTGAATCTTGGGGTAGTGACGGTGTTTAGCTGGTTGGCCACGGCCGTACTGATCACCCTCATCCTCGGTTACATACCGGCGCTCACCTTCAACTGGCTGGTGTGGCTCAACGATACGCCTTTCCGTGGCCTGCCTGTTTACCCGGTTCCCGCCAGAAACATTTGGTGGGCTTTCCCGGTGGCCGGGATGCTGCTTATATTTCTCTTGTTTGTTTTGGCGATCTTGCAAGAATTGCGGTTAGGGCGGGCTTATAACCAGCTTGGTCCACAGGGGCGGCTGAGTGGGTGGGTGCTGTTGGCGCTGCTGCTGCCGATGTTGTTAGCCGGTTGGGGCGCTTACACCATGCCCGATCATAGGGGCAGCGCCCCACGCCAGGCCATGCGATTTGTTTACCGGGGCATTGAAACGGTACGCGATTACGATGGGGATTTGTTTGCTCTATCCAAACAAGAAGGCTTTAATTACAGTGCCCTGAACGGGGTGCGTGACCAACTGGAAGGGCCATATACGCTGTTGGTGGGCGAGGTGGACTCCGCAGGGCTGCTTATTACGGTGGTGGCGCTGTTTGACAGCGGCGTGTGGCTGCAATGCCAGGTGTATGCCAGTGAGGTGCAGGCCAATTACCTCAGTTTTTGTGCGGATGCATCACGGCCGTACACCGATGGCTTTTACACCCTGCTTACCGGCGCACCGCTGCCAGAGGATTGCCCCCCGCGCTGCCTGCCCCAGGCAGACGAAACATGGCTGGCCTGGCTGCAAGCCCGCGCCCCCCGGTTCGGCGATGAACGGCCCCACTTCAGCCACCTGGCCCAACAGGGTAGCTACGTGTGGATGCGGGCCACAGCGGCCGATGGCACATATGCCCTGGAGTGCCTCTTTAGCGGGATGCGGCATGTGCAATTGCAAGAATGTGTGGAAACCAACCAATAAACGTTTGTAGTAGGCGATTTATCGCCTTTTAACGGCGATAAATCGCCTACTACAAACAAAGCAAACAGGATTGAAAGATGCACTCATTTTGGTTTTATGTACTGCGCCGGTTGTTGGTAATCCCGGTGACATTGTTCATTATAACGGCCGTGTTATATGCCCTGCTCATGGTGGTGCCCCCAGAGGAACGAGCCACCCTTTACCTGCCGCCCAACCAGCCGTTTGTAATGCTCGCGGAAACATACGAAAACATCATTGACCGCATCATTGAAGAAAATGGGTTGGATGATCCCTACCCGGTGCAGTACGGCCGTTGGGTCATCAACCTGCTCCAGGGTGAATGGGGTTACAGCCCGCTTTACGGCGCGCCGGTGTTAGAACTGCTGCGCCAGCGCACCTCCGCTACGCTAGAAATCGCCTTTTATGCCCTCCTTTTTCTCATCCCGTTGGGGCTGGCAAGTGGGCTGCTGGCCGGTTGGCGACCGGGCCGCTACTGGGATCGTTTGTTTCGGACACTGGCTTATGTGGGCGGTTCCATCCCTCCCTTCATTTTAGGGCTGTTTCTGCTTTCCATTTTTTACGTAGGGCTGGGCTGGTTCCCACCGGGAAGGCTTTCGGCCGTGCAACTTTTGTTGGGCGTAGGCAGTTTTGAGCATTACACCGGCTTTTTGACACTGGATGGGCTGCTCAACGGCCGTGCGGACATCACCCTGGATGCTTTGCGCCACCTGGTATTGCCGGTTGTTACCCTATCCGTAATATATTGGGCCACGTTGGGGCGCATTACCCGCGCCGCCACTATGGACGAAACGGGCAAGGAGTACATTCTGGCGGCTCGCGCCCGTGGTCTGTACCCCCGCCGTATTATCTGGCGGCACACCTTGCGCAATGTGCTGGTTCCCGGTTATACCAGCATGGCGCTGGCCGCCGCTTCCATCATCACCGGCGTCTTTGTGGTCGAGGTCGTGTTCAATATCAAAGGCTTATCTGAATTGGTTGTGCGCAGTTTGAAGGCTACACCGGATGCGGCGTTGGTCATGGGGTTCGCCGTTTACAGCGTGCTGCTCGTCATACCCATTATGCTCGTTTTGGATGTACTGAAGGCGCTGGCGGACCCCCGTGTGCGTGAAGAGACCGACGTGGCAGAGGTGGAGGTATCCCCATGATTCAATGGCGTTATTTCTGGCGCAAAAAGGCCAACTGGCTGGCCCTGCTGCTGATTTCGTTTTTTGTGGTCACGGCCGTAGCTGCCCCCTGGCTGGCGCCCCCACCCGATCCGGAAAACCCTTTGCCATTTAAGGGGGTGGGACGGTCATTTAACCGTCTTCCTGGCCCGCCGACGGCTGAAAATTGGTTGGGCACTATCCCCCAAATTGAGATTTTACCGCTGTTTGGCGTGGCCCCAGGCCAGGATGCCTACCATGAATGGGATGTGTATTACACCGTGATCTGGGGCACACGTTCGGCGCTACGGTTTGGGCTGGCAGTCACGACGATCACGGCCGTGATCGGCATTACCATTGGCGCTCTCAGCGCCTATTGGGGCGGCCGCGCCAATAGGGTGCTGATGAGCATCACCGACGCCTTCCTGGCCTTTCCCCTCGTCGCCGCCTTGTGGGTAATTCAACGTACCCTGTTCGGCCAGGTACTCGCCTTTTTCCCCACCGTGGAAAACTGGCGCTGGTGGGAACACCTGCTGGCGAACTGGCACATCAACCCCATCATGCTGACCCTCATCCTCTTTTGCTGGATGCCCTACGCGCGCATGACCAATGCCACTGTCTCCCAACTGCGCCAGACCGCGTATGTGCAGGCGGCCATTGCTCTGGGCGCATCCGGGCCGCGCCTGCTGCGCCGGCACCTGCTGCCCAACGCCATCTCCCCGGTGATTGTGCTGATGGCGCGGGATGTGGGTGGGATGGTGGTATTGGCGGCTACGTTTGTTTTTATTGGCTTTGGCGGGGATATTGCTTGGGCTATTATGCTGGTAGCCAGCCGTGATTTTGTCATTGGGCTAAGCGGCAACCCGTTTGTTTACTGGTGGGCGTTTGTGCCCATTGCCCTGGCGCTGACGTTGTTTGCCCTGGGCTGGAATTTGCTGGGGGATGGGCTGAATGAGGCCATGAACCCCCGCCGTTCTCGTGGCAATCTGCGCTAAGCGGCAATCTGCGCTAAGCGGCAATCTGCGCTAAGCGGCAATCTGCGCTAAGTGAAGACAAATGTCGCCAGCCGTTGCCCAAACGTACAGTGCACACCCCCAAACAGGGTAAAATTCCCGGCATGAGAATAGCTGTTCTTTCTGACATTCATGGGAATTTGCCAGCCTTGCAGGCGGTAACAGAGCATATGGAGCGATGGCAACCGAATGCCATCGTGGTCGCGGGGGACACGGTCAACCGGGGTCCACTTTCGCGGGCATGTTGGCAGTTTGTACAGGAGCAGTGTTGGCAGGTGCTGAAGGGCAACCACGAGGAGTATGTGCTGGCACACGGCCGTGACGACGATCCCCAATCCGGGCCACATTTTGCGGTGAGCAGCGTCTCGCGCTGGACGTATGGGCAGTTGAATGGCGCGGTGGCGGCGTTAGCCGCATTGCCCGATAGCCACCATCTGGCCACGCCCGGTGGTAAAGTGCGTATTTGTCATGCCTCTATGACCCACAACCGGGACGGTATTTATGCCGAGGCCGATGATGCCCACATCAGCACCCAGATTGCGCCGCCGCCAACCGTGTTTGTGACGGCGCACACCCACAAGCCGTTTACGCGCCAGGTGAATGGCACACTGGTCGTCAATGCCGGTTCGGTGGGTACACCCGCGGACGAAGATAGCCGGGCCAGTTATGCCCAAATTGGGTGGCGGCACGGCCGTTGGCAGGCCGACATTATCCGCGTATCCTATGACACGACCCAGGCGACGCAAGATTACCTGACCACCGGTTTGCTGGCCGAAGCCGGGCCGATGGCCTGGCTGGCGTTTTATGAATGGCAGTTGGCCGTTTACCTGTATCCGGACTGGATGCGTGACTATTGGCCGTTGGTGACGGCGGGCGAGATGACGGTGGACACGGCCGTACGGCATTATCTGGATGCGCTGGGCCTGCCCATACCTGTGTAATTGGAGCGCAGCATGACGAAACAGTTTATCACCATTGCCGGGAACATTGGCGCGGGTAAATCTACGCTGGTGAGCCTGCTCACGGAGCATACCGGCTGGACGCCGGTTTTTGAAGCGGTGGCCGAAAACCCCTATCTGACCGACTTTTACCAGGACATGCGCCGCTGGAGCTTTCAGTCGCAGGTCTTTTTCCTGTCACGACGTCTGCGGCAGCACCATGACTTGCTGCAACAAAGCAACTCCATTATTCAAGACCGCAGCGTCTACGAAGATGCAGAGATTTTTGCCCATAACCTGTACCGGCAGGGGCATCTGAGCGCCCGCGACTGGCACTGTTACTACGACCTGTACCAGACGATGGCGACGTTGTTGCCGCCGCCGCACCTGGTCATTTATCTGCGCACGGCCGTGCCCACCTTGCGTCGCCGCATCACCCAGCGCGGCCGTGACTATGAGCAAAGCATCAGTGATGACTACCTGCACCAGCTCAATGAATTATATGAAACGTGGATTGACGGCTTCACCCTCAGCCCCATCTTGACCATTGAAACGGACAACCTGGACTACGTGCAATACGCCGACCACCTGGACCAAATCTGGCAAAAAATCAACCACCGCCTGCAAGGGCGGGATATATTGACGCTGTAAACCTCGTTGCAGGTGACAGTCAACTGGGAGGTAACTGTCGCCTCTTGGGCACTTGCTGACGATCTAGTGGAAGCACTTTTTATAGAAGTCTGCTATTTGAGTTGTAGCTCTGAAGACCTTAATGCTTCAACTGCTTCAAATCCCTTGGTCTTCTTAAATGACATCCGATGGATAAAGTTGTTCATTGAGTCCGAAGGATCAATCATTTCAATATTTAAATTAGCAAGGGTATGACGCGGTATAGCGATCGAAAGAATAGGTTGTTCTTCCTTATGCCCTGTTTGGGGATTAAGCAACTTACCCATCGCAGTGACGATTACCATTTCAATAGGCAATAAACTAAATAGTTCTCTGGCTACTCTGAGAACACAACCGCAAATATAATCTTGATACAGTTCATAAAACTTTCCTTTAGGCATCTGTTTGATTGAGAGCTTGCCGCTTTGCAGAAGACTCTTGACCACCGAAGGTATTGCCTGTTCATCGTTCACATGCACAGTAGCCAGCACAAGAGAACCTGTCTCAACCTGAAAGTTAATAGCTGATCCTAACTGCCCAATATCACTAAATGGCTCAAAATGTTGTATTGCGTCAAGATAGGATTGAAGATCACCTGCAAGCACCTTATTTGCAAGTTCACAACTTGCATCCCAATCAGCATAGTTTTTTTCGTAATCCTGTAAAGCTTTCTGATATTGTTGTTTGTCTTTTTCTCTGGCTTCTTCAACGGCTTTGGATAACTTTTCCCGCTGGATTTCTGTTCGCTTTAAAACCTTATCAAAAATGCTTGGTTTGTACCCATCCAGTTTTGCCTGTGCAGATTCTTCATAGGTTTTAGATTCATCTGGTTTGGTGGGGGGACTGCTTTTGCTGATAGTTTCCCAATCTATTGGCTCTCCGCATTCTTTATGAACGGATAAAAGGAGATCAATATGATTTTCGTATACTTGAACTTCATAAACAGAGCGTTCCAATTCCCCCATTTTTTCGAGAAGTTTTTGTCTATTTTCCAGTTCACGCTGTTTCCGTCGGGATTCACGTTCTGCACGGCGTTGTGCTGCTTGTAAAGAACGCATTGTGCCTTTCCAGCTCATTTTAACCTCCTTTTTTGGGTTTTAGTTTCTCTTAAAATTGCTTCGTAGAAATTTCGGCGATCTGCCGCGCGAATGGATAAGATGCCTAAAAATATGGGGGAAAACGGCCGTTTTGTCAACAAAAAAAGACCCTGAGGGTTTTTAGAAACCCTCAGGGTCTGGCAGGCCGGTCATTCAGGCGCGGCGGTAGC
This sequence comes from Anaerolineae bacterium, assembly GCA_023382655.1. GTDB lineage: Bacteria > Chloroflexota > Anaerolineae > Promineifilales > Promineifilaceae > CAADGU01. Next base: position 95,744 of record JAHDWK010000005.1, on the reverse strand, counting down.
GGAGATGCACCGCGCCCAGGTGGATTTCGTCGCCGTCTGCCAGTTGGATGCCATATTCCGGCACCTGCCGCTCGTTCACAAAGGAGCCGCTGGTGCTGTTTTCATCAAAGAGGCGGTAATCGCTGCCTTCACGCTGCAAATTGGCGTGCAGGCGTGACATGGTGATGTCGTTCTCAAAGGCAATCTCACACTGCGCCGGGCTGCGGCCCAGGCGAATGAGCGTGCCTTGCAGGGGAATGGGCGAATTCATGCGTGACACCGATTCCAACACCTCCAGATAGCCGGTCACGGCCGTAGGCTGTGACGGCGCCACCGGGCCAACATCGGTAATCGTCGTCGTTGGCCCACCCCGGCGACGGGCGCGACGTCCACCACCCCGTTTACCCATCAATCCGGCAAACATCCCCCGCTGCCACAAAAAGAAAAGGCCGCCGCCAATCAGCGCCGCCACCAACAAAAAAGTGAACAGTTGCGCCAAAAACCGGGCAAACCGGTTGCCGCCATCCAAAGTGGAGGGCACATCCCGGCGACCTTCATTCACCGTCAGAATCACGGTGGGGCTGGTGGCGCGCATCCCCTGGCTGTCCAGCACCACCACTTCCAGCGTGTTGTTGCCGTAGGTCAGATTCGTCACTTCGGCCACAAATTCACTCAGACTGGCTACCGGAATTTCAAAGGGACGCGCCGTGTCATTATTGATGATAAGTTGGGCCGCTTCTATTGTTCGTTCTTCACCGTCCAGCCAGGAAACCTGGGTTTGCAGCCGCAAACGCACCGGTTCTTCCAGATTGGGCAAAGATAATACACGCGATTCGGGCGGCAGATCAATCAGTACGCTGGGGATATTCGCGGGAATGGTGACTTCGGTTTCGGCCGTGATCCAGGGGCGCTCAGTCAGGGCAACCCTGACGGGAAAAGTTCCCCCGGTGAGATTACCGGGCTGGTAGCGTATCCGTGCCTGGTCGCGGAAACCGGCAATACGATTCCAGATGAGGGGCAGTTCCGCGGTATTGTTCAACTGCATACCCACGCCACCAGTGGCCGCCGCCAGCCCGGCCAGATAACTTTGCCCCGGCGCACCGTTGCCAATATCGCTGTTTTCCAGCCAGACGGTGTGGACGGCAATGCCCAGTTCGGCAGCGCGGCGGCTGACGGCGTCGCCGCTGGCGCTGCTGAGGGCGTCGGTACCGTCGGTCATCAGTACCACGTGGATGGGCATGTCCGGGTTGGGGCGCAAGTTGACGCTGGTTTCCAGCAGGTTCAATGTGCTGTCATACAAGGCGGTCGCGCCGGCTACGGGGCTGAGCGGCGTGGCAAACAGATTACGCACGCTGTTGTGGAAATTGATGGGGGCTAACAGTTCCAGCGGTTGGGCCGCGCTTACTTCGTACACGGCCGTATAATCCACCTGCTCCATCATATTACCGGGGCTGGCATATTGCTGGATCGCTTCTTGCAAGGCCGGCAGTTGCCCCTGAACGCCGGTGGGAATGTCAATCAGGAAGATGGTGAGCGTGCCCGTGCGGTGCGCCCCCTGGTAATTGATGGGGCCAACCGGCTGACCGCCGTGTTGAATATCCAACGTTTCACGGGACAGGTCGAGCGGATTGCCTTGATCATCACGGCCGTACAGCCGCACTTCAATCGCCGGCAAACTTTCGGCGCTGGTGCCGGTGATCGTCAGCCGTTCCACCGGCGGCGGTTCGGCCTCTTGCGCCTGCAACGGCGCTACCGCCCAAAGCAACAGGGCAAACAATACCGCCAGCAAAAGAGGTAATCGGTTATTGGTCATTGGCAATTGGTAATTGGTAATTGGTAATCGAGCTTTGCCCATTGTCACGCCTTTTTCTCATTATCCCGGTGAGTATCTTCCCCCTGGTACGTCCATGCTATAATAGCAAACCGTGCCCATAAAGTAAACATAAAGCATGGTGGGCAGAGGGGAATCAGTGAGCGGTTAACAGTGGGCAGTAATCCGAAGTCCGAGGTCGGAAGTCCGAGATCGGGCTTCGATAGAACGTAACGCGAATTGGGTATGATGAGAAAAGGACTGGTATTCGTTTTCATTTGTTGGTTATTGGTCACGGCCGTGCCCCTTTGGGCACAGAGCGTTGACCTGACGTTGGGTGAGCCGGATACGTCCGCCTTCCCTACCGTGCGCGTCAACATGCGCGCCGTAAATGCCGCGGGTACCCCCCTGACTACGGCCGACCTCAACAATCTACGCCTGCGCGAAAACGGCGTGCCCATCAGCGACTTCGACGTGCGCTATGTGCCGGTGGGCAGCGACATCATCTTCGTCATTGACGCTGACGAGACTTTGTTATTAACCGATGGTGATGAAGTGTCCCGCCTGGATGAAGTGAAAGAGAGTATTAGCCGTTATGCCACCCGCTTTATGAGTCCTTCCGGGTTGGATCGGGTGTCGGTGATTGTGCCCAACCGCACCAACACCGGCAGCACGTTTCTGGTGCAAGACGCCGCCACACCGGAAGAAGTGATCAACGCCCTGGCCGCTTATGATCCCCAAGATTTGGCCGAGGCGGGGCCGGTGAACCAGCAGGTGTTGGACGCCATTGCCCACACCGCCGACATCAACGCCAACGGCCGTTACCAGGCCATCTTTCTCCTCAGTGAATCCCGCCGCCTGAGCCAATTCCTGGATTATCCTACCCTGACGGCAGCCGCGCAGGAAGCAGTGGTCCCCATCTTTGCCGGTATTTTGGGGCCGGAAGCCAGCCTGGAAGATATTGGTAATGCCTCGGCGCTGGCCGACCCGACTGGCGGCTTTTATGTACATGTGCCCCGCGCTGAACGCGCCGATCCTGTTTTTCTGCGCTGGCAGCAAGAGAGCAACCAACCACAAATTACCTACCAATCGCTGCTACGCGCCAGCGGCGTTTACCCCCTGGCGGCCAATTTGGGCACGGTCACGGCCGTCACCGACCTGGAGTTAACCATCGAACCACCGACCGCGGCCATCGTGTTGGGCCGCTCCATCATTCGCCGGGTCGGCACGGCCGAAGACACGCCCCTGACAGAGTTACAGCCCACGATGCAGCCGGTGCCGGTGCAGATTGACTGGCCGGACGGCCGTCCGCGCTCGTTAACGGAAGTTATCTTCCGCGTCAACGGCGTGTTACAGCCACAACTCACCACACCGCAACCGGATGAAACGGGCGTGCTGCTGCTGGAGTGGCCGGTGCAAAATGCGGATGTGGGCGTCTATGAACTGGCGGTGACGGCGACGGATGAGTTGGGATACACGGCCGTGACTGAACCGGTGATTGTCACCGTAGCGGTGGAACGGCCCCAGCCGCTCACTCCCACGCCCGCGCCCACCCCCACGCCGCCACCCGCCGCCCAGGTCGCCAATGAACTGGCGGCCCTGCCGCAAAACACCTTGCTGGCCATCCTGGTGGGGTTGGGATTGCTGGGGCTGCTGCTGGTGATGCTGCGCGTTTACCGGCGATACCGTGAGCGGGTGCAGCTAGAAGCGGCGCGCGCCGGCCGCCGCGCCACCTGGCAGCAGGCGCAGGCGACTAAAGAGGATAATACCACCGCCACCGCCGAACCCCTGCCACTGACGCTGTTGTGGCTGGGCGAAGCGTCAGCCGTGAAACAGCAATTTGCTATTGAGTCAGAGACCGTCACGTTGGGTCGAGCAGAGATGGAGGGGCAAATTACATTGGCCGACCGTTCCGTTTCCCCACTTCATGCGCGCGTGGGGTGGCGTCACGGCCGTTACTGGCTGTATGACGAGGGCAGCGAAAATGGCGTCTTCCTGAACCATGAACGGCTGGGCCTCAGCCCCCGCCCGTTGGCCGATGGCGACCTGATCCAGCTAGGCCGCGTCTCGCTACGCGCCCGGATTGGTGGGGAGGATGACAAGGCGACAGGGTGACAAAGTGAAGGGGTGAAAAGGGAGAGACATTCACCTTGTCCGCCTTTCACCCTGTCACCGTGTCATCCCAATGGGAGAGATGTATTGAAACAGTTACGTGCTATTGTATTTGATATGGATGGGCTGATGGTGGATAGTGAACCGCTGTCGCGGCAGGCGTGGGATGAGTTTTTACGGCCGTATGGCGGCCAGATCAGCGATGCCATGCAAAGCCAGATCATAGGCCTGCGCGCCGATGTAAGCGCCCGGCTCATCCAGGAAACGTTTGCCATTCCCCTGAGTGTGCCGGAGATCATCGCGCAGCGAGCCGAGATTTATGCGCGCATTCGGGCGCAAGGCGTCCCGATAATGCCCGGTTTGGTAGAACTGCAAGCCGCCATTGCTGCCCGGAACATTCCCTGGGCGGTGGCGTCGTCCAGCGGGCGTCATCATGTGGCGGAGATTCTGGCCCAGCTGGGGCTGGCGGATACGGTCTATGCCACTGCCTGCGGCGATGAGGTGGCACACGGCAAACCGGCCCCCGATCTTTATTTGCTGGCGGCAGCGCGATTGAGCCTAGACCCGGCAGATTGTCTGGCGCTCGAAGATTCGCTGCCCGGCGTGCAGGCGGCCATCGCCGCCGGCATGGCCGTCATCGCCATTCCTAACGGGCATACGGCCGATGCGGATTTTAGCCAGGCGACGGCCGTTTTTCCCTCGCTGCATGAGGTGGCCATACAAATTAATGAGGTGATGGGGAGAATAGATGCGTGACGAGTGATGCGTGACCAGAGGCGTCTCACGCATCATGGGTCACGCGTCACGTCAACGAAGAGGCAAACATACCATACCTATGACCACGATTAACCAACCCACCATCAGCAATGGCGACATTGCCCGCCCCACCTATCTGGAAATTAACCTGAGCCAACTCAGCCACAATTACCAGGCCATCCAGCAGGCAGTGGCCCCCGCCGTCGTCATGCCCATCCTTAAAGCCAATGCCTATGGGCATGGACTGGTGGAGATAGCCCGCCATCTGGTTTCGCTGGATGTCCCTTATCTGGGCGTGGCCTTTTTGGAAGAGGGGATCATGCTGCGTCAGGCGGGTATCCAGACGCCGATCCTGGTCATGGGCGGCATTATTGGCAACCAGATACCCATCTTTTTGCAGCACGACCTGACCATTACCGCCTCTTCGGTGGAGAAGTTGCAGCAAATTGACACGGCCGCACAGCAGATGGGGGTGCGCGCCAAAGTACACCTGAAAATTGACACCGGCATGGAACGGATTGGGGTACATTATTACAACGCCCATACCTTGCTGGAAGCAGCGTTACAGTGTCGCCATTGTGATGTGGAAGGGATTTATTCCCACTTTGCCAATGCGGACGCCGCCGATTTGACCTCGGCGCAGGTGCAGTTGGTGCGGTTTGAGGGGGTGTTGGCGTTTTATGCGGAACGGGGGATGCCACCGCCGCGTCTGCGGCACATGGCTAATTCGGGCGGCATTTTGCAATTGCCGGCCAGCCATCTGGATATGGTGCGGGCGGGTATCTTGTTGTATGGCGTCTATCCGGCGGCGGAAGTGGCGCGGACGGTGGCGGTACGACCGTGCCTCAGTTGGAAGTCACGCGTGGTTTACTTCAAAGTAGTGCCACCCCATCACCCGGTGAGTTATGGCTCTACCTGGCAGAGTGACCACCAGGTGCGGGTGGTAACGGTGCCGGTGGGTTATGGCGATGGCTACTTTCGGCGAATGTCGGACTTGGCGGAAGTGATCATTCACGGCCGTCGCTACCCGGTGGTCGGCCGCATCTGCATGGATCAACTGATGGTCAACATTGAGTGGGATTCTGCCTACAACAACGATGAGGTTATCTTACTGGGGGAAACGGATGGCGCAGTTATCACTTGTGAAGAATTAGCCGATTGGGCCGGCACGATTCCTTACGAAATTCTGACCAACATTAACACCCGTGTGCCCAGAGTTTATGTAAAGTAAAAGCCCGGTTTTTCAAAAAACCGGGCTTTTTTATCCCATAAAAGCGTTCACCCCCGGCCAGGAGGGAGAACCGGGGGTGAACACTTCTTTTGGCGACTTCGTGAAGAAGGATAGCCAAACAATCTAAGCTCAACCTGAATTTCAAATAAGCAAACTATTAGTAGGCAGAGAATATGGTTGGTGATTTTCAACGGCTAACAAGGCCCCCACTAAATGTTCACGCAAAGGTTTTATCTGCCACAGGTTGGAGATGTGGCTGCCCGGAACCAGGCGTAACGGCCGTCCGCCAAACAATGGCGCGTGACTTTCCTGGCGGAAAAAGAGGTCTTGTGCTCCCAATAGTGGGAATACTTCGGCTTGTTCTATGCAGCGGTAATAGGGGCTGAAATCGAGGTAGGCCAGCAGTTCGTCATGGGAGATGCTTAACGGCCGGGCCACCAGTTCGGCAATATCCCATATTGCCTGCCCCACGTTTGGTGAGGAGAGCATAGGAATAACAGCCCGGCTGCGTTGAAAGATGCCTTCGTACAACAAACTGGTAATGCCGCCCCAACTGACGCCAGCAACGGCCGTATAAGCCGCTCCCTGCCCCATGAAAAAGTCTTGGGCCAGCTCCATCAGGCGCAGCGAACCGGCCAACATCTGATAGATGCTTTGCAGCGATTGGAAACCGTGATCCAGGGCATCACGCCAGTTGGCATGATACGGGGCCTGGATGAGGACACGGTGCAGGGATAGTTGGGCGGCACGGCCGTTGCCAAACATGCGCCGCCAGGAGCTATCATACGGATATTCCCCCAACCCGTGATGGTAAATGAGCAGCGGCGCCTCCGGCACAGCGGCCAGATGCACTTTGACGCGGCACTTGATTTCGCCGGTGGGGGTGTTGAGCCAGATGGGATGAACGCCGGGAGCGGCCAGTTGGGTCACGGCCGTTTTCACCCGGTTCACTTCCGTCCCCGCCAGCACCGCTTCAAAAGAAAGCGCGGTCTGGTATGAGTTTTCCAACGACGGTGGAATACGCCGGTTCATGGCGTGTAGGGCAACTTTATCAACAAATTCGGCAATATCTGGGCGCATAAAGAAAATGTATGGTAACGGCCGTGCCCCGGCAACTTGTTATCACCCATTCCTCACATTGCTGGTAAAATCTCGCTATGATCACCCTTTACTCCTGGAACATTAACGGCATCCGTGCCGCCCAAAACAAAGGTTTCCTTGCCTGGCTAAACCAAACGCAGCCAGACATCCTCTGCCTGCAAGAGACCAAAGCCCACCCTGACCAGCTAGACGCGGTGCTGCGCCAACCAGATGGCTACCACACCTACTGGGCCTTCGCGGAAAAGAAAGGATACAGCGGCGTGGCGCTTTACAGCAAAACCGAACCGCGCCGGGTACAAATTGGCCTGGGCATTCCCGACTTTGACCGTGAAGGGCGCACCATTGTGGCCGAATATGACCGCTTTGTGTTCATTGGCGCGTATTTTCCCAATGGGGGGCGGGATCACGGCCGTGTCCCCTTCAAAATGCAGTACAAAGCCGACTTCCTAGCCTATTGCAATGCGTTGCGGGCGCAGGGCAAAGCGGTGGTGTTTTGCGGGGATGTGAACACCTCGCACAAGGAGATTGACCTGGCCCGGCCCAAACAAAATCGCAAGATGACTGGCTTTTTGCCGGAGGAGTGCGCCTGGATTGATGAGGTGGTAGCCCAGGGCTACATGGACAGTTACCGCCACCTTTACCCGGATAAAACGGGAGCCTACACCTGGTGGACGGCGATTGGCGGGGCAAGAGAGAGAAACGTGGGCTGGCGGCTGGATTACTTTTTTATCAGTCCTGACCTGGCCCCGGCTGTAGCCGATGCCACCATTCACCCGGATGTTCTTGGCTCCGATCATTGTCCGGTCAGTTTGACTCTCGATTTCCGCTAGATTCAGCTGAGAATTTAGAGCAGTGTGCCCAGGATACGGGCAATGTTCCTGGCATCATCGTGGCCACGATTTGGTATTCTTCTTGCAGCATCAGACACGCTTCCCAGAAGTGGATACCCTGATTCACGTCAGCCTGTGTCAGTGTGGTCAACCGGGTGCAAAAGGGACTGACTTTGGAGCGCGACGGCCGTACCAAAACGCTCCTTTTCCCTTCCGGCTGTTTCGTCATCACATTCAGCCAACACAACCCAATTTCAATAATCTCCGATTGTTCACCTGCTGGTGGCTGGCCCTTCCAGCAGGTAGACTCCACGTCTATCACCAATATTTTGTCGGTATCAAACCAATCAGGCGGCATGGTGATCACCCATTATGATGTCGTCGTGTTTCCACAACGGCCGTACCCCCATCTTTTCTTCTATTTCGGTCAGCAACCGGGCGGCGAGGTCAGATAATCGTTCACCCGTGACCGGGTGACGGGCATCCGGCAGCAGGTTGGCGACGGGTATGGCCACATGGGGGAATTTGAGCAGGTCGGGATCGGGCAGGAGGCGGGTACGGCCGTCGCCGCCATCATACGCTCCCACAAAATCCCCATACAAGATAATGTCGGCATCAATGGTGCGCGGCGCGTTGGGGTCGGCCTGGCGCACCCGCTTCAGCGTCGTTTCGATGACGCCGATGACCTCTTGTTTGAGTTGGGTGGGGGTGAGGGTGGTTTGGAGGAGGACGGCCGTGTTCCAAAAGTTCGGCTGCTCTAACAAACCAACAGGAGCGGATTCATAAATGGGGGCTACGGCCGTGACATCGCCCATCTGCCGCAGCAGCGCCACCGCCTGTGGCAGATTATGCTCCTTGTCAATGTTAGAGCCGAGGGCAATGACGACGTGAGGCATCGGTAAACGGTAAACGGTAAACGGTAATCGGTCACTGATAACCGACCACCGCTTACCGATTACTGAAAGTCGGCGCGGGAGCGCTCAATCTCAATGCCGACGGACTGGGCAAAGCGGAGTGCGGTGGGTTTTTCCACCCGTACCTGCACCTTTTCGACCAGCGGGTTTGTCTCAAGCACCAGCCGGGCAATGTCTGTGACCAGTTTCTCCACCAGAAAGTCCGAAGATGCTTCCACATGATCAATGATGTATTTGGTCGTGGTTTTGTAGTCCACCGCATCGGCAATGTCGTCGGAAGCCGCCGCCTGGTGAATGTCGGCAAACATGACCACGTTAATGAGAATATCTTGCTGCTTCACGCGCTCTTCGGGGTTAATGCCGATGATGCCACGCAAGAGCAGGTCTTTGATGATGATTTTGTCCATAGTTGGTAATTAGGTAATTGGGTAATTACGAAATTACCCAATTGCCCCTCACATATGCGCTTCCAGCCAGCTTTCCACGTCGGCCAACATCTGCTCTTTATGCAGGTCGTTATGCGATTCGTGGTAGCCGCCGGGATAAATAATCAATTTTTTGTCCGGCTGTTTCACCTGGGCGAAGAACTTCTGGCTTTCTTCAACCCGCACCAAACGGTCGGCATCGCCATGAATGAGAAGCAGGGGCGGCTGGAAGTCGGCGGCGTGGGCCATGACCCAGGCGGCGGTGTCTACAAATGCAACGGCCGCGCCCGGCGACCCTTTGTCATGCACCAGAGGATCGGCGCGGTAGGCTTCCACAACGGCCGTATCCCGCGAAACAGCCGCCGTATCCAGGTTACTGTCCATGCTCAAATCGGGTTTTATCTTTGCCGATACGCGCGCCAGGAATGTTCGCGTGGGCGACAAGGTGAGTTGGCCAATGGCCGGGGCAGAGGCAACGACGGCTGTCAGCCCCTCCGGGTAATGGCCCTCCGGGTAATGCAGCACATAATCCAGCGTAATACAGCCGCCCATGCTGTGACCGAACAGGAAAAACGGCCGTCCGGGTTCCTGTGATTGTGCCAACTGCACCAGCGTTCGCAACCCTTCACGGAAATCAGCCCAACTTTTGATATACCCACGCTGACCGGGGGAACGGCCGTGCCCCAGATGATCCAGCGCATAAATCACATACCCCCTGGGGACCAGATGATTCACTACATTCATATACCGGCCACCATGCTCGCCCAGTCCATGCACAATCACCAACGTGGCGCGCGGCGTCTCTTCTGGTCGCCACACCTGGTAATAAAGACTCACATTGCCCGCTGTCTGAAATGTGCTTTCCTCGTGATTCATCACCGTTCCTCCTGCCCTCAATTAAAGCAGCAACCGGCTAACGTGCAACACTGCCTGTAATCCTCTCATAAGAATTTGTTTAGCAAAATGTCATCAGGTCAACCCATACTTGGTATAAAACAATCAGAGAAAATGAGTTATTCGATATGGAGGTATTGGGATATGATGGTGTCATGCTATCCCTGTATCCCTATAAATGAGTGAGGTTGGCAATATGTTAATCAAGAAACGTTCAGGAATTGAAATTCCCTCATCAGAAATCACCCCCCAACACCTGTATCTTTCGCGGCGGCAGTTTATGGCCGGCGCTGCCCTTACTACCACAGCCGGATTGTTAGCTGCCTGTGGCGCGGGCAGCCCCCCGGAGGATGCCAATGGTGCGCCGGTAAGTAGTGGGGATGGGAGTACGGCCGTGTCCGCCACCACCGACGAATTAGGCGACCCCCTCAACACCTACGAACAAATCACCACCTACAACAACTACTACGAATTCAACACTACCAAAGATGGCCCTGCGCGTCTGGCCAAAGATTTCCCCACTTCGCCCTGGCAGGTTGAAGTCGGCGGTATGGTTAAAAATCCCAAGACCTACACCATGGAAGATTTGCTCAAATTCGACCAGGAAGAACGCATCTACCGCCTGCGCTGTGTGGAAGCGTGGTCCATGGTCATTCCCTGGCAAGGCTTTCCCCTCGCCAAAATACTCAACGAAGTAGAACCAACCACCGACGCCAAATACGTGCGTTTTGAAACCATCTACGATCCCGATAATATGGCCGGTCAGCGCAACCGCATGTTCCCCTGGCCCTATGTGGAAGGGCTTACCGTAGAAGAAGCCATGCATGACCTGACATTGCTGTCAACCGGTCTATACGGCGAAACATTGCTGCCCCAAAATGGCGCCCCCATCCGGCTGGTCGTCCCCTGGAAATATGGTTTCAAAAGCATCAAAGCCATCGTCAAAATTGAACTGGTAGATTACATGCCCATCTCCCTGTGGATGGAATCCGCTCCCACCGAATATGGCTTTTTCGCCAATGTCAACCCAGAAGTAGATCACCCGCGCTGGTCACAAGCTACCGAACGGCGCATTGGTGAATTAGGTCGTCGCCCCACCCTGATGTTCAATGGCTATACCGAACAGGTAGGGCACCTCTATCCCAATCCAAACGACGATACAAATCTGAATCCGCGTGGCACATAACCAGGTAGCTGATAAATGACCCCGATAACCACAAAGATGTCCAAAATCCACAAACTCGACCGCAAAACAACCGCCAAAATTCTGCGCGTGAGCGCCCATGTTTTGTCCTTGTATGGCCTGGCGCTGCTCTTGCTGGATTATTATCGTCAAAATCTGGGGGCTGACCCGGTGCGAGAAATCTTGCTGCGCACGGGTGAGCCGGCGTTGGTGCTGCTCATCCTCTCGCTGGCTGTCACTCCCTTGACTATTTTGTTTGGTTGGACACAATTGCACCCGCTCCGCCGCATTTTTGGGCTGTATGCGTTCCTGTATGTTGGACTGCATTTCTTGACTTTTATATGGCTGGATTATGGTCTCAACCTGGCCTATATTTTAGATGGTATTCTGGAACAGAATTTTGTGTTGGTTGGTTTTGCCGCTTTTATCCTGCTACTACCACTGGCGATCACTTCCAATAAGTGGTCTCAACGCAAACTGGGCAAAAAGTGGAAGACATTGCATAAGTTGGTTTACATCATCATTTTGTTGGCGCTGATTCATTTTTGGTGGCTGGTAAAGAATGTGTATTACATGCCTTTTCTCTATTCGGTTATCGTTACTATACTGCTGCTGGTACGCTGGCAACCGGTTAAACAAAAAGGGCTGCGCTTTCAACGTCGCTACCGCAATTGGGTAGCTAACTACAAGGCAAAACAAGTGGCCTAACTGGAACGTTTCAGTACACAAGCCGTATAGAGGGCAGTTAACGGCCGTACCCCTGGCAACATTCTCCTGACACGCTGGGGGTACGGCCGTTTTCATTGCTTGACAAGCTGTCGGCAAATTGCTTAGAATTCATTATCCTGAATCCTGGTTTTCAGGAAAATTGTGTTCTTGTACCCTATAGTTCTTGGAGGCCCTTCATGAGTGTTATCAAAGTTTCTGCACGTTCTCGAACCGCCGCTGTAGCTGGGGCCATTGCGGGTGTTATCCGCGAATCCCAAAAAGCTGAAGTACAGGCGATTGGCGCTGGCGCTGTCAACCAGGCCATCAAGGCCATTGTCATTGCCAAAGGCTATCTGGCTGAAGAGGGGGTTAACGTTGTATGTGACCCATCTTTTGTAGAGGTGAGCATTGATGGGCAGGAGCGAACGGCTATTCGCATTTTGGTGGAACCACGCAGCCATTAGCTCCACAAACCATACAACGCTTATATGGGGGACTCGTTAAGTAACGAGTCCTTTTTTTGTGTCCCATACCCCTACCCTCACGCCCGGTTTGACGGAACAGCCACTTTTCGCCATGATCCTTACTTGATGAAAGTCAGACGGACTATCCTGTTAATGATGCTCCTGTTGCTGCTGTTGGCTGCGGGGATTTGGGTGCTGCCCTTTTCGGGTCATCTATTCATTATGCTGGATGAACAAGAGCAGGAGTGGCCGCGCCTGCACTTACAGCCGGAGTCGCCCCGCCCCGGTGAACAGGCCACCCTCATCGCCCGCGACACCACCCCCTGGGTGCATGTGAAGTTAATGGTAAATGATGAAACGGAAGCCATCTTTACCCAGGCACAACAAACGCCATTGGGATGGGAATGGCAGTGGCGGTTTATTGTGCCAGACACGGCCGTCTACGACCTGATCCTATATCACGATTGTGACCGGGGCTGCCGGGAATGGGCGCGCAAATCGGTGAGTAATGTGGTAAACACTGCCCGCTACCCGGCCACACAGACCCCAACCAAACTGTGCGCCGTTTTCCCCTATGGCGGGCGCGACTGGCACGGCCGTGCGGCCTGGACGGTGGAACTCACTTATGCGCAGCAAGCAGACAGCCTTTATTGGGGGGTAGATGATGTGGCCCAGCGTGTAGCCGCCGCCACGCACCAGGGCCACCGGGTGCTGCTGCGGGTGGAGTATGACCAGAACCAGACCATGCCCCCGCCCGATGATACCACCGCGCTCGCCGTTTATCTGGAGTATGTGCGCCGCCTGGCCCGTGATGACCGCTTCCGCGGCGTGTATGCTTTTGTCATTGGCGACGGCTTTAACAGCCGCGAACACAACCAGCAAACCCCAGACAACCCGGTAACACCCGCCTGGTATGCCCGGGTTTTGAGTGGGTACGGCACGGCCGTGACCGACCAGGATAACGTGCTGTCCATCGTCCGCGCCGAGAATCCAGGGGCGCGGGTATTGGTGGGCGCGGTGCAACCCTGGGTATTGGATGAAGTGGTGGGGGTACGGCCGTCACCCATTGACGCACCCTGGCTTAACTATATGCACACCCTCGTTACCCTGCTAGACGAAACCGCCCAGGCGCGAGCCGCTGCCGGTATCCCCCTGGCAATCCCTGATGGTTTTGCCGTTGACGCTCCCGGCAACCCCGAATCCGCCAAAATGGACGGCTTAGACCCCGCCCTGGAGCCCCAAACCGATCTGATCAGCACGACATGGCATGGAGCGCAGTTGGGTTTTCGCGTGTACCAGGATTGGCTGGACATTATCAACAGTGGCATCACGACCCACGGATTGCCGGTGTATATCGTCGCCAGCAATACCTACGGTGCAGACAGTACCGGCCCCCCGGCACAAACATACCCCAACGGCTGGCTGACGCAGGCATTAGCCGAAATCAATAACCAACCACAGGTACAATCCCTTTGCTGGTTTGTAGATTATTTCCCTTACAGCAACCAATGGGCTGATTTCAGTCTGACGACGCCGGTAGGGGGCATGGCTGAAGCCGCTGCCGAATTTGACGCACTGTTGCGACTGGACGAGGAGATCGGCGATTAGAGATTGGAGAATGACAACTCTCTAATCTCCAATCTCTAATCTCAGACGATCATTAAATATCAACATGGAGGTAGGACTGATGAAACTTGCTATCATTGGCACAGGGAGCGTGGGGCGGGCGCTAGGCACAGGTTGGGCGCAAAAGGGACACACTGTCATCTTTGGCTCACGCCACCCGGACGAAGAAAAAGTCCAGCAAATTTTAACGGCAGCGGGTGAAAATGCGCGGGCAGTGCTGCCCGATGTGGCCGCGGCTGAGGCGGAGGTGGTGGTATTGGCGGTGCCAGGCACGGCCGTTGCCGCCACCATTCCCACCCTCGGCAACCTCAGCGGCAAAATCCTGATTGACGCCACGAATCCTATAACTCCTGGTTTGCAACTGGCAGTCGGCCACACCACTTCCGGCGCAGAACAGGTGGCGGCACTGGTGCCTGGCGCCCATGTGGTCAAAGCGTTTAACACCACCGGCGCTGAAAACATGGCAAATCCCCTGTATCACGGCGAACCGATTACCATGTTCATTTGTGGGGATGATGCGGCGGCGAAGACGGCCGTGAGCCAACTGGCCCAAGACCTGGGTTTTGATGTAGCCGATGTGGGCAGGCTGGACAAAGCCCGCCTGTTAGAGCCAATGGCGTTGGTGTGGATTAGCCTGGCGATGCCTCAGGGTTTGGGGCGCGACATCGCCTTCAAACTTGTCCGCCGATAGGTTTGGTAGGTCTGACTTATGTCCCTTTTCATGGAAGACAGAGCGTCTGATTCCCCATTTGTGGAGAAGGTGTGGTGGGCGCAAAGTGACACGGCCGTCTCCTTTATCTCCCAGGCCGCCAGCCAGTGGGAAATGGTGGTGGTACGATACCAGGGCCAAACCAGCCTGACCATCCGCGGACCGGAAACCGTGGCTACGCTGGCCGACTGCCCGGCCAATGCCCAGTTTTTCGGCATTTCGTTCAAACTGGGGACATTTCTGCCCGATTTGCCGCTGTGCCAGCGCCTCAACCGGAATGACATAACCCTGCCCGGCGTGACGAGACAATCTTTCTGCCTCAACGGTTCCGCCTGGCAATTCCCGGATTATGAGAACGCCGACACCTTTGTCAACCACCTGGTGCGGGAAGGTTTGCTAGTGCGTGATCCGGTAGTCACGGCCGTGTTGCAAGGCCAACCAGCAGATTTATCCCCCCGCGCCGTCCAATACCGCTTCTTGCAAGCGACCGGCCTGACACAGACAACCATTCAACAAATTGAACGCGCCCGCCTGGCGATGTTTCTCCTGCAACAAGGCAGGCCAATCCTCGATACGGTTTTTGAAGCCGGTTACTATGACCAACCACATCTCACACGCTCCCTGAAACGCTTCATCGGGCAAACGCCCACCCAAATCACCCCCGCCACGGCCACCTGAGTTGTTTGCGTTTTTATACAAGACAGCCCCCTTTTGTTCGTTTATGATGGCGGCATCAACTACAAACAAAAGGAGAGCAACATGAGAAAAGTTATTGTTTCCACCATGGTGACGCTGGACGGCGTGAAGGAAAATCCCCATCATTGGTCGTTCGACTACTGGAGTGACGAAATCAGTCAATACGCTTATACCCAACTCTTTGCCGCCGATGCGCTGGTGATGGGGCGCGTCACTTACGAAGGATTTGCCGAAGCGTGGTCAGCTCGTGCGGGCGCAGATGAATTTGCCGACCGCATGAACAGCCTGCCCAAGTATGTGGCCTCGCGCACAGCGTCCCGGCCGCTGGAATGGAACGCCTCCCTTATCCAGGGCGAAGCCCCCGCCGCCATCGCCCAACTGAAGCAGCAGCCGGGGCAAGACATACTGCAATATGGCTTTGGCGAACTGACGCATGCCATGATCCAACATCGGCTGGTGGATGAGATACGTCTGCTAGTCTATCCGGTGGCCGTGGGCAGTGGCGGGCGTATCTTTGACGGACTGGAGAAAACAACCCTGAAACTGCTGGAGACCCGGCACTTCAATTCCGGCGTGGTGGCTCTGCACTATCAGCCCAATCTCTAAAAATTTGACCCTGCCCCCCCAGGATGATAGAATTCCGCCCGTTGCCCTCATCGTCTAGGGGACCAGGACGTAAGCCTTTCAAGCTTAAAACCGGAGTTCGAATCTCCGTGAGGGCACAAGAGAGCAGAAAAGCCGCCGACTTTGGTAAAGTCGGTGGCTTTTTATTGTTTTCAGACAGTGGCAGAGTTCTCGTACCTCTTCTCCGCATAACTAAAATTCAACCAAATAAACTGCCATTCTAGGGTATGATCCGGCTGCGTGAGACAGACTCCAACATCTTATTACTCTACTACAAGGGAGACTCAAACAATGAACAACTTTCCAGCAAAACGATTGATTGGTTTGTGTATGGTAGCCCTGGCTATCACACTACTGTGGTCGGCAACCCCGCCACGCGCTCAGGCCGCTACCATCACTGTGGACACGGCCGTTGATGAGTTAGATGGCAGCCCCGGCAACGGCTCTTGTTCCCTACGCGAAGCTATTCAAAATGCCAACCAGGACAATGCCAATCAGGTAGACTGCAACAGTGGCAGCGGCGCGGACATTATCATCTTTGACAGTTCGCTGGATGGCGTCCCCATTACCTTGAGCCGGACGGGAGCAAACGAAGACCTCAACGTTACCGGCGATCTGGACATTCGCTCGCCCATTACCATTAATGGCAACGGCGCGAATCGCACCATCATTGACGCGGACGGCATTGACCGCATTTTTGATTTACCCACTGGACAATCACTCACCCTGAACGGTGTAACGGTGCAAAATGGGGATGCACCGGTACCGGTAGGGACAGCAGCACATGGCGGGGGTATTCGAAATTTAGGCGGTTCACTCACCATCAATGCCGCTCACATTACGGCGAATACACAAAGCGATTCAGATGGCACAACTGGCGGTGGCGGCATCTTCAATAGCGGTACATTAACTGTTACCAACAGCACAATCAGCGATAACTACTCGATTGGCGGCGGTGGAGGTGGGGGGATAGCGAATGTCACTGGTTTTGGCATGGCAACCCTGACTAATAGTACCATTAGTGGTAATCGCTCGAATGCCAATGGCGGCGGCATCTTAAATTCAGGAAGCGCCTCTCTTACTCTGACTAATGTGACGATTACAGCGAATATAGCCAATGATGATAATACAGGCCCTGGTGGGGGTGGAGGTTTACGACACAATGGCAACTCAACCTTCACGACTGCCGGTAACAACATTATTGTTGGCAATATGGCCCGGTTATCGCCCACCCAGGATGATTGCAGTGTTTCAGGCAATCCTGTGACAACCAATGGATACAATTTGCGCCCCAGTACCACGGGCTGTGCCGGGGCTTTGAATGCCGTGACTGATATTACGGTGGTTACAGTGGGGTTGGGGCCATTACAAGATAATGGCGGGCCGACGCCCACCCACAACCTGCTGGCGGGCAGCGACGCCATTGACCGCATCCCCCCCACCGTCAATGGCTGCGTTACCACGGTCACGGCCGATCAGCGCGGCGTAACACGAGCCGACGGCATAGCCACCGGAACCCTATGTGATGTGGGGGCAGTGGAGTACATCGCCCCCATTGCTCCCGGTGCCACCACTGGCGGCGACGGGCCGGGCGGCGTCGGCGTTGCCGATGGCAGTTCCAGCCTGGAACTGTGGTTAAGGGGGGATCGGGGCGTGTTTGCGGATGCCGGGTGCAGTTCGATGGCAACTGGGGGCGGCGCTGCCGGTTGCTGGCAAGATCAAAGTGGCAATGGATATGACCCCACAGAAGCCACTAACTTTCCATCGTATGAAACGGCCGTGGTCAACGGACAGGCAGTTCTGCGTTTTGGCGGCGCTCACCATTTGCAACGGCCGTTTGAGGCAGCGTTGAATCCGGCCAACTTTACGCTCTTTGGCGTCTGGAACTCTACCGGCGCGTCGTGCCCCATGGCCACGTGTTCACCTCTGACCAGCCGGATTTCTCCTGATGAAGGGTACAGCCTCTTCAATGCGGCCAATACCTGGCAGTTTGGCGTGTATGATGGCACGGCAAATGTGGTGGGCACGGCCGTTGTGGTCACAGATACCTGGGAATTGATCACAGCCGCCCATGATGGTACGCAGAGTTTACAATACGTGGGCAGTGGACTTGATGACCAGGCAGTGACCGGATATACGCCCCTATCCGGTACGGTATCTTTGCGTGTGGGGGCCGGTGAATCTGGCGGTGGTGCACTTGACAACTTCTTCTGGGGTGACATTGCCGAGGAGATTATTTTCAGCACGGCTCTTACCGATGTGCAGCGCATCCTGGTGGAGAACTACTTGAGCGCCAAATATGACATAGACATTACGGCCAGCGGCCATGATCATTATGACGGCGATACACCAGGAAACGGCAACTTTGACCTGGACGTGGCGGGCATTGGGCAGTTTGGCGGCAACCGGCACACCCAGGCGCATAGTGTGGGCATGATTGTGCGTGACCGTAGCTTTTTACAGGATGATGGCGATTGGCTGCTCTTTGGGCACCGCCATATCACCAACACTAACACTACCGCTGATCTCCCTACGACCGGTGATTGGGATGGCGCGCCTGATCCCCGCCGCTGGGAACGTCATTGGTTTATAGACGTGACGGATGCCGTCACCCCCACATTGGGTATGGTGGACATCATCTTTGATTTTGGCGAAGGCAGCATGGCGGGGATATTGCCGGATGGGCCGGTGAACAATTACCGGCTGTTGCAGCGGACGGCGGACACAGGTGATTTCACCGACATGGCCACAGCCACGGCCGTCATCGGCGACCAGGTGCATTTCCTGGGGGTAAACGTGGCCGACCTGGGCAGCAATTTTACATTGGCAACGCTAGACTTCGCTAATTCACCAACGGCCGTGACCATGCAAACTATCACGGCCGTGTCCAACTCTGCGCTGCCCATGGTGGTGATGGGCATGATGCTACTGCTGGCCGTAGCCTCACTGGGGTTAGTCATTCGGAAACGGTGATCGGTAATCGTAAAAAGTCGTCAGCGGGGTCGGCCCGCTGACGACTTTTTTGTTAATTGGAGGCATAGGCTGCCTGGCGGTCACGGCGGCGCGCCAGTTCACTGGTGTATTGTTTGCCTAACGTAGCGGCATGTTTTTGTGCCCAATCGGTCAGGCGGGTGCTGCCGGTGGGGGGGGTGTCCACATAGAGCAAATCGGCCATCAACCCTTCAATTTCTTCGCGGGTGATCAGTACATCGTTTACCAGTCGCCCCACCACCTGCCCGGCCACAAAACCGAGGGCCGGTGGAATGGAAAGCATTGGCCGTTTCACGCTAATGGTCTCTGCTAATTTTTGCACCAACTCCCGATAGGTGAACGTCTCCGGGCCAATGGCATTGAGGATGATGTTTTGCTCATTGCCCCCCTGCTCCACCGCCAGCCGCGCCAGATCATCCACATAAATCGGTTGCAAACGGTACTGCCCATCGCCAAACAGGCCAAATACCGGGAATTTGCGCAACATCCAGGTGATGTTGTTGATGAGAATATCTTCCTTGCCAAACAACACCGTGGGCCGCAAGATGGCATAAGAAAGGCCCGTGTCTATGAGCGCCTGCTCTAACACCGCTTTGCCCTGGAAGTATTCCAACGGTGAGTCCAGAGAAGGGTTGGTGATGCTCACATGCACAATACGCTGCACCCCTGCCGCTTTGGCGGCATTGAACAGGGTGATGCTGTTTTGCACGGCATCGGCGTGTTTGAATGTCTTGTGGTTAAAACGCACCCAATAGGTGTTGTATAGCACTGACACTCCTTGTAACGACGCCTCCAGTTGAGCAGGGGTGTCAAAGTGAAAGGGACGGGCGGGCACACGGCCGTGAAACGCATTGTCTCGATCCGCCGAATTGGTGAGGGTGATCACCTGTTTGCCCTGGGCCAGCAGCCGTTGGGTAATATACTTGCCAGAGTAGCCAAATGCGCCGGTAACAGCATGGAGTTGGGTTGTACTTTCAGTCATAGTTTACCTCTTTTGCGTAAGCCGTGATCGGTGACCAGTGAGTCGGCTTACGGGTTACGGGTTACGGATTACGAAGAATTCCCAAATAACCGGGAGAGTGTGCCAGAGCGCAGGTTGTCCAGGGCAATCAGCATCGCTACCAGGTTATCCAGATTGCCAAAAAAGTCCTGGATATTGGTCATACGTTGCTGGTAGAAAACAGCCGTATCCGCATCTACTGCCAACGCCTCCGGCGAACGGGCCAGTTCCAGGCTTTCTGCCACCGCCCGCAGCGCCAGGTCAAACTCCTGCTGTTCCCGTTCACGCAGCACACCACGAATTACTTTCCAGAAGTCGGTTTCGGCCGTGTAGTAATCCTTGCGGTCGCCTACCTCCAGATGTTGATGTACCATGCCCAGCCGTTCCAGGGTGCGCACATTGGTGCTGACCGCCCCTTTGCTCACGCCCACTTGTTCCACCAGATCATCCAGGGAAATGGGTTGTAGCGACAAATAAATAGCGCCATAAATCGCGCCCATTGCCTTGGGGAAACCCCAGAAATGGCTGATGCGGCTCATGCTTTGAATGAAGTTTTGCCGGGCCAGGGCGAGTTGGTCTTCCATAAGGCCTCCTTGTATAATACGTTTAGTTCAAACTAAACGTATTATACAAAAGGCGGCGGGCATGTCAAGACGGCCGTGCATAAAACACCTGGCATACGGGGAAAACCTGAAACACTCCTCCACCCCAAATAAACAACGCCGGATGTGGGGCAGAATTTTCCCACACCGGCGCCACTCGCTACCAATTACCGCTCGCCCATAACAGATTACGGCCAACGGCTCACGGATTACGGCTCGTTTTCGGCGTCAAGCGCCCGCTGCAAACGCTCCCGCACCTCAGGGTCCACAGAAGTTTCGATAATGGTACCGTTGAATTTCTTGAATGCCTCTACTACCGAAGGCGCATGTCTGGCTGAACCGAGAATAAACAATGCCGTCTGGCCTTCTGCCAAAGCCGCAGATACCGATTGCACCGTACCCTCGTCTATGCCCAAATCCAGGCGCTTGCCAATCATACGGCCCACAATAGCGCCACCGGCCAGCCCCAACACCGGCCCCCCCAGCATCCAACCAACGAGCGTACCCAACACGGCGCCCTTGACCGTGCCGCTGCGTTTTTCGTTGTGGATGCGCTCATCCACTTGCAGCTTGCCTTCGGCGTTTTTGGTAACAAACACAGCGTCTTCCAGATTGACCGCTTTTTGTTTATCCAGCGCCACCAGCGCCTCGTACAGTCCTTCTGCCTGGGACGGATCGGCAAAGGTGATAACGACCAGCCGACTAATTGCCGCCGTTTCTATTTGGGCGCCAACGCCAGCAGCGCTACCCGCCCGACCTACCTGATTTGAAAGTTCACTTGGCATAAGATTTCTCCTTTTAAGCTAATTAAACTGGTTGAAGAGCGTATCACAGTGAGGCATGGACGGCCACATGTCCGTGAGCCGTAAGCCAAAATCTGATTAGCGATCAGCGGCACTAACGCAGCAGATTGCCAATGAAGAACCACATATTCGCCGGCCGTTCCGCCAGGCGGCGCACAAAATAGGGGTACCAGGCGGTGCCATACGGTATGTAAACCCGCACCCGGTAGCCCTGGGCGGCCAATTGCTCCTGGAGTTCCCGCCGAATGCCGTACAACATTTGGAATTCAAAGGCATCCGCGGGAATTTGTTGTGCCTGCGCAAATTGCCGAATGGCCTGCACCATAGTTTCATCATGGGTGGCAAAACAGGGATATGCGCCATGCTGTCGCGCATCGGCGCTAAGCATATGTTGCGCCAGTTGCACAAAACTGGCGTCGGTGTCCGCTTTTTGGGGAAAAGCAACTTCGGGCGGTTCAGCATATGCGCCTTTGCATAAACGCACCCAGGCGCCTTCGCTCATCAGCGCGGCAATGTCTTGTTGGCTGCGATACAGATAAGCCTGAATGACCACACCTACGTGACGGCCGTACCCATCTTCGTCCCGCAACCGGCGGTAAATGCCTAGCGTGGTGTCTACGGTGCTGCTTTCTTCCATATCTATGCGCACTCGGTTGTTGGTTTGCCGGGCGCGGTTGAGGACGATGTGCAGGTTTTCGTATAAGAGGCGCGGATCAATGTTCAAACCAAGCTGGCTGGGTTTCACCGACACGTTGGCATCTACTCCGCTTTGCTGAATGCAATCCAGCAACCGCACAATCTCATCACGAGCATAAGCCGCTTCTTGAGGCGTGTGTACGTGTTCACCCAAATAGTTGAGGGTGGCCGAAAGGCCCCGGCTGTTAACGGTGCGGGCGGCAGCGATGGCGTCATCCGCCGTTTCCCCGGCAATGAAGCGACTGGCCACGCGCCAGGCCAGGCGGGTGTGGCTGACCAGATATTGCGCCCATACGGCCGTAGACAGATACAGCAGTACCGCCCGCAGCCAGCGTTCGCCAAACCAGTACAATAGCAGCCCTGAACCAAGCAGGACAATGAGCAAAACAAGTGGGAATCTTTTAGGGTTTTTCATACCTTTGGGAGATAGGAGATTGGAGATTAGAGATCAGTCAATCTCCAATCTCATTAAATTTTTACCAGATGACCTGATTTTAGCCTGCATTGTGAATGTTGCCAGAAGCAGCCGAGTGCAGGTATTATCTTTGGCACGGCCATAACCAGGAGCAACATGAACGAGCGAGAAAGTGACAACCAACTTTATCCCACAATCCAGTATGTGGCGCTACTCAAGGCGATCACGGCCGTGTCTGCCAACCTGAACACCCCGGCGCTGCTTACCGAACTGGCCCGGCAGCTCACCCACACCTTCCAGGTCACCAGCGCCCATATTTCCGATTGGAATCCCGACACCGGTCTGGCAACTGTACTGGCCGAATACCGCAGCCCCGAAGCCAATGACCAGGAAATGCACAGCGATATTGGCGTTTCCTACGACCTCTTCAACGAAGTCAAACGGGATGCGACCTTCCTGCAAACCCGGTACCCTTTGCTGCTCCATGCCGACCATCCTGAGACGCCGCTGTGGGATCAGCAGCATTTGGCCGTCTACAACATCCAGACATCCTTAGTGGTGCCCATGCGACTGCACGACCAGATCATTGGATTTGCTGAACTGTGGGAAAGCCGCCACCGCCGTGAGTATACGCCGGCCGAAATTGAACTGTGCCAGGGTATTGCCCAGCAAGGAGCTATCGCCCTGGTAAATGCCCGCTTATATGAAACCGAAAGCCGCCGCCGTCGGGAAGCGGAAACACTGCTAGAAATTGCCGGTTATCTCTCCAGTAGTCTGGAATTAGGTGAAGTTCTCAGCCGCGCTCTGGATGCGGCGCGACGTTACCTAACCAACATCAGTGCCTGCTCTATTTCCATTTTGAGCGAAGACGGCCGGGCCCTGCACACTGCTGCCGAATGGTCTGAAGAGCCGGCCTTCTCGCTGGTACCCATCGGCCAGGAAGTACTCATAGACGAAACATTATTTTCTCGTCTCACGCTCAAAAATCGGCAGCCAACGGCCGTAGCCGATTTGTGGCAGATCGCTTACTTAAATGAACGGGCGTTGCGCATCACGGAAGGTGGGCTGCGCGCCCTATTGTATGTCCCGCTTATTTTCCGGGACAGAACCATCGGCCTGCTACACATTCACATCTGGCAGCAGGTGCGTCACTTCACCGCCGACGAAATTGCCCTGTGCCAGAGCGTGGCCCACCAGGCCGCCATCGCCATTGCCAACGCCAACCTGTACACCGCCCAAACTCGCCAGCTAAAAATGGCAACCATGCTGCAAAAAGTGGGCGCGCTCCTGACCACCAGCCTGACGTTGCAACAGGTATATGAACATGTTTTTGACTACCTGGCCGAAATCATCGAGTATGATTTTGTTTCGCTGCATCTGGAAGACCCCTACAGTGACTCTCTTTTGCTGGCAGCCAGTCGCGGCTTTGAAGACGCCGAGAAGTTGCGCGAATTCCTGAATGCCCACGCCGAATCATGGCTGCGGCGCATTCCCATGCCGCCAGGTTGGGCTTTTGTGGGCAACACCTGGCAGGATACCGGCTGGCTGGTGCTGCCCACACTGGATGGCGTCTGTTCATGGATTGGCGCCACGCTAACAGTAAAGGATCAACTGATCGGCATCTTGAGTCTGGAAAGCCGGGAACCGGGCAAATACAATGCTGAAGCGGCAGAAACAGTAGCGGCCTTTGCTAACCAGGCGGCTATCGCCATTGCCAATGCCCGGCTGCACGACCAGGTATTACAACAGGCTGCTGAACTGTCCATTTTGCACCAGCTATCCATTGCCACTGCCTCCACGTTTGATGTAGACGAACTGTTACACCGGACGACACGCATGATTACAGACCGTCTCTATCCTGACGTATTTGGCTTTGTCATGAAAGACCCGACCACCGGAAAATTACAACCTCATGCTTCCTTTCACGATATGCCAGCTCACTATCTGGAGCAGCCGGTACTCTATGAAAGTTTGATTGGGCTGGCGGTGCACACCGGTGAGCCACAGATTGTGGCCGATGTGCGCCGGGAACCGCTTTATGACGCGGGCATACCGATAGAAAACATACACTCAGCCATTGTCGTCCCGGTGCTGGTGAAAGACCAGGTAGTAGGCGTAATTGACGCGGAAAGCCCTCGTTTGAACGCTTTTTCGGAGAAGGACTTACACTTTTTGGTGACGTTGGCCGGGCAAGTGGCCGCGGTGATTGAGCGCACCCGATTATATGAAACGTTAGTGTCAGATAAAGATATGCTGGAGGTACTGGTCAATCAGCGCACGGCCGAATTGCAAGCGGAACGGGATCGCACGGTAGCTATTTTGGAGAGTGCCGGCGAGGGGATAATTCTAACTGACACGGCCGTCAACATCCTCTATATGAACCAGGCCATGGAGCGCATGAGCGGTTACGGCCGTGCCGAACTCACCGGCCGAAATTTGCGTGTTTTGGTCAATGATCGCGCTGCCCGTTTCCTTTTTGTGCAAACCTGGCCTTCGGGATTCAGCCACGAAGGGTGGTCGGGTGAACTGCTCAACCAACGCAAAGATGGGCATACTTACAGCGTGCGCTTAACCGTGACGCCCATCAAAGACAATACCGGCAACGTCACGGGGTATGTGATTATGCAGTCAGACATCAGCCAGTTGAAAACGGTAGAGCGGTTGAAGGCAGAGTTCATCTCGAATGTCACCCATGATTTACGCACCCCCCTCACCGTCATCAAAACGCATATCTCGCTATTGGAGCGAGGCAAACCGGAAAACCATCCCCGTTACTTCCATGTCTTACGCCAGGAAACAGACCGCCTGAACCGGATGATTCAGGATTTGCTGGAATTGTCCCGGTTGGACGCCGAGTTTACGCCTGATCCGGAGGCGACGACTGACCTCTGGTCGCTGCTCAATGAATTGCAAGATTATTTTGGGGGCAGTGTGGCGGAAAAGGGGCTGCGGTGGGTGGTGGTCGGGAATGTAGCCACGGTAACGGCCGTCCACATACACCAGGCACACCTACGGGCCATGCTAACCAATGTCATTGACAACGCCATCAAATTTTCACCGCCCGGCGGGGAAGTGCGTATTACGGTGCAACCCCAAACGCGCGCCGGTCGTTCTTTCGCCCTGGTTACCATAGCCGATCAAGGCCCTGGCCTGAACCAGGCCGAACAACAACAGATATTTGACCGTTTCTTTCGGGGAGAAGCCGCCCGCGCCGCCAATGACTCCGGCATGGGCTTAGGGCTGCCCGTTGCCAAAAAAATCATCGAACCCTATGGCGGCCTGATTGAAGTGGAAAGCACAACTGGCGCTGGCGCCACTTTCACTTTGTGGCTGCCGTTGTATACATCTTAAACGATGACTCATACGTGTCAGACATTCGATTTCTTGGAGAAATCGAATGTCTGGTGACAACTAATCTCCACATCATCCCTGACCGGGCGGCGACCAGACCTCAGGTGCATGATAATGCAAGCCGGTAAGCACTTCCACGACGGTGGGCACATCGGCCGCTAGTGCCTGTTGGATGGCCGCGCCAATTTCCTCCGGGCGCTCCACACGAATACCCGCACAGCCCATTTCTTGGGCAATGCGGGCAAAATTAACCGGTTCAAACTGATAAAGCTCGGCAGGGTTGCCGGGCCGGTCACCATACATTTTGTGAATGTCCGGGATGCCCTGCCCCAGCCCGCCATTGTTGTTGATGATGGTCACGGTGTTGATGCGGTGGCGGCGCGCCGTTTCCAGTTCGCTCAGGTGATACCAGAAGCCGCCATCCCCGGTGAAACAAATGACCGGGCGATCCGGCACGGCACACTTGACACCCAGCGCCGCCGGGAAAGCCCAGCCCAGTGAACCGGCAGCTCGGAGATAGGTCTGTCCTGGATGGGTTAGCTGCACCATCGTCGCTGTCCAGATGGCGGAATAGCCGGTGTCAGATACCAAAACGGCGTCTGCCGGCAGCACGTCAGTCAACTCTTTACACAACCGCTCCGGCCGAATGGGAATGGCGTCTGATTGGCGCAGCGGTTCCATTTCCGCACGCCAGGCATGAACCAATGAATGAACTTGCTGCAACCAGGTTTCATTCGCTGGTTTTGGTTCCAAAACGGCCGTGAGTCTGGCAACGGTCGTGCGTGCATCCCCCACCACCCCCACCGCCCCAGCATAACTGCGCCCGATTTCGATGGGATCAATATCTATCTGGACAACGGCCGTGCCCACTGGCGGCACCGTCCAATTATTTGTCACCTGGTCGCCGGTGTTGCTGCCAATGTAAATCACCAGGTCGGCCGCCGCCACCACCTGGTTGGCGCAGCGCACCGAATAAGACCCTACCACGCCCACACTCAATGGGTGATCATCCCGAATGGTGCCCTTGCCATTGACCGAAGTCGCCGCCGGAATCGAGAACTTCTCCGCCAGCGCCACCACTTCCGCCGCTGCCCCCGAACTGCGAACGCCGCCTCCGGCCACAATCACCGGGCGTTGCGCGACGGCAATGGCATGGGCGGCGCGTTCTACGCTGACCGCATCCGGTTCGGGCCGGAAGGACGGGTAATGGGTGAACGGCTCTTCGATGATCACGGGAAATTCGGCGGTGGCGGCTTCTAATGGCCGGGCGCTGTGCCCCAATAAATCCAGATGTACCGGTCGCGGCGTGCCCGAAGTCGCCTCGCGGAACGCCTGCCGTAAAAAGAAGGGTAACTGAGCAATGTTCACCACGTCCACGTTGTATTTGGTAACGGGTGCAAACATGGGGGCATGGTCAATTTCCTGGTAGGCGTGGCGATGTTGGAACAGGGGCGGCTTCTTGCCGGTGAGGGCAATAACGGGCGAGCGTCCCAACCAGGCATCTTGCAACCCGGCCGCCAGATTGGCCGCTCCCACCGACTGCGCCATACAAACGCCCGGCCGGCCGGAAATACGGGCATAACCATCGGCCATATATGCTGCTGCCTTTTCTGAATGGGTGATGACGCGGCGAATCCCCAACTCCTCCAAATCCACCATCGTCTTGCGCAAAATGGCGTCCATGTAAAAGACGTGCGTCACGCCATACCCTTGCAGCGTTTCAGCAATGAACCTGGCTCCCGTTTTGTTATCGCTTTGTTCCATGCTGTTACCTCTCATTTTGTCGCTGGCTTATCTCGCGCAGTTTTTCCATGATTTTATCATCCAGGCGGGCCAGAACTTTCAGTGCTTGCAGGTTTTCTGCTACCTGTGTCACGCTTGTGGCCCCAAACAGCAGGCTGACGACCTGCTCATTTGCCAGACAATAGGCCAGCGCCAGTTGCGCCGGGGTGCAGCCCACTTCGGCCGCCAGCGTGATCAGCGCATCCACCTTCGCCAGCAATTGTTTCTGGCGCATGGATTCGATGGTATCGTGGGGGAAACGGCCGTGACCCCCGCCCACCCGGTTATACTTCCCGCTCAACAAACCCCCATACAGCGTGTATGAAGCCACAACCCCTATCCCGGCCGCCTGAAAAATCTTCCTGGTCTCTTCATCTTCCACCGGCGATGTTTGCAGCAGGCTGTAAGCCAGTTGCGCCGCCACAGGTCGCGCCAGACCTTCTTCACTGGCTACCTGCCACGCCGCCTCAATTTGCGCCAGCGGCCAGTTCAACACACCCCAATAGCGCAGCTTGCCGGTCTTGATCAAAGCGTCCATTTGCCGCACCATCTCGGCAACAGGCAAAGAAGCCGGTGGCGGCACACAGTACACCAGGTCAAGATATGCCATCTGCAAGCGCGTCAATGAACCATCCAGTTCTGCCTCCGGGCTTTCCGCCGGGTAAAACTCGTACCACAGCTTGTTGGCGATCACCAGGTCGGCGCGATCCCAGCCACCCCGCCGCAGCAAACGGCCGAACAACACCTCCGAATAGCCGCTTTTCAGGGGCGCATGGCCGGTACGGTCATCATAGCGAGCGTCATCCAGAAAATTGATGCCCGCCTGCAAGCCACTTTCAATAACCGCCAGCGCCTCTTTTTCGTCCATGAATTCATAGGTCAACCATGAACCCAAGGAAAAGGCAGAGACTTGAAGATTAGAATAGCCGAGTTGTCTATATTCCATAAGCATATGTGGGGCGATTTGGAAAATCGCCCTATGGCCCGTCTACAAGCTGCGGATAAGCGTGTTTGGCCGATAAATCGTCGGAAAGCGACCCTTGCTGGCGGCGGGTCAGCAGTTCGATAGCATCCGCCAGGTGTGCATCCTGGATATTGTATGCTCCCTCGGCCACGCGAATTTTGTGCGCTTCAAACAAAACCTGGGCATGGGTGCAGCCGGCGGGCGGCTCAAATTTGTAGCTGGCCAGTTCGTACCGCTGCCCCAACGGGTCACGGAAGTAGATGGAGTACATGAAGCCGCGATCTATTTCCCCGGTATTTTTGATGCCCCGTTCATTCAGCCGTCTGGCCGTCTCGATAAACGTGGAACGGGAGACACTAAAGGCGATGTGGTGCAAATTGCCAATGCCTTCCGGGTTGGGGGTGGGGTCGGCGGTGCGGGTTTCATTGGTGAAGATGGTGATGAGACGGCCGTCGCCCGGATCAAAATAAAGGTGGCTCTCATTGGCATTATCCAGGTTAGGCTGCTCAAAGATAAAGGGCATGCCCAACACCCCCTCCCAAAAATCAATCGCCATCTGCCGCGTCGCCCCCACAATGGTGATGTGGTGGACGCCTTGTGTCTGAATCTTTTTCATACTGTGTCCTCAGGTGCGGCGCATTGCAAAAGTGCGTCGCACCTTTAATTCATTTCAAATAACCAATCGCCAGCGACCCCAACCGCCGTTCATGTGCATTCAGCAGGATGCGATAGGCAGCCTGGATCAATGCGTGTGGGGCAGCCGGGGCGTGTTGAATCCAGAGAAAGGTCAGGCGGGAGACACGGCCGTAGCTGCAATCCACCACCGGCTGAAATCCCGCATTGGCAAAACCCTGAATAGATGGCCGGTTCTGCCGCGACGCGCCAATCCAGATACGCGCTAGTCCTTCCTCATGCAGCCGGTAGATCAGGTGGCTCAACAGGGCGCTGTAAAAACCGTGCTGCCGCCAGGTTGCCACTGTACCACAATCCCAGATATACACCTCGTCATCGTGCAAATGAAATTGCCGCTCCAACTCGCCCACGCACTCCACGCCGCGTGTCACCCAGCCATAGGTAGCAATCTGTCCATTGGCGCGCAGATGAAAACAGCGACGGCCGTTGCCCAGACGCTCCCAGATTGGTTCCACCGCAGGCAGGTTCATGGCCGCTGCCACTTCCGCCACATCCTCCGGCCGCGTCTCGGCAAAGGTCACTTCCTGCCGCGCCGGGCAAAGGGGCGGCAGACCGTTCCCCGTTTCCACAGCCCACAGCGCGCCATATTCTGTGGTAAAGAGTCGCATCGCTTCTTGTGTAGGGCGATCTTCCAAATCGCCCTACGCCTAAATGTGGAAGAAGACGCTGCGCGCTTTTTGGATCACGTCCGGGTCGCCAGACGTTTCGCCACCCTGGATGCGCTGATAGGTGGTCAGCACCATATCTGACGGATGTTTGAAGTGGAAAACGGCCGGGAGCGCACTGACATCCTCCACAGGTTCATAGCTGAATTGCCCGTCTTTGATGGCCGCCTTCCACTGGCCGCCCCATTCACCATCCACCTTGATACCGTAGGTGATGTCTACCCCTTTGGCCGCTTCCTGATCCACCGAATACTGCCAGATGATGAACATGTAGGGCAGCAACACGCCGGCCGTGCGCTCATCGAGGATGCCGTCTCTTTCGCCCAGCCCCCAATGCATATCCCAGGTATGTACACCATAATCCATAATCTGGAAGGCGGGGTAACAAAACGCGGGCACGGGGCCGGAGAAAACATGCGCGACCATAAAGCTGTTCCACTCATCTTCGCTCAGCGACTCAAAAATGCCCATCATCTTGTCCGAATCCGCTTTGAGGCGGGCAATCGCTTCCTCGCGGGAGAGGGTGCGCAGCGCCAGCGCGCCATCATTCAAATCTCTAGCCATCACCTGCCAGCCACGTGGCGCGGCGGCTTCCTGACCTTTGCTGGCTATCTCCCACCGATCCAGATAAGCCTCGGTAACGTCAATCATATGGCCCACCAGATCACGCACCTGCCAGCCTTCACAGCGGGTGTCCGTATACCAGTTGTCCGGGTTGTTCACTACGTCAAAGAACCGGCCGCGCTCCGTGCGCACCACGTCTAACACCACATCTTTACTCTGATATTCCATTGGATTTACCGCCATCTTTTTTCTCCTTGTACATATGTCAGATTGGTTCAATCTTCAAGATTGAACCAATCTCCTAAACATGGAATGTGCGTAGATTATAGAAAGGGAGCGTTATTGGGGCGTTATTTCGGGCGTTTCAGGCGTGTTTCAGGCCAGCGCCAATAATTCGGCTCTGGCCTCATGGTCGGCAAAAAGTTGGCGGGCTTGCGCCAGCAGGTGTTGTCCCTGATGGGGCGAGGTGGCGAAGCGCACGGCCGTACGCCCCCACATCGCCTGCGTTCGGGCAATCTCCAGCGGCAAGTCCAGGTCGGTGGCGCGAGACATGGCCTGGGCAAAACAGGCCTCGGCTGACGGCCAATCCCCCTGCGCACCCAGCAGCGCGGCCTGCAAGCGTTCCGCCTGTAACTGCAAGAGCGCCCGGTTGTGGGTTTGTGTCGTTTCCAGGGCGGCGGTGAGAGACGGCCGTGCCGCCCCCCACTCCTCCGCCAACACTAACGTCTCCGCCAGCCAGATCAACAATCGCGCCCGCAAATGCCAGTAGCCATGCCCGTTGATGAGCAGCAGCGCCTCCTCTAAGAGCGCCTGCGCCCGCTGCCCGTCACCCAGACCACGCGCCGCCAACGCCAGCCCGGCGCGGTAGCCCGCCTGCCGTTCCAGATTGCCCAACTCCTCCGCCAACATCAACCCACCCTGAAACGCCTCTTCCGCCGCTTCCCACTCGGCCAGGTAGAGGTGGATCTCCCCCTGGGTGCTGGACAGATGCAGCACCGCGCCCAACAGTTCGTGCGTTTCCGCCAACCACTGCCCCTGCGCCAGGGCGCGCTGCGCCGCTTTCAGCCAGCCGAGCAGCAGGCTATGATACGCCAGATTGTTCCGCGCCAGGGCGTGGAAATAGTGCGCCTGCCCGGCCTCGGCCACATGTGCCGCCTCTTCATACAATTCCAATGCGGGCAGCAGCCGCCCCTGCTGTGCGGCCACATTGCCCAACTCAAACAGGCTGGCGCACAAATCACGGGGATGGTTCGATTGGCGGTGTACGGCCGTAGCCGCCTGCAAATGATGTTCCGCCCCCGCCAGATCGCCACCTTCCATCGCCAGGGCGTGCCCCAGCAGCCGGTGTCCCCGCCCCGTCAGCCGGTGGTAGGCGGGGTCGCTTTCGGCCAGTAAAACAGAGGCCGTCAATCCGGCCCCGGCCGCCTTCGTGGCCGCCACGTAGTCATTACTGATGAGCGCCAGTTCGCCCATTTCCAGATGAGCGGCCACCTGGGCGGCCACATTGCCCGTCTGCTGCGCCAGTTCCAGGTAACGCTGCTGCCAATGGGCCGCCTCCGCCAGATGGCCGAGGGCTTGCTGCCCATCGGCGATGGCTCGCGCCAGGCGCAGCCGTTCATCGGGCGCGGCGGTAGGCGCTAAGAGGTCATACAGGTGGTGCAAAAAATCTACTGTCACCGCCCCGGTAAAATCACGCGGCAGGTGGCCGAGGATTGGCAGGCCATACTGCCGCGCCAGGGCCACATCTTCCCCGGCGACGGCATGGCGGGCGATCTCCCACAGCGGAAACGTGGCTTGCAGGGCAGGGCAGTGCGCCATCTGCTGGGCTAACTGGCGATGAACCAGGCGGCGGCGCACATGGCTGAGCCGCTGCAACACCGTCTCGCGCAGCAGATAGTGTGACAGGGCAAACAGTTCGCCGCTGCTTTCCACCAGCAGCCCTCTGGCCGACAGATCATCCAGAATGGCAGCCAACTGGTCTTCTGAAGTTCCGGCAAAATCGGCCAGCAGCGCCAGCGGCAGCGGTTGACCGGCCACAGCCAATACCGCTAACAAAGCATGTGCTTCTGGGGTCAGGTGGCGCAGCCGCCAGGAGACAAGATCATACGTTGTCTCCGGCAGGGTATAGGCAGCGCGCCAACGCAGCCAGCGGCCAGGGTCTAGCTGCCACTGCCCCCCCTGCCACTGCCCCCCCATCGGAATCAGGACGCCTTCGGCGCGCAGTTGGGCGATGATCTCGTCGAGGACAAAGGGATTGCCGTCGGCACGGGCTTGCAGCCAGTGGGCCAGAGAGGGGATGGCGGGTGGGGCAATGGCCAGGTTTTGCAGCAGGTGGGTCACGGCCGTGTCCGTCAGCGGTGGTAATGACAACAGGTGTAACTGGCCGCGCCGCCGTGCCAGCGTCACCAATCGCTGCAATGCCGGGATCGTCTCCGGGCGCTGCGCCGTGCCCACCAGCAGCACTGGTAGATGATGCAGCCGCGTCGCCAACAGGCCAAACAGGTTCAGCGTGGAACTGTTGGCCCATTGCAAATCATCCACCGCCAGCACCAATGGCGCATTTTGACTCAGCCGTCGCAAAGTCTGCAATATGTGGTAAGTAAACTGATCCCGTGCCGCCGGGGCGTCCGTTTTGGGAGTCAGCAGTTGCTCTGTCAGGTCTCCCAGGGGCGTCTCTTGAAACGCTTCCAGAAAGGGGCCAAAGGAGATGAGGTCATCAAAGGGGGAGCAAGCGCCCTGCAAGAGTAACCAGGGGGGCGTTTCCACGGTCAGCCGGGCCAGAAATTCCTGCAAGAGGCGCGTCTTGCCAATGCCGCCATCCCCTTGTAACAGGACGGTACGGCCGTGCCCCCTTTTCACTTCCTGGGCAATGACCAGCAGTTGGGCCAGCAGTCCATCCCGCCCCACAAAGGGCAACACCGGTTGGCCACGTTTTGTCTGGTCTGGTTTTGCGGTCAGTCTGGCCGGTAATTGCGCCTGCTGCCGTCGCAGCGCCTCTTGAAACAGGGCGCGTGTGGCCGGGGCCGGCGGCAGCCCCATTTTTTTGTGCAGTTCGCTCTCAAACTGCTGATATTGACGAAGCGCCTGACTGATCTGGTCACTCTCTAAATGGAGGCGGATGAGCTGCTGCTGCGCTTCTTCGGCCAGGGGGTCGGCCTGTACCAGCCGTTGCAAATAGGCGATTGCTGGCGAATGATCGTGGCGCACGGCCGTCATCTCCGCCAATTGTTTGAGCGCATTCAGGTAACGCTGGCGCAGCTTTTCCTCTTCTAGCTGCCACCAATCGTCAAACAGGGGGGTGTCCGGCAGGGTAAAACCGTCCAACAGGGGGCCGCGATACAGGTCAATGGCTTGCGCGAGGGATGGTTCACGGCCGTCGGCCACCAGACTGCAAAATTGGGTGACATCACAGGTGACGGCCGTGGCTTGCAAGCCAATCAAATCCCCCTCGGCCAGCAGAATCCGGTCAAGCGCCGCCGTCTGCAAGGCGCGCCGCAGTTGGAACAGCGTGGCCCGCAGCGACCCGCCAGCACTGGCCGCCGGATATTCGCTCCACAACAAAGCCGCCAGGTGGGCACGGGTGTGGGGCTGCGCGGTGATTGCCAGGTAAAATAACAGGGCGCGTGCTTTCTGGTTTTTCAAGGCGAGAGGTGTGCCATGCACATGGAGTTCTGGTGCG
This sequence comes from Anaerolineae bacterium, assembly GCA_023382655.1. Taxonomy (GTDB): domain Bacteria; phylum Chloroflexota; class Anaerolineae; order Promineifilales; family Promineifilaceae; genus CAADGU01. Next base: position 61,477 of record JAHDWK010000005.1, on the reverse strand, counting down.
CCAAACAACCGCATGGTCAACACCGCCGATTCGGTCATTTACTTTCCTCGTGATCTCGTTCGTTGTTTGTAGTAGCGGCTTTAGCCACTTCTGCCCGCTAAAGCGGTTACTACAAACCTGAACCCTTTTTGGGAAAAGCTATATAATGGCTGTGGGGAGTTTGGGGCATATGCCCGTGATTTCGTTGTTGATCACCATGAATTTTATCCCAGAAGTTGGAAATTGGTTCAATCTTTGAGATTGAACCAATCTGGATCGAGGAGACCTGATGCGCCAGAGTACCGACAGAATTTTGACCACCCATGCGGGCAGCCTGCCCCGCCCGCAATCGTTGATTGCGCTGCACACGGCCCGCTTTGCCGGGCAAGGGGTGGCGGATGAGGTGTTTAAGACGGCCGTGCGCGAAGCATCACGCGCCAGCCTGGCGCGGCAGATGGCGGTGGGGCTGGATGTGGTAAACAACGGCGAAATGGGGCGGGAAAGTTTTTTTACCTATGTGCAGCACCGCATGAGTGGTTTTGGCGGCGTGGGTTCCCGGCCGATCATGGCTGACCTGACGCGCTATCCGGGCAGTTTGGAGCGGCGGCGGCAGGCGATGGGGACGGATGAACGGGTGAATTTGTTACGGGCGCCGAAGGCGATTGGCCCGGTGCGCTATGTGAACACAACGCCGCTAGAACAGGAGTGCCGCCAGCTTCAAGAACTATTGGCGGAAACGGCCGTCGGCACGGCCGTCACCTACACCGAAGCGTTCATGTCCGCGCCTTCGCCGGGCATTATTGCTGCCGGGATGCAAAACGAGCATTATGATGATTTGGAACTGTATGTGAATGCGTTAGGGAAGGCGTTGCGCACCGAATATACGGCCATTGTCGAGGCGGGATTTGTCTTGCAAATTGATGCGCCTGACCTGGCCTTGGAACGGCACACGTTGTTTCAGGACAAACCGTTGGCGGAGTTTTTGGGGTTTGTGCGGTTGGTGGTCACGGCCGTGAACAACGCTCTCACCGGCATCCCCCGCGAACAGGTGCGCCTGCACGTCTGCTGGGGAAACTATGAGGGGCCGCATGATTGTGACGTGCCCCTGGCCGACATCTGGCCGGAAGTGTCACAGCTAAACGCCGGGGCGATGATGCTCTCCATGGCCAATCCGCGCCATGCGCATGAGTATCGCCTGTTTGCCGACCCTGATTTTTTAGGCGACCGGGTCTTGATTCCCGGCGTGATTGAGACAACAACAAACTACATTGAACACCCGGAAGTGGTGGCCGACCGGATTGAGCGGATTGCTAACACGGTGGGCGACCCGCACCGGATTATTGCCGGCACGGATTGTGGTTTTGAAACGGCGGCCGGCTCCAAGATGGTGGTCGAGGATGTGGTCTGGGCAAAATTGCGGTCACTGACTGAAGGCGCGGCGATTGCCTCGCACCGATTGATGGGTAATTAAACGTATGAGCATCAAAATTTTAGTAGTGGAAGACGACAAGACTTTACTGGAAACGCTGGAATATAACTTACAGCGCCAGGGGTATGAGGTGGTGACAACAGAGAACGGCCGTACCGCCCTCACCCTGGCCCGCGTGCAAAAGCCAGACCTGCTCATTTTGGATGTGATGTTGCCAGGGCTAGATGGCTTTGAGGTGTGCCGCATTTTGCGCAAGGAGTTCAGTACGCCTATTCTCATGCTCACGGCTAAGTCTGAAGAGGTAGATAAGGTGGTGGGGCTGGAAATGGGTGCAGATGATTACCTGACGAAGCCGTTTAGTATGCGTGAACTGTTGGCGCGGGTGAAGGCACTGCTGCGGCGCGTGGAATTGATTCGTGAGGAATTGAGCCTGGAGCCGGGGGGGATGGGCACGGCCGTGTCCACCGGCCCGGACGCCCTGCTGGTGTACGATACGCTGGTGATTGACCAAAACCGGCGTGAAGTACGCCTGAACGATGAAATTGTGCGGCTCAAACCGAAAGAGTATGACTTGCTGCTCTTTCTGGCGCGGCACCAGGGCATTGCCCTGTCACGTGACCTCATTTTGGAACGGGTGTGGGGCTGGACGTATGATGGCAACAGCCGCACCGTAGATGTGCATGTGCGCTGGCTGCGGGAAAAGATCGAAGCAGACCCGGCCAACGCCCGACGCATTGTCACCGTGCGTGGCCTTGGCTACCGCTTTGATGGCTAATATCGCTAGAGAGACCCGCAATGCGTAACCCGACGGGTTACGGGCCACGGGTTACGGATTACGAAAAATGTTCTCTAAAATACGTTGGCGCATTGCCATTCCCTTTTTTCTCTTGTTTGCCTTTATCCTAACCAGCCTGGGTGTGCTGCTGACGCAGCCGATGTGTCTGGGGGGCGCCGGTTGTGTGTGGCGAAACATATTAGCGGCGACGGCGATTACGGCCGTCGTCACCTACCTCCTGGCGCTGTGGCTGGAACGTTCGGCGCAACGGTATACCCGGCACATCACTGAAGTCGCCCGGCGCATCACACAAGGTGATCTGGAAGCGCGCATCCTCGGCTACACCAGTGATGACGAAGGGGATATGACCCGCGCTTTTAGCGAAATGGTTGCCACCTTGCGCGAGCACATCCACACCCTGCAAGCGGAGAACCAGCAATACAGCACAATTCTGGCCAGTATGATTGATGGCGTGTTGATCACCGGCGAAAACGGCACGGTGCGCCTGCTCAATCCGGCGGCCACCCGGCTGTTAGAGCCAATGACCGAGCGGGCCATCGGCCGTTCTTTTGCCGAAGTGGTGCGCCATCACCATCTGATTGAATTATGGCAGAAGGCACAGCAGACAAGGCAAGAACAGGTGGAGATGGTGGAGGTCAGCCGGGGGGTATTTTTACAGACGACTGTCATCCCTTTTGAAGAAGAAGGCGCGCGTCGCTTCCTGGTCATTTTGCATGACCTGACGCAAATTCACCGGCTGCAAACGGTGCGTCGTGACTTCATCAGCAACATTTCACACGAACTGCGCACACCGTTAGCCTCACTCAAAGCGGTGGTGGAAACATTGCAAGATGGGGCGCTGGACGACCCGCCGGCAGCGCAACGTTTCTTGCAGCGAGCGGAAAATGAGGTGGATGTGCTGACGCAGATGGTGGAGGAACTGCTGGAACTGTCGCGCATTGAGTCCGGGCAGGTGCCGTTTCGCTTTCAAGCCACGGCCGTGTCCAATCTCTTATTGGCCCCTATGGACAGACTCCGCCCCCAGGCACAGCGCAAGCAGATTGAGATGATTCTGGATGTGCCCGCCAATCTGCCCCCGGTGTTGGCCGATGAGGAGCGCGTACAGCGGGTGGTGACTAATTTACTGCACAACGCGGTGAAATTTACGCCCGATGGCGGCCGGATCACCGTTCAGGCCAGTCTGGCAGCAGACAACAGCAACGAATTGCAGATTTCCGTGATTGATACCGGCGTGGGTATTACTGAGGAAGATTTGCCACGCATTTTTGAGCGTTTTTACAAGTCAGACCGGGCGCGCACTCGTAATGGCGGCGGCACCGGCCTGGGGTTAGCTATTTCGCGCCATATTGTGCAGGCCCATCACGGCCGTATTGGCGTCACCAGCCGCGAAGGTAAAGGCAGTACGTTTTACTTTACACTGCCTGTTTCCCGTGAGTCGTAAACCGAGGACCAAAGCCCTAGACCCGATGTCCAACTTCGGATTACGGTTTACGAATTACGGATAACGGACTATCCCTGCCGTCCCGTAATATAAGCCTCGGTTAGCTCTTTTTCGGGATTGGTGAACAGGTTGGTGGTACGGCCGTATTCCACCAACTCCCCTAACCAGAAGAAACCTGTCCAGTGCGAAGCCCGCGCCGCCTGTTCCATACTGTGGGTCACGATGACAATCGTATACTCCGCCGCCAACTGCTGCATCAATTCTTCAATCTTCAAGGTAGCCACCGGGTCCAGCGCCGAACATGGCTCATCCATCAGCACCACTTCTGGTTTTACAGCAATGGTACGGGCAATACAAAGCCGCTGCTGCTGGCCCGGATTGAGCGCCTGGGCGGGTGATTCCAGGCGATCTTTTACATCCTCCCACAAGGCCGCATCCCGTAAACTTTGTTCGACGATCGCATCCAGACGGCCGTTCCGCCCGGCCAACCCCAAGACACGCGGCCCATAAGCCACATTGTTATAAATGGATTGGGGGAATGGGTTCGGCCGTTGGAAAACCATGCCCACCCGCTGCCGCAACTGCACCACATCCACATCCGGGTCATAGATATTTTTGCCATCCAGCAGCACCTCCCCCTCCGCCCGCGCCCCCTTGATGGTGTCATTCATCCGGTTTAACGCCCGCAAAAAGGTGGATTTGCCACAGCCAGACGGCCCAATCAAAGCCGTGATCTGGTTGCGGCGAATGGGCAAATTCAGGTTAATCAACGCCTGAAATTGGCCGTAATAGAAGTTGAAGTTTCGGATTTCGAGTTTGTTGTCCATTGCACTGATTACCGATTACCACAATTACCCAAACCGCCCCGATACATAATCCTCAGTGCGTTTGTCTTTGGGGTAAACAAACAGTTCGCGCTGCGGGCCAATCTCCACAATTTCGCCGTCGAGTATAAACGCGGCCCGGTCGGCCACCCGCGCCGCCTGCTGCATACTATGGGGCACCATGATGATGGTGTATTGCTGTTTGAGTTCAAACAAGGACTCCTCCACAATGGAAGTGGAAATAGGGTCAAGGCCAGAGGTGGGATTATCTAATAACACAATCTCCGGTTCCAGCGCCAGGCTGCGCGCCAGGCAAAGCCGCTGTTTTTGTCCTCCGGAAAGGGCAAAGGCGGAATCAGCCAGACGATCTTTGACCTCATCCCACAGCGCCGCCTGCTGTAAGGAGCGTTCCACCCTTTCATCCAACACGCGGCGGCTTTTGATGCCGGCCATTTTAAGGCCATAGGTCAAATTTTCATAAATGGTGCCCGGTAAGGGTGTGGGGGTGGCAAAGACCATACCAATCCGCCGTCGCAGGTCAAACACATCCACGCCACGCGCAAAAATATCGTGGCCATCGAACAGGATACGGCCGTGCATCTCCCCCTCTGGCTGCAAATCCGACAGCCGGTTCAGCAGCCGCAGCAGCGTAGATTTGCCACTGCGCGACGGCCCAAACAGCACAAAAAGCTCATGGGGCATAATATCCAGACTGACGTTTTTCAGCACCGTTGCCCCATCCCCATAATCAAAAGAGACATTCTGGATAGATAGTTTCGGCGTCATAAAAACTTCGCGCTCTTCGCACCCTTCGCGGATCACCACTGCCGCCGCCGCCGCATGGTGCTGCGGATCATGGTAGCCACAAAGGTGAGCGAAAGGGTAAACAGTAGCAGCACCAGCGCCGTGCCATACTGCACATCCAGGGGCATACCGGGCACCTGCGTGGAAATGACATACAGGTGATACGGCAGGGCCATCGTCTGGTCAAAGATAGAACCGGGCAAATCGGGTAGATAAAAGGCGGCAACCGTGAACAAGATGGGCGCGGTTTCGCCAATGGCCCGGCTGAGTCCCAGGATGATGCCGGTGATGATGCCGGGCATGGCGTTGGGCAGTACCTGATGGCGAATGGTCTGCCAGCGGGTGGCGCCCACACTGTAACTGACGGTGCGGAATGCCGGGGGTACGGAGAGAATGGCTTCTTCGGCGGTACTGATGACAATGGGCAGGGTCATCAGCCCCAGCGTCAGCGACCCGGCCAGGATGGAGGTGCCAAACTGGAAAAATAACACAAACATACCCAGCCCAAACAAACCATAAACGATGGAAGGAATACCGGCCAGATTAACAATGGCCAACCGGATGGTGCGGGTGAGGATATTATCGCCGGCGTATTCGGCCAGGTAAATGGCCGCGCCAATGCCCAGCGGGATGGCGGCTACGGCCGTGCCCAATGTCAACAAGATCGTGCCCAAAATGGCGGGCATGATACCGCCTTCCGTCATGCCATTACGCGGCGGTTGGGTCAAAAATTCCCAGCTAATGGCCGCCAGGCCATTGTAGAAAATGGTGAGGATGATGAGCAAAACGGGAATGACGACCAGAGCAGCAATGGTGGTGATCACGGCCGTAGCCACTTTTTGCGTTTGTTGGCGGTTCATAACTGCGCCCCCCGCTGCTGTGCCCGGCCCCCCACCAGCCGCGTGGCTAACGAATTAACCAGAAAGGTGATGATGAACAGCACGATACCAATGGCAAACAAAACGCTGTAATGGGTGCTGCCCTGGGCCACTTCGCCCATTTCGGCGGCAATCGTCGCCGTCATGGTACGAATCGGTTGGAACATCATGCCCGGACCCAGGTCGGGTATGTTGGCCGCATTGCCCGTCACCAGCATAACGGCCATCGTCTCGCCAATGGCCCGCCCCACCCCCAACATAATGGCGATGACAATGCCAGACCGGGCCGCCGGCAGCACCACCCGCCAGATGGTTTGCCACTGCGTCGCGCCAATGGCTAACGAACCATCGCGGTACTCTTTGGGTACGGCATACAGCGCATCTTCGGTAATGCTGATGATGGTGGGCAGCGCCATATAGGCCAGGATCAACGACCCGGTGAAAGCCGTTAGCCCCGTAGGCGCGCCCATATTTTGGATGAGCGGGGCTAATGCGACCCAACCCAAAAAGCCCAGCACAATGGAGGGGATACCCGCCAGCACTTCAATGAGCGGCTTGAGAATTTCGCGCAGCCAAAGGGGAGCAAATTCGCCGAGGTACACGGCCGTTGTCAACCCCAACGGCACCGCAATCACCACCGCCCCCAACGTCACCAATAGCGACCCCACCAGCAGCGGTGCCAGCCCATACATCTCCTCAATGGGATACCAGCGGCGCCCCCAGAAAGTGCTGATGGGCTGCGACGTAAAAGCGGGCAATCCTTCTTTCAACAGGAACAAAAAAATCAGCGTGATGATGATGATCACCGAGACACCGGACATGAGAATCAGCCCTTCAATTACCAGTTCGCGCCCACTACGGCGACCACGATTGTCTGGCGGCTGAGTCTCCTCGGCGTGCCCTGGCTCTATCCGTTCAACTGTTGCCATAGTTTAATCTCCTGGTAAGGGCACAAACCCTAAATCGGCCACTATTTGTTGCCCCTCTACCCCCAGAATCCAATGCAAATACTCCGCGATGACGCCCTGCGGTTCCCCGGCCGTATACATAAACAGGCTACGCGCCAGCGGATACTCACCGCTTATGGCCGTTTCCAAACTGGGAAAGATATAAGGGCTATTTTCATCGGCAGCAACAGCCACAATCTTCTCATGCGCCGGGTCTACGTAGCCCAAGCCGTCATAGCCAATGGCGTTGGGGTTGCGGCGCAGTTCGCTGGTAATACCCACCGATGAGGGCATCAGCATCGTCTGCGGCGCAAAAATCTCTTTGTTGTTCGCGTCCCCCTGCCGCACCACCTCTTCCAGAAAGTAAACATGGGTGCCCGAATTTGTCTCCCGCGACAGCAAAATAATAGGCGCGTCGAAGCCGCCCACTTCTTGCCAGTTGGTGATCTGTCCGCTGTATATGGCCGACAGTTGCGGGATGGTGAGTTCACTCACCGGGTTATCGGGATGCAGGATCACAGCCAGGGCGTCAATAGCCACTACATGCTCCACCGGCTCAATGCCGTTAGCCCGCGCTTCTTCAAACTCTGACTCTTTCATGGCACGGGAGGCGTTAGCCATGTCTACCGTGCCGTTGATCAGAGCGGCAATACCGGTACCGGAACCGCCACCTGTAACGGCAATGCTGACGGTAGGGTCTACGTCCCGGTATGCTTCGGCCCAGGCCAGGGCGATATTGACGATGGTGTCAGAGCCTTTGTTTTGAATGGAGCGGCTGGCTGGAGTAGGGGCGGCATTGGGGGAGACACGGCCGTTACACCCCCCCAACAAAAAAAAAGCAAGCAGTAAAAGAATCATGATCCTAACTGCTTGCCCGGTTTGGTTTTCAAGGTGGGTTGGTGTTTGCCAGTCTGGCTTTACCCGTATTTGTTTGAGCTTTTTTCCCATCCATCTCTTCCCATTAGATGTCGGCTTTGCCGAGGCCGAATTCTATCTACTTTAACAAAAAGTTAACAGACCGGAATTGTTAACAAGCTGTTAACAATCTGATAACCTGCCTTAACAAAGCCATAGCCAGATGTTAACCAATCAGTCTCCAAATGTTAACTGACCAGGGGTAAACTCCCCCTCAGTATCTTAAAAGGCAAAAGAGTGCGTCCCAGACGCTAAGGGTTTTCTGAAACCCTTAGGGTCTTAACCTTTGCCAAAATCCCAATTCACGCAGGAGAAGAATGATGCGAAACAAACTTTTTATTTTTGTATTATTGATTGCTGCCATAGCCCTGGCTGCCTGTTCCAGTGGCGGCAGCGCCGAACCACAGGTGATCACCGAAACGGTGACACTGGAAGTAACCCGCGTGGAAACGGTGGTGGAAACCATCACCGAAACCACTGTGGAAACGGTTACTGTCGTGGAGACAGTGACCGAACAGGTGCAGGTAATGGCGCTGCCCGCGGTGGACCCGTTAGCGGTAACGGGTGACATCATCACCGCCGGTAGCTCCACCGTCTTCCCGCTCACCGAACGGATGGCCGAACGCTTCCGCCAGGAAGGGTACGGCGGCAACATCACCGTAGACTCCATCGGCTCTGGCGCTGGCCTGGAACGCTTCTGTGTGGCCGGTGAGAGCGACATTGCCAACGCCAGCCGCCCCATCCGCGACAGCGAAGTGGAATCCTGCCGCACCATTGGCCGCGAACCGATTGAGTTCCGTGTGGGCACCGATGCCCTAGCGGTAGTCATCAACCCGGCCAATGAGTTTGTGGACAGCCTGACCCTGGAAGAATTGGCGCTGGCTTTCTCCACCGCTGCTACCTGGGCTGAGGTGCGCGACGGCTGGCCGGCCGAACCCATCGTCCGCTTTAGCCCCGGCACCGACAGCGGCACCTTTGACTACTTCGTCGAAGCCGTCTTTGAGGAAGATGAAGAACCCATCCTGTCTGCCGCCAACCTGCAACTGTCTGAGGATGACAATGTGCTGGTGCAGGGAGTAGAAGGGGACGCTAATGCCATTGGCTACTTTGGTTATGCTTACTTTCAGGAGAATGCCGACCTGTTGAAGTTGGTACCGATTGAAGGCGTGGTAGCCGGCGCAGCCAGTCTGGAAGATGGCACCTATCCGCTGGCACGGCCGTTGTTCATCTACTCCGATGCCGGCATCATGGCCGCCAAACCGCAGGTCGCCGCTTTCATCAACTTCTATCTGACCAATGTTAACGAGGAAGTGGTGGATGTCGGTTACTTCCCCTCCAGCGACGATGCGCTGAACCAGGCCAAACAAAACTGGGTGACCGGTGTTGCCGGGGGTGCAGCCGGTGAAGAACAGATGACCGGTGTTGTTCTGCCTGACGTAGACCCGTTGGCGGTGGAAGGGGACATCATCACCGCCGGTAGCTCCACCGTGTTCCCTCTCACCGAACGGATGGCCGAACGCTTTCGCCAGGAAGGGTACGGCGGCAACATCACTGTAGACTCCATCGGCTCTGGCGCTGGCCTGGAACGATTCTGTGTGGCCGGCGAGAGCGACATTGCCAATGCCAGCCGCCCCATCAACGAAAGTGAAGTGGAATCCTGCCGGGCCATTGGCCGCGAACCACTTGAGTTCCGCGTGGGCACCGACGCCCTGGCGGTGGTCGTTAACCCCGCCAACGACTTCGTAGACAGCCTGACCCTGGAAGAACTGGCGCTGGCTTTCTCCACCGCCGAAACCTGGGCCGATGTGCGCGAAGGTTGGCCGGCCGAACCCATCATCCGCTTTAGCCCCGGCACCGATAGTGGCACCTTTGACTACTTCGTCGAAGCCGTCTTTGATGAGGACGAAGAACCCATCCTCTCTGCCGCCAACCTGCAACTGTCTGAGGATGACAATGTGCTGGTGCAAGGTGTGGAAGGGGACGCTAATGCTATTGGGTACTTTGGTTATGCTTACTTTCAGGAGAATGCTGACCTGCTGAAGATTGTGCCCATTGAAGGTGTGGATGCCAGTGCGGCCAATGTGGAAAACGGCACCTATCCGCTGGCACGGCCGTTGTTCATCTACTCCGACGCCGGCGTTATGGCTGCCAAACCGCAGGTCGCCGCCTTCATCAACTTCTACCTCACCAATGTTAACGAGGAAGTGGTGGATGTGGGCTACTTCCCCGCCAGCGATGATGCGCTGAACCAGGCCAGGTTTAACTGGCTGAACGCGAACAACTAATTCCGACAAATAGAAATAAGGAAACAGTAATCGGCAGCCGGCTTTCACCGACTGCCGATTACTGTGGTTTGTAGTAACGGGGAAATGAGGAAAAAGGGAATGGCAACACATACCCAGGCAAGCACTTTTGCTCAAACGGAAATTACCACAATCTCGCTGCGAAAGAAGCCACGTATCGGCGAAATGGCCATTCAGGGCTTTTTATTCTTGTGTGGAATCCTCTCTATCTTTACCACGCTAGGCATTATTTATATTCTGGTGACGGAATCGTTTGCCCTTTTTAGCCGCCAACAGTGGACGAGTACCAATAAACGGATAACGGCCGAAGTGGATATGACGATGACCGAAATAGAAGTGGGCACATCGGGCGCCGCCCTGTTTGTGGGTGATGTGATTCGGTTAACCAATGAGGTCATGGTTATCACGGCTATTAACGACAACATCATCGTGGTGGAACGGGGCGCTCAGGGAACCACGCCCGGCGCCTACGCCGCGGGTCTGCAAATCGCGCGGGCCATGAATGTGAATGTCATAGATACGCTAACCAGCACCAATTGGACGCCCCAGTTGGGGCAGTTTGGCATCTGGCCCCTGCTTTATGGCACGCTGATGACCAGTCTCATTGCCATGCTGGTGGCGCTGCCGGTGGGATTGGCAACGGCCATTTATCTGAGTGAATATGCCTCGGAACGGGTGCGAAGCACCCTCAAGCCGATCTTGGAAGTGTTGGCCGGTATTCCCACCGTCGTTTACGGTTTTTTTGCCCTGGCCTTTATGACCCCCCTGCTACGCTCTGTTTTTGGCGACAGCACGGTGCAAATTTTTAATGTGATGTCAGCCGGTCTGGTAGTCGGCATTCTCATTGTCCCCTTGATGAGTTCGATGAGTGAAGATGCGCTGCACGCCGTGCCGCGCGCTCTGCGCGAAGCAGCTTATGGCCTGGGGGCTACGAAATTGGAAGTATCGCTGAAAGTGGTCACGCCCGCAGCCCTATCCGGCATTGCGGCGGCCTTTGTTGTTTCGATTTCCCGTGCCATTGGCGAGACGATGGTGGTGGCTATTGCCGCCGGTTCTGGCCCCAAAAATTTTACCCTGGGCCGGGATGATCTTTTTGGGTTTATCCTCAATCCGTTTCTCTCGGCAGAAACCATGACCGGGCATATTGTGCGTATCAGTGGTGGTGACTTGAGTTATGACTCGATTGATTACAACAGTCTCTTTGCCATTGGCTTGATGTTGTTTTTAATGACGCTGCTGTTAAACGTTGTGGCGCGTTACTTTGTGAGTAAATATCGGGAAGTGTATGAGTAAAGAAGTTCAACTTTTTGGGAAAAGTTGAACTTCTCCAGATTTATATGAGCAAATTAGATAATCAACCGCGACGTTTTTTCCAGGATGACGATACTGGATTCCCCCAGGGAGAAGCGATCAAACAGCAGATTAATGGTCGTAACCGGCGTGGCCTTTGGTGGCGCATCTTTTTCATGTTTGCGCTCCTCATGGCTATCGCTTCTTTGATAGCGTTGCTGGTGACTATTGTAAATGATACTTTTGGTTACGTGATAGTCGTCAACAAAGTGGACCCAGAACGTCTGGCGCTGGAAGTGGTGGAAGCCCAATTATTAACGGCGGCCAATACCGTCTCCAGCGAAGACGATAATGTGTTGGCGGCCGGTGTGGCCGGTAATCCCCAGGCAATTGGGTTCTTTGGCAATGCGTATTACCAGCAAAACAGTGACCAACTGAAGCTGGTGGCGGTGGACGGTTTATTGCCAAACGAAGAAACGGCCGTGTCCGGTGCTTATTCTCTCGACCGTCCCCTGTTCCTTTACACGACCGCTGATATTCTGACCGAAAACCAGGCCGCCAATATCTTCATGAACTACCTGCTGACCCATGTCAACGCCGAAATTGAGCAGGTGGGGTATTTACCCACCAGCCAGGAAGACCTGACCTTTTCGCAACAAAACTGGATCAAGGCCAATGCCAACGTGGGCCTACAACCAGGCCAGTGGGCAGCCATCAACCCCTCCGGTATCCAGGGTAATTTCACGGTGGCGGGCAGCTCTACCGTGTTTCCTCTGACCGAACATATGCTGGCCGAATATATCGCTGCCGGGTATGAAGGGACGTATAGCAACGAAAGCCTGGGCACTACCGCCGGCATTGCTGCCCTTTGCGCCGGTGACGCCGATATAGCCGCCGCCAGCCGCCCCATTGAGTCGGGTGAATTTGAAGTGTGCCGGGCAAACGGCCGTTTCCCCCAGGAGTTCCGCGTGGGCACCGATGCGCTGGCGGTGGTGGTGAATCCGCAAAACACCTTCCTGACCGCTGTCACCCAGGCAGAATTGCAGCAGATATTCACTACCGCAACAACGTGGGCAGACGTGAACCCGGCCTGGCCGAATGAACCCATTGTTCGCTTCATCCCCGGCGCCGACAGTGGCACGTTGGACTTTTTTACCGATGCGGTTTATGACGCCAGCTTATCCGATCTTTCTAAAGATGAGTTAACACGCCTGTTGGCCGCCAATATTAACGTGGGGCGCGGCCGTGCCCTGGAACGGGAGCAGCGTTTCTTTGAAAATGCGCTCCTTTTTGAATCGCCAGAATTATGGAATGAAGTGTGCGCGCAGCCGGCCGCCACACGGCCGTCCGGTTGTACGGCGCCCATACGCAGTCACGATGACGTCTATGATCTGCTGGTGGCGGAAGTGGTACAACCAGATGTGGTCAGAACCTATACTCTGCTCAATAGTATCTTCAATCGTGGCGCTATTCAGGCAGAGTTTGCCGATACCTATCCCAACGGCGATCTGCAATTTCGTTCCTGGATCAGCCGGGATTTTGTGACCAATCCCCAATCCAGCACACCGGAACAGGCCGGGGTACGCACGGCCATTTTGGGTTCGCTGTTTGTGATTGCTGTCACCATTGCCTTTTCCTTCCCAGTTGGGGTGGGGGCGGCCATTTATCTGGAAGAGTATGCTGCCGATAACCGGCTGAACCGGCTGCTGCAAACCAACATTAACAACCTGGCCGGTGTGCCCTCGATTATTTATGGCATGTTGGGGCTGGCAATTTTTGTGCGCGCCATGGAATCGTTTACCAGCGGGGCGGCGCTGGGAGCAGTGGCGGACCCAACAACGGCCAACGGCCGTACCATCCTCTCGGCCGGTCTTACCCTGGGGCTGCTCATCTTGCCCCTGCTGATCATCAATGCGCAGGAAGCGCTGCGGTCCGTGCCCAATTCCTTGCGCCAGGCCGGGCTGGCCCTGGGTGCTACCAAATGGCAAACGACCTGGCATCATGTCTTGCCGGTGGCACTGCCCGGCATCCTCACCGGCACCATTTTGGCCGTTTCCCGCGCCATTGGCGAGACGGCGCCGCTGGTGGTGGTGGGCGCGTCTACCTTTATCGCCCTTGACCCCACCGGGCCTTTTTCCAAATTCACCACCCTGCCGATTCAAATTTATCAATGGACATCCCGGCCCCAGGCCGAATTCCGCAACATTGCCGCCGCCGCCATTTTGGTGTTGTTGGCGATGCTGCTGGCGTTGAATGCCACGGCCGTGTATTTGCGGAATCGCTATTCGGTAAGAATGTAGGGCGATTTTGCAAAATCGCCCTACGGAGAAGGTAACTATGACAAACACAGTCCAGGCTAACGGACATATCGCCATTAGAGCGAATAATATGCACGTCTATTACGGCAGTTTCCGCGCCGTCAAAGACATTACGCTGCAATTCCCCAGCCACCAGATCACCGCCCTTATTGGGCCATCCGGCTGTGGCAAAAGTACCGTACTGCGCTCCTTCAACCGCATGAATGACCTGGTAGCCACCGCCCGTGTTGAGGGTGAAGTGCTGTACCATGACCACAACATTTATGATACCAGCGTAGACCCGGTGGAAGTACGCCGCCACATCGGCATGGTGTTCCAAAAACCAAACCCTTTCCCCAAAAGCATTTATGAGAATGTAGCCTGGGGCGCCCGCGTTAACGGATTCAAAGGGAATATGGATGATCTGGTGGAAGGTGCGCTGCACCAGGCAGCATTGTGGGATGAGGTGAAAGACAAACTCGACCAGAGCGGTTATTCCCTCTCCGGGGGGCAGCAACAGCGGCTGTGTATTGCCCGTACCATCGCCGTGAAGCCGGAGATCATCTTGATGGATGAACCAACGTCGGCGCTGGACCCGGTGGCGACGTTGAAGATTGAAGAATTGATTCAAGAACTCAAGAAGAGCTACACCATTATCATCGTCACCCACAATATGCAGCAGGCGGCGCGGGCTTCGGATTACACCGCCTTTTTTAATATGGATGAAGACCGGGCCGGCTATCTGGAAGAGTATAACGAGACGAACGAACTATTTACGAATCCCAAAAATGAATTGACGGAGCAGTATATTACGGGGCGGTTTGGGTAAATATGATCCGCGAAGGGCGCGAAGTGAGGACGATGATGATAGTACGAGAGCATTTTGATCGAGATCTGCGTCATTTGCAGGATGAAATTATTCGGATGGGTAGTGAGGTGGAGGAGAATCTGGTCACGGCTGTAGACGCCCTCAGAACCCGCGATCTGAAACGTTCACAACGGGTGATCGAAGCCGACCACTGGGTAAACCAGCGGCAGTTATCGCTAAACATGGAAGCGCTGACCCTCATTGCCACCCAACAGCCGACGGCCAAAGATTTACGCCTGATCGCCGCTGTGATGAACATTGCCAATGAGTTGGAGCGCATTCACGACTATGCCAAGGGGATCGGCCGTATCAGCCTGATGATGAACAGTGACCCCATCCCCCCTGAGTTGATGGCTGAATTCCCGGAAATGGCGGACAAGACCCGTTCGATGCTGCACCGGGCGTTGGATGCCTTTGTCAACCGGGATGAAACCCTGGCGCGGGCCATTCCGGCGGAAGATGACATCGTGGATGAGTTGTTTAACAAGGCGCTGAAAAAGATGACGGAAGCGTTTATGCATAATCTGACTTCTTATGAAGACATCAACCGGCTGGGTTGGGCCAACCACAACCTGGAGCGGTCGGCTGACAGGGTGGGGAACATATGTGAGTGGGTGGGGTATATGATTACGGGCAAATTTGAGGAGTATATGTAAAGTTAAAAAGGTGCGACGCACTTCAAAAGTGTGTCGCACCTGATATTGGTTTAGCAGCCTTTACCCTTCCCCCCACCGTTACCTTTCTGACCACCATTACCATTCTGGCCGCCATTACCGTTCTGGTTGCCATTGCCACTCTGGTCACCATTGCCATTCTGACCGCCATTACCGTTTTGGCCACCATTACCGTTTTGACCGCCATTGCCGTTTTGACCACCATTGCCGTTCTGACCGGAACTACCGCTCATTATGGCATCGAACGTAGCCTGGTCTAGTACCTGTGGTTGGTAGGTCATCCCCGTAAACTGCTCATACCGGGCAGCAAAGGCCCGCAAATGGCTGCTGGAGCCGTTTAGTAAATTCTGGTAGACCAGGCGGATATTGGCCTGTTGGGTTTCAGCCAGGCTGGTCTGCAAATCCAAAATGTCTGTTTCTTCAATCAGCCCCCCTACCAACAACGCATCCGCTAATGACAGGCTGCCCTGAGCCATTAACTGGTTGTAGAGCGTCTGCAAATCCGGGTTGGTAAAAACGCCGATGCCGTTGCCGGCCGCCGGGTCTGCAATGCCATAGGTGTTCAGCAAGTGCAACACGGCCGTGCCATGTGTTTCTTCCGCCGCGGCAATGTTGCTAAATGGGGGCACGCCCCACAGCGCACCCAGATTGACATACACATCGTGCGCCAGTTTTTCTTCTTCGCGCATGTATTGCAGATCGGCGATTTCCGCCGGGGTAATGGCAGTGGTTTGGGCGGCGGCGGGTTGCACGGCCGTTGCCAGCCCACCCAATACGACCAATGCCGCCAGCAGCACTGCGGCACTGCGGCCTAAATGGAAAGTTGTGTGAAATTTCATCGGATACCTCCTATCCGTCGTTACGGCCGTAAGCCCAGACGGGCTACGGTTCATGGTTGTTAAGAAGTAATCCCCATGATAATCAGAGGTGTGAAGCAAGTATGAAGAGGGTATAAAGAATCTGAACACATTTGCGATACAATTGCCGGTGATGATCGTTTTGGATTTGAAACCGGTACTTTTTATTGGCCTGCTTCTGCTGGGGTTGGTGGTGTATGGGGTGGTCACGGCCGTTAACCGCCACCGTCACCAATCCCAAACTGGCCTGGCGGTGATCACCTCCGTCAACCTGCGCCAACAGTTAAACGCTGCTCCCTTTGGCCTGCTCGTTTTTGACCATAAACAGACCATGCGCTACCAAAACCAGGCCGCCAGCCGCTTGTTAACCGGCGAGGCGCTGGCCGAATTGTTATACGATGTGGCGCTGGCACACGGCCGTACCACCGCCCACACCCGCACCTTGAATCTACCCGAAGATCACAGCCTCAGTTGGTGGCTTTGTCCCCTGGAAAACGGCGTCCTGGCCTGGGTAGAAGACCTCAGCGCCCAGCGGCGGCTGGAAAAGTCAACCCGGCTCTTTCTGAACAGCCTGTCCCATGAACTACGCACCCCGTTGACGGCCGTCCTGGCCCACATTGAACTGCTGCGTGCCCCCGACCTGCCGGCGGCCATCAGCGAAAACTCGCTCAACCAGATTCACCAGGAAACCAACCGCATGGCGCGGCTGGTGCAAGATTTGCTTGCGCTCAGCCGCCTGGAAACGGCCGGCCCGCTGGAAATCCGCCCCATTGACCTGACGCTGTTGGTGGAAGCGGTGGTGGCTGACTTTATTCTCATCGCCGAAGAAAAAGAGATGCCGCTCTCATTACAGGCAGAAAGCGAGTTACCCCGTGTGCTGGCCGACCCTGACCGGCTGCGGCAGGTATTCATCAACGTGTTGGACAATGCGGTGAAGTACGGCCGTGCCGGTGACAAAATCACCATTCAGCTAAATCTTACTCCCCCACACGTAGCCGTCCTGGTTCAAGACAGTGGCCCTGGCATTCCGGCGCATCATCTACCCCAGATAACCACACCCCTGTACCGCGTCCGTACCGATATTCCCGGCAGTGGGTTAGGACTCTCCATAGCCGCCGAAATTGTGCGCCAACATGGGGGGGATTTGCAGATCAGCAGCAGCACCGCAGGGGAAACGGGCACAGCCGTGACATTCTGCTTACCAACACAGTCTGGAAATTAGACATTACCAGACATCCGATTTTTTGAAAAAATCGGATGTCTATCAGGCCAGCAGCGCGGCGATGAGAGCCGCTTCCAGGGGTTTGTCTTCGGGCAGTAACGGCCGTACCGCGGCCGGATTGTTGCCGCTGATGGTGTCCACCCCCCAGGCCAGCAGCGTCTCATAATCCCAATAAAAACCGCCGGGCGTACAGGCATACCCGGCCTCTTGAATCATTTTTACCTCGTCCCGGCTCAAAAAGTCGGTAGAAGGGCTGAGTGCATCCACTTCAAAGCGGGTGATCAGGTCAAGCGGGTTACAAAACCGCCCCACGTAGATGAGGCTGGTGGCAATGTCCGGGTTCAGCCGTTTGACGCGGCGCAGCGCAAACTGGTCAAAGCTCGTAACCACCACCTCTTCCACCATATTATATTTTTCAATCAGCGCCACCGTGCATAAATCCAGTTCCGGGTTGAAGTGAGGGGGGGTATGTTTTAGCTCAATCATCAACGTGGTGCGCCCTTTGGCCCAGGCCAACACTTCGGCCAAAAAAGGCATCCGTTCCCCGGCAAAATCAGCGTTAAAGTAACGGCCCACATCCAGGGTGCGCAAATAATCGGCCTTGTATTCAGCGATCTGGCCGGCGACCGGTGTCTTCAGGCGCAAGTCGGTATCATGAAAAACAATGACTTGTTTGTCGGCCGTGAGCTGCACGTCTAGCTCCAGAATATCTGCACCGCCGGCCAACCCGGCGCGGAAAGAAGACATCGTGTTTTCGGGGGCCACATCCATAGCGCCGCGATGACCCACAAGGAGGGGACGGCCGTGCGTTCTTTTGCGTAAATCAAACATGATCAGGCTCCTTACTACTAAACCTGTCAAAAATATATCCAGTTAGGTACTACTCAGGCGTATTGTGTGCTATGTTGCTGCGCAAGACGGGCGTATGCTACCAGCAAAACCTGACAATTTCAATGGCAATTTGTTTGTAGGGCGATTTGGCAAATCGCCTTACGATGCCAGATGTATCCCTTGCGGGTGGCAAACGCCACATTGCGCACAAAATAGCTCGGCTTCACCGGAGCGGCTCAGGCCAAGCTGCTGGCGAATGAGCAGCAGTTTTTGCACATCGGCCGGGGGCATGGGGTTATGGACGCCCAGCGTAGCCAGCAGATAGCGAATGAAAGCGTGGCGTTCCAATGTTTCCAGGCGCATAAAGGCTTGCATGGGTGAATTACCCACCGTCAGTGAGCCATGGCGTTGTAAAACCAGGCCGTCATGTTGACCAATAAGTTCCCGCACCACCAGCGCATTTTCGGCGCTGGAGGGGGTAGCGTAGGCAGTAGTGGGAATGGTACCTAGAAAAACAACAGCTTCGGGCAGCAAACAGTCGGCCAGGGAAATTCCGGAAATGGAAAGAGCGACAGCATACGGGGGATGGGCATGGACAACGGCCGTTACGTCCGGGCGTTGGCGGTACGCTTCCAGGTGCATGGGTAGTTCGCTGGTGGGGTGCAGGTGGCGCGGCCCACCCACCTTCTTACCCGCTTCGTTAACGATGACAAGTTGGTCTGGCTCCAGCATCCCTTTATGCAGACCAGATGGGGTGAGCAGGATACGGCCGTGCCCCAACCGCGCCGAGATGTTGCCATCCGAAGCCAGAATCAGCCCCTTGTCATACATCAGGCGGCCAATTTTGACGATCTCTTGTCGCAGTTCTAACTCGTGGCTGTACATGCTTCGTAAGCCGTAACCCGTGACCCGTAATCCGTGACCCGATGTCGGATTACGGTTTACGAGTTCTGGTATTTCCGCACTTCCGCCATCAGCCGTTGGGGACGGCCGTCAAACTCCCGCCAATCCAATTCTTCCCGCGTCAACTTGAGCAGGATATCATTCAGCGCCGCATTCACCGGGGTAGCAATGCCCGCCGCCTTCCCGGCGGCGGCTACCGCACCATTGTGATAGATGACTTCACTTTTACCCTTGCCGGAAGCCAGATCAAGTTGGAACGATGGCATCTTATCGCCGCGACCACTGGTAACGGCGCTGGTCATCCTGGATTTGAGCATAGAACGAGGTAATCGTCGCACCCCAAAAGCCAGTCGTTTGGCCGACGAGCCGGGCAAGTCAATCACCGCCAACTTTTTGGCTTTCATCACCGCTAATACCTCTTCCAACATCTGCACTTCCAGATTAAAAATGGTGTCCGATTTGTACAGGACGCCCGGTTTGCGGTTCAAAATGGCCGAAGTAGCGTTGCCTACCATGTTTAGCAACGCCTTCGACCACTTCATGGCCTGGTAATCGGCTTCCAGTTGGGTGGTGATGCCCGCTTTTTGGAAGAGTGCGCCCCATTGTCTGATGTTTTGTTTGGGTTGGGTAGGCGCCAGTGCCAGCCCGCGCCCCTCCTTTTGCACCACAATGTGGTCTGATGTTTGTTTGCTCAGGGGGGTGGTGACGGAACCGGCAATTACTTTTTCCGCGCCAAATTGGACCACAAACGGCTCCTCCACACCGATACCGTTACCCGTGGTCAGGATGGTGGGCGGCTGCGGGTAAAAGGCGACAATGCTGTTCAACGCTTCTTCCAGATCATATGATTTCACGCTCATAATGATGAGGTCATACGCACGGCCGTTTTGAAATGCCGCCATCGCCGAAGTCAGTACGGTCGGCCTGACCCGTTCCCGTTCGCCATTTTCGGTAATGCTCAGGCCATTGAGGTTGATCAGCTCGGCCGTCACCTCGCGGCCAATCATCGTCACTTGATGTTGCTGTTGTAACAATCTGGCGCCCAGATAACAACCCACCGCGCCAGCGCCAAAAACGAGTATGTCCATATGCTTTCACACAAATTGGAGATTAAGAGACCACTCAATCTTCCAATCTCTTAATCTCCTAATTCACTACCCATGAAGTTGGGATGACCACGCAGGAACTCTGCCACAGACATGGCCTTTTTCCCCGCTAACTGTACTTCTAATAATTGTATGCCGCCTGTGCCGGAAAGGACAACCACCCGGCCGTTCACCTCCACGACCTGCCCCGGTGAGCCGGTGGGCAAACGGCCGTCTGCCACACCCGCCCGCAAAATTTTCAACACCTGTCCCTGCCAGACGGTAAACGCGCCCGGCCAGGGCGTCATGGCCCGAATGTGACGGTCAAGCTGATCACTGTTTTGTTGCCAATCTAAACGGCCGTCCTCTTTTTTGATCATCGGCGCATAGGTAGAGTGGCTATCATCTTGGGGCATGGGCAGCAATTGGCCGCTGAGAATGGCGGATAGATGTTGGCGCAGCAGCGCCGCGCCCAGGTTTGCCAGCCGATCATGCAGGGTCACGGCCGTGTCCGCTGCGGCAATAGGCGTTGTTTCACACACATACACCGGGCCGGTGTCCAGCCCCACATCCATTTGCATCAGGCAAACGCCGGTCTGCGCATCACCCGCCAGCAGTGCGTGTTGGATGGGCGACGCGCCGCGCCAGCGCGGCAGCAGCGAGGCATGGACGTTGAGGCAGCCATGCGGCGGCAACGCCAGCACATGCGGCCGCAAAATCTGCCCAAACGCGGCGACAACAATCACGTCCGGCTGCCAGTCATGCAGCGGCGCGGCGGCTTCCTCGCTTTTCAACGATTTGGGTTGGTAAACGGGGATATTGGCCGCCTCCGCCACCAGTTTGACGGGTGACGGCCGTAGCTGATTGCCCCGACCCGCCGGTTTGTCCGGCTGCGTGACCACACCGACAACATGTTGGGTTTCGATCAGGGCTTGCAAGCCGGGCACGGCAAAATCGGGTGTGCCCATAAAGACCACTTTATGCATGGGGTCATTCTAGCCTGCTTACGGCCGTTTGCAAATTGGTTGACGCGCCGTAAGGATGACTTTACAATCCTGCTGGTAGTGCTTCACTTTATCAACCTAATTCACACCTGAAACACAGGAGAAAAAAATGGACATTGGAAAATCTCTTACCTATATTACTGAAGACGATCGCTGGATAATGAAGCTTTTGATCGCTCTGGCAATGTCATTCTTTGCCTGGCTCATCATCCCTGGGATTATCCTCAATGGCTATATTTTAGCCATTGCCCGCAATGTGATGAATGGGGCAGAGAAACCATTGCCTGAATGGGAGGATTGGGGCGGCTTTCTCCGTGACGGTTTTAACCTTTTTATAGCTATCCTGGTATACACGTTACCGTTTTGGTTGCTCATGTGCATCGTCGGCATTTCAACCGTTGGTTTCAGCGGCTTAAGTGAAGTGAGCGAAGACGCTGCGGCCGCCGGTTTTTTGGCAACTTTTGGTCTGATTGGTTGCCTCTCCCTCATTTTCTTATTGGCCCTGCTCTTTGTGAATCCGGCCGTAATTGTCCAATATCTGCGTCACAACAATCTGGGGGCTTGCTTCCGTTTTGGTGAAGTGTTTGGCATTGTGCGCGACCACATCAGTGACATCGCTGTTGTCGTCGGGATTATGTTTGCGGTTATCTTTGTGTCAGGCCTGATTGCCAATATCCCCTGTATTGGTTGGATTATTGGCCTCCTGGTAGGGCCTTATCTGGCCGCTGTGTCTGGGCATCTATATGGGCAAATTGCTGCCAAAGCGGGTGGTGGCACGAGCAAAGAAGAAAAGTTTGCCGCCTAGTTGGGTGGGTTTGCGCCCATCTTGTTTGTAACCGAATTCAGGGCGACCATCAACGTCACCCCTAAAAAAGAGGCGCTCACCCATATGAGCGCCTCTTCATTTTCAGGGGCTGTGTGGTTTTATAGTGATGAATGAAAATCCACAGATTACACAGATTACGCAGATTTTTTTATCTGTGAAATCTGTGTAATCTGTGGATTATTTTCACAGGAGCATCCATAATGAATTCCGCCTATCAACAGTTGCTAGAAAAAGTGTACGAAATCCATGATATTGAAAAAGCGATCCAGGTTTTAAGTTGGGATAAAGAGACCAACATGCCGGCCGCCGGCAACACCGCCCGCGTGCAGCAAATGACCACCTTGCGCCGCCTCCATCACCGCCTGTTTGCCTCGGATGAAATGGGCGAGCTAATTGAAGCGGCGGCTACCGCCCTGAATGGCGCCAGCCCTGACAGCAATGAAGCCAGACTCATCCGCTATCTGCGGCGCAGCTATGCCGACGAACGCAAACTGCCTGAAGAGTTTGTACGCCGGTTGAGCCAGGTTAGCGGCGCGGCGCACCCCGCCTGGGTGCAGGCCCGCGCCGAAAACAATTTTGCCCTTTTCCGCCCGCACCTGGAACAGGTAGTGGCATTGGCCCAGGAAATGGCCGAGTTGTATGGCTATGAGGATGAAAAGTATGACCCGCTGTTGGACAAGTTTGAACATGGTATGAAAACGGCCGAGGTGCGCGCCATTTTTGCCGCCGTCAAGACGGAATTGAAGCCGCTGCTCACGGCCGTGACCGCCCGCGCCAACACCATAGACGACCGTTTCCTGCACCAACAGTTCCCGGTAGCCCCGCAGCAGGAGTTTGCCCGGTATGCGGCAACGGCCGTTGGTTATGATTTCAGTCGCGGCCATCTGGGCACGGTTGTGCATCCCTTTGCCACCAGTTTCAGCCGGGATGACGCCCGCATCACCACCCGCTGGAACCCCGACTTTTTGAATGCCGGGCTGTTTGGCACACTGCATGAAAGCGGCCACGCCATGTATGAACAGGGTACCGCCCCTGATCTGGCACGCACGCCATTGGCGCGGGGCACATCCTCCGGCATCCACGAATCCCAGTCGCGGATGCTGGAAAACATCGTCGGGCGCAGCCGGGGTTTCTGGCAGGCACACTTTCCCCGGTTGCAGGCTTTGTTTCCGGCGCAGTTGAGTGGGGTGACGGCTGACGATTTCTACCGCGCCGTCAACAAAGCACAGCCCACCTTCATCCGCGTGGAGGCAGACGAACTGACCTACAATTTCCACATCATCTTGCGCTTTGAACTGGAACAGGCGATGTTGAACGGGGAATTAGCGGTAGCCGATTTGCCAGGCGCCTGGCGGGGAAAAATGCAAGAACTGCTGGGGGTGACGCCGCCCACCGACACGGCAGGCTGTCTGCAAGACATTCATTGGACGCGCCCCAGCTTCGGTTACTTCCCCACGTATGCCCTGGGCAATTTGTATGCAGCGCAGCTTTATGAGGCGGCCATACAGCAAAACCCGGCTATTGCCACCGATATGGCACAAGGGAATCCGGCGTCGTTGGTGAGCTGGCTGCGGGAAAAGGTACATCGGCACGGCCGTAAATACACCCCTGGTGAACTCATCATCCAGGCTACCGGCCAACCCCTCAGCCATGAGCCGTTTAGGCGCTATGTCACAGCCAAATTTGGGGAATTGTATGGGTTATCGTAATGCGTGACACGTGATGCGTGACACGGATTACGGATTACGAATCGGCCTGGTCGGGAGTGGGGAATTCGATGCGGATGCGGGAGACGGCACGGCCGTCTACCGCCAACACTTTCAGGTGAACGGTGTCATTATAAATCACCTCATCGCCCACACGTGGCGGTCGGCCTAATTTTGTCACCACCAACCCACCTACCGTCTCCACGTCCGGCAGATCTTCTTCCTCTCCCCAAAAGCCCTCGTCAAAATCATCCACCAGATAATGCCCGGCCACTTCCAACACACCGGGGCTAATTTCCACATAGGGCTCTTTTTCCAGGTCAAACTCATCCCGCACTTCCCCCACCACTTCTTCCACCAGGTCTTCCAGCGTTACCACCCCGGCCATGCCGCCAAACTCGTCCAGCACAATCGCCATGTGCAGCCGCTGCCGCTTAAAGGCCGCCAGCAGCGTCTCCACCGGTAAATCTTCAGGCACAGCGGGGGCGGCACGCAAAATAGAGCGCAGGTTAAAGCGGCCGGGCGCGTCCACCGTTTGCCGGATCAAATCCTTCAAATGCAAGATGCCAATGATGTGGTCGCGATCTTTGACATAAACGGGGAAACGGCTGTGGCGGCTTTCGGTGACAATTTTGAACAGATTGTCCCGCGTCACATCGTGCGGGATGGCCTGCACCTTGGTGCGTGGCGTCATTACCTGCTCCACCGTGCGTTCGCTAAACTCAAAGATATTGAGGATCATTTCCTGTTCATCTTCGTTCAGCAGACCGCCTTCGGTGCTTTCAGTGACAATCAGTTCAATTTCTTCAGGGGAACTGACGCGGGCATGCCCTTCGGCCGGAGGGATGCGGAAAAGATGTAGCAACCATAAACCAACCCGGTTTAAGGCCAGCACCGGGTATTTCAAAACCAGACCAGAAAGCCGCATGGGATTGGCCAGCAAGAGTACCATTTTGGGGGCATCGGTAAGGGCTAATGATTTGGGCACCATCTCGCCTATGACCACATGCAAATAAGTAAGTAAACCCAGGGCAATGAAGTAGCCAATGGTTTGCACCGCTTCCGGTGTCAGGCCCTGCGCCGCCAGATAAGGCTCAATCAGATGGGCGATACGTGGTTCACCTACCATAGCCAACGCCAGGGAGGCGATGGTGATGCCTAGTTGGGCGGTAGCGATGTATTGATCTTGTTTGGGGCGAGATTCGAGGATGGACAGGGTAGCACGGGCACGGCCGTGACCCTCATCCACCATTTGCTCCATCTGTGTCGGCCGCACGCCAATGATAGAGAATTCAGCAGCCACATAGATACCATTCAACAACACAAACAGCATAATCAGGACAATGGTGACCAGCAAAAAGCTAATGCCAACTTCGCTTTCCGCGGCCTGAGTACGCGCCACCGTTGTCATTACGCTGACGGTCGGTATGGTGAGTAACAAGAAAAAGAGTTTACTCATGATCGGCCGCCTCCCATTCCACAAAAGTTGGCGTTTCCTCGGCCGTTTGCGGCAGGCACAACGAAAGTTCAGAAACAGCCTGGTCGGCCATTGCCTCTACGCGGATAGCCACATCGCCAAAATGAACTTCATCACCCACCACAGGTTTGCGTCTCAGTTCACTGAAAATGAGGCCGCTGAGGGTGTCGGCCGCGTCTTCGGGTAGATTGAGTTCCCAATACTCGTTGACATCGGCGATCAGCAAATCACCGCGCAAATAAATACGCCCTTCTTTGTCACGGGCGTAGGGCGCCATTTCGTCATCAAACTCGTCTTGTAATTCTCCAAACACTTCTTCGATCAAATCTTCAAAGGTGATCAACCCGGCCGTGCCACCGTACTCATCAAAAACGATAGCCATGTAGTTGCCGCGCGCATTGAGGCGCTGCCACACCTCCACCACCGGCAGGGCTTCAGGTACATAGACAATGTCACGCAAGATGGATTTGAGGGGGGCATCCGAGGCGTCCGCTACATGCAGCCGGAACAAATCCTTCACATGCACAAAACCAATCACATCATCAATCGTCTCCTGGTAAATGGGGATACGCGAATTGCCTGCTTCAATGGCCAACCGCATCAAATCCACCACCGGGGTCTGGAATGGCGCTGCCACAATTTTGGTGCGGTGAACCATCACTTGCCGCGCCGTCAGGTCACGCAGGCGAAAAGCATTACGCAGCATCCGTCGCTCTTCGTCATCCAGCAGCCCACTTTCATGGCTTTCTGTCACCAGCAGCTCAATTTCCTCCGGCGAGTGAGCGTGTATTCCCTTTTCGCGGATATTCCGCCCCAACGTGCGTAAGATCAGGTTGCCACTGCCGTTAAATAACCAGATGAGCGGCATAAACAACACCCGCGATACCAGCATGGGCAGTAAAATATACCAGGCCGAGGCCAACTTTTCCGGATACATGATAGCTACCGATTTAGGGAATAATTCGCCTAAAATAACTTGCAGCGTCGTAATCAGGGCCAGCACCAGGATGACGGCGATTGTGGCGGCGGCTGCTTCGGCCAACGAGAGGGCCGATGCCAGGCCCAGGCGGTCAAGGGATGGTTCCAACCAGATGAATAACTGCGTCAGTGGAGCAACCAGAGCCGTGGCAATGACGCTTTGGCCATAGGCGCCCACCACCAACGAAGAAATGGTAATACCTACCTGGCAGGTAGCCACATAATTGTCCAGCTTGTGGCGGTCTTCGACGATGGGAAACAGCAGTTGAGCCATACGGTTGCCCTGCCCGGCCATCTGGCTGACGCGGGTGCGGCGCGAAGAGACGGTGGCAAATTCGGCGGCCACATAGAGGGCGTTAAAGAAGATGCAAATGAAGACAACGGCGAGGATAGTGAGCGTGTTAACAAACATACGTGTCAGCAAACATAGATGAAAGGCAGGGGAAATGGGTTACACGGCCGTGCCTGGTTCGTGCCCCCAAACAAAAACGCCCGCGCAATGGCAGGCCGTCGCCTAAAAGGCCGTCGCCTAAAAGGCCGTCGCCTGAAAGGCCATTGCCTGAAAGGCCGTTTACCCCAATGGCGCTATATGCAAATGACTTATAATGGGGAGGTTTATCAGAATCAGCAGGGTCGGTGGTTGATTCGATCAACGGCGTTTTGCCCCCGACTCAAATTGATTGTTCATTGTCTTGGTCTTATGGTGACTAGCAATCATAACAAGTTTGTTTGGCCAGTTTCTACCAGCCGCCCAAATTATAGAGGAGGGGTATAGATTGGTCAACGAAATTTATACTGAAACCTGACAGGCCCGCGTGGGATACTATTGACTGTGCCCTATACAGTTCACTCAATCAGTAGCGCCAGACAAGGAGACGGGTTGGCGACGCATGGCCGATTCATAGAGCGCCAGGACGGTGCGTATATGGTTGCGGGTTTCGGCCAGGGAGATGGTGGGTGATTTGTCATCCAGAATGGCCGCGTGCATGTCTTCAATTTCGCCCAGGTAGAGCGGCTCTTCGGGGATGTCTACATATTCCGGCTCACCACCATCGGGGAAAAAGACCATTTCGCTCTCTTCAACGGCCGTAAACGGCCGTGACATCCGCAGCCGCCCCTTCGTACCCACCACCATCGAGCGGGTGTGGAAAGGAGTCAGGAAGGAGGAGCTAATTTGGGCCACACGGCCGTGCCCATAATGTAACTGTCCGGCAAAAAATTCGTCTACCCCCGTTTCGCCTATTTCCTGAAAACCAAAAACCCAATCCGGCGGCCCATCCATCACAAATTGAGCAAAACTAACCGGATAAATACCCACATCCCACAAACTGCCGCCGCCAAATTCTGGCACCAACCGGATGTTGTCCCGCGATTTGAACTGGAAGTTGAAGACGGATTGAATGAGGGAAATGTCACCTAAACGGCCGTCGCGCAAAAACTCCCCCACCAACTTCATCTGCGGATGGTGGCGGTACATGAACGCCTCGGCCAGCACCAGCCCGGTATCGTTGGCAGCGGCAATCATGCGGTCTACATCGGCCAGCGTCAGGGCAAAAGGCTTTTCACACAACACGTGTTTGCCCGCCTGCAAAGCGCGAATCGTCCAATCGGCGTGCAGGTGGTTAGGCAGGGAAATATAGACCGCGTCCACAGCGTCAGAGGCCAGCATGGCTTCATAGCTGGCAAAGGTTTGGGGAATGTCCCAATGCTGCGCATAACTGTCGGCCGATTCCTGGCTGCGGCTGGCCACGGCCGTCAGTTCCCCCCGCGCCGATTGCCGTATCGCCGGAATGACCCGGCGGTTGATATTGGCGGTAGACAACAACCCCCAACGTACTTTTTCCATCTGGTTTTCCCTTTCGTTCGTAGTAGGCGATTTATCGCCTGCCGACGGCGATAAATCGCCTACTACGAACGTACAAACGGTTTCAGCGAATGATGTCTACACCGCCCATGTACGGCCGTAACACTTCCGGCACCACCACCGAACCATCCGCTTGCTGGTTATTTTCAATCAGAGCAATCATCACGCGCGGCAGCGCCAGGCCGGAGGCATTCAGCGTGTGTGGAAAGCGCGTCTTGCCGCCATCAGCCGGTTTATAACGCACATTCGCCCGCCGTGCCTGGAAATCAGTGGCGCTAGAAATCGAGCTAACTTCCAGCCATTCGTCACAGCCCGCCGCCCACACCTCAATATCATACGTCTTGCTCATGGCAAAACCCACATCCCCCGTGGCCAGGTCTACCAGCCGGTAATGGAAACCCAACGCATCACAAATATCCAGCGCGTGCTGTTTCATCTCTTCGTGCGCCGCCAGGCTCCTGTCCGGGTGCGTAAACTGGTACATCTCCACCTTATGAAACTCGTGGCCCCGTTTGATGCCGCGCACATCCTTGCCCGCGCTCATCTTCTCCCGCCGCCAGCAAGGAGTATACGAGACATACTTCAATGGCAGTGCCTCCTCCGCCAGAATTTCGTCGCGGTGCAGGTTAGTCAGGGCGATCTCGGCCGTGCCCAACCACATAAAATCCTCTTCGGCGTCACGGTAAATGTTATCAAAAAACTTGGGCAACTGCCCCGCACCTTCAAAGATGGCCGAATGCACCATGTAGGGCGGTTGTATTTCCGTATAACCGTGATGCTCCAGATGGTAATTGAGCATGAACTGGATGACCGCCCGCTGCAACCGCGCCCCCATCCCCTTGAGGATGTAAAAACGGCTGCCCGACAGCTTCACCCCCCGCTCAAAATCAATAATGTCCAGCGCCGGGCCTAAATCCCAATGCGCCTTGGGTTCAAAATCGAACACCGGCTTCGGCGCCCCCTGCGGCGGGTGAAAGACATTGGCCGACTCATCTGGACCGACGGGTACGTTGTCCTGCACAATGTTGGGCACCCAGAGCATGTTTTCCCGCAGGCGAGCTTCCACCTGGCGCAGTTCCTCATCCAGTTCGGCGATGCGGTCACCAATGCGGCCCGTTTCCGCTTTGGCCTCGTCCACGTTGAATTGCATGGCATTGACCTGGGTTTGCAGTGCGGCCAAATCTTGCCCCACGTCCTGCCCGGCTTCAGCCCGTTTCAGGTCGGCTTCCAGCTTTTTCAGGCTGCCCATCCAGGCCCCAATTTGTTTTGAGCTTTCGTTGCGTTGGCGGCGCAGTTCTTCTACTTCCAGGATGATCTCGCGGCGACGGCCGTCGTCCGCCAATATCTCATCCACCGGCGCCGTCGTATTCCGTTTGGCCGTCTGCGCCTTCACCCACTCTGGCTTCTCGCGTATCAGGTTAATGTCTAACATCGTTCACTCCTTTTGATCCGTAATCCGTCAATCGTTATCCGTGATCCGAAGTCGAATTACGGATAACGGCTCACGAAATAAAAAAGCCCCCTCGTCTTATCCAGGACGAGGAGGCCCGTGGTGCCACCTGGTTTCACCGGCTACTGATTACCGTTTACCGATAACCGCTTACCGATCTCTGAATCGCGCTAACGGGCGAACCCGGCTCACCTTCTCTCGGCGGCAACTCCTGAGTGGATTCTGATTGCTGGCTCATTAGCTCGCACCAACCGCTAACTCTCTGCCCAGCCGCACAACCATACTACTCTCATTCAGCGTTGTTGTGTTCTCAACTGTGTGGGCATTATACGCAGGAAGATTGCCAAGAGCAACCAATCTTACGATAGTAGGTCAATGAACTCATCACGATTCAAGTCACAATCCCGCAGGAATGATTTCTTCATTTTGTGCCTCAAGGCATAATTCGATTGCTTCCCGAATTCGCTTCATCAAAGTGTCCAAAGATTTTGCCTGGGTATGGCATCCAGAGAGTTCTGGAACAGAAGCAACATAGTAACCTTCAGCGTCACGCTCAATAATTACGTTAAATGCTCTAGTCATTGTTTACCTTCCTTAAGACATAGCAAGTTTGCCACACCGGCTCCGTCACTGTAAATCACAGCAAAGCTGAAGAATCCAACGGGTGCAATTGCCTGTTTGCCCATCACATGTGACGAGGTTTACCAACCTTTAGAGGGCCATTCCCTGTTTAGCGTGGGACTTCCAGGGAATTGAGGATGCGGGTGATGATGGCGTCGGCGTTCAGTCCTTCTAGCATTGTTTCTGGTTTGAGGATGATGCGGTGCCGGTAGACGGGCAGGGCTATTGCTTTTACGTCGTCTGGAGTGACAAAGCCATGGCCGTGCAGCGCCGCATGGACTTTACTGGCCTGCAACAGGGCCACCGAGGCACGCGGGCTGCCACCTAAAAAGAGTTCACGGGCGTCACGGGTGGCGTTGCTGATCTGGGTGATGTAGGTGATGATGCTCTTTTCCACGGTGATGGTCTGGATGTGTTGGCGCACGGCCGTGAGCTGTTCGGGCGTCAGCAACGGCCGTACCCCCGTTGCCGCCAGTTGGTGCGGGTTAAAACCCTGGTGATACCGGTACAACATCTCCGCCTCGGCCGGCGGAGTCGGGTAAGGCACTTTGATCTTAAAAAAGAAACGGTCAAGCTGAGCTTCCGGCAGCGGATAGGTACCCTCATACTCCACGGGGTTTTGCGTGGCAATCACCAGGAACGGGTCGGGCAACTTGTACTGCGTGCCATCAATCGTCACCTGCCGCTCCTCCATGGCTTCCAGCAGCGCCGCCTGTGTTTTGGCCGGGGCGCGGTTCACCTCGTCTACCAGCACAATCCCGGCAAAAATTGGCCCCTGGCGCAGATAAAACTGGCTGGTCGCCACGTTAAACACATTCGTGCCGATGATGTCCGAAGGCATCAGGTCAGGCGTAAATTGGATGCGGTTCATCGGCGCCTGCACCAGGTGAGCCAGCGTTTTGGCCATCAGCGTTTTGGCCGTACCGGGTACACCCTCCATCAACACGTGCCCTCCGGCCAACAGCGCCATAAAAAGTTGGGCCAGCACATCCGTCTGCCCTACCACCACTTTGGCGGCTTCCAGGTGTAAGGTGTCAAATAGCTTTTTGGTATTCATAAATCTCTCTGGTCAATGGCTGTTGGTCAGTTAATTCGGCGGCAACCGACACCCACTGGCGCAACTCGTTTTCCGACAAGACGTCGGCCCGTTCTCGATAGGTTGCCAGATAGGCCACCGTACCCAATTCTGTTTCATTCAGATGGGGCTTTAGCGCGGCCACGAACTGGGCATCAGGCAAGGTGGGGTCTACGCCGTGCCGCCGGGCCAGAGTTTGCTGCAGGCGCCGCCAGTAATGGGCCATAATCACATCGTGGCGGCGAAACTGCCGTTCGGCGGCAGCGAGTTGGTTGATGGCCACGGCCGTGTCTGCTTCCTTCTCGCTCTGGCTGGTTTTGGTCTTTGTCTGGCCCGCTGGTGAACCGGCATTGTTCCAGGCAATAAACAGGCCAATGCCCAACAAACTTAACCACAATGCCCAACCGGTGGGAGTGGTGAACAGCCAGGAGGGCGAAAGCTGGCGGTGGGCTTCATCAAAGAGAATGGTAGCGCCGGGCACGGCCGTGGCCAGGGCGATATTCTCCACCAACTGCGCATTACCCGGCCGGCGCAACCCTTCGTTGGTGAAGGGCGTCACCGAAGACAATACCACAATCTGCCCTTGCCCGCGCCCCAAGGCTACCAGGTACGGCCGTGCACAGTCCCCCATATGCACGGCAGCGCGACCACAATCCACCTGCACGTAGCGATGGGCATCCACAGCTGCCTGGCCCACCGGCGGCCAGTTAAAAACAGGCAGCGCCAGACTGCTTTGCGCCACCGGCCACCACAGCCGCCCCAATCCCAGGCCATAATAACGCAGCAATTCACGCGGCCGTTCATCTTCCTGCACAATGATGAGCGTACCGCCATTCCGCACCCACACATCCAGGTCATACAACTCCCCATATCGGAAACCACTGCGCGGCGCGATCACAAACAAGAGCCTCTCCTGGTTGGAGGGGCGCAACGCATCGCCTGCCTGCCGCATCTCCACCTGAAACCCTTGCGCCCGCAACCAGTCGGCAAACACCGAAACTCCCTCGTCGCCCAGATTCAATGCCGACCCTCGTGCCCGCTGCGGCGCATTCAGCCAGCCCACCGCGCCGATAACCAGCACCGGCAGCAGCACCAGAATGAGGATGATCCCGGCCATGTCACTGAGGAAGCGTTTTTGTAACAGCATTCTCGTAAAGCGTAATCCGTGAACCGTAATCCGTGAACCGTAATCCGTGAACCGATTGCGGGTCATCAGTGATGGGTCACGTTCCCATTTGCCAATCTCGAATTGTCTTGATTTTGCTTGCTAATTGTTCGTACTCAGCCACAGGCAACGGCTCCAGGCCGTACCAGACACGTTCATAGGTGGCGATGATGGGTGTCAACGAAGGGATAAGTGATTGGTGCAGCGGTTCTTGTTGCAGTAATTCTAGATT
Source organism: Anaerolineae bacterium (assembly GCA_023382655.1). GTDB lineage: Bacteria > Chloroflexota > Anaerolineae > Promineifilales > Promineifilaceae > CAADGU01. The sequence goes on along the minus strand of JAHDWK010000005.1, from coordinate 28,736 downwards.
GGTGCGGTTGCGGTCAAAGCGCAAAAAGCCTTTTTCGTCCAATGCCAGCAGCATCGCCAGGAAAAGCCGGCGGGCAGCTTCGCGGTAGTCGCCTGTTTCCACCAACTGGCGCCCTTCACTCACGGCCGTAATCACCGCTGACGCCTCTTTTTCGACCGGCTCCTCATCTTCGTTTTGTCCCAGCAGCAGCGCCACGGCCGTGCCAATCAGCCCTAACGCCACCACCACGATCACAGCTAGCAACAGCCACCGATTATTAGGGACTATAGAATCAGGCGTGTTGGGGATAGCGGTAGACACGGGTGGGTTGGGCACGGCCGTAGGCGTAGGCAGTTCATTTTCAGCGCCAGGCGTCACTAACGACGGTGGGGCTGCGTCCCCTTCACCGGTAGCCTCTGCACCCGGCAAAACTTCGGCCTGGTCTGACTGTCCCTCGTTTACCGCCTCTGTTTGTTCCTCACCGGCCTCTGCCTGGCCATCTCCTGTTGCCTCAGTTTCTCCCGCAGCCGTTGCGGCAACCTGCGCCTCCATAGTTGCCGGTATCTCGCCAGCCTCACCCGTGCCATTTTGATCCGCAGGCGGGTCGGTTTCCGCAACTGGCGCGGTCTCCAGCGGTAAATCGGCTGGCGGTGTATCGGCTGGTGATGTACCGGCAGCAGCAGCATCGCCACTGGTCCCTCCCGCCGCACCTGCTAATGAACCGTCACTTTGACTGTTGGTCGCCGGGCGTAGCGGGGGTAGAGGCCGGGAAACGGTGCATAACTGATTGGGGCACAAGCCGCTGAGATATTGGTCGGCGCGAACCAGGTTGCAGGGTTGGGCTTGCAAAGCCTGGGTCGCTCCCTGGTGGTTTACAGGCATCACGGAACCATCAGGAAATTGCACGGCCGTAATCGCGGTTAAGGCGCTGGCTACGGCCGTCATCGTCTCCCGGCACTGTTGGGCGTTGTCACCAGCGCGAAGTACCTGGCTGCGGTATTGGGCAATGGCGGTCAAATACGCTTCCAGCGTCACTGTTTGCTGCGCGGCGCTGTGACCTGGCCCCAGCAACAGTCCCCCCAGGCCAACGAGGAGAAGGATTAAACGCCACCAATGGGTGCGAATGGGGACAACTGTGCTTAACATCGGGCGCATTGTAGCATGATGCACACAGTTGTTGACAGGGGTTGGTCATTTTTGCTAAACTGATTGTGAAATTCGTCACAATTTCAATTGTCAACTCGCCCTAAAAAAGATAGTGGCCTGATAGGTCTGGCAGACCTGTCAGGTTTACAACAAAATGGAGTAACGTATGTCCACCATTCTTGTCAACCACACACAAAAGAAAAAGCTGAATCATCCTCCTGGCCCCAATCCGCCCTGGCCGTTTGGCATCATTCGCCAGTTTCAGGGACGGCCGTTAGCCAAAATGGAGGAACTGGCTGCCCAATATGGCGATGCGGTGCGCTTTCGCGCTGTACTGCACTTTTATGGCTATTTCTTTTTCCACCCCGACCACAACAAACACATATTGCAGGATAACAACAAGAACTATACCAAACTACCCCACCCCAGCCTGCTGCTGCTGACGCCGGTTGTGGGTAACGGCCTGCTTACCAGCGACGGCGATTTCTGGCGGCGGCAGCGGCGGCTGGCGCAGCCCGCTTTTCACCGCCAGCGCATCGCCACTTTTGCCACGACAATGACAGAAGCGACGAGTATGATGTTAGAGAAGTGGCAAGATGGGCAGGCGCTCAATCTGGCCGAAGAGATGATGCATCTGACGCTGGAGATTGCCGGGAAAACGTTGTTTAGCATTGATCTGACCCGGAAAGCAGATACGGTAGGGGAGGCATTTACGGCCGTCAACGCGGAAGTTGGCGCCCTCAGCAGCAAACCATTCGCCTATGAACGGCTGCGGTACGTTTCCTGGTGGCACAGCACCCGTGTCATCCGGCAGAACACGGCCGTGCTGGACAACATTGTGCAAAAGATCATTACCGAACGGCGGCAATCTGGCGCGCAAAAAGACGACCTGCTTGGTATGCTGATGGCTGCCCGTGATGAGGAGTCGGGCGAAGGGATGGATGACCGGCAATTGCGCGACGAGGTGATGACCATTTTGCTGGCGGGGCACGAAACAACGGCCGTGGCCCTCAGTTGGGTTTTTTATCTACTCTCACAGCATCCGGCGGTGCGTGTGCGGCTGGAACAAGAACTGGCCGATGTGCTGGGTAACGGCGATGGTGGTGGTGGTCGGGTGCCCACCGTTGCCGACATTCCGCAATTACCCTACACCACCAGGGTCATCGAAGAAACCATGCGCCTGTATCCGCCCGCGTTTGCCCTGGGGCGTTTCGGCCACGAAGCGGATGTGGTCGGCGGTTATGATGTACCGGCCAACGCCGTGATCACGCTCAGCCCGTACCTGACCCACCGTCACCCCGATTTTTGGGAAGAGCCGCTCAAGTTTGACCCGGAACGGTTCGCGCCGGAGCGTGTGGCCGAACGACCCCGTTACGCCTATCTTCCCTTTGGCGGTGGGCCACGCCAGTGTATTGGCAGCAGCTTTGCCATGACGGAAGCGGTGCTGCTGCTGGCAACCATTGCCCGACGTTTCCGGGCCGAACTCAAACCCGGCCATCAGGTAGAGATGGAGCCGCTCATCACGCTGCGTCCTAAAGGCGGCCTGCCCATGATTTTAAGAGGGCGTTAGTCGCCCTCCGGCTCTACGCTCTGGTCTGGAAACTGGTTTGCGCCGCTACGTTTATAAAAGGAATTGTTGCCCGGTGAAGGCAATCTGGGCGCCGGTGGAAAGTACGCCCGTGCGCGCCATACTCCCCTTATCCAACACCGGGTTGGTATGGTTCAGGTGGGTCAACACGAATTGGGTGGGTAAATGGGCAAAACGAGCCAGGGTATCGGGAATAAGCGGATGAGCGACAGGGGCGCGACCGCCCAATTCATCTGGACTATAAAAGCTGGCGTCCACCAGGGCTACATCCACGCTGCTTAAAACCATTTCTGCTTCCGGCCACTGCGCCCAATCGTCAATGTCCGGCAAGTAAAGCAGGCGGCGGTTTGGCCCCTGAATGAGAAAGGCAAATGTGCCTGCGCCCCATTCATCGCGGTGGGGGACAGGTACGGCCGTGACGCTCACATCTGCTGCCAAATCCACCGACTGCCCCTCTACCAGCGGCACAATCCGCAAATTGTTCACCAGAGGCGACCAGAGGTGATTTTCCAGCAGTAATTGGCCTAATTCACGGGCAGCATAAATAGGCAACTGCTTTACCGCCATTGCTTCCGGGCCAAGCTGGGGCAGACCCCCAATGTGCCCCATGTGGGCGTGGGTGAGGAAAATGCCGTCCGGTTGGCGCAGGCGAGACGGCGAACCCGAAGCGGCTTCGGGCCGTACCGGATGTTCCCCCAATACCCCGGCCAACATGTTCAACTGGCATTTGATGTCCGGCGTGGCGTCGAAAAGGTAAACGCTTGCACTGAGTGCAGTCGAAGTGGCCGTTTCTGTGCCGCGCGTATCCACCAAACCCAGACAGGCAGTGTATTCAGCACGACGCGGATCGGTAAAAGCAGCGGCGCAGCGGGCACAGCGGCAGCCCGCGTGTGGCAACCCACCATCCTGCATCGTGCCCAGGATGACGGCCGTGACCTGATGCGGCGGCAAAGTAATCATGTTGATGCCCCCACCAGCCGATAGCCAAAACCGCGTACCGTCAGCAAGAGTTCTGGCTGGCTACTGTCTTTTTCAATTTTGGCGCGCAGGCGTTGGATATGCACATCCACCGTGCGCGAATCACCCAAAAATTCATAACCCCACACTTCGCGCAGCAGTGTTTCCCGGCCAAAGACGTAGCCGGGGCGCTGCATAAAAAGGTGCAGCAAGGCATACTCTTTGGGCGTTAGTTCTACCTCCGTCCCCTGCAATTCCATCCGGCGCAGGTCTGGGAACAAAGTGAGCGGCCCACAGCGTAATATCACCTCCCCCGTCCCCCCCTCCATCTGTCCCACCAGCCGGAACAGGGCGCGCACCTGCGCCAGCAGTTCACCCGGCGCAAACGGTTTGGTCAGGTAGGCGTCAGCCCCCAATTCCAACCCCAACACCTTGTCTGGCAGGGTGTCCCTGGCCGTGAGCATGAGAATAGGGACGTAGGTGGGGTGTTGGCGAATGGCCCGGCACACCTGGTAGCCATCCATATCCGGCAGCATAATGTCCAGGATGACCAGGTCGGGTGGGGCAGCAAAGTGGGTGAGCGCGTCGGCACCGGTGGCGGCTACGGCCGTGTCATAACCCGCTCGCTGCAAAATAACCGTCAGGGCGCTGGTGATCGCCGGCTCATCATCCACCAGCAAAATGCGTTTGCTCTCCATGCCCGGCACTATAACACAGTGTAGGGCAGGAACAAATGACATCCGGTGTGGGGAAACCGTCTGAAGCCCCGACTTCGTACCTGAGACAGAAAGTTATCTATAGTGCAAAAGGCCACAAACTGACATTTTGCTTTTTGGTGGCAGGTAGCAAGTTGCAAAGCCTGCCCTGAGCTTGCCGAAGGGCTGCCGGTGATTTTTGCCAGAATAACTTGCCACCAGATGAAATACAAGTTTATGCCCTTGTTGGGTATAATCCCCCCTGTTGCATCCACCCACACCCAATTGTTGAGATGTTAGGATTGAACGCAAGAAATAACTCAGACAAAAACGTCACATCAACGACAACGGCCGTGACCACCAGCAGACGCCGGGGTAGGCGCACTACTTTTCACGCCTGGTTCTTGACGGGTATGCGGGCCATGTGGCTGTTATTTTTGCTGCTTGCGCTGCTCAGCCATTCCCAGGGTGGGCAGCAAGGGCCGTTTACCTGGGGTGCCGTTATCCTGGCCGGTGGTTGGCAGATTGGCCCACTGGCGCTGCTGCCGCTGCTGCTGGTATTGGGGTTGGCCGGGCAATGGTGGCTGGCGCGGCCAACTGGGGGCTGGTCGTGGGGAACATGGCGCGTCACGGGACCGCTGGCGGCGCTGACGCTATTGGCGGTCATCAATGCGTTTGTGTGGGAATGGCACACGGCCGTTTTCATGCTCTTCCTCCTCTGGCTGGTGTACCTCAGTCTGCTCAACCTCTTTCTGCAACAAACTGCCTGGCAAGGTCTGCTCGGCGTCATCGCCCTGGTGATCATAGGGCAGACGATTGTGGCCCTGGCTCAGTTTGGGCTGCAACGTGAACTGGGGCTGGCCTGGCTGGGTGAGCCGGTTCTGGCCCCCTTTGCGCCGGGCATTAGCGTGGTCATGAATGGCGAAACACCCTGGCTGCGCGCCTACGGTCTGAACAGCCACCCCAACCGGTTGGGGTGGAAGCTGGTCTTGCTCTGGTTGATGCTCTGGCCTTGCCGGTATGCCGTCACCGGCTGGCTGCGAGCGGTAGTATGGCTCGCGCTCATCGGCGGCATGATGGGCATTCTGGTCAGCCTGTCCCGTTCCGCCTGGCTGGCCTGGCTGGCGGGCATGGCCGTTTTTATTGCGGCAGACTGGGTATCGCGGCGCGGAAAGCGGGCACGGCCGTTGCCCCACCTCCACCGCGCCCGCACCCATTACCTGCTGATCGGCCTCCTGGTGGCCGGGCCAGTGCTGTTCGCCTTGGCATATGGGCCGCTGGTGATGGGCCGCCTTTCCCGCCCCAACGATGCCCTGGAAATTTTGTCCTTATCGGAGCGGCTGCGGGACGCGCCGCTGGCCTGGCAGTTAATGGTAAGTAATCCCTGGAGCGGCGTGGGTTTGGGGCAGTATGGCCAGGCCGCCGCGCAACTGCATCCGTGGGCTGGACTGGTTCATGTCACCCCCCTATTGGTTGGAGCCGAATTAGGCATATTCGGTTTTGTGGGTTGGCTCTGGTTACTGGCCGCGCCCCTTATGCGCCGCGACCTGCTGCGCCACTATGCGCCGCAGACCGCCGTATGGGTAGCTATCATTCTCGTTGGCCTGGTCCAACCTGAGCCAACGCCGTTTACCCTGCAGGGGGCTGTCCTGTTCGGAATGGCTGCCGCCCTCTGGTCTGTACCCTGGCCCGGCGGTCTAGAGGAGCAGGAGATTAAGAGATTGTGAGATTAAGGGTCTGACGTCACACTAATCCCCTAATCTCCAATCTCCAATCTCAAAGGAAACGCCTTGCTCACTTCTAGCCTCCGCCGCCGTCTGGTGCAAAATACCCTGACTAAACTATCTTCCGAACTGGTGGGGCGGTTGGCGATGCTGGCGCTGGTCATCCTGGCGGCGCGGCGGTTGGGAGAGGCGGGGTTTGGTTTATACAGCTATGGGCTGGCGTTGGGGCTGGTGTGGGCGCAGGTGGCGGATATGGGGTTGCAGGTTCTCACCGCGCGCGAAGTGGCCGTCCACGGCCGTGCTGCCCAGCCTTATGCCCGTATGGCCTTTCACCTGAAACTGGGCCTGAGCCTGGTGGTATTGGCCGGGCTGCTGCTGACAACGACCAGCCAGCCAGCCCCGGCGCGCTTGAGCCTGATGTTGCTGGGGTTGATGCAGTTGAGCAACACCTATCTGGAATTTGTGGCTTACATTTTTCGTGGGCAGCAGGCGTTGGCCCAGGAAGCGTGGCTGTTGGGGGCAGCGCGGGTGCTGACGGCCGTCAGCGGCATCCTGATTTTGTGGTGGGGCGGCGGCGTGACTGGTCTGGCATTGGCCGGTCTGGCAGCCATCTTGATCATGACCGGCATCGGCCTGTACCGGCTGCGGCAGGCGGGCTGGCTGCAACACCTCTCCCGGCCTGTCACCGATTTTGCGCCAGGTGATTACAGCTACGGCCGTTTGCTGCGCCACGCTTTTCCCCTGGGCATTGCCATTTTTCTCTCTATTGCTTATACCCGGCTGGCTGTATTGCTGCTGCAAGCGCGTCTGGGGGAAACGGCCGTCGCCCAATTCAGCGCCGCCGCCCGACTGGTGGAACCGATGCAAATTATTCCCGCCTCCCTGTTGGCGGCGGTATTCCCGGCCATCGCCCTGGCCTGGCAGCACGACCGCCGCCATGCCCGTCGCCTGGGTTGGCTCGTCAGTGGGTTGTTGGCCGGGGGTGGGCTGCTGCTGGCTGTAGCTTTCTGGTTGATAGCGGGCTGGCTCATGCCGTTGTTGTACGGCGGCACCTACACCCCCGGCATCCCGGTGCTGCAACTGCTGGCGCTGGCCCTAATCCCCGCATTTGCCAATTACAGCCTCACCCATTATCTGATCGCCCGCCGCCAGCAGGCGTACCTGACCTTGTTCAACGGCGGTATACTGGCCGTTCATGCTCTGCTCTGCTGGCAGCTCATCCCCATCTACGGCATCACCGGCCCGGCCATTTCCCTCATCCTGGCCGAATGTCTCTTGTTCATCGCCTGTCTATTCGCTCTATATTTCACTACTCCTCGCCTGGAGACCCCCATCTCTGAGGCGGCTGAAACTCCATGAATATATCCCAGCGATTGTCACGTCTGCCGGTCATTTGCCTGACCCTGCTGGCTTTTAGCCTGCCATTTGAACTGGACCAACCATTATGGCAGGTTGGGCTGGTAAGCATTACCAATGTAGAGTTAGTGTTTGCATTAACGTTACTGGTCACGGCCGTGACCCTGGTGCATACTCATACCCGTCTGCGTTGGCCCGACCATTACTGGCTGTGGCTGCTGCCCTTTGGCCTGGCGCTGCTCCTGGCAGCCCTGTTTGCGCCCATGTACCAAGCCAACGCCTTCAAAGCCGCCTTGCGTTTGATGAGCGGCATCATGCTGGCGCTGTTGACGCTGCAAATCGTCCGCCAGCGGCGCGATGGCTACCTGGTAGCAATGGGCCTGCTGGCAGGCGGCCTCCTCGCTGTTGGCATCGGCATGTGGGAAAGTTACGGGTACCAGGAAATGCCCTGGCTCTCACTGTTTCGGGCCAAAGTGACAGTCGCCGGACAATACATCCGGCTTACCGGCCCTTTTGACTATACCAATCAGGCAGCCATGTTTATTGAGGCCACGTTGCCCTTTTTACTGGCGCTGGCCTGGGCTGTAGCCGGTTCTGAGAATATGCCCCGAACCCGCCGCCGGGCCCTGCTGCTTTTTCTGACGGTGCTCATGATTATCTATATACAGGCCAGTGTGATGACCTTTAGCCGGGCCAGTTTTGCCACGATCATATTGGTGAGTCTGTTATTGGCGGGCTGGTTGTGGTGTCGGGCCGCTATCTGGCGGCAGCCTGCTAAATGGCGGCAGCCCGCTAAATGGCAGCAGATGAGCGCCTGGTGGCTGGCGTTGGCGCTGCTCACCGGCCTGATGACGACGGTCAATTTTGCCTCTAGTAGTGGCTTTCGGCTGCGGCTGCAAAGCGGAAATGAGGATCAATGGTATTTGGCCGAACTGGAAACGCCGGCAACCCTCACGTTGGCGGCCAATGAATCGGTGAGGGTAATGGTCACGGCCGTAAACGAGGGCAGACTCATCTGGCACAGCGAGAGTACACCGCCGATATTGTTGGGCGCGCGCTGGGTAAACCAGGAGACGGAACGCGAGCATGGGGAAGCCCGCTGGCCTTTTCCCCGCCCGGTAATGCCCGGCCAGAAGGTGCAAATGTCCATCACCGTGCGCGCGCCCACCCAACCGGGCGCCTATGATCTGTATTGGGATGTGGTACAAGAGGATATTACCTGGTTTGGCAACAAAAGCGGCCGTGTTGCTGCTACAACTGTGAGCGTGACGCCGCCGAAAACGAACACGGCCGTGACCCCCACGGAAACAACACGACCCGGTTGGAGTTACAGTACGCCCATTCCAAACCGGCGCGTGTTATGGACGTTGGGATGGCAAATGTGGCAGGAACGGCCGTGGCTGGGTATTGGCTTTGATAACTTCCGCCTGCTCTATGGCGCGCGGTTGGGCAACCCACACATGAACGACACCATTCACACCAACAACTGGTACCTGGAGATGCTGGTTTCGCTGGGTCTATTAGGGGCCATACCCTTTTTGATCTGGCTGTTCTGCCTGGTGATTGATCTATTACGGCATATAGGACGCCAACATACCACCATGTGGTCGTTGGCTGTTTCCGCCGGGCTGCTGGCTTTTCTGGTTCACGGTTTTCTGGACTTCTTCTTACTCTTTAATGCTACCGGCTTATTATTCTGGTTGTTAGCCGGCCTGTGGACGGCTGAGAAAAAAAGTTATGCGGATTGGAATTGAGTGTACCCCGATACTGGGCAACAGGTCGGGCGTAGGGCATTATACCGAACAGCTTGTCACACACCTGGCGCAGGCAAGACCAGAGTGGGAATTTACCCTGTTCTGCAATCGGCCACTGGCGGGTTTCACCGTGCCCGGCGCCAGGTTGGCAAATGGCTATTTCCCCCGCAGCCGCTGGTTGTGGTTGCAGTTGAAACTGCCGGGCGCTATCCGCCAGATGCAGCCTGACCTATGCCATTTTCCCAACAATTCCGCGCCCATCTGGCATGTGAGGCCCTACGTGGCCACCATTCACGACGCCTCGCTGTTTCTGTATAGCCGCCATCATCCCTGGTCACGGCTGCTGGCTTTGCGGCTGCTGCTGCCGCGGGTGGCGCGGCAGGCAACGGCCGTGATCACCGATTCTGAATCTGCCCGCGCCGATCTCGTGCGCGTGTTGCACCTGCCGCCGCAAAAAGTCCATGCCATTCACCTGGCGGTGGCCGATGCCTTCCAGCCTGTAACCGCCGTAGAAGAGCGGGAACGGCTGCAAAAAAAGTACAATCTGCCCCCCGAATTTATCCTTTATGTGGGCGCTATTGAGCCGCGCAAAAATATCCGGCGGCTCATTGAGGCGGTGGCCCGTTTGCACCAGATGGGCGCGCCGGTACACCTGTGCCTGGCGGGGCCAAACGGCCGTTTGCTGGAAAATTGGCAGCAAGCGGCGGCGCAGATGGGGCTGTCTGGGTTTGTTCATTATTTGGGGTATGTGTCGCAGGTTGACTTGCCCGGCCTCTATTCCCTGGCCACGGTTTTTGCCTTTCCGTCGGTGTATGAGGGCTTTGGCCTGCCGCCGCTGGAGGCGATGGCCTGCGGTACGCCGGTGCTCACCAGCCGCCAGACGGCCATGGAGGAGGTGTGTGGTGAGGCGGCCTGGCTGGTGGATCCTCATGACGTGGCCGAGATGGCCTCAGGGTTGCATACCTTGTTAACGGACGCCAACCAGCGAGACAGGTTGCAGGAAAAGGGGTGGGAGCGAGTGAAGCAGTTTACGTGGGCGCAAACAGCGGAGAAGACGGCCGTTGTCTATGAACAGGCCCTGCGGAGTTTAGCCAGACATGAATAAATCCTGGTAGAGTTGGGCAAAGGTGTGGGTTGTGTGGGGCAGGCTGTAACGGGTCACGGCCGTGGCCCGCGCCGTCTCTCGTAACAGTTCATACCCCTTTTTGTCTGCCAGGATGTCTATGATTTGCGCCGCCAGGGCATCGGCGTCATGGGCCGGGGGACGGGCGGCCACTTCGGGCAGCAGGCCCACGGCCGTGCCCACCACCGGCAGGCCACACGCCAACGCTTCCAGCACGGCTACCCCCTGTGATTCATGCCGGGATGTTTGCACATACAGGTGCGCCTGTGGATAGAGAGTGGGCATGGCCGGGTGAGCTACTTTGCCCGGCCAGGTGATGGCCTCGGCCAGACCATACTGCCCGGCAAGCTGCTGCAATTCATTTTTAAGAAACCCATCACCGGCGAGGATGAGGCGGCTACGGGGCACGGCCGTTTGCACCCGACGCAGTACCTCTAGCAGCAAAACCTGATCCTTTACGGGAACAAGGGACGCGGCTTGGATGAGCGTAGGCTGTTGCCAATCCGGTAGCGGCTGTGGGCAAAACGTGTTTATGTCAACTCCCAACGGGGCCAGATGCAAACGCCCCGCGGCGATGGCATGGGCGCGGCATTGCACCAACTGGTAAAGTGAACCGGCGGTCACGGCCGTGGCCCTTTGCAGCGTAAGGCGAATGATGTGGCGTCGTAGCCGGGTGGCCTGGGTGCCATAGTTCAGGTCGCGGAAGTAAACCAGTTCGCCGCCGCCAATACTGGCGACGACCGGCCGCTTGAGGCGTTGGGCGGCAAGCACAGCCGTCAACCCCGGTTCGTCGGCCCAAAAAGCGTGCAAGATGTGGAACGGCCGTTGCTGATGCACCCGCATCATTGCCCGTACTGCCTTTTGCCACAGGTAAACCGAATACACTCCAGCGCGCTGCCCACCGCCCAGAGCCATGTGCGTCAGCCCACCAAATCGGTAGACCCCTGCCTCTGGATAACGCAGGCTGAACACCGTTACCTCATGCTCTTGCGCCAGTTGGCAGGCCAGATTTTGCAGCGCCGGTATGGCCCAGTGATTGGCGTCACGGCTAAATCCAGGGAGAATCAGGGCAATGTGCATGGTATAATCCTACCGCAGAGGGTTTCTTAATGGCTAATTTGGGTTTTACCAGGGGCCAGACCCTGAAACGTATCTGGCAAGATGGTTTTTTGCCCTTGCTGTTTTATACCGGGCTGTCATTGGCTCTTTCCTGGCCGTTGGCTCGTGACTTCGCCAGCAAAACGTTGGGCCAGAGCGACGATGTGCGCCACAGCATGTGGATTTTGTGGCACTACAAGGAGGCATTGCTAGGGCAGCAGCCATTGTTTCAGGCGCCCATGCTCTACTACCCGGCAGGCATTTCTACGCTGGTGGACGGCGTTGGCCTGGTGCCATCTCTGTTTGCTTTGCCGTTTTGGCTGTGGGGGCCGGCCGCAGCCTATAACGGAGCGTTGCTGATCAGCCTGATACTGACGGGTTACAGCATGTACCTGTTGGGGCGCGGCCTGCGTTTTTCCCCGGCCGTTGCCTTGTTTGCCGGTACGGTATTGGCTGTTTCCTCTCTGAATCTGGCCAGTCTGTATGGCCACCTGGAAAAGGTGTTTATTGGCCTACTGCCCCTGGCTTTGCTCAGCTTGATTATGGCGCTGGATGTGAAGCGGAGCCGGTGGTGGGTTACGGCCGTGCCCGTCATCCTGCTGCTCACGCTCTTGCATAACGGTCTGCAATTCGTCCTGGCCGGGATGGGGCTGGCTGTTATGGCCGGGGTGATCTGGTTGACGGCCGTAAAAGAAACCCGGCCAGAAATCATACGGCGTCTGCTGCTCATCGGCGGGTTGAGCCTGGTCATTGTTGGCCCGATGTTGTTCGTCATTGCCGGGGTTTCGCGCGACCCGCGCCTCCGTGTAGACCTGAATATCGGCTCGCTCGATTTCCAGCCGGATGTGGCCGAATTTTTCTGGCCACCCCCGTTTAGCCGCTTATTCGCCGGTCTCACGTATCGCTTTATCAACCGATACGGCTACGTGAGCAATATTGAAACCTGGGTGTACATGTCCTGGATGGCGTTGCTGCTGGCTCTGGTAGCCTTGCGCTACCAGACGCGCAGGGTCTGGCCCTGGCTCATAATGTTGGCGGGCAGCGCATTGCTGGCCTTAGGCCCCTCGTTACAACTGTTGGGGCAGCGGCACTTTACGGAATATCATCTGCCTATCATCCTGCCTTATGCCTTCTTCACCGCCTTGCCTGGTCTGGATTTTTTGCGCACGCCCGGCCGTATCATATTTTTAGGGCATGTAGCTCTGGCGGTGGCTGCTGCCTATGGTCTGGAGTGGTTGGGAGAACGCTTCTCCCGCTGGCGGCATGCCCTGGTGGTTGGGGCCATAATGGGGGTGTTGTTGCCGGTGTGGCCGGCCGTCTGGCCTCAGGGTACGCAGCCACCCCTTTCGCCGTTTTACCAACAGATGGCAGCAGATGATGAAATGTATGGCGTGTTTGACCTGCCGATTAAGCGGAGCGCTGAGGAGTGGTACGTTCCCTATAGCTCTCGCTACCAGATGGCCCAGATGGTACACCGAAAGGGCATCGCCAATGGCTATCTTTCACGGGCGTATCTGGTACACCCGGTGTTCCCTTGCCTGATGCCGGAGATGGAACCCCCGCCAGATGTTTTAGTGAACGGCCGTCTTTCCCCTTGTTACGCCAATCCCCTCTACGACCTGGCTGCCCATAACTACCGTTACGTCATCTGGCACAAATCAACCGACGATAGGCAAGATGACTGGGGGCAGGAACAGGCGCAAAGCTTCATCAATCAATTTTTCCCGGAGCAGCGGCCGTTATACGCCGATGAGTGGATTACAGTTTATGAAGTGCCAGAGCTTCAGACGCTGCCGCTGGTGACGGCAACCATGGTCTTAGGCCAAAACTGGTATGAGCGGGAGCCTGAGCTGCGTTGGGCAAAATCTCCGGCAAGCCTGTTGCTGACTGTGCCCCAGGCTCAGGAGGTGGTGTTGGAAATTACGCCGGCGCTTATTTTCAACCCAACCCTGGCGTTGACGGATGAGCAGCGGCAATTGTTGGTAACGGTGGATGATCAGCCGGTAATGACCGTGCCCATTACGAGTGGTGAAACGGCCGTTATACCTCTTCATCTGCCTGCCGGGTATCATACCATTACCCTTTCCCTGGCGGCGGGCAATTTCCGCCCTTCTGATCAGGGCGCTGCGGATACGCGGTGGTTAAGTTTTGCTATTGAATCCATCAATCTCCTGATTTCTCCACCTGATACAGAACCAACGAACCATAGGTTGCCATAGGTCTCAGTTGCGCCCGTGTTTGCAGCCAGGTGTAGTTGCGTTCCGGGCTTTTGCCTGCCCACTGGCTGTGGATATTGTCAGGATTGAGCAGCAGGTATACGGCCGTTCCCGTTTCCACAATCTCCGCCACCTCATCTTCGGTCAGGTTGAAAATTTCGTGGGTATCTACGGCCGTATAATGCTGCAACGTGCCCGTGAGGTCAAAGGCAATGAGGGTAGCATCGGGGGGCAGGGTGGCGGCAATGGTCACGGCCGTTTCCTTCCGTTCATTGGCCCAGGCTGCAAAGCGCCCCACATCGCGTACCGTCCAGGCCATGCTGCCCACCAGCGCCAGGGCGCAGTAAACCAGCAACAAGGAACGCCAGCGAGTGGACAACCGCTCCCAAAGCCAATCAAACCCCACGCCCACCAGTACCAGCAGGGGCGGGTAAAAGGAAAGGGGAAATCGCCAATTTTGCCAGGGAACGCCGGCCAGAAACAGGTAGATGGTTAACAACCAGCCCACCAATAACACGATCAGGGCCGGTGACTGCCGCCGTATAGCCCACAATCCCAACAGCCAAAAAGGGACAAACAGCGGGAAGATATAAGCCGGGTGGAAAAATGGGCGGGCATAAAAGTAACCGGTGGCATATTCGTAATAGAAACGGCCGTCCGCATTTGTTTGCTCCTTGCGCAAGGCATTGCCAGGATGCCAGCTATACACTTGCAAGTCTCCCACGTAAGAAAGTTCCGCCCTGGATATATCGGCGGCGAAGTGTAAGCTCAGGATAATTCCACCAGCAACAATGGCCGGAGCGGCATCTCTGACCATCTGGCGCAGCGAGTAATGGGCGGTGCGGCAGGCCAGCCATGCGCTCACTCCCCAGGGGATAACCAGCAAGCCATAGACCCAGCGGGTGAGAACAGCAAGAGCCAGGGTAACGGCTGCCACTACCAGCCACTTTGCCTGTAATGAGCGAACGTAACGAAGCATGAGCCAGGCAGACAATGTGGCCCAAAACAAAGCGGCTGTATCCGCCATAACGGAGAGGCTGGAAAGCAGCAGTTGGGCGGCAACGGCCGTGAGCAGCCCCGCCATCAACCCACCGCGCCAGCCACCGGGCCGGTAGACCAGAACCAGTCCATACACCAGCGGCGCCATAGCCGCCCCGGCCAGCACACTGACTAGCTGCCCGGCCACAGGCTGCGTGCCCGTCAGCAGGCTCATCAGCCCAATGAGCAGCGGGAAGCCAATGGGCCAGAAAAAAGGCGGAGGCGGGTCACCTGCCAGCAGCGCCGTCCGCAGCGCCAGGGCATAGTGATAATAGGCAAAGGAGTCTTGGCCATAAAGCCCGTCAAACTGGGTCAGATACACGGTCCCCAACCGCACTATCAGGGAAATGAAAAACAAAGCCAGAGGAATACCATATGCCGGACGATGCATGTAGCAATGGTACTATAGCCGCTGATTTTGTGGTACAGTTTGGTCCATGTCCCCCACTCATTGGCATCAACCCTCTGTTTATTCCGCCGCGATGAAGGATTTTGAGTTTGCCTGTCCACGCTGCCGGGGAGCGCTCACGGCCGTTTCTCCTGCTGCTTACCATTGTGCCGCCGATGGTCTCACTTTCACCTGTGAGGCGGGCATCTGGCGCTTTTTATTGCCGGAACGGGCTGCCCATTTTGCGCAATTTATGCAGGAATATGAAACGGTGCGCCAGGCGGAAGGATGGGGTGGCCCTACGGCCGACTATTATCGCGCCCTGCCCGTTGTCACCACCGGCGACCACCGGGAAATCTGGCACATCCGGGCGCGCAGCTACCAGGCATTGCAGGCGCAGGTGGTGGAACCGATGGTGAAAGCCAGGGCACGGCCGTTGCGGATTTTGGACATTGGCGCAGGCAATGGCTGGCTGGCTTACCGGCTGGCGCAGGCCGGGCACCAGGTAGCGGCGGTTGATTTGCTCACCAACACCACCGATGGCCTGGGCGCGCGGTTGTTTTATGAGGTGGCGTTTACGGCCGTGCAAGCCGAATTTGATCACCTGCCTTTTGCCCCGGCGCAGGCCGACTTGCTCATCTTTAACGGCGCGTTTCATTATGCCGCCCGTTATGAAGTGAGTCTGCAAGAGGGGCTGCGTGTGCTGCGGGCAGACGGCCGGGTCATCATCATGGATTCGCCTGTTTACCGAGACGGCGGCAGCGGCCGGCAAATGGTGCAGGAACGCCAACAACAGTTTCAAGAAGCGTATGGTTTTGGGGGCAATGCGCTGCCCCATGAAAATTACCTGACTTTTGAGCGGCTGGTCCAATTGGCGGAAAGTGTGGGCATGCAATGGCACATGATACGGCCGGCCTATGGCTGGCGTTGGGCATTGCGACCCTGGTTAGCCCGGCTGCGCCGCCGTCGTGAACCAGCCACTTTTTTGCTGATAGTCGGGCAGACACAAAACGATGAAATTTAAGAAGTTCTTTTGGCGGCAGTGGCTCAAGTTACGTTTTTACCTCACGCAGCGGCATCGTCATAATCGCCTGGTGCTGGAGACGGTGGCCGGACGGCCGTTTCTTATTTTGCCGGAAGTGTTTAACCCCACGCTCTTTCTCACCAGCGAGTTCATGGTGTCAGCGTTCAATGAACATCTCATTCCGCCTGGTTCACGGGTGTTGGATATGGGCACGGGGTCAGGTGTGGGGGCGGTATTTGCCGCGCAGTGGGCGGCCCAGGTTATCGCCGTTGATATCAACCCGGCGGCCGTGCGCTGTGCGACCATTAATGTGCTGCTCAATAACCTGGATGGGTGCGTGAATGTGCGGCAGAGTGATTTGTTCACGGCCGTTGCCGGGCAGCAGTTTGATGTCGTGTTATTTAATCCCCCTTATTTTCGTGGTCAGCCGCAGCCCGGTTTTGACCAGGCCTGGCGCAGCGAAGATGTGCTGGAACGTTTTGCCGCTGAGTTGGACACACATCTAGCTCCAAACGGCCACGCCTTGTTGGTGCTATCAACAGCCGCAGGAGAGACAACCTGCTTGCAAAACCTGACGGCCGCCGGATTTGAAATTACTGTTGTGGCTCGCCGGGATATGGGCAGCGAGGTGGTGACTGTTTACAAAGCTATGGCAAGGTGGCAAGGTTGCGTGATGCGTGACACGTGATGCGTGATGCGTGACCAGAGAGACCTCACGTTTCAGAGGACAATTGTCTAATCCCGATAATGCCTATTTGCTGATGATGAAATGGATTTATGGGCGTTTGCTGGTTCCGGGTGGTCTGCTGCTCTTGTTTTGGTGGGTGTCATTGGCGGGTCTGGCCCGCTTCCCGACCCTGCACAATGACGAGGTGTCTATCCTGGCCGCCGGCTACAAATTGTTTCAGCACGGGGTGTATGGGGTGGATATGTATGCGGGGTGGCACGGCCGTGAAGCTATTTACCTGGAAATCATGCCCTTGATGCCCTGGTTGCAGGGTTTGGGCAGCCGGTTGTGGGGTGTGGGGGTGTGGCAAATGCGCTTGCTGCCGGTGATGTGCGGGTTGCTCACGCTGGCGCTGGCTTTTGCGCTGGGGCGGAGGCTGGGGGGCTGGCTGGCAGGAATTTTGGCAATGCTGCTCTTGTTAGCCTGGCAATGGTCGCCCGGTGGCGCTGAATTTTTTGGCAGTGGGATTGCTTTGGTGGATTTGGTGCGGATCGGCCGTTATGATATTCTGGCTGCCCCTTTAAGCCTCGGCATTATGTTAACCTGGTTGGCAGCACGACGCACGAACCGCACCGGGTTTTATCTGCCGTGTGGTTTACTGATCGGCCTGGCAGGATTGGCCCACTTGTACGGGTTGTTCTGGTTAGCGGTGGTGGTGGTGTGGTGGCTGGTGGAGCGTGTGGGCTGGGGCACGGCCGTATCCTGGCGGCAGATGGGCCTGCTGTTTCTGGGTTGTTTGGTGGGGATGGCCGTCTGGTTGATTCTGGCAGCCACACATTGGACGGCATTCCGGGCGCAGTTTGGGTTTCACCAGACGCGGTTTGATCTATCGAATCCGTTGTTTTATGTCAACAGCATAAAAACGGAGGGGCAGCGCTATTTTTTGGGTCTGCGCCAACCAGGTACATCGGCGCGGTTGGGGTTTTGGCTGGTGATTGTGGGTTTGCCCCTGTCGCTAATCTGGCTGGGCAGGCGTGTGGTGCGGCAGCATGATCGGCAGGCTTTTTGGTTGCTGGTTCCCTGTCTGCTGCTGCCCGTGTTATTTGCCCTCCTGGTGGAGAAAAAGCAGTTTGCTTATCTGCTGCTGGTGCTGCCGTTGTGGGCGGTGATGATGGCCTGGTGGTGGGCGCAGGTGGCCCAATCGGCGCGGTGGAAAGGGTGGGCTGTGGCCGGTTTGGTGGCGCTGTTGGTGCTGGAAGGGATCATGGCCTGGCGGCAACTGCATGTAACGGCCGTATCCCATACCCCACCCGCCCCATTTTTTGCCAGACTGGCGGAGATGACGCCTGACGGCCGTATCCTGGGGCCACAAACGTATTGGCTGGCTTACCCCAGGCGTACCTACCGTTCCTTTGTCTTGTCGGTGGTATTGGCGAACCCGGAAGATAATCAGACCCTATCATCAGCGATGACGGCCGTTGACCCCGATGTGGTGCTCATCAACCCCACCGTCTTGGCATGGTTAGCCGCCGGGCAGCAAGAAGAGCAATTCTGGCGCTTTATGGCCGACCACCAGGCACAACTGGTTGGGGAGCTACCGGCTTATGATGGGGGCATGGTGCAAATTTATCAGCTACGCTGACAGGGAATAATCTCAACACGTCATGGTGAGTACACCGGGCTGGTCTTTCCCCAGGCCGATGCTTTCAATAATCCCTATGAACAACATCGCTCTTTCTGGACAAAAGCTGACTTGGCCGGCTTTTCTCCTCACTGTTTTATCCCCAACGACGTTTCCCTGATTTGCCTGATTGGCCCCCAAAGTAAACGAGTACAGCAAGAATTTTATGGTTTCAAACGCCGCCTGAAGCGCGAGTTTGCCTTCTTAAAACATCCGTACCATCTGGCAAAGAAGTTCCGGAAACAGCCCCAATTGAACCAATCTGGGCGCGATTGATTTCCGCCATTGCCAGGCTGAAATAATACGGCCGTACCTTTGCCATGATGGGGTGAGGGGGTGACGGCGGTAACCCACACCACCACACAAACAAGCACGGCCGTCAGGCGACACGGCCGTGCCTCAAAATCCCCCCCACTCATGTGCTGGCCTACCTGCCTCACTTCCGCAAACCTTCACGGGTGCATGGTACGCCAGGAAATGATGACGGACGAAAAGCAAGACCCCAACCACTGGCAAACAGACTGGTAACTGGCAAGCAAATGTGGCGCGGTGTGGAACACCGGCCACACCAGCCAGGGAAGACCATGCCACAGCAGGGTACCTGTTGATCGGTTTGAATGGGGCCACGTTTGATTCGTTAACACCCTGACTGCCAGGCACAGGGCAAAATCTCCTGGTCAAACGAAGGCTTCGATAATATTCAAATGAGTTTTCAGGCAGCTACTCAAGAAGGCATCACCCTGGTAAGCGACGGTTGGCAAGAGGCTCTGTTTGGGTTATGTTTCCGCTCGTGAATGAGCAAGATGCAAATGGCGAGTCATGGCGCAAGCATGATTGGCTGGCTGCCAGCGGGCTGGTTATTTTGGTTTTTCTCTTCCTGGGTCGGGCATTTTTACCGGGCAAGGTGCTCTTGCCGCTGGACGTAGTGACGCAGCTCTGGTCGCCCTGGCAGCAGCCAGGTACGGCCGTCACCGTGCATAACCCGCTTGTTACCGACGTTATAGATTACCTCTACCCCGTAAAAGCATTTGTGGCGGCGCAAATGAAGCAGGGGCAGTTACCCCTGTGGAACCCCTACGTTTTAGGCGGTTATCCGCTGACTTACAACACACAGGCCGGGTTGTGGTATCCGCTGTCCGTTCTGTATGTGTTACTGCCACCGGTCACGGCCGTGGACCTGACCATTTTGTTGCAAATGGCCTTCGGCGGCATTTTCATGTTTGCCTATTTGCGCCAGCTTCGTCTGCAACGCGCGGCCGCCCTGTTGGGGGCGATTGTGTTTCTCTTCAACGGGGTGATGGTTGTCTGGTTGGAATGGCAGGTGGTTCAGGCGGCGGTGGTGTGGTTACCACTTTATCTTTACTTTGTAGAACGGGCAGCGCAGAAACTAGAGATTGGTGATCCTATTGTTCGAGACGCTATCCTCGCCGGGTTTGCTTTTGCCCTGCCCTGGTTAGGAGGACATTGGAACTGGGCCTTGTACACCAGCATGACTGCGGCCGCGTACAGCCTGTGGCGCCTGGGTGGAATTGCCTTAGCGCAGCGGGGTGGCCAGCAGTTGGCGCCAAGGCCAAAGCGTAAGAAGCTGATCGGCGTGGCGCTGCTTATCCTGGTGGTAGGTGTAGGAGTGAGTCTCATTCAAGTACTGCCCGCCTTTGTCTACATCAGCCAGGGACACCGGCAGCCATTTACGTTAGCAGAATCGTTGAGCCTGGGGCTGAAGAACCGGGCCGTAGTGGCCCTGGTGCCGGACTTTTTTGGGACGCTGGTAGAAGGCGGGACCTGGTGGGGACCAACGAACTACAACGAGACTGCCTTTTACCTGGGCATTCTACCCCTGTTTCTGGCAGCGCTGGCTCCCTTTTTGCGGCGTGACGAAGTCACCTGGTTTTACACGTTATGGGGCGGATTGGGATTATTGTGGGCCTTGGGTACGCCGGCGTATGCCCCGCTATGGGCGCTGCCGGTCTTTAACGGGCTGTGGCCGAGCCGGGCGGTGATGATCGTGGTGTTTTGCGCCGCCGTGCTCAGCGCCCTGGCTTTAGATAAATTGATGGACACGGCCGTGAACTGGCGGCGGCTGTGGCGCGTGGTGATAGCCGTAACGGCCGTGATGGGGGGCATCCTCCTCTTTTATCTCTGGTGGTACCGGCCAAAATGGGTTGATCTGCGTAGCGAACTGCTGTGGTTTGGGGCCGCCTTGTTGGCAGCGCTGGTCTTGTTAGGAGCGCGCCCAAGAGTAACGCCTGGCCTGTTCGCCTTTTTCGCGGTGCTTCTGGTCATTGTTGATTTATTTTGGCTGGGGTATGACTACAACACCATCGGCGACGTGGCCGATCTTTACCCGGAAACGGAAACGGCCCGTTTCCTCCACAACGATCCTGAACCATACCGTATGACCACCTGGCTTAAAGGGGTAACCTATTGGCCGAATACCAACCTGCAACACCGCCTGCCGAGCATCAGCGGTTATGAACCGTCTATCCTGCAAACCTGGGTGGATTACCTGAGCGCCGCCGAGGGCGGCAAAGTGGTCCATTCTCTGCGCCTGCTGCTGCCGGACGCTGGCCTGGAGTCGCCGCTGCTGGATGCGCTGAACTTGAAATACCTGGTGACCACCAGCAACTGGGATCAAGGAGACCCTCCGCCTGGGTCAGCCCAGAAGGCGACCGCAACACAGCCGCGTTTACTGCATCAGGATGGTGAGACGCGCATCTATTTGAACGACGGCTATTTCCCGCGCGCCTACGTGGTGCCCCAGGCATTGGTGGCCCCGGATGCGGCGCAAGCTCTGGCGCGAGTCGTGGAAAACCAGGATCGGCTGGACGAAGTGGTGGTGCTGGAACTGGCGGCGCCGGTGGAAGCTTATACCCCAAACGGCACAGGCACGGCCGTGATCACCAGTTATAGCCCCAACCGGGTAAGTCTCCGTGTGGATATGCATGGGCCCGGTTACCTGGTGCTGGCGGATGCTTATTATCCCGGCTGGCAGGCGACGGTTGATGGTGAAAAGACGGCTGTATACCGCGCCAACTCGGTGGTGCGAGCGGTGTATGTACCGGACGGAGTGCATGAGGTCGTGTTTACCTTCCGCCCCCTGGATTTTTATGCCGGCGCAGCAGTCACGGCCGTGACATTGCTGGTTGGCATGACTTTGCTGGTGTGGCCGGTTATGAGCCGCCGGTGGCAAGCCGATGGCCCATCATGAAGGTAATTATGTTTTTGCCCTCAACGTCCCCTCGGTTCAAACAAGGTGTGACCATTGGATTATGGTTGTTGGTAGCTGTTTTGGTAATTCGCTCTATCCCCTTTCTCAAAGAAGCGGCCGTCCGCCCCTCACATGGGTTTGTTGTCTTATATACAGCCGCGCAGCTGGTTGCTGAGGGAGAAGATAGTGCTTCATTTTATGATTATGATTGGTTCAATAACCAGATAACTCGCTTTGTACCCCCCCACATTAAAGACATCAATGTCAACCCCCCTTTTCTGAATTTGTTCTTATTGCCGCTGGTCAATTTAGGTTACATTCAAGCCCGCACATTGTGGACGGGATTTAGTGTGTTGTGTTTATTGGGAACCATTTGGCTTTGGCTGCACGAACTGAAATTGCGTTATGTTTGGCTGCCTGTCATAGGTGTGCTGGTTCTAACGTTTCAACCTGTTCGTGCAAATTTATGGCTGGGCCAGGTCTATATCTTTTTATTGGCTCTGGTCTCAATTGTATGGTGGGGATATCGCCGTGAACGGGATGGCATCGCCGGCGGGGTGTTGGGTCTGTTGCTCATACTTAAACTGGCTCTAATGCCATTGTGGGGATTATTTTTGGTTCAGCGGCGGTGGAAAATTTTACTTTGGGGCACGGCCGTTTTCCTTACACTCTTTCTCCTTTCTCTGCCTTTGTTGGGTTGGAATGCCTGGGAACGCTGTCTGTACCTGTTGCTAAATCCAGATCCCCGCCTGGGACCTTCTGTAACTGCCTATCAGACAATTTTCAGTTTTTTTCGCCACCTGTTCATTTATGATCCCCAATGGAATCTTGCCCCCATTTTTCAAGCACCTGTCATAGGCATAGGCGGGGCATGGATGACATTTGCCGTTTTGCTAGGCATCCCCCTATATCTGGCTTATAAACTCACTACAAAAGATACCCCTCGCGCTTCAGTAAAATCATCTGATTTGTTGGTTGCCGTCTTTATCATCTTGAGCGTTATCCTAAATCCATTGGCGCTGGATTATCATTATCCACTGTTGCTCTTACCAATTGTCATTTTGGCGAGTTGGGCCTGGTATTTACCGGTTCCACAACATACCCGCTTACTCGCTCTTTTGGTTTTGGGAGCAGGGGTCGCCCTTATTGCCACAGACTTGCCCTACAATTCACCCAAAGTATCGGCTGGCTGGTGGGCCTTGTTAGCATATCCTAAACTATATGGCGGTCTGCTTTTATGGGGATTAGCCTGTTGGGGTATTTATCGGTCATATGAGGCGTTACCATGACACCCCCCTCTGCTCTGTTAGGCAAAACAAAAGCATTTTTATCTCTCAAATACCGACGGCGTCTATTAACCGTCGCCAAAAACTCGCTGCACAGCCTGACACTGCCCATCTTTAGTATTATTGTCTCCTACCTGGTGGTGAAACGGGCCTCGGTGGAGCTGTGGGGTGAGTTTGTGCAGGTGATGATTTTTGTGCAGTTGGGGGCGCATATCATCAACTGGGGAAATAAGGAGTATTTGCTGCGCGAGTTCAGCCGCAGCCCAGCACAGATAGCCACTGTCTGGCAGAGCAGCCTGTTCACCCGTTTTGTGCTGTTGGCGCCGTTTTGCGTTGTTTTGGCAATAGCTGATTTTTCGGCCAGCTTGACCCTTTTCATGGTTCTATGGACGGCCGCTCTGGTGTTGTTTCAATCGTATGATGTGTTTGTGGTTTACCACCGCGACTTCCTTTTTGCCATGTTTGTGGAAGTGGTGGGGCTGTTGGTGATGGCCATGATGGTTTATATCTGGGATAAAAACACCACAGTTTTGGGTCTGACGGCCCTCTTTGCCGTTGTTTTTGCGGCAAAAGCTCTGGTCTTAACCGGCCGTTTTCGCGCCTCCGTTCACGCTTCAGCGATGGGTCGTCAGCAGTCGGGGGTGGGGTACGGCCGTTTCCAACCCACCTACTTCTCCCTGGCTCTACCCTTTTTTCTCCTGGGCCTGACGGGCATGTTACAGTCACGTATTGACCTCTACTCGGTCAACTACTTCCTACCCAATACAGAAGTTGGTCAATATCAGGTTTTTATTAACCTGATGATCTACATCCAGGCCATTTCCGCCTTCATCCTGGTGCCCTTCATCAAGAGCATTTACCGGCTCAACAGCCGGGCCATTTTGAAAATGTCCACCCGCCTCTTTGCCTTAGGCTGCATCCTGGTCGTCCCTATGTTGGCGCTGGCCTATTTCACCATCAAGGTTATTTACGGCTTTGAACTGCCGTCAGCCATGTTTCTCCTGGGCGGGTTGTTCGTCATCCCCATCTACTTTTATTTGCCTGTCATCTATGCCCTGTACAAAACGAACCGGCAATGGCAAGTCATCTGGGTTAACCTGTTTGGGTTGGGCGTCAATTTGGGTTTGAATCTGCTGCTTGTACCGCGTTTAGGGATGGTAGGCGCCATGATGGGCAGCGCCGTGGCCCAATGGGGCATGTGGCTAATCTATGGTTGGCTGAGTCGTAACATTCGGGCTGAGGTGGGAAATGAGGCTACTGTGCCCGAATTGTCGTGAAAAATTAGAAATTGGGGATTGGCAAACTCGTCCTGAGCCTGCCAATGGATTCGAGATTACCCGTCATTTTCCAACCACCCATCTCCAATCCCCGACTTGCCCTAACGGACATGTATTCAATTATGAAGATGGTGTTTTGCAACTGCTGACGGATGATTTTGTGGCCGAGTTGAGCCGGTTTACGGCCGTTTTCAGCCAGATGCGTGACGCCAGTGGAAAACGGTTGCCTGACCCGGCTGTTTATCCGCAACTGCCATTTATTGAACCGACCTTAGCTGGCTGGGAATGGCGGACGCGGCGGTATGATCTGGAGATCATCCAATTGACAGTTGATAATGGGCAATTAACCATTGGCGGGCGGAAATTGCAGGCGCTGGATGTAGGGGCATGGAATGGTTGGCTGAGTCATCGGCTGGCAATGATAGGGTATGAGGTGACGGCCGTTGACTACTTCCTGGATGCGTATGATGGGTTGGCCGCCAAAAAGTTCTATCCGACGAACTGGCAAGCCATTCAAATGGACTTAACCGATCTTTCCGTGCTGGATACAACTTTTGACCTGGTCATCTTGAACCGCTGCCTGCAATTCGCCCCCAACCCATTGACGATGGTGGCCCAGGCCCAGGCGCGGCTCGCCCCTGGTGGCTGTCTTATAATCACCGGCTTGCAGCTTTTTGCCGATGCCCGCCAGAAAGCACAGCAGGTAAGCGCCTACCGACAAGAAAATCGAGAGAAATTTGGCTTCGAGTTATTTTTGAAACCCACCAGGGGCTACCTGGACTGGGCAGACAAGGCACAATTGGCAGAGAACGGGGTGAGTTTACGGCCGTACCCCCAACTCTGGCGCGCCAACCTCAAGGCCCGGTTCAGAAAGAGTGCGCCCGCTCACTATTTTGGCGTTTACCAGGCATAACCTTCCCAGACATAACCTTCTTATGCGTATTCGGTGGCTGCTGATTTTTCTTTTGTTGTTTTATTGGGCCATCTCACTGCATAACCTGGCCTACGTGCCCCAGGTAGATGGTGATGAACCCTGGCTGGCTTCGGCCGCCTGGAAGCTGGCAACAACGGGTATCTTAGGCTCAGATATGTTTGCCGGTTTTCACCGCATGGATCAGCGGGCCTATGGTTATATGCCCATCCAGCCTATGGCGATGGCGCTGATGCTGCGGTTGGTTGGATTGGGACTGTTTCCGGCGCGGCTGGTTTCCGTCATCATGGGTCTGTTCACGCTGGCGCTGACGTATGCGTTGGGGAAGCGGCTGTTTGGGGCAAGGGTAGGCTTAACGGCCGTCACCCTCCTCCTGCTCTGGCGCACCACCACACTTACCCCCATGCTGGTCAGCGGCGTCCTCTTCGTAGATGTGGCCCGTATCGCCCGGTATGACATTTTTGTGCCCGTTTTCGGTTTGGCCGCCCTGCATGGGTACATATCAGCCCATCGCCAGGGTGAGTGGTGGCGCTATATGCTGGCAGGCGGGCTGGCGGCAATGTCCACCTTAGCCAATGTCTATGGTGCATTCTGGTTGGGCGTGCTGCTCATTTTGCTGCTGTGGAACCGGGAAGGCTGGCGGGCAATCCTTTTCCTGCTGGCAGGGGCAGCCATCGTCTGGTCACCTTATGCGCTCTACATCTGGCAAGATATACCATCCTGGCGCGGGCAGCTTCTCGTTTATCCATCTCGATATGAACTTCTGTCGTGGCGTTGGTATCTGACGAACATGGTCCGTGAACCGTATCGCTATGTGCCCGGATTGGGTGGACATCTGTGGAAATTATTCGCGCGCCCCGGCCTACTGCTGCTGTTGTTAGCCGTCCCTTTGTCTCTGGCAGTTTTAGCCGCGCGGGCCATCTGGCGGCGAGATTGGGCGGCGCGTGTGCTGATGGTTCCCGCACTGCTTCTGCCGCTCTTATTTGCTCTGCTCATCTTCTCCAAATACATCAATTATTTGGTGACGATTGTCCCGGTTTGGGCTGTGGCGGTAGCCTGGGTGGGCGTCATGGCCTGGCAGCAACGGCCGTATCGCTGGACACGGCCGTTGCTGGTAGCCATAACCCTCCTCATTTTGTGGGAAGGGATGGGGCGGCACCGCGCCTTATGGCAATCCGGCCAGACCCTCCAGCCTTACCGCCCGTTCATCAGCCAAGTGCGGCAGTATATTCCCGCCGATGCCCGCATTTTGGGATTGCAAACCTATTGGTTGGGGCTGGATGACTTTACCTATCGCAGTTGGTTTGTGCCTATGGCTCGCAGTCGAGACGTCACGGCGAACCCACCGCCAACCATACCCGAAGCGCTGACGGCCGTTGACCCCACCGTCATCCTGATTGATGACGCCGTGCAAGGAATGTTGTTGGCAGAACCGGCGATTAGGGATTGGATGACTGCCCAAGGGTTTGAATTGCAGGGAGTGGTAGAAGATACGACTTACGGCCGTATGGAAATCTGGGTACAGCGGTGACAGTCATTTTTGGAAGTGATTATCTTTTACGTTCATGACTGTTATAACAACATTGCCTTTTTTCTGGCCCGTCTCCACATAGCGATGCGCTTCGGCCATGTTCACCAACGGATACCGCCGATCAATCACCACTTTGATCTTCCCCGCCTCAATTAACCCCAGCAGGAGGCGGACATCTTCCGGCTGGTAGCTGGCTGCCTCAAAGATGACCTGTTTGTCGGTGGTGCGGTTTGTCCACGCCGCCCGGAACATGCCGGAAAGGGTAGGGTTGCCCAGGATGTAACGGCCGTTCGCCCGCAAACATCGCACCGTGCGCCCAAATGAACTTTTGCCCACCACATCAATCACCACGTCATACCGCTCACCCCGTCGGGTGAAATCTTCCTGGGTGTAATCAATGACATGATCGGCACCGACTGTACGCAGCATCTCCAACTTACTGGCGCTGTCTACGGCCGTGACCTCCGCCCCCCACGCCTTCGCAATCTGCACCCCATACGTGCCAATGCTGCCGCCCGCCCCGTTGATCAACACCTTCTCTCCCGGCTGCACCTTTGCTTTTCTAAGGAAATGGATGGCATTCATACCACCGGTGGGAATGGTGGCTGCTTCTTCATAACTCATATTCACCGGCTTGGGCCATACCAGGGTCATGGCGGATCGCACAGGCAGACAAGTAAATTCGGCATACGCGCCAAGCCTCAGCCCGGTGGCGGCAAACACCGGGTCGCCAACCTGAAATTGTGTCACGTTCTTGCCAACGGCTACCACATCCCCGGCCAACTCCTGCCCCAACACCGTGATGCGGCGCGGTTTACGCCAACCGAAATAGAGGCGAAAAGGCAGCCGGAACATGGGTGCCAGGGTGAGGTCACGCACTTCACAATCCCCGGCCGTGACGGTGGCCGCCTGGATTTTGATCAGAATTTCATTCTCCTTTGGCGTCGGCGTCTCCACCTCTTGCAGTTGCAGCCCCTCGGGCGGGCCGTATTTTGTCCATACGATCGCTTTCATGAGCCTCCTATCTTTATGAATGAAATTAAATGGTGATGACGACCTTTCCCTGGGCGTGTTTATCTTCCACATATCGGAACGCTTCAGCGGTCTCACTTAACGGGTAACTCCTGTCAATAACCGGGCTGATTTGGCCGGTTTGTAGAAGCTCTCCCAGGTAAACCAAATCTTCCTGGATGACTTTCGCCATCCCCATGCTTCCCATTTTCTGGCCCCCGCTCTTGGACATCAACGATCCCAGGAGGATGGCCTGGAAAAATTGAGGCATGGTGCCACCGGCGCAGACATAGATTCCCTGGGGCTTGAGGGCACGTTTATACGCGGCAAGCGCGTGATAGCCGTTCACAGCCAGCATCAGGTCATAACGCTGTGGGTTGCGGGTGAAATCTTCTTTGGTGTAATCAATGACCTGGTCTGCCCCCAGGGAGCGAACCATGTCGAGATTTCTGGTGCTGCATACGGCCGTCACTTCCGCCCCAAAATGTTTGGCAAGCTGGACGGCAAATGTGCCCACACCACCCGATGCCCCCTGAATCAAAACCTGTTGCCCTGGTTGAATCTCACCGGCGTCACGAAGGCCCTGCAAAGCGGTAAGGGCGGCCACAGGTATGGCCGCTGCTACCTCGAAGGTTACATTTGCCGGCTTCAACGCTAATTTGGTTTCTCTAGCCAGAACATACTCAGCAAAAGAACCGTGCGCACACCCAAATACCTCGTCACCTGGCTGAAACTGCTTAACGTTTGCACCAACCGCTTCCACACGCCCCGCCACGTCACTGCCGAGGCGTGAGTCTTTTGGTCTGAGAAAGCCGCCGCCCAGGCGAATCAGGAACGGATCGGCTCTCATCATGCGCCAGTCACCGGCGTTTATGGAGGCGGCCTGAACTTTGATCAGCAGTTGATTTTCATGTGGAGTGGATTTGGCAACCTCCTGTAATTCCAGAACGTCGGGTGAACCATATTTCTGATAAATAATCGCTTTCATGCGTGGTTTCCTCTCATAATTAACTCAAGTTGCTACCTTAAAGGGCATGGTTGATGCTTAAGCCCAAAAC
>JAHDWK010000004.1:88537-421810 GCA_023382655.1 Anaerolineae bacterium | reverse complement strand
CGGCCACCTCGCAATCGGATGCCACGGCCACAGCCTCGGTTGACCTGACGACCACGGCCATTGTCGTAGACACCACGATCTACATCTATCTGCCGATCATCATGAAGCCGTAAACGGGCTAATTTATTGACTGGCGTTAAATAGAAACGGCCGTGTCTAGGGACACGGCCGTTTTTATTTTGCCCCTTGCCGTCGTTTGCTTTTTCTGTGGTAAGATAGCGTGGTAGTAACCCTATCGTTTTGTCCTGTCAAGGAAAAATAAAAAGGAGAAACCCATGATGAAAAGAAATCCCTTGTCTCTATTTGTGATCTTCTTGATCATGCTGGCACTGTTGTTGCCGCTGGTGGCCCTGGCCCAAAATGGTGGGTCGGCCGATGCCGATTCGGCGGAAACCCTGCTGGAGCAGGCCAGGGCGCAGGCGGCCGAACGAGAACCGGCTGCCGCGCCGCCTGTGACCTTGCTCGCACCCCAGGGCGTAACTCACCCCTTGTTTGTGGGCGTGGACGATGTCACCATACCTGCCTACCAGATTGATGTCATTACCAATGGCTTCCTGCCGGCTTTTACCGGTGCTCAGGTATGGGGGGCAGCTTTTGATGAAGTGAATAACATAGTCTATTTCAACAGCGGCGCTACCCTTTATGAGTGGCCGGTCGGTGGTGTGATCAATCAGCTGGGCACCATCACCGACCCCGGCGGGGCTACCCAAAGCATGGTTGCTCTGGCCTTTTACAATGGCCAATTATATGGAACAAAAAATATCACCACTGAGGCAATTTGGACGATTGACCCAGCCACCCAAATAGCTAATATTCATATTGTCTACCCTACCACGCATGACATGGGTGGTTTTGCCATTGACCCTAATACAGGCGAATTCTACGCTACCGATGATGGTAACCTTGATTCGCTGGTGCGAATCAATCCAGATGGTACAGTGGATCCAATTGCTCCCTATCCTGCTGGTCAAACTGATATTGATGGTCTGGCTATCAGCCACGATGGGTATGCTTACCTGGTCACCGACGAACCAGGTTTCATCTATGTCTACGACTTTGGCGCCGGGGCGTATACAACACCGCTCAACAATCCCTGGACCACCTCAGAAGTTTTTTCTGCTGGGGCCTGGATTCGGGAGCCTACGGAAGCGCGGTTAGCGGTGGCGCACCTGGCGCCGTTTGCACCGGGAGCAGGCACGGCCGTGACCGTCACCCTCAACGCTACTCCCGTCCTTACCGATTTTGTCTATGGTGATTCCACTGCGTACCTGACTATGCCAGAAGGCAGCTATGATGTAGAAGTATTTCCGGCTGGGAGCCCCACCCCAGCCTTAAGTGGAACATTTACGCTGACCGCTGGTGTAAGTTACTCTGTTATCGCCATTGGTGACGGTGTTAACCAACCATTGGAACTGCTGGCGTTGGTGGATGATAATAACCCGCCAGCAGCGGGCAACTTTAAGCTGCGCCTGGGGCATCTGGCGCCCTTCGCTGCCGGTAACGCTACGGCCGATGTGCGCCTGCAAGATGGCACACCGGTGTTGACGGATGTTAACTTCGGCGATGTGGCGGCGTATTTGGAACTACCGGCAGGTACATATGACCTGAAAATCACTACCCCTGGTGGCGCAGTAACGCTCATTGATCCTGTCCCTGCTACCTTTAGTAGTGGTGATATACTTTCGGCTTTCGCTACTGGTGATGGTAGCAATCAAGACCTGGGTGTATTTGCCTGGCCGTCCAATGCCATCGGTTTCTTCCTGCCGCTGGCCGCGACGATTGACGTTGATCCCACGGAAATCGTTGTCACTCAGGTAGTGACGAGTGTGGTTAGCTACCCGTTGACGATCAGCAACCTCGGCGCCGGTGATCTGAATTGGGACATCGCCGAAGAAGCGGCTCAGGCGGCCAATGGCCGCAGCGTTAACAGCCAGGCGCGGCAAGTCGCCGGTCTGGGAGACGGCAATGGTACAGCCCAAGAAGAGGCCAGCACCGCCAGCAGCAGCAGCGGTGTAGGCGCTCCGGCCAACACGCCAATCTTCGCGCCCACCGGCAACGTCTTGTACGACAATGGCCCCCTGGTTAACAGTCCTGGTACCGGGGTGGGCGGCGCTGATGAGTCGGTGTTGCAAACGGTCAGCCTGGGCATGAACACACTCGGCTTTGGGCATCAAGTTCTCAACGGCAACCGCATGGCCGACGACTTCACCATTCCCCCTGGAAGCAACTGGACGATAGACGAAATCGTTTTCTATGCCTACCAGACCGCCTCGCCCATCACCTCCACCATCACTCAGGTCAATCTGCGGATCTGGGATGGTGAACCGGGCAACGGCGGCACAGTGATCTGGGGAGACACCAGCACGAACGTAATGTCTAGCACCGTCTGGAGTGGCATCTATCGGGTGACAGAAACGACAACAGGCGTAGCCACCGACCGGCCCATCATGGCCAGCACGGTTAACCTGGGAGGATTGAGCCTGCCACCAGGAACGTACTGGCTAGATTGGCAGAGTGACGGCACGTTGGCTTCAGGGCCGTGGGCGCCGCCGGTAACGGTCAATGGGCAGACAACAACGGGCAATGGGTTGCAGTCGCTTACGGACAATGGAGTAACCTGGGGCCCGGCCAATGATAGCGGCACATTAACACAACAGGGCTTTCCCTTCCTCATCATGGGCAGTTCGGGCTGTAGTAGCGATATTGCCTGGGCCAGCGTCAGCCCGACGAGCGGCACGACGGCTGGTGGGGATAGCAGTGAGGTGATGGTGACGTTTGACACCACCGGGTTGACGGTGGGCAGCACCTACACCGGTACGCTGTGTGTCAACAGCAACGACCCGGTAACGCCATTGGTGACAGTGCCGCTGACCTTGACGGTGGCGGCGCAGAGCTTTGGTGTGGAAGTGGCGGCCGAAGATGCCGACCTGTCCGGCGATGCCGGGACGACGGTGACGTATACGGTCTGGGTGACCAACACCGGCAACGTAGAAGACACCTTTGACCTGACGGCGACCGGGGTCTGGGATGCAACGCCGTCGGTAGCCAGCGTGACGTTGGCGGCTGGTGGTACGACCTCGGTGATGGTGACGGTGGACATTCCCGCCGGTGTGGAAGATGGCGATATGGATGTGACCACGTTCACGGCCACCTCGCAATCGGATGCCAGTGCGACTGATTCGGTTGACCTGACGACGACGGCCGTTGTCGTAGACACCACGATCTACATCTACCTGCCGATTATTCTCAAGCCATAACGGCAGGAACGCGTGGCGGTAAGAAGTTCAACTTCTTCGGAGAAGTTGAACTTCTAAATTGGCAATCAACAGGGTGGTCTTGCTTGGGACCACCCTGTTTTTTATAGCACCGGTGCGCCGATATGTTTATTTGTTAGCGTGATTAGCCGGGTAGGGGACGGCCGTCCGCCCCACATAAGACAAAGTAACGTCCCTGATCGGTGTGGTAGGTATATTCTTCCCCTTGAGCCACCAGGGTAATCTGATAGCCAGGTGTAATCACCATCAGGTAGCTCATGCCCGGTTGGGGGCATCCCAGAGAGCTATCAGACCAATCCACCGCAATCGCTTCCACCAGAGTCACCTGGCTGACGTCTATAGTGAGCCGCTGCGCCAAATCCTGACTGACCTGGCTAACCAGGGCGACCAATGGGTCAGGGATGCCGGGGGCAGGTATGACCTGGGGGGTAGTGGCTACGGCCGTGCCCGGCGGCGTCAGTTGGCTCAAATCTACTGTCACCGGCACGACGGCTCCCGGCGGGGTGATGGCGGTGGGGTCAGGGGGGGTAGGTTTCGGTGTTTCGGTAGTCATAGGAGATACCTCGATGGCTCCGGCCGTGGCTTCTTCACTTCCGGTGGCCTCATCTTCAGTAACGGGCGCATTACCACCTGTGGTGCAGGCGCCCAGGAACAGAACAAACAGGATCAAAAAAATCAGCCTTTTCATATTAACTACTCCTTTTCATGCACTATGCCAGCATGAACTGACTATTTACATGAGTCTACTTACTAACGATGGTTGTTATGCATTGGTTCCCTTGTGGTTGTTTTGACAAAACCGTTCTCTGCTCATAAACTCCTGCTCACTTCTGCTTATGCTAAAACTCCGCTTCATCCCCCACCTCACTTACCAGCGCCGTCTGCAATTATTATTAGCGCCTTATGCCATAGGCATTGTGTTACTGGTTGTTGTCCCGGCGGTTGTGACTTTTGCTCTGGCCTTTTTTCATTATGATGGCCTGACGCCGCCTCGCTGGGCCGGAACGCTCAACTTCGTCCTGGCGTATACCGATTCGCTGTTCATCCTTAGTGTACAAAATTCGTTGGCTCTGATCATCGTGCCCACGTTTCTGCGCGTGATCGGCGCATTTTTGCTGGCGCGGTTGTTGCAGCGTAACGGCCGTTTCCTGGCCGGGTTTCGCGCGGCCGTTTACCTGCCCAGCGTGATCCCTGCCGCCGCCTTTGCCCTGGCCTGGTTGTGGATTTTTAACCCGCTATATGGGCCGCTAAACCTGCTCCTGGCGCAATTGGGGCTGGCGACGCCGGCCTGGTTGGTGGACCCGGCCTGGGCTAAACCGGCCATTATTCTGATGTCTCTCTGGCAAATCGGCGAAGGTTTTTTGATCAGCCTGGCTGCTTTGCAAGATGTGCCGCCAGAACTGGAAGACGCCGCCGCCATTGATGGCGCCGGCACGTGGGGGGTGCTGCGCCACATTATTTTGCCTTTGTTGGCCCCCATTTTACTCTTACTGGTCTTCCGTGATGCCATCTTAACTTTCCAGGAATCCTTTATTTCTATCTATTTACTGACCGGCGGTGGGCCTTATTACGCTACCTTTACGCTGCCCTTTTTCATTTATGAACAGGGTTTTGATCTGCTGTCTTTTGGCGTGGCCAGCGCGGCTTTGTGGGTGATGTATGCGCTCAGCGGGTTGATCGTGATTGTACTTTATATTATTGCCCGGCAATGGAATATCGGCACGACAGATGAAACCTTTGTCCTTTAGCGGCACGGCCGTCTGGCTGTTGCGACTTGGTCTGGCTGTCATTTTTGTATTACCGCTGGTGTGGATGGTGGCGGCCTCGCTTTACCCGCCGGGGACCCCACTGCCAACCTCGCTGCAATTGCTGCCGGATGAGCCAACGCTGCGGAATTACGGCCGTGTCTGGCAGCTTATCCCCATCGGCCGTTTCACCCTCAATTCGCTGCTGGTGGTTGCCCTGGCTGTACCCATTACCCTGGTCATCGCTTCCTGGACCGGGTTGGCTATGGCTTTGCTGCCCCGTTCCCACCAGCGCTTTTGGGTCCTCATTTCCCTGGCCGTCCTCATGGCTCCCAGCATTGCCCTTTGGTCTACCCGTTTTTTCATTTACCGATACCTGGGCTGGTATGACACCGTCTGGGCGCTGATAGCGCCGGCCTGGATGGCCACCAGCCCGTTTTACGTCCTCATCTTCTATCGCGCCTTCCGTCGTATTCCGGGGGCCATGTACGATGCGGCGCGGATGGACGGGGCCGGGGTGCTGCAACTGTGGTGGCTGGTGGCGTTGCCGGCGGCCCGGCCTACGGCCGTCGGTGTGGCTGTGTTGAGTTTTGTTTTTTATTGGGGAGACTTCATCAGTCCACTGCTCTATCTGCGCAGCCAGAGCCGTTACACCTTACCCGTCGCTTTGCAGTTGTTGGAGCAATTGAGCCGTTCCGATTGGGCCTTGCTGATGGCTGCTGCTGTGTGGGCCACGCTTATTCCGGTGTTCATATTTTTACTCGTCCAACCATATTTCGCTCTCATCGGACAGGAGCGTAAAAAGTGAAAAGACACATTCTATTTCTCTTTTTGCTGGCGCTGACGGCCTGCCTGTCAGGGCGGGCGGCCGAAACAGAGAAGGTTTCTTTTATGGTGTTTGGTGACCCGGCAGAATACAATGCCTATGCCAGCCTGGTGGCGGCCTTTCACGAAGCGCACCCGGACATTCACGTGGAACTGACGCACGTTCCGTCCCCACGCGAATACCGTACCCGGCTGGTGACGGAGTTTGCCGGGGGTGCGCCGCCAGACGTGACGCTGATGAATTACCGTCGTTACGCCAATTTTGCCGCCAATGGTTTGTTGGAACCACTTGGCCCTTACCTGGACAGCAGCGAGATCATTCAGCCGGAAGATTTTTATGATGTAACGCTGGAGGCTTTTACCTGGCAAGGGACGTTGATGTGCCTGCCGCAAAATATCTCCAGCCTGGTGGTTTATTACAACCAGGATTTATTTGACGCCGCCGGGCTGGCTTACCCGGCGGATGATTGGACGTGGGATGATTTTGTGGCTACGGCCGTGGCCCTGACCAAAGATAACAATGGTGATGGTGTCACGGACCAATACGGACTGGGGATTGAACCCACCCTTTTCCGCCTGGCGCCCTTCGTCTGGCAAAACAACGCCCCCATCGTGGACGACCAGATGCGGCCAAACCGTCTGACGCTGACTCGTCCACCTTCTTTAGAAGCATTCCAGTGGTTTGTGGATTTATACCAGGTGCATGGTGTGGTGCCGGGGCGGGTAGAAGAAGCATCGCAGATCAGCGAAAGCCGCTTTATTGCCGGCACAACGGCCATGTATTTGAACAGCCGTCGGGGTACACCCACTTACCGTGAAATCACCGGTTTTACCTGGGACATTGCCCCGCTGCCCCAAAACAAGACGCCGGCCGGTATTTTGCACAGCGACGCCTACTGTTTGTCGGCCACGGCCGTGAACAAAGACGCTGCCTGGACATTCATCGAATACGCCAACTCGGTAGAGGGACAAACGATTGTGGCCGCTTCTGGCCGTACCGTACCCTCCTTAAAAGCAGTGGCCGAATCGCCTGCCTTTTTAGAGCCAGACCTGCCGCCAGCGCGTAACCGAGTCTTTATTGAGACCATTCCTGCCTTACAACTTGTGCCCGTCATTAGCACCTGGCAGGAAGTGGAAAGTGTGGCCGACCAGGAAGTGGAACGCGCCTTTTATGGAGATATTTCCGTCGAGGAAGCGGCCACGCTCATGTTCCAGCGCACCGAAGAGTATTTCATCATCGCCACCTTTGCCGACAACCCGTAACAACAATCAGGCGGGATTCTGGTAGTTGCCGGTGGTTGATGGTATGAATGATACGATTATTGCGTTATCATTTAAGCACGTGTCTGCTAAGGTGCAGTAAGGCAACAAGCGGAGGAAGACTTGACCCAGCAAGCATAACCTCTCCCTGGGGTAACCAGGGGTAAAACGAATCATGTGGTCGGTCATTGCTACCGACCAACCGTTCTTATAAGGAGAGATGACATGAGCGATCAGAAATATAGTTTTGTGGTGGTGGCCTATGAAGGTAAGGATACCTGCATTGAGGCGCTGGAAACGTTACACGAACTGAGCAAGAAACATGAAATCAAGGTGAAGGACGCGGTGGCGTTGTACAAAACGGAGAGTGGCAAAATCAAACTCCATCCTAAGAATGATGTGACCGCCAAAAAGGGTGGGCTGACGGGGGCGACAGCCGGGCTGATCTTTGGCCTGATCATGGGTGTGCCGCTTTTGGGCATAGCGGTGGGGGCCACGACCGGCGCGCTGGCCGGCAACATCTCTGGTGTGGAAAAAGAGGTGAAACATGCGTTGGAACAGGAGTTAGGCGCTAACCATTCGGCCATTTGTGTGCTGGTGAAGTATGCCCATTGGAATGCAGTACGCGAGGAGATGGCCCGGCACCACGGCCGTGTCCTCATCTC
This sequence comes from Anaerolineae bacterium, assembly GCA_023382655.1. Taxonomy (GTDB): domain Bacteria; phylum Chloroflexota; class Anaerolineae; order Promineifilales; family Promineifilaceae; genus CAADGU01. The sequence continues at coordinate 414,040 of JAHDWK010000004.1, read as the reverse complement.
TGACCTGACCGAAGAAGCAGCGGCGGAACTGGAACTGTTGGCGGCTGATCATGCGGTGGCTACGGCCGTAGAGCAAGAATTAGGTGATCTAGAATTAGATGATTTAGAAACAGAAGATGTGCAGGAGGAAGAAGGGTAAAACCGTGACAGAACAAAAATTGCGCAGCCACGAATGGTTTGGCAACCGGGATGTGTTGGGCTTTACCCACCGCAGTTGGATCAAAAATCAGGGGCATCCCGATCAGATGTTTGACGGCCGTCCTGTCATCGGCATCTGCAACACCTGGAGCGACCTGACGCCCTGCAACGCCCACTTCCGCATCCTGGCGGAAATGGTTAAACGGGGCGTGTATGAGGCGGGCGGCTACCCGTTGGAATTCCCGGTCATGTCGTTGGGCGAAGTGCTGATGCGCCCCACCACCATGCTCTACCGCAATCTGGCGAGCATGGACGTGGAAGAGACCATCCGCGCCAACCCGCTAGACGGGGTGGTACTGCTGACAGGCTGTGACAAAACCACCCCCTCCACCGTCATGGGCGCGTGCAGTGTGGACATTCCCACCATTGTGCTGCCCGGTGGCCCCATGCTCAACGGCAAGTATCGTGGCCGGGACATTGGCTCCGGCACGTCGGTCTGGGAATTCACTGACGACCTGCGCAGTGGCAAAATCTCCATGGAAGATTACATGGAAGCGGAGTCGTGTATGTCCCGCAGCGATGGGCACTGCATGACCATGGGCACAGCCTCCACGATGGCCTGTATGGTGGAGGCGCTGGGGCTGACGCTGCCCGGCGGAGCGGCTATTCCCGCCGCCGATTCGCGCCGCCGCCGCCTGGCCCACCTGACGGGCAACCGCATTGTGCAGATGGTAAAGGAAGATTTACGGCCGTCCCAAATCCTCACCCGCGCCAATTTTGAAAACGCCATCATGGTCAACGCCGCCGTCGGTGGCTCGTCTAACTTTGTGGTGCATCTGCTGGCGATTGCCGGGCGGGTGGGGGTGGAACTGGCGCTGGACGATTTTGACCGGCTGGGCAGTCATTTGCCGCTGCTGGTGAATTTGATGCCCTCCGGCCAATTTTTGATGGAAGATTTTTATTATGCGGGTGGTGTGCCGGTGGTGGTGCAGGAGTTGGCCGAACTGTTACACCTGGAGGCGCTGACGGTGACGGGCAAATCTATTGGGGAGAATACGGCCGGTGCGCCTTGTTACGGCCGTGATGTTATCGCCCCCTTTGAACAACCTATCAAACGCAACGCCGGGCTGGCCGTGTTGTATGGCAATCTGTGTGAAGATGGGGCCATCATCAAACCGTCGGCGGCGACGCCCGACCTGATGGAACATCGGGGCCGGGCGGTGGTGTTTGAGGATATTGACGATTACCACGCCCGTATTGATGACCCTAACCTGGATGTGGACGCCAGTTGTGTGCTGGTGCTCAAACAGGTGGGGCCAAAGGGGTATCCCGGTATGCCGGAGGTGGGCAATTTTGGGCTGCCCGCCAAACTGCTGAAGCAAGGGGTGACGGATATGGTGCGGATTAGTGACGGCCGTATGTCCGGCACAGCGTATGGCACAGTCGTTTTGCACGTGGCCCCGGAATCAGCCATTGGCGGTGCGCTGGCGCTGGTGCAAAACGGGGACATGATCGAACTGGATGTGGACGGCCGTCGCCTGCATCTGGATGTGCCCGCCGCCGAGTTAGCCCGCCGCCGCGCGGCCTGGCGGCCCCGCCCGGCGCACACGGAACGCGGCTACGTCAGCCTCTTCCTGGAACACGTGCAGCAGGCCAACCTCGGTGCGGATTTTGACTTCCTGGTGGGCAAATCGGGCGCGGCCGTGGCGCATGGGAATCATTAGTTGGTAATCGGTAATCGGTGAATATCTCACCGATTACCGATTACCGATGAATCTTTAGGGCAATTCGTTGACGCGGTCAGTGCTGGGTGGCGCAACCGGGCTGAATGCGCCGAGGTAGTTGGTCAGGGCCTGGAGATCGTTGCCGCCGTCGAGCCGTGGTGTGGTGATCGTGCCGAAAGTGTTGAAGTTATCGCCACCGTCAGCCAGGAAATTGTTCACCGTCACGTTGTAGGTTGCGTTCAAGTCCAGATCCACGCCGTTCAGCTTCACATTGCTGATCGTAACTGAGGTACAGTCACCGGCCACGATGGTCGTGGACAGGTCGTAGGTAAAACCTTCCGACACACCGAGGTGCAGGAACGGCCGGCTTGAACCAAGCGGTTGGCATTGCTCCTCAAGCACAGACACGATCTCCGCGCCGGTCATGGCAAAGGTGATCAGAGTGTTCCCAAACGGTTGGAACGTGAACGCCTCACCGTAAGTGACAACACCATCACCCTCTGAACCAGATTGCAGGTAGGTCAGGTCAGAACGCACGCCACCAGGGTTCATGAACGCAATCTGGGCAAAATTAGACGAAGTTGCCCACAGTTGGGCATCGGCGACCAGATTGCCGGCCGGTGACTCGACGCCACGATCCGATCCACCCACCCCGCCCCGATTGATGTCGGCCGTAATCGTGCCGACCGGGGTATTGCCGGCGGCATCGAACAGGGGTTGCCACTTGGCAATGACCGCGGTCAGCGCCGGGTCGGGGGTCAGAGCCGTCTGGTCAACGAGGTGGTTGGTGGCGGTGCTGAGGTCGCGGCGAACCTCATGTGTCCGTCTGTCGAGGACGAGATTGATTTCGGAGACCACGCGCCCATAGGAGTAGGCGCTGGTGACGATACGTGGTTGACCGGCCGCATCGGGAAGCACACAGTTGTACGGCAAATGCGTGTGGCCGGTGATGATGGCGTCAATCTCCGGGTCGAGAGCATTGTTGATGGCCACAATCGGGCCGGAAATGCCGACACACGCATCTATATCACCGGGAGGCGGCGTCTGTGAACCGCCTTCGTGAAGCAATACAACAATGGCCTCAACCTTCTGGGCCTTCAAGATAGGGACAAGCGCGTTGGCCGTCTCGGCTTCATCGAGGAAGTCCCAACCCTGAATGCCGGTAGCCGCGACCAGTGTGTCGGTTGCTTCAAGTGTCATGCCGATAAAGGCGACCCTCACGCCCTTGAACTGCTCGATCCTGTAGGGAGGCAGGGGTGTTTCGCCGGTGGTCTCATGGACGACATTAGCCGCAAGCCACTGAAAATCAGCGCCAGCGTAGGGCGCGTCGGGGAAGTAGCAGCCGTCTACAGGATGACAGCCACCGTTCTGCATACGGAGCAATTCAGTGACGCCTTCGTCAAACTCGTGATTGCCGACGCCGGAAATGTTCAGTCCCAATGCATTTAGTGACTCCACAGAGGGTTCATCGTGGAAGAGACCAGAAAAGGCCGGCGAGCCGCCAATGAGGTCGCCAGCAGCAACTGTCAGGCTGTAATCCTGGCCCTGACGCAGCTCGTTGAGCTTCGCCGAGAGATACTCGGAGCCGCCAGCAGGTATGTCGTTGACCGTGCCCGGTGTGTTCGCCTCAAGATGACCGTGGTAGTCATTGAAGCTGAGGATCTGAAGAGTAATGAGCTTTTCAGGGGGATTGCCCGGATTGCCTCCTGCATAAACTGTTGACGTCAACAGAAAGCCCAGGGCTACAAATAAAAACAAATAAAACAATGGTCGTCGCATCTTTTTTCTCCTTTTTGCTAAAAAACTCTTATCTTGAAAATTCAAACGCTTGGGTCTGAAGATTCTTTAAGGTTTCACTCCAAAACTGGCGTTTCAGATTTCCACCGTAGACTAAGGCCACACAAACCACTTGGTTGCACGTAGGATACATCATAGCCGTAACTATCGGCAACTGTGGTACTGGTGTTGAAATCAAGATCATGAGGGTCTCAGCCAGATGCGTGGCCGAGTTTTGGCGGGTGCATTATGTATTGCGGTCAGCCTGGGCCAACTCTTGTGGGGTGTTGATGTTGGCGAAAGAACGGCCGTCAGGGTCAAACCGTTCTATTTCTTCGCGCTCCACAAAACGGACGGTGACACGGCCGTAGAAACTGGTAATTTTCAACATTTGGGCGTTGAGTTTTTCTTCGATGGGGCCGAGGCAGTTTTTGTGGTAAATGGCGTGTAGGGGTTCGGGGTATTTTTCCCAGCGGGGCACGATCACGTCGGCCGTCTCGCGCAGGGTGAGCATATAGGCCAGCAGGTAGCGGTTCAGCCAGGGCATATCGCAGGCGACGATGAGGGTGTGCGGGTGTTGGGCGTGGTGCACGGCCGTGTAAATGCCCCCCAATGGCCCCTGTTCCGGATACAGATCGCCAAACATGGATAGCCCTAAGTGGGCATATGCTTCTGGTTTGTTGGTGATCAAAATGAGTTCGTCCCCCAAACCGGCAACCGTATCGCGCACAATTTCAATCAGCGGACGGCCGTTAAACAACACAAATGACTTATCCACCCCCATCCGGCTGCTCTTCCCCCCTGCTTGAATGGCTACGGTTACTTTTGACATCTGTTTTTGTCCTTTGTCATTAGTCCTTTGTCGCTCGTCCTTTGCCAATGACCAATAACCAGTGACTAATGACGAATGACAGTTTACAAAAATCGGTAAAAAACCTGGTTGCTCAGGAACCAGCCTTTGGGCGTCAGGCGCAAACGGCCGTCCGCCACTGCCAATAATTCCCACTCGACAAGCTGCTCCACGGTACGGCCGTACACCTCCAAGAGCGATTGTCCAAATTTCTCGGCAAAGGCGGCCAGGTCTAGTCCCTCGTTGAGCAGGCGTAATTGGGTGATGATGGTGTCTGTCATTTGTTCCGGGCCGGCGAGGGTGTGGTGGGCGGACACGGCCGTAGACAGTGGATAGCCCGGCGCTTCCGGCTGCTCCATCCGGCGGATGTAGACACGCGGCTGCTTTACCACCTCATACCGGATGCCCCCCGCATGGCCGTGCGCCCCCGCGCCTAATCCCAAATACTCGCCATTGCGCCAGTAGGTCAGGTTGTGTTCACAGGCGTAACCGGGCAAGGCCCAATTGGAAATTTCATAATGATCGTAACCATGCGCGCCCAGTTGTTCGCAGGCCAGGGCATATTGGTCGGCGGCTAAATCGGGGTCAGGTGGGGGGATACGGCCGTTTTCCAGCCACCGTTTCATGGGTGTACCCGGCTCAATGGTCAGACAGTACAGGCTGAGGTGGGCGGGCTGCAAAGACAAGACAGCCTGCACGCTTTCGGCCCAAGAGTCCAGTGTTTGCCCTGGCACGCCGTAAATCAAGTCCATGTTCAAATTGGTGATGCCCGCCTGCCGCGCCAGTTGCACGGCCGTGACCGCCGCCGCAAAATCATGTTCCCGTTCCAGCAGCGCCAGTTCACCGGGGATGGCACTCTGTACGCCAAAGCTGATGCGGTTGACGCCCAGGTTGTGTACGGCCGTCAGGTATGCCAAATCTACCGTGCCCGGATTGGCTTCCATCGTAATTTCCGCATTTTCGGAGAGGGCAAAGTGGGTGCGGACGGCCGTTAAAATCGTCTCCAATTGCCCCATTGTCATCAACGACGGTGTGCCACCGCCAAAAAACAGTGTATGTGCCGGGCGACGTTCGCTCCCCGCTTCTTGCGCCGCCACCTGCCGAATTTCCGCTGCCAGCGATTCGGCATACACCGTCTGCAAATCGGCCAGACTTGTGTACGTATTAAAATCGCAATACGCGCAGCGATGGCGGCAAAAGGGGATGTGGAGATAGAGGCTGAGGGAATTCATAGGTGGCAAGTGGCAGGTGGCAAGTCACCTGCCACTTGCCACCTGCAACCAAAATCAATTTGTCTTAGCTGCCTGCATACCGTATCATACCAATACAAGAGTATTGTATCCACTCTGCCCACTAGCAGTATCAGAGGCAACACCCATGACAACAGGCTTTCTTCCCCAATTGGACAACCGGCGGCTGGTACGCATGGTCGAGATCAGCCGTATTCTCAATTCCGAAACCCATCTGGAACAACTGCTCTCTACCATTATTAAAGAGGCGGCCGAATTGACCACAGCCGAAGCCGCCTCCATCTTCTTGCTTGATCCCCGTACCCGCCAATTACTGTTTACGGCTTCGTCAAACCCCATCCCGGCCAACATGGCCAACATCCCCGTGTCGCTGGATAACAGCATTGCCGGGGCCATTGTCAAGGCCAACCGGCCCATGTACATTCAGGATGTTTCCCAAGACCCGCGCTGGAACAAAAACATTGACCAGGCGATTGATTTCCAGACCAAATCCATTTTGGGTGTACCCATGCGCAATGCTAACAAGGAGCCGGTGGGGGTATTGGAAGCGATCAACAAACAGGGAGCGGCCCATTTTGCCCGTGAGGATTTTGAAATGCTGACAGTGTTGGCCGATATTGCCGGGGTGGCTGTGGAAAAAGCGCGCCTGATTGAAGAGCTGGAAAAGGCTAACAGCGAACTGGCGGAACTGGATGAACTCAAGACGAATTTTATTGCCATTGCTTCCCACGAACTACGCACACCATTGTCGGTAATTTTAGGGTATGTCTCCTTTTTGCGGGATGAGGCAGGGCCGGAAATGGCCGCACAAATGGACAGCGTGTTGGGTGCGGCCGTACACCTGCGCACGCTCATTCAGGATATGCTCAATTTGCGGTATGTGGATGCGGGGGAAACGGCCGTGCATCGGGAACGAGTAGACTTTGTCGAAATTGTCCGGGAGATGCAGGCACAGGCAGACGAAACGGCCGTTGCCAAACAACAAACCATCAACGTCAAACTGCCCACGACCCCCATCCCGATTCTGGTAGATCGGGCCATGGTGGAAGTGGTGTTGGGCAACCTGTTGGATAATGCCGTGAAATTTACTCCTCAAGGAGGCAATATCCTGATCGCGGTGCAACCGCAGGGTTCAGAAGTATGGTTTCGTATTCAAGATACCGGCGTGGGCATTCCTGAAAATCAGCTTAGCCGCGTATTTCGCCGTTTTTATCAGGTGGAATCGGCGCTGCGCCGCAGCTACGAGGGCATGGGGTTGGGGCTGGCCATTGCCAAGGAACTGGTCGAATTGAATGACGGCCGTATCTGGGCCGAAAGTGTAGAAGGGTTGGGTAGCGAATTTTTTATTGCCCTGCCGCGCGCCAATGTTTGAACGGTTGAGAAATTGAATCAAGTGCTTAAGTCTTTAGAACAAGGCCCCCTGCGATTGCTAGAACCGTTAGAGCAGGAGATTTTCCAGTTGCGGCTGGAGCAGGGGTGGGAGGATGTAGTACGGCCGTTGCGCCTGCTTTACGGTGCGCGCCCCGACTTTGAGAGCTGGCTGGTTCACTTTCTGGGAATTGCGGCCAAAGCGTATGCGGCACGGCCGTTTGACCTGCGTCATCTCGATCTTCAGCGCGTCCACCAACCCGACTGGTTCCAACGCCCCGACATGGTCGGTTACGTGGCCTATACCGAACGATTTGCCCAAAACCTGTCCGGCGTCCAGGCCAAAATTCCTTATCTCAAAGAACTGGGCGTTACTTACCTCCATCTCATGCCCCTGCTCAGACCCCGCCCCGGCGCCAATGATGGCGGTTACGCTGTCATGGATTACCGTCAGGTGCGCGATGGCCTGGGCACAATGGTCGATCTGGCCGAACTGGCGGCCCATTTGCGCCAAAACGGCATCAGCCTGTGCATAGACCTGGTGTGCAACCATACCGCCAAAGAACACGCCTGGGCGCAGGCCGCCTTGCAGGGCGATGCCGATTACCAGGCGTACTACCTCATGTTCCCCGACCGCACCCTGCCGGACGAATACGAAAAAACCGTGCGCGAAATTTTCCCTGAATTCAAAACCGGCAGCTTCACCTATTATGAACAGATCAACCAGTGGGTCTGGACGACCTTCAACGAATTCCAGTGGGATTTGAACTACGCCAACCCCGCCGTTTTTGCCGAAATGCTAGACATCATGCTCTATCTGGCCAACCACGGCGTGGAACTGCTGCGGCTGGATGCCGTCGCCTTCATGTGGAAGCGGTTGGGCACCGACTGCGAAAATCAACCGGAAGCCCACGCCATCTTGCAAGCGTTTCGCGCCCTCAGCCGCATTGCCGCCCCTGGTTTGCTGCTCAAAGCGGAAGCCATCGTGCCGCCGCCGCAACTGGTGCCTTATCTGGGGGTGGGGGAAGCCACCGACAAAGAGTGCGAAATTGCTTACCACAACGTCCTCATGGTCACATTGTGGAGCGCCCTGGCCGAGCGCAAAGTGGTCTTAGCTACCCACATCCTGCAAAAGATGCCCCGTATCCCATCACGCACCGCCTGGGTCACGTATGTGCGCTGCCACGACGATATTGGTTGGGCCATTACCGAAGAGGATGCCGCCGGGGTCGGGCTGGAAGGTTTTGCCCATCGCGCTTTTCTGAGTGATTTTTACACCGGTCGGTTTGCCGGGACTTTTGCGCGGGGCACTACGTTTCAATTTAATCCCAAGACGAATGACCGGCGCGTCAATGGCGCTTGTGCTTCGCTCGCCGGGCTGGAGATTGCCATTGAAAAAGAGAATTGGGGAGCGGCCGAACTGGCGATCCGCCGGGTTTTGCTGCTGTACAGCGTTATTTTTGCCTTTGGCGGCATTCCGCTGATTTATATGGGGGATGAGATTGGCCTGCTAAATGATCGGGGATACGTGGATGACCCTGACCTGGCGGCGGACAGTCGTTGGATTCACCGGCCTTATATGGATTGGGCGAAAACAGCCGAGCGGCATAACTGGCAGACGATTACGGGGCGGCTGTTTCAAGGGCTATGCCAGCTTGTGGCCGCCCGCAAACGCACGCTGGCGCTGCACGCACGCACGGCCGTGACCCCCGTCTGGACGCATAATGATCAGGTGTTGGGCCTGGTGCGGGAGAGTGCCTACGGCCGTTTACTAATCCTGGCTAACTTTACCGAACAACCGCAAACCATCGGCCGTACCCGGCTGCAAGAACTCGGTTTTGGCGGCCTGCTCATTAATCGCCTGGATGAGCAGTTCCTCAATCCCTGGCAAGACCTGCACCTGGAGCCATACCAGACTTGTTGGCTGGCGCCAACCTGATATGGACGGTATAAGCATGGCCATCCCCGATAAATCATTTTCCCCAACAGGTACTTTTTTCCCCCTACATCATTCCTGGCAGGTCTGTATCATTAACCTGATGGCTGACAACGTATCCCAACCTGCTAACAACCCCCCAAATGGAGGTCATGCCTATTGATATAACCCCAAACTATTCCCCTATTTTTTCACAGCAGTTTTTTTACCCGATTCATAACAAAGCATGGAGAAAACAATGAATACAATCAAAAAAAGCGGTTTTGTGCTGGCTGTCTTATGTATGGCTGTCCTGGCCATTACCAGCATCGTGATGGCCCGAGAAAGCGAACGCACAGAACCAACCGGCAATGCCGACGCACTGGCTATTGCCCTGGCGCATCTGGATCAAAACAAGGCCACTCTGGGACTGACAGCAGCCGACCTGGCCGAAGCCAGAGTGAGCGATACCACCGTCAGCCGGCTTAGCGGCGTGACCACCATCTATCTGGCGCAGCAGTTAGGCGGCATTGAAGTTTTTAATGGTCTCATCAATATCAGCATCATGCCCAACGGCGATGTGCTGACGGTGGGCAATCGTTTTGTGCCTGACCTGGCGGCTGCTGTCTCCGAGGGAGCAGCCACCATCGCGGCCGAACAGGCAGTGAACGCGGCGGCCGATCATCTCGACCTGACCCTGCGTGCCCCCTTGCAGATCATCCGGCAAGCCGATGGCTCCGCTCAAGAAACGCTGTTTTCCGATGGTGGCATTTCCCAAGACCCCATCCCGGCTAAACTGGTCTATGACGCCTCAGGCAAGACCCCCCGCCTCGCCTGGAATGTGATCATTTACCAGCTTGATAGCCTGCATTGGTGGAATGTGCGCGTGGATGCCAACACGGGTGAAATCCTGTCTAAGAACGACTGGGTTGTCAATGAGAACTTTGATGCCCATGTGGGTGGCGCTCACGATGGCGATGCCCATTTCACCGGCGTTGTCGCCTCTGCTGCTCCGGCGAACAGCAGTCAACCTGTGCCCTTTGGCCCCACGCCCGCGGCTGATGGCAGCAGTTACCGGGTGTACCACATGCCGGTAGAAAGCCCAATCCATACCGCGCCGCTGCCGCCGGCCGACGGCCGTACCCTGGAAAATACTCCTGCCGATGCTGGTGGCGGCTCTCCCTTTGGCTGGCATGACACCAACGGGGCGGTAGGGGAGGAGTTCACCACCACCCAGGGTAACAACGCCCATGCCTACACCGACACCAACGCTGACAACGTGCCTGATCCTGGCTCCAGCCCGGATGGTGGCGCCGGCCTGGACTTTGACTTTCCCTTAGACCTGACCCAGCCACCCAGCGCTTACCGCCCGGCGGCTGTGACCAACCTGTTCCACTGGAACAACCTGGTCCATGATGTCAATTATCGCTACGGGTTTGACGAAGTGCATGGTAACTTCCAGGAAAACAACTACGGTAACGGTGGCCTGGGCAGCGACTATGTGCAAGCCGAAGCCCAGGATGGTAGCGGCACCAATAATGCTAACTTCGCCACGCCTCCTGACGGCAGTAACCCCCGAATGCAAATGTATGTCTGGACGGCGCCCACCCCAGACCTGGACGGTGATCTGGACAATGGCATCATTGCCCACGAGTATGGGCACGGCATCTCCAACCGGATGGTCGGTGGCCCCAGCAATGTCAGCTGCCTGGGCAATCAGGAGCAGATGGGTGAAGGCTGGAGTGACTGGCAGTCGGTGATTATGACCATGCGCAATGGGCACACCGCTACCACCAATCGTGGTGTGGGTACATATGCCTTGAATCAGCCGCCCAACGGCCCTGGTATTCGGCCGGCTCCTTATACTACCGATATGACGGTTAACACCTACACCTATGGCAATTTGCCCAGTATGGCTGTGCCGCATGGGGTAGGGTTTGTCTGGAATACGATGTTGTGGGAGATGAACTGGGGTTTGATAGCCGAACATGGTTTTAATGAAGACCTCTATCTGCCCAACACGCCGGTTAGCACCTGGTCTGGTAACCAACTGGCTCATGCCCTGGTCACAGAGGCATTCAACCTGACGCCGTGCAGCCCTGGGTTTGTGGACGGCCGTAACGCCATCCTGGCTGCCGATGTAGCCTTGACCGGCGGTCAGAACGCCTGCACCATCTGGGCCGCCTTTGCCAAACGCGGCCTCGGTTTTAGCGCCGACCAGGGCAGCAGCGGCAGTCGCAGTGACGGTACCGAGGCGTTTGATATGCCGCAGTCCTGCCTGACGCTAGGCGTTAACCCCACATCCCATGATATTTGCCAGGGGGACACGGCCGTGTACACCGTAGACATTGGTACCGCCTTTACCCCCCCAGTTGATATGAGCGCCACCGGGCATCCAGCGCCGGCTACCGCCACCTTCACGCCCGACCCGGTGCCTTCTGTGCCCAGTACCACCGACTTGACCATTGCCAATACCGGCTCAGTGGCCGCCGGTAGCTATGTCATTACCATTCTCGGTGATGATGGCGTGATTACCGATTCCGTAGATGTTGACCTGAACGTCTTTGCCGGTGTACCAGGGGCAGCTCCCACGTTGACCACGCCGCCCAACGGCGCGACGGATATTGACCTGTCGCCTACGCTGGAGTGGACGGCCGTGAGCAGCAGTAGCAGCTACCAGGTACAGATTGCCGATGACGCCGGTTTCAGCAACATCGTCTACGACGCCACCGTGGCCGGTACCAGCCATGTGGCGGCTATATCGCTAGACCCTGTCACCACCTACTACTGGCGTGTGCGCGCCAGTAACCCATGTGGCGATGGCGCCTATTCCAGCGCTTTTAGCTTTACCACCCGTGCCATCCCGCCTATCTTGCTGGTAGATGACGATGACAACGGCCCCGATGTGCGTGCTTACTACACCGACGCGCTGGATAACCTGGGCGCGCAATATGACATCTGGGACACGGCCAACACCGACAACGAACCTTCGGCCATTGACCTGACTCCGTATGAACTGGTCATCTGGTTCACCGGCGACGAGTTTGGTGGTTTTGCCGGCCCTGGCAGTGCTGGTGAGTCGGCCTTGAGCAGTTGGCTGGACGCCGGTGGCTGCTTCTTTATCAGTTCCCAGGATTACCGGTATGACAAAGGGTTGACCAGCTTCATGACCGGCTACCTGGGCGTCAGCAACGTCACCGACGACAATGGCAACTACACCAGCGTCACCGGACAAAACGTCTTTGGTGGGCTGGGGCCATACACCCTGACCTTCCCCTATAGCGATTTCACCGACCCGATCACACCGGGCAATGGCGGCATTCAAGCCATGCTGGGCGACAACAGCAATGTAGGTGGGGTGACGAATGAAACGGCCGTCTACAAAACCAGCTTCTGGGCGTTTGGGCTAGAGACGCTGCCGGTTGCCGGTCAGGAGGCTTCGCTGCAAGCCTTGTTTGATTGGTGTACGCTAACGCCTACCAATCCCACCATTGTGGTAGAACCAGATAGTTTGGCCGCGACACAGGCGCCTGACGTACAGACGACCCAGACTCTCACTATCAGCAACACCGGTACGGCCAACCTGGATTGGACGATTGACGAAGATGCCGGTTTCAGCAGTATGAGTGGTGGTGGTTGGTCAGACAACTTTGACTCTTACCCCACCGGGCAGGATCTGCACGGCGTGGGCGGCTGGAAAGGCTGGGACAACAACCCCGCTTTCACTGCTTTCACCACAGCCACACAGGCGCGCAGCGCTCCCAACTCCGTGGACATCGTAGGCAATGCTGACCTGGTGCAGGAATACACAGGCGCCACGAGCGGCCAATGGACTTACACCGCCTGGCAGTATGTCCCCAGTTCAATGACCGGCCTCACCTACTTCATTATGCTCAACACCTATGCTGATGGTGGGCCAAATAACTGGTCTGTGCAAGTCAATTTCAATGCTGCCACCGATACCGTAACAAATGACGGCGCTACTGGTGGCACACTGCCATTGGTAGAAGATCAGTGGGTGGAAATACGGTTAGAGATTGACCTGGATGCTGACACACAGTCATTCTACTACAACAATCAGTTGCTCTATTCTGGCACCTGGACTGGTGAGGTCAGCGGTGGTGGCGCTTTGAACATTGGCGCGGTGGACCTGTTTGCTAATGCTGCCTCGTCTGTTTACTATGACGATATGTCCTTAGCCGGGCCACCAGCCGCCCCCTGCGATGTCCCCAGTGACATTTCCTGGCTAGACGTTTCTCCAACAGCCGGAACAACGGTTCCTGGCGGCGCGGCGGCGGTAGATGTGACCTTTGACAGCACCGGACTGAGCGCAGGGACGTACACCGGGACGTTGTGTGTGGAAAGCAATGACTTAAGCACACCGCTGGTGCAAGTGCCGATTACACTGGAGGTGGAAGCAACGTCGGTCTATGGCGTGGAAGTAATAGCTGAAGCCGATGCGCTCTCTGGCGCACCAGGTAGCACGGTCACTTACACTGTCTGGATTACAAACACCGGCAATGTGGCTGACACCTTCGACTTAACAGTCGCAGGCAATATCTGGAATACCGCTCTGTCGGACAGTTTTGTCACCCTCAATGCCGGTCAAAGTGCTTCCGTATCTGTCTGGGTGGATATTCCCGGCGGGGCCGGTGATGGGGATACGGATATGGTCACAGTGACCGCCACTTCACAGGGTGATCCGAGTGCAAATGACAGTGTTGCTCTGACAACGACGGCCGTAATCGGCGCTGTCTATGGCGTTTCCCTCTCACCAGATGACGCTGCCACCGGCGCGTCCGGCAGCACGGTAAATTACACCGTCTGGATTACCAATACCGGCGATGTAACGGACACTTATGACCTGGCCATCACCGGCAATATCTGGGACAGCACCCCATCAGTCAGTTCCGTGTCGCTCAATCCGGGCGAAAGCACCAGCGTCTCCGTAGCCGTGGATATTCCGGCTAACGCCGGTGATGGGGACATGGATACGGCCACAGTGACCGCCACGTCTACCGGCGATGGTACGGTTTCAGACAGTACCGACTTGACGACGACGGCCGTCACCTCCCCGGAATATGGTGTGGAAGTGGCTGCTGAGGATGTCGACCTGTCGGGCGATGCGGGGACAACGGTGACGTACACGGTTTGGGTTACCAATACCGGCAACGTACAGGATACCTTTGCCGTGACGGTCAGTGGCAACGGCTGGGATACAATCCCGTCTGTTACCAGTATCACCTTAGGCGCTGGCGTCAGCGGCTCGGTTATGGTGCTCGTGGACATTCCGGCTGGTGCGGCTAATGATGATACGGACACGGCCACCGTGACGGTGACTTCGCAGACCGATGCTGCGGCGGAAGCATCGGTGACGCTGACGACGACGGCCGTTGTGCCACCCACATCAGGTTACACCATTTACCTGCCTGTGATTCTGAAACCGTAAACGTTCTTCGCCAGAAGAACGCGAAACGGGTATAAAAATGGGGTGGTCTGTAATAGACCACCCCATTTTTTCTTTATGGAGGTTTTGGCATATGGATACGGGGATGTTATATGGCGGCATTGAAGCGGGCGGTACCAAGTTTGTGTGTGCGGTGGGTACAGGGCCAGATGATATTCGGGCGGAGATACGTTTTGCCACTACGACCCCGGCCGAAAACCTGAGCCAGTGCATTGCTTTTTTTCAGGAACAGTCAGCCCAATATGGCGGGTTGACGGCCGTGGGCATTGCTTCCTTCGGCCCCGTTGACCCCCATCTGCACTCGCCTACCTTTGGCTATATCACCACTACCCCCAAGCCGGGTTGGGCAAACACCGATTTTGCCGGTGTTATTGGCCGTGCGTTGAGTCTGCCTGTTGGTTTTGATACCGACGTGAATGGCGCGGCGTTGGGTGAATGGCGTTGGGGGGCGGCGCAAGGGCTGGATACTTTCATCTACCTGACGATTGGCACAGGCATTGGTGGGGGAGTGATGGTAAACGGCCGTCTCTTGCACGGTCTCATTCACCCGGAAATGGGGCACATCCCGCTGCCGCACGATTGGGCCGCCGACCCGTTTCCAGGGCGCTGCCCCTATCATGGCGACTGTCTGGAAGGTATGGCTTCCGGCCCGGCCATTGCCGACCGCTGGGGACAGTCTGGCGGCGATCTGCCACCCGACCATCCCGCCTGGGAATTAGAGGCGCATTATCTGGCGCTGGCGTTGCACAGTTTTATCTGTACGTTGTCGCCACAGCGCATTATTATGGGTGGCGGGGTGATGGCTCAACCCCAGATTTTCCCACTGCTGCGGCAAAAGGTGCAGGCCAGTTTGCGCGGATATATGCAGCATACGGCCGTGTTAGAAAACATAGGCAGTTACATCGTTCCCCCGGCATTGGGCGCGCGGGCCGGTGTGGCTGGCGCGATAGCTCTGGGAGAATTGGTCAGTGAGCTGTGAGCTGTGAGCTGTGAGCAGTAAGCTGACACTGTTCACGGCTCACTGAACACAGCTTGCTACTCTTCTAATCCCGTCGTCCGCCGGTTAAAAGCAGGACGTAATAGAGCAACTGGCCGATGGCGGCTACGGCCGCTGCCACATAGGTCAGAGCGGCTGCATTCAATACCTTGTTGACCCCTTCCATCTCATCCGGGAAGAGGATGTCCTGGCTGACCAACAGCGCCTTGGCCCGTTTGCTGGCGTCAAATTCCACCGGCAGCGTCACCAGTGTAAAAAAGACGGCAATGGTGAATAACGCCACACCCACCCAGGCGATGGTTAAGCCCAATGACGAGCCACTAAAAATGTTCAGCAGGAACCCGCCCATAAACAGCATCGGCGCTAACTGGCTGCCAAATTGGGTAGCGGGCACCAGGGCGCTGCGCAAGCCCAATGGCGCGTAGTTGTTGGCATGTTGCAGGGCGTGGCCCATCTCATGGGCGGCCACACCGGCAGCGGCTACACTGGGCGTGTCATACACCTCCGGGCTGAGGCGCAAGACGCGGCTGCGGGGGTCGTAGTGGTCGCTGAGACGGCCGTCTACCCGTTCAATTTGCACATCATATAACCCTTGGGCATTGAGCAGTTCTCGCGCTACCTGCGCTCCCGTCATGCGCCGGGTAGTGGGCATTTTTGAGTATTTATTGAAAGCCCCTTTGACTTTGGCCTGGGCATATAAACCCAATAATAGGCCAGGGATGGCTAACATAATCCATAAGCCATAAGATGCAAAAAACATCATTTTCTCCTTTTATCAATCATATTGACTAAGATGATAGACCAGAAGTGCCGTAGCCCCATCAGGTCTAGGGATTTTTTAAGTTTTGACGTTGGCTGTATACGATATTAACATTAGCAGGACGTAGGAATTTGACAACATTTAATCTGTTCAGCATAAATTTTGTCTGGGCAATGGTCTGCACAACGGCCGAAAGTTTAGCTACGAATTTCACGAATCAACACGAATCCCTGGAATTGGTGTAATTTGTGGCTATTTTTATAGGAGGGAATGGTGATGAGTGAAGAGAGTTTTGGCTTACCGCTTAATTTGGGGGATGGTTTGGTACTACGCTGGGCTACACCGGCTGATGCCGAGGAAGTGGCCCAATTTAACTTACAGATTCATTCTGATGATCCCAATGATCCAGAAACGTTTCTGGTTCATTGGACAAAGGAGTTGATGGTTGGCAATCACCCCACCACAAAAGCCAGCGATTTTACGGTGGTGGTGGATGAAAACGCGGGGGGGAAGATTGTCTCCAGTTTGAATCTGATTTCACAAACGTGGGCGTATGAGGGTATCCCGTTTGGGGTGGGTCGGCCGGAACTGGTGGGCACGGATGAGAAGTACCGGCGGCGGGGTCTGGTGCGGGCGCAGTTTGAGGCTGTACACGCCAAAAGCGCGGCGCGGGGTGAATTGGTACAGGTGATCACCGGCATTCCCTGGTATTACCGTATGTATGGTTACGAGATGTGTGTAGACCTGGGGGGCAGCCGGTCTTATTACCTGCTGCCATCGCGCCTG
This sequence comes from Anaerolineae bacterium, assembly GCA_023382655.1. Lineage (GTDB taxonomy): Bacteria > Chloroflexota > Anaerolineae > Promineifilales > Promineifilaceae > CAADGU01. The sequence goes on along the minus strand of JAHDWK010000004.1, from coordinate 397,009 downwards.
CGCAAAACAACGGAAAAGCAGGAGGCAGAGAAATACCAGCTTCGCCCGGCCACACCGGAGGATATACCGGCGCTGCGGGAACTGTATGCCCGGCACTGTGCGGGCAGTTTGCTCAGTCGGGTGCGCGATGAAGCCATCTGGCAGCACGAGCTTTTCCACGCCCACCGGGAGACGCACAATGCCCGGTTTATGTATTTGGTTACGGCCGTAGCTGATAACACTCTCGCCGGTTATGTGGAAATTTCGCCCTGGCACACCAACGGTATCTATTTTGTGCGAGAAATGGCGGCACAGCCCGGCCATTCTCTGCGGGCGCTGGCCCTTTTTGTCATTAACCATTTGGAAAAGAAAGCGGTGGAGTTTAACCAGACTACCACAAAACCAATGGAGCGCATTTCTTTCGAGCTGGGCACAGGGCATCCAGTTTACCAGGCATTGTCCCGGGAATTGGAAAAGCAGATACCGCCGTATAGTTATTATGTGCGTGTGCCTGATCTGGCGGCTTTTTTAACCTATATTACGCCTGTTTTAGAGCGGCGGCTGGCGGAAAGTGTGGTGGCGGGGTATACCGGCCAACTGCGGCTGAACTTTTACCACAGTCAGTTAGCATTGGATTGGGAAAACGGCCGTCTCGCCAACATTGCCCCCTACCCGCCCAAAGATTTCCAGGATGGCCACGCCTTTTTCCCTGACCAGACTTTCTTGCAACTGCTCTTTGGGCATCGCTGTTTGGAAGAATTACGGCACAGTCGGGTGGATTGCAGTGCGCGGAACTCAGATGCGGCCGTTTTGTTGGATGTACTGTTCCCGCGACGGCCGTCGTGGGTGTCGCCATTGGGATGAGCAGGTGATAAGGTGAGCAGGTGAGAGGGTGATCGATCTCATAAAGCCTTTTCTGGATTTTCAGGAGTTGCTGGTGGTGGATGGCGGGCTGGCGACGGAGTTGGAGTGGCGCGGCTATAACTTGCACGATCCGCTCTGGTCGGCGCGGCTGCTGCTGGAAGAGCCGTCGGCCATCCAACAGGTACACGCTGACTACCTGTGGGCCGGGGCGGACTGTATCATCGCCGCCAGCTACCAGGCGACGCTGCCGGGCTTGATGGCGTGTGGGCTGTCTGAAGATGAGGCGGCTGATTTGCTGCGGTTGGCGGTTAAGCTGGCGTGTGCAGCGCGGGATATGTTTTGGGTGGCGCCAGGACACGTGGGGCGGCTACGGCCGTTACAGAAACGGTTACGGCCGTTGGTCGCCGCCAGCATTGGCCCCTATGGGGCGTATCTGGCGAATGGGGCGGAATATACCGGTGATTATGGCCTGGACACGGCCGCTCTGGTGACCTGGCACCGGGCGCGCTGGCATATGCTAGCAAGCAGCGGCGCGGATTTGTTGGCCTGCGAAACCTGCCCTTCGTATAGCGAATTAGAGGCATATTGTGAACTGCTGGCAGAGACGCCGCAGATGCCGGCCTGGGTAAGTTTTACGGCGCGGGACGGCCGTCACATCAGTGACGGTACGCCCATTGCCGATTGTGCCACCCGGCTGCACGACATTCCCAACGTGCTGGCAGTAGGGGTGAACTGCACGCCGCCTCGTTTGATGCCGGAATTGATTGCGGCTATCCAATCGGTTACTGACAAGTACATCATCGTCTATCCCAATTCTGGTGAACGGTATGACCCGGTGCAAAAAGTGTGGTGCGGCGAGTCGGATCCTTCCACCTACGGGACGATGTGCCGCGAGTGGCGCAAAATGGGGGCAGTGCTGATTGGGGGCTGTTGCCGGACACGGCCGTCACACATTCGCCAGATTCGGGATCGCGTGCTGGTAATCCGAAGTCCGAAGTCCGTAGTCCGTAGTCCGTAATCCGTAATCCGAAGTCCTATGACCAGTGACCAATGACCAATGACGAATGACGAATGACCGATAACTGATGACCGATTACTGGTGGATGAGGGATTATGGAGTGGGGGGCACGGCCGTTCGTTTTTTTGCACTCACCTTTGTACAATCGCCCCACGATGACCTGATGGAGATAATGCGGAGGGAGAGAGTTTGATGCGCCGAATTGTTTTATTGTTTGTCTTGTTTTTTTTATTGCTGGCCGTGATGAGCTTTTCGATGGCAACTGCCCAGGAACCGGCAGTGACGCTACCCCCCACTGGTTTTTCCCCGACGCCTACGCCAGGGCCATTGCCCCAATCCATTTTCCTGGAACCGATTGACCCGCAAACGATAGATACGCCGCTGGTTCCGGCGGGTGGTAACGCGGGCGGCGATTTGTGCCAGAATGCGGCAGAGGTCACATTTCTCAATACGGCCGTTGGCGGGGTGACACCGAATGTGCAGGCATTTACCCACGATAACAGCGACCCGGTTTTAAGCTGTATGTGGCCGGGGGCCAGCCGCCCGAATGGTTACCGGACGGTGTGGTATAAGTTCACGCCGGTGACCAATGCCGTTGTGACCATCAATAGTGATACGTCCAATTATGATACGGTTGTGGGTGTTTTTACGCCGTCGGATGAAGCTAATGCCTGCCTGACTTTGCAGCCGGTGGCCTGCAATGATGATTTCAATGGGTTTACGTCGCAGGTGACATTTACGGCCGTGCAAGACCAGACCTATTACGTGGTGATTGCTGATTGGTCGGCGGCCAGTTCCGGCCAGATGACGCTCAACATTTTCATGCAACCGCAGCCAGGGGAGGAGAAGTGGGAACTGGTAGACAATAACCCTGGCGGACAGGTGACACACCATGATACAGTGGCCGCCGGTGAGTACATTTACATTGTGGGTGGTCAGGATGATGCGTCTAGTGCCCCCACGCGCAGTAACCGGTTGATGCGTTACCATCCGCCGACCAACAGTTGGGCAACGATGGCCCAAATACCGGGGATGGGGGTGTCAGATTTAACGGCCGTGCATATCAACGGTCTGATTTATGTGCCCGGCGGTGATACCGGCGCGCCTGGGGTTTTTGATGGTACGCATCGTGTCTATCACATCAATGGCAATTTCTGGTCTTTTTTGCCGTCTCCCCCCGCAGCTGTGGGCTGGGCGCAGGCGGTCGCGGCTGCTGACGGTTCTGGTTATTATTTAACTGGCGGAATAACTGAAAAACCAGTTCTAGACCCGGATGTAGACGGCCGTGTCGAAACCTATTTTTATGATATTGTCAATAATTCCTGGCTACCACGACCCAATATGAGCGCAGGTCGCTATGGTCATATGATCGCTCGCATTGGCAACCAAATTTGTGTAGCCGGGGGTGTAAACGGGAGTGTCTTGTTAGGCAGCGGCGAATGTCTGGCCCCCTTTGCCAACAGTTGGCAGCCTATTGGCAACCTCAACATTCCTCGTTTTGGGGCCGGCAGTGCGGTGGGGCCGGATGGCAACTGGTACATTTTTGGCGGCATGAGCGTGAATGCCAACGGCCAGCAGGCGCCGGTTTCTTCCACAGAAGTTTACAATCCGGCTACCGGGCAATGGTCGGTGCTCAATGTGCCTTATGATTTGCGTGACCCCAACACAGTGTTTGCCCGTGCTTATCCCGCCGGTGAATTTTGGGGTACTCATTTGTACGCTTTTGGCGGCAATCATCATGTGCCCAGTTTGGACGAATTTCAGGTTGTGCCGCTGGTGCAGCGCCTGTATGTGCCCCACGAGAAACAATTTATACCGCTGATCCGGCGCAGCGGCGCTTCCGATTTTGATGACCACATGGGGGCGGCCAGAGGGCTGCCGCCCAATTTCTGGTATGGTGGCAATTTCAACAGTACCTATGACTTTTACGACTTCTATTTTTTTGACCTGAGTGCCTTTAGTGGCGTGACCATACAGTTAGACGATATTCCGGCGGGCAGCAACTATGATCTATATGTGTTTGGTAGTAGCAAGTTGTTGTGGGGTTCCAGCGTGAATCCGGGCAATCTGGCGGAGACGGTCGGCCTGAGCCTGTCGCCAGGGCGGTATTATGTGCTGGTGCAGCGGCTCTATGGCCCGTCGGATGGCTCAGGTTATCAGGTGGTGGTGCTGCGATAGTTGGTCTACCCGGACTCTATGCTTCATGATTGCTGCTTGCCTTCCCTATCTCCCGTGTCCCTCACCAACCACACGGCCGTATACGGCGTCAACTCAGTTTCACCACCGGTTAAACGCTGGCTGTCTGGCTGAAGCAGATCACGATACCCGCCCCGTTGAAGCGTTACCCGCTGCGCCACATCTGACAAGTTAAACACGCACAAAACCCACGGCTCACTGCCTACTGCTAGCTGCTGACTGACAAAACGGCGAAAAGCCAACACCGCCACATTCCCCGTCTCCACAAATTCAAAATCCCCCCGCCGCAAAGCGGGCTGGCTCTGCCGCGTTTGCAGCAAAAAACGCAGCCGGTTCAGGTAAGAACGGGGCTCATCTTCCTGGGCGGCCACATTCCGTTGGCGATAGTCATCATTCACCGACAAATATGTCTTGTTGGCGCGGGAAAAGCCCGCATTTTCCGAATCATCCCACTGCATCGGCGTGCGGCAACCATGCCGGTCCGGCAGCCAGATATTGTCCCCCATCCCAATCTCGTCCCCATAATACACAATCGGCGTCCCCGGTAACGATAAAAACAGCGCGTGGAGTAGAAACCACTTCGCTTTATCAAAATCTAGCAGCGGCGCCAGCCGCCGCCGGATGCCTAAATTCAGCCTCATGCGTGGCTCCGGCGCATACTGTTCCCACATCCACTGCCGCACCGCCGGTGTCACCATCTCCAACGTCAGCTCGTCATGGTTGCGCAAAAAGGTCATCCACTGTGTTCCCGGTGGAATTGCTGGCGTTTGCGCCCAAATCTCCACAATCGGTGTCTTATCCTGCGCCTTCAACGCCTGGTACAGCCGGGGCATAATAGGAAAGTGGAAACAGACCTGAAATTCAGGATTTTCCGGCGTGCCAAAATAAGGCAGTAAATCCTCCGGCCATTGATTCGCCTCCGCAATCAGCAGTGTACCGGGATATTCGCTGTCCACCATGCGCCGCATCTTCTGTAGGAATTTGTGCGTCTCCGGCAAATTTTCACAGTTTGTCCCCTCCCGTTCATACAGATAGGGAATGGCATCCACGCGGAAACCATCAATGCCCATATCCAGCCAGAAGCGCATGATGTCAAACATCTCCTCATGCACCTGCGGATTGTCGTAATTCAAATCTGGCTGGCTGCTGTAAAAGCGGTGCCAGAAATACTGCCCGGCCAACTCGTCATACGTCCAGTTAGACTTTTCCACATCCAGGAAGATGATGCGCGTCTCGGCATATTCGGTGCCCGTGTCGCTCCACACGTAATAATCCCGATAGGGAGAGTTTTTATCTTGCCGCGCTGCCTGGAACCAGGAGTGCTGGTCGGAGGTATGGTTCATTACCATGTCCGTAATCACCCGCAGCCCGCGTTCGTGGGCCGCATCCAGAAATGCCTTAAAATCAGCCAGCGTACCAAAATCAGGATGTACGTCCTGGTAATCAGAAATGTCATACCCCCCATCCAACAGCGGCGAGGCATAATGGGGCATAATCCAGATGCAGTTGACGCCTAGCGACTTGATGTGATCCAACCGCGCAATCGCCCCCCGAAAATCCCCCTGTCCATCCCCATTACTGTCCTGATACGCCCGAATGTAAAGCTCGTAAAAAACGGCGTCGTAGTACCAATCTTCCATAATGTGTAATTGGATAATTGGGTAATTGGGTAATTATGTCAATTACCCAATTACCCAATTACTCTTCTATCCCTTCACCGAACCAGCCATCATGCCGCGCACAAAGTAGCGCTGCAAGCCAAAGAACACGGCCAACGGCAGCACCATGGAGACAAAAGCCCCGGCCGTCAGCAGATGCCATTCACTGCCGCGTGAGCCAACAATAGCCGCCATACGCTGCGTCACCAGTTCAAATTCCGGGTTGCCGCCCAAGAAGATCAAAGCTACCAGGTAATCGTTCCATACCCACAAGAATTGGAAAATGGCAAAAGAAGCCAACGCCGGCACAGACAAAGGCATTACCAGCCTGGTAAACACCGTGAAGTGCGACGCGCCATCAATAAAGGCTGACTCCAACGTCTCTCGTGGCAAGGTGCTGATGTAGTTGTAGAGCAGGTAGGTGGCTAAAGCAAGACCAAAGCCGGTGTGCGCCAGCCAGATGGCCAGGAAAGTGCCATTGATTTGCAGTGCCCGGTAATCACGCAATAGTGGCACCAGGGCAATTTGCAGCGGCACCACCAACATGGCAACTACCAGAATAAACATCCAGCGCCGGCCAGGAAAACTCATCCAGGCAAAGGCATAAGCCGCAAAAGCCGCAATGAGAATAGGGATCACAGTGGAGGGGATGGCTACAGCCAGACTATTTAGAAAGGCGCGTGTCATATTATCGCCAGGCACAACCCTTACTTCGCCGTCAGGACTGGTGAACTCAAAATCTTGCCCTCCCAAGACCTGCCTGTAATTATCCAACGTGAAATTCCAACTCACAGTCCAGACCTGTTCTTGCACTTGGATCTGGCCAATGCGTCTGTTGCCAACCCAGATTATTTGTTTGCCGTCCGGTGTTTCGATCCCTTGCCGAAATTCTTCAAAAGTACCGGTGACGCCTTCTATTTCCATCTCCCCGCTGGAATCAAGTTCTGCTTCTCTGGGGTCAATGGTGGCAACCTGCTGCCACTCGCGGTGTGGTAACACTTTCCACCAACCAGAGCTGGCAATGTCATTTCTGGCGCGAAAGGAAGAGATAAAAATCCCCAGCGTAGGAATGGTCCATAACAAGATAATCAGCAAGAGAGTCCCATTAACAAACAGACTACCCAATTGTTTTTTTCTTTTTGCGCTGCTCATCTTAAAAAGCCTCCTGCTCTCTGAACTGCTTCAGGTTATAAATCATGACCGGGATAACGGCTATGAGCAGGACAATAGCAATAGCGGAGCCAAAACCGGAATTACGGTTGGTAAATGACTGTCTGTAAAACTGGGTGGCGATGACGTGTGTGCCAAATTGCCCGCCGGTCATTACCCATACCACGTCAAAAATCTTCAAGGTAAAGATGACGATAGTCGTCCAGACGGTGATGAGTGTGCCCCGAATATAAGGCACCATAATGCCGAAAAATATGCGGACCTCACTGGCGCCATCCATACGGCCAGCTTCTAACAGTTCCTCCGGAATTCCTTTCAATGCGGCCGAAAACAACACCATGGAGAAACCCGTTTGCAACCAGATAACGATCACAATCAGGAAAAGATTGTTCCAGGGGGCAATATCAACCCATTGTGCCCAGGCTTTGGGTTCACCACCTAAAGCGACAAGGACAGCGTTTAGGAGGCCGATCTGTGGTTGATCTACCGGCCGGAATTCATAGATGAAATTCCAGATGATGCTGGCGCCCACAAAGGAGATAGCCATGGGCAGGAAGATGAGGGACTTGGCTAATTTCTCATAACGGCTGCGGTCGGCCAGGACAGCAATGAGTAAGCCAAAAAGGACTGAGAAGGTACTCCCAAAGACGATCCACATGATATTGTTGCGAAATGCTTCCAACATCACCCTCTCAGTAAAAACCGCTGCATAGTTACTCAGGCCCACAAACGAATCACTGGCCAACAATTCTGGTATCGTTAGCCCGGCGGGTGGCCCGTCCCGGTTAAACAAGCTGATCCAGAAGGTACGCAGGGTGGGAATGGCTAAATACCAGGCAAGGATGGCCATGGCCGGCCCGACAAATACAAAAGGTTGCAGCCGGGCTGTCCATTGGTCTGGCAGCCGTTCGACGATGCCATTGAATATCCAATACAACAGGGCTACACCACCTACGCCCCAAACGATGGCGACTAGAGTAATGATCCAGCGGGGTGCATCGCTGTCACGCAGAAAGAGAAAACCTAGATAGAGTACATAGAAGGCGATAGCGGGGATGGCAATAGCCAACGCTACACGCCCGATCAAAGAAAGGATTCGTACCCCCGCCGATGGCCCCCGTTCTCCGGTTCCACTTACGTAGTTCATGTGCCCTCTCCTCCAAGTCGGGTTTATAGGGGCAGGCACAAGGCCTGCCCCTACTACAAACCACTTACAAAAAACTATTCAGGCCAGGTGGCATCAATCTCTTGCATGGCGGTATCCAGGTCAATGGAACCGGCGACATAGCTGGAGATTTGTTCCCAGAAAGAGCCAGCGCCAACTTCACCGGGCATGAGGTCCGAGCCATCGAAACGGAAGCTGGTGGCCTGGTTGACCAGTTCGGAAACGCCCCAATCCAGGTCAGAGCCATACATCTCCTGGGTCGCAGTCTGGTGGGCGGCGATAGCGCCACCACCTTCCATCCAACCGCTGACGGATTGCGGGGTGGTGAAGTATTCCATGAGCGCCCGGACTTCGGGGCGGTCATTGAACATGGCAATCAAGTCGCCAGCTACCAGGAAGGGACGGCCGTAAGCCTCATCCACCGGCGGCAGATAGAAGAAGTCATAATCCACACCATACTCTGTGCCTTCGGGGAAGAAGCTGGTGATGAAGTTAGCTTGTTTGTGCAGCCAGCACTGCGGCGGGTCTTCAAACATCGGGCCGGGGGAGTCGCCAAAGAAAGTGGAGACGATGGAGGAACGGCCGCCGAGGACATAATCATCATTGAACCACAACTCACTCCAGGTCTCGATGGCATTCTTCACTTCGGGGGAATCGAAAGGCAGTTCACCGGCCACCCAGGCATCGTAGTTCTCCAGAGAGGTAGTGCGCAGCATCATCTCTTCCGTCCAGTCAGTGGCTACCCAACCGGTAGCCGCGCCAGACTCAATGCCGATACACCAGGCGGTGTCGCCATCGTCAGCAATCGTCTGCGTGAGCGCCAGCAGTTCATCCCAGGTTTGGGGGATTTCGTACCCGGCAGCTTCCCACTGGGCTTTGGGATACCAGACCAGGCTCTTGCCGGAGAAGCGGTGCATGACGCCCATTTCCTGACCGTCTACGGTGTTGAACTCCCGCCAGCCCTGGTTATACTGCTGCGAAAGCCATTCTTCACTCATAAACTCGGTGACGGGAATGACATCCCCGCTGCGCACGAAGTTGGCGAACAGACCGGGTTGGGGGAAGTCCACGATGTCGGGGGCATCACCCGCGTCTACGCGGATGGCAATCGAGCCTTCGAACTCTTTGTTGCCGATGTAGTTCACCGTGATGCCGGTGACTTCTTCAAACAAACGCATAGATTCGGCAAACTTGACGCCGTCGGGGTCATTGCCTTCAAAAGCGCCGTCTACCGTTACAGTTGTACCTTCAAAATCGCCGTTAATGGCTTGCTCCAAGAAACCACCAGGGGCATAAGCAAAACCAACATCCATCATTTCTTCGGCAGGTTCTTCTTCGGTAATACTGGCGCTGCCTTCCACGCCTTCGGGCCAGGTGGTGTCAATGGCTTGCATGGCGGTATCCAGGTCAATGGAACCGGCGACATAGCTGGAGATTTGTTCCCAGAAAGAGCCAGCGCCAACTTCACCGGGCATGAGGTCCGAGCCATCGAAACGGAAGCTGGTGGCCTGGTTGACCAGTTCGGAAACGCCCCAATCCAGGTCAGAGCCATACATCTCCTGGGTCGCAGTCTGGTGGGCGGCGATAGCGCCACCACCTTCCATCCAACCGCTGACGGATTGCGGGGTGGTGAAGTATTCCATGAGCGCCCGGACTTCGGGGCGGTCATTGAACATGGCAATCAAGTCGCCAGCTACCAGGAAGGGACGGCCGTAAGCCTCATCCACCGGCGGCAGATAGAAGAAGTCATAATCCACACCATACTCTGTGCCTTCGGGGAAGAAGCTGGTGATGAAGTTAGCTTGTTTGTGCAGCCAGCACTGCGGCGGGTCTTCAAACATCGGGCCGGGGGAGTCGCCAAAGAAAGTGGAGACGATGGAGGAACGGCCGCCGAGGACATAATCATCATTGAACCACAACTCACTCCAGGTCTCGATGGCATTCTTCACTTCGGGGGAATCGAAAGGCAGTTCACCGGCCACCCAGGCATCGTAGTTCTCCAGAGAGGTAGTGCGCAGCATCATCTCTTCCGTCCAGTCAGTGGCTACCCAACCGGTAGCCGCGCCAGACTCAATGCCGATACACCAGGCGGTGTCGCCATCGTCAGCAATCGTCTGCGTGAGCGCCAGCAGTTCATCCCAGGTTTGGGGGATTTCGTACCCGGCAGCTTCCCACTGGGCTTTGGGATACCAGACCAGGCTCTTGCCGGAGAAGCGGTGCATGACGCCCATTTCCTGACCGTCTACGGTGTTGAACTCCCGCCAGCCCTGGTTATACTGCTGCGAAAGCCATTCTTCACTCATAAACTCGGTGACGGGAATGACATCCCCGCTGCGCACGAAGTTGGCGAACAGACCGGGTTGGGGGAAGTCCACGATGTCGGGGGCATCACCCGCGTCTACGCGGATGGCAATCGAGCCTTCGAACTCTTTGTTGCCGATGTAGTTCACCGTGATGCCGGTCGCATCCTCAAATGCTTGCACGGATTCGTTGAACTTCACGCCATCCACGTCATTGCCTTCAAAAGCGCCGTCCACCGTGACCGTTGTCCCGGTAAACTCACCATTGATAGCCCGTTCCAGGAAACCACCTGGGGGGTAAGCAAAACTGACTTCGGGCATTTCTTCGGCAGGTTCTTCTTCGGTACCTTCTTCTTCCGGCGCCACTTCTTCTGGCTCGGCAACGGTTTCTTCGGTGGTAGTTTCTTCGGCCGGTTCTTCTGTGTCGCCACTACAAGCTACCAGGAAGAGGGTGAGTACCAGCAAAATGCTTACTACTCTAAATACATGTTGTGCTTTCATTTTTCTTTTCCTCCTACGGAAAGTTGATAAATATTTGAAATGGTCTTTTGTACATTTTCTACTTCTTTTATCGAATGCTTACCTCCTTTTTTAGGTAGAGTATGAAGATAAGGGCACGGCCCTTTCATCATCTAATCTGTTATCCAGGGGGAGCGGTTGTGTCTCGTACCACCAATGTTGTGGGCAGCACGATTTCTTGTGGCCGGGACAGAGGGTTCGCAATTTCGCTGAGCAGCAGCTCCGCGCCTCGCACACCCGATTCATACAGATGTTGCCGAATGGTTGTCAGGTGTAAAAATTCGGCAATTTCAATATCGTCGTACCCAATGACTGATAGTTGCTCCGGTACTTTCAGCCCCAGGTCTTGAGCGGCGCGCAGTACGCCAAATGCTTGCGTATCACTGTAAGCAAAAATAGCAGTAGGGGGGTCGGGCAGTGTGATGAGTTCGTGGGCCAAACGGCGGGCTTCGCGACGGCTGAGTTCACCTTGACGATGATATTCCGGGCAGAACTCAATACCAGCGGTGGTTAACGCCTCACGATACCCTTCATACCGGTCGGCTACTGGGCGGAAGCCAAAGGGGCTTTCTTGCAGCAGGTCGCTGATATAGCCAATTTTGTGATGCCCCAGGTCTATGAGGTGTCGAGTGGCCTGGTAGCCACCGGCTACATCATTAATCATCACATGGCTCAGGTGATGGTGCACGCTGTCAATTAACACGGTGGGCATACCCGATTGTATAAAGTTGTCTACTTCTTCATCGGTGGGGGTGAGCGTCATGAGGAGCAGACCATCTACTCGCTCCTGGCGGGGGACATCACGAAAGCAGTCGTTGCGCCGGGTTACGGTCTCCACGTTGTAGATAATGAAGTCGTACTCACTGTCAACGAGGGCGGCTTCCACGCCGCGCAACCGCTCGATGTAGGACGGCCGTATAAAAAAGGGGGCAATCACGCCAATGGTCATAGTACGGCCGAGCGACAGGCGCCGGGCGATGGGGCTGGGGGAGTAGTTCAGTTCGGCGATGGCGGTCTGGACTTTTTGGCGGGTAGTGGGGGAAACGGCCGTGCTGTCATTCAGCACCCGTGACACAGTGGCCACGCCGACGCCGGCTCGTTTAGCCACATCACGAATGGTTGCGTTTGCCATGTGGTCTCCTCTTTCCGCCAATAGCCACACTGTCCCCTCGGGACAAAAAAGGAAGGGTAAAACAACGATGAGGGGTACGAAGTTTGGGAGAATTGTACCGTATGGAACCGGTTCCAATTAGGTCATACTATACAATAGCTCAAATAGGTTGTCAAGAAATTGCTTGGAGATCAACTTCTACCAGCAATACCTGGTGGCAGTCGAGACAATTTTTGATACCCTATGCTCATGACCACGATTGATCCCTCCCTCTTACCGTTTTTTCAGCCACAAGGCATTGTGCTGGTGGGCGCTTCGGCCGACCCGACCAAGTTGGGTTTTGGTGTGGCCCGCAACCTGCTGCAAAGCGATTACAAAGGCGCTATCCACTTTGTGAATCCGAAGGGGGGCATGCTGCTGTCACGGCCGTTGCACCCCCACATTGCCGACGTGCCCCCACCGGTAGACCTGGCCTTTCTGCTCATCCCCGCTCCCTTTGTGCCCCAGGCGTTGGTCGAATGTGGGCAAAAGGGTATTCGGGCGGTCATCATTGCCGCCGGTGGTTTCCGCGAAACTGGTGAAACCGGCCAATCTTTGGAGGACGCCTGTTTGCACATTGCCCATCAATACAACATGCGGCTGATGGGGCCGAATTGCATTGGCCTGCTGGACACCCATTTGCCGCTGGACGCCACCTTTTTGCCGCCGCCGGGGCCGACGCCGGGCGCAGTCGCCTTTATCTCCCACTCCGGCGCAATTTGTGCGGCGGTGGTGGATTGGGCGCGCGGGCAGGGCTTTGGCCTGTCGCGGTTGGTCAGCCTGGGTAACCAGCTCGACGTGTGCGAAACGGATGTGCTGCCCGCCATCGCCGCCGACCCTTATACGCGGGTGATCACCATGTATCTGGAAGGGGTCACTGACGGCCGTCGTTTCATGCAAGTGGCGCAGGCTGTGACCCGATACAAGCCGGTGCTGGCCTTAAAAGTGGGGCGGTTTGCCAGCGGGCGGCAGGCAGTGGCTTCCCATACCGGCGCGTTAGCCGGCGCCGATACCGCTTTTGATGCCGCGTTTCGCCGCGCCGGTATCATCCGCGCTCATACCAATGAGGAATTGTTTGATTGGGCGCGGGCGTTGGCCTGGTCACCGCTGCCGCGTGGGCCACGGGTGGCGGTGTTGACCAATGCGGGAGGGCCGGGCGTTACGGCCGTAGACGCCATCGAATCGTCCGGGTTGCAACTGGCAACCTTGCAGCCAGAAACAGAAACGCAATTGCGCGCCGCGCTGCCACCGGCTGCCAGTGTTCACAATCCGGTGGACATGTTGGCGGGGGCATCGCCAGAACAATATGCCGACTGCCTGCGCCTATTGCTGGCGGATGAAGGGGTAGATAGCGTACTGCTCATCCTGCCACCACCGCCTATGTATTCGGCTGGAGGTGTCGCCAAAGCCATCATCCCCACCATTTACGCGGCGCAAAAGCCGGTGTTGGTGACGCTGATGGGTGAGCGGCTGATTCAGGAGGCGATGGAGCATTTTCGGGCCGCGCGGGTGCCGGAATATCGTTTCCCGGAGCGGACGGTGGCTGCGTTAGCGATACTGACCCGGTATGCTGCCTATGTCCAGCAAGCCACCACTTTCCCTGTGGTGCTGTCGGATGTGCAGCCAGAACGGGCACGGCAGTCGTTGGTGCAGGTGGGAGAGGAAGATTGGTTGTCGCCAACGGCCGTGACCGAACTCCTTACCGCCTACAATATCCCTGTCCCGGCCAGCCATCTGGCGCAAACTTCCGCTGAAGCTGCCGCGCTGGCCCGGCAAATCGGTTTTCCGGTGGCTTTGAAATTGGTTGCCGCTGGTATCACCCACAAATCGGATGTAGGCGGGGTGCGGTTGGGGCTGGTGGATGAGACGGCCGTGCAAACCGCTTTCGCGGACATGCTGGCAAGGGTGCGGCAAATTGACTCTGATGCAGCCATTGAGGGAGTGTTGGTGCAGCAAATGATTCCGGTGGGGCAGGAAGTGATTATTGGTGTTACCCGCGATCCGCAGTTTGGACCGCTGGTGATGTTTGGTTCTGGGGGTGTAGAGGTGGAAGGGTTGGCCGACGTGGCTTTTGCCCTGGCGCCACTCACCGAGGCGGATGTGAATTACTTATTAACCCAAACCTGGGCCGGTCGCAAATTGGCCGGGTTTCGCCATTTACCACCGGCTGATGAAACGGCCGTGCGCCACACACTGCTATGCCTCGGTCAACTGGCGGCTGATTTCCCGGAACTGGCGGAGATTGAGGTTAATCCGTTGTTGGTTCTGCCAGAAGGACAGGGGGTGTGGGCGGTGGATGCGCGGGCAAGGGTGGGGAATGAGATTGGGAGATTGAGAGATTAGGAGACTCAATCTCCTAATCTCCCGATAAGGGCAACCCAGTCGGTCATTTGCAGGGTTTTGTGGATGTAACCGCCGGCTTGGGTGACGGCCGTTTTCACATCTTCCGCCTGCTCTTCAATAATGCCGCTTAAAATGAGGTGGCCTCCCGGTTTAACGTAGCCGAGTAAGCCATCATTTTCCAGCAAGCCGACAATGACGGGGGCGAGAATGTTGACAACCACAATATCCCAACCCTTTTCGGTGACGGTAGCCAGCGTGCCTTTTTGAAAGGCGAGGTTGTGGAGATGGTTGAGGGTGGTGTTGGTTACGGCCGTTTGTACCGCCACTTCATCTACATCCACTCCCAACACCCGGGCTGCACCCAGTTTGGCAGCAGCAATCGCCAGAATGCCCGACCCCGTACCTAAATCAAAAATTGAGTGGCCCGGCTGCACCAGTTCTTCCAACGCTTGCAAGCACATTTGCGTGGTAGGGTGTAGTCCGGTGCCAAAGGCCATACCAGGGTCGAGCGTCAGCACCACATCATCCGGTTTAATTTGCGCCGCGGCGTCCGGCGTTTCTGCCTCAATCCAACTCGGTTGAATCCAGATGCGTTGCCCAATGCGAAAGGGGTGGTAATGGGCTTTCCAGGCGTTGGCCCAATCTTCTTCGGCCAGCAAGCGAAAGGTAGGGGGGGGGATGGGGTAAAGACGGCCTAAAAAGTAGATGATCTCTTCGATGCGGCGGCGCAAACGGGGGGTGTCTTCATGTTCGGGGATGTAAATTTTGACGGTGACGGCCGTTTCCAGCGCATCTGGGTCCAACGAGGACATATCCCCCAACTGTTCCAGTACCACGCCATCCTGGTAGGCGAACGGCCGTAGCTTTTCCGCCACCGCCTCGGCTCCCTCCCCATCGGTGATAACGCTAACTTCTAACCAGTACATCAATTCATTAGACATCCGATTTTTTCAAAAAATCGGATGTCTTCGTCCTAAAACCCAAAGACATCCCCAAACGCATCTTTCAGGTGATCTAAAATCCCCTTCTCCGTTTTGGGAATGACCTCTTTACCTAACGATTTGGAAAGCTCTTTGAACAGCCGCTGTTGTTCTTTATTCAGTTTCTTGGGAATTGCCACCTGCACTATGACATGCATATCGCCGCGCCCCATGGCCCGGTTACGGCCGCTGCGATCCAGGCGTGGCACCCCTTTCCCGCGCAGCTTAAATACCTTGCCCGGCTGTGTGCCCGCCGGAATCTCCAGCATATCATCGCCGTCCAATGTTGGCACCGTCACATCATCACCAAGCGCCGCCTGGGCCACATTGATGTGCAAATCCATGAAAATATCATCACCGCGCCGTTGGAAAAACTCATGCGGTTCCACATGGATAACCACATATAAATTGCCTGGCGGGCCCCCGGCCATACCTGGCCCGCCCTCGTTACTCAACCTGATTTGTGTGTCGTTGTCCACACCGGCCGGCACTTTGACTTTCAGGGAGCGCGTTTGCATTACCTGTTTCTGACCGCGACACATAGTGCAGGGTGTAGGGATTAACTCACCCGTGCCCTGGCAGGTAGGGCAGGTGGTCACATTCACAAACTGCCCCAGGATGGATTGCTGTACGCGGCGTACTTCACCGCTGCCATTACAGGTGGTGCAGGCAATCGGGCTGGTGCCCGGCTCGGCGCCGCCGCCATGACATTGAGGACAGATTTCGGGACGGCGTACCTCGATCTCTTTTTCCGCACCAAACACAGCTTCCTCAAACGGGATACGCAGGTCATAACGCAAATCCGCGCCTCGGCCGGGACCACGCCGTCGTCGTCGGCCGCTGCCGCCGGTAAAGTTTGCACCAAACAAGTCCTCAAAAATATCGGCAAACCCGCCAAATCCTTCAAAACCGGAGAACCCCGACCCCGCGCCATTGTCCACACCGGCGTGCCCATAGCGGTCATACGCCGCCCGCGTCTGTTCATCAGACAGCACTTCATACGCCCGTTGTACCTCTTTGAACCGTTCTTCGGCGTCCGACTCTTTATTGACATCGGGGTGGTATTGGCGGGCTTTGTTGCGGTACGCCTTTTTGATTTCCTCTTTATTGGCGGCGCGTCCCACGCCCAAAACGTCGTAAAAATCTCTTTGAGTTGCCATGCTATGAGCAGACCAGACAGGGGGCAGAACCATTTCGGTTGACCGGAACCGAACTGCCCCTTGTCCGGCACTTAATTACTGGGAATCGCTAAATTCGCCTTCAATCACATCTTCATCAGTACCGGTCGTGCCGCCCGGCTGATCACCAGGCTCATCATAGACTGGGCCGCCCGCCTGTTGGTACATGGCGGCGCCGGCCTCATTCATTACGGCCAGGAGTTGATCGGCCGTTTCATTCATGGCGGCGGCGTCGTTACCGGCCAGCGCCGAGCGGACGGCATCAATGCGATCCTGAATGGCGGCTTTGTTGGCTTCCGGTAGTTTGTCGCCGTTTTCGCTCAGGAATTTTTCGGCGCTGTAAGCGGTGGAATCAGCCTTGTTGTGCGCTTCCACCATTTCCTTGCGGCGGGCATCTTCTGAGGCGTGTTGTTCAGCGTCTTTCACCATGCGTTCAATTTCGGTGTCGTTCAGCCCGCTGGAGGGGAGGATTTGCATGGCTTGTTTGCGCCCGGTGGCTTTATCGGCGGCGCTGACGTTCAGGATACCGTCGGCGTTGATGTCAAACGTGACCTCAATTTGGGGCACACCGCGTGGTGCGGGCGGCAGACCATCCAGGATGAAGCGGCCCAGGCTTTTGTTGTCGGCAGACATCGGCCGTTCGCCCTGGGTGACGTGAATTTCCACCTGCGTTTGCCCGTCGGCGGCGGTGGAGAATATCTGGCTTTTCTTAGTAGGGATGGTGGTGTTCCGCTCAATGAGAGGCGTAGCTACACCGCCTAAGGTTTCGATGCTCAGGGTGAGCGGCGTCACGTCCAGCAGCAGCACATCTTTGACTTCGCCACCCAAGACGCCGGCTTGAATGGCTGCGCCAATGCCCACCACTTCATCCGGGTTCACGCCTTTGTGCGGTTCACGGCCGAAGTAGTTTTTCACTGCTTCTTGAATGGCGGGCACGCGGGTCATGCCCCCCACCAATACGACCTGGGTAATCTCGTTAAGGGAGAGTCCGGCATCTTTGATGGCCTGACGACAGGGTTCAATGGAACGCTTGATCAAGTCCTCAGACAGTTGCTCAAATTTGGCGCGGGTGAGGTTGAGATTGAGGTGTTTAGGGCCGTTGGCGTCGGCGGTGATGTAGGGTAGGTTTAGCTCTGTTTGCATGGTGGTGGAGAGTTCGATTTTGGCTTTTTCGGCCGCTTCCCGTAACCGTTGCAAAGATTGCCGGTCGTTGCGCAAGTCAATGCCTTCTTCCATTTTGAATTGTTCGGCGGCCCAGTCAATGATTTTTTGGTCGAAGTCGTCGCCGCCGAGGAAGGTGTCACCGTTGGTGGATTTGACCTCAAAGACGCCGTTGTCCATTTCCAGGATGGAGATGTCGAACGTGCCGCCACCCAGGTCGTAGACAGCGATGATTTCTTCTTTATCACTGCCCAGGCCGTAAGCCAATGAGGAGGCGGTGGGTTCGTTGACAATGCGCAGCACTTCCAGCCCGGCGATTTTACCGGCGTCTTTGGTGGCCTGACGCTGGCTGTCATTAAAGTAAGCGGGTACGGTAATAACAGCCTGGGTAATAGGTTGGCCGAGGTAAGCTTCGGCGTCGGTTTTTATCTTTTGCAGGATCATGGCGGAGACTTCCGGAGGGGAGTATTCTCGTTCGCTCATCACCACGCGAATATCGCCGTTGGGGGCTTTGCGCACTTCGTAGGGTACGTATTTACGCGCCTTTTCTACGGCGGGGTCATCAAATTTGCGCCCCATAAAGCGTTTGACGGAGAAGATGGTGTTGTGGGGGTTGATGACGGCCTGGCGTTTGGCTACCTGGCCGACCAGTCGTTCGCCGGTTTTGGGGTTGATGGCGACGATGGAGGGAAAGAGCCGCCCGCCTTCGGCGCTGGGGATGACGGTGGCTTCCCCACCTTCCATGACGGCGGCAACGGAGTTTGTGGTCCCAAGATCAATTCCTATTATTTTTGCCATGATTTCCTCACTTGTGTTGATTGGCGTTTGTTATTGACCAACTTTATGGGGCGACCACAAGGGTGCGTCCCTACAGGGCGTTGTTTGTTATTCGGCAACGGCTACGAGTGACGGCCGTATCACCCGGTCGCCTATTTTGTAACCCTTTTGCAGTTCACGGCAGATATGGCCGCTTTTGTATTCGTCTGTTGGCTCCTGGGTAATGGCCTCGTGCCAATTGGGGTCAAAGGGCTGCCCCACTGCTTCAATGGGGGTAACGTTGAGATTTTCCAGTATGTTGAATAATTTGCGCTGCACCAGGTCTATGCCTTCTAGCCAGGGGTTTTCGCGGATGTTTTCCGGCACGTTAGCCAGGGCGCGTTCAAAATCGTCTAAGACCGGCAGCAATTTCTTGATAACATCGGCCGTGGCCATACCGTACAGCTCGATGCGTTCCTTTTCCATCCGTTTGCGCGCGTTGGCAAACTCGGCCTGGCCCCGCAGCCAACGGTCTTTGTAATCGGCGGCTTCGGCCTGGGCGGCGGCGAGTTGTTCTTCAAGGGTGGGAACTTCACCCGTTTCCCCGGCCACCATAGCCTCCTTGTTTTCCATGTCAGCAGCGCCGTTTACATCTGCGGCTGCTTCTTCAGCTATGATTTCAGTACCTGACTGCATTTATTCTGTCACCTCATTCTCTTGAATCTTGCTCTCTTGTAGCATCGTTTCCGGGTTATCTTCTACATAGTATTCGTAGACAAACCCGCTCATCAGGTTGGCTACATAACGGACGGCGGCGACGTTACGGCCGTAAGGCATCCGTGTTGGCCCAATCACCGCCACTGTGCCGCTAAACGCATCTACTACCCCATAACGAGACAGGATGATAGAGCAATCCTTTAACTCTTCCCAACGACCTTCACCACCAATCACGACCTGAACGCCTTGCTCTTCCGTTTGTGTTTCCGACAGCATCGAAGCCAGCAAGGTGCGCTCTTCCAAAAAGCGCACGGCCTGCCGGGTGCGGGCATCCTCAACAATGTTGATCAACCCATCGCGGTAAATGTCATTGATGGGACGGCTGTCCGCTCGCTCCAGAATTTCCAGAATCAGCACGGTTATATCATGTTCCAGCGTTTCCATCTGGTTCATTCGACTGCGTACATCCTCAAGCGTCGCGTTTGCCAGCAATCCGTTCAGGCGGTCGGCGGCCACGCTTAATTGGGCCTGGGTAAGCGGTTCGGCCAATGTGAGCATTTCTTGCTTGACTTCACCGCCGTACAAAACCACGATCATAAGCACCAGCCGTCCCTGGGTGGAGATAAGCTGTACGTGTTTGAAGCGATTGGTAGACGGCCGTGGTGGGGTAACAAAACTGGCGCCTAACGATGTCCGCGCTAATATCGCCGCTGCCAGCCGCATCCATTGGTCCAAATCCAGCCGCGCCTGATGGAACTGGTGGCGAATCATTTGCTGTTCGTCCACCGGCAGGTGAAAGTCACCCAACAGCTTTTGTACGAAGTAGCGAAAGCCTTGCTCGGTGGGCACGCGCCCAGCAGATGTGTGCCACTGCATCAGGTAGCCCAATTCTGTTAGAGCGGCAAAGTCATTGCGCACAGTAGCAGAACTGACGTTCAAATCGAACTGTTCCACCAACGTTTTAGAACCGGTGGGTAAACCGGTTTCGATGTAGTGGCATACTACCAGTTCTAATAATTTTTCCTGGCGCTCTGTCAGGTCGTAAAACATGTGTATCCCAGTCAACCGCTAGATGATTATCATAAAATTAGCACTCGTATTTACCGAGTGCTAATGCGGCCTGTCAGTTATCATAACATGGCAAAAATTGAGCGTCAAATAAGAACAGCGTAAGATGGGGGAAGTAATGCGTGAAGCGTGATGCGTGACCAAAACGCCTTCACGCATAACGCCAATATCTGATTTATTTGGATTTGGGGGTAGACACGGCCGTAGCTGGCTCATTCTCGCTGCTGGTAATGGTCAGGGATTCCGACGGCCGTATCGGGGTGGCATACTGATGGGTATTCTTCCTCTCCACAATTTGCCACACGGTGCGCAGCAAGATTTTGATGTCTAGCAAAATTGACCAGTTGGCTGAGTACCACAGATCATATTTGGTACGCTCATCAATAGAGGTATCGCCACGCAGTCCATTCACCTGTGCCCAGCCGGTCATGCCCCCTTTTTCTTGATGGCGTTCCATATAACGGGGCACCGTGCGGCGGAAATGGTCCACATAATGGGCCTGCTCTGGGCGAGGCCCAACCAGACTCATCTCCCCAATCAAGACGTTGATCAGTTGCGGCAATTCGTCCACATCCACTTGCCGCAAAAAGCGACCAAGTCGGGTTTGCCGGGGATCATTGTTCAGCGTCCAGCCCGGGCCATGTTTTTCGGCGTCGGTACGCATAGAGCGAAATTTCACCATGCGAAATGGCTTGCCATCCAACCCCATTCGTTCCTGCACAAAAAAGACCGGGCCAGGCGATTCCAATTTAATCGCCAGGGCGATCATTAACATGAGGGGAGAAAAGAAAATGAGACCGGCGATGGCGCCCAGAAAATCCATCATCCGCTTAAAAATGAGCATGTAACCCCGCAGGGCATAGTCACGGACGGAGAGCAGGGGCAGACCACCCAGGGCATCAATGCTGGCCTCGGAAGTCATAAACTGGAAGACATCAGGGAAGATTTTGACGGAGACGCGACCTCGTTCACAGTAGGAGAGAACGTGCATGGTTTCCCGGTGCCCTTTTTCCGGCATGGCGATGATGACTTCGTCAATATCGTGTTGGTCAATGAGGGTGGACAAATCTTCGGGGCGGCCCAGAATGGGAACACCGTGCAGTTGGGTCAGAGGTTCAGCGCCATTTACCACACCGACTAATTCATAGCCCAGGTAAGGCGACCACTGAATACGTTGCACGATAATTTGCGCCATTTCCCCGGAGCCAACAATGAGCAACCGGTCACGCCCCAACCCATAATCGCGCAGTTTGCTGCGCACCATCTGGTGTGCCAGCCGGCCCAACAAAATCAGGATGATAGCCAGAAACCAGGTATACACGATCATGGCGCGGGGATAATCGCTGATGATCACATTGCCTTTGAAAATGAAGGTAGAGATGGCGATGGCGATGAGGGTGCCAATGGTCACGGCCGTGACCGTCGAATACAACTGATCCACCCTGGAGATGGCGCGGGGAATATAATATTGTTTATAGAGGAACAAGGCAATGACTACGGCGCTCACTTCCAACAGCAGCAGGCCGGCATAGCTGGTAAGGGGGTAGAAATGTGTCAGTGTGTCCGGCCAGGCGAAGGATACACGCAGTTGATAAGCCAACACAAAAGCGGCCGTAACCATCAGAATGTCCAGCAGAAAAAGGGTTATAGAGTAGATATTTCTAAGTTTTTGTGTGGTCATTGCTTCTAATTCGATACCAGTCTTGTTTACGATTTTAACAAACCACTCATCAGCTTCAAACTAACATGCTCGCCGGTTTCACGCCTTTTAGCCACTTCTTACCCTACGTCAACCCGAAACTAATAAATTGACTTATAATCGCGCCTGTGGACTTCATCCTATTGACAATAAATTTTAAGATGGAGAGTAGAGATTCACTACTCTTTGCTCTCTTTGAAGGTAACACATGAACGAATCACGTAGAGGGACTTTTTTTATCGTTTTTATCTTTACCTGTTTGGGTTTTATGGGTGGGTATATGGTTGGGCAGTCACCAGTAGCTCCCTACCGGTTTGCGGGGCCGCCGCTTACCGGTGACGCACAGGTTGCTTTTGAACCTTTGTGGGAGGTATGGGATCTGGTGCATACCCGCTATTATATTCAGCCTGTGGATAATGTCGTATTGGTGGAAGGAGCCATTGAGGGATTGCTGGCGGCGTTGGAAGATGATCATACCCGTTATTTATCTCCGACGGAGCAGGAAGTGGCGGAACGCACTTTTTCCGGCGAGTATCAGGGCATTGGAGCGGAGGTGGAGTCGCGCGACGGCCGTATCACCATTGTCTCGCCCATTGACGGTTCTCCGGCACAGGCCGCCGGTTTACAACCTGGCGACATTATTGTGACCGCCGATGGCGTTAACCTGGATGGCATGGATGTGAGCGAAGCGGCCTCTTTGGTGCGCGGACCGGCGGGCACGGCCGTACTGCTGCAAATTGAGCGCGATGGCGAAAGCTTTGAAATCGCAATCATCCGCGACACGGTCAGATTGGTTAGTGCCACTGGTCGGATGCTGCCGGAAAACATCGCTTATGTGCGTTTGAGCCGGTTTGGCGATACCACCAGTGATGAACTGAACGGGTTGCTGCCCGGTCTCGTGGCGCAAAATCCTGTTGGCCTCATTTTGGATTTGCGGCGTAATCCAGGTGGCGCATTGGATACCACCGTTGAGGTTGCTGACCAATTTCTGGCTGCGGGGACGATTTTGGTGGAACAATTTGGCGACGGCCGTGAACGTGTCTTCCAATCTGAAGATGGCAACCTGGCCGAAACGATCCCCCTGGTGGTACTCATTGACGAAGGCAGCGCCAGCGCCTCCGAGGTATTGGCCGGAGCCATCCAGGACACCGGGCGTGGCACCCTCATCGGCCAGACCTCCTTTGGCAAAGGTACCGTGCAAACTTGGCATACCTTGTCTAACAACGGCGGGGTGCGCATTACCATTGCCCAATGGCTTACCCCCGGTGAAACGTCCATTCACAAATTAGGCTTAACCCCTGATTATTTTATTCCCTTGGCCGAGGATGATACCATAGCGGATATTGAAGATACACAGCTCCAGGCCGCAATAGATTTCTTAACCGGTAAAACAATCATCAGTATCCCGCCAGAAGACGGCGGTTAGGGCTGGTGGTCGGTATTTGGATAATTAGTTGGCCCGGATGATGGCAAAATCATCCGGGCTTTTTCATTACGCTGAATTCGTCCCTCAATTCCAATTCGGGTATAGTACAAAATCGTGGACGTGGTTTTCACTATCTGATGGCTGATACTGACTGCCAGCCACCAACCACCAGCCACTACTTTGACGGGAGAAGCATGGAACCGAGCGAATACCAGACCATGTACCAGGTGGAAGAGCGCCACTGGTGGTATGTGGGAATGCAGCGCATCACCACTACGCAGATTGCCGCACTTTATCGGGGGCAGCGTGATTTGTCTATTCTGGACGCCGGTTGTGGCACGGGTGCGGTGATGAAATATCTGGCGCCTTTTGGTTGTGTGACCGGCTTTGACCTGATGCCCCACGCTCTGAACTTTTGCCAGGAACGGGGGCTTAACCGGCTGGCACAGGCCAGCGTCACCCGTGTGCCGTTTGCCTCTGACCATTTTGACCTGGTGACGTCGTTTGATGTGTTATGCCATCGTTCGATAGGCGATTACCGTGGGGCGCTGCGCGAGTTTCACCGGGTATTAAAACCGGGCGGCTGCCTGTTTTTGCGCCTGCCCGCCTATAACTGGCTGCGTGGCCACCATGATGAGGTGGTGTATACAGTGCATCGTTTTAGCCGGGCAGAGATTAAGGAAGCGCTGTATGAGACGGGGTTCACGGCCGTGAAACTCTCCTATGCCAACATGCTGCTCTTTCCCCTGGCGCTGGGTAAACGGCTGGCCGAACGGCTCGTCCCGGAAAATGGCAGCGTTTCTGACGTGCGCCCCAATCCCCCCTGGCAAGACAGCCTCTTTGCCCGCTTCCTCTATGCAGAAGCCGGCTGGCTGAAACATGGCCCGCTCCCCTTTGGCTTAACCCTCATGGCGATTGGAAGGAAAGTATGAGTAACAATCAACCGGGCATTACCGCCTTTTTCCCGGCGTATAACGACGCTGGTACAATTCCGAGCATGGTTATCACCGTGCTGCTGACGCTGCGTGAACTGACCGACGATTACGAGGTGGTGGTGATCAATGATGGCAGCCAGGATCACACGGCGCAGGTGTTAGACGAATTAGCCCGCATTTACCCCGATGAAGTGCGCATTGTGCATCATGTGAAAAACCGGGGGTATGGCGGGGCGCTGCGTTCCGGTTTTGCCAACGCTACCAAGGAGTGGGTTTTTTACACCGATGGCGATGCCCAATATGATCCCCGCGAGCTGAAACTGCTGGCAAATCTGGTCAGTGATGAGGTGGATTTAATCAACGGCTGGAAGATTGAGCGGCATGATCCGCTGCACCGCATTGTGATCGGCCGTATCTACCAATACACGGTGAAGGCGGCCTTTGGGCTGAAGCTGAAAGATGTGGACTGCGACTTCCGCCTAATGCGCCGCGCCATTTTTGATAAGGTGGAACTGACTCAGAACAGTGGCGTGATTTGTGTGGAGATGATGAAGAAGATTCAAGACGCCGGTTTCCGGCTGACGGAAACGCCAGTTCACCATTTTCACCGGGCATATGGCAAGAGCCAGTTTTTTAACTACCGTCGTCTGGTGCGAGTTGCCCGTGACCTGGCGAAGTTATGGCTGCGGCTGGTCTGGCGCAAGGAGCATTTGCAGAACACGGTCGTGTCCCCCGTCAGTGAGCAGTTGCCAGTGAGCAGTAAGCGGTAAACTGTCCACTGCTCACCGCTCACTGCTTACTGCTTACCGCTTACTGAAATGCCCACCATCACTCCCCCCCTCGAACAATTTGCCGGGAAACATGTGCTGATTACCGGTGGCCTGGGTTTTATTGGCTCAAATCTGGCGCGGCGGTTGGTGGAATTGGGCGCAGAGGTGCTGTTGCTCGATTCGCTCATCCCTGAATACGGCGGCAACCTGTTCAACATTGCTTCTATACAAAGCCAGGTGCGGGTCAATATCGCCGACATGCGTGACGAACACGGGCTACGCTATCTGGTGCAGGGGCAGGATTACATCTTCAACCTGGCCGGGCAGGTGAGCCATACCGACAGCATGGATAACCCCTATACCGACCTGGAGATTAACGCCCGCAGCCAGCTTTCGCTGCTGGAAGCGTGTCGGCATGGCAACCCCCAGGTGAACATTATTTTTGCCAGTACGCGCCAGTTTTACGGCCGTGCCCAATACCTGCCCGTAGATGAGCGCCACCCCATCCAACCCGTAGACGTAAACGGCATCAACAAACTGGCCGGCGAGTGGTACCACATCGTCTACCACCAGGTGTATGGCCTGAAAACCGTCTCCCTACGCCTGACCAACACCTATGGCCCCCACATGCGCATCAAGGACGCCCGGCAGACCTTCCTGGGCTGGTGGCTGCGGCTGCTGGTGGAAGGCAAACCGCTCACGATTTACGGCGATGGTTTACAGGTGCGTGACTTCAATTTCGTGGATGACGCCGTAGACGCCCTGCTCATGGCTGCGCTCAGCGAAGCTGCCAATGGGCAAATCTACAACCTGGGCAGCGACGACCCCATTAACCTGCTCAACCTGGCGCGGTTGATGGTTGAGATTAACGGAGCAGGCAGTTACGAACTGTTGCCTTTCCCCGAAGAGCGCAAGCGTATTGACATTGGCGACTTTTACGGCGACTACCGCAAAATTCGCAGCAAACTGGGCTGGCGGCCCAAAACCAGCCTGCGCGATGGGTTAGCCCGCACCATTACCTTTTACCAGGAGCATTTGCACCATTACTTGTAAATGGGTAATTAGCCCAATTACCCATTTACCCATTTACCATGTTTCCTCGCTCACTCTCCCTCATGATCGCCATTCTCTGTCTCGCTTTCTGGCTGCGGCTGGTGAATTTGGGTTTTCAGGAATTCCGGGCTGACGAGGGGTACAGTTTCCCGTACACGCAAATGCCGCTGGCGCAGGTCATCCCTGCGCTCATCCCGGTGGGTGAAGAACATGCGCCGCTGCATTATCTGGTGTTGAATGTGTGGGCCGACATGGCCGGGACGAGTGAGTTTGCCATGCGTTATCTGGCGGTGCTGCCCGGTGTGCTGCTGCTGCCGCTGCTGTTTCGTTGGGGACGGCGGCTGCAAGGGGAAAGCCAGGGTTTGCTCATGGCCTTGTTTGCGGCCGTTTCGCAATCGTTGGTATGGCTGGGGCAGGATGTGCGCAACCAGTATGTGACGGTGATGTTTGTGACCACGTTGGCAACCTTGCTGCTGGCCCGGGCGGTGGCACGGCCGTCCGCCACCCACTGGCTGCTCTATGCCCTGGCCTGCGCCCTGACCATGTACAGCCATTACTATGGCGTGTTTGCCCTGCTCAGTCATGGCTTCTTTCTGCTGGTGGGGGCGCGGCGACTGTTGTGGCGCTGGCTGGCGGCGGGGTTGGTGGCGGCGTTACTTTTTGCTCCCTGGCTGGTGGTGACGCTACCCGGCTGGTTGGGGCAGTTGACGGTTCCCGGCAATCCGCAGTTGCGCGATTACCTGCTGACGGTGGGGCAGGAGTTGACCGTTGGCCCGGCGTTTGATCATCCAGCTGGCCCCTGGGTGCTGGCGCTGGCAGCGGTGCTGGCGATGGTGGGGTGGCTGGCGCTGTGGCAGCGCGGGCAACGGGCGTGGGCGGCGCTGCTCGGTTTCTGGCTGGTGAGCACGGCCGTCACCGTTTACCTGGTCCTCTTGCGCCGCTCTATTTTTAATGCGTATTACATCGCTCCGGCGGCACCGGCCTGGTGGGCGCTGGTCAGTCTGGGCATTCTGGCGTTGGCCCAAAACCGGAGGCGTTTGGTGCGGACTACGGCCGTCGCCAGCGCCGGTATTGTGCTCGCGGCCGCCGCCCTCAGCCTGGTGCATTACCATGGGAATGTGGTGAAGTACGGCCGTTACTACGGCTACCGGGCCATTGCGGCCCACATTGCCGCCAACCTGGAACCGGGCGATGTCTTTGTGGCCCACTTTCCCGACCCGGCGCTTACCTATTATTTGTGGGATATAGATATACCCCAGACCATGCAACCGGCGAGCTTTCCAGCGGACACGGTCGTGACCGAACAGGCATTGGCCGATTTAGCCGCCACCTATGAGCGCATCTGGTTTGTGCCCGCCCACCGTTCTCCCTTCTGGGACCCGGAAAATATCACCTTTCGCTGGCTGGATTACCACAACCTGCTGGAACAGGCGCACCAATACCCACGCCTGGAATTACTGGCCTTTCGCCCACCCCATGCCGCCAGCCGCGCCATGACCCCACTCAACGAGACGGTCAATGAGCAGATACGGCTGGCCGGCGTCCGGCTGCTGGTGAACGGCGCTCCGCTGGGGAACGGCGCTCCGCTGGGGAATGGCGCGCCGGTAACGGCGGACTCACTGTTTCTCCGCCCCGGTGATGAATTGACTGTCACCCTGCAATGGGAAACGCTGGCGGAAATCCCCCGCGACTACACCGTGTTTGTGCATCTGCTGATGGCCGATGGCGCACTGCTGGCACAGCACGACAGCGCGCCGTTGTGGGGAACCCGCCCGACAACTACCTGGCAGCCGGGTGAGATGCTGCTCGACCGGCATGTTCTCTCTATTCCAACTGATGCACCGCCGACGGCCGTGCGCCTGCTGGCGGGGTTGTACGATTCCCAGACCATTGAACGGCAGCTTTTTGCCACTGGACAGGATGCGGTTTTGCTGGCGGTGGGGGCGGTGGACGGCCGTTGATATGGATGCACAGATTTGACGGATAAGACGGATTAGCACAGAATGAAGGAGAAGGAGTGAAGATGACATCCATTCCCTTTGTGGATTTGAAAGCAGAATATGAGGCGTACCGGACGGAGATAGACACGGCCGTGACCCGCACCCTCTCCTCTGGCTGGTATATTCTGGGGCCGGAGGTGGCCGCTTTTGAGGCGGCGTTTGCGGCTTATACCGGCGTGGCGCACGCAGTGGGGGTGGCCTCCGGCACGGATGCGCTGCTGTTGGGCTTAAAAGCGTTGGGCGTTGGGCCGGGGGATGAGGTGATCACGGTGGCGCACACGGCCGTCGCCACCATTGCCGCCATTGAACTCGCCGGGGCCACACCCGTGCTGGTAGACATTGATTCACAAACCTACACGATGGATCCGGAGCAGGTGGAAACGGCCGTTACCCCCCGCACCAAAGTTATCATTCCCGTGCATCTCTACGGCCACCCCGCCGACATGGAAGCGATTCTAGAAATCGCCGTGCAACATCGGTTGCAGGTGTTGGAAGATTGTGCCCAGGCGCACGGCGCACTGGTGGACGGTCGGCGGGTGGGCAGTATGGGTGACGCCGCCGCTTTCAGTTTTTACCCCACCAAAAACCTGGGCGCTTTGGGGGATGGCGGCGCGGTGGTTACAAACCGGGATGACATCGCCAAGCGGCTGCGGCTGCTGCGGCAGTATGGCTGGCGGGAACGGTACATTAGCGATCTGGCCGGGTACAACAGCCGCCTGGATGAGTTGCAGGCCGCCATTTTGCAGGTGCGGTTGGCGCATCTGGATGAGGACAACGGCCGTCGCCAACAATTAGCCGCCCGTTACAGCGAACAACTGGAAAATTTGCCGGTACAACTGCCACGTATACGGCCGTCTGCCCACCACGTTTTTCATCTCTATGTCATACAAACGGGGCGGCGGGCGCCATTGGCGGCGTTTTTACAGGAGAAGGGGGTGGGCACGGCCGTGCATTACCCCGTGCCCATCCACTTACAACCCGCCTACCGCCATCTGGGTTATGCCCCCGGCAGCCTGCCCGTCACCGAACGTGCCACCCGGCGTATCCTCTCGCTCCCCCTCTATGCCCATATGCCAGAGGAGCATGTGAATGTGGTATGCCGGGCGCTGGCCGAGTTTTTTTGAGATTAAGAGATTGGCAATTTCTAACATCTCTTGAGATCATTTTTATCTCTGAGTGGAGAACTTTTACGATAGCAATCAGTACCAGGAGGAGAGCCAGGGCAGAAACGAGGCCACCAAACAGAAAGACACGGCCGTTAAAATCCCACTCCACCACATGCTCCCCCGCCGGTACACAGAGGGCGCGCACGGCCGTGTACGTTTCCAGCCACGCCACTTCTTCCCCATCCACCGTCACCTGCCAGCCAGGGTAAGCCGTTTCGCTGAGAACCAGCAGCGCGGGGGCGTCGCTGGTTGTTTCGATGCGCCAGTAGCCGTCATATTGGTCTGTTATGACGGCCGTGCCTTCGCCTATGCCACCTAAGGCACAGGCCGGTTCTTCGGCCAGAATTGCGGTAGTGGCTGCGTCGAAGTCCGGTTGGTGGACGCGGGCGATGGCGGCTGTTTCGTCGGCGATGATTTCAGCGGCATACACCAGCCGGGCCAGGGGCAGCACACGCGCCCGTTCATACACCCGCACCTGCTCCGTCTGGCCGATGAGGGTCAACGGCCGTTCCCCGTCCATATATTGTGCCAGGTCTGCCTGAGCCAGCACATAGCGCGCCCCCAACACATCATACGCCGCCGAGCGTGGGTCGGGAATAGAGGCAGCAAAGGTGGTGTTCGCGCCCACTTCCAGCGCGTTATAGCCAAAGACGCTCATCAGCCCCACCTGACCCGCCCCATTCTGTTCAAAAATAGAGATGCCCCAGGGCAGCACCCGCCCTTCTGCCTCGCCGATGATGGTTTTGGCGTCTGTCCACAAGGGATGCACGGCCGTAGGCCCCACCTGCACCAGTTTCCAGCCGAAGAGCCAGAGGTCGGTAATGAGTAGTAAGGTGAGAGCAACGAAGAGGTAATCGGTGATCGGTGATCGGTGATCGGTGGTTTCTTTACCGATAACCGATGACCGATTACCGATTACCAGAAATCTCCATAACAAAACGCCACCCACCGCAAATAACAGCAGCGCCAGTGCCCAACCACCCATCTGGTGCCAATAGCGGCCGCTGGTATCGCTGGGGTGTTGGGCGGCAAAAACGGCAGCGGTGGCGGCCAGAGCAGCGATACCGGCGACAACGGCCGTGCTCAACACCCACCGCATCAACTTTGACAACCCTTCACCGCCCCGTTCCCAAATGGCGATGGCTTCGCCGAGTAAAGCGGAGGCGGCAAAGACAAAGAGGAAGGCGGCGCGGGCCGGGGCGCGGGCCAGCCGGAAGGGGGGCAGGAAGCGGTAAAAAATCTCGTACAAAAAGCCGTAGCTGCCAAAGGCCAGCAGCAGGCCGAGCACGATCAGGGCAACATAAAACCAGGTCAGGCGCGACGGCCGTCGCAGCGCCAACACCAATCCTACCAGTGCCAACACACCCACGTAATAGGTTAACTCGTCAAACGAAGGTACGCTCCAATAGCCGGCGCGGGTCGGTTCGCCAAAAAATTCGGGGACGAGCAGGGTAATCAGATGGGGGGGCGGGAAGGAGAATTGGGTGGCAAAGGCCAGGGTGGCTTCTTCAGCGCGGGCGGACACGGCCGTAAATTGCAGCATCGGCAGCAACTGCACCGCGCTCAACAGCAGTCCCATCACCCCGGCAATAACTACCTGCCGCCAGACGCGCCAGTCACGGCCGTTCAGAAACAGGTACAAGGCAAACAAACCCCACACCAGACCAATGTACAGCAGCGAAGCGGTATGCCCGGCCAGAATCGCCAGCGCCAATGGCACACCGGCGATAATGGCCGACCAGACGTCCCGCCGTCGGGCGCTCCAGGCCGTGGCCAGCAGCAGCCAGGGCAGCCAGGCGTCCGTAGCCAGCAGCCCCACATGTCCGGCCCAAATACGCGCCGCCCAGAAGCCGCTAAAGGCAAAGGCCAGCGCCGCCAGCAACGCTCCCCGCCAGCTTCCGCTCACAAAACGCACAAACAGATACATGCCCAGCGCAGCTACAACGATATGAAAAACGACGTGCCAGCTTAAACCCACATTGACCGGCGGCAGCAGGGCAATCCAGGTCGGCGGATAAAACAGCGCCACCTGGGGATTGCTGAGAAAGGGGTATCCGGCAAATTGCGCGGCGTCCCAGAGGGGAAGACGGCCGTCCAACAGCGCTTCTCTGGTAAAACTGAGCCAGGGCACAAACAGCGCCCGCGCATCATGCCCCGCCAACGCCTGCCCGGCCGGCGGCAACAGCGCCCGGCTCATAAAAATGAGCGCCAGCACGAGGAAAAGCAGCCCAATCACAAGGTTTTGGCGGCGGTGAATCAAATTCTTGTTCCTTATCAGGGGGATGAGATTGGAGATTAGGAGATTGAGAGATTCAATCTCCTAATCTCCCGCCTCCAATCTCCGCTTCATAAACACCGCCACTTCGCGGTCGGGGTTCAGGTCATCATTGCTGTAGTAGGAGATGTCTATACCTTCCACGCGGAAGCCCATGCGCCGGTAAAAGCGGATGGCGGGCACATTGGTGTTTTGAGTTTCGCAGACGATGGTGCGCAGCCCGGCGGCCTGTGCCTGGGCAATGAGCCTGGTCATCAGCAGCCGCCCCCAACCTTCGCCGCGATACCCCCCGGCGATGTGAAACTCCCACACCCACAGGCTGTTGTTCCAATGCATCTGTTCGGCCAGCGCGACCCCCACCAGGGTTTCCTGGTTGAACAGGCCAAAGGAGAAGCCTTGTGCGGGAACGGCCGTATACCGTTCCAGGTCGTCCTGATCCAACGGCGGAAAACGTTTGTAAATGGGTTGGGGCAGGGTGGTCAGGGTAAGGGTGACGGCCGTTTCCCTATCTCCTTCGTCATAACCCACCTGATAAATCTCGGCGGTCTGGTAACCGGAAATAGCAGAGGGAATGTGGGGGATGTGGACGGCCGTTAACGCTTTAATTTCCATTTTCAAACTCCCGATCTCATGCAGGCAGCAAAGGCCAAAAAAATAAAATAAGCGGTGTAGCCACCAGGACTACAATAATCTCAAGTAACAGCCCCATGCGCCAGTAGTCGCCAAATCGGTAGCCGCCAGGCCCCATCACCAGAGTGTTAGACTGATGACCAATAGGCGTCAGAAATGCACAGGAAGCGCCTAATGCAATGGCTATCAAGAAAGGATCAACTGAGACAGCCAACCCGTCGGCAATACTGATGCCAATGGGGGCCATCACGACTACCGCCGCCGCATTATTGACCAGATCAGACAGGAACATCGTGGCCACCACCATCACCACCAGAATTACCGCGGGCGGCAGAGCGTCGGTAATCTGGAGCAGACCCTCGGCAATCAGTTGTGCCCCGCCTGTTGTTTCCAGCGCCACCCCCAGCGGGATCATGGCGCCGAGCAAAACGATAATGGGCCAATCCACACTGTCGTAAGCCTCACGCAAAGTCAACAATCGGGCTAATAACATCGCCACTACAGCGCCCAAAAAAGCTACCTGCACCGCGACCTGACCGAATGTTGTCGCCAGCAAAGCACCGCCAAAGATAATCAGGGCCAGCATAAGCCGGCGGGGCTGCCCAATGCGCAAGTCCCGTGCGGCCAGGGGTAAACAACCCAGTGTAGCCAACACATCTTTGGCCGCGCCAGTATGGCTTTGCAGCAGCAGCACATCCCCAACTTGAAAGCGAATACGGTCGAGCCGCGCCCCTAAGCGCACACCCTGGCGGGCAATTGCCAGCAAGTTTACGTCATGCTGTTGGCGCAGATTCAGGCTGAAGGCGGTTTCGCCCACCATCAAGGAGTTGGGCATGATCACCGCCTCGATCAAGGACACTTCATCCGATTCCAGGTCGGCCCGTGTTATTTTCTCGCTGCCAACCAGCTTTAACCCGGTACCGTTGATGAGTTTTTCCAGGTTCGCTGTGTCTGCGCTGATGATTAAGATGTCGTTCTGTTGAAAAACGATTTGGGGCGAAGGGGCCAACATGCGCTCGCCATTGCGCACCAGACCGACCACCGTTAGTTGGGCATTCACTCCCTGGTTGATTTCGCGCAGCCGCTTGCCGATCAATTTGGACTCTGGGGACAGGCGTACTTCGGTGGTATAGGTTTCAATCTCGAACATGACGCCGGTCTGGCTCTGGCTGCGTCGTTGGGGGATTAACCGCCAGCCGACCAGTACGATGAAGGCGAGACCGGTGAGAGCCACTCCCAGGCCGACGGGCGTGAAGTCAAACATGTTAAAGGGTGGTGCGCCGTTCTGTTCCCGGAATGAAGAGGCAATGATATTTGGCGGTGTGCCAATGAGCGTGGTCATGCCGCCCAGGAGTGAAGCAAAGGCCAGGGGCATGAGGAAGATGGAAGGTGACATGTTGCGGCGGGCGGCTAATTGTAGGGTGACGGGTAAAAGCAGCGCCAGCGCGCCCACATTGTTCATGAAGGCGGATAGTGTCAGGCAAATACCGGTCAGAACGGCCAATTGCACCAAGACGCCTCCTTCCAAACGCGCTAACTGTTGGCCGATCAGGTCTACCAGGCCGGAATTTTGCAGACCACGACTGAGTACCAACACGGCCGCTACTGTGACTACTGCCGGGTTGCTGAAACCGCTGAATGCCTGGTCGGCCGGCACCAGTCCGGTCAGGGTGACGATCAACAGGGCGATCAGGGCGACGACATCGTATCGCCAACGGCCGTTGATAAACAAAATGAGCGTGAATAATAATGTGCCAAAGATGAGCCACTGCTCAAGGAGCATCAGGCAGCCTCCTTTTCTTGCTGGTCAGTATGGGGTTATGGTTGCCCGATTATAACCGCTTCGCCCAGGCGTTCCAGAGTGGGCAGGTAGTAAAAGCCGGTTTGTATGGTCATGTCGTCCGGGTTGGTGGTGGCTGGATGGGGGATCACAAAGGTGTCCATGACCCATTCACCGGACCGCCAATTGCTGGTAGGGTGGCCGCCGGGTTGGCGGTCTTGTTGGGCAACGGGACGGCCGTCGGCCCCCAACAGATGCACAAAGACGGTGTAATCCTGGTTGATGTTGGTGAGCGCTTCCCAAATGAGGGTCACGGCCGTACCTCCTTCTCGCTGCTCCACCGTCCAGCCCACCAACCGAATCTGGTCGCCAAAAAGATGGTTGCTTTCATCTTCTGCTAACTGGCGTGGAAGGTTTGCTGGAACAGTAAAGGG
This sequence comes from Anaerolineae bacterium, assembly GCA_023382655.1. Classification (GTDB taxonomy): domain Bacteria; phylum Chloroflexota; class Anaerolineae; order Promineifilales; family Promineifilaceae; genus CAADGU01. Next base: position 362,619 of record JAHDWK010000004.1, on the reverse strand, counting down.
AATGTAGCCATTGCCCGGTTCACCAAGAATGCCGGTGGGAAAAGCGTTTTGTAGATTTTGTAAGCTGGTGATGGCATACGGCCGTATCAAATACAACGTCTGTTGCCCTGGTATGCCTAAGGGCACAGCCCCCGCTTCTCCAGCGTAGTTTTGCAGCCGCTCCGGGCCGCCCAACGCAAAGTAGAGCGTGGCTAACTCTTCCTGGGTAGGGGTGAGGTAAACGGCCGTGTCTGCACCCAAACTGGCCGCGTATTCCCCCATTTCCCACTCCGGCTGGTAAAAATCGGCGGCCAGTTGGGGGTGATTTGCATAGCGGACGAAGTAAGCATGGGTGGTGAGGGCGGCGCTTAACAGGAGAACAGTGAGCAGTAAACAGTAAGCAGTGAACAGTTTGTTGCTGGAACCCTTACTGCTCACGGCTAACTGTTTACTGCTTACTGAAAAAACCCAATCGAAACCAAGTCCCACAAAAATGGCGATGACGGGGGCCGCGCCGGACATGCGGCCAAAGTGGGGGGCATCGCCGCTGAGGATGGTGGGCAGCAGCATGACCAGCAGCCAGAGGTAGAGGAAAAAGAGGCGCGGGTGGAGCAGTCGTTTGAGATGGGCGGCCAGACCGGTGAGAAAGAGGATGGCTTGTAGGGGATCGAGATACGGCCGTCCGGGTAAGTTGTGCCGCAAATGGGTTTCCCCCTGCCAGAACAGCCCGGCGATTACCCGCCAGACGTTTGTCAGCCAGGTTAGCCAGGGTTTACCTTCTATTGCCCCGACACCCCGGTTGCTGACGTAAGCCATGCGAAAGACGAAGAAGTAGGGATAGCGCCAGAAGTAAAGGAGGAGGGGGACGGCGGTGAGTACGGCGGTACCCGCCATCAGCCCCACATTGAGCCACTGCTGCCTGGCGGCTCCCCGTTCCCGCCAAAACCAGAACGGCACAAATAAAACAAACAATAGTGGCAGCAGCCGCCCGGCAGCGTAGGTGTAAATACCCAACCCTAACAGAAACCCGGCGGCGATGAACCAGAGGGTTGAGGGGGTGAGCAGGTGAAGGGGTGACAAGGTGACACGGTGAGGGGGTGACGTGCCACCGGCCACCGGCCACCTGCTACTATTTACCCCTTTCCAGAAGCAGGTGATGGCCAGGGTTTCGACGAAAACGAAGACCATCATGCGCAGGCCGAAGCGGCTGAAGTGGATGGCGGGGAAAAGAACGGCCAGGGTGAAGGCAGCGACGAGGGGAGTGAGGATGGTAATCGGTGATCGGTAATCCGTAATCCGTGACCCGTGATGCGTGATGCGAGATGCGTGATACGTGATCGCCAATCTCGAATCTCTAATCTCAAATAACGCCTTTGCCGCCAGAAAGGTGGTCAGTACGGCCAGCGTGCCCAAAAGGGCAGGCACAGCGCGGATGGCAAAGGGGGTCGCGCCCAATAGTTTGATGCTGAGCGCCATCAGGTAAATGTGAGCGGGTTCACGGCCGTAGTTTCCCTCAAAAAAGATCGGCCATCTCGTTTCCGCCGGGGGGCGGTTGGCATGGGCATCATATTGGTACAGTTCCCACCCTTCGTAAAATTGAGGGAACGTTTTGCCCTGGACGAGCGACAGCGCGTCCAGGCCGTTGTATGCTTCGTCGTGATAAAAGCCGGGCGGCATCTCCGCCAGCCGCCAGAAGCGCAGGCCGGCTGCCAGCGCCACGATGAGGAGTAAGAGGAGGACAAGGTGACGGGGTGAGACGGTGACAGGGTGACGGTCAGACATGGCAATTGCTCAATCTCTTAATCTCCAATCTCAACTTCCTCTAAAATCAGATAGTCCGCGCCCGTTTCTGTCAGCCAGCGCTGGTTGGTTTGGGGGTGGTAGAGACCCAGACGTATCTCGTACGCACCAGGGGGGAGATCGGCAGGCAGGGGAATGGTGTGGGTGTGCAGCAGGGCGTCGCCGGTGTGCCACCCTTCCCAGGCTGCGCCCAGACCATCCCATTGGGCGGCAATGTTGCCCTGGGCGTCCAGCAAATGGATGAAAATTTTGACGGGCTGGGGGTTGCCCTTTTGCTGCCAGGCGGTGTTAAGGCGGAGGGTGTGGTTGGTCACGGCCGTGTCCACAAACGCGCTCATCAATCCCACCGTTCCCTCGTCCAGGCTAAACAGCGCCAGTGGTGATACCTCCGGCACGGTGAGGGGTGGTATCTGGTATAGCAGGTATTCCTCCCGCTCCACACGCAATAACCATGATTCGATCAGAGCGGCGATGGTGGGGGCAACGGCCGTGTCCCGTCCCACTACCAGCCAGCGCCGTGTCGAATCAGGCACAATCACGGCCGTTTCCAGGTCAACCCATCGTGGTGTTATATCATTGCTGTTGAATTGTGCATAATCAGCAGGATGTATATCATCCAACTGCAAACCGGCCAGCACCACATCTACCGAGCCACCGGTAGCCAGGACTTCATACAGGAAGATGCTGTACCCGATTTTGGCAAGCGGCTCCCGCTCGCGGAACCAGGCAAATTGATCAGGGTCGGCAAAGTGAACGCCTTGCAGGTTAGTGGCGCTGATGGCGTAAATGCCAGGGGCAGGGTCGGTAGGGTAATACGGCCGTGCCTCTGGATTCATCAATCGCGGCGGCCAACTGTCTAATCCTTTGTAGGCAATGCCGTAATAATCAGGCCGCGCCTCCCCAAAGTAACTCAGCCACACTTCTTCTACTTCATTCGCCTCCATCCATGCCGGTAACTTGTTCAAATCCTGCCCCCAATCTGTGTTGCTGTCCACCAGATAATGCCAGCCATTCTCTGGCCCGCCGGCCAGCGGGTTAAAGTAGCTCAGGTAGTGGGGGTGAATCCAGAGGGTGATGAGGGCGAGCAGGGTGAGCGTAGCGGAAAAGGTAATCGGTAATCGGTAATCGGTAATCGGACTTCGGGCCCCGGACTTCGGATTTCGGATTCCGGCAAAGGCATGGGCGATGAACACGGCCGTAAACGGTAGCACCGGCAGCAAATGGCGATAACCCAGGTTGATCTCGCTGGTCAGGGCGAAGGCAAAATAGCCAAAGGCGGGGATGAGCAAGGCAGCATCGTTGAAGAGGGGGGAGTGTAATTCGTGATGCGTGATGCGTGATGCGTGAGGCGTGTTCGGGCTTCGGGTTTCGGGTTTCGGGCTGCGGATTTGGGAGAGGTAAGACACCAGGCGCAGGATAACGGCCGTGACCAGCAGCACCAAAATCGGCAACGGCGTCTTTAGCAGGAAGGCCATCGGGAAGTAGTACCACCAGCCCGTATTGCTGTATTGCCCCATCAGAAAAGAAGGCGTCTCCACTTGCAGCCGCCCGCCGATGTCCAAAAGCTGCTCAATGTGGTGGGATAGTGGCACGGTTAACCCGGCTAACTGTGGGAAAGTGGGTAATTCGGCGGGCAATTTACCAACCTGGAAGCCATACGCCGCCCACAGCGTCAATAAGGCAGCCAGCGGGTAAATGAGGATAAAAAGTAAAACAGTGCGCCAGGGAAAGGGGAGATGTCCTCGCTGGTTGTGTCGCCACTGTACTACCATGCCAGCGACAATTACCAGGGCGAACAGGGGTACGAACAGCCCGGCCGTGAATTTGGTGTTTTGTAGCAGACCAAAGCCAATACCGGCGAGGAGTACATTAAGGATAGTCGGCCGCACCCAATAGCGCCACAACGTAAACCCGGCTACCGCCGCCCCCAGCGCCAGCCCCAAATCGGTGGTGGCTAACTGGGCATTTGCCAGAATGTTAGGGTCAAGGGCGATCAACGTCAGCGCCAGCAGCCCTGCCCATTGGCGGTGTGACATGCGCCACGCCCACCGTCCCACCACCGCCGCCAGCAGCAGCGCCAACCAGATGCTGGGCAGCCGCGCCAGAAACATGACCAGGGAGACGTCGTTTCCTATTTCCCAAAGAAACAGTTCGGCTGGGCGATGAAAAGAACGTTCCTGCCAGGAAGGATCAGCGGTTGGCAGTTGGATGCGTTCATCTCCCACCAAGAGAGACGCATTAAGCGCATTTAGTCCTAAAGGGTGGCCAACGCGCATGTGCCGGTTTTCGCCGCGAACGTAACCCAGACCGCGCACGAGGAAACCCTGTTCATCAAATGTGGGGGCCAGGGTCGTCATGCTGGTGAGGGAAAGAGCGAACATGAATAGGAGCACGGCCGTGCCCCACCACAGTGGCTTTATCCTCAGCAAGCGTCTCACCACAAACCTCTCCCACAAACAACAAAACCTCGGAAAGAGCCATAGCTTTCCTCCGAGGTTTTGTTTCATAGAAGCCGGGTTTCTTCAAGAAACCCGGTTTCTCACCAATCCTAATTGTCCAGCGGCGTCACCCTAATGTACTCATAACGCCCGGTGGAATTGCTGTACTCGTCTGTGGAAGCGAACACGCCAAAATAAGGCCCATTGACCCAGTTCATGGCGCCGGGGTCATTTTGGGTGTTGTAGACGAAGCGCAGGTCATTGTTGACGAAGAATCTGATCTCTGTTTGCCGCACTTCGACGCGGTAGTCGTTCCAGTCACTGGCATTGTAGGTCAACTCAACAATGTTATTCTCGTCAATGTCACCTAACCGCTTCAGCGGGCTGCCGCCACAGGTGGGACAATAAACCAGTTCGTCTACCCGTTCCCACAACAGGCGTGCATTATTGTCGCTGTACCAGATCAGGTTAGTGTTATAGAAGTGATTGAAGCAGTTGGTATGGGCATAAAGACCCAGGAGGGTTGACCAATCCGGGCAGGCTTCACCGTCCCAGTCGCCACCAAACACCACACCATGAGAAACCAGATTGCCCAGGTTGGCCGGTCGGGAGCGGAACTCGATGGAATAAGGCACAGTCGGCGCTGGCTTCATGGGGCTGGCAATAGCCCAATCCCAGGAATCCTCTACGCGGAGAATAAGCCAATAATTCCCCTGCTGAATTTCATAGAAGACATCAATTTCTTCCAGGAACGTGAGGCGGCGCAGCCCCTCTTTGAGGGTGGGGCCAGACCAGCCGGTCTGGTTGTTATCGAACTCATCGTAATAGGCGCTGACGACCTGGACAACGTTTGACCAGGGCCCAGATTCCCCACCACCTAAAGCGCGAATACGGTAAAAGTAAACATTGTTGGGTGAAGGCTGGTGTGTATTGATGAGATGTGTGTTGACATTGCCCAGGGGGATAGTGTTGACGCCAGTGGCAAAGGTGGCGTCTTGTGATTCCTGAAGTTCATACCCGCTCAGGTAGGGGTAATTGTCCAGCGTCCAGTTCATCTGCCAGTGGTTAGAACTGTTGGGCCGGGTAGCGGAGAGGGTGGGCGCGCCGGAAGGTGGGGGTACCGGTTTGAGGATGATGGGTAAATGAATGACGCTATCCTGTACCAGCGTAGTCAGGCTGATGCTGGCGGTGGTGGTGATGTGGCCCTGGGAGGTGGCGGTCAACACGGCCGTGTCACTATCCCCCTCATCGGCCGTGCCGGGAATATCTACGTCCACATGAATGTGCGTCCCGGTACCGGCGGTGAGGGTGATAACGGTGGTGGATACATGGGTATCCCAATCGGCCGTAAAGGTAATGTCATAGGTGTCGGTGATGTCGCCGGTATTGCTGAGAACGAGCATATAGCTAACCGTGTTGCCAGGGTAGCCGATGCCCATAGTGTCGCCTTCCCAGGCTACGCCATAGGTAGGGTCACCGGCCACAGCAGGCAGCGTGTGCCCGGCGATGTAAGCATCCAGGGCTTCGTCGAACGTCACGGTGGGGGTGACAACTTGCGCCAGGGGGCGCGCCTGGGCGGTCTGGTTGGGGCTGGCGGCGGCAACGGCCGTTGCCAATACCTGCACCAACAGCAGCAACAATCCCAGGGTGGTGACGGCCGTGACTGTTAACACCAACCGTCGATCTTTACGAGTCAAATCTTCCATATCCTTGTTTTCCTCCAAAAATATATGTTTAAGTGATTAGAGAATGAGAGATTCAATCTCCCAAAACGCAGGGATCATATCCGTACCGCTATTTCTCGTCAAAATACAGGTCAGTAGCGAGGGTGAAAACATCAGCCGGACCGCCGGAATGGGTGAGCCGCTGCCCCTCAGGCAGTGTGTACAGGCCAATTTGCACGGTAAAAGGCCCGCTCTCTTGAGGGATAGTCAGAGGGTGAAGTTGCAGGAGCCAATCGCCAGGGTTTAAGGTGGTGGGAGCGGCGTCGAGGCCATCATGCTGCGCCACAATCTCGCCTTGCGCATTGAGCAAATGGACAAACGCCGTCAAATGCGGCGGCAGAGGTTGGTTTACACGCCAGCGAGTAGCCAGGTAAACCGTTGGCCCGCCCGCCGACGGTAGAAACTCATACCCTTCTAATGTGATCATCTCGCCGAAGGCGACCGGTTCGGGCAGCAGCGGCAGATGGGGCAAGGCAGGCGTGCCATAAACGGCGAAATGAGGTGCATTTTGGCTTTGGTAGCCGGGTACATCTGGCAGTTGCAGCAGTTGCCTCAGTTGTGGCGACAGGGGAGCATATTCGGGCACATAAAGACGGCCGTCCGCACTTCCCGTAAAAACCATCGCCCCGGCCACGTCCGGCCCGGCCTGAATCCAGCGCGCCTGGGTGGGCGGCACGGCCGTGCGCTGCCATGATTCGGCGTCAATTTGCTCAAAAAAGGAGTCAGCAATGATGATTGAGCCGTCTGGCTGCGTTTGCTCATAACGGGCGATGTCTAACAAAATGGCCTGGTAGTGATTTAGCCGCGTTTCCACTGCCTGCGGCCAGTGGATAAAACCATCGCGCACGGTGCGGGCCATGTTGAATAGCAGAATGAGCAGAAAGAAGAGGATAATCGGTAATCGGTAATCGGTAATCGGTCGTCGCTTACTGATAACCGATAACTGATTACCGATTACCGAAACCGCCACCCCTACCACTACAAAGACTGCCGGTAATGCACCGATCAGGCGGATGGTGCTGGGGGCTTGTGGGGTGAGGACGCTGGGCAGCAAACTCACGACCAGCCAGGTGAGCAGCAGGGCATAGGGAAACTGGCGAACGCGCCAGATGGTAATGAGCAATCCGGCATAAAATAGCACGGCCGTGAACCAATCAAACAACGGCCGTCCGGGTGGGCCATACGTGCCGCGGGGGTCGCCGCTAAAGCTAAAAACGCCCATCGTAGCCAGCACCGCCGCCACAATGGGTTGGACGTTGCCCTGGCGCAAGGCATCCAGTGGCCCCCCTAATTGATCCACTCGTTGTAACAGAGAAGGGTCGGCCCACCAGGTGAGATAGAGCGGCAGGGCAACTAACACGGCCGTGCCCCCCACCACCATGCCGCTTTTCAGCGTGGTTCGCCGCTGTTGGCGCCGGGTGAGGAGCAGGACGGCCGTCAGCAATACGGGCCAGAGCAGCATCACCTGCGCGGCCGTGTAGGTGTACAAACTCAGCCCCAAGAGCAGCCCGGCTGCCCAGGGGCGTTTGGACCAGAACCAGGCTACACCCACCAGGAACAGCGGTTCCATGATGGGACGAATGCCCACCCGGCTAAAAATAACCGGCCACCAGGAGACTGCCAGACCAAGACCGGCGGTGACGGCCGTAATCAGCCCAAACTCTCGCCTGGCCCAACGCATTGTCGCCGCCACCAGCAACATGCCCAAAAAGACAGAAGCCAGACGCGCCTGTAAATAGTTTTCACCCAACGTCAGGTAAAAGGGGATGCTCCAGTAGTGATAGAGCGGTTCATGCCCATACCCCTCACGGAAGAAGAGAGCATGGTTGCCCGCCAGGATAAAAGCGGGCATACCGGCGTCCAACACTTCATCCTGGGACAAACCGGGCGGCACATCGCGCAACGCCGCCAGCCGGAACAGTGCTGCCAGCAGCAGCACACCCACCAAAAGCCAGCGTTCCCTTTGTCTGTTTGCCATGTGTGAAGAAGTAATTGCGCAATTACCCAATTACTCAATTACCCTATAAATCCATATCGAATACCCCACCCGGTCATCTGGTTCTCGTGCCCGGAACCAGGGGTAGACAGTTTTGTTGGCCCAATGAGATTCCCACAAACTGCTGGCGCTGATGGCATAGATGCCCGGTTCGGGCTGTGCTGGATCAAACGGCGGCGAGTTCCACAACGAATAAAATTCGGGGCGAGGGAAGCCGGGTAGCGGTTCATAATTCAACCCGTAGTAGGCGGGCACGGCCGTGCCAAACCAGCCCAACTTCACCGATTCCACCTCGTTTTCGGCCATCCAGATTTGCAGCCGCCGTAAATCTTGCCCCCAATCTACATTGCTGTCTGCCAGCAAACGCGGCCCATTTGCTGGCCCGCCTGCCACCACATTGAAAAAGCTGAGGTAATGGGGGTGGATGGTGAGGGTTTCTAACAGAAAGATAGCGGCGAGTGCGTAAGCCGTAACCGGTAATCCGTAATTCGTAAATCGTGCCCGGTAATCGGTGATCGGTTTTTCTGATGACTTGCCACCTGCCACCAGCCCACTAATCAAGACCAGTAGCAAGGGCAGTATGGGTAACAGGTGGCGATAGCCAATGTTGACGCCGCTCCACATGCTGAGGCCGAAGTAATAGAGGGCGGGAATGAGCAAATAAAGCGCCTGCTGCCGGGTTTGTCGCTGCCAGAGCAGCACGATGGCGGCGCTGGGCAAAGCGATGAGAATGGCGAGTGGGGTTTTGACCAGGAAGGCAACAGGAAAGTAGAGTGGGAAGCCCTCGTCGGAGAATTCACCTAGCAGAAAGGCGGCGCGCCCACCCCGGCTGACGTTGAGAATCTGATCCAGCCCGGCCCAAAAGGTGGGCATGGGGCCGTTGGCGCTGTTTAGGAATTGCAGCGTTTCAGAAGGAAAACGAAATGGCCCCCATTCAAAGCCGAAGATGATCCAGGTGATGAGCAGGGAGAGAAGCACGGCCGTACCCAACTGCATCACGTGCCGCCCTGCTGTTTGCCAATAGGGGCCAGGCTGTGGCGGATAGAGGGGTAAAAGCGCCAATACGCCCAGGATGGGCAGAAAGCCCAGTGTGGAAAGTTTGCTGCCAAAGGCCAGGCCCAGAGCCACACCGACCCAGAGCCAGCGCCGCCAATTCCATCCCTTTGTTTGCCACAGCCGCCACAGCAGGTAAAGGGCCAGGAAACTGAAAAGAGCGCCGCCCAGATCGGTGGTGATGAGACGGCCGTGTGCCAGGATGTTCGGCTCAAACAGGAGCAGGAACAGGGCCAACAACCCTGCCCCGTCCCCCCATAATTCGCGGGCAAAGTGGAAGCCCACCAGTCCCAGCCCAATGGTCAGGAAAATGACCGGCAGCCGCCCCAGAAAAATCATGCGGGTTACGTCCTGGTTGGCGTGCCAGAGGAGTTCTTCGGCAAACACGTACCAGTAGATGTCCGGCGGGGACATTTCCACCCAACTGGGATGGTCAAAGGGGACAACAACATCAGGCAGGGTGAGCAAGGGCAGAGCGCTAAGGCTGTTGACTAATGGCGGGTGTTCCAGGCTGAGACGGGGATCGCCGCCGGAGCGCCAAAAGGCGATGCCCCGCGCCAGGTGGTTTTGTTCGTCCATGGTAGGACTGTCCAGCGCCATGCTGTGGAGGGCCAGCCAAAAGAAGAGGAGGATGAGGGGGACGGCCGTCCAGACTGCCGGGATGCTGCGCCATTTTGTCATAGCGAGCGGATTATATGATAAGGTGGGGGGGTGACAAGGTGAGGGGGTAACGATAGAATGGCAGACTTGTTCGAGACTCATTACCGATTACCGCTAACGGGCTACGGATTACGGACTACCAACAAATGCGCAAATATGCGGGTACACTGATTAAATTAGGGGTGACGGCCGTTGCCCTTCTCCTTGTTTTCACTGAGGTAGATGTGCGCCAGATTGTGGCGCAGATTGGTCAGGCGCAGTGGGGATGGGTATTGTTCGCATTTGGGCTGGTGAATGCCAGCGTGGTGCTGCGTGCTTATCGCTGGCGGATTTTGTTGGTGGCGTTGGGTGCTGCGGTTCGTTTTAGCCGGTTGGTGGAGCTATATTTTGCTGCCGGCTTCTTTAATTCGGTGCTGCCTTCTGGTTTAGCGGGGGATGTGGTGCGCGCGGCGGAAGCGGCGCAAGATGTACCCGCGGATGTGGCGGCGGGCACCGTGATTGTGGATCGGCTAACGGGTCTGCTGGCCTTGTTTATATTGGCGTTGGTGGCGCTGCCCATACGCCCACCTTATTTTCCGGTGGAGTTGCTGGCGCAAATTGTGGTGGTTTGTGTTGTTGGGTTGGCCGGTGGGCTGGCACTGCTGCATGGCGGGCTGGTGCGGCAGGTGGGGCGTCTGGTTCCGGGGAGGTTACGGCCGTATTGGGCCAAAATCGAGCAGGTATTAACGGCCGTGGCCGCCTGTGGTTGGCGCGCCGTTGGCTCGGCGCTCCTCGTGTCGGTTCTATTTAACCTGATGCAAATTGGCTGGTGGTGGGCTGCCGGAAAATCCCTGGGGTATGATGTACCGGTCTCTATCTACTTTTATACAACGCCGTTGATGGCGCTGGCGACCCTGATGCCCTCCATTGGTGGCCTGGGGGTGCGCGAGAATCTGGCGATTCTGTTATTTGCCCCCACCGGACTGACGCCTGGTGAGGCCGTTTCTCTTTCGTTGCTGGTATTTGCCCTGGAACGTAGCTCTGGCCTGTTAGGCGCACCCATTTACATCGTTGCCATTGTGCGCCAGAACCGTGCCCGGCGTCATTCCGATTCTACCGTGCCAAACTGAGTTTTTGCCCTATACGGGCGCTCTTTGGCCCGAATGGGACACATCCCCCATATTCATGAAATGGCGATAGCGATATGATAGAAGGTGTTTGGTACTTCTTCACACACGCCCCTGTTGTTTCGTGGCAAAATGGCGACCATACTGTTTTAAGGAGGCACGAAGATTAACTTATGTGGCAAAGATTAACCTTGTTTCTTGTAATTTTATGGGTATTGACGGCTTGTGGCGCGGAAACCACCGAAACGCCTGAAGCGGCTACGGCCGTGCCCGCCGGACGCACGCTAGTTTTGGGTGATATTTCTGATGAGGCGACGGAAACGATCAGAGGCACTCAACCAACAGCCGATTTTCTGGCCGCGCAATTAGCTGATGTAGGTATTTCTGGCGGCACGGTAAAAATTGCCCCCGACCTGGACACTATGATCCAGTGGATGAAAGACGGGGAAGTGGACCTTTATTTTGATAGTCCCTATCCGGTATTAGTCATCAGCGATGAAACTGGCGCCACCCCCATTTTGCGCCGTTTTCGTTTTGGCGTACCCGAATATCATTCTGTCTTTTTTGTGCCCGCAAACAGCGAAGTAGACAGCCTGGATGATTTGATGGGGCGCATGGTAGCCTTTGAAGAATCCTTTTCGACTTCCGGCTATATGTTGCCTTTATCTTATTTGGTGGAACAGCGCATGAATCCGGTGTTGAAATCTTCCCCGGAAAGTGAAGTGGCGGCTGACGAGATGGGGTATGTGTTTAGCGCGGCCGACAATACAACGGTGCAATGGGTCATCAGCGGTATTGTGCCGGCCGGCGTGGTGGATAATGTGACGTTTTTCCGCTTACCAGAGGAGACACAGGCGCAACTAAAAATAATCGCGGCTACTGAAGATGTGCCCCGGCAAATGGTGTTGGTACGGGCCGGTATGGACGATGATCTGGTAGCTGCTATTCGCACGGCGCTGTTAACAATGGAAGAAACAGAAGAAGGACGGGCGGCACTGGAGCTATTCCAGACGACAGAATTTGCGGAGTTTGCCGAAGGGGCAGAGGTAGAGTTGGCGCGTATGCGTGAGTTATACGAATTGGTGCAGGCGGAGCAGTGAATGATGATGTATGGCATATGGCGCAATTTGCGCCATATGCCATACACAAAACGTTTTTAACACACCTTCTTATCACATTGTCTGTTTTCTGTTAGAGTATTGGTATGCGTCAACGATTCTGGCGGCAACGGCCGTTAGCCCTCAAACTCACCCTCATTATTACCTTCATTATCGTGGTGGTGGTCACGGCAATCACCACACTTACCGTGCGCCGGGAGCGCCAAAATTTCCAGCGGGAATTGGAACAACAGGCGGAACTGTTGCTGAATACATTAGCGGCCAGCGGCGCCGATGCCCTCTATTTTCTGGAGGCGGATTTTCTCTCCGATTTGATGCTGGATTTGGGCCAGTTTGAGGTGGTGACACACGGCCGTTATTATGACCGTGACGGCCGTGTGATTGCCGACGCTACCAACCCCGATGCCCGATTTAACCCCCAACCGGATGTGTTTGGCAAAGTATTGTTGGCCGGCAGCGACCCCATCTTTATGTGGCAAGATGATCAGTTAATTGCCGGTGAACCGGTGATTGTGGGCGCGGAGAAGATTGGTGCGGTGAGCATTGGCCTGCCCACCGCACCGTTGGCGGCGAAGCTGACGGCCGTGCGCCGACAAGGAATCGCAGTGGCAATAGGCGTGGCCCTGATCGGATTGGTGCTGGCCCTGGTCATCAGCCGTTCCATTACAGAACCCTTGCAACAAATGATTGTAGCCACCGAACATGTGCGCCAGGGGGATCTGAGCCAACGGGTTCACATTTATTCCGGTGACGAACTGCAAACATTGGGTGAACACTTTAATGATATGACGGCTCAATTGGAGAAAACGCTGAACCAAATGGAGCTGGAAATTGAAGAGCGTAAACGAGCCCAGACTGAGTTACAAGCGGCCAAAGAGGCGGCTGAAGCCGCCAACCGCGCCAAGAGTGCCTTTCTGGCCAATATGAGCCATGAATTGCGTACCCCCCTCAATGCGATTCTCGGTTTTGCTCAGTTGATGGTGCGCCGTAATACCGTTGGGCCAAAGGATCGGAATAACCTGGATATTATTTTGCACAGTGGCGAGCATCTGCTGACGTTGATCAACCAGGTGCTCGATATGTCCAAAATTGAAGCAGGGCGCATGACTTTGCATGAAAAACCCTTCCACTTATATGCGATGATGGAGGAGTTGGAAGGCATGTTCCGGCTGCGGGCAAAGGAAAAACAGGTGTCGTTGGTGATGGATGTGGACGCGGATATGCCGCCGGTCATTATTGTTGACGAGACCAAACTGCGACAGGTGTTGATCAATCTACTCAATAACGCTTTGAAGTTTACAGCGCAGGGGCAGGTGCGGGTGGCAGTGCGTTATGAATCGGGCACGGCCGTGTCCGACGCGCCCATTCATCTGCTGCACTTCACCGTTGAAGATTCGGGGCCAGGTATTGAGCTAGATGAGTTGGACAAGGTGTTTGAAGCCTTTGTGCGCGCCAAAGCCGGTATCCAGTCTAACGAAGGCACCGGACTGGGTCTCACGCTCAGCCGCCAGTTTGCCCGGCTGATGGGCGGTGATATGACCGTGCGCAATGTGAATGATGCACCCGGCCACGGTGCGGTTTTTGAGTTCACCATTCAGGTGCGCCTGGGCAGCGGTATGAACGAACCGGTTAAGAGTTTGCCTCTCCACATTGTTGGTCTGGCGCCTGAACAGCCAGAGGTACGAGTGCTGGTGGTGGATGATAACCAGGAGAATCGCCAGGTGTTGGTGGAATTGTTACGGCCGTTGGGATTTGTGGTGCAGGAAGCGACCGATGGCAAAATAGCCGTTGACGCCTGGCACAAATGGCAGCCCCAGCTCATCTTGATGGATTTGCACATGCCGGAAATGGATGGTTATGAGGCGACCCGCGCCATATTGTCCCAGGTAGATGGTGAGAAACCGGTGATTATTGCCATTACCGCCAGTGCCTTTAGCCAGGAACGCGAGGCGATTCTGGAGGCGGGTTGTCATGACTTTATTCGGAAACCGGTACAGACGAGTTATATTTTGGAGACCATCCAAAAGCATTTGGCTGTGCAATATCTTTATGCGGAACCGACAAAAGATGTTGGCGCTCCGCCAACCTTACCGGGAGCTACAAACGGCGAAAAAGCGCCTCCCGTGGCTTTGCCGTCAGCGTTGTTGACGCAGCTGCGTCAGGCTACCTCACAGGCGGATATGGAGCAGGTAGAGACATTGGTCACGGCCGTGTACACCTACAATCCTTCACTCGCTGACGAATTACAACGACTGGCTGATGATTTTGAATACGGTAAAATCCTGGCTCGCCTACAAACAGAAGAAGTCGTTGAATAATGACGCAATTACCCAATCAGGCACTTACCCTATTTGAAATGAACGATAATCTCTTCTCCTCACTTCCGGCCACTATCTTGATTGTAGATGATACCCCGGCTAATCTGCGGCTGTTGGCCGGTCTTTTGGGCAATGCCGGGTATCAGGTGCGCCCGGCGCGTGACGGCCGTATGGCTCTCTCCGTGGCCCAGGCCAATCCTCCAGACCTCATCTTATTAGACATTATGATGCCAGAAATGGACGGTTATGAAGTATGCCGCCAGCTAAAAGCAGACGAGCGTACCCGCGAAATACCCGTCATCTTTATCAGCGCCCTGGATGATGTCCATGATAAGGTAAAATCCTTTACATTGGGCGCGGTTGATTACGTAGCCAAACCTTTTCAGGCTGAAGAAGTGTTGGCACGGGTGCGCAGCCACATCACCCTATACAAATTACAGCGCGATTTGCGCGAGCAGGTCGCTGAACTGGACGCCTTTTCTCATACCGTGGCCCATGATCTCAAAAATCCGCTGGCGTTGGTCATTGGTCTGATTGATTTTGTGCTGCTGCAATTTGCTGATGATGTACCGGAAGAGATGGTGGATTACCTGAAGAAGATCCAAACTACTGGCTATCGCGGAGTGAACATTATTGATGAACTGCTGCTTTTGGCCAGTGTGCGCAAACAAGATGTACAATTGCGTCCGCTAGATATGGAGCAAGTGGTAGCCAAAGCGCTGGATCGTCTGGTATTTATGATTGATAAATATCGGGGTGAAGTACATCTGCCAGACCAGTGGCCCACGGCCGTTGGTTACGCCCCCTGGGTGGAAGAAGTGTGGGTCAACTATGTGAGCAACGCCCTGAAATATGGGGGGCAGCCACCCCGCTTGGAATTGGGCACGGCCGTGCAGCCAGACGGTATGGTGCGCTACTGGGTACGGGACAACGGGCCGGGTCTCTCCCCGGAAAAACAAGCCGTCCTCTTCACCGAATTCGTGCGCTTGAACGAAGTGCGCGTCGAAGGCTTTGGCCTGGGGCTTTCCATTGTGCGCCGTATTATGGACAAACTGAACGGCCGCGTCGGCGTCCACAGCGTGGAAGGAGAAGGGAGTGAATTCTACTTTGAACTCCCGGCGGGGTGAGCCGGTGAGGGGGTGATGCTCACCTCTTCATAATTCCTAATTCATAATTCCTCAAAAAATGCGCACGTGGACCCATTCGCCGGCTTGTAAGCCGTTTTTGTTTAACGGCACTTTAATTAGACCATCGGCATTCACCAGCGTATAAATCAGGTTGCTTTTGCCGAAAACCGGGGTAGCCAACAGACCATCCGGCCCATCATTCAGGCGGGCGGGCACATAATCTTCACGGCCGCTTTCACTGGCAATGTTCTGGCTCAGTCTGGCCCACACCACCCCCTGGCGCGGTAGTTCCTTCACCCCTTGCAGCCGGTAAATGGCCGGGACGCCAAACATATCAAACTGGATCATGGCTGACACCGGATTGCCGGGTAGCCCCAACACCGGTTTGCCCGCCACCGCGCCCACGATCGTCGGTTTGCCGGGGCGGGTAGCCACGCCGTGCAGCAGTACGCCCGGCTGCCCCAGCTTTTCGATCACCTGTACCGTCATATCACGCACACTCACCGATGACCCGGCAGAGAGGACGAGCATATCGCAGGTAGCCAATAGATCAGCCGCGGCCGTGTACAGCGCCTCAAAATCATCGGGAATAATGCCGCCCAGGATGGGAATGCCACCAGCCTGCCGCGCCATGCCCGCCACCGTGTAGCTGTTGATGTCCCGAATCTGCCCCGGCCCTGCCGCCTGCTCTGGCGGGATGACCTCATCGCCGGTTGCCAGAATGCCCACACACGGCCGTCGTGCCACCACCACCTGCATAATGCCCAACGCCAGCAATCCGCCTACATCTTGCGGCCGTAGCCAATGTCCGGCGGGCAAAATCTCTGCACCCTGGCCCACATCCTCCCCCACCTGCAGCACATTCTGGCCGACGGCAACGGCTTTGAAGACTTCGATTTCATAGAGGAAATGGGGGGATTGGGAGATTGGTGGTGGAGACACCGCGAGATTGGGAGATTGCCCACTGCTTACTGCTAACTGCTCACTGCCCACTGCTATCTGCCCACCGATCACCTGCGTATGCTCCACCTGCACCACCGCATCGGCCGTGTCCGGGATCATGCCGCCGGTGTGGACGAGGGCGGCCTGGCCGGTTTGCAGGTGGAGGTGAGCCGGTTGGCCCATGGGGATTTCGCCGATGACTTGCAGGAAGGCAGGCAGGCTTTCGGAGGCGCCGTAGGTGTCGGCGGCGCGCACGGCGTAGCCGTCCATGGTGCTGCGGCGGAATTGGGGCAGGGGGTGGGGGGCAGTAAGGGGGGTAGCCGTGACCCTTCCCAGTGCGTCTTCTGTAGCGATGGTTTCGGGGGGGAGTACGGCCGTCAACTGTGCTAACAACAGCGCGCGTGCCTCATCAGGCGGCAGAACGTTAAAGAATTCAGGCATGACAGTTATGAGTTACGGCCGTAAAACTCATAACTCCTTTATCTTTCATGGCCTCAATCAACCCTTTGGCGATGTCAGGAGCCAGTTGGAAAATCTCTTCTATCGTCTCGGCCAAAACGAGCAATCCTGGAAGCTGTGAACTGGTGGCCATATAGGAGCCACCTTCTACCTGTTCAATGGTTAATGGCAAACGAAAACCTGCATTCATTATTTGTGTTGTCACATCACATCTCTTTTTATAAGTTTGCGCCGGGGCATTATAACACGGCGCAGGTATAATTGTCCCACTTACCAAACACATATGAGAATCCACAGAATCCCCAGATTTCACCGATTAAAAAATCTGTGGATTCTGTGGATTATTTCCCAAAGGAGAATTATATGATCCCTATTGAATCGTTGTTATCTGCTCGTTTGTTTTTACGGCCGCAAGTTGTTGGTGACACCATCTACTTCATCAGCAATCTCAACGGCCGTAACTCCCTCTACCGCATGAAAACCGGCGGCAGCGTGCCCGAACCACTGCTACCACCAGACATCGCCTTGCAAAACCCGCACCTGATGGAGGGAAGCAACTTTGTCGTCTTCCCCCAATTGGACCAGATTTTGGTGATGATTGACAAAGATGGTGATGAAAATTATCAGCCCATGTTGATTCCGGTGACGGGTGGTTATCCGCAGCCCTTTCACGGCGAGGTTTTTGCCGGGCACAGCATTATGGCTGGCGGCGAGGATTTGGCGCGCAACCGCATCTTCCTCACGGTGCAATCGCGCACCGAATCTATTTTCCATTCGTATCTGGCCGATCTGGCGACCGGCGAATTGACCAAACTCAGTGAGAGCATGTATGGCGGTGTGCCGGTAAGCAACAATAAGGCATATAACAGCTTTGTGTTAGTTGAGAGCTATGGCATGGGCGATATTGTACTCTTTCGGTATGCGCCGGGGGATGAAGCGCCTACCGCTTTGTTTGGCACACCCATAAGCCAGCGGCAGCCGGGTCAGGAATATCCCACCAACAATATCAACGAGGTCTATTTCACCGACGATGAGTCGGCTCTTTTCATTTCTACCAGTCTCTTCGCGGATACTTATGGGCCGGGTCTCCTGTCACTGGCTGATCCGCAGGAGGTAAAACCGGTGGCGGTGACAGGTGTGGTGCATACCGGGCAGGGAGAAATGACGCGGTTGAAGCATCTGACGGGCAATCGCTATCTGGTGGAGTACAACATTGATGGCTGTTCCTGGGCGTATGAGGCGGCGTTGGATGCGGATAAGCTGGTGCTGCGTCTGGAGCGGGTGCTGGTGGGGCAGGGTGAATTGGCGAATGGGGTGCTGGACGCGATTCGCTATGACAAAGAGGGCGACCGGTATGCGTTGGCGTTTAGCACGGCCGTCTCCCCCACCCAACTCTACACCATCGCCGGCCCCAACCGGGACCGGTTGGAACGGCACACCAATGAGCGCATCCTGGGCCTGACCGAAAGCATGTTGTCTCCCGGCGAAGATTATGCCTTCGATTCCTACGACGGGCTGCGCATCTCCGCCCGGCTTTATTTACCGGCGGCGGAATTGGGGTACGAGGGCGCACGGCCGTTGGTCTACTACATTCACGGCGGCCCGCAGGGACAGGAACGGCCCGACTTTGCCTGGTTTTCCATGCCCTTCATCCAATTCCTGACGCTCAACGGTTTTGCCGTGTTTGTGCCCAATGTGCGCGGCAGCACGGGGTATGGTTTCAACTACATGAAACATGTGGTGCGTGATTGGGGCGGGGCCGACCGGCTGGATCATGTTCATGCCATGACGCACGTTTTGCCCCAAGATGAACGGTTGGATGTGTCTCGTGCCGGGGTGGTCGGCCGTTCCTATGGTGGTTTTATGACCCTGACGCTGGCCTCGCGCCACCCGGAATTGTGGGCGGCGGCGGTGGATATGTTTGGCCCGTACAATCTGCTCACCTTTGCCGACCGGGTGCCGCCGACGTGGAAGCCGTTTATGAAGATGCTCGTCGGCGACCCGGAGACGGAGCAAGATTTCCTGAAAGAACGCTCGCCCATTACCTATATTCAAAATGTGCAGTGCCCCATGCTGGTGGTGCAGGGCAAAAATGACCCGCGTGTGCTGGAAATTGAGTCCCGCGAACTGGTGGAAGATTTGCGCGCCAAAGGCAATCAGGCGGAGTACCTGATGTTTGAAGATGAGGGGCACGATGTGCTGAAATTTGAAAACCGCGTCACCGTTTACAACACGATGACGGACTTTTTTAGGGAGTGGTTACGGCCGTAGACCGTGATGCGTAGATCGTAAACCGTAATCCGTAATCCGAATCACGGATTACGGATTACGCATCACGGATTACGGTTCTGCCGACGGCCGTGCCCACAAACTCCCCACGATCACGATGCCGCCTACGGGAACTAGCAGGAACAGTTGCCACCAGCCGCTCATGCCGGTATCGTGTAGGCGGCGGGTGCCTGCCGCCAGCCAGGGCAGCAGCATCACAATCAGGAAGGCGCCCGCCACTGCTTCGCTCAGATAGTTAAACGCGGTGACCAGCAGGAAGAGGAACAGGGTGAACCACCAGAACTCTGACCGGGACGCACGGCCGTGAAACGTGCCAGATTTGAGGAGACAGGTGCGTACCGCCTGAAAGAAGGTCAGGCTGTCGCCTTCCAGGCCGCTGTCTTCGTCGTGGACATCGGATTTTAAGGTGTCTGCCATTTTTATTTCTAACTCCCTGCCGAATAGTGAGACGGCTTCTTGCAATGATGTAGCCCAATTTCGTGAATGAGGCCCGTCTTCATTTTCAACCACTTCCCCTTTGTCCACAACTGTGGAATTCCCTAGTTTTAGCACCAGTTCCACGCGGGAACTCACTTGAAACTTGTCGTAAATGTTCTTCAGGTGGAATTCAACGGTGCGCTCAGAAATATGCAGGGCCGCCGCCATGGCCTTGTTGCTTTTGCCTTCCAGCAGAAGATCAACCACTTCCCGTTCACGGCCGCTCAATACATCCAGTTGTGTTATTGTCATCTTTCTTTCCCTTATGGTTGTTTGCTCCCCGTATTCTAAACATTGTCGGGTGGGGTACAAGGGGGAACGGCCGTAGACCGTGATGCGTAATCCGTAATCGGTCTTCGGTTTACGGATTACGCATCACGGCTAAATAGCAGGTTGACTACCCCCATATGATCCATCAACTGCGTCGTCAGTTGGGCAATATCTGTCTCCCGCCCCGTCAATTCCGTCAATTTCCCATCCACCTCAATCACCTGCATCTGCTGAAAACCGAGGGCACACACTTCCGCCAGCGCTGCCGCCGGGTCATGCCCAAACGCCTTCAGCGCCGCCGGGTTATACTCCATCACCAGCTTCAACCCTGGCGACCGGGCAATCGTCTGGCGTAGCCCGCGCAGCGCGCCGATCTCTGCCCCTTCAATATCCATCTTAATCACATCCACCCGGCTGACACCTTGTGCGGCCAGAAACTCATCCCCCGGCATCGTCTGCACTGTAAACGTCTGCGGCTGGAACTCCTGGCCAATGCGGGGGGCCACATCCCCCTCATGCATATGCGCCTGCTGCAAAGCCACCATCGTCTCATCGTAATGCAGCGATCCACTGGCGGACATGATCAGGTAGTCGTGCAGCACGGCCGTGCCCCCCACCTCCGCCAACGCCATCTGTACGGGCGTCACGTTAGCATATTCTTCCACATTGTGAGCCAACGTCTTGAAGGTGCGCGGATGGGGTTCAAAGGCAAAGATACGGCCGTCGGCATGGCCGCCCTTCCCAATGACCGGCGCATAGCGGCGGGCATAATAACCCACATGCGCCCCCACATCCAGCATAATGGCCGACGGCCGTACCAACCCATCCAGCACCGCCATCGTCTCCCGTTCATGCCGCCCCGTCAGCAGCTCCAGCCGAAACCAGAACGGGTCATCCGGCATCGTGGCAAAGCCGCTGCTACGTTCTAACAGCGGAATCACCCCATGCCCCATCAGCCAATGCGTAGCCCGGTGCGCCGGGCGAATGCGCTTCAATGTCTTGCGGTATAAGTTGACGCTAATGTCGGTTATGCTCATACCCCAACATTTACCAAAAAACGGGGCGTCTGGCGAATTGTGGGGCGATTTTCAAAATCGCCCTACAGTATTTCTACTATTCCCTTCGCCCCATTCACCCGCACCGAATCCCCCGTTTGCAGTCGCGCCGTGGCATTGCCCGTGCCCACCACTGCCGGGATGCCCAGTTCGCGGGCAACAATGGCGGCGTGGGAAAGGGGTGCGCCCACATCGGTGACAACCGCGCCCGCTTTGGGGAAAAGGGGCGTCCAGCCAATGTTGGTTGTCGCCGTTACCAGGATTTCGCCGGGTTGCAGCAGGTGGCCTTGCTCCGGCGCATCCAACCGGCGCACCACCCCTTCCACCACGCCCGCCGCGCCGGGAAAGCCGATTATGAGACCTGACAGGTCTGCCAGACCTGTCAGGTCTTTCTCTTGCTGCCAATGATGTGGGTTAAAACGGCCGTGAATGATCCCCGGGTACACCGGCAGTGCTGTCAATCGTTCATGGGCTTGTTGGCGAGGCGAAATATAGGCGACGGCCGCGTTATCCCCGCCCAACACCGCCGCCATCTCCTCCAGCCGCAAGAAAAACACCGTGTCGCCTAATCCGGTCAATTCAGCGACGCGCAAAGCAAAAGCGCGGACCACGCCCACCAGCCGGATGATCTCGGAGCGAATGGCTTCCCGGTTGCGGGCAGCAGCGGCCACTTGCGCCAGTTGTTGTTGCACTTTGGCGGTGCGGCGCGGCTGTTGCTGCGCAAAATGTGCCCAGGCCGCCGCTTTGCCCGCCTCTTGCCGGGCCAGCAAGGCAGGCACATCTACCGCTGCCAGGTTGGCCTGCTGCTGTGCCAGCCAATCCGGTTCCTCGGTCGGGCGCGGCCAGGCCAGTTCAAATTCGTGGGCGCTGCGGTGGCCGAACTGCCGCATGTATTCGGCCTGGCTCATCTGCCCTTGCTGCACGCGCCACAACCCAATCACCGGTCCCAGGCTGGCGAGTTGGTCGCCGCCCTGGCTGAAGCCGGAGAGCAGGGTGTTGGCCGTCTCTTCGTCTGTCCATTTGACCAGCTTTTGGCGCAACGGCCGTACCAAATCCTCAAACAAACCCGTGCCTGCCTGCAACAGTTGACAGGCTTCCCGTAAAGCCGCCTCTAATTCCCACCACACCGCCAGCAGGTCAGCCGATGTTTCCGCGGTGGCAATGTGCGCCTGGAACGTGGCCGCTTGTTCAGGCATGACGGCCGTGGCCGCCGCCAATCGTTTGCGGTCACGGCGTACCCGGCGCATAGCCGCCGGTGCGCTTTTCAGGAGCGCGCGCAGCACCGCCCACCGCGAAAACGGGATGAGCGGCACGGCCGTATCTTCCGGCAGATAGCCGAAAAATTCGCGCATTTGGGACGCAATTCGCTCCCGACTGTAGCCCAAAGCGGTAAACATAGAAGCAGCCAGACTGGCGTTCATGTAAAAGCGCCCGCCGATATTGCCAAACAGGGGATGTTGGCCGGGCAGAGGGATGGTGAAGGTTTCACGGCCGTATAGTTGCAGCAGCGACCATGTCATGGGCGTCATCACATCGGGCACCGCTTCGCCAAAGTTGGCATTGGTCCACAAGTAATCACCGCGCAAACTGTCGTTCCATTCACCCGTCGCTGGATTATAGGGCTGCATGGTGGTGATGGGGCGAGCTTGCAGCAGGTACACCCGGCCATCGGCCACCGCCCATTCAATATCCTGTGGCCCGTGTAACTCGTTTTCTAACCGCTGCGCCAGTTTGAACAGGGCACGGCCGTAACGCTTCATTTCTGGTGGCCCGGTATACGTGCCTTTGGGGCGAGACAGCGTAAATGTTTCCGGTGTTACTTCGCCAGAAACCAGCTTATCACCCAAACCGCGCACAAAATTGCCGGTCATGTGGGCATGGTTGCCGCTGACGGGATCGGCCGTAAACAGCACCCCGGCCATTTCCGCCCGCACCATTTTTTGCACCACAACGGCGACTTGATGGTGACGGCCGTTTAATCCCTGCGCCTGGCTGTATGCCTGCACGCGCTCGTTCTGCCCGGATTGGCGCACGGTGTGAATGGCGCGGCGAATATCGTCATCGTGCTGCACATCCAGCACCGAATCAAACTCCCCGGCAAAGGAAGCGTGAGCCGAGTCTTCGCTGAAGGCTGAAGAGCGAATGGCAAAGGGCGTGCCGCGCCCATTGCGTAAAACAGCCAGATGGCGCTGTACTGTTTCCCAGGCATCATCACGCAGCAATTCGTGGCCAAATGCCTCCGGCGCAATGACAAAACCGTCGGGTACGGGGTAGCCCGCCTGATAGAGTTTGGCTAACGTGCCGCCTTTGCCGCCAACGGCCGTTGTTTTGTTTGAGGGTAGTGTGGCAAATTCGTAGATCATTTCAAATTATTCCAGGGGGTAATGGGGTGATGCTATCATTACCCAATTACCCAATTACGCAGTTAATCAGTTACTTCTTTGTAAACCGAAAGTCACAATGGGAGCAGCCCTGGGCAATGGCGCCTGTGCGTTGCAGTTCGATGCCCAGAGCGGGGAAGAGCAAGTAGTCAATTTCGCACATGAAGGGCGAAAATTCAGCGGCGTCTTGGGCAGCAAAAAATTTGACCACGCCACATTCCAGGTAGTTCACGCCCCAGGCAAAGTCATCATCGGGTGTGCCTACCACCACCTCGCGTACAAAATCGCCGGGGTACTGCTGCTGCCGCAGCGCCTCTGCTTTTTGCGCCAACCGGCGGCGATTAAATGTGGAGAAGTAATACCGCCCGATCAACCGGCGCAGGAATTGGGGGAATTGGTCTACCCACGCTTGCGCCATCTGCTGTGCCAGTTCACCAATCTCAGCTACCGGTTTGCCGTGCCGCTTCAAGACGCGGTAGAGTGCCAGTAACCCTGCCATCTGTACCAGGGCATCAGTCATACTGTTTTCCTGGCCACCAATATAGGGGATGTCGGGGATTAGCTGCTCAAATTCAACAATGGATTCGGCCACGGCCGTGTCTGCCAGTTCAGCGCCGTAGTGTTCAGTGAGATACGGCCGTGCCAACCTCATCATCTTCTTGTGCCCTTTCAGCAGATTGCCTTTTTGTGCCAGGTAGTAATTCATCGGCTTTATCTCAGTTTGGGAAGCAACCCCCCGGTTTGTTGGCGGTAATTGTGATATTCGTCGCCAAACTGGTTAATCAATAGCTTTTCTTCTTCAGGCACGCGAATGGCGATAACAGAGATGATGATTGCCAGACCACAAAAACCAATAAACCAGTTAGCGGTCAATAGCAGCACCGAAATTTGCATGAGCAAAAACGCCAGATAGATCGGGTGGCGCACGATGGCATAAGGGCCGCTCTGCACCAGCGCCGGTACTTCCAGCAGCCGCAGCACCGGATCAAAAGCGTCGCCCAATTGCCGACTCATCGTCCGGTGGCTCCAGACATTGAGGAATATCGCCAAAACACCAATGCCCACCCCCAGCCAGCGCATCCATACCGGCAGCGCCAGCGCCGACCAGGCCATCGTTGCTGGCGCAAACGTCCATAGCAGCAGCCCCAGGTAAAATGGAATCCCGAATAGTTGGCGCACTTTCAGCAGGAGTGGGACTTCATGCTCATGGTGTGCCTTGATCCGCGTCGTCTTATCAGCATCACGT
Organism: Anaerolineae bacterium; assembly: GCA_023382655.1. Classification (GTDB taxonomy): domain Bacteria; phylum Chloroflexota; class Anaerolineae; order Promineifilales; family Promineifilaceae; genus CAADGU01. The sequence goes on along the minus strand of JAHDWK010000004.1, from coordinate 338,181 downwards.
GTTTTGGCCGTTTTGCTATATGCCGAAATTACATAAGCGAAGCTAAAGAAAATGATAAATAAGGCAATCTTGAAAAAGAGTTCGAGTGTCATGTTATTCTCCTTGTTTGGCCGCTACCACACACCGGGCAGCAGCCGGTAGCGAACGTCCTGCGCGTAGTCAGAATACCCCGGCAGTTCAGCCTGCAACGTCTGGTCTTCACGCGCCGTGCGCCAGACGACCAGCCCAACGGCCCACAACCCCACCAGCAGCGCCCACCACGACCCCAACAGCAGCGGCGCGCCTACCGACGTTAAAATTGAACCAACATACATGGGGTGGCGCACAAAACGATAAGGGCCGCTGCGGCAAACCTGATGCCCGCGATCCGTCTGGATGCGTACCGTTGTCACCAGATAATCGTTTACGGCCATAGCCCAGTAGGGCAAAATCAGCCCTGGTACCAGGCCGATAACACCCACTACCTGCCACGCCAGCGGGATGGATGTCCCATCGAAGCGGTAATCTAGCCCGGCGACCAGAGGCAGCAGGAAGGGGAGGGGCAAATAGAGTTTGGTGAACAATTTGTCGAACGGTTTTGTGCCTTCCGCCATACGGCCGCGTTCATTGATAATGCCGGGGTGGTAGCGCAGCATCCACAGACCGGCAATGAAAAAGGCAGCCAGAGAGAGCAGCGTATACAGCCAGGCGACCGGCCATTGCCATGTACCCGCTGCCAGAAAGAGGACGAGGGTCAGCGTCAGAAAATAGACAAGGATGACGACCAGGCGCTTTTTGCCATCTTTGTTCAGCCTGGGTTTTTCCATATTTTGAACTGTTATCTGGCTCATCATGGGCCTCCTTTGGTTAAAAATTTAGATATGTCTAAATAATAATTGATCTATATAGAAAAGTCAATGGTAAAAAAACGGCCGTCTGTTTAGCAGACGGCCGTTTCTACACAATGATTGGTTCAATCTCCAAGGTTGAAGCAATCTACGTCGTTTGGGCCAGGGTTTTGATGTGGCTGAGCATGGCGGTGATACCGTTGAGCCGCTGCCCGGACAGGACTTGCTGCAAACCCATCTGCGTATGGAACATATCGGGCACGGCCGTGATCTCATCTGACGTACTACCGGCCAATCCCTCTTGCAACACAGCAGCAAAACCGCGCACGGTGGGGGCTTCTGGGGGAATGTCAAAATGGAAATGGAAACAGCCGTCCTGCTTTTCCGGGTAAATAAAGACCGGCGTCATACATTCATGCACCTGATCCATCTCCTGCTGTTTGCCTTGCAGCCAGTTTGGTAAGGGTGGTAGTTTTTCAGCATATTCCAGCAGCAATTCCAGCTTTTCCTGCCCTTCGCAGTAGTTAAAGTCTTCCACAATCTCCTGTAATCTCAGGGGAACTTCTTTCATACATTCACCTCGCCAATATTCGATGCCCCAATTGTAGACGGGCACGGCCGTATGAGCCACCCACTTGGAGCCTGAGTTTAGCGGTAACGACTTGCCCATAAAGGCGCAACCAGAAATAATCTGTCCCCGTATACACCTGCGTAACAATTGCTGGTAAAATGTCTACATCATGTTAACTGAAACCTTACCTATGCTGTTTAGTTGGTACAATTTGCCCTTTACATTGATGTTGCTGGTGTGTGGCGTTTTTGCCCTGCTGCAACTCATTGGCCTGGGTGGTGATGGTGATTCTGATCTCGACGCTGACTTTGATGCCGATCTGGACGCTGACATAGACCTCGACTTTGACGCCGACGCCGATGTAGATGCGGACATAGACGCCGACCTCGATGCTGATGGAGGTTTTGATTCCCTGTCTGTGTTGGCCTTTCTGGGCATCGGCAAAGCGCCGTTGATGGTGGTGCTGGTTGTTTTGCTGGGCAGCATGGGCATCATTGGCTGGACGCTCAACACCCTGCTAGAAGCCATTTTGGGCAGTTACCCGGCCTGGGGGCTGGTGTTGGTCTTTCCCCTTGCTTTTATTTTGGGCGGCTTGATTTCCTCGCGTGTGGCCCGTTTAATCGGCCGCCTTCTGCCTTCCATCAACACCACCGCCACGTCGGCTGCCGGGTTAGTGGGGCGGCGCGGCGCGGTGATCAGCCCACGTGTAGATAGCAGGTATGGTCTGGTGCGGGTGCGTGACCAGGGCGGTACGCTGATCAGTGTCTTTGCCATTACTGCGGACGATGAGCCGATTGACGGCAAGTCAGAAGTGGTGCTGGTGGATTATGACGCGGCTAAAAAACGGTACACGGCCGTGCCCATTGACAAAAGTTCATAGTAGGGGCGAGGCAGTCGGAAACTGCGTACGCGCACGAGACAAACTACCAACCGACTGCCTCGCCCTTACATTATTTAGGAGGAACCCATGCAAGTTTTAATCCCTGCCGCGATTATTTTTGTGGCTGTCCTGTTCAGCATCATCCTGTTCTTTTCTATCCTGCGTGCCTATACTAAAACGCCGCCCAACCGTGCCTTTGTGCGCACCGGCGGCTTAGGGCGCGCCACTGCCCCGCCGAAGGTTGTTATGAACGGCGGCGGGTGGGTTTTTCGCACTATCCACGAACTTACCTGGGTAGACCTGAACACCATGGCCATTGAAATTGAGCGTACCGGCGAAACGGCGTTGCTCACCATTGACCCCCAGTATGCGGATATCAAAGTCATCTTTTACATCAAGGTAAGTCCCACCATTGACGGCATCGTAGATGCCGCCCGTACCATTGGTGGCAAGCAGGTAGATGGGGCTACCGTGAAAGAGCTGGTAGACGCCAAACTGGACGGCGCCTTGCGTGACGTAGCTGCCACCTTCACCCTGATGAGCCTGCACCAAGAGCGGGAAAAGTTCATCGAGGAAGTGCAAAATCGGCTCAAAGCCGACCTGGAAGAAAATGGCCTGACGCTGGAATCCGTCTCCATTCTCACCCTGCGGGCGGCCCGGCAAGGCTCCTTTGGCACCGATGACGTGTTCGGCGCTCAGGTAGCTCGCGCCAATGCGCAGGTGATCCAGCAGGCATTGCGGGAGCGCAACGACATTGAGCGCAAGATGGAGATTGAAATTAAGAAGAAAGACACGGAAACGGCGCGCCAGCGTTTAGACCTGGACCGTGATCTGGCGCTGGCGGCGGCTACCCAGGAGCGCGAAGTGCGTACCATGCAGGCCACCGAAAAGGCAAATGCCGACCACAAGGTTTTTGAAGAAGAACAAAAATCGGAGCAGGCGCGCATTGGTAAGGAGCGGGCGGTGGCGTTGCTGGAAATGGAAAAGGCGCAAGAGTTGGCGGTACAAAATGAGCGTAACCAACAAGAGGTCATGTCTACGGAATTGACCCGCCGCCAAACGCTGGAACTGGCCGACCAGGCGCGGCAGATCGCCCTGGTGCAGGCGGAACAGGAGCGCGAACGGGCGGAAGAAGAACGGCTGCTGGTGCTGGCCAAACGTGAAGAAGCGGCCCAGGCGGTGAAAACGGTGGAAGCTACCGGGCAGGCGCAGCGCGAAGCCAAGATCAGCCTGATTCAGGCGGAGCGTGAAGCGCAAAAAGCGATGATTGAGCAGAAGAATGTCATTGAGTTGGGTGCACTACGCAAACAACGGGAAGCGGAAGCAGAAGCGGCCGCACTGAAAGCTAGAGCCTCAGCCGAAGCGGAAGCGGCGCTGAAACAGGCGGAAACGATTCGCACGCAGGCGCAGGCGGAAACAGAAGCCGAAAAACTGCGCGCCGAAGCGGCTAAAGCACAGGCGTCGGCGGTTGGTCTGGCGGATGCAGACGTACTGCGGGCGAAGGCGGAAGCCGCTATGCAAGAGGCGGATGCCGTGAAGGCCAGAGCGTTGGCCGAAGCGGAAGGAGCCAAGGCCAAAGCGGAAGCGTTGGCTGCCTTTGACGGGGTGGCGCAGCGCGTCGAAATTTTGAAATTGCAGTTGGATGCGCAGGTGCAGATTGAGGTGGCGAAGTCTGAAGCGTTGGCGAAGGCGCTGGCCTCGATGAACATCAAGATGATTGGCGACCCGGCGGCAGCGGCCTCGCTGCTGCGCATGGTAACGCTGTCTGATGGTTTGGGTGAGGTGCTGAAAAACACGCCCCCACCGGTGTTGGAGGCGGGCCAGCAGTTGTTGAATCGGATTACAGGACATGCCGATGGGGATGGACTGACGAAGATGGGCAACGGCCGTGACGCGGGCACCGATGTGACCGAACTGGCGTTGCTGGTGCCGGAGATTGTGCAGAAGGTGGAGCAGCATTTGAATGTGAACAAACTCAAAGGGCAGACAGTAGGTGAGGTATTACAGGCCTTGAGCGCCAAAGTGCCGGATGATGACGTGGTGGCTAAAGCACAAACGGCCGTTAACCAATTACCCATTATCCGTGACTTACCTTTTGACGATTTTTATCTACGAGCGATAGCTGGCAAGCAGTGAGCGGTAAGCAGTGAGCGGTCATTGGAAAGTGACCATTGACCATTGGCAATTATTATGGGTTTGTGGGCGAAGGTGCGGCGGGTGGTGCAGACGGCCGTGACCGATCTGTTTAGCGAAGAAACGGACACGGCCACACCTGATCCCATGGTGGCTCAGATTCAGGCGCTGCAAAAGCGGCTGGATAGCCTGAAAAACGATCTGGCGCTGGCACTGGTGCGCGAGCAGCAGGCCGAAAACATCTGGCGGGCGGCGCAGGCACAAGAGCAACCCGCTGCCGCCGAGATGCAAGAACAGCACCAGGCGTTTAGGCAGACAATTGCCGCGTTGCAAGCGGAGATAGACCGGCTGCAAGTGCGCTTAGCTGTCCTGACCAGCCAGTCCGCTCATCTGGTGGCCCGTGAGGAAAATGTGGCGATGCGGGAACGGCTGCACACCTTACAGCGGGAGCTGGACAAGACGGCCGTCACGCTGCACCACGAATTAGCCGACCGCCAGGAGCAAATTGCCCGCCGTGAAGATATGGTTGCCGCCCGTGAGGAAATCCGAGCGACGGGTAGAGACACAGAATTGTAACGACTGTCATGCTGACCACAGAACAACAAGAAGCGCTGGATCAATTGTTTACGCAGGTTCCCAACGGGCAGGGGCCGGGTACGGCCGTGCCCATACCTTCTTTTTTGTCTGACCTGCTGCAAACCTGGCTGGGCGTCTCCGGAGAGCAGGCGCAGGGGTATCTGACGGCGTTGCTGCGGCAGCGAGACACCTGGGAAGGTCACTTTCTGAATTGGGCGGAAGGCAACCCGATGGAAGCCGCATTTGGTTTCCTGGGTGCGGCGGCGGCGGCGTTTTACGCCGCTGAACGGGTGGAGAATCCCAAAATCAAGACCTATATAGACGCTTTTTACTATATCGCCACCTGCGCGTCGGTGGGTTATGCCGATGTGTTTGCCGTGACCCAACGCGGCAAGGCCATTGCTGCCCTGGTGATGGTGGTTGGCCCCGGCCTGGCCGACCGTGCATTGAATCGTCCCGTGATGCGTGATGCGTGACCCGTGAACCGTGAACCGATGGTCACGCATCACGTTTCACGCATCACAACACGTTAACCCCCCAAATTTCCACAGACCCATCGGTCATAGTGACCTGGATGTGACTTCTGGCACATTTGTGGTGGGGGCACGGCCGTTAGACTGGTGTTTATGTGTTCAAGTGTTTACGTGAACACATAAACACCATACTTTGAGGAATGGATGATGAATGTGATTGTTGAGACCCAGGATTTACGCAAGCAGTATAACCCCCCGGATGGGCCGGAAGCAGTGAAAGGTGTTTCCTTTTCCATCCGACAGGGGGAGATTTTTAGCCTGCTGGGGCCGAATGGGGCAGGTAAAAGCACCACCATTGCCATGCTCAGCGGGCTGCTGGCCCCAACCGGCGGCGAGGCTATGATTGATGGACATTCGATTACTCGTGACGCCCAGGCAGTGAAGCGGGTGATTGGCGTAGTGCCGCAGGAAATTGCCCTGTATGATGCCATCAGCGCCCGCGAAAATTTGCAGTTTTGGGGGCGGATGTATGGGCTGCGGGGGGATGAGTTGAAGAAGCGGGTGACGGCCGTGCTGGATATTGCCGGTCTGACGGACCGGGCCAATGATAAAGTGGAGACCTTCTCTGGCGGCATGAAACGACGCATCAACATTGCCGTCGGGCTGCTGCACAATCCCAAAGTTTTGTTCATGGATGAGCCGACTGTGGGCATTGATCCCCAAAGCCGCCGCCGCATTTTGGACACAGTGCAGGAGTTGAATCGGCAAGGGCTGACGGTGTTGTATACCACCCATTACATGGAAGAAGCGGAAGAACTCAGCCACCGTATCGGCATTATTGATCATGGACAATTGATTGCCCTGGGTACGCTGGATGAATTGACGGCGATGATAGGGCACTATGACACTATCCGGCTGGATGTGGGGTTGCCGGATGGGGCCAATGGCGACCTGCGGCAGGCGTTGGCCGCGTTACCCGGTATTCATCAGGCAGATGGGGATGCGGACGGCCGTCTCATCCTGCAAACGGAGGATGCTAATGCCATACTGCCCGGTGTCATCCAGCACATTACCGGGCAAGGGCTGCCCATTCGCAAGCTGGAAATCCAGGAACCAGACCTGGAAGCGGTGTTCTTGCATCTAACGGGGCGGGCCTTGAGAGATTGATGCGTGATGCGTGACCTGATCTCACGCATCACGCATCACGAGTAAAACGAGAGACACAATGAAAGTTCTTGCAATTGCCTGGAAAGATTTGAGTATTACGTTTCGGGATCGGAATGCGCTGTTATTGATGATCCTGGCGCCGTTGGTGCTTTCGTTCATTATCGGTGCGTCATTTGGCAACTTTTTGCTAGGCGGCAGCAGTGTGCCCTTTGACCAGATTCCGGTGCTGGTGGTGAATGAGGACGATGGGGAGATGGGGGAACAGTTTGTCGCCACCATGCAGGCGGGGGAACTGGCGGAACTGCTGTTGGTGACGGAGATGACTGACCTGGACGAAGCGCGGGCCATTGTGCAGCGGGGGGAGGCACGGGCGGCGGTTTATATTCCAGCGGAGTTTTCAACGGCCGTGCGCGGCAGCACCGGATCCTCTTCACCCGCTATCATCGCCTTCTATGCCGATCCTACTGCTACTGTTACGCCCAACATCGTGCGCGGCATTGTGATGCAAATTGCCAACAGCTTTAATACGGGCGCGATTGGGGCGCAGGTGACGGTAGAACAGTTGATGGGGCAGACGGCCGTGTTGGGGCCGGCATTGGCCCAGTTGGGGACGGTGCTGGAAGAGCAAATTGGGACACAGTTAGGCGAGGCAAATAGCAGCGTCACCATCAATCTACGCCAGATTTCGGTGGGCGAAATTGAAGAGCCGGTGGAAATCAGCCCGTTTGCCTTTTTTGCGCCCAGCATGGGCATCCTCTTCCTCATGTTTGCCATGATGGACAGCACCCGGTCCATTCTGGAAGAAGAAAGGGCGGGCACACTGCCCCGGCTACTCACCACACCCATTGCGCATAGCGAATTATTGATGGGCAAAGTGGGCGGCGTCTTTTTGGCGGGGATTATCCAGTTTGTGGTTTTTGTGGTGGCATCGCGGCTGTTATTCCAGCTTAACTGGGGCCAGTCGGTGTCCGGGTTGGCACTGATGGTGTTGGCAATTGTGTTGGCTTACACCGGCCTGGGGTTGTTGATTGCTGCATTTGCCAGAGATGTAAACCAGGCGGCTATTTTCGGGTCTGTCATTTCGTTGGTGTTTGCGGCGTTGGGCGGCAATTTTGTAAATGCCCAAAACTTTCCACCCTGGCTGGATCAGTTGAGCAAGATCACCATTAACCGTTGGGGCATTGATGGGCTGACAGCGTTGACGATTTACAACGGTGGATTGGCCGATGTGCTAATGCCGGCAGCGATCTTATTGGGCATTGGCGGTCTGTTTTTTCTGCTGGCGCTGTGGCAGTTTGACCGGCGGATGACAAAGTAATTGGGCTATTACTTCAATTACCCAATTACTTTCTTGAGGAAGCGATGATGTTACGCAACACAATAGACATGATGATCCATTACCTGCGCCTGACTTATAGTGAGCGGTCTACGTTGATTTTCCAGATTGCCATGCCATTGCTGTTCACTTTTTTAGTGGGGCAGGCGACCGGGGGTTTTGGCGGCGGCAGTACCAGTAGCACGACGATTACCTGGGCGGCAGCGGTGGTGAATGAAGATAGCGGGGCGTGGGGGGCGCTGCTAATGGACAACTTGCAGGCTGACCCGACGTTGGTGGTGCAAGAGGTGGATGAGGCCACGGCCGTGACCCAGGTTGAAAATGGCGATGTCACAGCGGCATTGGTCATTCCGGCGGATTTTAGCCAACGGCTGGCTGCCGGGCAGGGGGTTGATCTGGATTTTTACAGCGACCCCGCCAACATGCGCGAAGTGCAGCCGGTGATGGAAGCGGTCAATGCAGCCATTAGCCAGTTAACGGGGGGGCTGCGGGTGGCGGCTATTTCCACGGCCGTGGCTGCCGAATTGGGTTTGTTTGCGCAGGGCACTGAGCCGGAGAGCTACCGATTGGAAGCAATGCGTCTGGCGCAGGCAGCCTGGCAGCAACCGCCGACGGCCGTACAAATCAACGAGGATGAATTAGTTATCAATACCGCCGAGGTGATCCCCAATGGCATTGACCAGTCATCGCCGGGCATGATGGCCATGTTTGCCACCTTTGGCATGTTGGGTGGGGCGGCGGTGCTGATTCAGGAGCGGCAGTGGGGCACGCTGCGCCGGTTGGCGGTGATGCCCATTCGCAAAGGCAGCATCATCGGCGGCAAGTTGATGGGCATTGTGCTGGCGGGTGTGATTCAAATGATCATTCTCATTATTGCCGGGGCGCTGTTGTTTAATGTGGCCTGGGGCAATTCCCCGGCGGCACTGGCGCTGATGGTGGTCAGCTTTGCCCTGGCGATGTCTGGGTTGGGCATGATGATGGCGGCGTTGGTGCGCACGGTGGCCCAGGCTAACGCGCTGGGTACGGTGCTGGTACTTTCCATGGCGGCGTTGGGCGGAGCGTGGTGGCCGCTGGAGATTGTGCCGGACTGGCTGCAAACGGTGGGCAAATTGTCGCCGATTTATTGGGCGATGCGCGGTTTTCAGGACATTATCACGCGGGGGTGGGGGGTAACGGCCGTGCTGCCGGAAGTGCTGGTGTTGGCGGGCTTTACGGCCGTGTTCCTGGCCATCGGCCTCTGGCGCTTCAAATATGAGTGAAATAGTGACGCCCAACCGCCGGAAACCAGGCTGGTGACGGGCAGGCACATGGGGCACGGGTTGTCTATTTGTTGTAAATAAGCGTCAAATCATCCTGTAAAGTCTGAAATTCAGCCTCAAAGTCCCATTCTTCGGCGGTCATCAGCAAATCCCCAAATCGCTGCAAGCGATAGAGCGCCTCATTCCGGTTGGGTAGATATTGGTCGGCGCTGGGGATGTCGGGGTAGGCCAGCCCTTGCACCAATACCTGCCAGCTTGCCGCTGTGACCGTCGGGTATAACTGTGATTGTTGGGCGATGAAGCCGGCGGCCTGGATGGGGATGGCGGGCATGGCGGCGTAGGCGGGCAACAATTTATCGCTGCCGGTAGTGAGCAGGTAAATGAGGACGGTAAATGCCTCCTGGGGCTGGACTGTGCCCTGCCAGATGTAGAAGCTGCTTTCAGCGATACGGCCGTGAACCGCGCCATCCGCACTCATGGGCAAAATAGCCAACTGAAATTCTCGGTCGCTATCCTGGAATTGGGTCAGGCAGCAAAGATAGGCAGATTGCCCCAATGCGATGGCCGCTTTGCCTGCGTTGAACAAGTGACCGTTGCCGAATTCCGGGGTGTTTGCCAGACGGCCAGACGCCATAAACGGCCGTGCCCCCCAGATGCCCTCGTGCCGCCAGTGCCAGGCCGCTTTCCAGTGGTCGGGAAGGGTGGAGACATAGTCATCCTGGTGATCGCCGGTGTACATCCTGGCTGCGCCAAAGAACGTTGCCAGGTCAACGACGCTTTGTCCCTGCGGATGGAAACCGACCTGGACGATATTGGTGCGGTCAAAAGCCGGTTGGGTGGAACTGATATTATTGACATCGAGGGTCAGGCGTCTGGCCACCTCGCTGACGGTATCCCAATTCCACTCGACCAGACGGCCGTCCAGCAGGTATTTCTCGCCATAAACCTGGGGTGGGTAGGCCAATCCTACTTCGTCAAACAGGGCGGGCGCATAATAAATGGCGCTGGGGTAAACGGCAAAGGGCAGGCTGATCGCACCCTCGTCGGTGTGGTAATGTTCCAGAAGAGCGGGTGGATAGACGGCCGTGTCAAAACCAGAAGCGGTGATGTACGGGTCAAGTATGAGCCATTGATGGGGAAAGCCGACGGCCGTGCCCCAACTCATTGGCCCTACAATATCTGGCCCCTCACCGGAGGCAAGTTGGGTGGCGAACATATCGTAAGCCCCCTCAATACTGGCAACTTTCAGCGTCAGTTTGATCGCGTCTTGCGCCAGATTAAAGTCGGTTACGACTTCCTCAAGCAGTTCGATCTGGTCAAAGTTAGACCCCCGTTCCAACCCCACAAACCAGTGAATGGGGACCCGGTTCTCGCCAGGTATGGTGGGTGTTTCCTCTTGTAGGGCGGCTAACGTTATGGCCATGTACAGCACAAACAGAATGACTACGGCCGTCAATATCTCCAGTCCATCGGCATACTTGCTGTGCATGTGAACGCTCGTTAATCAATCACTATCCAGATGACGGATGATGTCCGCTAACAACGCTTCCATGTGCGGCACCGGGAAAATATGGCCGAGGCCATCCAGCCATATACCTTTGGCGGTGGGAATTGTGGCTACCAGTTTTTGGCCATGGGCAATCGGGATGATTTGATCGGCCGTGCCGTGAATGACCAGGGTGGGGACGTTGACGGTTTTTAGTTTTTCATAGCGGGAGCCGGAAATGGTAACGGCCGTTTGATGTTGCCAGGCCCCGCGCAGGTTTATCCCCCGGCGGCGGCGCAGATCATAGAGGACGAGGACGGCCGTTTCCCGAATATCCAACCCATCATACCCACTCGCCGCAATTGTTTTGGCCAGGCGTTCTTTAATCAGATTCTTCTCGCCGCCCAGGAGCCGGTATTTCAGTAAAGGCAGTCCTTTCAGCAGGGAAGTGAGGAAATAGCGTGAGCTTAAGCCAGGCAATTCCGGATCACCAATATAACCCGATGTCATCAGCAGCGTCAGCGAGGCCACCCGCTCCGGCTGCTGGATGGCAATTTCCTGGGCAATCATACCACCCATAGACAGGCCAACCAAGTGGGCTTTTTCAATTTGCAGCGCATCCAGAACGGCAAGCGCATCACCGGCCATATCGGCAATCGTATAAGGGTTCTTACGATCCCAATTCTTGACCCAATCAGACATACCCGTGCCCCGGTGATCAGTGCGGATGAGCTGATAACCGGCCTGCACAAAGGCCTGCACAAATTGTGGCGGCCATATCAGTGCATCACCACCTGTGCCCATGAGGAGCATTACCACACCTTTTGGATAATCAGCGGGCGTGATGCTTTCATACCAGATTGGCAGCCCGTCTGATGTGGCATATCCGGTGCTGCCCACGATAAGTTCTGGTAATTCACCGTGCAAAACTTCTTCGATGATGACATCGGTTTCTGGTGGTAAAGTTGGCCCCCCCTTATAGACGTAAATGAAAAGCCCCGCCATCAACAATGGCAAGATGACAAGTATTATGAACATGTTTAGACAAGCGCCAGGTTTAGGGGTTGGGCCAGGGCTTCGGCTCGTTTTTGTAACCGTTCACCCAGTTCGGGCTGACCGTTGGCCGTTTCAAACAAGGCCCACTGCCACAAGGTGATCGCCTGATCGCGGTGCGAGGCGATGCCGCCGCCGTTGAGCATTTCAAACAAACGCAGGCTTTGGGCAAAACAAGCAGCGGCGTCAAAACGGCCGTCAGCTAACTGTACCCACTGTTTATTGACGGGCAATGTGGCCAGTACCCGGCCCAATGTTCGCCATGTCAGGCCAATTACTTCCGATTCACCCAGCCGCAGCGCCAGTTCATGCGCCTGGCGGGCCATTTGTATTGCCTGTTCTGTTTCCGCCTTGCCCAGGTGCATGAGCGCCAGAAAAGCATACAGTTCAGGCAGCCGCCGCCAACTGGCCATTTGTCCTTCATTTTCGGCTATCTGGCGCACGTCCTGTAATATCTCTTCGGCCAGTTCGTAATTGTTTAAGTTGACCAATACCCGCCCCATGCCGGTGTCTGCTTCCAGACGGCCGTACCGGTAGCCAATGCCATTCGCCACCGACAGCGCCTTGCGGTAAAACGGTACAGCGGCATGGAAATTGCCTCGCTGCCGCGCCGTTTCCCCCAGTTGATACAGCGCCCACCCGGTTTCAATTTGAATGTCCAGCGTGCGGAATAATTTCAGCGCCGCCAGCAAGCTGGAAGCGGCGGCGTCATACTGTCCCAGCCGGTTTTGCAGATTGCCCAGGGCGTAATGGGTGGCTGCCGCCGCGTGAAGCTCATCCAGGGTGAGCAGCAAGGAAAGCTGCTGTTGTAGTTGGTAAATGCCCTGGTAGGCGTCATCGTAACGACCGTCACGGACAAATGTCAGACACAACAAGTATAGACTTTGGGTGCGGGTGACAATCTCCTCTTGCCGGTCACTCAGGTGCAGGGCGCGTTCAATGACGGTCAGCGCCGAGGATAATTCACCCAGGAGCAAATACGCTTCGCCCTGCCCCATCAGCGCCCGAATAAGCTCCATCTCCGCACCAATCAGCCAGGAAACCTGCTCGGCCTGTTTGGCACTGTCTAACATCGCCTTATATTTTCCCTGGTCTCTTTGAATGGCAGCCAGCCCATTCCAGGCGCGCGCCTGCGCTGCCAGGTCGCCATCTTCTTCGGCGGTGAAACGCATGGTCATAAATACCTGAGCCGCTTCCACAAACCGCGCCCGCATTTGCAGCAATTTGCCCAATTCTTCTTGCAGGCGCAGCAGCCACTCGGCGTAATGGGATTGATCGGCCAGCAGCCCCAACGCTTTGCGGTAGTAATTAATGGCTAATTCGGGGTCATAGGCGTGTTGGGCGCGTTGGGCGGCCATTTCATACAGTTCGGCAGCGGCGGTGCGTTCGCCGGCCATTTCATAATGTTCGGCTATCAACCCGGCGTTTTCGGCAATACGGTCGCCGCTTTGTTCGGCCAGCCAATCACCTGCCTGTTTGTGGTAAGCAGGGCGGAAACGCAACAAGACGCTTTCGTAAGCGACCTGGTGCAAGATGGCATGTTTGAACACATAGGACTGGGAACCGGCAAAGCCAGATATTTGCCGTTTGAAGATCATTTCCCGCTTTTCCAGCGCTTGCAGGGCGGCATGAGTTTCGGCGGGTGAGGTGGGGGGCACGGCCGTTTCATTCATGTGAATGACGGCGCTGTCCCAAAAAACACGCCCTACCACCGCCGCCCGTTGCAACGTGGCCCGTTCCAGTTCTGACAGGCGGTCTAGTCGGGCTTGTAAGACACCGTTAATATGCGGTGGCACACGCGCCGATGGTATCTGGTTGCGGCGTACCTGCCATTCGTCCTGCCCGGCAATAATGACGCCATCTTCAATCAGGATTTTGATCATCTCCTCCACGTACAACGGGTTGCCCTCGGCACGGGAGACAATGAGATCAGACAGGTCGGCCGGAATTTCCGGCACTTTGCGCAAAATTTCCAGCACCAGTTCCCGGCTCTGCCGTTCGTTCAGAGATTGCAGGTGGATGGCTTGCGCGCCACCGGATGCCCCCATCAACTTGCTATGCCGCGCCAATGGTTGGTCGCTGTCCAGGGAAATGTCTACGGGCCGGGTGAGCATAATGAGCAGCAGTGGTGTTTGCTGACAAAGGGGCAGCAGATATTCCAGCAGGTCCAACGAACCGTCATCGGCCCAGTGTAAATCTTCGACAAAGAGAAGGGTGGATGGGGTAACGGCCGTGATGTGCCGTAGTAGTTCGCCGATGTATTGGTAAGCCAGACCACGCAGTTGAGGGGCAGCCTCTTCGTCAGTTTCGGCGGGACTGGTGGACAGGGCTTCAGGCACGGCCGTTGGCCCCAAATCCAGCCCCAACAATTGGGCAATGGTGAAGGCGCGCTGGCGCACTTCATCTGCTTCACCCGGTTGGTAGTGGCCGATACCCTGAATGAGCTTTTGCCGGGCTATAGAAGCCGGGTCATTGTCCTGAATCCCAAAAAAAGTAGCCAACAGATTACGGAACAGCCCATAGGGTATCTGGCGCATATGCTGGTAACTGCGCCCTTTTAGTTCTTGTATCTCCTGGGGTAAGCTGGCGGCCCATGTGGTGAATTCGTGAGTTAGACGGGATTTGCCCAACCCGGCTTCGGCGATAATGGTGATGGCCCGGCCATTGTGGCTGCTAACAGCTAATTGTAGGGCTGCTTTCAACCCGGCCAGCTCTGTATCCCGCCCGATCATGCGCGTTTCTATCCCTTCGACGCCCCGCCCTACGCCATAGAAGATGCGTGGTTTCATGCCAATGGTCAGGTAAACCTGAATTGGTTCCATGCGTCCTTTGATGGGCACCGGGCCCAGCGGTTCCACGTTGAATGTGTCACGCACCAGCAGATAAGTGTCGTGGGAGATGAGAATACCGCCAGGCGGCGCCGCCCGTTCCAGGCGGCTGGCGACATTCACCGTGTCGCCGATGACGGTGTACTCCTCGCTGTCACCCACCCGACCGAGCATGACCGGGCCGGTGTTAATGCCCACCGACAGGCGCAAGGATTGTAAGTTGGGCAGGTAGTCTAGCATCTCGTCATCTAGCGAGCTTTTCAGTTCGGCGACAAAGTCGCTGAGAATAGCGCGCATTTGCAGGGCAGCACGAACGGCTTGTTCGGGGTCGTCTTCATGGGCGATGGGTACGCCAAACAGTCCCATGATGGCATCTCCCAGATGCTTGTCAATGAGGCCTCCTTGTTGGGTAATGGCCCCATCCAGCCGCCGCCAAAGGGCGTTGATGATGTTGAGAACGGCCGTTTCCTGCATACCACCACTCATCGCGCCAAAACCGGTGACTTTGGCAAAGATGACTGTGATCTGTTTGCGTTGGGCGTCACGGGAGAGGGGCACATCCGGGGTACGGGTGGTGGGGCGCTGCCATAAATCATGCAGCGCCGCCACGGTGGTATTGGTGACGCCATCACCTAAGTTGGCGCGCCGCGACTCAATGGCGGCAATGGCTTTCTGGATTTGTTTGCGGTCTACCATGCATTCTTGTGCGATTGCTTCAATCTTTGAAGATTGAAGCAATCGCATACGATCAATCGCCAGCCATCAGCTCTTTTATACCATCTGCTTCACGCTGCCGCCCTAACTTCGCCAGCAAAACGCGGGCTTCCTGGGCCAGTGGCGCGGCCTGCTCCATATGGTCACGGCGCATTTCCAGCAACGCCCAGGCGCGTAGTGTGAGCGCTTTTTCTAATTCACCAGAAGTGCCGGTTTCTTCCAGAAGTTGGCGGCTGCGCCTGAAGCAAGCCACCGCATCTACCGGTTTGTTGTTGATGATGGCTTCCTGATTTTTTTGCGGGATTTTTGCCAGCACGTTACCCAAAGCGCGCCAGGCGAGGGCCGTTGTCTGTTTCACTCGTTTGATGGGGCGCTGCTGTAAAGTCCGTTCGGCCAGTATCACCGCCTCGCGGGCCTTTTCCTGGGCTTCCGTCAGGGCATGGTCTTCTATCTCTAACTGGGCAATGCCCACCAAGGAGGTGACGCGGATGAGCGGTTTATCTGTTTTGCGGGCCAGGCGGCGGGCACGTTCAAACCAGCGGGCGGCCTGGTTGATATGCTCTTCTTGCTGGGCAATATCTTGGCCTGCGGTGGGGGCGCTAAACGCCTGGGTCAGGTGCAACTGGCCCAAATCGTTAGCCAGATAAGCCAGGTATATCTGGTTTTGACTGCGTTCGGCCAGGGAAAGCGCCTGCTGGTACGTGAGTTCGGCGCGATCATAAGCGCCCTGAAGATAACAGAGCCGGCCCAGGTTGTGCAGCGCCATAATAGCGCCAAAGCGGTCGCCGGCATTTTGGGCGACTTCTAATGCCTGTTCATAGGCAGCAACGGCCGTTGGTAAGTCCCACTGTTCAGCGGCAATGTGCCCCAATTGGGTATGCATCAATGCTTCCCACATCGTTTCGCCAAAGGAGGCAAACATGTCGCGTGACAGTTCGGTCATTTCGACGGCCTGATCGTACCGTCCCATTTCTCGCGCCAGGTCGCCCACAAAAGCACGGCTGAAGGCACGCCCTGGGGATGGTTCCAGGCTGCGGCTGTGGGCATAGACTTCGCGCGCCATGTCGGACGCTACTTTTGATTGTCCGGCTGCCAGGGCAATCCACCCCCTGGCGGTTTGGGCAATGGTGGTAAAGACTGCATCCTGGGTCGTTTGGGCAATTGCTTCGATGGGGCGGATGCTTTCCAGGGCATGGCGTAGTTCATCGGTGAGGAAGTGGCACAGGAATTCCCCGCTGTAGGCACGGGCTACGGCCGTTTGATCGGGGGTATTGGCCAGAGCGGCCGTTTGCTGCATGGCCTGGTAGGCAACAATGGCTTCTTCGAAACGGGCCTGTTTGCGCAGGACGATGGCGTCACCCTCCAACAGTTTAAGGCGCGCGGTCTGGTGGGTGGCTGTTTCGGGCAAGAGTTCCAGAGCGCGGCGATAGTAGAAGGTGGCGGTTTCCAGAGCCAGGTCTATACGAGCCTGAGTGGCGGCACGGCCGTACCATTCGGCGGCGCGGATAGCGTCGCCGGCCTGGTGCAGATGGTGGGCAATCAGGCGCAGCAGCCGGGTGGTGGTGGGCAGCGATTGGCTGGCCAGCCAGGCGGCTGCCTGGTCATGGTAGGCGGCTGCTGTCTGCGGGGGGATGGTGGCATAAATGGCTTGTTGGATACCGTCATGGCGGAAATGGTACTGGTGGGTGTTGGGTACGGCCGTGACCATAGCCCGCCGGATCCAATTTGTCTGAACGAGTATGTGCAGCTCATCTTCCAGATTTTCTGCGCCAATGAGTAAATCGTCAGTTACCAGTTCCAAAAGGCCTGCATCCCAAAAAGTAGGGCCAAAAACGGCCGCCCGCTGCAAAATGTGGCGTTGTATTTCTGGAAGTTTTTCCAGTTGGTCGCGCCAGAGGTTAGCCGTAGTGGGTGGTGAAGGTAGTTCCAACAGGCGTCCCATATTGGCCTGCCAGCGTGTATCGCTCTCTTCCAAAACGCCAGTGGTGACGAAGAGATTGACCACTTCTTCCAGATCAAAGGGGTTTCCGGCAGCAGCATTGCCAATCACATCCATCAGGCGCATGGGCTGAGCGTCCAATTTTTGTAGTAGTTCGGTTAAGAGATGACGGGTGTCGATCAGGGAGAGTGGCGGGAGTTGTATTTCATGCCGTTCGGTGGTTTCTACCATGCGCCAGGACGGCCGTTTATCAAACAGGGTGGGCCGGGTAAGGCAGACAATGAGCAATGGCAGATCGCGGCAGACCTGCATGAGATAATCCAGCAGGTCATAAGAGCCTTCATCGGCGGCATGAAAATCTTCCAGAAAGATGACAGCAGCCGCATGATTTTGGGCAACGGCCGTGAAGAGATAGGCCAGGTCTTCATAGCCACTATTGCGAATTTCTGGCTGCTCCCCACGCTGATCGAGCGATGATTCCCAATAGAGGGTGAGTGGTTTGGTAATCGCTTTTTGGGGCACGACCGTCTCATTATCAATCCCCAGGAACTGGGTTATGTGTTCGGCGGCTACTTTGGCTCTGTCAAAATCATGGTCCAACTCATTGAGCAGGTTACGCACCAGCTTTTCGCGGCTGATGGCCGGGCTGTGCTGGGGATGGATATTGTATTTGTGGCTCAAGATGGAGCGGATCAACCCATAGGGTTTTTCGGTTATTTCAGATCGTCCCACCCCTTTCATCACACAGATGGACTCTGGCAGCAGGCTGATCAGCCGCTCGAACTCATAAAGCAGGCGGGTTTTGCCCACACCGGCATCGCCCACGATGGTGATGATTTGCGCCAGGCTGTTGTCAATTGCCATCTGCAATGCCTGTTGCAAAATGCTGAGTTCATCACCGCGCCCCACAAACCGGTTTTCTGTGGCGGCGTTGCCGCTGCTCATGGCAAAGGTGGCTTGTGGTATTTCTCGGCGCACCACGTAGGGAGTATAGGCGGGGTCGTTTTCGCCGAGGGAAATGGGCGGCTGCTCGTCCGCTTCAAAAAATGGATGAATACGGTCGTATAGTTCTGGAGAAATGAGGACGCCGCCGACGGGTGCGGCTTGCTCTAGTTTGTGGGCAATGGCCACGGTATCACCTACGGCCGTGACCTCGTCGGTGCTGCCTACCTGGCCAAAATAGACAGGGCCAATATGCAACCCCACCCGCATTTGGATGCGGCGGTCAGCGCGGAAAGTACCGGCGCCCACTTCCAGCCGCGTCTGCTGTTCATTAAATATGGGTAATTCCCATTGCATGTCTAGCGCCGCCAGTGTGGCCCACCGGGCAGCTGCTTCCTCTGCCGGTGGCATCCCAAATAAGGCAATAATGCCATCACCCAGGTGTTTGTCTATGACGCCACCCCAACTGACAATAACCCGATCTAACTTGCGCCAGATGGCATTGATGGCGTCGCGGACTTCTTCTGCGTCCAGGAATTCAGACATTGAGGTGAAGCCAGACATATCCGCCACCAGCACACAAATATCCTCATGTTGCTGCATGGAGGGCGGCGCTTGCAAGGCGACCAACTTCTGTTGCAAGGCCAATAACGCGACATCTACGACATCGTTCTCGAATAAAACCCCACGCTGCGCGGTGATGGCGACAATGGCTTCTTCAAGTTCATTTTGAGTAGACACAATAAATTCAACTCTGGGTTCAAAGTTTAAGCAAACAAATTATATGACGTAAAACTCGATTCGGCGATGCGAGGCTGGAAATTGGGAGATCGAGAGGTTGAGAGATTGAAGAATCTCAATCTCCCCATCTCTAAATCTCTTAATCTCTAATCTCGAAGGATTCATCATTCTCAGACTCCTGGCGCTTTATCCACCTGATCCAACCAGTCACTGACAATATGTACGCCCAGAACCGGTGCATAGATGTTGCGCGTGGTGGCGATGTCGGCATGGCCGAGGTATTCCTGCACGACTTCCAGCGGCATCCCTTCACGTAGTAGCTGTGTCGCCCGAAAATGGCGGAAGTCATGCGCGGATAGGTTAGGATCTAATCCTAATGCGTTAACTGCTTTTTTAATAATGTTGTGGGCGGCGGTGCTGGATAGGCGGGCGCTTTGGGCGTTGCGACTGTGGGCGATAAACAGGGCTGGATTATTATCTGTCCGTTCGTTCAGGTAAGCCTGTAAGGCGTGTTGAGCATACGGCCGTATATGAATGGTGCGAGGTTTGCTGCCTTTGCCGGTGATGGTAGCGTGGCTGGCACGGCCGTTGCCCACATGGGCGCGGTTCAGACGCACAACTTCCGAAATGCGGGCAGCCGTGGCATAAAGCGTGTGTACCAGGGCACGGTCACGCAGCAAAGAGAGGCGGCGATTATAACGATCATTATCCACCGGTAACGGCAGGCCGTCGTAATAAAGGATGATTTGGGGGATGTTTTGTCTGGCCTGGTCCTGGTCAATGACTGCCTCAGCCGGGTTACGCTCTACCTGCCGCCGGGCAATTTGCTGCTGCAATTTGCCCAACTGCACACCCAGAGGCAAGTGGTCTTGCCCATCCAGGTATAACAAGTAGCCAATTACGGCGGAGGTATAGGTGGTGGCGGTAGCGCGGGCCCGATGCGCCAGCAGCCAGTTACGAAAATTGAGAATATCGGCCGTGGTGAGGGTGATGGGGGAAAGAGGCCATGAGTCGGTGAGAGTGTAACCGGCACGGCCGTAATGCTGCAACCAGTCAGCAAAGAGACGCAGCCCACTGCGGTATGTGCTCTCTGTTTTGGCGCTCTTGATACCGGCTTCAAATAGAAAGCCTTGTTCTTCTTGCCAAGCGGTAGTAGCGGGTACCATACGACCAGAAATGGGCAGTGTACGGACGTTTCCTCGACGCATGGCTCAATAGTAACACACGGCCGTGTGGCTTTCTATAGCCTTTTTAGAAAAAGGATCAAGTGTATCGTAAGCGTTTCGGCGGGGAACCGGCTTAAATCATTATTTCTAACCCTGATGATCGTCAAAATTATGTACGTGATCTGTACAAAATGATGACAAGCAGAGGGATTTGTGCTATGTTAAGTTGATATGACAAAAAGATACCTTTGTCCAACTCCATACAACGAGGTTTAGCATGGATGATCAGAAAAACACCTATAACTTAAAAGCCGTCGTCATGGAAACCGGCTTGAAACCAGTGACGCTGCGCGCCTGGGAGCGGCGGTATGGTTTGCCAGAACCAAAGCGCACGGCCGGTAAACACCGTCTTTACTCGCAGCGTGATATTGATATGTTGAAATGGTTGTTGGCGCGCCAGAAAGAGGGAGTGTCTATAAGCCAGGCGGTTTCTATCTGGCGCAACATGGAGGCCGATGGTCATGATCCGTTGATATCGGCTTCGCCCGTTTCCGGATTTACATCGTCAGACACGTTGCCGGAGGGGGTGGGTGAACAACTGGCTGATTTGCGCCAGACCTGGATAGATGCCTGCCGGGCTTTTGATGAGAGTCGAATTGACCTGGTTTTAACCCAGGCATTTTCCCGGTTTCCCGTTGAGGTGGTCTGCCTGGAGGTATTACAAAAGGGATTGGCCGAGATTGGTATGGGCTGGTATGAGGGTAATGTAACGGTGCAGCAAGAGCACTTTGCCTCGGCCCAGGCAATGCGCCGGTTAGAGATGCTGGTGGCAGCACAGCCGCCAGCCACCCGCCCGGAGCGCATATTGGTGGGCTGTGCGCCGAAAGATACCCATACTTTCAGTTCGTTGCTCCTCACGTTTCTGCTGCGGCGTTATGGGTGGGATGTGGTGTATTTGGGGGCGGACGTGCCCACGGAACATCTGGCGGAGACGGTGCAGGTGACAGAACCGGACCTGGTTGTTTTTACTGCGCAACAATTATTTACGGCCGTCTCCCTCCTCAATATCTCGCAACTGATGGAAAATCGCCAGGTTGCTTTTGCTTTTGGCGGTCTTGCTTTTATTCAGATGCCCCTGTTGGTAAACCATATACCTGGTTATTTTTTGGGCACTACATTGGTAGATGCCCCGCGCCAGGTTCAACGCATATTTGCCAGAGATTTGCCGCCCGTCACCCCTCTGGCAGTGGCGCCGGCGTACCAGGCAGGTTCTCTCGAATTTGATCAGCGTCGGGCGCAGATTGAGGCGACCGTTTGGAATAATCTGGAAGGGAGTGGTTTACCCCCTTATTTCTTGTCGGAAATCAACAACTATTTTGGCCGGGACATTAGTGCAGCTCTGAAATTTGGCGATATTCAACTGTTAGAGGCAAACCTGGACTGGCTGTTGGCTTTGTTGGATAATCACGGTTGGCCACAACACTGGCTCGATTTATACTTGCGAGCCTATTACCAGGCAGTTCAAACGCACTTACCCATGGCTGAACATCCATTACGGCACTGGTTGCACCAGATGAGCACCACAGAATTCCGCTCACAAAATGCCGAGGTGGAGCAAGAGTAATTGGTGAAAGGGGGATCGGATATGCTAAAAGAATTTCGGGAATTTCTGAATCGTGGTAATGTCATTGATCTGGCCGTAGCCGTTATTTTAGGCACGGCTTTCACGGGCGTTGTGAAGTCGCTGGTAGATGACATCATTATGCCCCTCATTGGCATCTTGTTGGGTGGGGTGAGTTTTACCAGCCTGACGGTGCAGGTGGGTGATGCCGTTGTTACCTACGGCAACTTCATTCAAGCGATTGTCAACTTTGTCATAATCGCCTTTGTTATATTCCTGATCGTGCGTTATTACAACCAACTGGCACGGAAGAAGGAAGAAACACCAGCCACGCCACCCGCGCCAACAGAGGATGTGCTGTTATTGCGCGAAATCCGAGATTTGCTCAAGAAATAAAAAAGGGGTGTACCAGACCGGTACACCCCTTTTTTTAGTGTGAATTGTGTTCTTCGCGGCGCGCTCTGGCTTCGGTGGCAATTTTCTCTTGCATGTGGGAGGGGACACGGCCGTAATTCTGGAAGACCATACTAAACACGCCCCGCCCCTGCGTCATCGAACGCAGGTCGGTGGAGTACGATTGCATTTCGGCCAGCGGCACTTCCGCCTTAACGATGCTTTTGGTGCCATCCTGATCCATACCCAGCACCCGTGCCCGGCGGGTATTTAAGTCACCCATAATATCCCCCATATTGTCAGAGGGAACCGTAATGGTGACCTGGTAAATTGGTTCCAACATAATGGGGCCTGCTTCCATCATCGCCTTTTTGAACCCTTCCCGACCGGCCGTCTGGAAGGCGATTTCTTTAGAATCAACCGGATGTTCTTTGCCGTCGTATACAACCGCTTTTACACCTACTACCGGATACCCGGCGATTGGCCCGGCGTCTAGCGCCTGGCGACACCCTTTCTCCGTAGCCGCCACAAACGGCCCCGAAATGGCCCCGCCAAAAATCTCCGAGGCAAATTCAAAGTCAGCATCATCATCCAGCGATTCCACACGCAAGAAGACGCGGGCATACTGCCCCGCACCACCGGTTTGCTTTTTATGGGTATACTCGGACTGAGCGGAGCGTGTGATCGTTTCCCGGTACGGGATGAGGGGGACGCTGGTGGTCATATTGACACCAAATTTGTGCTGCGCTTTCTTAACGGCAATATCCAGATGGGTGTTGCCCATGCCCGCCAGAATGGTTTCGTGGGTTGCCTGTTCGGTGTGCCAGTGCAACGTCAGGTCTTCGGCAACCAGGCGGTTGAGCGATTGGCTAAGTTTCGCCACATCGGATTGACTAACCGGGTGTATGGCGACTTGCGCAATGGGGGAAGGCTGCTGAATCGCTTCCAGTTTAAGTTTGTGGCCGCGATCACAGAGGGTGTCGTTGGTACCTGTTTCGCCCAGTTTGACTACAGCGCCAATGTCACCGGCATGAAGGCGAGGGGTGACTATTTGTTCCTTGCCGCGCAGAATTTGCAGGGAACCAACACGCACTTCGCTGTCGGCGTTGGCGTCCCAAACGCGGCTGTCGGATTCTAAAATGCCGCCATAGACACGCAAGTAACTCATCTTGCCATAAGGGTCTTCACGGGTTTTGAAGACAAAGGCGGCCAGGGGTGAGGTATCGCTGACGGGGTGTTCAGCGGTGTCGCCATTGGCGGTAACGGCCGTAAACGAACCCACCTCATCTGGCGCTGGCAACAGCCGCAAAATTGCATTTAGCACCGGCACTACCGCGATACCTGCTTGAGGCGCACTGTACAACAACGGGATGCATAATCCCTGCTGCATTGCCAGTTTCAGTCCCCGTACAATATCTTCATCAGGCAGCGTATCTTCCTCAAAGTATTTCTCCATCAGGGCGTCATCACCTTCGGCGGCGGCTTCAATAACGGCCATGTGCGCTGCCTCGGCAGCCTCGACCATGTCCGGCGGGATCGGGCCACGCTCATCTTTATCACCCAGGCGCACCTCCATCGAAAGCAGGTCTACCACCCCTTTGAATGACGGACCTTCACCAATGGGTAACTGCAAGGGCACTATATTGCCTTTGAGATTTTCTTTGACGCTGTTGAGGGCGCGCTGGGCGCGCACATTGTCTCGATCCATTTTATTGATGACGATCACACGCGGCAGGTTGCGTTGCTCGGCGACCTGCCACACAAGCTCGGTACCCACTTCCACCCCGGCGACGGCCTCCACAAAAACAAGAGCGCCTTCCACCACACGCAGGGCGGCATTCACTTCGCCAATAAAATCGGCAAAACCCGGTGTATCCAGGACATTGAGTTTGTGGTCGCGCCATTCAATGGGGGCGATAGCCGTAGCTACCGAGCTGTTACGGGCGACTTCCTCTTCTTCAAAGTCCATAACGGCCGTGCCATTTTGCACATTGCCCATGCGCGTCGTCGCCCCTGTGTTGAACAATGCTCGTTCCACAAAGGTCGTCTTGCCCGCGCCGTTATGAGAGATGAGAGCTACGTTGCGAATCTGACTTGTCTTATACTCTTTCATGCGCTAAGAACCTCTTTTAGAGTTAGTTTGGATTTTTGGGGTAGGTGGTTTTTCTCCATCGGCTGGCGGATTGTAGACGAAAGGAGGGCTGTTGTCAAAGCGGCGCGAGGTGGATTTTCGTTTGATTGAGATACAATAATTCATCATTTTAATAGCTTATGCAGGAGATGAACAATGGCCCCAGACAAGACCCTGGCGATGAAAGTGCTGGAAGGGAAAAAAGTCCCTTATGAAGTGATTCCTTACCCCAACCACATGCGCGATGCGGAAGAGATTGCTCTTGTTTTAGGCGTACCGGCCGGGCAGGTTTTCAAGACATTGGTGGTGCTGCCACCGGGAAACAGCGGGCGCGCTGCCAAGCCCTTGCTGGTGATTATTCCCGCCGACCGTCAGCTTAACCTGAAAAAAGTAGCCCAAACGGTGGACGCCAAAAAGGTGCAGATGGCCAGCCATAAAGAAGCGGAAGCGATGACCGGTTTGCAGGTGGGGGGCATTTCGGCGCTGGCGCTATTGAACAGAGGGTTTGTGGTTTACCTGGACGCTTCGGCCCAGGGGTATGAACAGATTTATGTGAGCGCCGGGCAAAAAGGGCTGGATGTGAAATTGAAGGTAGTTGATCTGGTGAAAGTAACGGGGGCGCGGCTGGCTGATCTGGTGGAGTAGGCGGCAGCTATGAGTCAGCCTTGTGGTTGTTGGCTAAATTTTGGATGGTTTCTACCACATCGGGGAAGTCAAAGGGTTTGGGCAAAAAGGCAGCGTTGACCTGGTTAAGCGTTTCGTCACTGGGGCGGGGCCAGGCGCTTACCAATACAAACGGCCGTATTTCCCCTCGTCGTCTCAATTCTGTGGCCAGCTCTACACCCGTCATCTTGGGCAGCCGGATATCAAAAAAGAAAATGTCGGCCTCGGTAAAAACAGGTTCTTCTAAGCGCGCCAGTAAATCTTCGGCGCTCATATACACCGGGTGTACGACAATGCCAAACAGCCCCAAACCGCTTACCAGCAGTTGGGCAATGTTGGGTTCATCTTCAACATAGGTTACATGGATTGGTTTGTGGGCTTTATTAAGCATAGTATCCTTGCGGGTGAAAGTTGGTTTCGCCTGCAAGGATACCATATGTCTAATTTTTGAACATGAGGGGAAGGTACTGTTTATGGGCTGGCAGGTGCAGAATCTGTTCTTTCAGTACCGTGCCGGTGACGCCATCTTGCAACACGGCCGTTGCCGGTAGCCACCAATCCCGGTATGTTTCATCCTCATTCCGGCTGGTGATAATCCGCACCATCACTTCCTGTCCCGGCGCCAGGCTGCCCTGCCAGAATACACGCCGCTCTTCCAGCCACGTTTGGCCGCCGGTGGCGCGCAGCGTACCAGGCCAGACGGTCAGATCATCCGGCAGGCGTATATTGGCGGAGATGACGCCGGTAGCGACCAGACCACCATTGCGCACCGTGAGCAAGTACGCTACCTCAGTAGCAGATTGGGGCCGGTTGGGCACGGCCGTCAGCGTAGACGCAGACAAATCGGGCGCATCAATCCAGTACACGGCCGTACGTTGAAAGGTCAGATTGTGCCGTTGATAGTGGATGGTGAGGGAGTTAGTGACGGCCGTGCCCGCTGCCAGCCCCGCTACCGGCGCTGCCTGGTACACAATCTGGCGGATGCCGCCCGGCGCGATGTTTCCCTGCCAGGACAACCGATGGGCGCCCGCCTCATACACGGCGCCACCCTGGATAGAACCAGGCAGCAGCACCAGTTCCGGCGGCAAGTCATTTGCCACTTGCACCTGATTAATGGGAGCTATCGTGGCGTTGCGCAGTGTGATGGTATAGGTGCGGGCAGTTGCAGAGGCGCCAACCCGCGTATCTACTTCAAAGGTAGAATCACCTAAATCGCTCAGCCAACCCATGATGCGGTTCATTACTGCTGCTTCCTGATCGTCTGGCAGCCATTCAAAGGGAACAGCCCAAAAAATCGAGCGCCAGGTAGGGCCGGTTTTGGCTACCCCGGCCGGCATTCCACTATCATGCCAGAAAAATGGTTGGCTGGCCGGCGTCAGGATCAACCCGTCGCCATTGTTAAGATAGGGGCTGCGTGTCAGTGCCAACGGCCCGGCCAGATCGGCGCCGATGAAGGGTGAGTTGCCGGCAAAAGCCTGCGTCGGCGTTACTGATTCCCGATAATCCCACACACCCAGATATTGTTTTGCCAGTGGCGTATCGTGATGATAATACAAAAAATCCTGGCTGCTGAGGAAAAGGCGTCCGCCCTGTGCCAGATACGCTGTCAGCGCCGCCCGTTCCTGGGGTAAAATGGGAGCGTACCAGTCATAGCCGGTGTACCAGATGATGAAATCGTATTCCGGTAGCAAATGGGCCGGCGGTGAGCCGCGCCGCTCCACGCCACGCCAGCCGGTTTCCCATACGTCATAAGCCAACCCCATCTCGTCCAGGGCGTTGGTCAGGCGGATATCTTCATCATACCAACGGTCGTCGTCCACAAAGAGAATCTGGCCGGGTGTTTTGTGGTTGAGGATGGTGGTGTTGTTGGTCGCCGGGTTGTTGCCGGAAACGGCCGTGACCGTGGTGCTGTGGTAAACATCTTTGGCAACGCCGGCGGGAATATCCAGATGTAAGACAGTGTGCCCTCGCTGGCATGGCCCCAGGGTAAGGGTGGTTGTCACCAGAGAACTACTCCAATCGGTGGTTGCGGCCGTCAGTGAAAAGGTATCGGTGAGCGTCTCGCTCAGGTTCTGTACCGTCAGCGTATACACCATCTGATCGCCGGGCACGGCAAAATCATCCACCCGATCCGGCAGCCAGCGCACCCCAAACTGCTGGCGTGGTGTGGTGAAATAAGTAAAACTGCGGTCCAGCAATACCTGCCGATCGCTGGCAGTTGTTACCCCTTCCAGGCCAAAGCCCAGGTAAACAATCCGTCCCGGTTTGCACAGCTCTGAAGCCACCCCTGCGCCACGGCCGTCCGCATAGGCCAATGTTTGCTGCGACAGAGTACGATACATCGGTTCAGCCGCATCCGGCTGCAACTGGTTGTTAGCACTACTGCCGCCGTTAAGCGTCAGCGACAGCCCGGCGAAGATGGTGTTGGGGAGACCGATGATAGTGTCCGTCACCGGCGCTTTGCTCTGGTAGTTGGCATTCAAGTCGTCATACCACCAAAACTGGGTACCAAATCCCTGGCCATCGAATTGTCCCACCTGCTGGCCGCTGATGAACAGATTACCGCCCTGTCCCAGATAATTCGTGATGACATTGTTGGCTCCCAAAGTGCCAGGCGAGTCTCTGGGGGCAACCCACACCACATTCTCATAAGCGGCCATCTGTGCCTCTGTGGGCACGTCGCGCCAGGGATGGCGGACGGTGATGGCGTCATAGGCGTAGTTCAACGATTCCAGCGCCTGCTGATAATAAGCGGCTTGCGGTTGGTAATACCATTGACCGGTGTCTACAAGCAAGGTCATTGGCCCTGGGAGCAGCGAAAAGTCGCGGGTGACGCTATTGCCCACCACCACATTGACGGCGCTTTGCCCCAGGCGATGATGGTCGGCGCGGGCGATAAGAGCATAGGTACCGGCGGGCAGGTTTAGGGTGTAACGGCCGTCACTGCCGGTCACGGCCGTGACCGGCGTATTGACCACCCGTACCAAGGCGCCGGCCAGCGGTGTTTGGGTCTGGTTGTCAACAATCTGGCCGGTCAGTTCACCTGTGGGCAGCGGCGACAGCAAAATGTGGTGTGTGCTTGTCTGGTTCAGGTTCACAATCAGTCCATTGGCCTGGTAGGGTTGGTGGCCGAAGGTGGCCACAGAGATGGCATAGACACCGGGCAGGAGTTGGGCTTCATATGCGCCGTTGCTGTCCGTCTGATAGGGCAACAGTTCGCCGCTTGGGGTAGTAATGGTAATAGTAGTAAACGGTACCGGTTGGCCGTTGCTGGTGACACTGCCCAGCAGACGGCCGTGGGGTACATCGGGCCGCACGGCGGCATACACATCCAAACGCCCGTAGCCGGTGGACATGTTGGGGTGGGTGGTCGAGAGGGGTACGGCCGTGTCTGCCAACCGCTGCCGAATCTGGGTAAGCGTTAAATTGGGGTTGGCTGATAGCAGTAACGCGGCGGCCCCGGAGACATGCGGCGCGGCCATAGACGTGCCATTGTAATACCCATACAGGTCGCCAGGCAGCGAGGAAAGCGTTTGGGCGCCAGGCGCTACCAGCCAGGGTTTAACTTCGTTGGTTAATGGCGATGGGCCTAGCGAAGAGAACCAGGTTGCTTCATCTACATCGTCGCTGGCGCCAACGGCCAAAACACCGGGGTAACTGCCAGGCATTCCAACTGTGCCTGTGAATGGCCCTGTGTTTCCTGCGGCAAAAACAGGGAGAACGTTAGCCGCCATAAGCAGGTTGATGTCTGGCAGAAATTCGGGGTTGTTTCCAGGGCCACTCCAGGAGCCGTTTACAATATCAGGTGCCAGGGCCGGGTTGTTAGCCGGGGCCAGCAGCCATTGAAAACCGGCGTGTACATCACTGGTGAAAATAAAACCGGATGAGTGGGCAATGTTGACGGCAATCCAGTTGGCGCCGGGGGCCACGCCGAAACCGTTGTGGCCAACGGCCGTGCCCGCCACATGTGTGCCGTGCCCAAAGTTATCTACCGGGATGGTGTTGGTGGGCTGCACCGCGTTGAACCAGTTACCGGTGTGGTTAAACGTGCCGCCCCCCAGGTTGCCCCGGTAGTTATTGGTGAGAATGGGATGCTGGTAATCCACGCCGGTGTCCATGATGGCCACGGTGACGCCGCTGCCAGTGATGCCCAGGCCGTGCCAGGCGTGTGGGCCATTGACACGGCGAATGCCCCAGGGCAAGGGGAAGCCGCCTTCAGGTGCGGTTAAGGGGGCGGTGCTTTCTTGCAGCAGCGTAAGTTTGGGGTCATCGGTGGTTGGTTGGATGCGGTCTACCACTGCATCCAGGCGGATTTCGGCTATGTCCGGGTTGGCCGCCAGGGTCAGAACGGCGTCGGCCGTGCCGCTGGCGGCGATGGCGTTGATGATCCATAGCGGGCGGTAGGTGTGGATACGGCCGTCTTGCCGCATCGTTTCCAGCTGGGTGAGGGTGGCGGTCTGGGCGGTGACGGCTATTGTTTGCAGTTGTTGGACGAGGTGGGTGCGCCGGGCGACGACCGTAAGCCCTTCTGGCAGTTGTGTCAGATCAACCTGCTGCGCAAAAACGATGATGAAGCGCAGTGGTTCATCCGGGGTTGCCGCCATTTTTTCCTGCAGCGGTTGGTCAATTGGGGCAGCGGTCGGCGACAAAAATGAGGGCGGCTGCCTGGTGGCGGCGTGGGTAAAAGCCGGCCATAAAAAGGCCATTAGTAGAAGCAAGGGTATGAAACTGGAAAGCAGGTGTTTCAAGCGAATTGCCATGATTGTTTAGCCAGGGATGGGGGAAAGGTTATACTTGTTTCATAGACTTCCATCACCAACGTAGCTACATTATAGCAAAAGTCAGGGACAGGCAGCTTTAGCCGATGGTCATGTTGGTGATTTATTCATATTGACGTGGAGGGTGAACATGAAAGGGATCGTGGTAACTCAGGCGGGCGGGCAGCCTGTTTTAGATTGGAAGGATGTGTTGGATGTGACATTTGGGCCGGATGAGGTGCTGGTGGATGTGCGGGCGACGGCCGTGAACCGGGCCGACCTGCTCCAGGCGCGGGGCGGCTACCCACCGCCGCCGGGGGCCAGTCAAATTTTGGGGTTGGAAATGGCCGGGGTTGTCAACGCGGTGGGTGAGTCGGTGGAAGGCTGGCAGCCCGGCGACCGGGTATGCGCACTGCTGCCCGGCGGTGGTTATGCGGAGCAGGTGGCTGTGCCCGCCGGGATGCTGCTGCGGCTGCCGGATGAGTGGAGTTTTGTGCAGGGTACGGCCGTGCCCGAAGTGTGGTATACCGCCTACGTCAATCTGTTTCTGGAAGGGGATTTGAAACCGGGTGAAACTGTCCTCATTCATGCCGGCGCCAGCGGTGTGGGTACGGCGGCCATACAACTGGCCCGCATTACCGGCGCTACTGCCTTTGTCACAGCCGGGCGCGATGACAAACTGGCTGCCTGCCGTGATCTGGGCGCTACTGTGGCCATCAACTACAAAGAGCAGGATTTCCTGGAAATGGTGCTGGCGGCTACGAATGGCCAGGGGGTAGATTTGATTTTGGACCCGGTGGGTGGGGAGTATCTGGGACGCAACATCAGGGCGTTACGGCCGTTTGGCCGGTTGGTAAACATTGGGCTGTTGAGTGGTGGGCGCGGTGAGTTGGATTTGGCACTCGTCTTGCGTAATCGGCTGCACATTATCGGTTCTACGCTGCGCAACCGTTCCCCCGCCGAAAAAATCCAGATCACTCGCCAATTTGAGTCTGGTTTCTGGCATCTGTTTCGCACCGGAGAACTAAAACCTGTTGTTGACCGCGTATTCCCCATTCAAGAAGCCCAGGCAGCACATGACTATGTGGCGCGGGATGAGAATATCGGCAAGGTGGTTTTAGAAATTACAAAGTCGTAAAGTGGTTTGGCAAAATTACCTTATAGCGGTAATTCATTCCGGTAACGGTGGAAGGCGTCGGAGCGCAGGAAGAAGAAGATAAAAAGGCCGCCAAAAAAGCCACCCAAATGGGCCCAATGCCCGACGGAGGCTTCAATATCAAATACCAGCACCTGTAGGGCGCGGGGAATTTCTAATAATACGAAGTAAAGAATGACCAGGTAGGCGCGCAATACGGGAAAGTAAAGAGAGAGCGCACTTTGGATTAACCCTTTGTCGGCCGTGAGTATGTAGCTGGCCCAGAAAATAAGGGAAATAATAAGCCAGAGGCCGTTCAGGTAGCTCATGTTAAAAACGGGCAAGAACCAGAACAGGAAAAGGATGCGGATGCGCCCTTTGGGGAAAAGCATCAGGTAGGCGGCCATGACGCCATATAAAGCGCCGCTGGCGCCGATGCCGGGCACCGTGGACTGCATCCGAGTGATCACGGCAATAATATCGGCCATGAATCCGCAAACCAGGTAAAAGGTCAGGAACCGCCAGGGGCCACACACATCTTCTACGCGACGGCCAAAAACCCACAAGGCGAGCATGTTGCCCAGGAGGTGAAACGGCCCGCCGTGCAGGAACATGTGGGTCACGGCCGTGACTGCCCCTCCACCTTGTTGATTAATGACCAATGACGGGGTGGTCCCCAGTACATAATATGTGCCTACATCTTCACCAACGGCTACCAGGCTCAGGACATTGACCAGAATGATCGCCAACGTCATGAACGGCAGGCTGGTATAGCGGTTTTTTTCAATGTCATTGATAGGAAACATGTTTGCTACTGGATCTGGGCAGCCAGTGATTCGTAATAAACCACCAATTCATTCCAGGAAAACGTCAGCACCAGTAAGATGGGGAGGATAACGATGACGCTGCCGATGAAGGTCAAAGTGAAGGCGGTATTCCGGTTGGGGATACCTTGTTGCCCAAAGAATTTTTGCCAGTAAGGATGGTAGGGGGTATTGGCGGCGGCGGCAATTAACAACGCACCCCCCGCGACAACCGGTAGACCCACGTAAGCCAACCATGGTACACGCAGTGGATTCAGCCCACCATGAATGAGGATAAGCAACATGTAGACAATGAGCGGGCCAAGACCGAGGCGGAGCAGCGTCGCATTGTCGCTGGTAACTGTGAGGGGCTGTGCCGATTTTTGTTGCTTTTCTTGTTCCGTCTTTTGTTGGTTGGCCTGAAGTGTGTGCGCATGTTTGGCGGCGATGTGCCGGTCGGCGGTGTTTGGCGCTTTTTGGGCGGCGTATTGGTAGGTGGTCAACGCTTTGCCGGTCAGATTCACGGCTTCATAGGCCTGTGCCAGCGCCAGGGAATCATCAAAATTAACTTTGAGTTTTTGCAGAGTGTTGGCGGCTTTTTCGTGTTGGGGGTTGAGGTTTACCACCATTTCCAGGGCGACTATTTTTTCGGCGGGTGATTGGGCTACCTGGGCCAGGCCCACCCAGGCTTTCAGGTGGGTGGGGTGGCTGCGGGTGATTTGAAGTAGATATTGGCGCGCCTGGTGGTAACGGCCGTTGCGGTATGCCCACACTGCTTCCTGCAATAATTCCGCCTGGTTGGCCTGCACTTGTTGTTTGCGCTCTGCTTTTAACTCTGGCAGGCGGTACAGCGCTTCTTCATGGCCGGGATTCAGACTCAAGACCGTTTCCAGGGCGCGAATTTGTTCGTCAATATCGGGGGAAATTTTGCTCAGCCACAGCCAGCCCATTTCGTGACGTGGCTGCCCCATCAGCAGTTCCTGCAATAATTCGTGTGCTTCCCGGTCACGGCCGTTACGTTCCGCCTTCACCGCTTCCCGAAACAAGTCTATGCTCATTTCTTCGGAGGCTCCAACTTCGTCAAGTCCGTCACAATTTCCCGGCTGCGCTGGATGAGGACGGTAGCCGGGGAAGGCCCCAGTGCTGTTTCCGGTTCGGGGAACGGGGGCATGTCAAACAGCTTGCGCCAGGCATACCCCCCTACAAGTTTAATCGAAGCCATTACCGGCGCGGCCAGGATCATGCCCAAAATACCGGCAATCGAGCCACCCATCAACACGGCAATCATCACCACAATCGGATTCAAATCCAGCGCTTCCCCTACAATGCGGGGCACCAGGATATTATTTTCCAATTGCTGTACCAAAATCATGAAACCCAAAACAACCAATGTGTATTGCCAGTTTTCCAGACCAAAGATGGTATCCGGCTGGAAAAAAGCGACACTCGATGCTGCTGCCGTACTGATAATGGGGCCAATAACTGGAATAAACTCCAGTAAACCGGCCAACAGCCCTAAGGCTAAGGCATTTTGCACACCCAAAAGGGAAAGGCCAATCCAGACTACAAAAAAGATGATCAACGCCAGGGCTACCTGACCACGTAAATAAGCATTCCAGGTGCGGCCAAATTCGCGCATGATGCGTTCGGCGTCCTGACGGTAGCCGGGTGCGGTAGCAATATCACCTACATGATTACCAAGTACGGGAATCTCGGCCGCGAAGTAAATAGAGATGATGAAAATAAAAAAGATATTACCCAACAGACGCAAGGTGGCGGTGGCGACACTGCCGACGATCTGGCCGCTGCGCCCCAGTGTTGGTTCCACCAGCCCCATCAGTTGGTTTTGAATCAACCCCCAATCCAGGGTACGAGGATCAAATTCCAGACCGGCGATGGAAATCGGTTCCAGGTTGGTAATGGTGTTGCGAATAACGGCCGTCAGCCCCGCAATCAACGCCGGTACATCTTGAATTAGCGTCTGGCTTTGTTGGATGGCGGCCACACCCATAGCCACCAGCCCCCCAACCACTACCACCGCCAGCCCCAGATATACCAGTAAAATGGCATGAACCCGCTTCAAACTGGTGCGTTGATCCAGCATAATGATGAACGGATTAAGCAGATAAGCCAGCATCGCGGCAATAATCAATTGGTGCAGCAATCCCTCAAAACGATAAGCAATGACGGCCAGCAAAAGCAATGCCGTCACGGTCACAATCACTTTCGTGCTGCGCGTCCAGGGCGGTGACTCAGCCCCTAAAACCGGTTTCACTACCAGCAGTTTCTCGTCTTCATTTTCCATCTGACCTCAACCCTCCAGTCATTGAGTAATGGGGTAATTGATCACCTTGTCAGCCCTTCTCCCCTTCACCTCATCACCCATCCGCGTGAGGGTATCACAAGCCAGCCCTCTCCGTCAATTTGCAGTTTCAGATACAATAGCCTCATCTATAGGTAAAGTGGTGCAACGTACCTCAGAAGTGCGTTGCACCTGAGACAAGAGGAGACCATGCGCAAGAAAGTAATTATGATTACCGGGGCCGCCGGTGAAATCGGCCAGGCTCTCGTAGATGAATTTAGCCACAGCGACGGTTATACGTTGCTCACGTTGGACTTACATGCCCTACCGGCGGAGATGCACGGCCGTACCATCCACATCCAGGGTGACATTCTTGACAAAACCCTCTTCTCCCGCCTTGTCACCGAGTACGAAATAGATACTATTTTTCACCTGGCAGCGCTGCTTTCCACCCGCAGCGAATTTGCGCCTGAACTGGCCCACCAGGTGAATGTGAACGGCACGCTGACTTTGCTGCAACTGGCGGCCGAACAGTCGCAGCGGCGCGGCGAGCCGGTGCGTTTCATCTTCCCCAGCTCCATTGCTGCCTACGGCCTGCCAGACTTGCCCACCAAAGCCCGCGATTTTTACGTGCGTGAATGGGATTGGAACTACCCTACTACCATGTACGGTTGCAACAAACTGTATTGCGAACTGTTGGGCGCGTATTACAGCACACATTTCCAGCAGTTAACCCGCACCAAACCGATCATGCTCGATTTTCGCAGCGTCCGTTTCCCCGGCCTGATCAGCGCCTATACTGTGCCCACCGGCGGCACCAGCGACTATGGCCCGGAAATGCTGCACGCGGCTGCAAAGAGTGAACCCTATGCTTGTTTTGTCCGGCCAGACAGCACCATTCCCTTTATGGCCATGCCGGATGCGGTAACAGCGCTGCTAAAGTTGTGGCACGCGCCCGCCGAGAGTCTGACCCGGCGTGTCTATAATGTTACCAGTTTCAGCCTATCGGCGGCCGAGTTCCGCGAGCGAGTGCGGCACGCTTTCTCAGAGGCCGACATTACCTTTGCGCCCGATGTGCAGCGGCAGGGTATTGTGGATAGCTGGCCGGCCGGTCTGAATGACAAAGCGGCGCAAACTGATTGGGGGTGGCGGCCGGCGTATGATGTGCAGCGGGCGTTTGATGAGTATCTGGTGCCGAATATCCGGCAGCGGTATGTGGGGTAAGCTGTAATTGGTGATCGGTTCACGGATTACGGTTTACGGGTTAAGAATGAATAGGAGTAAACGTAAATAGCTGAGTTAAAGACAAAAGAAAATGACAAGGACGTGATCGCATTTTTGAATGGTGTGGCTGATGAGCGGAAGTGGCAGGATAGTTTTGCCATCCTGGCCATGATGCAGGAAGTGACCCAGACTGAACCGAAGATGTGGGGTGATAGCATCGTAGGGTTTGGCAAGTACCAATACAAATATGAAAGTGGCCGGGAAGGGGATATGCCCGTACTGCGTGAACTGGTGGCACAATCAGTCGCTCATATGAAAAAGAATGCGTAGGGCGCAAAATTCACGCCCTACGCATTACTTACCACACACCACGTTTAGCTTACTTGAGTGTGATCGGTAGGAAG
Source organism: Anaerolineae bacterium (assembly GCA_023382655.1). Taxonomy (GTDB): domain Bacteria; phylum Chloroflexota; class Anaerolineae; order Promineifilales; family Promineifilaceae; genus CAADGU01. The sequence continues at coordinate 302,657 of JAHDWK010000004.1, read as the reverse complement.
ATCGCATAAGGGTAAATGATAAACGTGGCCGGGTTAGAAACCCCACCACCAGGGCCAGGATTAACGGCCGTCACCGAACCCGAACCACCAAAAGCCACATCGAAGCTGTTCAACGTGACCAGCAGTGTCGTTTCATTCACAAACTGTGTGGGTCGGTTTTGCCCATTCCACTGTGCCTGGACGCCAGGAATAAAGTTCAGACCACTCACCTGAATGGTAAATGGATTACTCGCGGCCCCACGCGCAAACGTGTGATGCGGGTTGATGCCGGTGATGGTGGGGACGGGGTTTTGGCCGGGCGCGGCGACAGCGAATGTTACGGCGTTGGACGTGCCGCCGCCAGGGCCGGGATTCACGGCCGTTACGGCCGCCACCCCCGGTATTAACAAATCTCCAGCCAGTATTGCTACCTGTAATTCGGTACTGTTTACAAACGTCGTCGCCCGGTTTTCGCCATTCCACTGCACGGCAGCCCCATTCACAAAGTTTGCGCCAAAGACCGTTAGCGTAAAAGCGGGATCACCGGCCGGTGCGCCACCCGGTTGCAAGTAATCAATGGAGGGGATGGGGTTCTCGTTCGGGGCGGTGACGGTAAAGGTCAGGTTGTTGACAGAGAGACCACCCCCAGGGGAGGGATTCATCGCCGTAATTGTCCGCGTACCGGGATTCACCAGATCGGCGGCCAGCAGTTCCACCTCAATCTCATTCGGGCTGATGTATTCCGTATTGCGGGCTACGCCATTCATTTGCCCCACCACGCCGGGCACAAAGTTTTGTCCCAATACCCGAATGGTCAGATTGCCGCTCCCGGCTATGGCCGAGGCGGGCAGCAGACTGTCTAGCGCAGGTACAGGGTTGGCGGTGTGGAAGGCGACCACAGAATTGTTTACATTACCGGTGGCGTAGACGGCCGTGCCATCCGGGCTGACCGCAATCTCCCACGCGCCATTCAGCGCGGGGTTATTACCGGCAGCGTTAATTACCTGCACCTGGGTCAGGATGCCATTCGATGGATTACGCCCAAACACCGAAAGTGCGTCAGAGATAGCCCCAGTCACGTACACATACGTTCCATCCGGGCTGACCTTTACGTCCCTGGCCCCATTCAGTCCTTCCGTATTAGGGGCTTCCATTAGTTCCACCGTTTGGCCGCCGCTAACTGATTCATCAAGTGCTGGTTGTTCGGTTACGGCCGTTTGTTCATCTGCCAGTTGGAGGGCGGAATTGGTGATATAACCACCATAAATCAAGGTACCATCAAAGGGGTCACGAATGAAACGCACCACTGCATCATCCTCATAACCGGCCACATAGACATGGTTTCCATCCGGGCTGACGGCAATACCCCACGCCTCGCCCAACCCGTTAATGCAAAAGAGGAAGAAGCATTGCCCTTCATAACGACGTTGGACAAAGGTAAGAGAGCCGTCCAGCACGTTACGCGCAAACACTGAGACATAGCCATTATCGGCCGCGCCCGTGCCGCCGGTGACATAGAGGTGCTGTCCATCAGGGCTAATTGTAGGTACATAGGGAAGATCAAGGTTAGTATTGTCTACCAATGTACCCTGATATGCCACAGAATTGCCTTCCCGGTAAAAGGTGACAATAGCATCGCTCAGATAACCGGTAACGTAGATGTAACGGCCGTCGGGCGAAACGGTAATACCATAGGGATAATCCATTCCTGTCACGCCGTTCTGTCCATTTCTGAATACCGGGCCAGTGGTGACATTACCGGACGCCGGATTGCGGTTAAAGACGACGAAGGCATCGGTCTGCCGGGCAGTTACATACACCTGTGTTCCATCCGGGCTAACCTCTACCATCTGCGGCCCATCCAAATCCACGTTACTAATGGACATGGAAAATGTTAGCGCGCCGGTTTCTGCGTTGCGCCGGAAAACGGTCAACGCATCGTCATCAAAGCCAGTGACATAAGCGTTCACCCCATCAGGACTGATGGCGACATCATACGCACCATCCAGCGTGTTTAGGCCGCCTTGCCCGTCAATGTAGCTGACGCCTGGCGTAGCCAGTGGGGCGGGTGGCAGGGGAATGCCTTCGCACACCAGGTTATAACTGACGGCAGGTTGTTGAGGATCATTGGTGGTGAGGGAAAGTACGGCCGTGCGCAACCCATAATCCCCCGGTGTACAGGTAATAGGCAGCGTGGAAGGCGGTTCACCATCGTTAATGGTGCCGTCAAAGGCATTGAAGGTGAAGTCACCAGGATGCGCCCCCGACAAATCTGCACCACCAACTGTCAGCGTCGCATTGCCGGTTTCAAAAAAGGTCAGCGTCTCAACGCCAGACTCACCAACATAGATTTCGCCAAAATCCAGCGTGCCCCCTGGCGTCGGGTCAGAGCCATAACCCGGCACAGGCACAGCCCCTACGTGACATTCCAGGTTATAAGTAACCGAAGATGTCGCTGGCGCATTGGTGCTGAACGTCAGTGTCGCTGTGGGGTCGCCAATCGCACTGCCATTACACTGCACCACCACCTGGCGGTTACCACCGGCGCTGATGCTCTGTGGGAAGGCAGGCGACAGCACGGCAAACTCAGACGGATTCGCGCCGCCTAACGTGGGATTTTCTACCTGTAAAGTGGCGTTACCCACAGAAAGGATCGTAAACGTTTTGGTTACGGGCGTGCCCACACTGGTATTGCCTACCATAATTGGGCCTGGTTGCACCGGGTCTGAACCATAAGCAGGCACAGCCGGATCCGCCTCAAACGCACCAATATCACAGGTTGGCCCTTTGGGGCGGGGATCGCTACGCTGGTCCAGATTTTCCACATAATCATTAGCACACACAGTGTTATTGCCGGCGTCAATGGCCGGGCTGCCAGAATTGAGCGCCTGAGTCAATAGCGAAGCCAACGGGCCACCATTGAAACCTGGCGCATCCAGATCGGGGTCGGTATTTTGCTGATCGCTGCCTTGTGTCAGGCCACAGGTGTCGCCGCTGTCAATGTTATAGCCTTGCGAGGTCAATCCTTCGTTGCAAGCGTCGCTGCCTGTGCCATCCACAATCGTGTTTACCAACGTCACCGCATGGCTGCCATCTGTCTGGTTAAAGATAGCCGACCCGGCATTGGGGGAAAGGTTAAGTGAGAGGGTGACATTTTGGAGGAACACATTGGAGGCCGGGCCACCTTGTTGGGTGTTGCCGTTCCAGATAGCGCCGCCATCACCGTCAGGTGCGCCATTGCCGGTGAAGGTGACATTGGCAAAGGTGGCCTGGCCGGTGCGGTCATTGGCAACGGCACCGCCGTTACCACGTGCAGAAACATTTGCCATGAAAGTGACGCGGCGAATGTCTAGCACTTCCCAGTTGTAAATAGCCCCGCCCATCTCTTCGTTGCTCAAGTCGCCAGCAATGTTGCCGTTGAAGGAGCTATCACGCACGTGCAGGTAGCCATCACCGGCGTTGAAAATGGCCCCGCCGGGGGCTTCAAAGCTGAGATTCCCATTGAACACCGAGCGAATGATGGTCAGGCCACCTTCGTCTTCGTCGTTGAAGCTGTTGTAGATTGCGCCGCCGCCGTGTGTCTGGTCGGTGGGGGCATCATCATCCACGATGTTGCCGTTGAAAACGGTGTCGGAGATTTCGCCAGAGTCCGCGCTGGTGTAAATCGCACCGCCACCTTCGGTGGCAATGTTTCCGGCAAAGTTGCTCAGAGAGATGTTGAGGGTGTTGTAGCCGGTCTGGTAGATAGCACCACCTTCACCAAAGGCATCCCCCCAGCCACCATCCGTGCCTAACGCTTTGTTGCCGGAAAAGTTGGAGGCCAGGATATTGATTTTACCGCTGGCGGAGATAGCTCCGCCACGGCCGTCGGCCTTATTGTTCTGGATGCTGGAGCCGACGATGTTGATTTCGTCATCGCCCCCCAAGCTCAGAATGGCCCCGCCCGCGCCGCTGGTGTAACCATTTTGCACCACCAGGTTGAGCAATGTCAGTTTACCACCGGCGTTCGTATGGAAGATGGAGGAGTTAACCTGATTGTTGCCGGGGCCACCGTTGCCGTCAATGACAACGGGGCCGGTGATAGTTACATCATCGGTGACCCAGGGCAGCACGGCCGTCAGCCCAATGTCGGGATTCAGGGTGATGGTGCCCCCAGCCGCCGGGCCGGTAAAGACAATCACATGGGGGCCAGGGCCGGTGGAGCAGTCATTATAGGTATAGATACTGCCATTGCCGTCCGTATCGGCGTTGTTGTTGTAGTCGGCAATGGCTTGCAACGCTTCCCACAGGTCACAAACATTGTCATTGGGCACATCATTTTCTATGGCTGTTGTGTTGACTGTGGTAGTTGAAAGTGCTTTGACCGGTGTGGAGCCGGTGTGGGAAAACCCAATGACGAGGGCCAGCAGGGCTACGGCCGTGACCCAGCGCCACCTGTTGCGGAATAAAGAGATAAGGTAAGAGGACATTGTTGCTCCTTGCATGAAACGCAAAACATAGGGCACAGGCCGTTTTGCGTTTTGCCAGATGTGAATTACAGGATACCAGGGAGCATGATAGGCTACGGCCGTCCGAAATCCGTCCGAATGTCATCCAGGTTGTATATAGTTGGGGGTAGAGTTGGGGGAAATAGGGCGTATGACGCTTCCCAGAGAGTTACGTCATACGCCACATAGTCTAATTGCCGCCGCCGGTAATGACACCCGCGCCGTCCGTTTCTTCGTCACCATCTTCGGTGATCACGCCGGCTCCATCTGTTTCTTCATCGCCGTCTTCCGTGATCACACCTGCGCCGTCCGTTTCTTCATCGCCATCGCCGGCGGTAATGACACCTGTACCGGCAATGACCACATCGCCATCAGTAACCAGTTCAAAAATGGCAATACCAGATTCATCGGCAGCCATGGCTTCTACGGCCATCCCTTCTTCGCTGATAATCATGGATTGGCTCTCCATCTCTTTTTCATTCCCGGCTACACGCGCCACCGCCATGCCTTCTTCACCGGCAATAGCGGTAAAGGCCATCTCTTTGCCTTCGCCTAACTGTTGGGCAATATCCTGGCTTAGCATTTCGGTCAGCACGTCCGCGCCGGCTTCGCGCAAGTCATTTTCCAGTTCTTTGACCCATTTATGCTCAATGATAGCGACAATGGCTGAGGTACCTGGTTTGAGGGCTTCACCAATCTTTTTCAGGCGTTCATCGGGAATGCCAGAGTCGTAAAACTTGGCGGTGACGCCGCCCACCAGCGCGCCCGTCGCACCGCCCACAACCACCGCCCCAATTGGCCCGGCTATCGCGCCGATGAGGCCGCCGACCACCGTACCTACAGCCGCGCCGCGCCCACCGCCCGGATCACCAGACTCTCGAATTTTCACTTTGTCTTTGGTGGTGCGGCGGACGATAGCCATACGGTCAATTTTAATCAGACCGCCCCACTTGGCAGCCTTTAACTGCATCCAGGCGTTTTTTGCGCCATCTTCGCTTTGGAAAGCAGCCACAATCAATTGGACAGGAACTACATCACTCATCTTTTACTCCTTTAACAAAATAGGGCGATTTTGCAAAATCGCCCTACATTTTTTATTGCTCTACTTCACCCGGAAAGCGGCTATGATAGAAGCAATGCCCCCCACAATAGCGAGAATGCCGATGGCCCAGGGTAAGGAAAGAGCGAAACCCCAGGAATTTGCCAACAGCAGAGCGCCAAAGAGGAGGCTGACCACCCCTAAAATACCAGCGCCCAACCCGGCGCCTCGGAACGCCTGCACAATCCCGATAATACCAAAGATGATGCCCTCGATGCCCAGGATAAGGACGATGGTTTTAGCTAAAACTATCGTCCCCACGATGGGGTGATTCAGCACTAAAATACCAGCGATGATACCCAAAATACCGGCAAATAGTTTCAAGCCCCACATAGAGGAATCTATGAAAATGGAGATGATTCTGAAAATGCCGGCGATGAGCCAATAGATGCCCAATACCTGAACGGCAATGACGGCCGTTTCCACCGGTGAACTGAGAAAGAAGAGTCCCAAAATCACCAGGGAGATACCCTCCAGCAATATCAGCCACCAGGGAATAAGCGCCTGTTCATTTTTCATGGTTGCCGTTGTCGTGGTCATACATTTTTCTCCTTTTGTGAACACAAGATTTATAAGCAAACCTGTCCAGAAGTATAACAACAACCTGTTTCTTAACCAAAAATAAGTGTCATGGATTTTGGAACTGAAAAAGTACAAAGGCATCCTGAGTGGCGGCGATGAGCAGCCGACGGCCGTCCGCCGCATCATACCACCCGGTTATCAAGGTGTACGTGCCGGGGGGCAGGTCGTCTGGCAGGGGAATGGTGTAGCGGTCCACCACTGTTTCCCCAACCTGCCAGCAGGTGGGCGGCCATTGGCCGTTTGCGGGCCAGTTGTCTTGTTGGGCCACCAGTTCACCCTGTTCGTTCAGCAGGTGGTTGAAAACGGTATACGGCCGTAACAGCCCCCGTTCTCCTCGCCAGAACAGCGTCACATCCAGGGCCGTCTCCTCTTGCCGAACCGTATAGCCGGTCAGACGCAGGGCGTTGCCAAAGAGAACATCGGCGCTATTTTCGGGGGTGGCAGTGGGTGGGGACGGCCGTTGGGCCACCACTGCCACCGCCCGCACCGGCTGCCAGCCCAGCGCCAATGCCAGTGTCAAGGCCAACTGCATCCCCACCAGCGCCGCCTGCCGCCGCCAGCCCGGCTGCGTTTCCGCCAGCCAATGGGCGGCAGCCAGCGCCAGAAACGGGAAGAAAAAGAGCCACAGCCGCCCTACCTCGCCCCGCGCCGCCCCGGAAATATCGAGAGCAAGGAGGAGCACGGCCGTGCTGATGGCCAGCCAATGCACGGGCGTTAGCGGGCGACGGCGGATAGTTTGCAGGAGGACGGCCGTAAACCCCACCACCACCACCCACCCAACAAAAACCAACACATCCACCAGATTCCAGGCCAACCACCATTCATAGCGGCGAATATGTGTCACCAATTCATAATGCTGCCCCAACCCCGTCTGAAAAATGACCCAGGGCGGCACACCCCAGCCGAGCCAGTAAATCAGCCAGAGCGTGGCCGCGCCGAGGGCGAAGGCGAGGGCGCTCTTTGACAAGGTGATAAGGTGAAGGCGGCGAAGACGCCGGGGTGACGGGGTGAGGGGGTGAGCAGGTGGCGGGGTAACAGATGACAAATGACCAGTGACAAATGACAAATGACCACTGGCCACATGTAATCCGGCATAAATTACCAGCAGCAGCGCCACCGACAGATTACCCAGGCTGAGGAAGGTGGTGAGGGAGAAGAGCAGGCCGGAGAGGAAAAACCAGCGCCAAGACCAGTTTTGCAGGCCCCGATAAAAGGTCAGGAAGATGAGCAGGCTGAGCGGTGCATAAAGCTGCACCGCTTTGGGGGCAAACAGTAGCAGCGAGGGCAGGGTAATGACCAGTAGGGTTGCCAGTTTTACGACCGTGCCCCCCAACATCTCCTTCGCCAACCAATAAGCGGGAAAAACGGTCAGCGCCGCCGCCACCAAGGGGACAATGGCCCAGATGAGCAGGGAAGCGGACACGGCCGTTGGTCTGTCCAACAGCCACAAATCAATGCAGCGCGCCGCCGTCGCCGGATACGCCAGCCGTTCTGCCAGCGCCTGGAAACGCGCCAGCAGGTCAATGGTCAGCCGGTTGGCAATCAGCAAACCCGGTGGGTGGGTGCGGGCATGTTCGGAACTGAAGGTGGGCATCAGCGCCGGGTAATTGGCCAGACTGCTGTCCAGGTCGGGCAGTTCCGCCGCCGGTTGGAAAAAGCCGCTCTCCAGGTTGGAGTAGACCCGGTTAATCAACTCATCGCGGATAGAAATGCTGTCGGCATTCATCAGCGCCAGTTGCAGCAACAGGCCAGCCCCCGCCAGCAGCCACAAACCAGCTTTCACCGCACGGCCGTGCCCCTCTGACCGCAGCCACCAGGCGGACACCCCGCCCATGAGCAGCGTGGCCAACACCGGTTTCAGCCAGTGGGTGTACGGCCGTATGTGGTGCGGCCAATACCACTCGGCCGTCTCCGGTGCCGGCCCGCGCAGGGTGGGCAGCCAATCGGTGACGATGAGCAGAATGAGTACGGCCGTGCCGCCCAAAAGGACGAGGAAATAGAGGCGCTGGCGGTTCATGGGGTAACTGGGCAATTACAAAATATCCACCCTTCCATCTTCACTGATCTGTAAGTAATCGCCGGTGTGTACGGCCGTGTACCCCTCCCCATCCAACACCAAAACCGGCGGCGCGTGGTCATACAGTTCCCGCGCCACGGCCGCGCCCAACGCCAGAATGCCATCCACTTCGGCGGTGATGATGGCCGCCGGAGCCGTGCCTAACCGCACCGCTTCCAGCAAGATGCTGCTGGCGCTGCTGGAACCACGTCCGGCGGGTAAAACTAATACTTTGCCCGTTACCACCTGCCCGGCGCAGGGATGTCGTCGGTCAATAATTTCGCCCGTTTCCGGGTTCAGCCCGCCCCACAAACTGAGCGGCGCGGGCAAAACCAGCGCCACCCCCTGGGCATTGCCAGGTACTAATACGGTGGCTGTAAAGACATTCGTGGTTCCCATTTTCAGTTGACGGTTTCAGATTGGTTCAATCTCCAGGATTGAACCAATCTCCAAGATTTAACAAATCTCATCACTCATCATCAATCGCTTCGCCGCGCCAGATACGCCGCCCACCCCAAAAATTGATGCCCAGCATAATAATGACGAACAAGCCGGCCAACCCGGCCCAGAGCAGCCAACCCGCGCCGCCTTGAATCTGGGCCCTGTCCGGGTTGCTGGGGTCGTATAAAACCTCGACCTGGTCCCCTTCATCATAACGCGGCGGGTCTGAGGCATTGCTGCTTTCGAATACATAGGTTTGCCCGTCCACGCGGAATTCCACAACGGGTGAATAAACGCAACAGCCGCCTTCTGCGGAGCTTGATTCTTCCAGTCCCGTGACGGTGCCCATCGTTGTTACGCCCACCTGCTCTAGCTGGTAATTCCGGTTGGCAAAATAGAGAAACAGGCCAATAAAAAATATGAAGATCAGATTGATTCCTACCAGGATACAACCGGAACGCAATCGTTCCAGGCAGCCCATGGTGTTGTCAACGGCCGTTTCTACTTTACCTGTCTGATTTGCCATCGTTTACCTCCTGAATTTAGTTAAACCACAATAAATTATCTCGCCACACAGAACCCTGCGTGGCCGAGCGAACACACTCTTGCAGACTGCCAAAGACCACCTCAAAACCAATGTTGCCCGGCGCGTAATGGGCAAACTTGCCCGAATTGGTCATCAGCACGCCCCCTTGGCGGCGCACAATGGGGGCTACCACCACACACGTATCTACTACCACCCGCACACCCCACGCCTGCAATTGCGCCAGCCAACCGCGTTGTTGCAAAGCTACTAGCGCCAGCCGGTTGGTGCAGACGATAAATTCTACTTCTGGGTGAATGGGATATTGTTCCAGCAAGGGCATGAGCGCGGCAAATTCGGCCAGCGAAAAGTGGGGGCTACCTAGCGCTACCACGTGAATTGCACCATCCTCCACCGTCCCCAACTTGCCCACTGTCCCCCGTAAATCGGCCAGCGTCACCGGGATGGTTTGTGGACACGGCCGTCCCTGAAATGCCGCGTCCAGCGTGGGCGCTTCCGGCGTCACCCCTACCGCATGAAACAGCGCCACCGCCCCGGACGAAGCCGCCGCCGCCCCCAACGCCTTGAGTTGATCTTCCGTCGTCTCCGGTAATAACCCCTCAATTACCGGGATTTTGGATTGAGTCACTTCGCCCAGGAAGTAGCCCAACACCGGAAAGAAGACATCTTCGCGTAACAATTGTGGGGGAATGCCTTCCAGACGGAACAGTAGTTGGCCGCGCCGGTTTTCCGGCAGGTGCAGACCAAAAGCCGGGGCGCGTCCGGTGATGGCCATGCAAATATCAATAAAGTCGCCATACCGATTGGTGCGCGCCCCCAACACCGAATTGGCAAAAACGATGGCGTTACTCTCTGCCCAGGCGATGTCTGTGCCCAGAGCGGGGCGGTGCATTGCCTGGTAGGGGGCGCACGTCCAGATGGGTTGGCAGCCCATTTCCTCGTAGGCGTGCATCAGCCGGGCGGCGCGGGCGGCCAACTGGGGATCACCCTGGAAATGTTCCGGGTGCAGCAGGTCAACCGCGCCCACGTTCAGAGTGGTGGGAATGTGCACCCGCGCCCCACCCGCCACCAGCCGTTCGGCAAATTCCAGGCCGGAGTCGCCGTGATACAGGCATCCGTCAATGTGCGCCGAGGCCACATCCAGCAGCCGCGCCGCGCCATACACCCCGGCCATTGTCACCAGAATGCGCATCGCCATTTGCACGGCCGTGCCCTCTTCCCCGGCCAGCATCATTTCCTCTTGGGTAGTGAGTTGTAGCGTCATACCCTGTTTATGGAGCAGAACCGGAGACGCGCACATAGGTGGAACTGGTAATCGGCGACAAACCGGGCGGCGGGAAAGTGGTCAATGTATTCTCCGTGCATTCATACCCGAAAATCAGTTCCGTTGCGGTGCTGGTTTCGCCGCCGCCCAGTTCTCCCGGCGCAGGAACGGAACCGGGGTCGAGCGGGTCGGTGGGGCCAAAACTTAATGGCGAGGGGATCATGCTCATCGCTTCTGGCCCTAACACTGTGCTGAATGTGCCGGCGGGACCGGTGAAGGTAGCCGTAAAATCAAATGCCCCTTGTGTAGCCAGGATTTGACCCTCGGCGGGAATAATGTATGTGCTGGTGCTGCTACCCTCCATGGCCATATCAACCACTTCCCCATCATTCTCTATCTGAACGCCATAACCTTGGGGCGTGAATGTCATACTGTTTTCGTCAATCACCAGGAAAAATTGGCCGCGCACGGCCACCACATTGGCGCCCGCTGCCAGCGTACGGAAATTCTCCTCAATCACGGCCGTGTCCTGCATCCAGGTACCCACCAGACAAGGGTCGCATAGTACCTCGCCCAAATCCACCCATTCTGTTTGCGCGGTGGCGGCATAGTCGCTGGTAGCGTCCGTATTTGTCACCAATCCCACATAAACCACATCATCACAACTGATGCGGATTTCCAACGGCAGATCGCCCCAGGTGCCGGCGCTGCTGGCCGGGCGCGCCGCCAACCGCCCGGCTCCGGCTGATGTTTCCAGTTCAATGGCATACTCCTTGGCCTCTCGATAGGTGAGCTGGTAGCGTGCCAGTTGGAAGGGGATGGCTTGCAACTGGTGGCTGCCCGGATTTAACACAAAACGACTGGGCGGCAGGTAATACGGCGGCATAGGCAGAGGAGTGCCGTTCTCGTCATGTAGTTGCCTGTCCAGAAAAGCCCGCCCAAATTCGTGAAACACCGCGGGCATGTCGCCAATGCCGGCCAGAGCCGCCGCCTGCGCCGTTTTACCGCCAGAGGTGGGCAGCACATCGAGCATGTTGACCACAAACTCTTTACCAAAGCGATCCCCCAGATATTGGAAAAAGACCCAGGCAGAGTATTGCAGGTCGAGAATGGATTCACTGGCCGTAAAAAAGTTGAACCCCCCTAGATATTGATGTTCATTGTTCGCATTGGGGTAAACAACGCCGCTGAAATACTCGGCCATTCCCTCAATGTACCAGTCGGTGGAGGCATCTGTGGTGTTTTCCTGCCGCCAATATTGCACACAGTGAAAAACCTCGTGGGCGATGAGCTGCTTGAAGCCTTCATCGGCCGGGCCATCCAGCCCCAACGGCAGCACCAGGATGGGGCAGGGGGCCGTGCGAATTTCCGCGGCCGTCAGCACAGGTACAAATGCCCCGGTGCCATGTTCTTCTTCCTCCGGCGGCGTCAGTAAGGTGAAAATCAGGTTGATGTCCCGTAGTTCGCTCCACTCCCCATAGACCCGCACCGAATCGCGCAAAGCATCGGTGGCCGCCTGCGCATAGGGCAAAAACGTCTCGTCTGTGCGGCGTGCTTCCGGGTAATAAACACGGTAGGTATGACCAGATTCGGTGAATTCGATATACAGCAGGCACAATGGATGCTCCCCTTCGGGGAAACCTTCGCGCCATAAACGCAGGCAGTCCGTTTGTGCCCTGGCTTTGGCGATGTGCGTATCGCGCCCGGAACTATCAGGCGCAGCAGGGGCAGAGATCGCTTCCAGCAGTTCGGGTGAGGGTATGATTTTGTTATAGAGCCGTTCCATTTCCACCTGCTCTTCGGGCGAAGCGCTGGCGTAGGCGTTTGCTGCCAGCGAAGAGAGCCGCCACCCATCCAGCCCTCGTGCGGGCTGCTCGCCAAAGAGGTCAAGCGTGGGTTCTTCGCCGCTGTAACGCTGTAACGCGGCAATGACGGCTTCGGGCAGGGTGTACCTGCCCGCTTCGACATTTGCCAATAACACCTGGATGCCGTCCGGGGGTGGGGGAATGAATTGCACTTCTTCGCCGTCTTCTGTAAGCAAAACAACGGCGTTGTCATTTGTCGCTGCTGCCTCTGGCGTGTTGGTGGGCGCGGTGGTGGCGGTGGCTGGGGGCGTGGTTGGTGTGCTGGCTACGGCCGTGTTAGTTGGTAAATTGGTCGCTTCTGTGGCGGGTACGGCCGTGTCTACTACAACTTCCAAAGTTGGACTGGGTGTGGGGTTCTCAGTCTGGCCCTCACGATTACAGGCCGGGACAATTACCAGAAGAATGCTCAACAATAACAGGTTCTTGACGTTCATGTTACCTCCAATGAGCGGCGATTGTAACAATCTCGCGGCGATTGTCATCCTACGTCTCTCATCACCAGCCCGGCGAATAAATTCGCGGGTACACAAGGCCAAGACCGCCTGCGCGGCCTGGCAATAGTCGGCGCAGGCCAACTTTGCCTTTTTTGGTGCAGATTTATCTGCCGCCGCAAACACTTGATCACCTGACCACTTCCCTCTATACTGCCCGCCGCTTATGAGAATCAAACGCCTTTCCCTGCAAGGGTACAAAACCTTTGCCACCAAAACTGAATTTATCTTTGATATGGGCATTACGGCCGTCGTCGGCCCCAACGGCAGCGGCAAGAGCAACATCGCCGATGCCCTGCGTTGGGTGTTGGGTGAACAAAGCTACAGCACCCTGCGTGGCAAACGCACCACCGACATGATCTTCGCCGGCAGCCAGAGCCGCGCCCGCGCCGGCATGGCCCAGAGCATCCTCACCCTGGACAACAGCGAAGGCTGGCTGCCCATTGATTACAGCGAAGTGGAAATTGGCCGCCGCGCCTACCGCTCTGGCGAGAATGAATACATCCTCAACGGCCAAAAAGTGCGTCTGAAAGATATCACCGACCTGCTGTCAACCAGCGGTCTGGCCGAACGCACCTACACCATCATCGGCCAGGGATTGGTAGATCAGGCGCTGTCGCTGCGTTCCGAGGAGCGACGGGCGCTTTTTGAAGAGGCGGCGGGCATCAACCATTACAAAAGCCGACGCGCCGAAACATTGCGGCGCTTGCAAGAAACACAGCACAATTTACAGCGCATCCACGACATCCTGGCGGAAATTCAGCCCCGGCTGACTTCCTTGAAGCGGCAGGCCACCCGCGCCCGCAATTACGAGCAGATTCAGGCCGACCTGCACCATTTGCTGCGTCTCTGGTACGGCTACAAGTGGGAGCAGGCGAAGAAGGAACTGCGGCAGGTGCGGGACACGGCCGTGACTGCCGAAACCACCTGGCAGCAAAACCGCCACAAACTGCGCGTGCGCCAGGAAAACAGCGACGACCTGCGCCGCCGCCTGCACCGGCTGGAACAGCAGGCCGCCGACCTGCAAAACGAGCGCGATGACACCCGCGACCAACTGGAAACGGCGCGGCGGCAGGCGGCCATCATGGGTGAGCGGCGGGAGTCGTTGGTGCGGCGGCTGGCGGAAGTGGAAGCCGATTTGCCCGGATTAGAGCAGCAGGCAGCGGCGGCGCAGGCCGAACTAACCGCCGCTTTGCACGATCTGGCGGCAGCCCAGACCGAGTTGCAGCAGAGCCGGGGGCAGTGGCAGCAGTACAACGCCGATTTTGAGACAACCCGGCGCGAAATTGACAAATGGCAAACGGCCGTGCAGCAAGCTACGCAACAGCAGCGCGACAAACAAAACCGGTTGGCCCAGGCGCAGGGGCAGATCAACCAGTTGCGGGAACGGTTGAAAGAGCGAGCAGGGGAACAAAATCAGGCGGATACGGATGAGGTGGTGAAGGTGCAGGCGGAGATTGAGCGGTTGATGGCCGTGTTCCAATCTGCCCAACAAAAAAACGACGATCTACGCCAACAACGGGACGCCATCGTGAATCAACGCCAGACGCTGATCCGCGACCTGAAAACACAGCGGCAGGCACACCGCGACGCCGAGCAGCAGCTGCAGCAGCGCCGCCGTGACCTGGCCCGCCTGGAAGCCCGCGCCGACATGCTGGACGGGCTGCGCCTGAAAGAGGTGGCGGCCGACAAAAATGGCGTCATTGGCGCGCTGGTCAACTTTATTACCATTCCGCCGGCGTATGAACCGGCCATTGCCGCGGCGATGCAGGCGCGGTTGGGGGCGCTGCTGCTGCCGGACGAAAAAGCGCTGTGGCACGTTTTGGCGGCGCAGGCTGGAAACAGCGCCCTCTCGGCCATTGCTCTGAACCGCATCCAACTGCCGGAACTGGTGGAGATGCCCGAAGATGCGGGCGTGATTGGTTGGGCAGCGGGATTGGTGTCCGCGCGTCCAGAGGCGGAACGGGCCGCCGAACTGTTGTTGGGGCAAATTTTGCTGGTGCAGGATGCGGCCGCCGCTTATCGGATTGCCACTCATTTGCCGCCGGGCTGCACGGCCGTGTCGCTGGATGGGTTTATCGCCCACCCCGGCGGGTTGGTGGAGACGGGCAGCGGGCAAAGCAGCATCCTGGCGCGGGAGACGGAATGGCGGCAGGCGCAGGCGGCGTTGGTGGCGGAACGGGAAAAGGTGGGGGCGGTGGAAACGGCCGTAACTGCCCAACAAACTGCCATCCAACAGATGCAAAATCAGGTGGACGATCTGCAAAATGAAGAGACGCGGCTGGCCTGGCTGCTCACGGAGGCCGGGCAGGAAGCAACCCGGACGCAGCGAGAAATGGACCGTCAGCGCCAGCAGCTTGGTTTTGTGGAGCGGCAGCGGCAGAGCCAGTTGCAAGAAGTGGGTCGCCTGGAGCAGCGGATTGGCGAGATCGAGATGCAAATTGAGGTGGATACGGCCGAATTGGTCTCATTGGAAAAGAGAGCGGCCGAGGCGCAGGTGAAACTGGCGGTGCTGCCGGTGACGGAATCGCAGCAGCAGCGTGATGGTTTGCAGCAGGCGGTGAACGCGGCGCAAACGATTGTGGCCGGGCGGCAGGCGGTGGTAGACAGCCGCCGGGCGACGCTGGCTCAATTTTCCGGGCAGTTGGTGCGGCTGCAAGAGCGGCGTACCCAGTTGCAGCAGGAGCAGGCGGCGCTGTCCCAGGCGGCCGAGGAACAGGAGCGAACCCGTCTGTTTGATCAGGTGGCTGACTTGGAAGCGCGGCTGGGGCCGTTGAAGGAGCGATTGAGCGAGGCACGGTTGGAGCTGGCACAGATGGAGGAAGGTACGGCCGTGCTGCAAAAAGTGACACACGATGCCGAAACGCTCTACACCCAATCCAAAATCGCTCTGACGCAGCACCAGACCACACTGGAAAATTTGCAAGAGCGCATCAAAGCCGACCTGGGTCTGGTGGCTTTAACTTACGACGAAGACCAGACCGGCCCCACACCGCTGCCCATTGGCGGCGTGGAGATGCTGCCCGTTGTCACCGAACTGCCGGGGGACATCGAAAGCACCATTCAAGAGTACCGGGCGCAGATGCACCGCATGGGGGCCATCAACCCGGACGCGCCGGAGGAGTACGAAGCCACCCAGGAACGTTTCGATTTTATGACGCAACAGGTAGGCGACCTGAACGAGACGGAGGCGCAGTTGCGCAAAATTATCGCCGAACTGGACGACCTGACCTCGCGGGCTTTTGCGGAGACGGTGGATAAGGTAAATGCGGTCTTTGGCGGCATTTTTACGCAGTTGTTTGGCGGCGGCGCGGCGCGGCTGGTGCTGACGGACCCGGATGATTTGACGATCAGTGGGGTGGATATTATTGCCCGGCTGCCCAACCGGCGTGAGCAGGCGTTGGGATTGTTGTCGGGGGGTGAGCGGTCGTTGACGGCCGTGGCCCTTATCTTCTCCCTGCTCAAGGTTGCGCCTACGCCGTTTTGTGTGCTGGACGAAGTGGACGCGGCGCTGGACGAGGCCAATATCAACCGCTTCCGCGAACTGCTGCAAGAATTGAGCCTGAAGACGCAGTTCATCATCATCACCCACAACCGGGGCACGGTGCAGGCGGCGCAAACCATCTACGGCATCAGCATGGGCACAGACAGCGCCAGCCAGGCCATCTCCATCAAGCCGGAAGATTACATCAAACAGCCGGAGTTGATTTGATGAGGAGTAGGGTGATGGGGTGACGGCCGTAGCCAGGGTGAAGATATGGTTATGAAATTGATCAGAAGGTCAACAGCTACTATTTTTATGTTAGTGTGGATTTTGCCCTGGATTATCGCTTTCGCAACATTCATTTACGGCTGGGTGGTCGTTAGTTTCGGTGATTCGGAGCGTTCGACTGAGTTTGGTGCCATTCTGTTGTACATTGTTTTCTTCTGCGGATTAACTCTCAGTATTTCTATCTTATCCACTTTGTTATTCGCTGTTTATCTGTCTGCATCGTCAAAAATTTCTGCGGAAGAGAGGAGATTTTGGATAAAGCGGTTCACGTTTTCGTTTGTTACAGCCATTCCTGAATTTTGGTATCGTCACATGTGGATTTCTTCCGGTGAATGAAGAAAACGGCCGTGGCATTTGCATTCGACATGGAAAACCAGCACCAAGAAGCAATTGAGAAGTTTTTGGATAGATATAAAGCAGATATGACCATCTTGGCCATTCTGCTCGGCGGTTCGCTGGCGCATGGGTTTGCCGAATCGGACTCGGATATAGATGTGGCCCTCATTGTGCATGAGGCCGAATACGAAGGAAGAAAGCGGGAAAACAAGCTGGCGTTTAGTTTGTGGGATATTTGCACTTATGCTGGCGGCTATGTTGATTGTAAAGTTGTCAGCCTGGATTTTCTACAAAAAATCAGCGAACGGGGCAGCGACCCGGCGCGGTATGCCTTCAAGGACAATGCCGTTTTATTCTCAAGGATTGAAAACTTGGCGCAGCTATTAGCCGATGTCAGCAGATTCCCCGCCGCCGAAAAAGCGACGCGCCGGGAGCGATTTGCGGCCCAACTGTTGGCCTGGCGCTGGTTTTACAGCGAGGGCGTCAAAAAGCAAAACAGTTACCTGATTCTCCTTGCCGTCCAGAAAATGGTCTTGTTTTCCTGCCGCTTGATTCTCAATGAAAATGAGATGTTGTACCCCTACCACAAATGGCTGCTGCGCGAAACGGCAAGGGCGCAGCATAAACCAGACCGTTTTGACGAATTGGTGCAAAAGGTACTGACAGACCACGACCTGTCCATGGTGAATCAACTTTGTGTGCAGGTGATGGAATTCCTGGGTATAGAAGAGAAATCACTCGATTGGCCGAATCATTTTTTGCATGATAGTGAACTCAACTGGCTGGCGCATGAGCCGCCGATAGATGATTTATAATCCCTGTATTCCTCCAGTTGTGGCCACAAACAGGTGCGTTCCGTGGTGGCGCTGGCGGCTACGGCCGTGCCCATGATAAAATGCCCCCGTATATCCCACTATTTTGGTGATCGGTTATCCGTAATCGGTAAACCGTAGTCCGGCCTCGGTTCACGGATTACAATTTACGGATTACGGTTCACGGATTACCCACCAGGAGATTTCCATGAATCAGGATCGCTGCGTTTTAGTCATGGGGGGCGCCGGGCTGGTGGGCGCGCAGATTGTGCGCACCATTGCCCGCCAGATTGGGCCCCAACGGATTGTTGTGGCCAGTTTGTTTCGCGGAGAAGTGCGCGAATTTTTGCACGATGTACGCAAAGAGTTTCCTCACATTGAATTTGTGGGCGCGTGGGGAGACGTATTTGTGCGCAGTGATTTCATGCTGGAGCGCCGCCTGCGCCTGATGCAGAGCCGCGCCCGCCGCGATGATTTATACCAGGACTTATTTGGCTCTTTAGAGGTGGCCTACCAGCGTTCGGCGCTGGTGCAGCTTATCCAGCAATATCGTCCCGATGTTATTGTAGACAGCATCAACACGGCTACAGCCATCAGCTATCAGGATGTGGAGTCGCTCAGCAAAAAAACGTATGACATATTGCAGCAGCTACGCCAGGTGGTGGATCACCAGGATATAGAAGCGTTGGATGAACTGGGGCGGGCCATTGAGCAAAACATCAGCATGTTGTTGATTTCCCAATCGCTGCCGCAGCTTATTCGCCATGTGCAAATGATCCACAAGGTCATGTGTGAGGTGGGCACCCGTCTCTATTTGAAAATTGGCACCACCGGCACGGGCGGTATGGGTCTCAATATCCCCTACACCCACAGCGAAGATCGTCCCAGCGCCAAGTTGATGAGCAAGACGGCCGTCGCCTTTGCCCACACCGGTCTGCTCTTCCTTATGGCGCGCACGCCGGGCGGTCCATTAGTGAAGGAACTTAAACCGGCAGCCATGATCGGTTACCGGCGGGTGACGTATAAAACGGTGAAAGTGCGCGGCCGTCCCCAGTTCCGCCACCAGAGCCAGACGCACCAGCTAAATGGCGTGCTGAACCTGCGCGGCGACGAGGGCCCGTATGAACGGTTGGGCAAGCTGCACATGGCCGGTGTGGATACCGGCGAAAATGGCTTTTTTGCCCGGGGTGAGTTTGAAGCCATTACCCACCTGAACCAGATGGAGTTTGTGACGCCCGAAGAAATTGCGCAACAGGCTGTGCTAGAGATAAAAGGCAGCAATACCGGCTATGACGTGATTGCCGGGATTGACAGCAGCATTATCAATTCCAGTTACCGGGCGGGAGTGCTGCGCCAGACGGCGCTGGACAAGCTGGCACGCATTGAAGAAGAGACAAACAGCCACAGTGTGGCGTTGGGCCAATTAGGGCCGCCGGAGTTGTCCAAATTGTTGTATGAGGCGCATTTGCTCAAGCTCAATTATCAAACGCTGCGACGGGTCATCGCCACGCCCGCCACAGAGTTGGCCGAGACGCTTTACCAGTTCATCCTGGAAAACGAGTTACTGCGTACGCAGATCACTTCTATTGGAGTGCCCATTCTCACACCAGACGGCCAACATCTGATTCGTGGGCCACGCTTGAACATCCCGGAAAGCATCTACCATGAGGCGGCATTGTCGGCGGAGAATATCAACGGGTGGGCGGAGAAGGGGTGGGTGGATTTACGGCCGTCTAACCTCCATACCTGGCAGCAGCGTTTTGACCGCATGACACGAACCCAACACATGCTACACACGCGCGGCACATCGTCTGTGACCATGCTCACTTACCTGCCCGAAACAATTGAGATCGGGACCATCGTGGCCTGGTTATTTAACAATGACTACGAGGGCTACCGCATCAAATGACGGGCTGGTGGCTGGCGGTGAGTAAGCCACCGGCCACCGGCAACTTGCAAACTTATGTACTCCTGATATAACTAGACAGGAAATTGTTTGTAGGAAAGCCCTCAACCATTTACCCCAAAATTAACAACTGGTATTAGGCAGAGGCAAAGCATATTAGCTGAAAGTGCGTCTCTGAGGGGATGAGCAATTTCAATAATTCCAGAAATGAAGTGTAAGGATTGGTTCGTATGACAACAGCACAATCATTTACCGGGCTGGGGATGCCTGTTTTTGCGGCCTTTGGTTGGGCCGGACAGGAAGCCGCCGTTAACTTTGCGCTTGAACAACTGGAGTTGTTTGTGCGCACACTACATGCCCGGCTGCCGCGCTCGGTGCAGGCAGAATTCCCCTATGCCGGGCTGAGCCGGGCTAACCAGACGGTTTATCTGGCGGCCAAAGAT
Organism: Anaerolineae bacterium; assembly: GCA_023382655.1. Classification (GTDB taxonomy): domain Bacteria; phylum Chloroflexota; class Anaerolineae; order Promineifilales; family Promineifilaceae; genus CAADGU01. Next base: position 282,580 of record JAHDWK010000004.1, on the reverse strand, counting down.
GAAGTGGAATCGGATTGGCAAATCTTGTTTTTTGCCCGGCCCATGAGTTTGGAGATGCAACTGGCGCTCACAGATAAACGAGGCGTGTACAAAGCATTGGCGCTGGCCGAAAAACAGCCGGCCATGGCCCATCGCTTGATTACCGAGCTAGGGTCGGAATGGTCATTCCGTTTGCAGCAACAGCAAATTGATGAAGAGTCGGGCGAACGCTCCCACTACCAGGATTTGTATAAAGATGGTGTGGTGAATCTGGATGAGGAAACGGCCGTGGCCCTCCTCAGCAAAGCCGCCTACCTCTCCGGTGAAGAAAAGTGGATCACCCCGCTTTATATCAGCCGCCGTTTTAGTTCTGATCAAATTTCGGTGATGGGGCAGGTCGTCATAGATGTGGTTACCAAAGAGTTGGAGCGTTTGTTGCCTCTCATTCACTTTCTGAATGGGCAAAAGGCAAGCAAAAGCGCTAAACCGAAGGTTAAAGTTCGGCCAAAACTCAAAACACCGGCAGAATCCACAGCTATTTCTACCACCACAATTATTGACGCTGAACAAGGTTTCTTATTTGTTACCGACATCAAACCACTTTATTTGCGCAAGGGGTTTATCAATATGTCCCCTGACCATTGGGACTTCTTTGCCGTTAGCGCCCGCAGCGAGACCCGCAATGTCACTGTCTATTATGAAGGCGTCTATGACAAAGACTGTGCTGTCTGGCGTATTCAATCAAGTGATATGGTGCGTTTGGTGCTTAGCCCCAGTGTACACCGCTGGTTTGAAGAAAACTTTGAGCAAGGCGAACATGTGCAGTTAGGCGTCAAACGATTGGACAATGACGAAATTCAAATATCCGTGAAACATTCCGAGTAAACACGGAACCAGGTGAGTGAGACAAGGGCGTTGTTTTTTATGGAAAGCAACGCCTTTTCTTTATGGGCAGCACATTATTTTACAAGTCCTCAGATCAAGGAGTACAATCACCAAAACCCGATTTAAGGACATTTTATGGCTCGCACAAAAATAGTAGCTACCATTGGTCCCAGTTCCAATAACCCAGAAACCATACGCCGCATGTTGGCGGCTGGTATGACGGTAGCCCGTATTAACTTCTCGCATGGCGACCACGAGGCGCACACCAAAACTGTACACATGCTGCGCGAAGTGGCCCAGAGCGAAGGCAAAGTATTGGCCTTGCTGGGTGATTTACAAGGCCCCAAAATACGTTTAGGGCATGTAAAGGCCGGTGGCATCCAGCTTCAATTGGGTGAGGAAATTGTCCTCACACCCCACCGCGGCCAGCCGGCGATGATTCATTTGCCCCACCCTGATCTGATCGAAGCGGTGCAGCCAGGGGCGCGCCTGGTGATTGGCGATGGGGAGGTGGAGTTTACGGTAGCGGAAAAGAAAGATGATACCCTGCGTTGTATGACCACCGTTGCCGGGCTGTTAGAATCGCGTAAGGGGATAAATGCCCCAGGTACCGATTTGCCGGTTTCCAGTATCACCGATAAGGATCGCGTGGATTTTGACCTCATTTGCCAGCTAGAGTTGGATTATGTGGCGCTCTCTTTTGTGCGCACGGCGGCCGACATTTATGAACTGCACACCATCATGGAAGAGAAGGGTATACAGATTCCCATTATCGCCAAAATTGAAAAAAGCGAAGCGATTGAGCATTTGGAAGAAATTCGGGATGCGGCCGATGGTATGATGGTAGCGCGGGGGGACTTGGGCATAGAAGTACAACCTCAAGAAGTGCCGCTGCTACAAAAACGGATTATTCGCAGTTGCAATGAAGTGGGTAAACCGGTTATTACGGCAACCCAGATGTTGCAATCTATGGTGGAACACCCCCGCCCCACGCGGGCTGAGGCCAGCGATGTGGCTAATGCCATTCTGGATGGCACGGATGCGGTCATGCTGTCTAATGAAACGGCGAGCGGCCGTTTCCCGGTCGAAGCAGTGCTGATGATGAAACAGATCAGCGAAATTACCGAAACTGCGTTCCCCTATGACATCTGGCGCGGCCGGCGCCAGGCGGTTGTTACCCACGCCGTTTCCGTCACCGAAGCGATTAGTGCGGCCAGTTGTTCGGTGGCCGAGCATGTCCAAGCCAAGGCGATTGTCAGCACCACTATGTCTGGGCATACGGCGCGGCAGGTAGCCCGGCATCGGCCGCCAACGGCCGTCATGGCCGTTTCCCCCTTAGCCAGCACTCAGCGACGGTTGGCGCTGGTGTGGGGGGTAGAATGTGTTTTGGTACCCAACTTCACCGAAACCGATGAGATGCTGGAACAAACGGCCGTGGCCATGCGCCAATTTGGGCTTAAACCAGGCGACCGCCTTGTCATTACGGCCGGCGTTCCCTTTGCCCAAATGGGGCAAACCAACCTCATTCAGGTTCACGAAATTACCTGAGCGCCTGAGCGGTAGTTGTTTTCCGTTCACATCCCGGCTATCATGGAAACGCTTTCAGTCATAGATACTCATTTGTATGGGAGAAGATGCAATGGCAACTTCAGCATTAAAGGGGCAATCGGCTATATTAAGTGATATGGACTGGGAGCCCCCAGCGGTTAAAAGTATTGAAGACACCGGCTTGACACATGGCTTCCTGGAAGACCTGGCCCTGAAAATTATGTATTTCCGTGGCCAGTTGACCGGGCATGACATTGCCGAATTGATGCATGTGCCGTTCGCCACCGTTGTCAGTCCGCTAATGGATTACCTGAAGCGGGAGCAAATGTGCGAGGTGAAGGGTTCTGGCGGATTAGGTGCGGCTACCTACAATTATTCCATCACTTCCAAAGGGGCTAACCGTGCCCGCGAACAATTGGAACGTACCACCTATGTTGGGCCTGCTCCGGTGCCCTGGGATAACTACATTGCCTCAGTTAAAGCCCAGAGTGGTAAACGGTTGAAGGTTAATCCCACCTTGATGGGCAAAGCATTGGCGCACCTGACCTTAGAAGAGGATGTGTTTCATAAAATCGGCCCCGCCGCCAACTCGGGCAAATCTATCTTTCTCTATGGCCCGCCAGGTAATGGGAAAACGACTATTGCTGAAGCCATTGGCCGCATGATCCTGACCAGTGATATTTATATTCCCTATGCCGTTGAGGTGGATGGGCAAATCATCAATGTATATGACCAGATCAATCACGAAGCGGTGCCGGAGAATAAAAGCGTTACCGGCGCGTTAGGCAGCACACGCAAGGCAGATGCCCGTTGGCTGCGCATCAAGCGCCCGGTCATTATGGTCGGCGGTGAGTTGACGCTGGAGGGGTTGGATCTCATTTATGATCCCATCAATAAGTTTTATGAAGCACCCTTCCAGATGAAGGCTAATGGGGGCATGTTCCTGATTGATGACTTTGGTCGCCAACAAGTACGCCCGCGTGATTTGTTGAATCGGTGGATTGTGCCCATGGAAAAGCAGATTGATTATCTGGCTTTGCATACCGGGCGTAAACTGGAAGTGCCTTTTGAAGTGCTGATTGTGTTTTCCACCAACTTACCGCCCCGTGACCTGGTGGATGAGGCATTTCTGCGCCGCATCCGGCACAAAATTGAAGTGCGCCCGCCTACATTTGAAGGGTTTCGGGCTATTTTTGTAGCGGTTTGTGAGCGACGGGGTATTCCGTATGATGAGCAGGCGGTTCGGTATCTACTGCAAGAGTATTACATTAAACGTAACCAGAAACTCCGCGCCAACCACCCCCGCGATTTATTAGACCAGATTTTGGATATTGCCCACTACATGGAGATAAAACCGCAGTTGACAAAAGATTTGATTGACAAGGCGGCTGATTCTTATTTTGTGGAACTGTAGGTGTGGGGGCCGAAGCGTAAAACGTAAAACGTGAAGAAGCTTCACGTTTTACGTTTTTTGTTTTTCAGGAGGGTTCCTATGCGGGTAAAGGTTATTCTCAACCCTTATGCCAATCGTTGGCGGGCGGGGGGGCGGTTGGCGGAAGTGCAGGCGGCGCTCACGGCCGTGTCCCTCACCGCTGATATACATGCTACCACTTCCCCAGGAGAAGGGACTGTGGTGGCCCGCCAGGCAGCCGATGAATATGATGCCGTCATTGCCGCCGGGGGAGACGGCACTATCAATGAAGTGATTAATGGATTGATTCAGGCAGCGGCTGAGGGGCAGACTGTGCCGTTTGGCGTGTTGCCTATCGGTACGGCCAATGACTTGAGTGACACCATCCCCCTGCCGCGTGATCTATCCCAGGCGGCGCAGATTGTTGCCGCCGGTCACACCCGCGCGATTGATGCGGTGCGGGTGCATGTGCAAACTGCTGACCGCCATTTTGTCCACTATTTTGTCAACAATTGTGCCATTGGCATGGAGCCGTTGGTGACGCTGGAAAATACCAAAATCAAACGCCTGTCCGGCAATGCGCGTTACTTTGTAGCTCTGGTGCGTGCCCTGCTCAAGCTGCAAGCCTGGCAGATGGATATTCATTTTGATGAAACCGCGACTTTCAGTGGGCCGGCTATATTATTGTCGGTATGTAACGGGCCACGTACCGGTGGGATTTTTCAAATGGCGCCCGGCGCTCAGTTTGACGATGGTTATTTTGATTATGTGTTTGCGCCGGGGATGCCCAAGCGCACGGTGCTGGCCTTGTTGCCCCGGCTGTTTAAGGGTACACATATCCAACATCCACAGGTGCAGCACGGCCGTGCCCGCCGCATCACCATCACCTGCCAGCCCGGCACCCCTATGCACGCCGACGGCGAACTAATTGCCGACGTGGCTACCCAAATTGAGTATGAAATGCTGCCGGGAAAAATAAGATTGCTGGCGACGCAGGAATCAGAGTAAAAAGTGGCCCAGGTGGTTTACCTCACGCCGCAGCCTGAGGATAGCTACAGCGCTTTGTTTATCGCCAAACAATTGCTGATGATGTTTTTTATAAGCCAGTTCACTGCACCGATGGAAAAAGTGGGCTGACTGCCGGTTAGCCCGCCACCCCTTAGTCAGCAACATTTCCAGACTAAACAACATCCGCTGATGGCCGGAACAGGCCAGCCGGTATTGGCTGACGGTCAGTGTGCTTTGCGCTACTTCTTCGGCCAGATAGGTCTTGATCCACTGGCGTTCCTGGATTAAAGCCCACAGGGTAATTACTAAAATCAGCAAGAGGCCACCCCAATCGAAGAGGAAACTAAAGCAGGCCACCACACTGCCGGTGGAAACGGTGAGGTTGTGCATAAAGTGGAGGAAAACGGCCGTGCCCCAACCCAACACCGGCGCTGCCAGTTTCACCACCAGACGGGGCGAGAGTCGGGCGACGGCAATACCCAGCCCGGTGAAGCTGGAAAAGAGCGCATGGTTCAGACCAAAAATGACGGTGCGTAATATCACATTGATCCCCCATGCTGTCGCGCCACCAAGCCAATATTCATTTATAAAGTAATACACATTTTCCACCATGGCAAAACCCAGGCCGACCATAGCGCCATAGATGATGCCATCAAGTGGGCTGTCAATTTCATGCCGCCAGAAGAGGAAAATTGCCAGCAGTGCGATCCCTTTGACGCTTTCTTCCACCAGCGGGGCCACAAAAACAGCGACGGCCGTGTCCGCAAAAGGACTACCACTTGCCAGAATGTACAGGGGCAGCCCTAAAATGGTATTGAGCAGAAACGCCAGCAGCACACTGGGCACAGCTCCCCAAAAGAAGGTAGCCGCCAGTAACCAGACCGGCTCCTTCTCATAGCGATCAACCCAATAGACAATGCTCACATAAAAAAGCGTGGGAATGATGGCGGCGGTAATGGAGACGAGGAGTAGGGTGGAATCGGGCATGGAGAAATGAGGCTACACAATGCACATGGCGTCGCCAAAGGAAAAGAAACGATACCGCTCGGCCACAGCCGTGGCATATGCCTGCCGCACCAACCCCTGCCCGGCAAAGGCGGATACCAGCATCAATAAACTGGACTGTGGCAGGTGAAAATTGGTGATCATCATATCCACTGCCCGAAAGCGATAACCAGGGTAAATAAACAGGTCGGTGGCCCCTTCAAAGGCCATCACTGGCCGCCAGGGACAGAGATTACTTGTTTCCCCAGCCGCACCGCGGCCTGCGTCCCGCTGGCTGATGGTTTGCAGACTGCCGGTGATGCCGGCGCTGCGGCAGGCAGCTGTTTCCAGGGTACGTACGGCCGTTGTGCCCACCGCCATAATGCGCCCGCCCGCCAGTTTAGCCTCATTGATGCGCCGCGCTGTTTCCGGCGTAAGGCTGGTCCACTCGCTGTGAATGGTATGATCAACGACATATTCTGCCGCCACCGGTTGGAATGTGTCCAGCCCCACATGCAAGGTGACAGTTTCCAAAATAATGCCTAGATTGCGCATAGCCAATAAAAGATCAGACGTAAAATGCAAACCAGCCGTTGGCGCCGCCGCCGAACCGGGTGGGTGGGCGAAGATGGTTTGATACCGCTCCACATCGGCCAATGGTTCGTGGATGTAAGGAGGTAGGGGAGTATGTCCTAATTCGTCCAGATAGTCCTGAATGGGCTGGCTAAATTGTATTTCGCGGCGCGGCCCAGCCAACACGGCCGTTACCGTGGCCGTAAATGTCGTTTCTTTACCATCGTGCCCGGTAATGTGGATTTCTGTGCCTTCGTGGAGACGCTTGCCACCAACCAGCGCCTGCCAGCGTGTATTGTCCAATGGGGACAGCAGCAGTATTTCCACCTGGCCGCCGCTGGTTTTACGGCCGTACAGCCGGGCCGGTATCACCCGGCTGTTATTCACCACCAGCACATCGCCAGGGCGCAGATAGTCCTGAATATCGGTAAATTGGCGGTGTTCGATACGGCCGTCGGCCCGGTGTAATACCAGCAAACGACTGGCATCTCGTTGCGGCAACGGCCGTTGCGCAATCAATTCCGGTGGTAGTTCATAATCGAAATCGCGGGTTTTCATATTCAAGATGTGGTAGTTTTATCCTTTGTAACGAGTTTGGACTTCGGCGGTGGCGATGTAGCGCACGGCCGTTTGGGCATTTGTCCAACCAAACCAAGCCATCAACTCATCCACGCCATAGCCCATCCGCGCCATTTGGGTGGCGCAGTAGTGGCGGCAGTCATGCGCCGACAGGGGCATAATGCCTGCCTGCCGCCCCAACCAGGCCACCCGCTCGCTGATGCGTACCCGGTTCAGTGGCTCGCCGAGCAGTTGTCCCCCTTCGCCATTTTTGAGCAGACGTGTTGTTGCTAAAATCAGCGCCCCGTCTGGCCGTAAGGCGGGCGGATAAAACCCAGATAGGTAATGGCGCAGCACGGGGTAAGTAGCGGGCGACAGAGTATGTGTCGTCCATTCGTGAGCGGTGCCCTTCACTTTGGGGCGGTAAAAGGTAAAGGTGCCACCATCTGGGTCAAAGTTCTCGGCTTTCAGCAGCGCCACTTCACTGGCGCGCAATCCATGATCCAGCAGCAGGCACATCAGCAGGGCATCCCGCCACGCCTGTGGTGAATGGTTTTGCACCCGTTTTAATGCCTCAGCCTGTGCCGGCGTTAGGATGGTTGGCTCCGCTTTTTTGGTGGAGCGGCGTTCCACAACGACGCTGCGTTGTTGACCTTCCGGTTTGTAGGCGTAGGTGACATCGGCAATGCGTGTTTGCGGACGCTGTTCGTCCACGTTCAACTGTGCCGTGCGGGAGAAACCGCGCACGGTCTGGATGAGCAGCCCTTCCTGCTGATCCAGCGTGCCGGCGCGGGCGGCCAACTGCGCATAGACCTTGACCGTAGAGAGACGTGCGTTCACCGACGAGATAGCGTAACCCTGGCGCAGTAACCATTGCACAAACCCTTCTACCAATCCCCAGGTAACGCCGCGCCAGGCGAGGGGGCTGGTCTGGAAATCAGCGCCATCTTCGGGCATGATGCCCACATCCAGCAGATATTCGGCGAACAGTTCCAGGTCACGGCCGTGGCGTTTCAGCGTATTGGCTGACTTTTCACTGAGGTAGCGGGTAAAGACGGCCTGCCCGGCAATCTGGTTGGCCAGCCGCCCGGCCTCAGCCAGCGGTGTGTAGGAAACGGGAGATGCAGATTGATTTTCTGGGGAAACCAGTGAGTTGCTGTCACTCATGTGGCAAGTATACCGGGTTACGGCGGGATGGCCTACAAGCGATACGTGAAACCATTCTGGTCACGCATCACGTATCACGCCTCATCCTTTTTCATCACGGCGCATGATGCCTTCGCGCCAGGCATACACCGCCGCCTGCGTCCGGTCGGCCAGGTGCAATTTGCTCAGGATGTTGCTGACGTGGCTTTTCACCGTTTTTTCGCTGATCACCAGTTTTGCGGCAATGTCGCTGTTGCTCAGACCGGCGGCGATGAGTTTCAGCACTTCCAGTTCTCGTTCACTCAACTCGGTGAAGGGATTGAGTGTATCTGACCGCTGCCCGGCAAGTTCCTGCACCACCCGTGCGGCCACACGGGGATGCAGCACGGCTTCCCCCTGCGCGGCCTGGCGTACGGCCGTTGCCAAGTCCCCCGGCTCGACATCTTTCAAAATATACGAAAGCGCCCCGGCGCGAATGGCCGGGAAAATGTGTTCGTCTTGGTGATAGGAGGTGAGGACGATGACCTGGGTGCGCGGGCTGGCCTGCTTGATCTGCCGCGTGGCGGCCACGCCATCCAAACCACCGGGCATGATCAAATCCATCAGCACCACATCGGGCGCATATTCGGCGGCCAGCGTCACGGCCGTTTGCCCATTTTCTGCCTCGGCCACAATCTCCATATCCGGCTGCGTCTGCAAAAAAGCACGCACTCCCTGGCGCACGACTTTATGATCGTCCACTAACATCACTGTGATCATCGTTTTTCCTGCATGATGCGTGATGCGTGAGATTTCTGGTCACGCATCATACATCACTTCCGCTACCACTGTTGTCCCTTTACCCGGTGTGCTGTGGATGGTGAAACGGCCGTCAATCACCGCCATCCGTTCGCGCATACTGGCCAGCCCCAGGCCGGTATTAGCTGCTTCTGGTACAAAACCTCGGCCATCGTCGTGAATGGTGAGGGTCACGGCCGTGTCGCTAAACGTCAGATGCAGATCAACCCGGCGCGCCTGGCTGTGGCGGGTGACATTTGCCAGCGCTTCCTGGGCCACGCGGAAGAGGGTTTGCTCGGTGGGCAGGGGCAACGGCCGTGCGCCCTGCACCCGCACAGTCGCTTCAATCTGCGTCTGCCGCCCCCAATCAGCCACATACGTTTGCAGCGCCTCCGCCAGCCCCCGATCGGCCAGCGCCACCGGGCGTAATTCCTGAATCAACCCGGTCAGCTCTTGCTGCGCCTGCCGCGCCAACTGTTCCGCTTCCACCAGATGTTGTCCGGCGGCGCGGGCGTCGCTGGTGAGCAGGGCCCGCGCCGCCGCTAACTGCATGGTAGTGGCAAACACCTGCTGCTTTACCGAGTCATGCAAGTCGCGGGCCAGGCGATTACGCTCTTCCACCGCGGCTAATTCCTGCCGTGCCTCCAACAAATTCTGTAGTTGTTCCGCCATGCGGTTGAGACGGCGGCTTAGCTGGCCTAATTCATCACCAGCGTTATCATGGCTGGCCACGCTGAAATCCCCCTGGCTCCAGGCATCGGCGGCGTTAGCCACATGGCGGATGCGGCGGGTGAGGTTACGCGCCGTTAGATAACCAAACACCGTACCAATAAGGGCCGTCGCTATGGTAATGGGAATGAGGCTGGCGGCCGTGGCTTGTAAGATTGGTCGCAAAAACTCACTATGTAGAAGTGGGATGCGAAACACGAGCACAAGGAGGCCTAACAAAACGCCTTCTTCGCTGAGAATTGGCAATGCCACCAATTGTGCCTCGTTTTCTCCCTGGGCAATTACCTGGCTGCCTTGCCGGGCGGTTTGCAAGAGCACCGCGCTATCGGGGAACTCAGCGGCCAACCATGGTTCACCTACAGCCATTGGCGTATGCGGAGCCTGCGCCAACAGGCTGAGGTCAGGGGCCAGCACGTATAGTTGCTGTTCGGCGTCACTCATGCGGAATTGCCCCAGGCGCAGGCTGGTGGTCTCCTGAACGCCAGCGGTGGGCGAAAGTTGTGTTTGGGTGTCTATCAGCGACTCGGCCCATGCTTGCAGCCCGCTCACATCTGGCGGCGTCTGGGCCAGGTATGGGCGGGCGGCAGGGGCCAGTTCGTTTTGCATGGCCTGCGCCATAATGCCTGCCAGCATATCGGAGCCAAGCAAGAAAAAAATGAAGGTGAACAAGAGCAGTTCCACAACCAGGAGCGCTCCGGTTGTGACCAGGGTGTAGGAGAGGGTCAGCCGCCATTGCAGCCGTTGAAAGGGGGTAAAAAGACGTGCCAGCCGTTTCATGGGGGATAGGGTAACGTAGGTTTGATTTTTCGTCATCCAACCGGGCAGTGCCAGGCAAGCGGCAGAACCATTTTGATTGACCAATGTCGTACAGCCTTTGCCTGGCACTGCTGGATGACGCTCAGCCACCCAATTCCTGCCGTTGGAACAGGGCCACGGCTGTACCCAATGCCGCCACCGTATAGACGCCCAGCAGGAGAACGGCTGCGATGGGCATCATAGGCCCGGTAGTGGTTGCTGATGCGCTCGCCGTGTCATTGACAATTTGGGTAATGAAGTGATTGTTGGCTACCTGCGCCACCGCAGCCGGGAAGTAGCGCACCAGGGCCGCGCCGCCATCACCCAACATGGGCAACAATTGCATGGCTAACGGCTCCACCAGGGTGACGAAGGCCAGGCCCCCACCGATGGTCAGAGCGGTGGAACGGCTGGCAACAGCCAGCAGCATGGCCAGCGCGGCATAAGGCAGCAGACTGTAGGTGACGGCCAGAACGGACAGGGCCAGATAACCCCAGTTCACGGCCGTAAATGGAATTTCCGGCAGGTAGACGGCGCTGAGGATACCGGTGAGCAGCCCACCCAGGAGAACGGCCGTGCCCACCAACAAGACCGCCGCCAGGGTAACGGCCGTGAACTTGGCGACCATCACGCTCCAACGGGGCACGCCCCGGCTCAGCCAAAGCTGAAAACTGCGCCAGCCATACTCCTGCGCCGTCAATGCGCCGCTAAGGACAATAAGCAAAAAGCTGCCCCAGGAGCCGGCCACACTCAATATCTGCAAAAAGCTCATCGGCCAGGTGAGCAGCGCCTGTGCCTGTGCGCCATCCATCCCTTCCACACGAAAAGCGCCGCTTTCGGAAACGCCACTGTCGAGCATCTGTTTCACGAAAAAGGTAAAAAGGATGACCATGAGGATGACGGCGGCCATTAGTCCCAGCTCTACCCAAAACATAGCGCGCCGGGTTAACTTCTGTTGTTCAATACGAATCATCTGATTAAACATGCGGTTGCTCCTTCCAAAAGTTCAACTTTTTGAAAAAGTTGAACTTTTATATCGTGTCACACTTTCTCCTCACTGCTGGTCAGGGCCAGGAAAACATCTTCCAGGTCAGAGTGGCGAGAGGTGAGTTCACTGGGGTAAATACTGTGCTGCGCCAGGTGCGCCACGATTGCTTCGGGTGCGACGCCAATCACTTGCAAATATGCACCGTTGGTCTGAATTTCGACCACGTCATCCAGGGCTTGCAGGGCCGTCGCTGCGTTGGCCGGGGAGGCTACTCGCAATTTGACTGTCTGCTGTGTCTGGCCGACGAGATCCATCACCGCGCCCTGGGTCACAATTTGCCCCTTGTTGATGACGGCGATGCGGTCACATACCTGCTCCACTTCGTGCAGCAGGTGGCTGCTGAGGAAGACGGTGATGCCGTCATCGGCCAGTTGGCGGATAAGCTGGCGCACCTCACGCATACCGGCGGGATCAAGTCCGTTGGTTGGCTCGTCTAGCACTACCAGCCTGGGGCGGTGGAGCAAGGCAGCCGCCAGACCAAGCCGCTGCTTCATGCCCGTAGAGTAGGTGTGCAATTTGCGGTCGGCCGCGTCGTTCATTTTCACCAGGGCCAGCATTTCATCAATGCGTGCCTGGTTCACATCGGCGTAGAGGTGGGCCAGCAGGCGCAGGTTGTCACGACCGCTGAGGTAGGGCAGCAGGGCAGGGGTGCCCACCAGCGCGCCCACTTGCCGCAGGGCGGCGGTATGGGCCGGGGTCACGGCTGTGCCCAACAAGCGCACTTCCCCAGCGCTGGGGGCAATCAGCCCCAACATCATGCCAATAGTGGTGGTTTTGCCGGCGCCGTTCGGGCCGAGAAAGCCAAACACTTCGCCGGCGCGCACCCGGAGATTAAGATTGTGTACGGCCGTGACCGCGCCAAACGATTTGCTGAGATTGCGGGTTTCCAAAATGAACTCAGAGGAAACGAACTGCCTGTCCATTCACTAACTCCTTTGCCGAACGATGTTGACAATCATCCGATGCAGTAATCTTGCTTGTTAAGGAGAGTGTAGGCGTAGATAAGATGTGGCACATCAGTCCACAGGCTGATTTGAGGTGGGTCTGGCGATGGTGCTAAATAAACCTGTAATCGTGGGATTGTGCGTACATACGTCCAAAATATGTACGGTTATTTTTTGGCAATTCTCTGGGCTTAGTGGTCACTTGCTTTCTCAGTTGCCGGCGTGATGCAACTTTTATAAGTTGAGGATTTTACGGGCGTTGTCCAATAAAATTTTCTGGCGGACTTCGTCTTTTAGTTCCAGCGTTTCAAAATCTTTTAGCCACCGTTCGGGCATCAATACCGGATAATCGGAACCAAACAGTACCTTGTCTTGCAGCAGTGACTTCATATATTGCTGCAAAATCGGGCGGAAATACTTAGGCGACCAGCCAGACAGGTCAATGTACACGTTTTGCTTGTGCAGGGCCACCGAAAGTTGTTCTTCCTGCCAGGGTACGGCTGGATGAGCCATAATGATGGTCAACGTGGGAAAATCGGCGGCAATATCATCAATATAAGGAATCGGCTGGCAATATTTGAGCTTAAAGCCACCCCCACCCGGTTCACGAGCGCCAACACCCGTTTGCCCGGAATGAAACAGCACAGGAATGCCTAAATCAGCGCACGCCTCCCACAGCGGATAAAATTGGGGATCATTGGGGAAAAATGCCTGGGTGGTGGGATGTAGCTTTAAGCCACGTAATCCCAATTCTTTGACGGCGCGTTGGAGTTCTTGCACGGCCGTTTTTCCCTTCCACGGGTCTACCGAAGCAAAACCGATAAATTGGTCGGCATACTGTTGCGCCACTGCGGCTACGTAATCATTGCCAATGTACGGAACGCCGGTATTTGTTTCGGCATCAATAGAAAAGATAACCCCCAAAATGTCCAAAGCCTTGTATTTTTCGTAGAGCGCTTCCGGCGTTTTGGGCAAATCTTTCATGCCAAAATACGCGGCCATATCCTCTTTTTCTTTCGCTGCCGGATGGCCTGGGGGGTCAGGTACGTGAACGTGAATATCAATTGCCTTCATTATTCTTCCCTTTTCTCCTTTGCGCTTTCTGCGTTCTTTGGGGTGAACAACTATAGTGCTAGTTGATCTGGCGTGTTTTGTCTGCCCAAAATGGCGCGCGCAAAACCTTTTTCAGAATCTTGCCGGCGCCGCTCATTGGTAAGGGTTCCAGGCGAATCTCGACGCTGCGCGGGCACTTATAGCCGGCAAGATGCTGGTGGCAGTAATTCATCACTTCCTCTTCTGTCAGGTCAGCTCCCTTTTTAGGCACAACAATGGCATGTATAGTCTCTCCCCATTTTTCATGCGGCACGCCAATGACGGCACAGTCGGCAACGGCCGTATGCTGGTAAATGACATGCTCCACTTCCGTTGAATAAATGTTTTCGCCGCCGCTAATGATCATATCTTTGAGCCGGTCTACAATAAAGATAAAACCATCCTCGTCAAGATAGCCAACATCCCCGGTGTGCATCCAGCCGCCGCGCAGCGCATAGGCGGTTTCCTCCGGCTTGTTCCAGTAGCCGCGCATCACATGTGGGCCTTTGGTGGTAATCTCGCCAGCGATCCCACGCGGCACTTCTTCATCTTTGACGTCCACAATTCTCACTTCCATAGCGAACACCGGCTGCCCGGCCGACTCAATTTTGCCTGCAAACGGCCCTTCATCTGTATTGTATTTATCCAGCAACATGGCGATATTAGGCGACGTCTCCGTCTGCCCGTACCCCTGAATGAAGTGGCAGTTAGGGAACACTTGTCGCGCTCGCCTGATCACGGCCGGGGCAATGGAAGAACCGCCGAAGTTCACCTTCCGCAAACTGGACACATCATACGATTCCACATGGGGTACCTGGCATAACATATTGATCATGGTGGGCACCAAAGCGGTGTGTGTTATCTGGTGGCGGCTGATAAGCTCCAGCATCTCTTGGGGCACAAATTTTTTGGCAAAAACGTGGGTGCTGCCTAACATGGTCACACCGGTGTTCCATTGACAGTCGGCAATATGGAACATGGGCGCGGTGTGCAGGTACGTCCAGGGATCGCCATCATACAAAATTGCCAGCGAAGACAACGCATTGCTGACGGCGTTGGTATGCGTGAGCATGACACCTTTTGGTGATGCCGTCGTGCCGCCCGTATAAATAATGGTGGCCACATCATCTCCACCTCGGTTCGCATCGGGAACGGGCGCAGAGGTGCTTAAAAAGGCTTCGTGTTGAATGAGATCGGCAACAGGTTCTCCTTCCCCGGCAAAGATGATATGTTCAGGTATTGTGGTATGGTCTGCTATGTTAGCCAACTGCGATTGCAGCGCGTCATCAATGACCAAAATATGGGCGCCGGCATCGGTGAGGATGCTGCCTATTTCCGGCGGCGCCAGCCGGGTGTTGAGTGGGACAAAAATACCGCCAGCCCAAATGGTGGCAAAGTAATACTCGAGATGCCGGTCGCTATTGAGCGCCAATATGGCCACGCGGTCATCTGTTTTTAGCCCCAACGAGATTAATGCCCCGGCCAGCCGGGCTACACGGTCGGCGAACTCGTGCCAGGTGTGCCGGCGTTCCCCATCAATGGTGGCAATGCCTGGCCCATTGACAAGCGCTGCTCGTTTTAATCCCTGGGTTATATGCATCATCTTGACGTGTTATTTAGTTCATGCTACTATAAAACATACCGGCTGGCCGGTTTTTATGCACATTATACAGCACATTTCCCCAGAATCAAATCAAAAGTGACGAACTGATTCTCTCAAGACCTGACAGGTTCCCACAGAACCTGTCAGGTCTAAATAGTTCAAGAAGGGATGAATGCAAGACAGGTCTGTTGCCACAATCAACAATATCTTAGATGCCGCCAGGACACTTTTCACCGAGAAACAATATGCTGACGTTTCTTTGCGGGAAATAACGGAAGTTGCTGGTGTGACCAAAGGTGCTTTATACCACCATTTTGCGACGAAAGAAGATCTATATTTACAGACGATTTACCGGTGTCTAGCCGAAGTGAAAGAGACGATTCAGGACTCACTGCACAAAAGCCGGGGAGAAGGCTGCCGGAACCGTCTATACCTTTCCCTGGCCAGCTTTTTGCGGTTAACCCCTGAGTCACTGGCCATTATGCGTTCCATACGCCGCAATATCAATGTTTTTGAGGAGCCAGTGCGGACGGAATTGATCCGCGCTTACCAGGCCGCACTGCCGGGGCAGATAGAATTGCTCTTGAGTGAGGGGATGGCAAATGGTGAGATTATCTCTATGGATGCCCGCCTGTTATCCTGGCAACATGTGGCTGTGGTGGAGGTGTCCTTGCATGAATACGGCCGTGAACGTTTAGGCGGCCCGGAAGAGATGGCTGACTCGATTGTCAGCCTCTTTTTCAACGGCATTGAAAAGCCAACAAATTCTTAATTCAAATGCACGAATTTCACGAATGAACACCCATTCGTGAAATTCGTGGCTATGTATGAAGGAGACCAGATGGGACGTGGGTTAACCTATGAAGAGTTTGAATTAGGCGCAATTTACGATACGCAGGCGCGTACCATCACCGAGGCGGATGTGGTCACTTTTGCTGGGCTTTCCGGCGACTTCAATCCGTTGCATACGGATGCAGAGGCCGCCAGGAACACCCCTTTTGGTGAACGTATTGCCCATGGCATGTTAACCGTAGCCATTTCCACCGGCATGGCCAATATGACCGGCTTGATGGCCGGAACGACCATCGCCCTCATGGAACAAAACATCAAATACAAGGGCGCGGTTAAATTTGGCGATACCGTCCGCTTGCAAATGGAAGTGATCGAAAAGCGGGAGACTTCAAAAGCGGACCGGGGTATTGTGAAGCTGGCGGCCAGGGTGTTCAACCAGCGGGATGAAGTAGTGGTGGATATGGTTTGGACGCAGTTGATGAAGCGTCAAGGAGGATGAGGACCAAATGCTGCTAAAAAATGACGTAGCCATGATTACCGGCGCGGGCAATGGGATTGGGCGGGCCACGGCCGTGCGCTTTGCCAAAGAAGGCGCGCGGGTGGTGATTACCGACCTGGATGAAGCGGGCCTGGCCGAAACAAAACAGCAGGTGGAGGCAGCCGGGGGCGCGGCGACTGTGGTTGTCGGCAGTGTGGCTTCCCGCGATGATGTGCAGCGGATGGTGGACACGGCCGTAGCCACCTACGGCAAGCTCACCGTACTCGTCAACAACGCCGGCATCACCCGCGACGGTCTCACCACCCGCGTCAAAGAGGGCCAGGCCTACTACCTGTCTGACGATAAGTGGGATGCCGTTCTGGCGGTGAATCTCAAAGGAACCTGGCTGTGCTGCCAGTTGGCCGCCGTACCCATGATTGCCGCGGGCTACGGCCGTATCGTCAACACCGCCTCCATTGCCGCTTTAGGTAACATCGGCCAGGCAAACTATGCCGCCTCCAAAGCGGGCATTATCGGTTTAACCAACACATTGGCGCTAGAATGGGCCAGGTATGGCATCGCCGTCAACTGCGTTGCTCCTGGCGGCGTCAACACCAACATGACCAAAACCATTCCCGAAAAGATCGTGGCAAACCTGCTCAAAGGGATTCCCTTTGGCCGCTTTGCCGAGCCGGAAGAAATTGCGGCCGTTCACGCCTTTCTCGCTTCAAAAGAAGCGTCTTACATCACCGGGCAAACTCTATTTGTAGATGGCGGCACTTCTGTAGGTGCATAAGTCAGGAATCTGTATGAGCGAAACCAGCACTTCCCACCCCGTCCAGAAGCAATCAAGCTGGCTGACAAAGCTGTTGCAATCCCGCTGGACGCCAATATTGGTCGTTATCCTGCCTATTATTCTGGCGCTGTTCGCCTTTGGCGGGGTCAGGTCAATGGGGGTTTGGTTAGGGGCCGTCGCTACCGGCCTCTGTCTGGCTTTGGTAGGTGTGGGTGTTTACATTACCTTCCGCATTCTCGATTTTCCCGATTTGACCATTGATGGCACATTCCCTTTGGGCGCGGCCGTGGCGGCCGTGATGTTGACGGCTGGCTACTCACCCTGGCTGACACTACCGGTGGCGTTATTGGCCGGGGCGTTGTTTGGGGCGATCACGGCCGTTATTGCCACCAGGTTCAAAATTCACAGCTTGCTCGCTTCTATCATCGTCGCCACCGGGCTGGTCAGCATCAACCTGCGCATTATGGGGCGCTCTAACATCCCTCTGCTGAATACGGAAACCATCTTTTCCCCCTTTGCCGATGGGTTCAAAGCATTTATCGCCACCCGCTTTGGCGAAGATGCCATCCGGTATGCCAGTAATTTGCTTACCATCCTCATCGTCGGTGTCATCGTCATCGTGTGCAAACTACTTTTTGACTGGTTCACCAAAACAGAAATGGGCATGGCCATGCGGGCCACCGGGGACAACAACAAGATGGTCAGAGCCTTGGGGCGCAACCCCAACACCTTCATCATTTTGGGTGTAACCATTAGCAACGCAATGGTCGGCTTGTCGGGTGCAATCATGGCCCAGTACCAGGGCTTTGCCGATGTCAATATGGGGCTGGGGCTGATCATCTCTGGTTTGGCGGCGGTTATTGTGGGTGAAACGATTATTCGTCCCAAAACCATCCCCCTGGCTACCCTGTCCGCCATCATTGGCATGATTATTTACAGGATTGCCATTGCGGCGGCGCTGAGTCTGAAGATTACGTTGCCATCGGGCGAAACGCTCCGCGTGGAGGCCACCGATGTCAAGTTAGCCACTGCTTTGCTCGTCCTCATCGTCCTCTGGTTAACCAATTTTAGAAAGAAGCGGGGGGCGGGCTGATGTTACAGATTGATAATTTGCACCAAATTTTCAATGAAGGTGAGATTAATCAGGTCTATGCCCTTAGAGGGATAAACCTGCGCCTGCAAAACGAAGAATTTGTGACCGTTATTGGCAGTAACGGCGCAGGCAAAAGCACACTGTTTAATGCCATCGCCGGGGAGTTCAAACCTTCACACGGCCGTATCCTCCTCGATGACATTGATGTCACCAACTGGCCTGAGTACAAACGAGCATCACTTGTTGGTCGTGTCTTTCAAAATCCATTTCACGGCACAGCCGCGAATATGACCATTGCTGAAAATATGTCCCTGGCCATGCTGCGCACACAAAAATTAGGGCTGCGCCTGGGGGTGAATCGTGTACGTCGCCAAAAATTAGCAGATTTATTGGAGCCAATTGGCCTGGGCCTGGAAAAAAGGCTGGATGACAAAGTTGCTTTGCTCAGCGGTGGGCAACGCCAGGCGATGACCCTACTCATGGCTTCCCTTTCCTTTCCAAAACTAATGCTTTTGGATGAACACACGGCCGCACTAGACCCGGCAACGGCCGTGCGCATTTTAGAAAGTACGCAAACGGTGATTAAAGAACAACGGCTCGCCACCTTAATGATCACCCACAACATGCAGCAAGCGTTAACCTACGGCACACGCACCCTCATGCTCCACAAGGGAGAGTTAGTTCTGGACCTTTCACAGGAAGAAAGGCTTGGCCTGACAGTACAAGGTCTGGTAGATAAGTTCAGTGAAGTGCGCCATGAAGCACTCATGGATGATGAACTGCTGCTCTCGGAGTAGTAGCAGAGGCCAGATTGGTTCAATCTCCAAAGATTGAACCAATCTAATCAGGTTTATATATGTGTCAGGGGCATTGGCCTGTGTTAACCGCGCCACCTCTGCACAAATGGAAGTGATCATTACAAGATGAGCCTTCCAACAAGAAAAAGGAGAAGGAAATGAAGCAGAAATATCCCCGTTTGTTGTTCATTGGTATGGCGCTTCTCTGGTTCCTGGCAGCCTGTAGTTCGCCGTCAACAACCGAATCGCCGGACACAGAATCGGAAACGGCCGTAGAACCCACGGACGCCCCCGCCGAACCAACTGAAGAGCCAGAGATGGAAGAAGCAGAAGCAGGCACAGAAGATGTCACTATCGGCATGATGGTCATCGCCCCTATCCCCGCTCTGGAAACAGTGCAGGAATCATTCATCGCAACCCTGGCTGAAGGTGGCTATGTTGAAGGAGAAAATCTGACCATCATTCGTGGCAATGCCGAAGGGGATATTGCCACCCTGAACACCATTGCCCAACAATTCATTGACGAAGGGGTTGATCTCATCGTCACTACCAGCACCCCGGCCGCCCAGGCCGCCTTGAACGCCACGCAAGACATGGCCGACCCCATCCCCATCATCTTCACTACCGTCACCGACCCCTATGCCGCCGGCATCGCCACGGCCCCGGACGAACATCCGGCCTGGATGACCGGCTCGCAAATGTTCCCGCCATTGGAAGAAACCTTTGACACAATGCTGGAAATCAACCCCGATTTGACCACCATTGGTTTCCTTTACAATCCGGCCGAGGCCAACTCTGTTGCCCAGACAGAGGTCGTCCAGCAAATTGCGGATGAGCGTGGCATTACACTGGAAATTGCTACAGTAAGCAACAGTTCTGAAATCCGCACGGCCGCCGAATCATTGGCTGGTTTGGGCATAGATTTCTTCTACTTCACGCAGGATAGCACCGTGGCCTCTGGCTCCGAAGCTGTCGTCCAGGTAGCGAATGACAATGGCATTCCCATCATCACCAATGATATTCCCACGGTAGCCAAAGGTGGTACGGCGGCTGTCGGTGCTTCTTTACGGGAAGACGGCCGTGTGGCCGGTGAAATGGCCGTTGCTTTCCTGAATGGTGAGATTGACCTGGCTACCACCGACATCCAGCGTGTGGGCGTCTTCGACTACTTCATCAACCGCGCCGGGGCCAGTGCGCAGGGCATCGAACTGCCTGCATCCCTCATTGAGCGAGCCATTGACCAAACCCCGGCCGACTTTGAAGGTAGTGCCGAACCAACAGAAGAAGAGAAAGGCGAATTCACCATTGGCATGATGGTTATTGCCTCTGTCCCGGCCCTGGAACTGGTGCAGGAATCGTTTATTGAGGCGATGGCCGAAGGTGGCTATGTGGAAGGTGAAAATCTGACCATCATTCGTGGCAATGCTGAAGGGGATATTGCCACCCTGAACACTATCGCCCAGCAGTTCATTGATGAGAATGTTGATCTCATTGTCACCACCAGTACCCCGGCTGCTCAGGCCGCCCTGAACGCCACACAGGACATGGCCGAACCAATTCCGATCATCTTCACCACCGTTACCGATCCCTACGCGGCCGGCATCGCCACCGCGCCGGATGATCACCCGGCCTGGATGACCGGCTCGCAAATCTTCCCGCCGCTGGAGGAAACCTTCGACACAATGCTGGAAATCAATCCCGATACGACTACGATTGGCTTCCTCTACAATCCGGCCGAGGCGAACTCAGTAGCCCAGACAGAAGCCGTCCAGGCAATTGCCGATGAGCGCGGCATTACGCTGGAAATTGCTACGGTGAGCAACAGTTCCGAAATCCGCACAGCCGCCGAATCGTTAGCTGGCCTGGACATAGATTTCTTCTACTTCACACAAGACAGCACGGTCGCTTCCGGTTCGGAGGCGGTGGTGCAGGTGGCTAATGAATACGGTATTCCCATCATCACCAACGATATTCCTACGGTGGCAAAGGGTGGGGCAGTGGCTTTGGGTGCATCTTTGGCGGAAGACGGCCGTCAGGCAGGTGAAATGGCCGTCGCTTTCCTGGATGGTACGCTGGACATCGCCACCACCGATATTCAACGGGTTGGCGTCTTTGACACCTTCATTAACCGCGCCGGGGCCGAAGCCCAGGGCATCGAGCTGCCGCAATCGTTGATTGACCGGGCGATTGACCAGACGCCCGAGTAGTCAACAAATAACCGGATTGAACGCAAAGAAACGGCCGTGACCATCTAAAATGGATTCAAAACGGCCGTTTCCTCTCACTTCTTCTTTTGATGGGAGCAATGTGGGGGCGCCGCCTGTTTTGCTGCGCGTAGATCACCCGGATGCCATTCGTTATGATGAGGGGGGAAACAGCGCCAAACTGTTACACGGCCGTTACACGGCCGTCGCGTAATCCCCCGTCAACCAAACTACAATGGATACCATGACAAACCTGGTGTCCTCCCTCTCTGTCCAGGCCCGTACCTGGCGCTGGCCGCAACTGGGCTTGAACCTGCTCATCCTGCTTCTCTGGTTGTGGCTCTATCTGCCCATTTTTAACTATCTGCAAGTTATTTTTCAGCGCGAAGATTTCCGCCTGAACCAGATTGTATTGGTGGCGGTGCTGGCGCTGATTGGGCTGCAAATGCAGCGTGAAGGTATCCGGCCCCAACCCGATGCCGCCCCCGTACCGCGTCGCCTGCCCCTGGCGCTGGCATTGGGTGGCTCGGTGGCCTATTTGTTGGTGGAGCGCTTCCTGGACATAAACATGCTGGCTGCCTGTCTCTTTGGTGTTGCCAGTTATGGCTTGTTGGGGCTGTGGTTATCACCGGGGCGCTGGCGGCAAGGTTTACCGGCGATGCTGCTGCTGATTGGCGTCCTGCCGTTTGGTGAGCATCTGCAAACGTTTGTCGGCTACCCCATGCGCATTTTAACGGCGGAATTGGTACGGCAGGGATTAACGGCCGTCGGCGTGCATTCCATCGGCGTAGATACCATCCTGGTCTTTGAAAATGGCGTGTCGCAGGTTGACCTGCCGTGCAGCGGCGTTAAGAGTTTGTGGACGGGCATGTTGTTTTTGCTGGCAGCCACCTGGGTGGAGGCCCGGCCGTTAAACCGGCGCTGGTTCCTGGTGCTGCTGCTGTTTATCCCCCTGCTTTTTGTGGCTAACTTTGCCCGCGTAGCCATTCTGGTGCTGGTGGGCCAGGTGATGGGCTGGACGCTGTTGGCAGAAATGCTGCACGTGCCGTTGGGCGTGTTGGGATTTGTGGTGGTGTGCGCGACGGCCGTGTTGCTGTGGCGAGTAGGAGATCGGAGAGTAGAGAATAGAGATTTACCCATCGTCAGCCAGCCAATCACCAATGACCAATCGCCGATTTCCACCCACTTCTCCATCTTTCTCATTGCCGCCATCCTGGTCATGATCCCACTCTATACTTCCCGGCCCCAAACAGGGCTGACGGCCGTGGCCCCCGCCTGGCACTTTCCTGCTGTATTACAGGTAGAACCGCTGCCACTGAAACCCGACGAAACCGAATGGCTCACCCGTGATGGCGCGGCTACGGCCGAACGGCTGCGCTGGCAATGGGGTGAGGTTAGTGGCACGATGATCCTGATCACCAGCCAGACATGGCGGGCACACCACCGCCCGGAAAGATGTTTTGAAGTGTATGGCCTGACGCTGGACAGTTCCCAGCCACACCTGGTGTCGCCGGAGTTCCCGCTGCGCCTGGTGACACTGGGTAAAGGTGAGCAGCGTCAACTTTATACCGCCGCCTACTGGTTCCAATCCGCCACCCGCACCACCGATGATTACGGCGCCCGCATCTGGGCCGATGCCTCCCTGGAGCGCGAACCCTGGGTGCTGGTTTCTATTCTGTTTGATGGCCCTGTGCAGCCGCATGATGACGAGGTGCGGCAATTGTATCTGGCGCTGCATGAGGCGGTAGATAATTATTTGAAATAGTCATTGGTTATTGGTCACTGGTCATAAACAAATGACTAATGACCAATGACAAAAAGGAGCTACTGATGAAAAAGTATATAACCGACACACGTACCTGGAGCTATTTTCTCTTCTGGTCGTGGAACGCCATTTTTCTGGCATTTATGGTCATTGGTTTTGCACCAACGGTGATGGTAGAGATGGTCACGGCCGTGCGTGCCGGCAGCATCCCGGTGCAATTTCTGGTGTATGGGGCGGTGTTGGCTGCCATTCCCCTATTGTGTGTGATTTTAGGGTTGACTGTGCTGCGCCATGAACCGCACAAGCTCTTTGCCCTGGGTTACGGTGTAGAAGGGCCGCTCATGCTGATGCTGGCGGTGCGCTTTTTCCTCATTCGTGACGCCACCCCCGTTGTGACGTTGATGTTGACCGCCGGTATATTCAGCCTGGGTGTGCTGCTGTGGCAACTGCTCGACCGGCGTATTGACCAACGTGGCCCGGCGCTGACCCATCTGCGGGTCATTGGCCTCAGCATCTTGCTGGTGGTTGGTGTCTATGCCAGTTTGTGGATTGCCTTTTATGCGCTGCCCATCGCCGCCCTTATCGGACAGTGGGTGTGGGATACCGTTGCCAATCTGGGGCAGGTCATCCGCAGCTTCGTGGAAATGTTGCAGGATGCTTATCTGCAAGCGTTTATCTGGGTACCGTTTATGCTGTTGGGCATGGTGCAGTTGGCTTATACCGCCACCCTGTTTGTACTCATGCCCATTGCGGTGCCGATTATTTACGGCCGTGCCTGGTGGCGGGGCATTCAGGCGCTCACCCGGCAATATAGCCAACCGCGTGCTGTGGCCTTGAGTACGGCCGTCATCGCCCTGCTCATTTTTGCCATTGTCCAGATCAACCGGCAGCCGCAGCAGCAGGCTTTTGCTTTGCTGGAGCAACCACCGGCCACAGAAGACGAAGCGGCAGCCTTATTAGAACAGGAAGAAGCCATCCGCGCCGGGCTGTTGAATGCTTACCTGGCGCAACACCGCTATCTCAGCGCCGAGGGCGAAATGGATCACATCAGCGATCTGTATACCCAGGCATTCAGCCTCGATGATCGGCAGGCGGCGGGGGTGCAGCGTTGGTATGAAGGATTGGTCAGCCCCCTGCTCTACCAGCCCGTCGGCAGCTATGTCTCGTTCAATCATTGGGATAACCGCGTGTTCCGGGAAGAGCCGGGCAAAGCTGCGGCGCTATACGAAGAGTTCTTCGACCAACCAATTAACGAAGGCGAAAAGGAGTCGGTGGTCGCCGCTGTGCGTTCCACCTGGATGATGGATCAGGCGCGCGCCGGCTGGCAGGCCGTGGATGACCGCGAAGTTTATCTGGCACGCCAGGAGATCAGCGTTACTGAACATGGTGATTGGGCAGACGTGGAGTTGTACGAAGCGTATGAAAACCAGACCACGCAACGGCAGGAGGTGATTTATTTCTTTTCGCTGCCGGAAACGGCCGTGCTCACCGGCGTCTGGTTGGGTAATACCGACAACCGCGACGTCCGCTTCCCCTTCCGTGTGGCCCCCCGGGGCGCGGCCCAGGCCGTTTATCGCCAGGAAGTACAGCGACAGGTAGACCCGGCTTTGCTGGAACAAATTGGCCCCGGCCAATATCGGCTGCGCGTCTTCCCCATTCCGCCGATGAACCAGACATGGGATAACGAGCTGGCCCACAGCGTTCTCAGCGGCGCGCCGCCGCTGCACCTGTGGCTCACCTACCGCGTCATGGCCGACGGGCACAACTGGCCCCTGCCTTATCTGGCTAAGCAATTTAATCTGTTTTGGGACAGTGACAGTGTGCGCCTGGTTAACGGTCAACCTATGGACGCCGATAAACGCACCTGGCTGCCCGCATCAGCACCGGCTCTAGGACTGCCCCAACCTATAGGCCACCGTGTAGATTTGCCTGATGGTCATTCGGTCATTGCCCAGCCCATAATGGCAGAGAGCCTGCCCCAAGCGGATGGCAGTTTATCGCTGGCCGTGGTGCTGGATCGGTCACGCAGTATGGTCAGGGACGATCAACTTGTGCAAGAAGCGTTGGCCCAGGTTGGCGCCTGGGGCGGCACGGTAGATGTCTACCTCACGTCTTCTGAATTCCGAGGCGAAGCGCCCGCTGTTGTGCCCCTGGCCGAGGTCGTGGGCCAGGAGATCGTCTATTATGGCGGTCAGAATGCAGGCGACTTGCTGCTGCAATTTGAAGATTTATATGCCGGGCAGACATATGATGCGATCCTGGTCATTACGGATGGGTCGGGTTTTGGGCTGAGTTTTGACGGCCGTGCCCCCACCACACCCCCTGCGCCACTCTGGATGATCCATGTCGGCGGGCAGTTTCCGCTGGGATATGATGACGCCACATTGCAGGCCATCCAGGCCAGCGGCGGCGGCAGCGCTGCCAGCATAGACGAGGCATTGGCGCGGCAAGTCTTCATCCAGACCAGCCAGGCCGAGGGTGTCACGGTGGATGTAGCCGATGGGTACACCTGGGCCGTTATGCCCACCGAAACGGCCGATATGCTCTCGGTGGCCCTGGAAACCCATGAGGCTACAGATGGTTTTGCCGCCCTGGCCGGCCGCCGCCTCATCCTGGCCGAGATGCAAAAACAGCATGGCGCTCTGAGCGATCTGGCCGTGCTGGATGGGTTGCACGCCATTGCCACTGAACAGGGTATTGTCACCCCTTACTCCTCTATGATCGTGCTGGTGGAAGAGCGGCAGCAGCGGATGTTGGATAATCTGGAAGATGATCCTGACCGCTTTGAGCGTGAGTTTGAGGTGGTGGGTGAAACCACGCAGGAGCAACTAACGGTAACCGGTGTGCCGGAGCCCGAAGAATGGCTGCTCATGGGGCTGGCTGTGGTGATGCTGGCCTGGTATGCCCGGAGAAATCGGCTGGTAGGGGGGTTACGGCCGTTGGCTTGAGGCCACTCTGCCCCCAAATAGCACGGCCGTACCTTTACCGGTACGGCCGTGCATCACGATGGATATAGACCGCAGATACACTGCATTCCCTCGTCAGCTATATCTTGTGCCTGCCTGAAACTAGAAAAATGATATAAATCCGCCTATAATGCTGCCATCTAAATTGGGATGCTATCTTATTTGTTGTTCAGCTTGTATTTACCGTTGGCTTATCTTGAGTTCATCCAGCATTTAATCTGCGCGCTGGATTGGCAGGGATGAGGATTAAGGAGCTTTGATGATTCGTTTGCTTGTGGTACACGAGGCGCGCGTCTTTGGCAAAGTGATTGCCGCCGCCCTGCGTCAGGAGCCAGACATTCAAATAGTAGGCACGGCCACCACAGACGCCATTGCTTTGGAGAAAGCCGGCGCTTGTGATGTCGTACTGGTGTGCTCTTCTCGACCTGATGACGGCATGATGGCCTTGACCAAAACCCTGCGCAAGGCAGAAGTGACGGCCAAAGTATTGGTGATGGGCCTGCCCCACTCTGAGGAAGTGATTTTGCAATGTGTAGAAGCCGGTGCAGATGGCTATGTTCTGCAAGATGATTCGATGGAAGAACTACTGAAGAATATTCGGGCCGTCTCCCAGGGTGAAGCGCTGGCTTCACCAACCGTGATTGCGGCGCTGATGTCCCGCGTGGCAAAGCTGGCAGAACTACACGCGGAAATGGGCCTGAATCCCGATGCCACGAAACTGGCAGATCTGACGCCACGTGAACGCGAGGTGTTGGCGTTGATTGGCGGGGGAGTAAGTAACCAGGAAATTTGTGAACACCTAACAATTGAACTGGGTACGGTCAAAAACCACGTTCATAGTGTGCTGCAAAAATTGGGCGTTAATAACCGCTGGGAAGCCACAGCTTATGCGGCTTTGTTGAACGACACGGCCGTGTGCTCCCCTCCATCTGCCTGATACCACACTCTTTCCTTTTCCCCAATACATAACCCGAATCCATATCTCCGTTCTGTATCCAGATACAAGACAGCGGCGCGCTGTTCTTGTTATGCTGATGGCTGCGCTGGCGTCCTGGTCATCTAGCAAACGATCAGGCGTGTACACGAAAAGCTATTGGTGTAAACAACAACTAGAACAAGTTAAGGTGACGATTTTGACGATTTGCACTCTTAACCTGGACTGGAGGTGACCTGTGAAAAGTTTTGACTTTAAGTTTGGCGCTGAGGTCTACGGCCGTGACACACCCTGTGGTCATCTGGCCCGGCTGGTAGTGGAACCGGAGAGTTGGTGTATTACCGATGCCATCCTGGAAAGCGGCTTATTGTTCAAACAGAGCGTAGTGGTACCTGTTTCTCACGTGGAAAAGGCCACAGCTATGGGAATTCGTCTGACTGTTGGCTGCCAGGAACTGGCCGGGTATCCCCCGTTTAGTGAGATGGTAGTGGAACGGGGCGAGCAGAGTTGGGCAACGCCCATCCAGGGAAGTGCCATCATTGGTACGGCGGGCACGCCATTAATGCCAACCACAGCCGAGGTGGCCACGGTAAAGGAAAAAGTACGTCAGGGAGTGCCCGATGACAAAATCGTACTGGGAAATAAGGTGACTGTGTATGGGCTGGACGGCCGTATTGGTCACTTGAGCCATCTCATCACTGTTAATGGTGTGCGGTATTGCCAGATTGAATATCTGGTTGTGACACAAGGCGCTTTGTTGCCCAAACAGTACATCATACCCATTCACTATGTGCAAACCCTGAGCGAACAGGGCATTCATCTACTGGTCGCCGACGCGGAAATCGGCGACTTCCCTGAATTCTCTACGGCTCCGGCGGGAAGCACAGAAAACCCGGATGCGCCTGAGTTGTGGCAAGCCGATGAGGAAATGGCGCCTGTGAGGCAAGATGATCGGGTAGCAACGGCCGTAGAAACCGCCCTGATGTCTGATCTGCGAACGGAAACGGCCGTGATTGATGTCATCAATGAGCACGGGATCATTACGCTCACAGGGGCAGCGCCGGATTGGGAAACCCGCGAAGTGGCGGAGGTGATTGCCAGCCACCAGCCAGGCGTGATCAAAGTGATCAACGATCTGACGGTTGAACAGTTATAAGTGATTGTGTGTGAAATTGGTTCAATCGGCGAGATTGGCGCCAATCCACACAAGGAGTGTGTACCATGCAAACGAAAAAAATACTTTTACTTCTGTTGGTTGCTGTTTTGTTCATGGGGGGAGCCATTAGCAAAGGCTCAAGCCCGGTGGCCGCCGCGCCCGCTTTCCAAACGGGTGTGGGGGAAACGGACGAATCGCAGGTAGACGAGACACAGCCAGAAATGGCCCAAAATCTCATGGATGTCGTGGGGTCTCGTGACCAATTGAGTGATTTTGAAACGCTTATTGAAGCAGCCGGACTGGCGGACAATCTGGCAAAAGACGGGCCGTTTACGGTCTTTGCCCCGACCAATACGGCGCTGGCCACATTTGACGCCTTAGCTACCACTGCGGACGCCACCGTCACGGACATCCTGCTCTATCACATCGTCAACGGTCAATATAATAGTCCGGCCCTGGCGAATTTCAGCACCATGCCCACGCTGTTGGGCGAACATGTGGCCATTAGCGTAGAAGGTGGCGAAATTATGCTGAACGACGTGGTCAAAATCATAACCACGGACGTTGAAGCCGAAAATGGGATTATCCACATTGTGGATGCGCTGTTATTGCCACCGGTGAACTCACTGATCACGGCGGACAAAGGCTCACGGGGGGAAACACTTGACGAAGTGCTGACGGATGACGGCCGTTTCACAACGTTCCTGGCACTGGCCGAGTCGGCCGGCCTGGAGGAGGCGCTGGCTGATCTGGGGCAAACGCATACAGTTTTTGCGCCCACTGACGCTGCCTTTGCCCTGCTGTCTGAAGAGTTGATGGCCGACATGCAGGCAGACCCGGAAACCTTCGTCTCTTACCTGCTGGTTAATGACCTGTTGGGCATAAACCAGATTGCCACAGATAAGTACATCCCCACGGTAGAGGGACGGCCGTTGTTTGTGAGCATAAACGAAGATGCGCAGGTGCAAATTAATGGTCAGCCACTCACCGAATTCAATATTGTGGCGGCAAACGGCATCATCCATGTGGTAGAGAGGGTGCCTGTACCTTAACACCACCCTCTCCGTTTGTGAGTAACAAAATGAAGCAGGTGGACTCACCTGAGGAGAGTGCTCACCTGAGGAGAGTGGAGTTTGAGAGGTAACCGTTCAGACCTGACAGGTTTTTTACCAGTTCAAATTGTGCAGGCCAAAAACCTGTCAGGTCTCCAGAGGGACTGAACGCTTACTTTGAGAGTTAGAGGAACTGAAGGAATCAGGATGGTTTGCTGGTTCTTTCAGTTCCTCTTTTCTATAAAGGAGCAGAGCTGAGCCATGTTCGGATTCACTGTTACCCAGGTGACCTTGCTGGTCATTTTAGTTGGCGCGTCTATATTGCTTCTGACGGAGCGAATCCGTATTGATTTGACGGCCGTACTCATCATTATCTGTCTCGCCATTACCGGTATTCTTTCGCCTGAAGAGGCCCTATCCGGTTTTGGCAGCGAACCGGCGATTGTGGCTGCCGCCATTTTTGTGCTGAGCGGCGCCATGTACACAACCGGCCTTTCCGATAGGTTGGGGTTGTGGATTGGCCGTCTGGCGGGGCGGCATTATCAGCGCATGATTGCGGTGATTATGACGGCCGTAGCCGCCTTGTCCGCCTTTACTCATCACCTGACCATTACGGCCGTGATGCTGCCCGTTACCTTGAAATTAAGCCGAGACCATAAGATCCCCGCCTCTCAATTGCTCATGCCTATGTCCTTGGCCGCTTCTCTGGGCACAACCATCACCATTTTGGGCGCTCCCGCTTTTCTCATTGCTGACCGCATCTTGCGGCAAGCGGGAGAACCAGGTTTGGGCATTTTCTCGATTGCCCCCATTGGCATTGCCATTACCGTCATCGGCACCGCCTTCATCCTGGTTGCCGGACGATTTTTGCTGCCGGCGCGCCCGGGTGGTCAAAATGGCGCGGAAGAGCGTTTTCAATTGAATGGGTATTACACCGAGCTGGTCATCCCCGAAAAGTCGGCTTTTATAGACCAGACTGTGGCCGAACTGGAAAAAAAGATCAGCAATCGGTTTCAATTGACCGGCTGGCTGCGTAACGGCCGTGCCCAGCCACGGCCGTACCAGCGCCAGCGGCTACAGGCTGGCGATGTATTACTCGTGCGCACCACGCCTGATGAACTGGCTACTATTCAACAAGAGCCAGGTATTGCCCTGCACCCTGTTGTCAAATACAAAAACGAAGATGGGACCGCCGTCGCCAAAAATGGAGCCCAGCAGTTAGTTCAGGCTGTGGTTGCGCCCGGTTCTGAATTTGTCGGACGCACAATTGGTCAGATTGATTTCCGACAATCCTATGGGGTGATTGTGGCGGGAATCTGGCGGCGCAGCGCCTGGTTGCGCGCCGAGCTTTCCCGTGTACGCTTACACGAGGGGGATGTGCTGCTGCTGTTCGGCGATGAAATGGCTATTACCCGTTTGGAACGGATGAAATCGTTTTTGATGCTGGTTCCTTTTCGCGGGGAACCATTTATGCGCCACAAAGCATCATTGGCGGCGCTCATATTGGTGGGTAGCATTCTTTTGGCAGCTTTTGGTGTGATACCGGTGGTCATTGCTCTGTTGGCAGGGGCGGCAACGGCCGTGCTCACCGGCTGCCTGTCCCCCCAACAAGCCTATCGTGCCATAGATACACGCATCTACGTGTTCATTGCCGGTGTTGTGCCCCTGGGGTTAGCCATGCAAAATACAGGCACGGCCGACTTCCTCGCCAATGCACTGTATACTTTTGTGGCTCATTGGCCCCCCACCCTTATCTTGTTTTTGCTTTTTGCCGCTGCTGCTATCGTTACCCAAATGATGTCTGATGCGGGAACAGTGGTACTATTGGGGCCGGTGGCCATAGCCCTGGCCTTAGCTTTGGGCCAACGACCGCAACCATATGTAGTTGTAGTCGCCGTAGCCGCTGTGGCTTCCTTCCTGACGCCCATTGGTCATCATGGCAATCTATTGGTATACGGGCCGGGTGGTTACCAATTCTCTGACTTTCTGAAGGTGGGCACACCATTAACACTGCTCATTGCCCTGGTGACGATATTCCTGGCACAATTTCTCTGGCCTGTATAAATCAAAATTGTTGCCTCTTGACAAATCCCAAAATGTACGCCATAATCCGAACAATGTTCGGTAAACTATCGAGGTTTGGCAATGGATGAATTGACGCCACGCGAAAGACGACACCTGCGCATCAAAGAAGCGATTCTAGAGGCGGCCCGGCACATTATCAATGAGCAAGGGGCGGATGCTTTGTCCATCCGCGCCATCGCTGACCGCATTGATTACAGCCCGGCAGGCTTGTATGAATACTTTGGCAGTAAGGAAGAGATCATCACGGCCGTGTGCTGGCAAGGGCATGAACGCCTGACACAGGCGATGACGGCCGTTGACCCCACCCTGCCGGCCCACGATTACCTCATCGCCATTGGCCTTGCCTACATCCAGTTTGCCCTGCACAACCCTGATTATTACCGGCTCATGTTTACCAATCCCGCTTTTGTGGGCACACCGGAACAGGTGCAGGAGAGTGGTTCATCTTTCACCATTTTGCTGGCGGCCATTGAACGCGGGCTAACTGAAGGCGTTTTCCAACCACGCCCCGGCTACGCTACGTTGGAAATGGCATATACCGCCTGGGCTATGGTACATGGCATTGCTATGCTGCGGCTAACGTACCTGACGCACCACCCCATTGACTATGACACGGCCGATCCGGAGGCGCTGCGGTCACTGGTGCATGGTTTGGCACAGGTATAATTTTTTTAGCAATGACTGAACGATGTTCGGAAATTGATTATAGTTTGGAGGTTTGTGATGCAGATATTTGCTGGCCGGTACACGGCCGTAACCAACGATCCGTTTGTCGTTTTCTTGATTGGAATGCGCATCAACCGGCTGACGGCCGTGCGCCAATGGCTGCCGGTAGCCCGCGCCATGCCCCAAATGTTGACGACACTATACAAACACCCGGAAAAAGGATTTCTGGGTGGGCACAATTTTGTCGCCTGGCGGATGCCCCTGCTGGTCTCTTATTGGCGTTCATTTGATGACCTGGAGACGTTTGCCCGTAATCCCTCAGACCCCCATCTGGCCGCCTGGAAACAGTTTAACCAGGCGGTGGGCGCTGATGGCAGTGTGGGCATCTGGCATGAAACCTACCTGGTGGAGCCAGAGAAGTATGAATGTGTGTATGGTAATATGCCCCGCTTTGGTCTGGGCGCGGTGGTGGAACACATGCCGGTGGTCGGCGGCTATCACACCGCTCGCAAACGGCTGCAAACAGCGGTAGCTACAACAGAGGTAACGATATGATCAATCTTAATTCACAAGATGTTTGGCAGGAAATAGAGAAGCAGCTTTTTGCCGTATTGGGCATAGTGACAGCAAAGGGAGAGGCGCGCACAGTGGGGGTGGTGTATGTGGTGCACGGCCGTACCCTGCTCATCAGCTCGCAAAAATCAGCCTGGAAAGTACGCCACATCAGCCAAAACCCACATGTATCGTTGACCGTGCCCATTCATAAGCGCATCCCCATCATGCCCTGGGTCAAAATTCCGGCGGCGACCATCACCTTTTCCGGGGAAGCAACTGTTCTCACCCCGGCCGATTTACCGGCGACTGCATTCCAACCCCTCTTTCGCGGGCTGGAACAGGATAGAGATGTGATGGCAAACACGGCCGTCATCCAGGTAAAACCCGCAGGCGAATTCATCACCTACGGTGTCGGCGTCTCGCTCATAGAAATGCGCCAGCCGGATAAAGCACGTGGCCGGGTAGCAGTGGACGTGGGGTAAATTGGTAATTGGGCAATTACTGCCCAATTACCTCAACACAACGCCTGAACGGGGAGGCAACGTTATCTGGATAAGGCCGTCGCGCACTACCACGCCGTGAGCACTGCCAAGTAACTTGCCAAATAACGGCCGTAGCCTCTCCCCCTCAGCCAGCATCCCTTTAACTGATATGGTAACGGGGTGTGGTTGGGTAGCCACGTTCACGGCCGTGACCACCACCTCATCCGCCAACTGCCGGGCAAAAGCATAAACCTCACCTTGGGCATATAGCTCATGATAACTACCCCGCCGCAGCGCCGGTTGGGCGTGGCGCAGGGCAATGACCTCTTGAAAATAGGCCAGCATCTCCTTATCCCACTGGCTCTCATCCTGCCAGGGGAACGTCCAGCGCGCCTCCCGGTCATGGAAGGGTTCTTCGGTGTTGGTGGAGCCGCGGATGGCGATCTCGTCGCCATAATAGACACAGGGCGCACCGGGGTAAGTCATTTGGAGTAGAGTTGCTAGTTTTACTGTACCTTCATCACTACGCGCAATAGAAAGCAGACGGGCTGTGTCATGGCTGTCCAGGGAGTTAAGCTGCACCTGGGTCACATTCCAATCATACAGACCAAACAAACGGTGGATGGCCCGGCCGTAGCCGACCGCATCAATCGCCGGATGGGGCTTATAATCGCGCCCCTTCACCAGTACCTCACTTACCCGGTCGCCGCCGCAGAAGGCAATTACCGGCCCCGTAAATTCATAATTCATAGTGGCGTCAAACATGTCCCCTTGTAACCAGCGTTTAGCCTCATGCCAGATTTCGGCCACAATGTACGTTTCCGGGTTAATCGCCTTTACCCGCTGCCGGAACTCCTCCCAAAAGCCGGGCGTGGTGATTTCCGCAGCCACATCCAGCCGCCAGCCGTCAATTTCAAACTCACGTACCCAATACTCCGCTACCTGCATCAAAAATTCGCGCGCCTGCGCATTATCCGTGTTAATTTTGGGCAGGTCGCGCAGCCCCACCCAGGCCAGATAATTCGGCGGTTTCTTCATATCATACGGGTGCAGCGGCCAACCCGTAATCGTAAACCAGTCAATATAAGCCGACGCTTTGCCCTGTTCTAAAATATCGTTGAACTGGAAAAAGCCACGGCTGGCATGGTTAAAAACACCATCCAGCACAATGCGGATGTTCCGTTTATGCGCCGCCCCTACCAGTTCGCGCAGCGCCGCGTCGCCGCCCAGCATGGGGTCTACCTGGTAATAATCATGCGTGTGATAACGGTGGTTGCAGGCCGATTGAAAAATGGGGTTCAGGTAAATGGCGGTGATACCCAAATCCTGCAAATAATCCAGCCGCTCCACAATGCCTAACAGATCGCCGCCCTGGTAGCCCTTGTCCGGCGGCGGCGCTGTCCAGGGAACCAGGCGGCCCTTGGGCACACGTTCGCTCTTGGCAAAACGGTCAGGAAATATCTGGTAAAAAACAGCATCTTTTACCCATTCTGGGGTTTGAATCATGGTTTCCTCCAACAAATCTTCAGACCTGACAGGTTTCGGAAACCTGTCAGGTCTATACCGTTTTATAACAACGCCTGCGCCTGTGCTAAAGTGAGCACACGGCCGTCACCCAACGCCATCTCACCCTCATCACTAACGGCCGTACGCACTTCCGCCAAAAATTTCTCTATCCGCTCATGGTCATACCCATCGGTGGCCGGCTGCGCCTGGGCAAAACCAAGCAGCTTAAGTCCCACCTCATACTCCTGTTGGCGGATGAACATGGGCACAGCGCTGATAAAAACGGTCATTACCAACGGCATCGTCTGGATGCTTACACTCATTTGCAGCGCTTCCCGATACAATGGCCGTGCCACCGCATACCGCCCCAACTCCGTCTCCACATCCCCCAGGTTGCTCAAGCACAAAGCCACGCCATAGGTATCGCCAATTTCGCGGCAAATGTCCAACCCTTCGCGCAGGTAAAGTCCCGACTCGTGATAATCACCAATGGCAAACGCGATAACACCCAAATTAGTGAGCGAAATACTGATCCCGGCGCGGTCGCCAATTTCCCGTTTCAGGCGCAGGCTCTCCTGATGATACTGCCGGGCGGTCTGGTAATCGCCCCGCCGCTCGGCAATAAGCGCCAAATTGTTGAGCGCCATGCTGATGCCGCGCCGATTGTTGAGCATCTGCCCCAATTCCAGGGCAGTCTGGTAACAAGGCGCCGCCTGTGTATAGTCGCCTAACTGGTAATAAACATTGCCCAGACTGTTCAGGCAGCGGGCCATCAGCCACTGGTCATCCAGTTGCGTAGCCATCTCCAGACTTTGCCGGTGATGGCGCAACGCTTCGTCATTTTCACCCAGGCGATATTCGGCCGCGCCGAGGCTGCTGAGAGCGCGGGCAATGTCCGGGCGGTCATTGATCTGGCGGGCCAGCGTGAGGCTGCGCCGGCCGTACACCTTCGCCTGCTCATAGGCGCCCAGGGCATGGGCCACGTTGCTCAGGTGGAACAGCGCGCGCGCCATACCCGCCCCATCACCCAACTGCTGATACAGCGCCAGACTTTGCTGCAAATGGCCTTCGGCGGCAGGATAATCACCCAGGCCAAAAAGGCTGCGCCCAATTTTGCGCGCCACAAGCGCTCTTTCGGGCAGCGAAGGGCCAATCTGCAAAACACGCTGGAAATGGTTTACCGCCTCTTGAAAGGCGCTGCTTTCCAGGGCTTGTTCACCGGCCAGAATGGCATACGGCCGTTCCCGCTCCGGTTCGTCGGCCATGCACCAATGGTAAGCCAGGGCAGCCGCGCGATGGCGATCCGCCGTGTACATGGCGGCCATCGCCTGAGCGGCCTGCCGGTGCAGCCGGCGTCGCTCCGTTTCCGCCAGGTTGGCCAGCAGGCCATCGCGCAGCTTATCATGGGCAAAACGCCAGCGATCCTCCTGCACATCGAGGACGCCCGTTTCCGCGCACCGGTTCAGCCAGCCCAACACATCGGCCGACGGGAAAAGCGTCCGCAATAAAGGCACGTCAATTTCCCGCCCCAGCACCGCCGCCTGCCGCAGCAGCGCCCGATCCGGTCCGGTCAGGTGGCTCAACCGCTGCTGCACAATCTGGCGCGCCCCCCCGGTCAGCAAACCGGGCGTCAACACCACCTGACTAACCTGATCAAGCTGCCCGGCTGCCTCGGCCAGCGTCCGCACCAGTTCCACCAGGAAAAAAGCGTTACCCTCGCTCTCTTTTTGCAGATAGGCCAGTAGCGTCGGACTGTAACCGGCCTCGCCCAACATCGCCAGACACAATTGGCCGATCTCCGCCTCCTGTAACCGGCCAATTTTAAGAACCGGCAGATCACCCAGACGAGCAGGCAGGTCTGGCACTTCATCATCGCGATATGCGCCCAGAATGAGAAGTGGCAACTGCGTAGCGACCGCCGCCAGCTCTGCCAGCAGCGCCAGACTTTCTGGCCGCGCCCACTGCAAATCCTCTAACAGCAGCAGCACCGGCTGGCGCTGGCGACGAAAGAGGGCAGTAACGGTGATGGGCAACTGCTTTTGGAAGGTTGGGGGATCAAGGGCCACAGCCGGAATGGGCCGGTCGAGCAGCCGTTCCAGACCAGGGACTACGGCAGCCAGCAGCCCGGCTTCCAGGTCATCCAGTGGGGCGGCCAACAGGAGGCGGCGCACGGCCGTGTGCCAGAGCGTATAGGGCGCGCCGCCTTCGCGTAAACTCTGGCCGCGCAGCACCAACATGCCCTGCACCAAAGCCGCCCCCACCAGTTCATGCAACAGGCGAGACTTGCCCACACCGCTCTCCCCGCCAATGAGCCAGGCTGCGCCATGCCCGGCAATGGCAGCGGCCAGCAAACTGTTTAGTTGCTGCATTTCGGCGTGGCGGCCGGTGAATTGGGCGGCCTGCAAGAAACTTTCGCGGATCGCCTGGCTTTCCGGCGGTAGGGTACGCCCGGTGGCCTGGCACAAGGCATAGATGACATCGGGGGCGCTGGCAAAACGGCGCGCCGGGTCAGGCGCCAGCAGTTGGGAAAAAACAGCCCGCAGTTGATCATTGTCCGGCAAGGGAGCCAGGTCTGTTTCGCGGGTGAGGACGGCGGCAATGGTGGGGAACGGCCGTTGGCCCACCACCATTTCATAGGCCATCACCCCCACAGCAAACAGATCGCTGGCAGGGCTGTAGAGGTTGTGCCCGGTTGAACCACCGCGCATCACTTCCGGGGCCATGTAAGCCCAGGTGCCGGCCCCGCCCGAACTTTGCCCGGCAGCCGCCGACAGGCCAAAATCAAGCAATTTCACCTGCCCATCCACCACCAACACATTGGCCGGTTTGAGGTCATTGTGAAGCACACCGCGCCGGTGCAGGTAGGTAAGGGCTTGCAACATCTGGATGATGAGGGTGATTTGTTCGGACAGGGTTAAATGGTGGCCTGCCTCGACGATGGTTTGGGCGGCAGGCAGCAAATCCATGGTGAAAAAGGGCATCTGGTCGGCGTCAAAACCGTAATCGAGGACGCTGATGATGTGCGGGTGGCGCAGCCCGGCGAGTAGTTGGAATTCTTGGGCCAGGGCCAGGCGGCGGGTGAAATGCCCTTGCTCTGCTACCCCCTCCCGTTCCATCACCCATTTCAAGGCCACTTCCTGCCCGGCCAATCGATCCAGGGCACGGTAAACCACCCCCATCCCACCATGCCCGATGGGTTCTACCAATTGGTAACGATTTTGCAACAGCGGCGTCATAAACAGAGATTATACCCTGTTTGTAGTAGGCGATTTATCGCCATCCGTCAGCAAAAGGCGATAAATCGCCTACTACGAACGGTTGTAGGTATAATGGGCAGCGGCAGGAGGAATAAGCATGAGTGACCGAACTTACCCTGATTATGTGTACCGCATGTTGAGCGAAGCCCGCGCTCTGCTGGCCGAAGATGACTTCACCGCCCCGGATGCGGCGGCCATCTGCTATGAGATTCTGGCGCTGTTCCCCAACTGCCAGGAGGCCAGCGATCTGGTGCTGGAAGCATTTAATGACCCCTGGGTGATTCGAGATAACCGGAAGGCGATTGGCCGCACGATTGATGAGTGGGATGATCGTGCCTGGCAGCAGCGGCGGCGATTGGCTTTCTCGTTCCGGGGGATGTGCCGTTGGGAGGGGCAGTACCGGGCATATAACGACACAATTGACCCGGAGGATGTATGCCCGTCTGATGTGAAAGAAATGCTAGAGGAGGGGCGTGACCAACTACTGCAAGATTATTTGCTGGGGGAAACACGGGGCAGCGAGATAGCCTGGCCTATTTTTCAAGAGGCTATTAAGCGGACGACACGACCGCGTGCGGTGATGTTATGGGTGGCTGATTTGTATGCCGACCAGGGTTTCTTTGCGGAATCGGCGGAGGTGTTAGCAGAGTTATTGAGCCAATTTCCACACGACGAGGAGGCGCGTCGCTTTTGGGCGGAGGTGCGCTGGTGGCGCGACCACCAGGAGCAGATTCCCTGGATACCACCACGCGGTCAGGAAGACGGCCGTCGTTACCGCCATATGATGCGCCAGATAGATTCTGACTTTGCGGCCGATGAGGACATGTATATGCAACCGTTGCCTTACATGCCGCCGGATATGGACAAATTGCCGGCTGATTTTGCCCTGCCACCGCCGGTTGAAACGGAACTGGTGGCACGGGTGGAGGAGGCGCTGGCCGATTTGGCGCCGGTGGAAGCGGCGCAGGCTTCTCGTGTAGATTGGAGCTATCTGGACAAGCTGGAACGGGGTGATGTGACTATCAGCGATTTCCCGGCGTGGGTGCAATACTTACTGCTGGAAATTGATGATCCGGATCATCTGGCCTGGTTAAAGCAGTTCTTTTTACAGCGGTTTTCTAATCCGCCGTTTTCTAATCCGCCGTTTGATGAGGAAGAATAGTAATTGAGAGATGAGGAGATTGATTCAATCTCCCCATCTCTTTATGCCCCTTAGCTATGACTGAAAAACTCCCCCCCCAGGCACAGGTCTGTTTTTTGCTGGCGTTTCCCATGGATAAGATAGATGAAACCTGGGTGCAGGTACCGCAGCAGCAGTTGAACAAAGCGCCCTATTTTCAACCGGTTGACCTGGACATGCGGTTATTGACGGCAACGGCCGTGCAGTTGGAAGGCGTCCATGTCTCCGTGCAGCCCCAGCTTTTTGAGGAAAGCGTACAAATCATTGAATGTCGTTTCCCCATTAGCGACATGTTGAGCAGCGTCACGCTGCAATTAGTGGAACGGCTGAAAGAATCTCTGCGCAATTTACTGCTGCCCGCCGAGGTATTGGCGACTGATTTATGGGAAGAGTATTTCTTGCTGATGATCCAGGAAGTGGGTATGTCGCCCGATTTGTTCATTGAGCAGGCCATGAGTGAACTGGCCGGTTTGCTGCGCTCACAACGCGAAAAACTCAGCGCTGAAGATGCTGCCAGTTCGCTGGTGTCGCGGCTGCACTATTCCGAGCGGGATTTAACCATTGTGGATTGGGAAGGCGGCATTATCATGGCCCCCGATGGCGACTTCCAGTCTGATATTGAAGTAGTGAAGGTAGCCATTTACCAACTGCTGCGCTACCGGATGCTGGACAAACGGATTGATGAACGGCTGGCCTATGTGCGCGAACAGTTTACCACCGGGCGGAGGCGGATGATCAACCCGGTGCAGCTACGCCGCACGGTACAGCAGGTGATTCAGGAACGGCTGGCGTTGCTATTGGATTTTGAACGGATTGACCAGAAATTGTTGATGATTGGCGATTGGTACACGGCGCAGTTATACCGCACTATGTCGGATGAATTGTATTTAGATGAGTGGAAAACCAACGTGAAACAAAAGCTGGAGACTATGGAGTCCATTATGCGCGCCGTTCAGGATAACTTCTCCGTTTCCTGGATTACGCTGCTGGACATCGTGCAGGTCATTGGCTGGCTGTTGCTGTTGTTGGGCTATATTTATTTGTTTTATCTGGATACGTTAGCGTACAACATTATTCCATAACTATGGATAAAGCGTAATCACCGTAATTTCCGGTTTACAACGATAGCGCAGGCGGATAGCATTCGTACCGACGCCGCGATTGGTATACTGCACCATCTGACCCACCTGGTAACGGCCGTTGGGGTATTGCTTAAACAACGGCCCGCGCATTGGCCCAACTCTGGGCAGCACCACCTGACCGCCATGAGAATGGCCGGATAGCTGCAAAGCAAAACGGCCGGTAGCGGCGCTGGTTTCGGCAAAATCCGGTTCGTGCGCCAACAAAATGGCCGGACCATCAGGTGGCAGCGCGGCTAACACCGTCGGCAGATCATCTGCTTTGACGGTAATGTTGTCCACCCCGGCAATGTGCAACACGGCCGTGTCCCGCCGCAACGTATAAACGCTGTTTTGCAATTCCATCACGCCACTCGCCGCCAACGTCTGCCGCACTCGTCCCACATCCATCCAATGATCATGGTTGCCCATGACCGCCAGAATCACATCACGCGCCTGCAACCGGCTCAGACCGGCAGCCAGATCATCCAGCACCCCATCCAGCACATAAGAGATAAAATCGCCGGTCAGGGCAATAGTGTCTGGCTCTTGGGCATTGATCAGCCGCACAATGCCTTGCCAGCGCTCGGCCGTGACCCAGTTTCCCAGATGAATATCGCTCACCTGCACCAGCCGGTAGCCGGTAAAAGCCGGGTCAAGGCCGGAAATTCTCACGGGCAAAGAGACAATCTCAAACTGATCGGCGGCAAAGCGCTGGCGGCCCAATCGCTGCATCAGCCTGGTCTGGGCACTCTGCATTTTGCCACGTAAGTAATGTTTGTCCATTTGAACTTTGCCTGTCAACCAGCGTTTTGCCAGGCGGTAAGAGCATCTAACGCTTCTTTTTCGGCAGCGGTAAGCTGTACTTCTGCACCACGCAGGGTGTCGGTTAGTTGGGAGATGGAGTTGGCGCCGATGATGGCGGAGGTCACGGCCGTGTTGGCCAGCACCCAGGCAATGGCCATCTGGGCAATGGTGGCATCATGCGCCTG
Source organism: Anaerolineae bacterium (assembly GCA_023382655.1). Taxonomy (GTDB): domain Bacteria; phylum Chloroflexota; class Anaerolineae; order Promineifilales; family Promineifilaceae; genus CAADGU01. Next base: position 241,626 of record JAHDWK010000004.1, on the reverse strand, counting down.
GGCGATCTCCTCCAATTTGTCAATGGTGGCAAAACCCTGTTCGTTCATATACCGTTTTTGCACGCCACCGGCACGGGCGGATTCTGGCAGCGCCGTGTCACGGCGGTATTTGCCGGTGAGGAAACCAGCGCCCAGTGGGCTGTAGGGAATAACACCTATGCCCTGGTCACGGCACACCGCTTCCAATTCTCTTTCAAATTCGGCCCGGTGCAGCAAGTTGTAATGGGGTTGCAAACTATCAAAGCGTACCAGGCGCTGCACGTCGCTGACCCATAGGGACTTTGTCAGCAACCAGGCGGGATAGTTGGAACAGCCCACATAACGCACTTTGCCCGCCCGCACCAGGTCATCCAGGGCACGCAGGGTTTCGTCCAGCGGCGTTTCGGCATCGGGGGAGTGAAGCTGGTACAGGTCAATGTAGTCGGTTTGTAAACGCCGCAGACTGGCGTCCACGGCGTTCAAGATGTGATGGCGCGACAGTCCTTTGTCATTGGGGCCGCTGCCCATCTGGCCGCGCACTTTGGTGGCCAGGATCAGTTGGTCTCGTGGTATAGGCCCGGTCGCCAGCCATTCACCTATGATCTGTTCGCTGACGCCACCGGGGTTGCCTTCGGCCCAGCGAGAGTAAACATCGGCCGTATCGAAGAAGTTAATGTTGTGGGCTACGGCCGTGTCCATGATCGCAAAGGATGTCTGTTTATCGGCCGTCCAGCCAAACTGCATCGTACCTAAACAAATCGTCGAAACTTTCAGACCAGTGCGTCCCAATCTTCTGTATTCCATCTTTTTTCTATTCCTTTTCGTGATCCCTAATCCGACCACCGATAACGGGTGACGGATCACGGATTACGGTTCCGGCGTCGCTGGTGCTTCCGCCTCCAACGCCTGAGCGGTGGCTGTAGCGAGAGCCTGCTCCCGTTCCAGAGCGGCGGCCTCTGCCCGAATCATGGGGTCATCCAGGTAGGGGTCAGTATAGTTAAAATAATTGTAGGTCAGCCGCGACAACTCCCACAATATGGGGAAACTCACATCTGAGAGAATAAAACCTTCATTTTGGTGTAAATAAGTGACAATCACATAATCGCCGCCCGGAGTAAACACAATACCAGCATCACCATGAGTCAGGTTGTCACCCCAGCCGTGTTTGTGTGAAACCGGCACATTTTCAGGCACTCCCAGGCGGATAAGATTACCCTCAGTATTCAAGATCATCACGTCAATGATGGCCTGGCACTCAGCCGGGGTGATTTGGTTGGGATAAATGGCTAACAAGGCGCCGCCGCCCTTAGAACAGTAATAGAGCATGGAGAGCAATGTTCCCACATCTTCGGCGGTCGTCTGGCGGGCTATATCCGGGTTGGTAAGAATGTTTGGTTGAGAGTTGGCGGGCGTAACGTAAGTTTGGGGACGGCTGTCCACAAAGGCAGCATCATAAGGTATCGCCATGAAAGTATTAACCAGCCCCAACCGCTGCACGAATTCGGTAAGTTGGGCTGCACCTTCATATGTATTGTTTTCGCCGGCAACAATATGCAGCAGTTGGTTAGCGCTGTAATTACTGGACTGCACGGCCGTGCTGTAAAACAACCCCTGCTCATATTCATTGGGCGCCTGGTCTAAAGCGCGATAAGCTGCAATAAAAATAGCGATCTTCAAGATGCTCAGACCCGACATTACCACATCCGCATTGATGTTCACCTCTTCACCTGTCTGCAAATCCATCACAAACATACTACCAAACAGTCCCCGGCTGCTGGCGCGTTCTAATTCGCGCCGCAATTGTTCTTCCAACACGTGGATGTTCAATTCCTCCGGCTCCTGGGTTTGTAACACCAGATTGACCTGACGCGCTTCTGGTTTTGCCTGGAAAAGCGCCGTCTCGGCCAGCGGCAGGCTGGCTTCAATATCGGTGACATAACCCGGTTGGCCGGGTTCATAATCACCCTCGGCCACTAACAGTCGGGGCAATGTGGCCGGTTTGTCCAGGTAAGAGGCGACTGTCTCTAGTTGTTGGCGCAGCGCCGCCTGGTCATAACTGGCCTGCAAGGGGATAGTGGCCGGTTCTAACGAGCGACCCAACACAAATTGTACATACCCTTGCCAGAAGGTTAACTGCGATTGATAGGCTGTTGCTTCAGCCAGCATCGGCTCCATGTCCAGAGCAAAACCAACTTCGGCCGGCGTGATGGCTACCTGCTCGGATTGATGGTGAAGAACCAATGGCGCGTTATAAACTTGTTGTATCTGGGCAGTGGCTTCTTCCTGGTTCAGGCCGCCCACATCTATACCGGCAATGGTTAATCCGGCCGGCAACCGATCTTGCGCCAGCCAATATTGCAGTGCCTGGTAGCCTAAAAATAGCAGCAGCAGCATAAGCAGGATACCGGTAAGGAGTTTTTGAATGGATTTGAGCATAGGTGAAAAAGAGATGGGAGATTGGACGATCTCTCATCTCTGCTCTCTCAATTAGTTCCTAAAAAAGGAGCATCAAAGTTAAAGTAGTTATAGGTGGCGCGAGACATGTTAGCCAACAATGGTGAACTCACTTCCCATTCCAGCCAGTTGGGTTTATACAAGAATTGCACGATCACATAGTCACCGCCAGGTGAATAGACAATACCGGCATCGCCATGTGTATCGGCAATCCAGCCATGACGATGGGCGATGGGTATCTGGGCCGGTACACCTTCTTGAATGAGACTGCCGATGTCATTTTGGGTCATAAAAGCGAGGATGGTTTTACATTCGTCGGTGGTGATAGCGTCACGGTATACGGCCGTGAATACCCCCCCCGCTCCTTCCGCACAATAATAAATCATGGAAAGCAGTGTGCCCATGTCTTCGGCCGTTGTTTGGATGTAAGGTGAAGGAACGGTACGCACATCTTCGGCTGTGTTGGCCTCAGTTTCCGGGCGGGGCGAACCCGGACGGGGATCCTCATCATAAGGCGCCGTGATAAAGGTATTTTTCAACCCTAGCTGCTGCATAGAGTTCGTCACCTGCTGTGCACCCAGGTAAGCATCATCCTGACCGCTAATAATTTTGAGCAATTCATTGGCGCTGTTGTTGTCTTGCGTGGCCGCCAACGTATGGGAGATGTGCTGCCGCTGTGTTAATGTGGGTGGTTGATCCAATATCCGGTACATCTCCAGCACAATGGGCACCTTAAGCATATCCATGCCGGACATAGGCGTTTTTTCGTTGATGGCAATCTCACGGCCGGTGGATAAATCCATAATGAACATGCTGGCTACGCCACCATGCAACTGCTCAAAATCCTGGAGGCTATTGACTAACAAACGCACCAGCAGGTTTTTCTCCGGTGGTGTTGCCTGACCAGGCCGCACCACCAGGCGTGATTCGCGGTTGGCAGGTCGGTAAAGAGCAGCTTCCACGTCAGCAAAACTGGCTTCAATATCGGTGCGTGTACCGGCTTCGCCATATTGAAAGCTGAAGCTCTGGGGCACCGGCTGTGGCGGTTGGGAAGGCTTGTCCATCAGCGTAGCAATATCCAACAGAACATCCCGCAAGGCTTCACGGTCATGGGTGGCGGCAATGGGCACGGGGTTTACTTCCACCGGACGACCCCACAAGAATCCCCAGAAGCCGGCCCAAAAATCTTGCTGGGCGCGTTCATAGTCAGCCTGGTTGAGCATGGTTGTGAGGTCTAACTGGAATTTGGCCTGGCTGGGGCTGATTTCAAAACGTTCGTCGTCATAATAGATGAAAATGGGTGCTTCAATGAATTGATTGGTTAATACTTCGCCGGTTTGCTGCTTCGACAGCCCTCCCACTTCTACTCCGGCAATCACCAGACCGGTGGGATAGTTGCTGCGAACGGTGGCATACTGAAAGAGCTTAACCAGCAGGAAGATACTGGCGGCGACAAGTAAGGTGACAGTGAGCCATTGGCCCGCGCCAGGGGTTGATCGTCGGTTCATGGTGAATGGTGGGTAACGGCCGTTACAATTGCCTGCCTGGTAATGGTGGTCAGCGGTTCGGGCAGCGCCTCTGGCTCAAACCAGCGGGCTTCCATAATCTCGCTGCTCAATTGCATGGTTCCTGCCTGGGCAAATGCCAGATAAACCGCATTGATTTGAGACAATTCTGCGCTGCGCTGTAGAACAAGCACCCGGTCTAACACGGCCGTTAACCCCGTCTCTTCCCTTAATTCCCGCAAGGCACACTCTTTTGGGTCTTCACCCCGGTTCAGCCAACCGCCGGGCAAACCCCACGGCGCATAGGGGTGAAACACATGCTTGAGCAGTAAAATTTGCCCTTGATCATTCACAACCACCAGGTTAATGCCCATCAGATGCCGGGGCACTAGCAGATGGATAACCCACACCATCAACCTTTGTGCGCCGGGAATCTGCATCCACCGGGCCATTTGCTGCTTCCATGCCTGTGGTATGTGCATTGCAGCCGCGCAGTATAACAAAAACGGCCGTAACTGGCAGGCAGATCAAATCCGGTTCTCATGTAGGCAACGGTTCGCCGGAACACTTGACACTTATTCACTTTCCTTCACAATAGGCAGTCTATGAAAGCCATTCTGACTCCTGAACAAGAAGAAATTCTCAACCGCGCCCGCGACATACTCGGTCACTTACGCGACGTGTTGGCGAATGCAGACGCTTCGCCACAAGACCGTGCAACCCTGGCCGACTCTATCCGCCAGTTAGATGACCTGTTCTTGTTGGTAATCGCCGGGGAGTTTAATGCCGGCAAGTCGGCTTTCATCAACGCCCTGCTGGGTCATCCACTCCAAGAAGAAGGGGTTACACCTACCACCAGCCAAATTTATTTACTAAAGCATGGTGAACTGGCTGCGCAAATTCCCGGCCCCAAAGGAGTGTGGATCAAAACAGCGCCGTTTGAACTGCTGCAAAAAATCAGCATTGTGGATACGCCGGGTACCAATGCCATTATGCGCGAACACGAAGCATTAACGGCCGACTTTATCCCCCGTAGTGACCTGGTGCTGTTTATTACCTCGGCCGACCGCCCGTTTACAGAGAGTGAGCGAGCTTTCCTGAGCCGGATTCGGGATTGGGGCAAAAAGATCGTACTGGTGATCAATAAGATAGATATTTTGCCCGAAGTGGCCGAACGGGAACAGGTGATAGACTTTGTGACACAGGCGGCCAACAGCCTGGTAGGGGAAATCTCCGGTCTGTTTGCGGTATCGGCGCGGCAGGCAAAAGAGGCTAAGGCGGGCAAGCCACAACTTTGGGTAGAGAGCGGTTTTGAGGCGCTGGAAACATTTATTCATGACACGCTGGATGATGACGGCCGTTTCCGTCTGAAACTGCTCAATCCCCTGGGTGTAGGCCTTAAATTGGCGCGCCAACAGCTAGACAGCATCAGCCATGACCTGGATTCGCTGCAAACCGACCAGCGGTTGCTCGATGACATTCAAAGGCAAATGGTCTACTACGATGACGACATGCAGCGCAACTTCCAGGCGCGCATGAGCGAAATTGACAACACGCTCTACCAGATGGAAAAACGGGGGTACGAGTTCTTCGATGAAATGATTCGCCTCGGACGAATTCCCGATCTGGTACGCGCCAAAAAGGTGGAGAGTGCCTTTGAGGAACAAGTGGTGGCGGACACACCCGCCCAAATTGAACGCCGCGTGAGTGAACTGGTGGATTGGATGGTGGAGCAGGATTTACGCCAGTGGACGGCCGTTGCCGACCACATGGCCCAACGCAAAGAGAGCCACAACAATCGCATTGTCGGGCAGGGTGGTCCCAAAGATGGCGCACTGGCCTACGACCGCGCCCGCCTGCTCGATTCCATCAGCACCGCCACTCATCGCGCGGTAGACAGCTATGACAAAGAGCGAGAAGCTGCCCACTTATCCGAAGCGGCGCGCACGGCCGTAGCCGGAACCGGTATCGCGGGTGTGGCTTCTGTAGCCACGCTGGGCGCAGTCCTGGCCGGGGGCATCACCGCTTCCATGTTTGACATCACCGGCATCATTGCCGGTATCACCCTGGCTACCGTTGGTGTTCTCATCCTGCCCTCGCGTAAACGGAAAGCCAAAATAGAACTGGAAACGAAAGTTTCAGAGATGCGCCAGCGATTGGTTACCAGCCTCACCGAGCAGTTTGACCGGGAAATGCGGCGAGGCACACAGCGCATTGAAGATACTATCGCCCCCTTTGCCCGTTTTGTCCGCGCCGAAAATGACAAACTAACCAGCCAACAAAACGAGCTGACAGAGTTAGAAGCCCACATCGTCGGCTTACAGGCACAGCTAAAGCTTAAAGCACTGACAGATGAAGGTTGAAGCAAGCGTTACGTTTCTGGCAAACGGTGACGATAATTGCGGTGTACGATAAAACCCAGCAGTAAGACAACAAGGAACAGCGCCAGCTCATCCACCATGCCGGGGAGCCATTCACGGCCAAACCAAGCATATAAGCCAGTGACAAGCACTGCCAGCAGCAGATAACTGGGCGCTACCTTTTTCACCAACAGGGTAAGGGTGAAAAAAGCGCCGACGGCAACCACGGCGGCATCTTCTACGGGGCCTGGAACGAAGTCAGGAGCGATGGTGTAAAGGAAGCTAGAGAGCAAGGGAAGGAAGGTGAAGAGCCAGCTAAGATTTTCGATGGTGAAGGCAATGAGCACGGCCGTACCCATTAGCAACACGAATATGCCCCCACCTACTATGATCCCGGTCTGAGCATCCCAGCGCCCCCAACCTACGGCAAACCCAAGTATCGGCAAAATAAATGCCAACACCATAAAAGTACAGGAAAGATACCCTTTTCTGCGGTCAAGCGTTTCCACACATAAAATCTCCCGTAACTTAACGAGCCATCCCCTTGGTGAGAGATGGCTCGTTAAGTTGTGGCAATTAAGTCTATAAACCTACAATGCACCCAAGCCCACGGAAACCGAAAGGCCAAGAGCGCTCAATATGGCCCCGATGACAAATGAGACGATCACAACAGCCACGAAGGCGATAACGGCCGTCAAAAGTGCCTTTGTATTATCCAGATCAAGCCCTTGCCTAATGGCAATAAACGTACAGGCCAACGTCCATATCCATCCAATAAAATTCCCACAGATGGGGATAATGGCTAAAATACCCGGCGCTTGAGCAAAACCCAAAACACGCAACATCTCGCCCATGGTTGCCTGACCACCAAACAGGCTGGTGCCCACAAAATAGGTAGTCGCCGACCAGACCAACCATCCAATAAAAGCGCTCAAGAGGGTGTATACCAGTGTGCCCAGGAAATTACCACCCACCAGAGAGCTAATAGCGCCGCCAAGAACGCCACCCACGATTGCGACCACCGCCACCACAATGGCCGCTTGCATAGTCGCATTTTCGTCTGCTTCAATGGCCTCATATGTTGCTACATCCAGCTTAAGAACACCAATAATTCTTTCAATCATCGTTTGCCTCCTTCAGAGAATACCAGAGTTGTTTCCAGATTAATCACCTGATTTAGGCCAGGAAAGGGTAACGCTTGCGCTGCTGGCGGCGACGAATGAAGCGTATCACCGCTATCCCGCCAATAATGAACAAAATAGCCGCCAGGATGGGCACAAAAATTGCCAGCAGCGTGATGATGACGGCCGTTACATCCTCCACCAAACTCACCGCCCAATTCCCCGTCCCCGCGGTTGCGGCCGTCACAACAGGCCGTGCGGTCATCTTAACAGTATGGACACCACCGGCTACCAATAGACCGGCGAGCAAGGCTACTGCCGGATGCATATCGGTAATCAGATTGGCGTTGGCGGCAAACAAAATAGCGCCCGCCGCCGGCCGAATAAAAGTTTGGATACCATCATTTAGACTGTCCACGGCTGGTATCTTATCCACCAGCATTTCGATAATCAGCAGAATGGAAATAATAACGATGGCCCACCACTCCCCCAACATATTGTACGGTTCCGTCAGTTTAAGGACGGGATCACCCAAAGGATAATGGGCTGCCACCGCCACAATCAGCAGCGGGATATAGGCGTTAAGGCCAGAGGCCCCGGCCAAACCAAATGCGCTGATAATGTTTAACATATTGCTCCTCTCCGATTTTTGTAAGTCGTAAACCGAATAAAATCATGGGTAGTGGCCCACGGGTGACGGATTACGACATTAAAGGCCGGGAAACCCGGCAATGGTGCCAAAGGCTTGCAGGCGAACAAAGGTGATGACACCTAACTGCCCAATGGCCATGATAAGACAAATGATTAAAGGTACAACCACATCGCGCCACCGCTGTGCCCGTCCATCACGCCGCATTAGCACCAACAACAAAACAGCGTTGATACCCATCAGCACCAGCAGTTGCCCGGCCACGCTGGCCAACGCCAGTACGTACAAGATAGTGGGCTGGTTGCTGAGAACGAGCAAAACGGCCGTGCCCGCCACCAACATCATTCCCACCAGTTCCCGAAAATTGTCAATGACCGGTCGCCGCCAGGTTTCCGCCCATACTGTTTGCCCCAGCACCGGAAACAATAACAACCCCATAGCCAACCCTGCGCCCATTCCCGTCAGTAACCGCAGCCAGTTGCGCGGCTCATACACATGCGGAAACCCTGGGAAAAAGTGCGTGTAAGAGTTGACCCCATCCAGCCCCATAATGCCGATAAAGGCAAGCAGCGTCAGCAAGATGGGCAGGCGGGGCAATTCACTCCAACGCGCCCGGCCGGCCAGCAATAGTGTCAGGAACACCAGGAACGCGCCCAAATACATGCCGGTACAGCGGGCACATAAAGGGAATTGACGGCCGTAAATGGTAAACGATCTCTCCGTAATGCGGTGACAAAGGGCGGCGCCCATCCAATCGGCTCCGTTTAAGAGATGGTCATGGGGTACGGCCGTAGGATCAGTTACAGCATAAAAGGCCATCATCCATATCGCTGCCACCACCACCAAGAGCCATGTCCAACGTCCAAAATGCCCGCGCCAATTGTTTAGCCAGACGGCCGTCTTTTTCGGCGACGTCATTTAAGCCGTCTCGGCTGGCTCATCGAGCGCCAGTGAAAGAAATAAAAACCAGGCGGCAGCCGCTTCCACCGGGTGGCGCATCTCTTCCATGCGCCCCACATATGTATCCCGCCCCATTCTTACGTGCCGGTAAATCTTGCCATCTTCTGTCACGCTCGCCACATAATCGTCTGGGCCAAATTGATGAGCAAAGATGTGGTGCTCGTCATCCACGCGGCCTAAATACTCGTCCGGGCCTGTTCTGTGGGCGTGAACTTCTCCTTTCTCATAATCCACCCGGCCAATATACTCATCCGGGCCAAAACGTTCGCTATAGACACGGCCGTCCGTCGGATCAATTTTGCCAACATAAGAATCGGGGGCGTTATTCAGATGCCTGTATATTTTTGCCATGTTAAAACTCCTGCGCATAAAAACCCATACCCGGCGCACCGGGATGCAGGCTTCTCATCTGTTGTTCAGTCAGGGTGAAATTATACGCTCCCCCACCAGGCATTACAACGTATACAGACCATACCGGGCGAGAGGTGGCTCAACCTGGCTCGCGTTGGATTACACTACCTCTTACGTATGCCGCTATCTGTGACGCCTTACGAAAAAGCAAGAGGCGCATGTTGCTGCCAAAAATGGGCCAGCAGCCCTACGCCTGATACCAAAATCAATAGACCAGCCAACAAGATACACCCGATAAACGATAAACCAAACCAGGCAGCGGCAAATGTCAACGCCATGAGCAAAAAAGCATAGACGGCCCAGTTCAGCGCCCGGTAAAAGTAACCGACCAACCCTACCCCCACCGCCAACAAAATACCCAAAGGCAAGCCGTTAAACTGCCCCAACCAGGCAGCCAGTGTTGGCCTATATACAGCAGCGATAAACAGCAGGATACCCGCAAACAACACCACAGTGGCAGCGGCTAAAAGGATACCCTTGCGCCGTTCATCTGCGGCCAATTGGGCGGCCGTATACCGCATAGGGGTCAGCCGGGGCACGGTAATACGGCGTTTGGCCTCCCACATAAACGGCGCTGCCAACGCCAGGAAAATAATCAGGATACTGAACTCCGCAGACAAATAGCTCATGCCCAATGCCAGCAACAGCAAACCGAGCCATATGTCCCACAAGCCATCTTCAAAATAAGCCATGTATGGCGTTCGTTCGGGGGGGGTAAATTGATATTTTTCGGACATGTTTGGCCTCCTTCATAGTAAAAAGAACCAATACACCTACCGTGCAGTATGCCGAAAAACAATGGGAAGAGGAAGTGACAAACGGCCGTTTCCCAGATGACAAACGGCCGTTTCTCACCCTAAGTTGGGGGTATCTGTCGAGGATCCATCAATTCGTCCAAATGCATCCAGATCACCCGTGCATAGTGGAAAATCAAGGGAATAGCTAACACCAGGGTTACTACCGCGCCAATGAGATAACCATTTAAGGACGGCCGTATCGTCATATACAACCCTATCAACACCGGTATCACCACAAAAAAGCTCATCACATAACCCACAAACACCGACATCATGAAATAACCCCGCTCCCGTTCATACACAATGCCACACTGCGCACAGGTACGGTACATCACAAACGGCTTGCGGAAAACCGGGCCCTGGCAGCAGTGGGGACACTTAAGCCGCAGAATAGCTTTCAGGCGCATAGGCCATCACCGGTAATTCGTAATCGGTAAAAGTCGGGTTACGGTTTGCGGACTACAAATCCTAAGCAGGTTCCCAGGTGATCTCAATCCCCTCAGACTCACCCACCGCCTGGCGCAATATAGTGATCAACTCCGGATCGCCACCCCGGACTTCCAACATGTCAATCGTATCCTGGTTGATAAAATAATCGGCGTCTTCAACCGACTCCTCTTCTAACATATCCACCAAAAAACGCATTTCTACCTCGTTCACCTCGCCAATGACTTGGCCGGTTTGTTCATTCATCAATTTGAGTTTCATTGTGCCTCCAGATAGTTTGTGACTAGCGATCTGCGATTGAAGATCGATCAATCTCCGGTCGCTACAATTCCCAATTCTACTCGAATCCAGTAACTGGCTCCCACCAAATCCTAATTTGTGCCACATCTACTCTTTCATAGTAGGTAACAGTGACATCATGCTGTCCACCCAACAAGTTAACTGTGCCCGAAACCTGACGCGCTGTGCCATCCTGCCAGGCGTCAATCACCAGTACCCCATCCACATACAGCCGCATCCCGTCATCTACAACCGCATTAAAACGGTAGGTGCTGGTCATAAACGAGAGTGTGCGAATCCAGATAACCGAAAAATTATTCGCCGGCATTCCCGCTGCCGGAGCGCCTGTGCCCCAGTCAAAGTTAATATCCTGGTCATTGCGGATGAGTACCGGCTGCCCCTGCAAATTGGGATCGGCGATATAAGCGCCGCGCCATTGGGGGTATCTTGTCTGGGGTTCGGCCCACACATGCACATGGGCCAGGCCGGAGGCATGATAATACTCCACGCGCACATCCAGCAATTGGCCCGGCTGTAAGGTGATCTCACTCTCAAAAGTGGCACTCTGTCCACTGCGCCATTCATCAAAGAGGAGTGTGCCATTTACCCAAACCCGCACCCCATCCTGGCTGCGCGCCAAAAAACGATAGACGCCACCCGGCACGGAAATGGAGCGCGTCCAACGCACGGAAAAGTTGCCGTTTTGCAGCCCTTCGCCGGGAGAACTGGTACCCCAGTTAAAGTTGACCTCCGGGTCATCGCGCACTAAAACAGGCGCACCAGAGAGAGTTTGGTTGTTGAAGTATTCGCCGCGCCAGCCGGAGATGGCGGGTGTAGCGGTAGGTGTGGACGGCACGGCTGTAGCCGTGGGCAGCACTACTGAAGGCGTAGGAGTATCACTCACCTGGGGTGTGATCACATTGATACTCACCGCCGATGGTGGCTGCAAAATCAGCCCATCCGCCATCTGCGGCTGCCAGAATCCGGTATAAAAACCAGGGGTTGGCGGCGCACCCAATGCCAGGTTCACGTCCACGATTTGGCCTGGACCGGCAGGCGGCAGGGTGATCAGGTCAGGGCCGCCCATTTGGTCGCCGCCAGCAAAAACCCAGGCGGCGCCGGCGCCCCAGGCGCATGTGCCATCATTGCGCACCCGCCACGTTTGCAAAAATGGAACGCCCGGTGACAGTACACTACCAGGGGATGTGTTGGTTTCCAACAAGGTGTAGGTATAAAAGCAGGCTGGCGCAACGATCACCTGTTCCACTGTAGCGATAGTCGTAGCAGTGGGTGGCGGCACGGCCGTGTCTGTGGCCACAGGCATCGGGGATGGCGTCGGCATGGCAGAGGGAGCAATTTGGGCCAGGTCAAGCGTGGGCAACACGGCCGTATCTGTTTGCACAGTCGCCGTTGCCGGAATGGGCGTTGGCGTCACATCCTGGCAGGCAGCCAAGAATAACAGCGCCAGAACAACCACGGCCATCAGCCTTTTACGCCAATAAAGGGCACCAATGGATTTGTTCCACCTTGTCACCCCGTCACCTTGTCACCCTGTCAAGCTGTGGCCGGTACGTTTTCCTTCAACGCACAGGCCACACATTCTGTTTTGCTCTCACTGCGCTGTACCAGAACCCCGTCACAATGACCGTTTGTATCCGCCACCGGTTTATACCAACTGCGCCATTCACAGTCCGGGTAACGATTGCAACCGTAAAAAACCTTGCCCCGTTTGCTGCGCCGCTCCACAATCTGTCCCCCGCGTGGGCAGGTAGCTACCACTTTAATAAGCTGTTCCGTGTAGCGACATTTAGGGAAAGTGCTGCAACCGATAAAACGGCCGTACCGCCCTTCCCGATACACCAACGGACTGCCACAGGTGGGACAGTCACGCCCCACAAATTCCTGTTCGCGCTGCACATCAATTTTGGGGATGGATTCATCCGCAATTTCCAGTTTTTCCACAAACTGCCCATAAAAACTGCCCACTACCGGCGTCCAGGGGTCGCCTTCGGCAATCTTGTCTAGTTCATCTTCCAGGCGAGCCGTAAAATCTACCGACACAATATCCGGGAAGTATTCCACCAGCAGATCGTTAACAACCTGGCCCGTTTCTGTGGGCGTCAGCCGTCGCTCCTGGCGGTCTACATATCCGCGCTGCTGAATGGTGGAGATAATGCTGGCATAGGTACTGGGGCGGCCAATGCCATTTTCCTCCAATGCCTTCACCAGTGTCGCCTCACTAAACCGGGGAGGTGGTTGTGTAAAATGTTGCTCTGGCAGCAGCCGGAGCAGATCCAACTGTTCCTGCGTTTTCAGCGACGCCGGTACCTGGTTCTCGCCATCATCGGGGCGGTCCTCAGGACGGCTTTCTTCATACAACGCCAGAAACCCGGGAAATTCCAGCGTAGAGCCGGTAGCCCGGAAGAGATACGGCCGTTTTCCCGCTGCCACTTTCTCGTCCCCCGCCCACACATCGGCCGATACCGTATCATACCGCGCCGGGGACATCTGGCTGGCCACAAAACGATCCCAAATGAGCGAATACATCCGGTATTGATCCCGGCTGAGATGCTCTTTTATTTCCGCAGGAACATGCATCACCGAAGTTGGCCGGATAGCCTCGTGCGCTTCCTGCGCTGCTTTTGTTTTGGTTTTGTATTCCGGTGGTTTCACCGGCACATAAGCGGCGCCATATCGCTTGCTAATGTAAGTGCGCGCTTCTGTCTGCGCTTCGGCCGAAACGGTCACGCTATCGGTACGCATGTAGGTGATCAACCCCACCGTGCCTTCATTGTCTTTCAGGTCAATGCCTTCGTACAACTGCTGGGCAATGCGCATGGTCTTGTCAGTGTTATAACTGAGGCGGCGTGACGCTTCCTGCTGCAAAGTGCTGGTGGTAAAAGGAGCGGCTGGACGGCGTGTGCGTTTACCCAGACGTACTTCACCTACTACCCAATCAGCATCTACCAATGTATCCAGATGGGGTTGCACCTCGGCCTGCTGACGAAAAACGGGGTCTTCTCCTTTGAGTTTGAACAGTTTGGCAATGAAAAACGGCCGTGTCCGTTTGCCCGCCATTTCCTGTTGGCTCAATTCCGCCGCCAGCGTCCAATATTCTTCGATGACAAACTGTTGGATTTCCCGCTCACGATCCACTACCAACCGCACCGCCACCGACTGCACGCGCCCGGCCGAGAGACGGCCGTGAATCTTGCGCCACAACAGCGGACTGAGTTTGTACCCCACCAGCCGGTCCAAAATACGCCGCGCTTGCTGTGCATTCACCCGATCCATATCAATATCACGGGGATGCTCAAACGCTTTTTGAATGGCCGGTTTGGTGATTTCGTGGAATTCCACCCGTCGGGTACGCGCCGGGTCCATTTCGGCCGCTTCGCGCACATGCCAGGCAATCGCCTCCCCTTCACGGTCCGGGTCAGTCGCCAGGTAGATTTCGGTGGCGCGGGCTGCCGCTTCTTTCAGATCTTTCACCACATCACGCTTGTCGTTGGAAACGCGGTATTCTGGCTCAAAATTATTATCCACATCCACACTGAGCCGAGATTTCAACAGATCCCGCACATGGCCGACACTAGATTTAACGGTGTAGCCCTTGCCCAGATAACGGCCAATGGTTTTGGCTTTGGCCGGGGATTCAACGACAACCAGTTTGCCACTGCGGCGGGGAGCGGGTTTAGTGGAGACGGCCGTGCCTTGCCCCACCGTTTTTTTAGCCGCCTTTGCGCTGCCCTTCTTAGCCGCCCCCTTTTTCCCCCCCTTCTTTGTTTTACTCGTCGCTGTCTTGCGTGTGCGTTTGATATTTTCCGGCTTGGGCAAAGCATCGTGTTCTGGCGTCCGCATGGCCTTATACATGCCGCCCCCGCAATTAGCACACGTCCCGCGCACTCCCGGCGCCCCATGCGCCGACCACTCCGCCTGCGGTTTCACCATCGGGTGTTTTTCTTTGCACTTAAAACAATAACCTATAATTTCATCCATAAGCATAAAAGCGACTAGAGATGAGAGATTGAGAGCAATCTCCAATCTCTAAGCGCCAATCCCTAACTATAATTTTCCAATTCAGTCCCATCCAGCCCATCAACCAGTTTCTTAACCAAAGGAATCTTGTCTTTATGTACCACCAAAAGGGCATCCCCCGTATTTACCACAATCATCCCCTCAAGGCCAATAACCGCCACCAATTTGTCCGGCTCATAGTTATAAACCAGAGAATCCTGGGTCTCAGCCACCTTTACCAGTCCTATCGTCACATTCGCTGCCGGGTCTGGGTTAATGGCTTCTTTTAGGGCATACAATGTACCGGGATCACTCCACCCCATTTCGCTGTGCAGCACCAATGCCTCGTGCGCGGGAATGTGCTGCAAAATGGCATCGTCAAAACTCATCACATCAAGCTGTGGATAAATCTTGTGTAACGTCTCCTGATAATTGCCCTGGCCTATAGCTGCCTGAATCTGCGTCAATTGCCTCCACATCTGGGGCTGCTGCTGCCGGTAGAGAGACTGCACAAAGCCAATAGTTGTCACAAAGTAACCGGTATTCCAGACGTGTGTGCCCTGGGCAAACATACGGCGGCATTCGGCCAGGGGTGGCCGATAGGTCAACGACTCGAAGCCATAATACGGCTGCCCATCTAGTCGTCCTTTCTCCGGCCCCAACCCAATCCAACCCAGGTTTTCATTGGCAAAACGGGGCGTCTCACCGATAAAAAAAATATTGGCCTCTTTTTTTAGCAGCAATGTTTCCGCCGTTTGTAAAACGGTCCGGAAATTGTCCACCTGATCCATATAGTTGTCGCCCCACAAAATGGCAACTGGTTCGTCGGCATTGGTGGCATGGTGAGACAGATGGGCCAGCGCCAGCCCCACGGCGGCCGCCAGGTCACGCCGGGTTGGTTCGCCAATGATTTGATCCGGCGGAATTTCGGGGAGCTGCCCACGTACAATCTCCACGTATTGTTCGTTAGTGGAAATAAAGATGTTGGCGGCACCATAGACATGGCGTACCCGCGCTACGGCCAATTGTAGTGTGGATTGATCGCCGATAATTTGCTCAAATTGTTTAGGTGATTTCTGGCGGCTGATGGGCCATAACCGCCGGCCAGAGCCGCCGGCAAAGATGACAATTTTCATAAGCGTTTATTATCCATTTGGTTCTGATAACTGTATTTCATAGGCTGGGTCTGGTTCACGGCAGAGTATGTAATTCATGCCACCCACCTGGCGCACCATGCCTTTAAGTTCCATAATGGTCAGTGTGCTGCTAACCATACCGGTAGGCAGACCACTGGCCCGGCTGAGGTCGTCAATATGTACCGGTTGGCTGGAAAGGTGGGCATAGAGCGCAATTTCTTCGGCCGTTTCCGGCAAGGCCATTTGCACGGCCGTATGCTCTGCCACCATGTATATGTTCAACTCTTCCAAAATATCCTCGACGCCTGTTACCAGCCTGGCTCCCTGCTGAATCAACTGGTTG
The DNA here is from genome assembly GCA_023382655.1 of Anaerolineae bacterium. GTDB lineage: Bacteria > Chloroflexota > Anaerolineae > Promineifilales > Promineifilaceae > CAADGU01. The sequence goes on along the minus strand of JAHDWK010000004.1, from coordinate 225,168 downwards.
GGGCCTTTGCTGGCCGGACTATTGATGTTGCCCGGTACGGCAAACACGTCCCGGTTCTGTTCGGCAGCAAAGTTGGTAGTAATCAGCGCACCACTACGTTCAGCTGCCTCGACGACCAGGACGCCCAGTGATAAACCGCTGATGATACGGTTGCGTGGTGGGAAATTTTTAGCTTCTGGTTGCACACCCAGAGCGTACTCAGAAATAAGCGCGCCATGTCCGTTGACGATGCTTTGCGCCAGTTGGCGATGCTCGGCCGGGTAGATAGCGTCAAGGCCAGAACCGAGAACGGCAATGGTGCGTCCACCCATTTCCACGGCCGTCTTGTGCGCCACCGCATCAATCCCCCGCGCCAGCCCACTGATAATGGTAATGTTGTGATGCACCAGACCAGCTACCAAATCTTGGGTGACCTGACGGCCGTAACTCGTCAACCGCCTTGTACCCACTACCGCCACCGCCCAACGGTCGGCTTCCCGCAGTTCACCCTGCACATACAACAGCGGTGGCGGCGCCGGTATCTCCTTCAAATAAGGTGGATAGCCAGGTGATTCCCAGGTAAGCAAGTGAATATCGGCGGTTTGCACCTGTTCCCAGGCGCGATCCAGATCTACGGCCGTGCGCGTTTCCTGCAAATTCTGAATCGTGCGCCGGTCAAAACCAATGTGCGCCAGTTGCAGTTCTGTCGCCTGCCAGGCCGCTGCCAGAGAGCCAAAATGGTCCAACAACGCCTGCACTTTGGCCGGGCCGACGCCATTTACCAGGTTGAATCCCAACCAATACTTCTCTTCGGGCATTTTACGAGCATATCATCACGCTGGACGCAAGGCAAACACGGCCGTAAACCGTGATCCGTTAGCCGTAAACCGAATTCTACCGAGCACCGATCAAGGATTTAGTCAGGCAGCAGGCCGGATAGCAGATGAACAAGGATACGGCCGTTTACAAAATCAATGTCCAGGATCACTTCTCTGGTGTCCGGCAGCAACACTTCACCACGTGGCCCCTCCACCCGAAACACATTGTTCGCGCCTGTTTCAATCACTCCCACCAGCTTACCCAACCATTCATCCGTATCCGTGACCACATCCAACCCTTCAAGTTGGTACAAAAAGTATTCCCCTTCGTCCAGGGGAATGGCTTCCGTTTCCGGCACTTGCAGCCACGCACCGCGCAGCGTCTCGGCGGCCTCCCGGTCATCGTAACCGGCCAGCTTCAGCAGCACCATATTCTGATGCAAGCGGGCACTTTCCACTGCCACCAGTCGGGAAGGGTTCTGGCCCACATACACCTCTTTTAACCAGGTAAAACGCTCTGGCACATCGGTATGCAGAATGACGCGCACTTCACCACGCACGCCATGGGGTTTGCTCACCAGCCCGATAGTCAAAAAAGAAGGCTCAGTGGTTTTTGCCACCGAGCCTTGACCTGTCTGTGGGACGAGGCTTTCCTCTTGCTCTTTCACTCTAAAATTTCTACCGTAACTTGCGCGCCTTCTTTGGCCGCAGCCACTTGCACCAAGGCGCGAATAGCGTTGATCACGCGGCCACCTTTGCCAATGACGCGCCCCATATCTGGCGCAGCTACCTGTAGTTGCAAGATTTTTTCTCTGGCGTGACCGGCTTCTGTCACCTGCACGTCATCGGGGTTGTCTACCACGCTTTTGACAATGTATTCCAGCAGCGCCTTACTGCCGCTTGTGTCCTCGGCCATCAGGTTTTACTCGCTTTCGCCTTCAGTCTCTTCATCGTCGGCTACTTCTGCTGCAACTGGCTCTTCTTCGGCCACTGCTTCATCGGCCAATTCTTCTTCAGTCACCTCTTCATCAACTGTTTCGGCGAGGGTGGTTTCTTCGGCAACCGCTTCTTCGGCAACCGCTTCTTCAGCAACCGCTTCTTCAGCAACCGCTTCTTCAGCAACCGCTTCTTCGGCAACCGTTTCCATAACGGCCGTTTCCGCAACGACCTCTGGTGTGAATGCCGTGACCGCTTCTGCAGTCGCTACGGCCGTGTCCGGCTCACCCGTATACTCTGCCACCAACGAATCCAATGATTCACCGGCATGGAAACGCTGCAAACGGCTAATGGTGCCTTGTTTTTCCAGCAAGCGGCGCACGGCGTCGGTGGGTTGGGCGCCCACGCTCAGCCAATATAAGGCACGGTCTTCCTGAATACGATACTCCGCCGGTTGCATAAGGGGATTGTAATGACCAATGCGTTCCACGATACGGCCGTCACGCTTTGAATCTTTATTCGCCACCACCACCCGATAGCTAGGTTGCTTTTTCTTACCAGTTCGAGTCAAACGAATTTTGAGCATAATCTTTTTTATTCTCCAAACTTTTCTTAAACAATCATCCAAAAAACTTGAGATTGGAGATGAGAGGGTGTGACCATCGCCACTCTCTCATCTCTAATCTCCACAGTCTACATACCAGGGAACCGGCCACCAAGCAAATTAGCCAAACCCCGGCCGCGCCCTTTGCGCATTTGTTTCATCATATCTTGCATATCCCGGAACTGCTTCAACAGCATGTTCACTTCTTGTACCGACGTGCCCGACCCGGTGGCCACGCGCCGCTTGCGGCTTGCTTTCAGGATTTTAGGATCACGGCGTTCTTGCGGCGTCATGGACTGGATAATGGCTTCAATGCGCTTCAAATCCTGTTCGGCCGTACTCATGTCCACACCCTGCGTCATTTTGTTAATACCCGGAATCATCTCCATCAGTTGCGTCAGCGGGCCTAATTTGCGTAACTGCTGCATCTGTTTCATGAAATCATCCAGGTTAAACTCCCCCTTCATCAGCCGTTCGCCCGCTATGGCCGCCTCTTCCTGATCCATTTCCGTCTGCGCCTTTTCAATCAGCGTCAGCACATCCCCCATGCCCAAAATACGGCTGGCCAGGCGGTCAGGATAAAATGGTTCAATGGCGGTCAACTTCTCGCCTGTACCCAGGAACTTGATGGGCACACCGGTTACTTCCCGCATGGAAATGGCCGCCCCGCCCCGTGCATCACCATCTATTTTGGTCATGATCAGGCCGGTAATTTCCACAGCCTGGTTAAAGTCAGTGGCCACTCGCACCGCTTCCTGACCTGTCATAGCATCGGCGACCAGCAAAATTTCCACCGGATTGACCGCTTTTTTGATGGTGCGGATTTCGTCCATCATCATTTCGTCAATGTTCAGGCGGCCGGCCGTGTCTAAAATAACGGTGGTCAGGCCATCACTTTTGGCGCGGTTGATACCGTTGACACAAACCTTGACGGGATTGCCCTGCGGGCCTTCATCATAAACCGGAATGTCTAGCTGGCGGCCCAGCGTTTGCAACTGGTTAATCGCGGCGGGGCGGTACACATCAGCGGCTACCAGCAACGGCCGTCGCCCCTGTTTGCGCAAATGCAACGCCAGCTTACCGGCCATGGTCGTCTTACCGGCGCCTTGTAAACCCACCAGCATAATCACCGCCGGGGATTGCATCCCCAGGTTCAATCGCCCTGGTTCACCCAATGTGGTAATCAGCTCTTCATGGACAATCTTCACCACCTGCTGGCCTGGTGTGAGACTGCGCATCACTTCCTGCCCGACTGCCCGTTCGCGTACCCGTTCCACAAAGCTCTTGACCACTTTGTAGTTCACGTCCGCTTCCAACAAAGCCAGGCGTACTTCACGCATAGCCTTATCCACGTCCGCTTCGGTTAGTTTGCCGCGACGTTGCAGGCCATCAAAAACAGTTTGCAGGCGTTCGCCTAATGTTTCAAACAAGGTATATTACCCAGAATAATGAAACGGGTTGATGGTACCCATCAAACCCGTTATCGTACTGTAAACTTTAGAATGTGTTTCTGCCAGACAGGTCTTGGTGTACAAGACGGGAAATTCTAACCCAGGCACATCAGCCCGTCAAGAAACCGTTCAACCCGCACCGAGAGACCGTCAGAAGTAGTGAAATATTTGAGGCGTATAGTATTTAGATATAGGTGGCAAGCCTGAACCACCACTCTTACACAAAAACTTAGGGATAAACTGATGCGCCGATTATTAATTATAGGCATGATAGGGTTGTTACTTTTGGCTACGGGCATAGCTGTATTGGCTAAACCGGAAACGGCCGTTGCCACCCTGATCGTCTCTGAAGGCCAGGCCACCGTCACCCAGAACCGCACCCGCTTTGGCGTCTGGCCTTTGGTCACGGCCGTCACCCTCAGCGCCGGGAACGTAGCAACCATCAGCCAGGGGGATGTTATTTCTCAAGATAGCGGCGTTGGGCAGCTTCGCCTGTATGATGGCAGCACCGTTGATCTGATTGCCGGTACCCAATTGGCGATAACTGAGTTGAGTATCACCCCGACTGAATATCGTGTTCAGTTGCAGTTGCTGGCCGGCCAGACGGTAAACCGTGTGGTAAAGTTATTGGGCGCTAATGATTATTTCCGGGTGAGTACACCATCTTCCACCGCCGCTGTACGCGGCACATTGTTTACGGTGGAAGTTTTGTCAGAAACGGCCACGCTGGTAAGCGTTGACGAAGGGATTGTGCGTGTAACCCTGGGCACAGCATTCGTGGATGTAAACGGGGGACAGATGGTTACGGCCGTTGTCGGCCAACCATTGCAGGTGCAGCCACAACCCACAACCGCACTCCCGGCTGATCAGACGCTCCCAGAGCAGCCGGCCGCCCCAACGGCAACCAGCCTTGCCCGCCCACAACCCACCACGCCACCTACTGTTACGCCCACACCATCGGATACGCCTGTCCCTCCTTCCGTCACTCCTAGCGCCCCACTCCTTAGCGCCGCCACGCCAACCCTGGCGGTCACCGCCGGTATCATTTCACCTACACCGGTGATAATGAACAATTTGCCCACAGCCACTTTACCGGCAGCCGTCCTGCCCACAGTTACCCTACCAGGGTTGCCAACCACGATCCCACCGACAACCGCGCCGCCAGTAGCCACCAACACCCCGGTTATCGCACCAACCAATTCACCTGCACCCTCCCCTACGGCGGCAATCGCTCCCACAGCGACCACGGCTGCTACCGCCACACCACAGCCACTGCCCACAGCTACCCTGCTGCCCACAGCCACGCCGTCCCCAGAACCACCAACCGCCACGCCAGAACTGGTGACCCTGTGCCATGTTTCGCCGGGCAATCCAGATCAGAATCAAACCCTCCAGGTGTTACCTGACGCCGCAGCTGCGCACCTGGCGCATGGCGACTATCTTGGTCCTTGCCAATAATCATGATCCTGCCCTTACTGACCAACGACTTCCAACGGCCATGTTTGTCGGCGACGACGGATCTCGGCCGAGAGACGAAAGGCCATCACCAGGGCGTAACTCAAGGCAATGGTCATAAATGGATAGAGTAAATCTAGCATCACGGCGCGGAAATCAAACATAAACATAGCAAATGCAAAATAAAACACCGTTATAATACCGGCCATGAACAATCCCGCCCACGGACGCACACAAACCAGGCTGGTTAAGACGCCCAAAACTAATAACACAGCAATTCTGATTATGAGCCGAGGATGAACAATAAAATGTTCTGACCAGATCGCTTCGATGACATTAGCCAGGATTTCCACGCCATACATGGGGCGGCCCTGGCTGACCGGCGTCAGGTAACTATCCGGTTCGGAAGTGGCGGTGATGCCCACCAACACAATTTTGCCCTTGAACAGATTATCGGGGACACGGCCGTCCAATACATCCATATAACTGACCATGTTAAACGTCCGCTGCTCCGGCGTCGCCGGTGGCCCGGCAAAATAGATGCTCATCTCCCCCAATGGCCCCACGGGGATTTGGCGACCCAGAAAAGAGAAAACGCCATCCTGAACTGTGGGAATATCCAGCAGCGATGCATTACCACGTAAATAAACCAGTAATGCTGCCAGCGGCAGACTGAGGTGGCGTTCTTCGCCCACCGCCATTACGGTCGGTAACTGTCGTACATATCCATCTTGATCATGCAGGATATTGGTATGGCCCACAGCGGCTGAAGCCGTATACAATGGCGCATAAGGCAAAATGCGCTCCTCAAACCTTAATGCGCCCGGTACATCATGATAGGCATCACCCTGCCCCAAGACCGGCTGCACCACATTCCCGGCCGTGGCTACTGCGGCGGACAGACGGTCGTCCGCCGCCGCATCCGCCGAAGCCGCATCAAACATGACATCGAAGGCGATTACCCGCGCCTCGGCTGCTGCCAGACGTTCCACCAAATCGGCATGAAGAGAGCGGGACCAGCTATCCCAACGGCCGTAACGCGCCAGTGTGGCATCATCTACTGTCACCAGGGTAATAATGTCACTTACCGGATAGGGTGACAGCAAAATATCCTGCATCTGCGCCGCCGGTTGGGAAAACAGCCCCCACACCATCAGGATGCTCATGATGGTGCCAGCCAATAATCCGATGGCGGCTCGTGGCACTGAAAGTGTCTCGGTGTCGCTGAAATAGCGCTGTCGCAGTCGGGCGGCGCCCACTTTGAACCGTATACGGGCAGGCACAACATCTGGCAAACTACCGGCTACTAACCGAATTTGCCGCAAGACATCGTGAACATCTCGTTCAGGCGCTGCTGCCAATATCGTTTCTACGGCCGTGACACTCCGCACCTGTCCGATGAGAGCTGCCGCCTGGGGCGCCTGGGATGAACCGCTCAGGGCCAGTTCCGCCAGACGCACATCACCAGTAGGCGATAGACCCACCGTTTGCCAGCGAGAGGCTGAAGGTAGCGTTGCCCCCAGAATTTGCATCCCGTTTTGGCGCACCTTCCGGTTCTCGGCGTCAGAGACTATTTCTAGCAGTCGCTCCTGGGCTGCTGGTTCCAGAGTAAAAGCAGCTTGCTGGTTAATCAGATCGAGCAAACGGGAGAGGGCTTGGGAAATGGCCGCGTCATCTTCGCTGAGCAGGGTCTCCACACACACTTGGGTGCGTACCGTTGGGTCTGCCACCTGCTGCCACCACTCCTCCAGTTGATAATCATGTGTCAGGGCGCCGCGCAACATAAAAGCTGCCTGCTTTTCATTGATGGGCACCGAATTGCTTTTCCTCTTGACAACCGCATCAATGAGGGCCAGATGTGTCAGCCGCGCCGGGAATACTTCCACATCGCTTTGCCAATCCACCATAAACAGATTGAGCAAAAACAACGCATCCTGGGCTGCCAGGTCTGCTTCATCCACCTGGCGTGGTGGCACCCCCAAAGTGTGGGCGACTGTCGGTGATAGATCAGGCACGGCCGTCAGGAGGAGATTGAGAGCATCAACGGCCGTAGCCGGGCGCTCACGGTAACTAAATGCGGTCATCCGGCGCAACACGGCCGTCAGGCTGCCCGGCAAGGAGGGATCAGATTCACGCAAGTCCGGTAATTCTGCCCCTTCTTGTTTTTGTTGAATAGCCAGAAAGGCCGACCCTTCCCAGGGCAAATGGCCGGTCAGTATTTCATAAACCACAATCCCCAAACTGAAAATGTCCGACTGCTGCGACATGGAAAAATGGATGTGCTGCTCATAAGGAGCATATGGCCCTGTGCCCCGACCCGTGTGAAATGGCATTGTTTCCTGTGAAAGTTGCCGGGCCAAACCAAAATCAGAAAGGAATGCCTTGTTATCACTGCTCAACAGCACATTGGTCGGCTTTAAATCTCGATGAACAACTCCCAGACCATGCAAATAACTCAGTGCATGAGCCATTTGCGCAATGATCGGAAGCGCCTCAGGCACGGGTAGCGGCCCGCCTAACAGCCGGGTTGCCAGTGAACCCGTGGCATTGTAACGCATGACAAAATAGTAATAAGTTTCGTTGGAGCCAAACTCATAAAGGGGCAAAATGCCGGGGTGTTCCAAACTGGCCAGCAAATGAACCTGACGCTCAAAGTCACGTGAAACCATGGCCATCATCGTGGGGTCATTTCCCAATGTGGAAACCAGTTTCATGGCTACCACCCGCTGACGACGGCCGTCCCAGGCAGACCACACTACCCCCTCTCCACCTCGGCCAATTAATTCCAGCAGCGAATAGTCACCTATCTGGGAACCGCGCTCCAGGTTGTCATTGGTAAGATCGCGCGTGGTGAACATTCACTAAACCTATACGTCCTGTTTATTGTTATCGCAAGAATAACGAGCCATAATTAGGATGATGATTATACCGTAAAATTTGATTATGTAATGTATGCCGCAAAAAAGAGTATAATTGTCAGAGTAAGAGAAATTTGAAAGAGTTTGAAAGAGATGGAAGCAAAATTTTGCCCATTCTGCCAGCGGAAGAATAAACCAGATGCCATCCGTTGTGCCCACTGTGGGGTGTTATTAATCGCCCACAGACCAGGCGCGTTCACAACGATGAGCATCGCTGCCCCCGCGACCATGCAGCAGCGGGAGGATGGCGATTGCCTTGACCGTATCGGGCATTTGCCTGCTGATTCGTTTGCTCTTTTTATACTTGACTTTGCTGAACCTCTTATCCTTAAGAATCAACCCGTATTAATCATTGGCCGGGATTATCCGGCACCTGACAAAAACTTAGTGTTGGATATGTCCCGATATGGTGATCTGGCGCAAGGAATTTCGCGCCAACATGCCCAGATTCTTTATGCAAATGATGCGTACTTTATTGAAGACCTGGGCAGCACCAATGGTACCTGGCTCAACCGTAGCCGTCTGACGCCGGGGCAGAGCTATCCACTGCGTAGTGATGACCAGATATGGCTTGGCCCGCTTAAGCTACTTTTTTGCGCCGGTCTTGCCAATACCAGTCAGCAGGTGACTTTTTCGTTGCGACTGGTGAACTCGCTGGCGGCGCCAGAGCGAGTGTTATCTCCTGGTGTCATACTGACGGGGGTCGCGCCTTACTTGCGAGCGCTGGAGCAGTTGGAAGAAGTGCGGGCAGCTTGCCGGCAAGAAACAGCCGAACCGATGTATGTGACCTCGATAGAAGAAAAGGCCGCACACATTCAGGTACAGATGGTTGGCCTATTCCATGTTGTGCCGTTGTTAGAGAAATGGGTTTTACGTTGGCGTGATGAACATCTAGAAATGGTCAATATGGCCGATACCCATGAACCTGAGTGGCAGGAACAATTACGGCCGTTAGCCACCCGCATCGTCGAATTTTTGCAGCCAACCTTGCCGGCCAGCGATCTGGCGCCATTTATTGACGCCTTTATTCTCCCCCTATCCCGTTTAGTAACCAGCCCCTTTGAGTTCAGCCTGGAGTAGGGCGATTTTGAAAATCGCCCTACTCTTTATTTACTGACCCTTAATCGCCGTCCACATTTCATCCCAGACAAACAAACCATCCCCTAATTCGGTTAACCATTGCAGATTAGCCTCTACTTCAGGTGGGGGGTAAATGCCCGGATCGGACAGAATATCCGGCTCGATATAGGCTTTAGCCGCTTCATTGGGGCTGGCGTAATAGGTAAAGTTGGTAATAGCGGCCCCATTTTCCGCATCCAGCAGATAGTTAATGAAGTGGACGGCCGTTTCTACCTTTTCACTGGAAGCCGTGACACACAAATTATCCATCCACTTCACCGCCCCCTCTTTAGGAATGGCGTAATACCAGTTACCATCTTCTGTTTCATCGCTATAAGTTGACCAATAGGCATTGGCGGCATCACCGCTCCAGGATTGTGACAAAACCACCTCATCTGCAATTAAGAGCGAATCATCATAATCCTCACTGTTAAACGTTTTCCAATAGGGCTTGGCGCGGGCGATCAGGTCACGCGCCTCTTCCAGTTGGGTACGATCGGTAGCATTCGGTGAATGTCCCAGGTAAAACAGGGCAGCCGCGATTAACTCGCGTTGGTCGTTCAAAACGTTGATGCCGCCCTCGGCATACTGCTCCAGCAATTCCGGCTCAAACAGATAAGCCCAACTATCGGGGGCGGTTTCTGTGAAAAGGGGATGACCGGCACGGTAGGCAATGCCTGTTGTCCCCCACTGATAGGGGACACAATGCCTGTTGTCCGGATCAAAGGGCGCGTTTCTGAAATCCTCATCAATGTTGGCAAAGTTGGGGATGTCATCGAGATCTATTTCCGCCAGCAGCCCTAATTCGATCATCTGGGCAACCATGTAGTCTGAAGGCACAATCACATCATAGCCGGTGGCGCCTGCCTGCAATTTCGCCAGGAGGTCTTCGTTTGAGGCAAAGGTATCATAGATGATTCTGACGCCATATTCCTCCTCATATTGGGCCAGCAATTCTTCGTCAATATAGTCGGCCCAGTTATAAACACTTAGTTCATCAGCTAATTGGGCGGCATCGGCCGTATCCGCCTCTTCACTACTACTTTCGGTGTCTGGCCCACCGCCCGGGCCGCCACTGCAAGCCGCCAGGAACAGTACGGCCGTTACCAATAAAATAACCCATTTTTTCTTCATCTCTTTCCTCCGTTACGATCTGCGCTGTAATACCAGCGACAAGATCACTAAAAATGTTGAACCAATCAGCATGAGCGTCGAGATGGCGTTAACCTCTGGCGTCACGCCGAATTTAATCATCGAATACACCCGCACCGGTAGCGTGGTAGATCCCGGCCCGGACACAAAAAAAGTAATGACAAAATCATCCAGGGATAGCGTAAAAGCCAACAGCGCCCCCGAAATGATAGCGGGCATGAGTAGGGGCAAAGTCACGCGGCGGAAAGCCGTCCATTCATTGGCGCCCAAATCGGCCGCCGCCTCCTCCAAATTGCGGTCCATATCCGCCAGCCGCGCCCGGACAATCACCGCCACAAAGGAGATGTTAAAGGCGACATGGGCAATGAGAATGGTGTAGCGGCTGAGCGGCACGGCCACCATGACAAAAAAGAGTAGCGCCGACAGCGCCATGACAATGTCAGGAATAATGATGGGCAGGTACATAACCGCATCAAAAGGCAGCTTGCCCCGGAAGCGATACCGCTCCAAAGAAATGGCTGCCAGCGTGCCCAAGATAGTGCTGATCAAGGTTGACCAAGTCGCCACCCATATGCTCACCTTAAAGGCGTCAATCATCGCCTGGTTATTGAAGAGCACACGGTACCATTCAATAGTGAAACCGGTCCATACGCCAACAACCCTGTTGGCATTAAAAGAGTAAATAATCAGAATCAAAATGGGCAGATAGAGAAAGAGGAAAACGCCATAAGCAAACCAGGTGAGCAGACGGCCGCGCACGGCCGTGCCCCTCTCGCGTTTCTGGTGCGGCGCGGCCAAAATACTCGGTTTTTGCGGGGCGGTTGTCACGGTACTCATTGTTCGTGATTCGTGACTCGTAATCCCACTTCGGTTGATGGTTTACGGGTCACGGATAACGGTTTACGTCAATTGCTGATTCTTCGCCAGCGTGCGGAAATAAACCAGCGTCGCCGCCAGCATAATGGCCATCATAATAAAGCCAATCGCCGACCCAAACGGCCAGTTACGCACCGTCATAAACTGTTGTTGGAGCAAATTGCCTAGTAACGAAACTCTGGCCCCACCCATCAAATCGGGCGTCACATACGCGCCCAACGAAGGGATAAACACAATCACGGAACCGGCCACAATGCCCGGCATGGAGAGCGGCAGCAGAATGCGCATAAAACTTTGCCGGGCATTAGCTCCCAGATCGGCCGCCGCCTCCAATAAATTCCAATCGAGTTGTTCCAGGTTGCTGTACAGGGGCAGGATCATAAAGGGCAAAAAGCCATAAAACAGCCCCATCATGACCGCCGGCTGGTTGAATAACAGCGGCAGTTTATGGGAAGTGACCTCGGCCAGCCAGGCAAAAAAAGCAGAGTTGTCGGCCAACATAAGGGCCTGCTGGTGCAGCGTAATACTCCAAAAATTGTTGATGGGGCCAGAATCGCGCAAAATCAATATCCAGGCATAGGTGCGCACCAAAAAATTAGTCCAAAACGGGATCATAACCAGGAAAATGAGCATACTCCGATACTGTTTTGGCCGGCGAGCAATCCAATAAGAAAAAGGATAGCCAACTACCAGACATATGATCGTGTTGAGAATGGCAATCCATAGTGACCGGCTAAAGATACGCAAGTAGATAAACTCACCGCTGATCCGGCTAAAAAAGCGTAAATAGTCGTTGAAGTAAATGCCTAAATTATCCAGCGCAAATGCCGGATACATGACGGTACCCAACCGGGTACGTTCGCCCAAACTGACCGCAAAGACCACCAGCATGGGCGCCACAAAAAAGATGCCCAACCAGAACGCAGCCGGATAAGCCAGCGACCAGCCTGCCTGGCGGGTGAGCAACAAGAGCTTAAACAAGGCCAACCCCAGGATCACCAGCGCCCCCCAAAACTCGCGCCAGAGCAGAAAATAGCTAAAAGCCAGAAGGATGAAGAGCACGGCCGTAACTAACCCCACCGCACGCGCCCATTTCATCCCCCGCAACAACGCCAACCCTACTACCAGATCGGCCACCAACAATCCGCCATAGAGGGCATAGGGCACAATCGGCGGCCAATTGGCTAACGCCAGTTCTGCGCCCAAAGGCGTCCAATCAAACGCGCCAAACGTCAGCCAGCGGAACAGCAAAAAGGCCCATAAGGCAGCGCCCCCCAATGACAGATAGGCGGCCATTTTCCCTAACGGGTCTACACCGGCTTCCATAACCACACGGGGGTGGGCTGCCGTTTGCTCTTCTGTGGTAGAGATAGCCATGATCCCTCGGTAATTCGTAATCCGTGAGCCGTTATCCGTTATCCGACTTCGGACATCGGATTACGGGCTTCGGATTACGGATAACGGTTCATTCCGTCAATACCTGGGCATTTTCCGCAGCCCAATGAACGTAAACCGAACTATCTATATCAAAAACCTGATCATAACGGGAGCCAAAGTTCTGGACACGCACAAAGATATTGGCGTTATTTGCCAGCGCTACGCGGTATCGAGTGTCGGTGCCAATGTAAATCGCTTCCTGGACACGGCCGTCTACCACCACATTATTTTTCTCTGTCGCCAGCCATTCGCGCATATCAACCTTTTTGTCCGGGATTTGCCCGCCAAACAACTGCTCAATCTCATCCACGTCCACCCCCGCCTTCATCACGTCCACCTCACCGGTGGGGTACAGGTTGATCTTCTCCGGGCGAATGGCCAGCGTAATCTCTTCACCCAGAGAAAGGTCACGGCCGTCGGCCGTACCCAATACCACCAACCCACCCAGATCAATAGTGGTGAAGTGGCCCAATTCCGCCACCTTGCCCGCCACAAAATTCGTCTCGCCGATAAAGTCGGCCACAAACCGGTTTTGCGGATGTTCATAAATCTCGCGCGGTTCCCCCACCTGCTGCACAATGCCCGCATCCATCACCGCAATCCGGTCCGACATCGTCAGCGCCTCTTCCTGATCATGGGTCACATAAACAAAGGTAATGCCCACTTCCGCCTGGATTTGTTTCAATTCTAACTGCATCGCCTTACGCAGCTTCAAATCCAACGCCCCTAACGGTTCATCCAGCAGCAGCACTTCTGGCTTGTTCACCAGCGCCCGCGCCAGGGCAATGCGCTGCTGTTGCCCACCAGAAAGCTGCTTGGGACGACGATCCCGCAAGTGCGGCAGCCGCACCAGCTCCAGCACTTCACCCACGCGGCGTTCAATTTCAGCCTTTGGCGTCTTTTTCATTTCCAGGCCAAAAGCCACATTTTGGGCGACCGTCATATGGGGAAAAAGGGCGTAATTTTGGAAAACTGTGTTCACCGGCCGTTTATAAGCGGGAATACCGGCCACCGGCTGACTGTGAATATAAATCTGGCCGAGTGATGGCTGCTCAAAACCGGCAATCATGCGCAGGGTTGTCGTCTTGCCGCAGCCGCTTGGCCCCAGCATAGAAAAAAACTCGCCGTCCTGAATATCCAATGAGATGTTATCTACGGCCGTAAACTCCCCGAACCGCTTCGTGACATCAACTACCCCCACCGCCACCGAACCATGTTGCTCAGGTGTCCTTCCCAATCCCTCTCCTCCGTTTCAGTGAGCAGTATACAGTTAGCAGTAAGCAGTCAATTTACTCCACTGCTCACTGTTCATTGCTGACTGCTCACTAACACAGGCCGCGCCCCGTGCGCCATCTTGTAAGTATGCAAAATAAAAAAGGTTTGGGTGCGCTGTACGCCCACCACATTCTGCAAGTTGTCACGCAAGAATGATGCCAGATGTTCCCGATTTCTGCAAAGAACCTCTACGATTAAATCATACTCACCAGAAACCATAATAAGATAGCTGACTTCCGGCAGCGCCGCAATATCTACGGCCGCCTGTTCCAGATAAGGCGCCTGCACCGTCACCCCAATCCAGGCCGGTGCATCATACCCAATTTTGTGGGGGTCAATGACGCCAATAATCTGCAAAGCCTGGCTTTCCACCAGCCGCCCCACCCGGTTACGCACTGTCCCTTCGGTCACATTCAACTCTTTGGCAATCTCGGTAAACGGTTTACGGCCGTCCCGCTGCAACTGTTCAATAATCGCCAAATCCAGACTATCCATCTCACCTCTTGTCACTATTACGATTTTTCGGTATTATCTTCAGTATTCCTACGATATTCGGAGTCAACTATCATTTTATTACGAATTTCGTAATTAACCAATTCACATCCGTCATCGGCTCACGGTTTACGGATTACCGATAACGGATCACGGAGAAACCCATGCCCTACCAAGGCCCCAAATCCCACGAATTTTTTGAACGCGCCAAAAAGGTAATGCCCTATGGCGTCAACTCCAACTTCCGTTATCACGATGAATACAATACGCCCGTCGTGGCGGACGCGCAAGATCAATATGTGTTTGATTTTGACGGCCGTCGCTACATAGATTACCGTCTCGGTTTTGGCCCTATCATCCTGGGGCATACCGACCCATTCGTCAACGCGCGCGTCAAAGCCGCCATTGATCACGGCATCAGCTTTGCCTCCACCCAGGAACTGGAAGTCAAAGTCGCCGAACGCATCATTGACATGGTACCCGGCGTGGAAATGGTGCGCCTGACCAACACCGGCTCCGAATGTACCATGCACGCCCTGCGCCTGGCACGTGGTTACACCGGCCGCGATCTTGTGGTCAAATTTGAAGGTAGTTACCACGGCGCCCACGACTACACCCTCTGGTCTACGGCCGGTGGCAACCCCGAAAAAGTCGGCAGCCGCCAGCGCCCCACCGCCTACAAAATGAGCTGGGGCATCCCCGAAGCCATGCGGGACCTCATCCAGGTACTCCCCTTCAACGATGTGGAAATCCTGGGCGACTTTTTGCAGGAAAAAGGCGATCAGGTAGCCACCATCATCCTGGAACCCATGCTCGGCAACGGCAACGCCATCATGCCCCGCCCCGGCTTCCTCCAATTTGTGCGCGAACAGTGTGACCAATACGGCATCCTTCTCATCTTTGACGAGGTGAAAACCGGTTTCCGCATCGCCGCTGGCGGTGCGCGGGAGGCGTTTGGTGTCATCCCGGACATCTCCACCTACGCCAAAGCACTGGGCAATGGCTATCCCATTGCCGCCATTGGCGGGACGCGGGAGATTATGATGAATATCGCTCCCGGCAAAGTGTTCCAGGGGGGCACCTACACCGGCAACAGCGTCTCCAGCGCCGCTGCTGACGCTGTGCTGGAATACATGCAAACCGGGAAAGTGTTCCCTAAAATTGAGAAGGTCGGCGGCATGTTGATGGACGGTATCCGCGAAATCCTCACCCGGCACCATGTGCCCCACGTCATCAATGGCCTGCCCGCCATGTTCGGCTTCGCCCTGATGACCGACGAACCCATGTACGACTGGCGTGACCTGCACAAGGCCGACTGGGACATGTATGAGGAAATCGCCCGCTACATGATTGATCATGGCGTCTTACCCGAAGCGGATGGCCTGGAGCCTTACTTCCTCTGCTCCGACCACACCGAAGAGAATGCCGCCACGACGTTGCAGGTGTTTGAAGATGGGCTGAAGCATACGTTGGGTAAATCGTAGAGACGTTGCCCTGCAACGTCTCTACATCGTCACCGATGAAAACCGACCCCTTCTGGACCGACCAATTCCCCCACCCGGCCGATTTGCCAGTGATGGCAAACCTGCCTGATCAGGTAGATGTCGCCATTATCGGCAGTGGTTATACCGGACTGAATGCAGCACGGGTGCTGGCAAAGGCCGGGGCAACAGTGGCTGTGTTGGAACGGCACACCATCGGCTGGGGGGCCAGTTCGCGCAATGGCGGCATGGCCACGCCAGGGATTAAACGGCCAATCAAACAAATTTATGCGCAGTACGGCCGTGACTACGCCCACCAGTTCTGGCAAGCCTCCCTGGATGCCATTGACCTCATTGACCAACTGGTGCGCGAGGAAGGAATAGATTGCGATTGGCAACGCAACGGTCACATTGCCCTGGCTGCCAAAGCCAGCCACTTTGAAAGCCAGAATCAGTCCCGCCAATGGCTCAAAGACGAATTCGGCCACGAAACCACCCTGGTGGCCCCCGGCGATCTGCACAGCGAAATCGGCTCAAACGTCTACTTTGGCGGTCTGGCGGATAACTACAGCGGCGGTCTGCAACCGGCCAAATACGTCTTTGGCCTGGCGCGGGCCGCCGCCAAACACGGCGTCCACCTCTGCGAAAACGCCGATGTGCAGCGCATCGAACGGCTGCCCACCCGTTTCCTGGTTCACACCAGCAACGGCAGTGGCACACAAAGTGTGAACGCCAAGGAAGTGTTGGTGGCTACCAACGGTTATACCGACCGGCTCGTGCCCGCTCTCAAACCTAAAATCTTCCCCGTCGGCAGTTACATCATTGTCACCGAACCATTACCCCCCGACCTACAACAGAAACTAAGTCCAAAGGGGCGCATGTTTTACACCACGCAGAACTTTTTGCACTATTTTCGGCTGACGCCCGACGGCCGTATGCTCTGGGGCGGCCGTAACAATCTGAGCGTAGACCTGGATCCGCAGCAAAGCGCCCGGCGGCTGCGCGCCAGTATGACCCATGCCTTCCCCGAACTGGCGGACACACCCCTCACCCACACCTGGACGGGCCAACTGGGTCTGACCTTTGACCTGATGCCGCACATCGGCCGGGTGGAGGGCATCCATTACGCTTTTGGCTACTGCGGGCATGGCCTGTCCATCGCCACCTACGTGGGGACAGAGGTGGGCAAGCTGCTCGCCGGGCAAATCAGCCGCAGCCCCTTCCAGGAAATCTCCGAAGATGTGCGCTTCTTCTACCGCAACCGCCCCTGGTTCCTCCCCTTCGCCGCCCAATACTACCGCTTCAAAGACCGGGTCGGCTAAAGCCGCGCCTCCGACCGTGCCGAGCGCAGGAGGAGTAGACCAGCCAGATTAGCGGCCAGACCGGCCAGGAGCAGGATAAGGGCCAGGGTTTGCAGGGTGTGGGCCAGCAGCAGCACGGCCGTCACCTCCCCCACCACAATCACCGCCAACAGGAAGATATACGGCCGTGCCCGCACCGCCAGGGCATAATTCAGCCAGATATTCACCCCGGCAAACAGCGTCACTGCCAGTCCCACCCACCCGAGCAGACTGCCAGGATCGCCATATTGCCCGCGAAACACCAGGGTTACAATGGGGCCGGGGAACAGAAAATAGAGCAGCGTCAGCAGCAGACCGGGGATGAGGGTGGCGGCTAAAGCTAACAGGAGATACGGCCGGGCATCCAATCCCAATGCCTGCTTCTGGGTTGCTTTGGGGAACAGCACCATACCAATCGCCAGGGGTACAAACAGATTTAGCCGCGCCAGAATGTTGGCCGGGGTGTATTGGGCAGCCACCTCCGGCGGGAAAATACGGTTCACCAGAATCGCGTCGCTGTAAACCAACAGAGCAAAAGAAAAAAGACCGATCAGCGTCAGCAAGGAGTAAGGCAGGCTCACTTTTTGCACATGGTCGGTGGCCGGGGCGCGGAAAGTCGGCCGTAGCCACCACACCGCCAACCCTAACGCCACCAGACTGGCAACGGGCAGCGCCAGCACCGCCCCCGCCAACTGCAAACCGGCCAGGATCAATCCCACCGTCAGACCAAATCGCAAGAGTTCTTGCAGCACGGCCACGCTGCCCAATCCCCAAAACTGCTGGCTGCCTTGCAGCCCCCCATCCGTCACCGGGCGCACGAAGAGCAGCAGCAGCGCCAGCGCCGCCGCCAGCAGCGCCCCCTGGCTATCCACATTGATCAGGCGGCCAATAAAGGGCGATAACAGGGCAAAGAGTACGGCCGTGACTACCCCCCACTGCCACGCCCACCGCCAACGATGGCGCAAAAACGCGCCCATGCGCGGCTGTGGCTCCGCGCCAATCGCCAGTTCCGCCAGGTAATAGGCGACCACATTGCGAATCACCCACGTCACCTGTTCGGCGATCTTCAGCACATTCATGATCGCCAGAAAAGCAATCGCCGCCGCATCTGGCAGCAGCAATCCCGCCGCCACCAGCACCAGGTAGGCAAAGCCTCCGGCAATGAGCAACGCCCCGGCCATAACCAGGCCATCGAAGGCATCTTTAGAGCGGGCGATGGTGCGGATACGAGTGAGCATGGAGGTAATCGGTAATCGGTGATCGGTAATCGGTGCTTGACTGATAACTGATTACCGATTACCGATTACCGTCAGCAGGGCACGGCCGTCCGGGTTAACCGACCCATCAGGATTAGTCACCGGCCAACGGGCCAGTGTGGTGGGATTATATAGACCAACGGCCAGTTGGGCAGTGGGTGGGCTTCCCGGTGGTACCGCCAGGGTGTGGGTGTCGGCAATGAGGACGCCGGTGGGCCAGATGGTGAGTGGGTAGCTGTTTTGCACGGGGGCGGCGTCGCTTTGGGCGAGCAGTTTGCCATTTTCATCGAGCAGGTGGACAAAGACGGTGGCGTTTGCGGCCAACGGCCGTGCCGCCTGCCAATACAACGTGACACGCATCACCCCATTTTCACCTGGAGTGACTGTATAACCCGCCAGGGTGACATCTTCGCCAAACTGCTGCCCGGCAGGTTGGGCATTCTCCGGCAATTCGGCCAGCAGCCAATCCCGCATAGCAAGTAGCTGCGGCTGCACCCACAACCCGGTCGCTGCCCCGTCTACCACTCCCGTTACCAACCGCAGTTCCCCACCTTGCCCGGCAAATGGGGCGAGATCAATGTCAAAGGGATACGGCCGTCCGCCCCCCACTACCTCCTGTTCCCCTAACACCCTATCATTAAACAACACGGCAAAACGCAGCGTGCCTTCGCCCTCAGCCTGGGCTACGGTCTGGAAACGGCCGTTGCGCGGCACATCCAGTGCATACCCCAACAGTGAATCACCCGGTACTCGAATGGCGGGACGGCCGTCCACAATCGTCGTTTCCACAAAACGCTCTTCCGGCTCTCGCCTTGCCGTCCATAAAATCGGCATTATATCATTGACTACGCGCAGTTCGCCACTTATCACCTCTTCTTCGCATCCATAAAATTCGCGTTCATCCGCGTCGCAACTGCAAGTTGCCGTCTGCGTCCCATTACAGGCTGCCAGGGGCACATCGGTAAAAAACGGCAAACGGACACGGCCGTCCCCCACCTGCCACACCAACGACCCCGCCAGCGTACCCGCCACCAGCCAGCCGATTGCCTGCCAGATAGATTGACCGGACGGCCGTGCCAGCACCAGAAACACTCCCGTCAGCCCCACCATGACCACAAACAGAGCGGCAAACCATTCTCCTTTGACCGTTTTGTATTGCTGCAACCGCAGGCGGAACAGGTCGGGCAACAGCTGTTCGGTGAGAGCGGCGGGCGCACTTTGGCCGCCCACATAGGTTCGCAATGCCAGATTGCCGGGGCGCGGATACTCATTCAAATGGATGGCCCCCCCCACTTTGTCGCCGCCGAGGGCATGGGTGATGGCCGGGCGGTCAGCGGATGAGGCCGGCGCGGTCAATGTCAGCCAGAAGGTGCGCCCGGCAGCGTCAGGAATGGGGGGGAAGGTCAACCGTACCAGGCGGCCTCTGGGCGTTTCGGGAAAATCTACCTGCCCCGCATAAAGCGGGCCGGTTTCATCAGCTAACGTCACGTCCACCCAGCCATACGGTGAACCTAGCAGCCAGATTTCCACCATCTCCAGATTATTGGCCCCGCTCACAAACGGCTGGGTGATGGTGTTTGGCCCGTAAAATGCCACTGGAAACAGGTCAGGCACACCGGGCGCTTCCTGTTCTTGCGTCCACGGCCGTGGGAACAGATAGTGCGCGTCATAAAACATCGGAACCTGCACCTGCGCCCCCGTGCCCGTGCTGCGCCAGCGTCCAATTGCCAACAATACGAGAAGGATGAGGAGGAGGACGGCCGTCCAAAACCAGGGGGATTGGAGATTGGAGATTGAGAGATTGAGAGATTGGCGATTCAGCATAAAACTACTCGTCGGCTGGCGTTATCTCGCCCGTCTCAGGATTCAACCAGGCATTACTTGACTGAGCATTTCCAATACTGATAGAGAGCAATACTTTGTCTAGTTCTTGCCAGGCTACGATTTCCAGCCAGGGGGAAAACTCGAAGATTGTATTTTGAATAAGAGACTGGGGATCAACCTGTATGATAAAAATGCGGCCATCCAACATTCCTGTGTGGCAGACATCTTCCGCCCCTCTTACAAGCAATGAGCTACTATCTGGAGACCAAACCAAATAAGAATAATAAGGAAAAAGATCTTGATGAGTACGACTAAGATCAAATGGGCTTATGACTTCCTCACCCGTTGTTAGATTATGAATAACGAGTTCGTCATCTAAGATAAATGCGACTTTTTCTTCGTTTGGTGCAATTGCAAACCAATGACCTTCAGGAATCAACTCGATATTTTCGCCAGTTTCCAGATTGAAGCGATACAAATTGTAGCCATAAGAATCTGGCCCACAACCATCACCAGCAGCGTCGTGGATATAGTACATATATTGCCCATCCTCTGACCAATGCAAGGGAATACGGCGGGAGTATCCAAGCAAACTACCATCAGGTTCAGCAGCATACTCAACAACCCACTCAACCGTCCCATCTGTACTTATTACACGAAAGAGATAAGTATCTGGTTCATCAAAAAAGTAGCCTTCTTCCAAAGTTGCCACCCACTCACCACTTGGGGACGTGTAACTGTCCAACACCTCCGGCGTTGGGATGAGTGTGGGCGTAGAGGTAGGAATAGCGGTCGGGGTGTTAGTGTGGGTAGGTAAGGGAGTTGGCGTGTAGGTAGGGATAGATGTGGGGGTGTGGGTGGGCACGGCCGTATGAGTCGCAGGTCGTGTCACTACGGCCGTCACCACCTCTGAAGCTGGCTCACGTTCAACCTCAGGGGCACAGGCAGCCATGATGACTGCCAGGAAGAGCATCAAAACTGCAAAAATTGGAAACAACCGCATTTTGTTCATCAGGTATCTCCCCATTACAAATAGTAACGTGGCAAAATGTAGAAAAGCAGCGCCACGATGTTGAACAAAATCATGCCAACGCGCAGCGTGGTGTGGGCGACAGGCTGCCAGTGGTGGGGCACAAAATATAGCAAGCCCACCGTCCAGAGCGTAAGCATGGGGACAATGGTGCCGAGCCAGTAACGCCCTTGCAGGCCACGGCCCAGGCCATATTCCCACCAGAACGTCAGATCATACACCTGAATCAACAGCACCGGCAGCAGCACCGTGCCCGCCAGAAAAAGCCAGGCTACCAGCGGGGCGCTGCGCTGCCCGGCCTGCCAATCGGCCCATGTAGGGCGATTTTCAAAATCGCCCCATAGCTTCAACGCCAGCCCAACAATTGCCAGCACCGTCAACAGGCGCAGCAAATGGTACACCCAGGGCTGTACCGGCGTATCCAGCCAGCCAAAATGTGCCCACCAGGTCACAAAAATGCCACCCCACACTGATTGAAAGTAATCAATGGCGTGTTGTACGGGTGCATACTCATAAAATGGGTTTTGCACAATGCGGTGCCCTTTCAACACCGGGTTAAAGTAGAACAGGTCATCGTTTAGCCGCAAGCTGCGCTGCATCCACCAGCCCACCGGGACGATGATGATCACATTCATCAAGACGACCGCCCAGAAAACCTGCCAGCGCCGCCCTTTACCCCGCCACCAATCGTACACCACCACCAACGCCACCAGCGGCGCAAAGCCGTTGATAGTTGGTTTGATGAGCATGGCGGCGGCAAAAGTGAGACCAATGGCCACCGCCAGTTTGTAAGTGAACTGGCGGTACAGGATGAGCAGGCAGAAGTAAATGAGCAGGGAGTACAGCACAAAAAAGAGACCGTCTACAGAGACAACGGCCGTCATTTGCGTCAGTTGGGGTTGGAAGGCGACCAGCGTGGGAATGGTCAGGCGCAGGGCGGCATTGGTGGGGAAGAGCAGCCGGGCGATCAGGTAGGCCACGATGACGATGGGGCTGCTGACCAACACAGTAAACAGCCGCTGCACCTGCACCCGCAGCAGCAAATCGCTGCCGTAGCCCACCAGCCGGTAAGGGATGGCGGCAATGGCGTAATAAAGCGGCGTGGCGTGGACAAGTTTGGCAGTTATGCCCAGTTCCGTGGCGGTACGTAGGTCATTGGGTAATTGGGTAAATTCGGCTTCGCGCCGGCCAACGGCCGTGTCGCTCCAACCCTGGCGCTGTTCCGGCTGATAATCCAGCCGACCCACGTCCGCCAATTCGCGGGACAGGGTGATTTCGTCGGGCAGGATGGTATCGTGGCGGTCGGGCAGACGGCCGTGTTCGCCAATAAACTGGATCACCGCATAATGGTCATCCTCATCCGGCCCCTGCCACAACGGAAACGCCAGACTCCACAGCGCCCCCTTCACCAGCATGATGACAAATAGCAGCCCAATCAGCAGCCACTCTTTACGAAACTGGGAAATTGGGCAGACCTGTCCTGAGCCTGCCGAAGGATTGGGAGATTGGAGATTGGAGATCGGAGATTGGGCGCGGCTCATATGGAGAATTTGCAGGTTTACAGCCAGGGTAAATTGAAGAGGGTTGACGCCTTATCAAAATAGATACACGGATGATACGGATTTGACGGATTTACGCGGATTTTTTCAGCGATCTACCCGTGAAAATCCGTCTCATCCGTTCAATCCGTGTACCTGTTCCCGTCTAACGCCACTCTCAAATCCGGTCTACGTCGTTCAAATCCACAAACGCCTGCTTCAGGCGAGCCACAAACGCCTCTTCCGCCGCCCGCAGCCAGCGGCGCGGGTCATAATACTTCTTGTTCGGCGCATCCGGGCCATCGGGGTTGCCAATTTGCCCCTGCAAATAGGCATGGTATTTGGCCTCGTAACCGCGTATGCCATCCCAAAACGCCCACTGCAAGTCCGTGTCAATGTTCATCTTGATCGCCCCGTAGGAAATGGCCTCGCGGATCTCTTCCTGGCTGCTGCCCGAACCGCCGTGGAAGACAAAGTTGATCGGCTTCACGGCCGTGCCAAACTTCTCCTGCACATACACCTGCGAATTGTGCAAAATGATCGGCCGTAACTGCACATTGCCCGGTTTATAGACGCCATGCACATTGCCAAAAGCGGCAGCAATGGTGAAATTGGGGCTAACTTTCATCAACTCCTCGTAAGCGTAAGCTACTTCCTCCGGCTGTGTATACAGGCGGGAACTGTCCACGCCGGTATTATCCACGCCATCTTCTTCACCGCCGGTCACGCCCAGTTCAATCTCCAGTGTCATGCCCATTTTGCTCATACGCTCCAGATACCGTTTACAAATCTCCACGTTTTCGTGAATTGGCTCTTCGGACAAATCCAGCATGTGGCTGCTGAACAACGGTTTGCCATGCGTTTTATAAAACGCTTCCCCAGCATCTAACATGCCGTCTACCCAGGGCAGCAGCTTCTTGGCGCAGTGGTCGGTGTGCAAGATGACCCGCGCCCCATACATCGCCGCCACCTGATGCACATGGTGCGCCCCGGAAACAGCGCCGGCAATGGCCGACCGCTGCCCGTCATTATTCAGGCTCTTGCCGGCCATGAAGGACGCGCCGCCGTTGGAAAATTGCAGGATGACGGGAGCGTTGACGGCCACGGCCGTTTCCAACACCGCATTCACGCTATTACTGCCCACCACATTTGCCGCCGGCAGCGCAAACTGGTGCGCTTTGGCATAGACAAAAATCTCCTGTACCTGCTCGCCGGTGACCACACCGGCCGGAATATGTTTAAGTGACATGGGATACTCTCCTTTTCAAGAATTGACAATTCAGACTCATTGGGGATTGAGGGGAGCGATAGGTCATGATGCGTGATACGTGATGCGTGACCAGAAAGTCCTCACGCATCACGCATCACGTTTCACACCAACTCACCTAAAATTCTAAAGAGCCACCATTTACTGCCCCAAGTATGCCGGGATTAGGCAAAAATGCCAGTGATCAATTGAGACACTCCGCTAAATGGCGTATACTTATCCTGGTACATCAGCAATAAGCACACTATCCCGGCAAGAAACGACTCCACATGAAAACCAACACCCTCGGCCCGTATGTATTGTTAGAAGAAGTTGGTTATGGCGGCATGGCTACCGTGTACCGCGCCCATCAGCCGAGCGTCGAGCGGGACGTGGCCGTCAAGGTCATCTTGCGGGCGCGGCTGGATGACCCGGAAGCAGTGCAGCGCTTCCAGCGCGAAGCCCGGCTCATCGCCCGGTTAGAGCATCCCCACATCTTGCCGGTATATGACTTCGACGGCCGTCACGATCCCCCCTACATCGTCATGCGTTACCTGGACAGCGGCACCCTGCGTGATGTGATGGGCCGGGGCGCATTGCCGCTCGCCGAAGTCAGCTATCTCATGCAGCAAATCGGCTCCGCCCTCGATTACGCCCACCGCCAGGGCATCGTCCACCGCGACATCAAACCGTCCAACATCATGATTGACCGTGACGGCAACGCCTTTGTCACCGACTTTGGCATTGCCCGCATGGTCTCCGGCGGCCAACACATCACCATGACCGGGGCACTCATGGGCACCCCCGCCTACATGTCCCCCGAACAGGCGCAAGGGAACATGAATCTCGATCACCGCGCCGACATTTACTCATTGGGCGTCATTCTCTTCCAGATGCTCACCGGCGAACTGCCCTTTGCCCACGACAACAATTTCAGCGTCTTGATGATGCATGTCAGCCAACCACCCCCCAGCGCCATCCAGCGCAACCCGGAACTACCGCCCGCCATTGACCACATCACCCAGCGTGTATTGGCCAAGAAGCCGGATGAGCGCTACCAGTCCGCTCTGGAACTGGCGCAGGCAGTAGCCCTGGCTGTGGGTGGTACCATTTCCGTGGCCCCCACCCGGCTGCGCCTGCTGTTGGAAGACACGGCCGTCGCCCGCGGCATCACCCCCCCCACCGGCAGCAGCACCGGCAACCGCACCACCAGCGAACAGAACAAAACCATTACCGCCCTCTATGCCAGCGCCGCCGAATTTGCCGAACTGGTGGACGAAAGCGGCGGCAGCGAACGGGTACGGCAGGCGTTGCAGGAATGGTGGACGGCCGTAGACAACATCATCGCCCAATATGGCGGCCGCATCTTCAGCCGTTCTGAAGACACCATGATGGCTATCTGGGGCGCTGACCTCACCCGTGAGGATGACGCCGAACGCGCCGTGCGCGCCGCCCTGGCCCTGCAAACCGCCATGCGCCAACAAAGCGCCGCCTACCTGGGCGACGCCGACGACGAACCCCTGCCGCTCAACATCGCCCTGAACACCGGCCTGGCGCTCCTGACCCCCGACAAAGACAGCGGCGACTATACCGCCAGCGGCGCCACCATCAGCCTGACCAACCGGCTCATGCAACAAGCCGAGAGCCTCATCCTCATCACCCACAACACCTATACCCAGGTGCGCGGCGTTTTTGAAATGGAGCCAGACACCCCCCTCAAATTGCGCCGCAGTCAAGACACCATGCAGGTCTACCGGGTAAATTCTGCCAAACCACGCGCCTTCCGCCGGGGCACACGCGGCGTAGAAGGCGTTGAAACACAGCTCATCGGCCGTGAAAGCGAACTGAAGGCGATGCAAAATGCCTTTATGGACGCCACCGAGGACCAGGAAACGCAGATATTCACCATCGTCAGTGAGGCTGGCCTGGGCAAGTCACGCCTGCTGTACGAGTTTGTTAACTGGTCAGACTTGCGTCCGGAGATCTTTTGGGTGATGCGTGGCCGGGCCACACCGGAAATGACCAACCGTCCCTACGCCCTGCTGCGCGACCTGGTCTCCTTCCGCTACGAAATTCAAGATAACGACAGCCCGGTTACTGCCCGGCAAAAGCTGGAGGAGGGCATTCAACAGCATGTGGGCGAAAATGAAGCCATGGCTCATCTGCTCGGCCATCTGGTGGGCTTCGATTTTTCGGCCAGCCCGCATGTTAAGGGGCTGCTCGGCGACCCGCAGCAGTTGACGGAGCGGGCACGGCAGATGTTTATCCGCTGGATTGAGGCATTGTGCGCCCGCAACCCGGTGGTGCTGGAAGTGGAAGATGTGCATCTGGCCGATGACGCCTCACTTGACTTGTTGACCGACCTGGCCGCGCAGCATGACGATTTGCCCCTGCTGATGATTTGTCTGGCACGGCCGTCCCTCTTTGAACGGCGTCCGGCCTGGGGTAGCGGCCAATCATTCCACACCCGGTTGGAGTTACGGCCGTTAGACCGGCGCGAAAGCCGCAGCCTGACCCGTGAAATCTTGCAAAAAGTGGCCGACGTGCCCAGAGCGTTGCGTGACCTGCTGGTGGAACGGGCTGAAGGCAACCCGCTCTACATGGAAGAGTTGGTCAAAATGCTCATTGATGACCGCGTCATCATCAAACAAAACGAAGATGTGTGGTTGGTGGAAGAAGAGCGGCTGGGCCATCTGGAAGTGCCCGCCACGCTGGTTGGTTTGCTGCAAGCACGGCTGGACAGTTTGCTCTATCCCGAGAAACTCACCTTGCAGCGCGCCGCCGTCGTCGGGCGCATTTTTTACGACGCCGCTCTGCTGGCCATTGACCAGGCCGACGAGTTCCATGTGGATAACTTGCCTGATGTGTTAGACCGGTTAGTCGCCCAGGACTTTATTCACGAAAGGGAAACCATCGCCTTTGCCGGAACGACCGAATACATTTTCAGCAAAACCATGCTGCAAGATGTGATTTTGAGTACGCTGCTACGCCGCCAGCAGGAGCGGTACAACCGCGCCGCTGCCCTCTGGCTGGTGGCTGCCAGTGGCGCGCGGGTGGGTGAGTATTATGGCCTGATTGCCGATTATTTTGAAAAAGCCGGGGATTATGAGCAGGCCGGGAGCTATTTGCGGCAGGCGGGGGAACAGGCATTGCGCCTGAGCGCCTATGCCAACGGCCGTGCCCTGTTTGAACGCGCCCTCACCTTGCTGCCCTCCGAAAGCGCCACCCGGTTGGTGCTATTCCTGCGCCTGGGCGAAGCGCGCTTTTTCCTGGGCGATTATGCAGCGGCCCGGACCTCATTGGAATCGGCGTTAAAAATGGCGCGCGCGGGGCAAGACGGGGCGCACACCGCCGACGCGCTCTACTGGCTCAGCCAGACGGCCGTGATGCAAGGCAACTACCCGCAAGCCCAAACCCATCTGGAAGAAAGCCTGCCTCTGGCCCGCGCCGGCGCGGACGCCGAAACGCTGGCCCAAGTTCTGTATGGCCTGGGGGATGTGCAATGGCGGCAGGGGCATAATGACACGGCCGTCGCCCTGCTGCACGAATGTCTGGAACTCAGCCGCCGCGCCAATCTGGCAAACCAGGAGCTATTTGCCCTCAACCGGCTGGGGGCAGTGGCCGTGGTCACCGGCGATTGGGAACGCGCCAACGAACTCTATTCCCAGATATTGACCAAAGCGCGGCAGGTGGGCAACCGGGAACGGGAAGCGTCGGCGCTGAACAATCTGGGCGTGGTAGCCTATGAACGGGGCGATTGGGAAACGACGGTAGAATACGGCCAACAGGCGCTGCAACTGGCGCGGGAAACAGGGCAGCAGCAGTTTATCTCCTTGCTGCTCAACAATCTGGCAGATGTGCTACTGCGGCTGGATGATTTTGCCACTGCCAAAGGGTATTTGCATGAAGCGATCACCGTTGCCCGGCAAATTGGGGCCACGCCCCATGTGCTGACAGGTGTGCAAACATCCGGTTTGCTGCTGGCGCGCCAGGGAGACCAGGAACGCGGCCTGGCGTTAATTGGCCTCAGCCTGAACCACCCCTCGGCCACCCCTGAACACCACCGCACCGCCCATGATTGTCTGCGGACATTGGGGTTGGATGCGGCAAACACGGCCGTGCAAACCGCCCTCGACCAGGGAAACACCCTCGACCTGGATGCCAGCGCCGACCAGCTTCTGGCTGAATGGGCGCCTGGCTGATCACGGCCCATTCAGCCCTTTGTTTTGGGCAGAGGTTGACCCGGCGCTAACCTGAACCATACCCCGCCAATTTTTCTGGTTTTGTCCTGCTTGCAGTAAAATCGCGCATTATGACCGTGCAGATTCAACTATTCGGCACGCCTCACTGTTCACAGGGAGGCCAGCCCATTCCCCTCCACCGCCGCAAAGCCACCGCGCTGCTGGCATATCTGGCGGTGACGGCCCGGCCACACAGCCGTGACGCTCTGGCTACCCTGCTCTGGCCCGAGTACGACCAATCGGGCGCACGCGCCAATTTACGCCGTGACCTTTCCTATCTCAAGCAAGCCATAGGCGACATAGTGGATGTCAGCCGCGCCGATGTCAGTCTGTTACCGGGTGATGGGCGGCGTCTGGACACGGCCGACTTCGCCACTCGTCTGGCCCAGGCACAAACCCATAACCATTCACCGGCTCAGTTTTGCCCGGCCTGCCAGGCGACCCTTACCGAGGCGGTTGCTCTCTATACCGGTGATTTTATGGCCGGATTTACCCTGCCTGATTGTCCTGAATTTGATGAGTGGCAATTTTTCCAGCGCGAGGGTTTTCGCCAATCCCTGGCGGCTGCTTTGCAACAACTGATTGAGTACCACAGGGCACAGGGGACGTATGGATTGGCAGCGGAGTACGGCCGTCGCTGGCTCTCCCTGGACCCTCTGCACGAACCGGCCCATCGCCAGTTAATGCAGCTTTACGCCTGGGACGGCCAACACACCGCCGCCCTGCGCCAGTATGAAGAGTGCCAGCGCCTCCTGGCGGAGGAGTTCGGCGTTCAACCGGAAGCGGAGTCTGTTGCCCTCTATGAAGCGATCAGAACCCGGCAGTTGGCCCCGCCCACAGTTGCACAAACGGCATTGCCGGTAACGGCCGTGACCACCCCCCAAACCCGCTACCAGCAAGACGAATTCCTGGCCGTGGGCGGGCATGGCGAACTATATCGCGGCGTGGATTTGGTCACCGGTGCGCCCGTCGTCATCAAACGGCTGCGCCCGGAACTCAGCCAGCAGACGCCGGAATACGTGGCCCGTTTCCAACGCGAGGGGCAGTTGCTCAGCGAACTGAACCATCCCAACATCGTCAATATGCTGGCCCTGTTTGAGCGCGATGGCCAACACCACATTGTCATGGAGTATGTGGCTGGCGGCAGCCTGCGCCAATTGTTGGAACAGCAGCCGCAGTTGCCCTTTGATCAGGCGCTCACCATCGCTCTGGAACTGGCCGACGCCCTCAGCCGTGCCCACCATCTGGGCATTATCCACCGCGACTTGAAGCCGGAAAATGTGCTGCTGGCGCCCGGCCACTCACCCCGTCTGACCGATTTTGGCCTGGCGCGGCTGCACCGTGACGACTCGCGCATTACCCAGCAGGGATTGTTTATCGGCAGCCCGGCGTATATGAGTCCCGAAGCCCTCCAGGGGGAAGACCTGGACGCGCGCGGCGACATCTGGTCGTTTGGCGTGCTGCTGTTTGAGATATTGGCCGGGCAAAGGCCATTTACAGGGGAACAGGTCACGGCCGTGATCACCCGCATCTTGAACGAACCTGTGCCCGTCATCGAAAAGTTCCGGCCTTATATTCCACCAGCCCTGGCCTACCTGCTGCGCCGTATGTTGGTCAAAAATCGTCACGACCGCATCAGCAGTATGCGCCAGGTGGCGGCCACACTGGAAGCTATCCGTGAAGGGCAGCTTGTTTCAGCAGAGAGCATTACCCCCCAAAGTGACCAATTTTTCACCCAACAAACACCCCCTACCGGGGACGAGCATATCTTTACGCCCGGCATCGTGCGCACGCCAACGCCGCTACCGGGCAAACCTATCTTCCACAACCTGCCGCCGCAGCCCGCCGCTTTCATCGGCCGAGAAAGGGAACTGCATGACATTCGCCAATGGCTGCTGGAGACGCTCACCCACCGGCTGGTGACAATTGCCGGCCCCGGCGGTATAGGCAAAACCCGTCTGGCATTGGCAGCGGCGCAATCCGTTTTAGACGCTTTTCCTGATGGTGTCTTTTTTGTGCCGCTGGCCCCGCTGACCACCGCTGCCCATATCTTAACCACCCTGATTGAGAACCTGCATCTGCAACCGATCAATACCAAAGAGCCAAAAGATCAGTTACTGGCTTACCTGCGCCAGAAACAGATGCTCCTGGTGCTGGACAACTTTGAGCACTTACTGGATGGTGCTGACCTGGTGGCTGATATATTGCAAACTGCGCCGGATGTAAAGATTCTGGTCACGTCCCGCGAGCGGCTGCGGCTGAGCGCGGAGAGCGTCTACGCGCTGAGCGGTCTGGCTTATCCCAAATGGCAAACCATACCGGCGGGCTTGCACGACGAGCAACTGGCAGCCTATGACGCCCTCAAGCTGCTGCAACAGCGGGCGCGCGCCATGCAGGTGGCCTTTCCCTTGCCACCAGCCGAACAGGAGGCGATGGTGCGCATCTGCCACCTGGTGGAAGGAATGCCCCTGGCGCTGATGATGGCTACAAGCTGGCTGCCGCTGCTGTCGTTTGCCGAAATTGCTGCCGAAGTCGCCGAGTGTCTCGATTTTCTGGAAGTGGAAATGCGCGATCTACCGGAAAGGCAGCGCAGTATGCGGGCCACCATTGACTCTTCCTGGAAGCGGCTCACGGCCGAAGAACAGCAGGTGTTTATGAAGCTGTCGGTATTCCGCGGTGGATTCACGCGGCAGGCGGCGCAGGCGGTGGCCGGGGCCAACCTGCGTACGCTGCGGGCGCTGGCCGACAAATCGTTGATGTCGCTCTCTCGCAGTGGGCGTCACGGCCGTAGCGAACGGTGTGAAATCCACGAACTGCTGCGGCAATACGGCGCAGAGCGGCTGGAAAAAACCGGGCTGGCCGATATTGCCCTTCAACAACACAGCCAATACTATCTGGCATATCTGCGGGACCGCGAGTCTGATCTCAAGGGACATCAACAGTTAAACGCCCTATATGAAATTGAAGCCGATGTGGAAAACATTCGATTGGCCTGGTCCTGGGCGCTGGATCATCACATCCTGACGGGACTAGATCAGGCAATGCAATCACTCCATTTCTTCTTTGATTTACGTGTACGTCAGGCTGAGGGCAGTGAATTATTCGTCAGGACTTATCGGCAACTCCTACAGTCTGGGTTTAAAAAGACGGATCCTGTCGTGGCACGTCTGATCGTGCGCGCACATTTTTTGGGCATATTTGCTGCCGCTTATGCCCAGCCAGAGATGGAAGCAGCGCTCCAGGAAAGCCTGGCAGTAGCTCGACAAAAGGAAAATGAAGCCGAAGTTGCCTACTGCCTGGGGGCGTTGGGCAATTATTACTTCCTCGCCGTTTTTGAACCGACCAAAGCGATGCCTTTACTGCTGGAATCATTGGCCCACTTTCGAGCATTGGGGGATAACTTTTTTGTATCACGTGCTTTATTATGGGTCAGTCTGTGCTACACGCAGTTAGGCGCGGTGACAGAGTTTTATGACCATGCCCAGGAAAGCGTCGCCATTGCCCGCGAGATTGGTAACAAAATAGACGTGACATATTCGTTGGTCAATCTGGCAGAAATTGCCATTGTGCGTGGAGAATATGAAACTGCAAGAGGTAATTTACAGGAGGCGTTGACCAGCGCCAGTGAAATGGAACTGTATGTCCCGTTGGCCTATCTGGAGATGCTGCTCGGTTTGTTGCATTTGTTGACCGGAGATATGGAAATTGCGCAGCCGCTGATTGAAAAGGCTTATCGTCTGGCTAAGGATTATGATTACGCTATTGCCGCGGCGTTTACGGCGGGGATGCATGCGGTATCAAGCAGTTTGCAGGGGCAGTATCGCGTGTCACGCCAGTTGGCGCAGGAGAGTCTGGCCATCACTGGCAACCATGGCCTGGGTATTATTGTGGCGAATTGGGCGCTGGCGATGGTGGCCTGCCATGAAGAGACCTACCCGGAAGCGCGAACTTTCATCTGGGCGGCCCTGGATTTGGCACAGCAGGGGCAGTATGTGGCAGCGAAGGTGTGGTTGTTGCCGGTCACGGCCGTGATCCTGGCGGCTACCGGTGAAGATGAACAGGCACTGGAACTGCTCTCTCTGGCTTATCACCATCCACTCAGCCAGATCGGTTGGTGGGATCAATGGCCGCCACTGGCCGAACTGACGCCGCGCCTGCAAGCAGAAGTGGGCGAGACCGCCTGGCAGCGCGGGCAATCGCTTTCTGTGGAAACGGTGACGGAGCAACTGCTGGCGGCATGGGGAAATGATGCGTGAGGACAAAGTTTTCCGGCAGCGGTTTGCCAAGTACCTGTGTTCTAACTGCCAGACATTGTGCCAGGGAACGGCCGTGAACCCGGTCATACAATTCGTCGGTGGTGATGGGTACGCCCATCTCCTGGAGCATGGCCGCCATAACGCCGGTGGTGATAGGTTCGCTGTCTACCAGCACCCCAAACGTGCCCAAAAGCGTGCCAAACTGTGTGCCAACGTGAGGAGTTATCGGTGGAGGAGCAAAAAAACCGCGAAAAACGTGAAGAGTGCGAATGTTTTAAGACCCTAAGGGTTTTTGAAACCCTTAGGGTCTGCCGTAATTGAATTGGGCGCCAACATGGACAAAACCGAGCTTTTCATACAGGTGCTGCGCGCCTTCGGCGGCGGAGAGCCAGCAAAACGAGTAACCAGCCGCCCGGTAATCCGCCAGAAGCTGCTGGCAGAGGGTATAGGCCAGACCGCGCTGGCGATGCGTTGGCGCGGTCCAAACGCCAGCCAATTCGCCAATGCCCTGGCCGCCCTCACCCATCTGGATGACCGCGCCTGACACCATGTCACCCGCCTGAAGCAACACAGCGCCTATCACCGCGCCGTTCGTCAGGCCTTGCCGCAAATTGGGCAGCCAGCCCAGCGATTCCTCGCCACCGCTACCGCCGTAGGCGATGCTCTGGTTCATCAGGTACGTTTTCAAAAAAGGCTCATCTGCTGCGGTTAGCGTCTGGTAATGAGCCAGCGGCGGCGGGTCTGGCGGCAACAACAATTGCGCCATGTCCAGCACCATAACCGGCGCGCGGCTTTCGCAGACCAGACCGGCCTGCTCCAACGCGGGGGCCAGTTCAGGATGCAAATCGGCGATGTATTCGAGGCGCGGCCGTTTATGATGCCGGGCAAAGGTGGCCTGCATGTCGGCTATCGCCTGCGGCCAGGCGGCAGGGGTGGCAGACAGGGGTACGGCAAAACTGAGGTGATCATCCTGGCTGGCCGAGATGAATATCTCGAAGTGGGGCTGGCTAAACACCATCCGCTCCTGACGACCAACGGCGCGCATACTGGCTTCAATTTGGGTTAAGGCTTGTTTGTGCATCATCCTCAAAGATTTCTTTGGTCTTTTGTTCATTCATTTTTAGGAAACCTCAATCAAATTTGGCCCCTTAGTTCAATTGCCCGCTGTGAAAGTATACCTTCCTCCGGTTATGGGGCTAACCCTGGCATGGTTGCCTGTTTGAAATCTGTTATAATTCCGGCGCTGTGGCTGAGGAGAACATTACCAATTCCCCAGAGGATGAAAAGTGGATGCGAGTGGCGCTGAGTCTGGCGGCACAGGCAGTCGCACTGGCCGAAGTCCCGGTGGGGGCAGTAGCCGTCAAAGACGGCGTTATTGTGGGACAGGGCTATAACCTGAAAGAGCAGTCCCAAGACCCTACCGCTCATGCGGAAATGATGGCGCTGCGGCAAGCGGCCCAAACCGTGAACAACTGGCGTCTCATTGGTGTCACCCTGTACTGCACATTGGAGCCATGCCCGATGTGCGCGGGGGCCATGATTCAGGCGCGGCTGCCCCGGCTGGTGTATGGGACCAAAGATACCCGCTTTGGCGCACACGGCAGCATCATCAACATTCTGGATGAGCCGCTTTTTAACCACCGGGTCGAGGTTACCTCCGGCGTTTTAGAAGCGGAAGCGGCAGCCCTTTTACAGCAGTTCTTTCAACAGTTAAGAAGCAAGTAGCAGGTGGTAGGCAATCACCCAATCACCTGCTCACCCCCTCACACATGGAGAGGTGCCGGAGTGGTCGATCGGGGCGCACTCGAAATGCGCTGTGGCTTTGCGGTCACCGTGGGTTCGAATCCCACCCTCTCCGCCTAAACCCTTCGGGTAATCCGGCCCGGGGGGTTTTTTTGTACTTCAAATGAGGTTTGCACAATGGAATTAGCAACTGAACTCCCCTTAATTGCCTGGGCGCTGCGGTTGGCCGGGGCGATAATTGTTTTGTTATTAGGGCGACGTCTGGCAAGAATCGTGCGGGAGCTGGTAAAAAAGGCATTACACCAGGCCGGGCTGACGGATTCGCTGGTGTCGTTGTTCACGGCCGTGACCTACTACGGTATCTTGCTGCTGGCGGTGATGCTGGCCTTGGTTTTAATGGGCATTCCCATTACCTCTATCGTGTTGGCGGTTGGCATCGTGGTGGTTATTTTGGGCATCGCATTGCAAGAATCGTTGTCCAATCTGGCAGCAACGGTGATGTTTTTGCTTTTCCAGCCATACAAAGTGGGGGACATCGTACAGACAGCGGGCGTAATGGGCATTATCAAAGAAATTCAAATCTTTCACACCGTCATTATGACCTTTGACAACAAGCTGGTTACGGCCCCCAACGGCAAAATTCAGGACAGCAACATCATCAATTACTCCCGCCTGGGCACGCTGCGGGCGGACGTGAATGTGCAGGTAAGTTATGGCGATGATCTGCGGCAGGTGAAACAAATTTTGCTGGATATTCTGGCGGCTGATGAACGAGTACTACCCGATCCACCGCCGTCGGTGGTGATATTGGATTTTGGCGCGGACGGGATTGATGTGGGAGTACGGCCGTTTGTCAAACTAGCAGATTACTGGAATATGCAGTTCGATTTACGCGAACGCATCAAAGAGCGTTTTGATGAGACGGGCATTACCATTCCCTTCCCCCAACGCGATGTACACCTGATTCAGGAAAAACCATGAACAAAAGTCTAAAAATTACCGGCGGTTATTATGCCGCCTTCATTGCCCTGGGGCTGGCGGTTTCGGCCCTGGGGCCAACGCTGCCCGGATTGGCAAACCAGACCAGCGTCTCGCTCAAAGCGATCAGCATTCTTTTTACGGCGCGGGGGTTTGGCTTTTTGGTGGGGGCATTACTGGCGGGGCGATTGTATGACCGCGTAACCGGCCATCGCCTGATGGCGCTGGCGCTGGTGATGATGGCGCTGTCTATGGCGTTGGTGCCATTTGTGCCCGCGCTACCGTTGTTGGTCGCGCTCATGTTTATGTTGGGCCTGTTTGAGCCGGGCGTGGATGTAGGTGGTAATACGCTCATCGTCTGGCTGCACCAGCATAAGGTAGCCCCTTACATGAATGGGTTGCACTTCTTCTTTGGCGTCGGCGCGTTTATCTCACCGGTTATTGTGGCCTGGGCCATCAGCGTCAGCGGGGGTATTGAGTGGGCATTTTGGGCGCTGGGGCTGCTCATCTTGCTGCCGGCGCTGTTTATTGCCCGGCAGCCCAGCCCCACAGCGCCGCCCATCATCGCCAGTGATCCCCGTGGGCAGACCAATTGGTCATTGGTTCTCCTGATCGCCATTTTCTTCTTTCTATATGCCGGGTCGGAAGTGGCCTACGGTGGCTGGATTTTCACCTATGCCACCACGTTAGGTTTGACCAGCGAAGCCACCGCCGCCATTTTAACATCCGTGTTTTGGGGATCATTAACCGCCGGGCGGCTGCTTTCCATTCCCATTGCTACCCGTTACCGCAACCGCACCGTCATTTTTGCGGATTTGATCGGCTGTCTGGCGAGTGTGGGGGTTATTGTGGTGTGGTCGCAATCGGTTACGGCCGTGTGGCTGGGCACCATCGGTTTGGGGCTGTCTATGGCCTCGGTTTTCCCCACCACCCTTTCGCTGGCCGAACGGCATTTGCACGTCAGCGGTAAAACCACCAGCTACTTCTTCGTGGGCGCCAGTCTGGGCGGTATGAGCATTCCCTGGTTCATCGGCCAGCGGTTTGAAGCCGTAGGCCCGTTGGCAACGATGACGATCATTTTTACCTGCCTGGTGGCTTCGCTGGCTGTTTTTGGTATTCTCATGCGCTCGATCAGCGCCAGAGAGGTAATGATGGCGGGGGAAGCGGGGAGTGTGTAATTGGGTAATTAAGTAATGGGGTAATTGAACGATGGATGAAAAACCAACCTGGAGTGAAGAGGCTTCGACGACGTTTATTGATTACGGCCGTTACTTTGTACCGGATCGTGCTCAACAAATGGAGACCATTTGCCGCCTGATTCCACCGCCAGACGGGCCGTTCGTGGTGATGGAATTGTCGCATGGCGAGGGGTTGTTGGCCGAGGCGATTCTGGCACGGTTTGACACGGCCGTCGTCCATGGTTATGACATTTCACCCCAGATGCGGCAAACGGCCGTGACCAAATTGGCGCGTTTTGACGGCCGTTTCCACTCCCATTATTTTGACCTGCGCGAACATGCCTGGCGTCGGCCAGATTTTATACCGCAGGCCATCGTCACTTCACTGACCGTGCATCATCTGGATGGGCCGGAAAAGCAGCAGTTGTTCCGAGACATGCACGCCATTCTGGCGCCCGGCGGCGCGTTTATCATCGCCGACTTGATTGCACCGGCGAATAGCTGGGCTAACACCCTGGCGGCCGATGCCTGGGACGAGGCAGTCAGAGAACAGACGCAGCAGTTGGACGGCAACACGGATCGCTTCGCTGAATTTGAGCGATTAGAATGGAACCTATTTCGTCACTCCGACCCGGATTTTGACAAACCGTCCCGTTTGTTAGACCAGTTGAATTGGTTGGAAGCGGCGGGATTCACGGCCGTGGACGTGTACTGGCTGCGCGCCGGTCATGCCATCTTTGGCGGTTATAAAACGGGAGATTGAGAGATTGGGAGATTAGGGGATTTACGAATCTCTCAATCTCCCAATCTCCTAATCTCTACACAGGTTCATCATGCAACCAGGGCATTTTTTAGGGGGCATCGCCGCCCTCATCTGGAACCCGGTCAATGACCAATACCTGCTGTTGCGCCGGGCGGAGAGCAAAGACTTTGGTGCGGGCAGTTGGGAATGTGTCACCGGTCGGGTAGACCAGGGCGAAAGTTTCACTGATGCCTTTTTGCGCGAGGTGCAGGAAGAGGTAGGCGGCGTGGCCCAGATGGAGTTTTTTATCGGCGCCACCCACTTTTATCGGGGCACACCTACCCCGGAAAACGAGTTGTTGGGTGTGGTCTGTGGTTGTACGCTGGCTGACCCAGACGCCATTGTGATCAGTGTGGAACACAGTGAGTGGCGCTGGCTAACGGCCGTCGAAATCACCCAATTCCTCCCCCGCGACCACTGGTTACAGACGGTCGTCGCCCGCGCCGAATTCCTGCGCGCTCATT
Organism: Anaerolineae bacterium; assembly: GCA_023382655.1. GTDB lineage: Bacteria > Chloroflexota > Anaerolineae > Promineifilales > Promineifilaceae > CAADGU01. The sequence continues at coordinate 187,279 of JAHDWK010000004.1, read as the reverse complement.
TGCCAGAACCGGTGCGCGCCGAATTCCGGCAGCAAGGGTTGGAGATAGAAACGGCCAAGAGGTAAACATGGACGATGGGCTACGGCCATTTGACGTGAATGGGCAGACCATTTTTGCCAAAGAAGCGGGAAATCCGAAACGGCCGTTGGCTCTGCTCATTCATGGCTGGTCTAGTTCCTGGTATGCCATGTCACCCCTGTTTGCGCCGCTGGCGCGGAAGTATCGCATTCTGGCGGCAGATTTGCCGGGATACGGCCGTTCACCCCGCCTGCCCCACCAAACCACCATCCCCGCGTATGCCGACGTTCTCGCCGGCCTCATTCGCAGCCAGACCGAGCAGCCTGCCGTTCTCCTCGGCCACAGCATGGGCGGTATGATCAGCCTGACAATGGCTTTGCGCCACCCGGATGTGGTGGAGCGCATGGTGCTGCTGTGCCCCACCATCACCGGCAAACTCTCCCTGTTCATCAACCTTTTTGTCTCCCCGGTTACATTTGTGGAGAAATATCGCCTGCTCAACAAAATTGGCAGCATCATAGACCCTTACATTTTGGGCTTCATAGACCAGTTGATGCGCCCCGCCGCCTTTTCCCAAAACAGCGGCATCTCCGACGCCGACTACGCCCGCCTGCGCTCTGACGTGCGTCGCCCTGGTCAAGGCCACGTGCGCGCCGAATGTTTCTGGGCCATGCGCAACAACAACCTGGCCGGCCAACTCAAACCGATAGACAAACCGTCATTGGTTATTTGGGGCATGGAAGATAATACCGTGCCCTTGCGTGACGCCAGCCTGATGGCCTCGGAATGGGAAGAGGCCGACCTGCGTATTTTGCCCAATGTGAGCCACTGGCCACAGTTTGAGGCTACGGCCGTGACTAACCGCTACACCACCGCCTTCCTTAGCACCCCCCTGAAATTGTTGACCGTTGACTTGTAGAAACCGGGTTTTTGGAAAAACCCGGTTTATGAAAAAGGTTGGTATAATCACGGCCGTGTCTAAACGAACCAACGACGAATGGTTAGCCGAACTTGAACCCGGCCACCCTAACCATCAGAACGCCCTGGCCGACTTACACCACATCCTCGTCAACGGTCTACGACGCGGCTTATTGGGGCAGGTGCAGACTGCCGCCCCCGAATTCGACACCCAGGCCGAAGATTTCACCCAGGAAGCGATCATCAAAATCCTGGAGAAAAAAGAGACTTTCGCCGGTCTCAGCCAGTTCACCACCTGGGCGCACAAGATCGCCGTTTCCATTGCTCTTACCGAACTCCGCCGCAAACGGTGGCAGGATAACTCCCTGGACAGCCTGACTGAATCTGACAGCGGTGACTTTACGCCTGGTTTTCTGGCCGACCAGTCCCCCACCCCCGAAAGCGCCACCGAACGCACCGAGCTATTAACCAGAGTTGAGCGGCTGATCATGCAAGACCTGACGGAAAAACAGCGCACCGCCCTCATCGCCTCCGTCATCAAAGGTGACTCTACTGAAGAAGTGGCCCGGCAAATGGAGATGAAACCCAACGCTCTCTATAAACTACTCCATGACGCCCGTGTGCGCCTGAAAAAGGCACTGGACAAAGAAGGGCTGTCACCGGCCGATATTTTGGAAGCCTTTGAATGATGGGTGGAGTGAGACAATGGACGGGGGCGGGTAAGATGCCGCCCGGCAAGACCATCCAAGCAGGCAGAAATGACAAACTGGCAAGCTAATCTCAAACGCATATTGGCGAATCATAAAAAGGGCAAACGCGCTCACCGTCCTGGTCAGCGTGATGCAGAAACGCGCCAGAACGACCCGGCAGCAGTGCTGCATCTGGATGACGCCGCCATGATCAAACTGATGCACTGTCTGAGCATGACCGTGGAAGGCGCCTGCACTTGCGCCGAAGCGTATGCCATGATGGATCAATACACCGAACTTGTCGCCTCTGATGAGCAAGCCAGACAGTTGATGCCGCTGGTTAAAAATCACATGGACATGTGCCCTGACTGCCGCGAAGAGTTTGAAATTTTGCTCAAAATTGTCCATACCGAAAATGCAGACAGCGCGGAGAGGTAATCCGCCAAATCGCGACTAATCAATCGCCCCCTACAAACGACAGAAGGAGTTTAATTGATGGCTCGAGCTATATGGAATAACGTTGTCCTGGCAGAAAGCACACAGACTGTTATGGTGGAAGGAAATCATTACTTCCCACCAGACAGTGTCAACTGGGAATACTTCCGGAAAAGTCAGGATCACACTGTTTGCCCCTGGAAGGGGATCGCCAGCTACTATGATATTGTGGTAGACGGCCAGATCAATAAGGGGGGCGCCTGGTATTATGTGGAACCCAAAGCGGCGGCAGCTAACATTAAAGACCGCGTTGCGTTTTGGCGCGGGGTTCGGGTAGAATCCTAAACCTGATGTTGACAACAAGTGCCAGGCAAGGGGTAAAACTACTCCGGTTAGCCCGAGTAGAACGGCCCCTTGCCTGGCACTGCCCTGATAGAGGTTGTTTATGTTTTTAGCTGGTGATATTGGCGGTACCAAGACAATCCTGGCGTTATTCCCATTGGCTGAACCAGGCGCGCACCTGGCACAGCCAGGCCACAGCCATATTTATCCAAGCGACGGGTATAACTCGTTGGAAGCGGTGGTGGTTGATTTCATTGCCAGGACAGGGGTACAGCCGGTGGCAGCCAGTTTTGGCGTAGCGGGACCGGTGATTGACGGCCGTGCCCAAGTCACCAATCTCCCCTGGGTCATTGACACGGCCGTGTTGCAACAAACCCTCGGCACGCCCAATGTCTATCTGCTGAATGACCTGGAATCCATCGCCAACGCCGTCCCTTACCTGACTAGCGATGAACTGATTACCGTCAACGAAGGACAGCGCCACCCCACCGGCCCCATTGCCGTCATCGCCCCCGGTACCGGCCTGGGTGAAGCCTTTCTCATCCACGATGGGCAACAGTATCGTGCTTTTCCTTCTGAAGGCGGCCACGCCACCTTCTCGCCGGTGAACGCCGTGCAGCGGGAACTGCTGGCTTATCTGGAATCACGTTTTGACCATGTGAGTTTTGAACGGGTTTGCTCCGGCAGCGGCATCCCCAATCTGTATGCCTTTTTGCGCGACAGCGGCCGTTTTGCCGAGCCACCACACCTCAAAGAGCAACTGGCGACTACTGAAAATTGGACGCCGGTGATTGTGAATGCCGCCCAGGCCGGCGAGGCCGACATTTGTATCGCCACACTAGACTTGTTTATTGACATCCTGGCTAATGAGACCAGCAATAACGCCATCCGGCTGCTGGCAACCGGCGGCATTTACCTGGGTGGTGGTATCCCCCCGCGCATTGTGCCCCAGTTGACCGATGGCGATTTTATGCACCGTTACTCACTCAAAGGGCGCTTTTCGGAAATGGTGAGCCGGATGCCCGTCCACATTATCAAAGACCCGCTGGCCGGGCTGCATGGGGCGGCGTATTTTGGGTTGGAGATGGTGCGCCGGGAGATTGGAGATTAGAGACTGGAGATTGGAGGCGGCTTCCAGTCTCATTTACGAGGCTCACCATCCGACAACTTCTTGTTTTCCCCCAGATAGACGAGTTATATCAGACGGCCACCGGGTTGTTTGTGCAGGCGAGCCAGGCCGCGGTAGCGCGTCACGGCCGTTTCATTGTCGCGCTCTCCGGCGGGGGCACACCCCAACCACTCTACCGATTGCTCAGCCAGCCACCCTTTTCCAAGCAAATACCCTGGGACAAAACTCACGTGTTTTGGGGCGACGAACGGTTGGTGCCCCCAGACCACGCAGAAAGCAGTTATGGGATGACGGCCCGTTTACTGCTTGACTGTGTACCCATCCCGCCGGCCCATGTGCATCGGGCGTTGGGAGAAGGGGATGGGGTCACGGCCGTTGCCGATTACACCGCCCAATTGGCCCAACTCGGCGCACCCTGGCCGCTCTTTGACCTCATCTTGTTAGGCATGGGGCACGATGGGCACACCGCTTCCCTCTTTCCCGGCCCCATTCCCTCGGAAGAGCTAAGCAATCCGGTAATGGCAGTGACGGCGCAATATGACGGCCGTCCCGCCCAGCGCATCACCTTCACCCCCCAACTCATGAACGACGCCCACCAGGTTCTCTTCCTGGTCACGGGGGCAAATAAGGCCAAAGCCCTTTACGAGGTTCTCTCTGGCGTACCCAATCCGGAACTGTGGCCGGCACAGCGCATTGCGCCGCGTGACGGCCGTGTTACCTGGCTGGTAGACTCGGCAGCGGCGCAATTATTGACCAGCAGAGATTAGGAAATCAGGAGATGGCTCATCTCCCCATCGCCAAAACTTCATTCTGCTTTGCCTCGTTTGTGAATCTTGTTACAATTTCCAGCAAGTAATCGCAACCCGAAATAAACAAAGTTGTATTGAGGCGCTCATGGCTCTATTCAGGCCTGAACAGAAAAAACAAAATACTCCCTTGTCCTTTTCAGCCAATTCAAACTCTCTGGCGATGCGCAAGGGCTGGCGAGAGTGGGCACGCCTCATGGTGGTGCTGTTCAAGCTGCGTATCGTTTTTCTGCTGCTCATGGCAGCTTCGGCGGGGGCATTCATCGCCGCCGGCGGCTGGCCCGGAGTGACAACTCTCCTACTCGTCTGGTTAGCCGGGGGCATGGCCGCAGCCGGATCATCGGCCATTAATCAGTATTGGGAACGCTACAGTGATAGCCAGATGGGTCGCACGCGGCAACGGCCGTTGGTCAATGGTGATATCGAAAACCCCCAGTGGGTGCCGGTAGTGGGCATAGCCCTCATCCTCATCCCCTCGCTGCTGGTCTTACCCACTAACCCGGCCATGACTACTTTCCTCCTCTTGGGCGCCTTCATTTATGTGGGCATCTATACCATCTGGCTGAAGCCACGTACCCTGCTCAACATTGTCATTGGCGGGGCAGCGGGCAGCGCCGCTGTGTTAACGGGCAGCGCCGCCACCGGCAATTGGAACGCCCCTGGCGCGTTACTGTTGGCCCTCATCCTCTTCTTATGGACGCCCTTCCACTTTTGGAGCCTGGCCCTGCTTTACCGGGACGAATATGCCCGCTCTGATGTGCCTATGCTCCCCGTGCATACCACACCGCGCCGCGCCGCCTGGTGGGTGATGCTGCACACTTTTCCCACCTGTCTGGGCGGGCTACTGCTGGCGCTGCTGCCCACATTGGGTATTGTCTATTTACTGCCAGCTTTGTGGGTGACGGCCGTGCTCTTCTGGCGCAATGTTCAACTCATCCAGGATCCATCCCCTGCTCACGCCCGCGCCATGTTTATGGCTTCCAATGTTTACCTCCTGGTTCTACTAACAGCGATCTGCGTAGGGTCAGTAACCGCCTCCCTGTGGCAACTATAGTTTGCCCATCAGTCATTTTGTGAAGGATGGCACAAGGTTGCCCGGTACAGAGGCTTGTGCTAGTATTTGCCTGCCCTGCTGTGTAGGTGATGAACCAAAACGGTTGAGCCAACACTTGACTTTAGGGAATTGCCAATACGCCGAGGGGATGTAGTAGCTTGTAACAATGGGCAGGGAACTGCCCATTGACCGGTGAGGCAGAGTCTCGCGACAAAATTCCCACCTGCATTTGCAGGTTCAAACTCTGAGGTTCACACGGCATGGCGGGGTCCCTTTGTTGAAGAGGACGTGTTGAGTATATGGTTCGTGAGCGCATTGCTGACGACATTTACGTCTTTACGAGTCGGTTATATGCCCAGGTGACGGCAGGAGCCATTCTGACCAAAGATGGCGCTATCCTGGTAGACACGCTTTATTTCCCCGAAGAAACCAAAGCAATTCAATACTTTCTGGAAGAACGGCTAAAAATACCGGTGCGGTATATCATTAACACCCACTACCATGCCGATCACAGCCAGGGCACTTATTTGTTCCCCCATGCGCAAGTAATCAGCCATGTGCAGTGCCGGGAACTGCTACATACCGTGGGGCGGGCAGGACTGGCGCAGGCAAAACAGGATGCACCCGAATTGGCCGAGGTGGAAATTGTGCTGCCTGATCTGGTTTTGGGCGAAGGGCTTTTACAACTTCATCTGGGTGGGAAGACGATTGAACTGCGCCACACGCCGGGCCACAGCCCCGATTTACTGTCAGTTTATGTGACCAACAACCAGGTGCTATTTGCCTCTGATAATTTAATGCCTGTGCCCACTATTTTTGACGGCAGCCATGATGATCTGGTGCATTCACTTGAAGGCATATTGGCGCTAGAACCGGAGGCGATTGTACAGGGGCATGGCGAGGTGGTGCTCCGAGGGGAGATCGAAGGTGTGATCCAGAGTGATTTGAGCTATTTGCAGAATATCCACACGGCCGTGACCCACATCGTCTCTAATGGCAACTCGGCCGATTCGCTGCAAAAGATTGACATCGAAAGCTGCGGCAAATCCCGCACCTCCCTCAATGGGTTGGTGGCCGACCTGCATTACGCCAATCTGCACAAGCTATATGCCGAAATGAATAGGAACCAGTAGCCAAAACCAGTGAACCCCCTTTACGGCTCTGGCAGGGGAGCAGACAACCACCCCTTTTGCACACGCCGATACAAATCATCCAGTGACCCTCTTCCCGTTAACAAGGCCAGATCAGGTGGCGGTTCGGCCACAGGCGGCGTCCAAAACGTGTGCATGCCCAGCGCCGCAGCGGGCACGATGTCATTCGTCCAGCTATCCCCCACCATCAGCGCCTTACCTGGCGCACAAGCAATGTGCCGCAAAATTTCTGCGTAATACACGCTGTGTGGTTTAGTAGCGTGCATGTTTTCCAATGTGGTGACCAGAGCGTAGTCAAATTCAGACACCGGTACACCGGCCCAGGCCAATCGCTGCTCGATAGCTGCACGGGGGAAAAGGGGGTTGGTGGCGATTACCACTTTTAACCCGGCATCCAGACAGGCTTGCACCAGCGGGCGAGCCAACGGCCGTACCACCGTCACCGTCTGCAACTGCGGAAAAACCTCTTCATAAAACCGGGCAAAGAATGGCTCGGCAACGGCCGTGCTCAATCCCGTCCGCGCTGTAAACGCTTGCCAAAAGACCTCATAATTCGTCCTGGCCTCATCCACATTCTGAATGGTAAGCTCTGTACAGGCCAGCAACGTTTGGATAAACTGGTCGGCCGGCAGCAACTCCGCCGCATATGCCCCCAACAGCTTGAAATAACGGGGTACAAACGTATCTACATGATTCCCCAGCAATGTATCATCCAAATCAAACAAAACAGCTTCAATCATCATTGAGTTCTCCCCTTTGCCGATGCCCGATCCTCGAAGTCCGAGGCCCGACGTCCGACTTCGGACCTCCGATCACCGGCCCTATCCCTCGCCAAACAACTCCCGCAGCCCCGGTTTTTCCAGGGTACACTGGCGACAGCCCACCTGCGGTTCCGGCACATCTACCAGATGTTTGCTGCAAAATGCGCTCACTTCCATCCGCCGGTTCATGCCCATGATCCCCACCTTAATCCCCCCCTCTAAAACCAGATTAGGACTGCTGTTTGCCAACAAAATTTCGGGAACCGGGCATTGCTGGCAATCAGTGGGTTTCCAGGGTTTCGACTTAGGGTTAACCTGCACCAGGCGGCATTCTTGCAGCGAATGCCCCCGATGAAAATCTTGATAATAAAAACGACACTCTTTTCCCGCTGGTGTAATCATAAAAATTTCTGACGCTCACATGATGTTTGTAGTAGGTGCCTGTTGAATGGCTAAAGCCGCTACTACGAACCATATAAATTTACTTTATTGCCTAGATTATCAGAATATCGCCTCTCTACAACTATCACTCATGGAGAAATGGGTTGACAGTGCCGCCACGCGGATTAACACTTTTTTGGCCGTGTGGCTATACTACGGCATTATGAACAATCCATCGCTGGCTGACCTCCGAGTCCTGATTGTGGAAGATGATGAGAATAACCGTATGGTCACGCGGAAATTGCTGCAAGTAGAAGGGGTGGCGGGTGACAACATTTTTATGCTGCCAGAAGACCCTCTCCCTTTTCTCCAATCGCGGCTGCCAGAAGGTATTGACCTGGTTTTGCTGGATTTGCAATTGCCGGGGAAAGATGGGTACACCATTTTGGCTGAAATGCGCCAGGATGCCGCGTTAGCGGCCATTCCCGTGGTAGCGGTGACGGCTAACGTGATGCGCGAAGATGTGGAACGCGCCCGTGAAGCCGGTTTTAATGGTTTCTTAGGCAAGCCGATCAACGGCCCCCTTTTTGGCGAACATATCCAGCGTATTCTCAATGGAGAAAAGGTGTGGGCGCCAACATGAGTCATGGCAACGGCCGTTCCGTGTCCACATCCTCAGGCCGCGCCGGGCGAAAGATCACATGCATCAGCACTATCCTCCGGTCACGGCCGTAAGCACAATCAGCAAAATCCAGGCAATGTTGGCGTAAATGGCTAACCAGCCAAACGCGCTGCCCAGACTGGCACGGGTGCGCCCGCCAGCATCCACCGCCGCCCGCAAATTCATATACCAGGCCGCCTGCCGCGCCCGCGAAATGGCCTGAATGCCCAGGAAAATGGCCGGGGCAATACCCACGATAGTGCTAAGGCCAATTTTGAGCGGCGTCACCCAGGCAGCCAGTTTTTCCAGAAAGGAGAGCGAACTCTCGTCCAGCAGCACCGGCAGCACCAATACCAGGAAGGGAACTAGGCTCAGAGCCACAGCCACCAACCCATACGTCAGGCTGGAACCGGCCGCCTGGCTGGCCCCCGTGCGCAGTTCCGGCTGCACCGCTTCCAACGTCAACGGCCGTCCACAATTCCCACAATACAAACTCCCCTTCAAGATGGTCGCCTGACAACCCTCACACACCTGCAAATAAGCGGTGCGGTCGGTAAAAACCGCCGGATCAATTTTGATCTCCACCATGCGATCCTGTGGATTTTTCACCAGCACACCGGGATTGTCGGGGATGGGCATTCGCGCCAGGGCATTGGCTTCTTCGGCCGTTACCAGAGCGCTGCTATCCGTTTCCCCGGCGGGGATGACGGCTGTGCCTGTATTCGTACTGCTACCCGGCAGCAAATTCTTCGCTTTGTTAATCAACTGGCTGCGGCGCGCCTGTCCCTCTGCCTGCCGCTGCATGTCAATCCACTGCATGGTGGCATTGGCATGAACTTTAGAACCATCACGCACATAATTGCTCACCAGATTCAGAAATTCATGGGCGCGTCCGGGGTCAGGCGCTTCCACTTCCAACTGGCAGGTATCGGCAAACGGCCGTACCCGCACCGCCATCTCCTCTTTTTGCAGCCCCATCCGGCGCGTCACCGTGGCCACAATCACGCCGCTCTCCTCATTGTACGCTTGCAACTTCGCGCCCATGTTCGCCAGTGCAAACAGGCTGCTGCGCATGATGACGGTAGCGGTAACGGGATACGGCCGTTCAATAACAATGCTCATAAAAAGCCTCTCCTTTGCACATCAGTGTACCCCAAGCCCGGCAGTGAGCAAGACCAGGCACAACCAATTATCACACTTAGGGTGACGACCGTGTACGCCTCCGCTATCATACCCGCCAAATCACTCAGCTACATCTAACAACAGGAGACACAGTTATGGAACAGTTCTATGTAGATTTTATTGAACGCCTGCACGCTTTACATTCTGATTTACATCAGCAATTGGCCGACTTCCCGCCAGAAGCTCTGGATTGGTCGCCAGGGCCAGAGATGAACTCCGTTGCCGTGATCATCACCCACCTGACCGGGGCCGAGCGATTCTGGCTAGGAGACGTGGCTGCCGGAGAGCCGTCTGGACGCATTCGCAGCACCGAGTTTGAAGTGAAAAACCTCTCCGCCGCTGACTTGAGCGCGCGCCTGGATGCGAGTCTGGATTATACCAGGAATGTTCTCTCTCATTTTACCCTGGATGACCTGGCGCGAGAATCCACCGAACCCCATCATGGAAAAACATTTACGGCAGGTTGGTGCCTGCTGCATGTGTTGGAACATACAGCCGAACATACCGGTCATATTCAACTGATGCGCCAATTGTGGGCACAACGGGCGTAGGCTCACCTTTTGCGGCGACGTTCACGCTCACGGCCGTTCACGGCCGTACCCCCACCCCCTCCCTCTGGCATAACCAAATGCTCAGTGGGAATCTCGCCCCGCAGCGCCGCCGCCATCGCCCGGATCGTCTCCGGCGCGCTGCCGCAGCACGCGCCAACCAACTGCGCCCCCATCTGGTGGACGTGGTAAGCATACCCGGCCATCACTTCCGGCGTTCCATCGTATTCCAGTGCGCCATCACTGCCCCAGCGGGGAATCCCGGCGTTGGCTTTGGCAATCAACGGCATCTCTGGGTCAACAGCGCGCATGGCGGCAATGGCGGCCATGGTGTCCGGCAGGTTGTTGCCGCAGTTGGCCCCCACCGCCGCCAACTTCCACTCGCACAGCCTCGTTATCGCCTGTTCGGCCGTGACGCCCATCATGGTACGGCCGTTGGTATCAAAACTCAGCGTGGCGGCTATAGGATGTGAGCAAACCAACCGCACCCCTTCCACCGCCGCCCGCACTTCGTCCAGATGGCTCATGGTCTCAATCCAAAAAACATCCACGCCGCCATCGGCTAACCCCCGCGCTTGCTCAGCAAACGCCGCCCGACACTCAGCAAAGCTCATCGTGCCCAACGGTTCCAACAATTCACCTGTTGGCCCCATCGAACCGGCTACCAAAACAGGATGGAGGGCAGTATCGGCAGCGACACGGCCGTTTTCCGCCGCCGCCTTGTTCAATTCATACACCCGGTCTTGTAAATCGTGCAGTTTCAACCGGTAGCGTGTGCCGCCAAACGAATTGGTCAAAATCACCTGTGACCCCGCCTCAATGTAGCGCCGATGCACTTCCTGAATACGCTCCGGGTACGCCACATTCCACAACTCCGGCGCGCCGCCCTGCTCCAACCCCATGGCAAACAACATCGTGCCCATCGCCCCGTCCAGAACGAGGTAATTCTGTGTAGTAAGTTGTTTTTGTAAGACGTTCATTTCTTTTCCAAAATGAGCAGTAAGCGGTGAGCAGTAAGCAGTGCAGAGATAACTGCTCACTGCTCACTGCCCACCGCTCACTGTCTACTCGCCTGTCTAATCTGCATAAACTTCTTCGCCGTCTCCACGGCAACGGCCGCATCGCGGCAGTAGGCGTCGGCTTCAATGTCTTCGGCAAACGTTTCGTTCAGCGGCGCACCGCCTACCAGGACGATGATGTCCTGGCGAATGCCTTCTTCCTTGAGCGCCTGAATGACTACGCGCATATAGGGCATGGTGGTGGTCAGCAAGGCACTCATGCCCAGGATGTCTGGTTCATGTTCTTTAATCGCGCCCAGGTATTTGTCAACCGAGTTATTGATGCCCAGGTCAATCACTTCAAAACCGGCCCCTTCCATCATCATGCCCACCAGGTTCTTGCCAATGTCGTGGATGTCTCCCTTCACCGTGCCGATGACCATTTTGCCAATGCGGGGCGCGCCGGTTTCGGCCAGCAACGGCCGTAAAATGCCCATGCCCGCCTTCATCGCCTTCGCCGCCATCAGCACTTCCGGCACAAACAAAATACCGTCGCGGAAATCTATGCCTACGATGTCCATGCCCGCCACCAGCCCCCCGGTCAAAATATCATACGGCGTATAACCTCTGGATAGCGCCTCATGCACTTCTTCCTCAATCTCAGCCGCATACCCGTCATACAAATCCTCGTGCATCAACTCATACAACTCCTCTCTGGAAAGCTCAGACAGGATAATCTCTTCTTCGTCACTCATACGTTTACCTCGTCACAGAATAAATCATCAAAGATTGCGCAGATTACCCAGATTTTTTATCTGCACAATCTTTGATAAGAATCAACGTCTTCTGCGTTTACGTTCTAGTTGCCCGGCCACGGCCGTCACCGGCAACAGCTCTTGCAAATGCGGGAACGGGTCACGGGCGTGAGGCAGGTGCAAGGCAGCCACAAATTCATCCTGAAAATCAGGATGTACGGCCGTTTCCAGATATTTTACCCACTTTGCCACCCGCTGCGCCTCTATCCGCTTGGCCCGGTTCAGCAGGGCAATCCTGGCCCCGTCACCGGCGGCATTGCCCACGGCCGTTACCCGCGCCAAATCACAATCAGGAATCAGTCCCAAAATCATGGCGTACTGGGGGTCAATGTAACTACCAAACGCGCCTGCCAGCAAAATGCGATCCACCTGCTCAACGCCCGCCCGCGCCATCAGCAATTTGCAGCCCGCATACAGCGCCGCCTTCGCCAGTTGAATGTTGCGCACGTCGTCCTGCGTTACCAAAATCGGTTGGCCGGTGGCAGTTTGGTCAGCCGTCGCCAGGGTGTATGCGCCTTTACGGCCGTGCCATTGCATTCGGGAATGGTCGGTCAAATCGGGGTTGAAACGGCCGTCGGGCGTTAAAACGCCCACGACGAACAATTCTGCTACCGCTTCAATAATGCCCGACCCACAAATGCCCGCCGCCAGATGCGTAGCCTGCGCTTCCAACGCGGTCTCTCCAACCGCCCACGCATCCGACCATCGCTCTTCACCAATCACGCGAAAGCGGGCAACCTTTGTCTCCGGGTCAATGCGCACCCGCTCAATCGCGCCCGGCGCGGCGCGCATGCCATAGCTGATTTGCGCCCCTTCAAACGCCGGCCCGGTAGGGCTAGAGGCGCTGAACAGCCGTTCCCGGTTGCCCAGCACAATCTCCGCATTCGTGCCCACATCCACAATCAGCATCATCTCGTCCTGATTGTATGGCTCCTCGGCCAGCAGCACGGCCACATTGTCCGCGCCCACATGCCCGGCCTCGGCGGGCAAGATATGCACGTTGGTGGCCTTGTGCAGCCGCAGCCCCAACTCCCGCGCCTTCACGTCCATCGCTTCCCGGTTCGCCAGGGCAAAGGGCGCGCCGCCCAGCTCCTTCGGGTTGATGCCCAGGAAGATGTGCATCATGGTGGTATTACCCACCACCACCATCTCGTGCAGGTCGCGGCTCTGTAGACCGGCCCCCCTGGCTGCCCGCGCCGCCACTTTGTTGAGGGTATCAATCACGGCCGTGTGCATCTTCTCCAGCCCATCTTTGTGCGTCATGGCATAGGAGACGCGGCTCATCAAATCTTCGCCATACACCACCTGCGGGTTCATGGTGGATTCGGTGGCTAAAATGGCCCCGGTACGCAAATCGCACAAATGCCCGGCAATCGTCGTGCTGCCAATATCCACCGCCAGCCCATAAATCCCCTCGTGATAACCAGGCAGCACATCTATCACTTCCCGCTCCTGCCAGAGGATAACGGTCACTTTCCATTTCCCCGCCCGCAATGTCTCTTGCAATTTCCGCAGCGCAAATAAATCAATTGCCAAATCAGTCAATCCCCATTGATGCGCCAGCGCCTCTTGCAACCGCCCCCAATCCCCACGATGTTCGCCCAGTTCCGCCTCATCCACTTCAACATATACCTGGCGAATGGCCGGGGCAATCTCAATCACCCGTTCCGTGGCCGATTTGCGGATGACCTGTTTGTGTGCCCGGCTCTCTTCAGGCACAAAGACCAGCACGTCGCCGGTCACACAGGCGGCGCAGGCCAGACGGCCGTCGCCATTCACCCCCATCCGCGCCAGCAGCGCCACTTCTTCATCACCCGGCGGCGTCAGGTGGTCGGCGGTGGAAGTGATGGCGTGTTTCTCGAAACGGCCGTCTTCCACCACCACCTTACACTTACCACATGTCAAACGGCCGCCACAGATGCTCTCAATTTCCACCCCCACCTGTCGCGCCGCATCCAGCAGCGATTGGCCGGGCATCACCCGGTCACGCCGCCCGGCAGGCATAAATATGACAAGGGGGTTTTGGTCGGTCATCGGTGCTATTTGATTAGTTTCTCGTATTCTTTGTGAGGGCCTATCCAGAACCAGAGAATACCACCAGGAACTTCAACAGCAAGGGCCCGGTATTTTCGGCCAACTCTGGCAGACCAATAGTGCCCAACTTTCTTGAAATGGAGGGACGGATGATTTGGGGCTTCTTTCAGTAACTCAAAATTCTTGTCAGCTATATCTCGAATCTCAGGCGGTAGTTGGCGATAATGCTCCCAAAATGCAGGGCTGGCAAAGTGCTTCATAATTCGGAGAAATTTCCTTCTCTGAATGCTTTGATTGCTTCATCAGCCAGGGCATCCAATTTACCGGCAAGAATGTCGTGCTCGATTTGCTCATCCCACTGTTGGGCTTCGTATTCTTCCCACCACTGGCGCAAAATTTCCAACTCTTCTTGCGAAAGCCTTTTGATTGCCACCTTTATTTGCTCAACCTCGGTCATCTCATACTCCTCAAAACCTATACAAAGTTCACTGATGCCACGATTGTACAGGGGATGTCAAATTGGCGGGTTTTGCTGGATGGTCACGGCCGTGCCCCGCCAATCAATCGTCTCATACTGCTTATCCAACTCGACCAGCACCGCTGCCACCACTTCTTGCGGCGAGCCATCCCGCTCGTGTGGTTCGCTCCATGCAAAACCATCCAAATACGCATCCGTGCCTGTCAGACCGGCGGCCATAGCCGCGCTGTCAATCGCCGCCTGAAAGCGCGGCGGCAGTTCCCGGCTTACCCGGTCGCGCCGCCCCCCGGCTCGCACCTGAATGGGAATATCATGCCAGTACAAAACCTGATAAGTCGTCATAGATCATCGAATTTAACGTAAAGAGCGCAAAGGAGGCGAAGGAGCAAAGAAAAAAAGAAAGCCTTTTCCTCTTCTTCTTTGCGCTCTTTCACCCTTTGCACCTTTGCGTCAAAACTCATTTCCCTAACGCAAAGGCGCGTTGATACACCTGCACGTAACCCTGGTAGTTGATGTCGCGGGGGTTGCCGATGGTTTGCGGATCGTTGGCGGCCAGTTCGGCCAGCAGGGGGATTTCGTCCTCGCTAAAGCCCAGTTCTGGCAGCGAGGGAATGCCTACGTCGGCGGTGAGGCGGTACACGGCCGTGACCGCCCTCTCCGCCGCTTCCCAGATGGACAACCCGCGAATATCTTCGCCCAACGCCTGAGCAATGCGGGCAAAACGGTGCGGTTCACCTATATAATTGTATTCCATCACCGGCCCCAACAGCCGCGCGGTTAATGCTCCATGCGGCACATCACGCACACCACCCGCCGTCTGGCTCATGGCGTGGGCCGCGCCCGCGCTGGCCACGCCGTAGGCCATGCCACCTAACGCCGCCGCCATGCTCATCTTGTAACGCGCTTCCTGGTTCTGCCCCTGGGCATAGGCAATGCGCAGGTATTGGCCGACGTACTCCATCGCCAGCAGCGCTACCGCGTCGGTGAAAGGTTGGGCGTAGGCCATGGTGTAACATTCGATGGCGTGGGCCAGGGCATCCATGCCTGTGCCCGCCGTGATGTGGGCGGGCAGCGCCAGCGTCAGCATCGGGTCAATAAGGGCCACATGCGCCCCAATCAGCGGCGTACCGCCCACGTTGTACTTGATTTTGCGCTCCGGGTCGGTGATGACGGACCAGAGCGTGACTTCGCTGCCCGTCCCCGCTGTCGTGGGAATGGCAACCAGCGGCGGGATGCGTTTGCTGACGGGGTTGGGATCGGCCCATTCATACGCACGGATGGAACCACCCTGCACGGCCGTGACTCCAATCGCTTTGGCCACATCCATGGGGCTGCCCCCACCCAGGCCAATCAGCCCATCACAGTCGGCTTCGTGGTACACGGCCGTACCCCCATCCACCAGGGCAATCGGCGGATTCGGTACCACGTCGGCAAACAGCACATAATCCAGCCCCGCCCGTCGTAGCTGGTTGGTAACTTCATTCACCACTCCCGCCGCTACCAGACCTTTATCAGTGACAAGCAACGGCCGTTTCACCCCCAACGCCCGCAATTCCTCCGCCAGCCCCACCAACACCCCCGGCCCGTGTACGATTTTGGTTGGAAATTCAAATGATTGCGCCATAGATCGATCTTTTTATCCACAGATTACACAGATTACGCAGATTTTTTATCTGTGAAATCTGTGTAATCTGTGGATGCTACACTTCCAAATTCCGCTCTCGCGCCAGCCGTGCGGCCCACGCCTGGGAGATGCGGTCAATGATCACCGCCAGGATAACGATGGCCAGCCCGGCTTCAATGCTGCGGCCCAGTTCGTTTTGCGCCAGCCCCGTCACTACTGCCAGCCCCAACCCCGCACCGCCCACCAGCCCGGCGCAAATGACCATGGCCAGCACCATCATAATGGTCTGGTTGACGCCGAGCATGATGGCCGGCAGCGCCAGGGGAATCTGCACTTTGGACAGGATTTGCCAGTCGGTGGAACCAAAGGCATTGGCCGCTTCCACCACTTCCGCCTCCACGCGGCGGATGCCCAGGCTGGTGAGGCGAATGACGGGAGGCAGGGCATACAACACGGAGGCCAGAATCCCGGCCACACGCCCCACATTAAACAGCATCACCACCGGCACCAGGTAGACAAACACGGGGATGGTCTGTAAAAAGTCGTTCATCACTCGCAAGCCTCGGTCGGCATGATCATTGCGGGCGGCCCAAATGCCCAGTGGAATGCCGATGAGGACGGAGATGATGACGGCCACAATGACCTGGCTGAGCGTGTCCATGGCCAGTTCCCACATCCCCAATAAGCCCACCAGGAACATACCTGCCAGGGTGTATAGCGCCAATTTTTTGCCGGAGACGGCATAGGCGACGGCCGTCAGCAACCCCATCACCACCGGCCACGTCAACCGCTCCACCAGCAGCCGCCGCAGGGGGGCCAGCAGGTAAATGGTGATGAAATCGCTAAACGGGCCGGTGCCGATATTGCTGTCGCCCATGCGGTACAGGTTCACCTGCGCCCATTTCACCAGGGCGTCAACGGGCGCAGCCAGCCCCAAATGCCAGCCTGCGGGGAATTCGCGGAAAGCGGGCACGGCCGTACTCGCGGCCATCGTCACCAGCAGCAGGGCGACCAACGCCAACACGCTCATAAAAAAGAAGGGACGACGGGAGAGGAAATCGCTGCGGCGGGTGAGGGTATGGGTGGCGTAATCGGCGGCGCTGTAGAGGTGGGACACGGCCGTTTCCACCCCTTCCGCCACCCGTTTGCCCCGCCACGCCTCCGGCAGCAGCCGGAAGCCGCGAAAATCACCCCGGCTGCTCCACTCCGTGCGCACAAAGGATTGGCTCAACCGGTCGAGCAGGAAGGCCATAAAGACAATCGCCAGCCCGGCGGCAAAGGCCGTGCCCACGTTCAACGTGCGCAGCGAACGCAGCACTGTCTCACCCAGGCCACCGCCGCCAATCAGGGCGGCAATAACCACGATGCTCAAGGCCATCATAATCGTCTGGTTGACGCCGGTCATAATCGCCGGGGTGGCCAGCGGCAGACGCACTTTGAACAAAATTTGCCGGTCGGTGGCGCCAAAAGCGCGCGCCGCTTCCACCGTCTCGCCGGAGACCTGGCGGATGCCCAGGTTGGTCAGGCGAATAACCGGCGGCAGGGCGTAAATGACGGTGGCGACGACGCTGGGCACACGGGCAATGCCAAAAAAGAGCAGCACAGGGATGAGGTAGACGAAGGCGGGCATCGTTTGCATGGCGTCCAGCAACGGCCGTAACACCCTTTCCACCCGATCATTTTGCGCCGACCAGATGCCCAGCGGGATGCCAATTTGCAGGGAGATGATGACAGAGACGACCATGAGCGACAGGGTTTGCATACTGCGGTCCCAAAAGCCGAGCAGCCCCATCATCAATGTGCAGCCGGAGACCACCAGCGCCAGCCGCAGCCCACCCGCCCTGTGGGCGATCAGGAAAATGGCGGCCACGATCACCGGCCAGGGCAGCCAGAGCAGGAAATTCTCCACCCGGCGCAGCCCCCAATCAATGGAGGCGCTGAGCGGCTCGAAGAAGTAGAGGAACATGGGGTGCGTCCGCCGGTTAGCGACGATCCACCGTTTGAATTCGTCCAGCGGCTCATGCAGGCCGATGTTCCACGACTCCGGGAACGCGCCCACCTGGGCGGCGGCAAAAATGAGGAAGGCGAGGGTGAGTACGGCCGTAGCCACCCCCAACCCCACCCACCGCTTATGCGTCGAAATCCGAGAAATAGCGATTGATGCGCTCATAGTTATTTGGGAGATTGAGAGATTGGCGGTGGGGACACCGCGAGATTGGGAGATTGGCTGCGTTCCCAATCTCCTAATCTCCCAATCTCTCAATCACATTCTTCCATCCATTGTCGTAGGGGCGGGACAGGCGGGTGATGCCTTGCCGGGTTCACCAACACCTTGTCTCCCGCCTGTCTCGCCCCGGTCTGCCAATGCGGGGGCGAGACGGCGCGGAGACGCGGCCCTTTGTTTCATCCCGGTTGTATCCCGCGCCGTCCCGCCCTTACGATAGGTTCGGTTGTTAATGGGTGGTAGCGGAAATTCAAGGTTCTGATGGGTTCGTCAGCCACGCGGGTTAACCAAACGAAGGTATCGGGATAACGTTCGTCAATCCGTTCAAACAGCGCGCCGTAGTCTGTATCGTGGTCAACCAGTTCACCACCGTGAATGGCAACATATTGCCTGGCATATTGGTGTTTTAACTGCGGATACAAACGGAGGTAGGCCGCTTTTTCCTGTTCAACCTGTTGGTCTGCTTCGGTTAGAGGGACAACAAGCTCTTCGGCGGTAGGCAAGGTGTGAGTTAGATAATCGGCGATGGCCGTGCCTACATCCTGCTGGCGCGATTCGGCCCATTTCTTCACGCGCCGGTAGGTGGGTTCTGGTAGCGGTACATTGACAATTTGGGTCATTATTTCTCTCCCTGTTCGGTACGGGCGGGTAATGCTTTTGCCTGTTCACCGAAACTGTGGGTTACGGCCGTGTCGCCCGCTGGTGGCAAACAGAAAATAAGGTTCCCGGCTCATATAGCTTTTCAATAGTTTCCATACTTTGCAAAAGTGAACTCATTACTATATCTGCCCTCCCCATTATAAATTCGTATTCACCTTAATTTTCCTCGTCTACAGTCTCAAACTTTGGGAGCATGTTGCCAAATAAAAATGCTGTATAGTGATAAACAAGCATGGAAACATCCGCATTATTTGGGTCGGGCATAGGGTGATCAAGGCCCATGAATAGGTCTAATACTTCTTCACGAGTTACAGACGCGCCTAATTCATGGGCTAAGCGATTACGAATACGGTTTAGTTTTCTGAGCGATCCAATTACGTAATCAGGCAATAATTCGTAACCTTCAACTAAAACGCATCGAGACGCTATATCGAGCTTTTTGCTATAACTGAGTTGTGCAGCAAGAACTGCATCGCCATTAGGTTCAAGTACAAATTGTAACAACTTATCCAACAAGGCTTCTGAGAGCAGGTGGCACTTTAGGACCCGCGAGACAGGTTCTCCAATATTCAAGGTGTCGTCAACTCGCATAATTTCAAACAAAAGCGGTAACGTTTCGTACCGCATTTGTGTAAACTTTAGCAGTTTATCTCTAAGTTGACTCATCTGTTCATATCCGTGTGGGTTAGCCTAATATAAAATTATCGCATCTTCCACCTTGGCTAAGACCCGAAGGTGCCCTATTGGGAGTGATCCCATAATCGGTGCAAGACAGTCGGGGTTTCCTACTTCTTTTTCCCTTTGGCTTCGGCCGTTTTTGCCAGATTTTCCTTTGCCCTAAACTGGACGATTCGGGTAATCAGGTCGTAGGGAATGGGTTTGTCGAAGGGGAATTGGGCTGTGCCTTTGCCCGCGCCGTAAAGCGCCAACTCCTCTTGGAACTCCTCAATACCCGTGGGTGTGGGGTAAAAGCCGATATGTTTTTTGTGCGCGCCAAAATAAACGAGACCTCTGCCCTTTAGCGTGAAGGCGGGCATCTGGTAGCTGATCGTCTCCTCCGCCTCCGGCGCGGCGTCCCGAATCGTCAGCCGCACCTTTTGCAGAATCTCCTGCACCTCCGGCGGAAAGCGGGCAATGTATTCATCTATCGTCTTGGGCGCGGCCTGTTTCGTTTCCATATGATTTTTTATCCACAGATTACACAGATTGCACAGATTAAGAAATCTGCGTCATCTGTGTAATCTGTGGATCCTCATTCTGTATATTTGCGTCCTTCGTGGATGAACTCGATTATCTCTTCTTTGCTGAGGCCCAGGTCAATGCCCTCCACATCCAATGGCGAACTGCCCGTTGTTACCGGAGTGATGACAAAAATCTGACCATCTTTTCGCCGCACCCGTATTTCTCCTTCGCGGGCAGCCTTGTCCAGTAAAGAAGCCAGGTTTCGTCGTGCTTCCGAATAGGTGTAAATATCGGTCATGTCATTCTGCCCCCGCTAATGCTAACATGAGCGTTTTGCGGTCTACTTTGCCGATGATGGCCCCGGCCGTGTCTAGGACGGCAACGGCCGTACTATTATTGGCCGTCAGCGGGATGAGCCGGTCGAGGGTCATGTCGGCGCGGCAGGTGGTTTCGTTGCCGTCCAGGTTGGTGGGCGGCCGCATGATGGTTTCGGCCGTCAGCACACGAGCGCGGGGCACATCCTTCGTAAATTCGCGCACATAGTTGTTGGCCGGGTGGGCCACAATCATGCCGGCCGTACCCAACTGCACAATCTCGCCATCCTTCATAATGGCAATGCGGTCGCCCAGTTTAATCGCCTCTAAAAAGTCATGGGTGATGAAGACGATGGTTTTGTGCAGCGTTTGTTGCAGGCGGATCAATTCGTCCTGCATTTCACGGCGGATGAGGGGGTCAAGGGCGCTAAATGGCTCGTCGCAGAGCAGGATTTCCGGGTCAACGGCCAGGGCGCGGGCCAGCCCGACGCGCTGCTGCATCCCACCGCTCAGTTCGTGCGGGTAATGGTTTTCCCACCCTTTCAGTCCCACCATTTGCAGCACGTCCCGCGCTTTGGCTTCGCGTTCCGGGCGGGGCAATCCCTGGATTTCCAGGCCATAGGCCACATTGTCCAGCACGCGGCGGTGGGGAAAGAGGCCAAAACGTTGGAAAACCATGCTCATGGTGTGGCGGCGCAGGTGGCGCAGTTCGTCCTCGTTCATGGTGGTCACATCACGGCCGTTGACCCATATCTCTCCCCGTGTTGGCTCAATCAGGCGCGTCAGGCAGCGGATGAGCGTAGATTTGCCACTGCCAGATAGTCCCATGACTACAAAAATCTCACCCGCCCCCACCGCAAACGACACATCACGCACGGCCACCACGTGCCCGGTTTTTTCCTGGATGTCGGCGCGGGTGGACACGGCCGTGACCTGCCCAATCACATGCTCCGGCGCCGGGCCAAAGATTTTCCAGAGGTGGGTGCAGGTGATTTTGGGTTCCATTTTTTGTCAAAGAAGTGAGCAGTAAGCGGTTAGCAGTGAGCAGTACAGAGACCACTGCTCACCGCCTACTGCCCACTGCCCACTGATTCAAGGCAGCCACCCCTGCCAGACCGCTTCATTCGCCTCCACCCAGGCCTGGGCCGCTTCTTCCACCGTCATCCCCTCGTCCAGCGAACCCAACATGGCAATCTGGGCGTCGCTGCCATAATTCATGTTCTTGAGCAGGGTATACACGTCCGGCGCTTTCTCGCTCAATTCCGGCGACAGAATCTTCAATAACTGGTCTTCCGGGTAAGCGCAGGCCACGCCGCCGCTTTCCGCACCGGCGTAGCATTCGTCGCTGTACGCGGGCAGTTCCACCTGTGTCAGGTCAAAGCGGTTGAAAATGGCATGTGGTGAATAGAAGTAGAACAGAACCGGCTCTTGCCGTTCATAAGCGGAGGAAACGGCCGCCAGCAGTGAATCCTCGGAGCCAGCCGTGACTACCTGCAAACTCAACCCCAGATTGTTGATGATGTCGGCATCATATTGCACCCAACTGGGGTCGCCAGCCGTGAACTGGCCCAAATCGCCGGTTTCGGCCGTCGCAAACAGCCCGGCCAGCGCCGGGTCAGCAAACCCTTCCCAGGTCGCCAATTCCGGGTTTTCATTCACCACATAGGTGGGCACAAACCAGCCAATCTCCCCCACCGGCCCCAGCGGGCCGCCATTTTCCACCACGCCCTCTTCCTCGATGTATTGGGCAATGCGTTCGCCATGCCCGGAGGGCCACACTTCCAGGCTGGCGTCGGCGTCCCCGGCCGCCAGGGCATCCCACTGTGCATTTTCGTCCAGGGCGACGATTTCTACCGTGTTACCCAATTCCTGCTCGATGATGATCTTGGCGACGTTGACGTTTAGCTCCGACGCCGGCCAGGGATTGGCAATCAGGGTGATCGTTTCCCCACTCCCGCCACCACCACAACTTGCCAGCAACAACACCAGCAACGCCCCAATAGACAGCAAACTCTTCTTACTCATTTCAGCCTCCTCTTTAATTTGGTGGGCAGCTAGCCCTACACCAATAAGTTGGCTTAATTATGCCCTAACCGGATCATTTGTACATCAAGGTAGTTAAACAGGACGCGGATAAACGCGGATATAGGAGATTTTCGCGGAAAGGGAGATAAAATCCGCGTCAATCCGCCAAATCTGCGTTCATCCGCGTCCCATTTTCATTTTAATCTCCGTAATCAGTGCAGGCAGGATTTCGTGCAAATCGCCAATGACGGCGTAATCGGCTTTGGTCATCATGGGTGCGTCCGGGTCGGTATTGATAGCCAGGATGTGTTTAGCGCCTTTGCAGCCGACCCAATGCTGAATTGCGCCGCTGATGCCGCAGGCGATGTACAAATCAGGGGCCACCCGCGTACCCGTCTGCCCCACCTGGGCCGTGTGTGGCCGCCAACCTAAATTGGTAGCTACTCGCGAGCCACCGACCGCGCCGCCGAGCAAATCGGCCAGTTCTTCCAGCACGGCAAACCCCTCCGCACTGCCCACGCCGCGCCCGCCGCTAACGACCACACGGGCATCGGCCAATGTCACTTTGCCACTTTCGGGTTGCTCACGGCCCGAAGCCGCTTCGGGTTCGCCGTACACCCTTACCCGTACATCATCATCAGTCAAAATGGGCGTAAACGGCCGTACTTTTGCCATCCCATCCCCCACCACCTCCGGCGCAATGCTCAACGGCGCAACAGTCAGCAACTTCGGTTCCCCTTTCAGCCACGCCTCTTCCAGCAAACTACCACCCCACCGCAGCCGGGTAATGCGATAATTCTCACCGGGAGTGACTGATGTTACATTTGCCGCCATCGCCGCCCCCAACTTTGCCCCCACGTAAGCCAGTACCTCATTACCCCGCTCTGTGCCCGCGGCAAGCACGGCTGTTGGCCTTTCCGCCGCAATCAACTGGACAATACATTCTGCCCAGGCTGCCGGAGCATAATCCGTCAGATCGGGATGTTGGGCCAGATGCACGGCCGTCACTCCATACGCCCCCAACCCCTCCACCGCCGCGCCAATGACCACCGCATGAAGAGGCACGGCCGTTTCCCCTGCCAACCGTCGCGCCAACGTCAACATCTCCAACGAGTGCGGGTTCACCTTCCCACCATCCTGTTCTACAAACCCCAAAATCATCTTGAATCTCAAGTGAATCATCTTGAATCTCAAGTGCCAGGCACTTCAGAAGTGTCTGGCACTTTGTTATACCAGCCGTAACTCCTGCAATATCTCGACGATGCGGGGCACGGCCGTAACGCCCTGCCCCAAAATCTGCACCACCTTGCCCTGTTCCGGCGGCGTCACCAGCCGGATCATCTCCAATCCACTGCCGTTCCACGTGGGTTCAATCTGCTCCAACGGCTTCTTCTTCGCCCGCAAACGGCCGGGTACCGACGGATAACGGGGCAAATTCAGCCCTTCTTTGACAGCCAGAACGGCCGGTAAGGAAACTTCGTACATCTCCCAACCACCACCAACGTCACGCCTGGCAATCAACGTTTCACCGCACACCTCAACCCCTTTGACGCCAGTCACGCAGGGCAACCCCAAGGCCACCGCCACCCGTATTCCCACCTGATAATCGCCCGTATCGGCCGCCTCATTACCAAACAGCAGCAGGTCATACGGCTCCGCCCGCGCCACTTCGGTAATCGCGTTAGCGGTCGCCATAGGGTCCCATTCACGGCCGTCCGTCAGCAAATGAATCGCCCGGTCGGCCCCCACCGCCAGCGCATCCCGCAGTTGCTCGGCCGCCTCGGCCGGCCCCAATGTCAGCACTGTCACGCTGCCCCCATGCGCCTCCACCAGCCGTACCGCCTCCTCCACTGCACACTCCTCATGAGGACTGATGGCAAAGCCCAAATTGCGCGTGTCAATCCCCCGCTCATCGGCCGTCAATATAATCCGCGCCCCCGTTGCCGGGACTCTCTTAATGCAAACCAGAATTTTCATAATTGTTTGAAGTGAGCAGTGAGCAGTCAACAGTGAGCAGTTTTTCGCGCCCTGAACTGCTTACTTCTTCATTCTTTCATTCAATGGGTCAAACAACGGCGTACTGCCCACGGCCGCTACCGTCACCGGATACCGTTCGGTCATATATTCGACCGCCAGTTTCGTGCCCACTTTGGCGTATTCCGGTGGCAGGTAAGCCATCAGCAGGTGTTTGCCCACTGACGGCCCCGCACCTGCGCTGGTGACGTAGGAGCGGCGGCCTTTGCGGTCTTTGATTTTCTTGCCAGAAGGGGTGAGGATGGGTTCACGGCCGTGCATATACCGCTTCATCCCCGATTGCGACGTGTGATCCTCCACCGTCAGCGTACACAAAATGGCCGCCGGTTCTTCGGCGCGCGCCTGGAGATAGGCTTCCTTGCCAATGAAATCAGCGCTTTTCACTTTCGGGCGGGCCAGCCCCGCTTCCACCGGGTTATACTCTCCTTCCAACTCGTGCCCCATCAGCCGGTATCCCTTTTCCAGCCGCGCCGACGTGCCGTAAACGCCAATGCCGACAGGGACGATGCCATACGGCCGTCCCGCCTCCCACAGCGTCTCCCACAACTTCAGCCCATGCTCCATCGCCGTGTAAATCTCCCAACCCAATTCACCCACATAAGAAATCCGCAGCGCCCAGGCGGGAATGCCATTGATGAGGATATTTTTGGCCGTACTAAAGGGGAATCCTTCGTGCGAAATGTCATCCCCGGTAATGGTTTGCAGTACGGTGCGGGCATGTGGCCCCCACAGGCCGATAGTACACAGCGCCGAGGTCATGTCGGTGAACGCAACCGAGCCATTGTCAGGGAGATGCTGTTCAAACCACTTTTTATCCCGCGCCCCATCGCCGCCGCCGTCCACAATGCGGAAACTGGTTTCACCCATGCGCGTGATGGTCAGGTCAGCTTTGAAGCCGCCGTGAGGATTGAGCAATGGGGTGTACACGGCCGTGCCCACCGCCACATCCATCTGATTCACCGTCATCTTCTGGATATAGTCCAATGCGCCGAGGCCGGACACGTCAAAAATGGCAAACGCCGTCAAATCCACCAGCCCCACCCGGTCACGCAGCGCCAGGTGTTCCGCATTGATAATGGGCGACCACCAGCGGGCATCCCATTCATGCGGCCGTTGCTGGATACGGCCGCCATACTCTGCCAGCAAGCTCTCATTCGCCTCGTACCATTGCGGCCGTTCCCAACCGGCCGTCTCAAAAAAGACCGCGCCCAACCCCTTTTCGCGGAAATAAAATGGGCTGACGCGCACTTTGCGATTTGACGCCCACTGCTCGCGGGGATGCACAATACCATACGTTTTGTTATACGCTTCGCTGGTGCGGGCGTGGATGTGGTGGGTGGTACGGCCGTATTCATAAAACCGGGCCACGTCCGACGCATGAATATCAATCTCCGACGCCCCGTGTGTCAACAGTTCCGCCGCCGCCCGCGCAAAACCAGGCGCTTCTTTTATCCAGATCGCCGCCACCGACCACAACCCTCGCACTTCCGTCTCGCCAATCAGCGGATTGCCGTCCGGCGTCAACGACAACAGCCCATTGATAGCGTGGCGAATCCCGGCGCGTTCATCGCCAATAATCTCCGGCATCAATTCCAACGCCTGCTCCAACTGCGGCTCAAAATCCTCCTGCGTAAAGGGCAGTTCGGTGGGCGACAGTTTCGATTGTTCAATGGAAGGAATGTCGTCTGGGTTCATCAAAATGGGGCGATGGGCATACGACCCCACTTCCATATCGCTGCCGTTTTGCCGCTCGTAGCAAAAGGTGTCCATGTCGCGGATGATGGGGTAGGCAATTTCGCGCCCCGTCGCCGCAAACAGGGGATGCGGGCCGACGCTGATCATCTGGTGGACGGCCGGGGTGAGTGGGATCGTGGCCCCGGCCATGCGGGCGATGCGCGGCGACCAGACACCACAGGCAATGATGACCAGTTCGGCCTGAATGCTGCCCTGGGTGGTGTGGACGGTGTGGATACGGCCGTTTTTGACCGCTAATCCCGTTACCTCCACTCCTGGCGCAACGGTCAACGCCCCCATCGCCAACCCCTTCTCGCGCATCAACGTGCCCGCCCGCAGCGAATCCACCGTGCCCACGCTGGGGGTGTAAAAGCCACCCAAAATGATGTCCTTGTCCACATAGGGCACGAGTTCTTTCACTTCTTCTGGGGTAATCAGGCGCGATTCCACCCCCCACGCCTTCGCCGAAGCCATACGCCGCCGCAGTTCCTCCATGCGCTCTTCGGTGCGCGCCAGTTCAATGCCGCCGCTCTCCGTAAAGACGCCCAACTCCTGGTACTGGCGCATACTGTCCAGGGTAATCATCGTCATCTCTTTGGAATGATCCACCGGGAAAATGAAGTTGGATGCATGCCCCGTCGAGCCGCCGGGATTTGGGAACGGCCCTTTGTCCAACTGCACAATCTCCCGCCAGCCGTTCAACGCCAGGTGATACACCACACTGTTCCCCACAATCCCCCCGCCGATGACGACGACGTTTGCTTTTTCTGGTAAATTACTCATATTTTTACTCCTGGTTGTGAGTAGGAAGTAAGCAGTTAGCAGTAGGCAGTGAGCAGTGAGAAGTGCGCTTTTTACTGCTTACTGCTCACCGCTTACTGCTCACTTTAATACTCCGGCTTGATCTCCACTTTTCGTTTGGCCATAAATTCAAGTAACGCTTCGTCAACGGCCGTGTCCAACACCGGCGCTTCATAGTTTTTCAGCAGGCGTTTCCATTCGGCGTTGGCGCGTTGGTCGGCCGGCTGCGATCCCTCCTCCAACCACTGCTCAAACGAGTTGGTGTCAAACAGCGGGGCGCGGTAAAAGGCGTGGCGGAAATGGCGCAGGGTGTGAGCCGTGCCCAGGTGGTGACCGCCCGGCGGCACTTCCCGAATAGCGTCCAGCGCCAGCCCCTCGTCAGACAGGTCCAGTCCTTGCACCAATTTGTGAAAGCCGCCCAATAGCTGGCAGTCCAGGATGAATTTTTCGTATCCGGCCGTCAGCCCATTTTCCAGCCAACCGGCGGCGTGCAGCACAAAATTGACCCGCGCCAGAATGGTGGGCAGCATCACCAGCACCGATTCATACGCCGCCTGGGCGTCCGGGATTTTGCTGCTGGCAAACATGCCGCCGCTGCGAAACGGCAGGTTATACCGCCGCGCCAACTGCGCGCTGGCATACAGCGCCAACTGGCTCTCCGGCGAGCCAAACACCGGCGCGCCGCTCTGCAAATCAATGTTCGTCTGGAACGCGCCGTAAACGACGGGTGTGCCGGGGTTGATCATCTGCGTCAGGGCAATGCCCGCCAGCGCCTCGGCATTCAACTGCGCCACCGTGCCGGCAATAGATACCGGGGCCATCGCCCCGGAGAGGATGAACGGGGTGATGACCAATGCCTGCCGCGCTCTGGCATAGGCAATGAGCGCACCCAACATGCGGTCGTCCAGGCGGCGCGGGCTGCTGATGTTGATGAGGGAGAGCAGGGCGGGCTGCTGCCGAATTTCCTCTGCGCCAAACACCATTTCCGCCATGCGCACACTGTCTTCGGCGTTGGCGCGGGAGGTGACGGAACCCATAAACGGCTTGTCGCTGTATTTGACGTGGCTGTAGACCATGTTCAGGTGGCGGGTGTGCGTCGGTTCGTCGGTGGGTTCCACGATGGTGCCGCCGGAGTGGTGCAGATAGGGGCTGAGGTAGGTGAGTTTGACGAAGTTTTGGAAATCGGTCAGGGTGGCTTCGCGGCGGCCCCGGTCTAAATCGTGCACAAACGGTGGGCCATAAACGGGCGCAAAACAGAGATGCTGGCCACCGATGAGGACATTGTTGTCCGGGTTGCGGGCCAGTTGGGTAAATTGGGCAGGCGCCTGGGCGATGGTTTCCATCACCTGCGCCGGGTCAAAATAGGCGGTGTCCCCTTCCAGCCGCACGCCGTTCGCCCGCAACACGGCCTGGGCTTCGGCGTCGTAAAAGTCAATACCAATCTCGGCCAGGATGGTCGTAGAGGCATCATGGATTTTTTGCAGCCCCTCTTCGCCGAGCAGTTTGTAGGGTGGCAGGTGGTGGAGGGGTTGGATAGCGCGCAGTACGGCCGTGTCCTCTCCCCTCGTTCGTCTTTCTCGCCTTCTGATCATGAGAATTTCCTTCGGAAGAGATTGAGAGATTAGGAGATTAAGAGATTGGGCAAATTCCAATCTCTTAATCTCCTAATCTCCAATCTCCCCCATCATAATCGCGCTCATTTCCGCCTGGAAGCTCTGGATGTGCTGCTGCATCAGGCGGGCGGCTTCGTCGGCGTCACCGTCGCGCAGGGCTTGGTAGATTTGTTGGTGTTCTTGCACGGCCGTGCGCATATCGCCAATGCGGTGCAAAAAAAACATCCACAGCCGCAGGCTGAGCGCATAGCAGGTGGTGAGCATATCTTCCAGAAAGGTGTTATCGGCAGCGGCATAGATAATGGCGTGACAGGCTTCATCAATCTCGATCAACTGCTGGTCGGTGGCCTCATCCCAGGGGATGGAGTTAAGGACGGTGGCCATCTGCTGCCAGTGGACTTCGCTCCCCCGTCGTGCCGCCAGCCGCACCGCCAACGCCTCTACCGTCAGCCGCAGTTCAAAAATCTGGTACAGGTCAGTGACGCTGATCTCACTGGCAAACATGCCCCGCCGGGGCACAATCGTCACCAGCTTCTCCTGCTCCAACCGCTGCAACGCCTCCCGGATGGGCGTCCGGCCGAGCCGCAACTCCTCTTGCAGCGCCGCCTCATCAATCACCGCCCCCGGTTCCAGTTCCAGGTAGACGATTTTGCGTTTAATGCTCTGATAGGCTTGTTGAGATAGGGACATCGTTTTTGACGCAAAGGCGCAAAGATGCGAAGGGGTAAAGAAAGAAGATGAAAAGCTTTTGTCTCTCTTTGCGCTCTTTGCTCCTTTGCCTCTTTTCGTTGATAATGTCTGATATATTACAAATATATTGTTGGTATGCCAAATTTTTGATAAGAGAAGCTATCTACCCACCAAAATCCGCTAGATATATGCGATAATAGCCGAAGTATTCTTGGCAGGACTTTCGCTTGCTGTCGCTGGTCTCCAGACCGAGCGACTCAAGCACGGTCGGAAACCGCCTGAGCGGAGCGAAAGTCCTACTTGGGTTCACTACTTCGAAAATAATTGCTCTGATAGCTAGTGCTAGAAAATGGCAAAAGGCGGATCGTATGCAAAAGAAAAACAATAATCAGAAAAAGAAAAAGAGAATTCAAAAGCAAAGCAAGCAAAGTAAGATGGAATGGGAGGCAAAAAAGGAAAGAATTGCAAAGTCTGCCAAGCCACGATTACGACCTGCGAGAAGTGAACCTGAAAAATGGTTGAAGAAGAATTATCCTACCTATTTTCAGCACTTAACAAGAAACCAGATCTCTATAGCGTGGCGTCTCGCTCATGGCAACAATGAGAGGTTTTTAGATCAATGTAGAAGAATGATCTATCATTACAATCCCAACTATGTAAATATTATTTCTACCCCAATTGGTGGTCAACCACCGCATATAAAACGTCCACCAGAAAGTTATTAACTATATTGCTAGGAATAGAATTAGCAATAAGGAACGACTATGCAATTACATGAGCTTGTGGTTGAAATGAAAATCCTGGAGCGGCGATTGGCTTCTTACGAGGAAAAGTACGGCATTCTGAGTGAGGATTTCTACAACGCGCTGATGAGCGGACAGTTTGAGGAGTATGACGAATACGACGAAACGCGCATAGACTTCAGCCGGTGGAAGGGCATTTATGAGACCTGGCAACGACGTAAAGAAAAGTATGACGCCCAACTCAAAGAGCTGGATATTACAGAATCCCTACGCTTCCAACCTGCTTACTAGATGGCAAGCAAGCCGCTTCGTTCCCTCAAAGAATACAGCCAGCTTGTGGCAGAGCTACAGAATCGGCCACTTGTTGAACGCTCCACGATCACAGTGTGGTCAGATAGCCCTTACACGGCCGTTGCCGAGGGAGAACTGTTCTTTGCCAATGGCTTCCGCCTGCGTATGCGTGAGGAACTCGATTTTGACGATCAGCGCATCACTTCATATGGCTATGAAGTTTATCGGAATGCCGAGCGCCTGTACTGGTACGATGATTTTCCGCATCCCAATGATCCGACGTTGGCATCCACCCATCCCCACCACAAACATGTACCACCAAACATCAAACGGAATCGCATTCCTGCTCCTGGGCTGAGTTTTACCACTCCCAATTTGCCACAAATCATCCAGGAAATAGAGGCTTTGATCACTGCATCGAATGTCTGACGGAGGAAGAGCATGAGTCAAGCAAACGAGATACCCCCCATCACCACCGGCGCAGAATACATTGACAGCCTGCGCGGGCGGGGCTTGCAGGTGTACCTGTTTGGCGAGCTGGTCGCCGAGCCGGTAGACCATCCCCTGATTCGCCCTTCGATTAACGCGGTGGCGGAGACGTATGATCTCGCCTGCCAGCAGCCGGAATTGGGCACGGCCGTGTCCCCCTTCACCGGCCAACCCGTCAATCGCTTCCTGCACATTGCCACCAGCGTCGAGGATGTCGTCCACCAGAACAAGATGCAGCGGCGGCTGGGCCAGCTCACCGGCACCTGTTTCCAACGCTGCGTGGGCATGGATGCTCTCAATTCCCTGTACTCCGTCACCTACGAAATGGACGAGCAGCACGGCACAATCTACCACGCCCGCTTCAAAACATTCCTGACACAGATGCAGCGGCAAAACCTGGTCATCGGCGGGGCCATGACCGACGTGAAAGGCGACCGCAGCCTGGCCCCCCACCAGCAGGCCGACCCCGACCTCTACGTTCACATCAGCCGCCGCACCGCCGACGGCGTCTTCATTCGTGGGGCCAAAGCGCACCAGACCGGCTGCCTCAACTCGCACTGGCTCATCGTCATGCCCACCATGCGCCTCAGCCAGGCCGACCGCGACTACGCCATCGTGGGGGCGATTCCGGTGACGGCGGCGGGCATTACGTATGTGTACGGCCGTCAATCCTGTGATACACGCAGTCTGGAACCCGGCACCCTGGACACGGGCAACAGCCAGTATGGCGGGCAGGAAGCAATGATCATCTTTGACGACGTGTTCATCCCCAATGACCTCATTTTCATGGATGGGGAAACGGAATTTGCGGCCATGCTGGTGGAACGCTTCACCTGTTACCACCGCCGCAGCTACGTCTGCAAGAGCGGCGTAGGTGATGTGCTGATTGGCGCGGCGGCGACGGCCGCCGAATACAACGGCGTGGCTCACGCCTCCCACATCCGGGACAAGCTGGTAGAGATGACCCACCTGAACGAAACCATCTACGCCACCGGCATTGCCGCCTCCTACCAAAGCACCGCCACCAAGTCCGGCGCGTACATTTGCGACGATATGCTGGCGAATGTGTGCAAACACCACGTCACCCGCTTCCCTTATGAGATCAGCCGCCTGGCGCAAGACATTGCCGGTGGGCTGATGGTAACAATGCCCTCCGAAGCCGATTTCCGACACGAAGAACTGGGGCCGCTGCTGGAAAAATACCTGAAAGGGCGGGCCGATGTGCCCACCGAACACCGGCTGCGCATCCTGCGCCTGATTGAAAATATGACGTTGGGCCGCAACGCCGTCGGCTACCTGACCGAATCCATGCATGGCGCCGGCTCGCCGCAAGCACAGCGCATCCAGATTTACCGGCAAATGCAGTTGGAGTTCAAGCAGCAGTTGGCGCAGCGGCTGGCGGGCATTGACCTGTCAGAAGGTGTACGCCAGGAGTTGAATGAACTGATGGAAGGCTATTTTGCCCGCGTTTTTGCAACAGTCGAATAGTTAGAAGTGCCAGGCACAGGGCACAACACATTGGTCATTTCCAGGCTTTGCGCCCTGTGCCTGGCACTTCTTGTCCAACATCTCTTATGAGCAAACGGCAAGTATTACTAGATGCCCTGGCCGCCACCCCGGCCGATTTAGAACGGCTGGTGAAGGGATTGGATAGCGCCGTTCTCACCCAGCGCCCCACCTCTGATGAATGGAGCATTGCCGATCTGTTATGCCATCTGGCGTTGGTGGAGAAGTTATCATTGGCGCGACTGAAATTAGTGGTGGAGGGTGAACGGCCGTCTATCTCCCCAATCTATCCCGACCCTTCTTTGCATGATCTGAACCAATCGCTAACCACAATGTTGGCAAATTTCCGGCTGGCGCGGCAGACGACGTTGGTCTATTTGCAAGGATTAAAAGCGGGCGATTGGCAGCGCACCGGCATTCACCCCACCAGAGGCAGCATGAACCTCCGCGCCCTTGTCCAATTCCTGGTAGATCATGACACCGTTCATCTCAACCAGATAATCGAAACAAAAACTAAACACCTGACTCACGCGGATCAACCGGACAATTACAGATTTTTTCATCCGTGAAAATCCGTCTCATCCGTCAAATCCGCGTATCTATTTATGACTATAGCCCTCATCATCTGCGGCGCACTGGCGCGGGAAGTATTGGACATCGTGCAAAAGCACGGTTGGGATGCCGAGGTATTTGGCATTCCGGCCATTGACCACATGTTCCCCGAACGTATTGCCCCGGACGTAGAAAAACGGTTTCTGGAAATCAAGGCGCGGTTTGACCGGGCGATTGTGGTGTTTGGCGACTGTGGCTCGCGGGGGGCGCTGGATGAGATGCTGGCGCGGCATAGCCTGGAGCGCATAGACGGCCCACACTGCTACGAAATGTACGGCGGCCAACTATTCCACGATTTGATGGAGGAAGAACCGGGTACATTTTTCCTCACCGATTTTCTGGTGCGCGGCTTTAATGGCACGGTGATGAAGGGGTTAGGGCTGGATCGTTTCCCAGAATTGAAGGAGGAGTATTTTCGCCACTACAAACGGCTGGTTTATCTGGTACAAAATGAAGAATCAGAACTGGCAGCAAAATCCAGGCAAATTTCAGAGTATTTAGGGCTGCCGTTAGAAATCCGCGTCACTGGCTACGGTTTGCTTGAGGAACGCCTGGTAGAGATGATGGCTTAAAGCCGAATCAGACCAAGACTGATTTTGATAGCCTCATCAACTTTATGCATCGTTTGCGGCGTTACACTACCCCAATACCGCCCCAGACGGGAGCGATCAATGGTACGTATCTGGTTTAGGAGAATTAGCGAATTGTTGGTCAGGTTGCCTTCAGGCGCTTTCACTTCGACATTGACGCGAAATTTTGCCTCTTCACCGGAAGCAATCGGTGCGACAATAATCGTTGGACTGAACTGGTTGCCAATGTCATTCTGGATGACCAAAGCCGGGCGAACTTTGCCTTGTTCTGAACCTCGCACCGGCTCGAAGTCCACCGAGAAAATATCACCCCTCTTGATCTGCTGGGCCATGCGCCGGCTCCTCCCCTGCGTAAGGTGGTACATGTAAAAGCCATGCTTCGTCGTCTAATGACTCCCAATCTTTTGTTATATTTATGCTCTGTTCGGCCGTAACCTGATAACCCACTATTAGCTCTTCACGTAAAAGTTGCCGCTGTTTCACTTCAATGAAATACTCAATAGCTTCGGCCACGAATTTACTTTGGCCACGCGGAGGCACAAAATCGCGCATTGTTTGCATCAATTCGCTCGGCAGCGTCAGGGTTACTTTTTCAGTAGTAGCCATCGGACATCTCCTTTCGCTCTCAATAAGTAGTAGATATTATAAGGTGAAGAATACGTATTTCCAATACGGACAAACATATGAAAAATTGGGCGACAAAGTATGGGGTTGGTACGGCCGTATCCCCCCTCACACTTGGTTGGATCATCGCCATTGTGTCCACGATCTGTTTCAGTGTGGCCCCGCCCATTGCACGGGGGGCGATTCTGGCGGGGTTGGCGCCAACGGCCGTACTCGTTGGCCGGATGGTCATTGCTTTGGCATTGCTGGTCGGCTTTATTGTGGTAATTTCGCCTGACCGATTGCGCATTGAACGGCGCTTGGGGCTGATCGCCGTGCTGTCCGGCATCGTCAATGGCATTGGGTTTATCGCTTTTTTTGCCGCTCTAACCCGGCTGGATGCTTCCATTGCCTCCATGCTGTTTAGCCTCAGTCCGTTGGTGGTATTGGGTTTGTTAACGCTGCGCGGCGAGCGCATCACCCAGCGCCATATGGCGCGGATGGCGTTAGGGATTGGCGGGGTGTATCTGCTCATTGGGCCAGGCGGGGATGTAGACATGGTGGGCGTGGCGCTGGTTCTTATCACGGTCATCACCGTTTCGCTGCATCTGGTGATGGTGCAGTGGTATTTGCCCGGCGTCCGGGCGCGGACGGTGACGCTGTATGTGAATATGGGGGTCACGGCCGTGTGCCTGCTCGCCTGGTGGCTGGCGGGACGGCCGTGGCAAAATCCCAGCCCCTCTGGTTGGGCATCCATCCTGGCGCTGGCGGTGGTCTCCACCTTTCTGGCACGGCTGCTGCTTTTTGCCGGGGTACGCCGCCTGGGCAGCGGGCAAATATCGTTGTTAGCCCCTCTAGAAACGCTGCTGACCGTCATCTGGTCTTATCTATTTTTAGACGAACGGCTGACGGCCGTGCAGTGGCTTGGCGGTCTGCTCATCCTGCTCAGCATGGCCCTGGCTCGTCGCTGGCGGCCTCTGCTCCGGCTGTAGGTTCAGGCACGTGAGGAAGCAAAGATGAGTTTAACCAGGTTTTTGCAGCGACACGAACCTATAGCTGAAACATGGCCCGATTGGGGGCAGATGCACCTTCGTGAGCATACTTATCTTAGTGGGCAACTGCCGCCAGAGGAGGTCGTGTCTTCGGTGCGGGCCATACTTTTTCGGGGGGAAGAGGTGATGGTCATCACAGATTACAATGGCGAACCGTATATCATTCCTGGTGGCCGGTGTGAACCGGGCGAGAGCCTGGAAACGGCTTTGCAGCGGGAATTGTTAGAAGAAACGGGGTGGCAGGTGGGGAACACGGCCGTCCTCGGATTCATCCACTTTCACCACCTCAGCCCCAAACCGGACGGCTACCCGTATCCTTATCCCGATTTTGTGCAGGTGGTCTATACGGCCGTAGCCACAAGTTATGATGTAACAGCCATCGTACCTGATCCGTATGTAGCCTCCGCCCGGTTTTGCCCCATTGCAGAACTCCTGACACTGAACCTGAGTACAGGGCAAAAAGCGTTGTTGCAGGCCGCCATCAGTCAACGATCAGAAAAAGGTTAACCGCCCCATTCATTCTTCCTTCGCGCCCGCATGTCTTCATGCGCCTTCGCGTCCCTTCGCGGATCCTATTCCAGTTCGTCCAACACGGCGCGGTAGAGCGTCTCGGCGCGCAAATCGTCCAGCGTATGGCAAGGGCCATCCAGCCGTTCGGCCAACTGGCGCGCCAGTCCCTGGTCAAAGGCGGCGTGTTCCATGTTGATCACTACGGAGCGCACGCCAATCTCCCGGATGTGGTCGGCAATCTGGTGCGCTTCCACCTGCGGTGGCATGTCCGACATGCTCACATTCCCGGCTCCATCCGTCAGCAAAATCATCATCGGCATCACATCAGGATGCACCAACTCTTCCTTGCGAAACACCTCGTAAGCCAGCAGCAGCCCGGCCGATAACGGCGTTTTGCCACCCACCGCAATATCCACCAATGCCTTCTTGGCCAACAAAACGGAGTTGGTGGGTGGCAGTGTCAGATTGGCATTGTTTTTGTTAAAA
This sequence comes from Anaerolineae bacterium, assembly GCA_023382655.1. Classification (GTDB taxonomy): domain Bacteria; phylum Chloroflexota; class Anaerolineae; order Promineifilales; family Promineifilaceae; genus CAADGU01. The sequence continues at coordinate 151,096 of JAHDWK010000004.1, read as the reverse complement.
ACAATCAATCCCACCCGATCCCGCCGCTGGTAGGCATCTGTCAGCAGCGACATGATCGCTCCTTTGGTGGCTTCCATGCGCTCGGCGACGGCCATGCTCCAACTGGCATCTACCACAAAGAGGATGAGGTTAGACTGGCGGCGCACCCGCACTTTTTCACGCAGGTCTTGCCTCTTCAGGGCCAGTGCCATCTTGGAACGGTCGCGGTGCACCTGGTAGGGGGCCGCGGCGCGCATAGTGGCATCAAAAGCCAGGTCACGCACTTTGCCGTGCGGCAGGCGGGCGCGAATATAATGGCCGCGTTTACGGTCGGTTTTGGTCTGGGAACGGCGTCCGGCCCGATTGCGCGTCAGCCGGTCTAGCTGCGTATCCAGCCGGCGCGATTGGAATTCTTGTTTAGAGGCTACCTGTTGGCCGCCCTCCCACCATTTGCTGTCCTGGGCGGATTGGGGGATGGGTTGGGGGCCTGCTTCCGCTTGCTGCTGCGTTTCGGCCCCTTCACCCATTTCAGAGTCTAAGGCTTTTTTTTTACGTCACTTTGTTGTTGCTGGAGTTCCTGGGGTTCGCCGTCCATGTCGCCGTCACCCATGTCGCTTTGCACTTCGCTGAGACGGTCTTCCAATTCAGAGGCAGACACGGCCGTGTCCTGGAACATGCGCCCCTTAATCCGATGCGGCAGCGCCAGTTCGGCGGCGAGGATAATATCTTCATCGGTAATGCGGTCACGGCCGTGAAAGGCGGCATGAGCCTGTGCCCCGCGTAAAATCACCAGATCGGCCCGGTGACCGTCCACATTCAGCGCCGCCGTCAGCCCGGCAATGGAGGACAGATCGCGCCGGGAATAGCGCACCTGGTTCACCTTGCTCTGCGCCCGGCTGATCCGCTCAGACAACGTTTTTTCCGACGACGCCCATTCTTCCTGAAACTCCACCGGGCTTACCTCAAACGCCAGACGGCGCTCCATAATTTGCACTCGCTGCGTGGCATCCTTCAAACCGGTAATGTTCACGGAAAAGGCGAACCGGTCTAATAGTTGTGGCCGTAAATCTCCTTCTTCCGGGTTCATCGTACCTACCAAAATAAAGCGAGCCGGGTGGGAAAAGCTGATACCCTCACGTTCCACAATGTTCACGCCCATTGCCGCCGAATCCAATAACAGGTCTACCACATGGTCATCTAATAAATTCACTTCGTCCACATAGAGCAGGCCGCGATTGGCCGAGGCCAGCACACCGGGTTCAAAGTGTTTTTCGCCTTTCTGGATGGCCTGTTCAATGTCCAGCGTGCCCACCACCCGATCTTCGGTAGCGCTGACGGGCAGATCAATAAAGGGGGTGCGACGGGTGGCGATGGCCAAGACGCCATCGGCATGGCGTACGCGGCAATCATCACACCATTGGTCGGGGCGGTTGGGATCGCAGCTAAAACGGCAGTCGGCCACTACTTCCATGTCGGGCAGCAGGGCGGCCAGGGCGCGGGCGGCCGTAGATTTAGCCGTGCCCCGCTCGCCGCGAATGAGGACGCCGCCGATACGTGGGCTGACGGCGTTTAAGATCAACGCTCGTTTCATGCGTTCTTGCCCGACGATTGCTGTAAAAGGAAATACTGCTCGTTTTGCCATACCTGTCTCCGTAGTTTAGTGTCGTGGGGGGATTATACTGATTGACGCGAGGCGGGCAACCGGGGGGCGTGCCCGTGAGCCGTAATCCGTGAGCCGTAATCCGTGATGCGTGATGCGTGAACCGCCAGACTTGGGATGACGGATTACAGGCGGCTGGCCCTACTTGGGCAAACGGCCGTAACTTCATACAATACAAACAATGAATGGAAGTCACGAACAGATACGGAGGTAGAAGCATGTGGCGAAAAATTGGCATTGTGGTTGGCGTGATTCTGGTGATTGGTCTGGTGGTGTACCTGATTTTGCGGTCACGAGTGGAGCCTGTGCCGGCACATTCCTTTTTTGCCCAATTTGAACCGGGGCAGCCACTCAATATCGCCCATCAGGGCGGCGAGCAGTTATGGCCCAGCAATACCATGTTTGCCTTTCAAAACGCCGTAGATATGGGCGTAGATGTGCTGGAAATGGATGTCCACCAGACGGCTGATCATGTCTTTGTGCTGATTCACGATGACACCGTAGACCGCACCACCGATGGCAGTGGCGCGGTGAAAGAGATGACGCTGGCGGAAATTCAAGCATTAGACGCCGGTTATTACTGGACAGATGATGACGGGCAAACCTATCCGTTTCGGGGGCAGGGCATTACACTGCCGACGCTGGAAGAGGTGTTCACCACGTTCCCCGATATGCCCATGAATATCGAGATTAAGCCGGATGACACGGCCGTAGCCCAATCCCTCTGTCAGCTTATTCAGCAATACAATATGACAAACAAGGTGTTAATTGGCTCCTTTCACGACAATGCCCTGACGGCGTTCCGGGCTGCCTGTCCGGAGGTGGCTACTTCGATGACAGAATCGGAGATACGGCCGTTTTGGATTCTCAGTGTGCTTGGCCTGAGCGAGTTGTACCCGTCACCGGCGGAGGCGTTTCAAGTGCCCACAACGGCCAATTTGCCCGTTTTGGGTGAGGTGGACGTGTTGACAGAACGGTTTGTCAGCAACGCGCACCGGCAAAACATCATCGTTCATGCCTGGACGATTAACGAGACAGCAGAAATGGAACGGCTGCTGGATATGGGCTTGGATGGGATTATTACCGACCGACCGGACCGGTTGCAAGAGGTAATGGGAAGACCCTAAGGGTTTTCGGAAAACCCTAGAGTCTTAAAAATTTGGATGGCGGCGGTCACGGCCGTGTCAATATCAGTGTAGACCGTCATCCCTGCTTTTTCTGCGTGCGCGCGCACCAGCGCCCGCGCCCGGTTAGCGGTAGACCTGGGGCCATCCGGGTAATCTTGAATGACAAGTAGCACCGTCTGCCCATTTTTGGCAGCGGATAAAGCCGCCCACCCCGTTTCCGCCAGGCTGCCATAACTTTCGCTCTCGCCGGTGATCACCAGCAAAATGACCCGGTCTGAAGCCAGGTGTTTCGATTCAATTTCGGCGTGAGCGGGCGTCCATTCGGGCACCACTGGATTAAAGTAAACAATACCGGCGGTTTCCAGCCGGGCCATCACCGCATCGCGCCAGGTGGACTCACCAGCAGTACCAAATAATCCCACAACCTCTTGAAGTTTGGCCATGATGGGGAAGCGAGTAATTGTGTAACGGGATAATTCAAGCAATTGCACAATTACTGAATTACTCAATTACCATTCTACCGCCCAAAGTGCATGGGCATAATAATGTGCATGAAATCCGTATCACCCACCGGCTTAATGACGCCAGGGTCCATCGGGCCGGTAGTTTCCAGCGCCACCTGGGGCGTATCAATCACATTCAGAACGTCGGTCATGTATTTGACGTTGAAGGCAATTTCCACGGGGTCGCCATTGACCATTGCATCAATCTGGGTCACATTGTCACCGGTTTCGGTGCTGGTGGCGGCAACGATGGCAAAACCGGGCGTGATTTCGTCACCGGGATCAATCTTCACACGCGCGGTGTGGCTAGATTCACGGGCGAAAATTTCGGCCGTTTTGCACGCCTTCCGAAAATCGGCCGTCCCCATGACGGTGCGTGTACTGTGGCGTTTGGGCACAATGGGAGTGTAATCGGGGAAGCTGCCATCAATCAGTTGGGAGACGAGTACGATATTCTCCATATCAAAAATAATCTGGTTCCGACCTTCAGGCAGAGAAATGTAGATGGCTTCACTATCTTCACTGGCTATGCGATAAAGTTCACTTAGAGCGCGGGCGGGCACAAGCACGGCCGTGCGCCTATCCACTGAGCCAGGAATATGCGCCGACTTCATGGAGAGACGAAAGCCATCCGTGGCGACCATCAATACCTGACTGTCATCAAAGGTGGTGGAAACGCCGGTCAACGTGGGCCGGGTATCATCTGTGGCGGCGGCCAGGGCAACCTGGTTGATCATTTGTTTGAACACGGCCGTTTCCACCCGAATGCGATTGTTTTGATCCGGCTTCGGCACCAGCGGGAACTCCTGCGCGTCAATCCCTTTGATATTGGCTTCGTTGCGGGCACAGGTAATGTGCAACGTTTGGGTGCGTTCGTTGAGCATGAGTTCCACCCGTTCTTGCGGCAATTGGCTGACAAAATCATTCAACAACCGCGCCGGTACGGTAATCGCCCCATCCTCTTCTACCTTAGCCCCAATCCAACAAGTGACCACAATTTCCAGATTGGTCGCCGAGAGTTTGAGACGGCCGTTATCCGTCTCCAGCAGCACATTCGCCAACACCGGCAGCGTAGACCGGGTGCTGACAGCCCGCCCCACAATACTCAAACCTTTTGCCAGATTCTCTTGCAAACAGGAGACTTTCATACCCTCTCTCCCTATAAAAGTTTTGTTGTAATATCCCGCATAGCTGATAATGGTTAGTATAGCGGAGGATAGGTGAAGATGCAATATCCCAACATGCCAAAGCTTTTGCAGTTCCGGCATGTTAGGGTTGCCAGAATTGGCAGAGCGGTTTACAAATAGGGGCATGATTACAATTACTCCCTCGCCCATTGTGCTCCACGCCGATCAAGAACACAGTGGGCTACGCATGGTCATCATCATCGCCTTATTCGCCGGTGTCATCTTCTTTTTTTTACTGCTCAATACATTTTGGCCGCAGATTGCACCACCCCAGTTGGTAGACTTCACTTCGATTATTGCCTGCTTTGGCTCGTTGGTGCTGGCGCTGGTGGCGGTATGGGGCATCGAACAGGGTCTCAAGCGCGTCTGGCATAGTGGCCGGCTGCTAACTCTGGATGGAGAAGGTATCCTGGTGCAAGATATAGATTTGCCGCCTTATACATTAAATTGGAGCGGCAACATGAACCAACTGTACTGGCGTTTCACGCTCAAGGGGTACAAACGGGGCGGACGCGAGCGCCGCGTACCCGAAAAGTGGATTTGTCTGGCAGTGCAGGTACGTGAAGGAGAAAATCAACTGATTACCTACACCTACATCGCCCCCAAACAAGCAGACCAACTGATGGCACGGCACGGCCGTGCCCACTTCCACGAAATCCACCCCGCCGATGTCTATGCCACAGACGCCCGCAGCCGTTACCTGTCCCTGCCCAGCCGTCCCGAAAAAATCCCTGCCGACATATTAGCCGGTAAAGACGGCAAACAATGGCTGGCCGAACAACGCCGTTGGCTAGAAGGTTTTGAACTTTCCCCTCGTGATTTTGAAACATTCATTTCTACCATAATCGGCCAGCAGGCTGTAACCGATAACTGATAACCGACTACTGATCACCGATTACCGAAACTGGAGGTTCCCACTATGTTTGACTTTATCACCGAAGAACATCGCATGATTCAACAAGAAGCGCGCCGCTTCGCCCAACAGGAAATCGCCCCCATCGCCGCCCACCACGACGAAACTGCCCAATTCCCCATTGATACGGTGCGCAAAATGGGGCAGTTGGGATTTATGGGCATCGAAGTGCCGGAAGCGTATGGCGGCATTGGCATGGACACGCTGGCTTATGCCCTGGCGCTCATCGAAATCTGCAAAGCAGACGCCAGCCACGGCACCATCATGTCCGTGAACAACTCGCTTTACTGCCATGGCCTGATGAAGTACGGCACAGAAGAACAGCGCCAGAAATATCTGGTTCCCGTGGCCAGCGGTGAAAAGATCGGCGCGTACAGCCTGACGGAACCGATGAGCGGCAGCGACGCCGGCACCATGAAAAGCCGGGCGGTGCTAAATGAAGCCGGGACGCATTATGTGATTAACGGCCGTAAATCCTGGGTCACGTCTGCCCCCTACGCCGATGTCATCGTGCTGTTCGCCCCTACCCACCCCGAAAAGGGGGCCAGCGGCGTCACGGCCTTCCTCATTGAGACCAACCAGCCCGGTTTTGAACGCGGCAAAACGGAACCAAAAATGGGCATCCGCGCCAGCGCCACCAGCGAAATCATCTTCGACAACTACCAATGCCCGGTGGAAAACAGGTTGGGACAAGAAGGCGAAGGCTTCAAAATTGCCATGACTGTGCTGGACGCCGGGCGCATCGGCATCGCTTCCCAGGCACAGGGCATTGCCGAAGCCGCCCTGGAAGCCAGTATTGCCTATGCGCAGGAGCGCGAGGCATTCGGGCAAAAAATCGGCCAGTTCCAGATGATCCAACAGAAGCTGGCCGACATGAAAACCCGTGTGGAGGCCAGCCGCCTGCTCATTTACCAGGCATGTCTGGCGAAGAAGGAAGCAGCCATTACCGGCAAGCGCTACTCACTGGAAAGCAGTATGGCCAAACTGTTTGCCAGTGAAACGGCCAACTTCTGCGCCAAAGAAGCCATCCAGATTCATGGCGGCATGGGTTATAGCAAAGAAATGCCCCTGGAACGGTACTATCGCGATGCCAAAATCACCGAAATCTACGAAGGCACCAGCGAAATCCAACGCCTGGTTATTGCCCGAAGTCTGACCGGGCTGCGCTAAAATCGTCACCCGTCTGATTGGAATAGCGGGGTTGATGCAGCAAACGAACAGCTAACCTATTTAACTGTTCAAAACTAATGGGTTTCAATAAAACCAGGTCTGCTTCGGGTTGTAAGAGCGCCGCCAGGCCAGCATCTGCTGTGGCCAATATCACCCGTGTGTTCATAAACCGCTGGTTGCTCCGAATCTGGCTCAGAAGCGATTCCCCGTTGACGCCGGGCACATGCAAGTCTAGCACCACAACGGCCGGCGGAATTCCCATCAACCGCTTCTGCGCCTTCAGGCCATCTTGAAACGATTCGGTCTTATAGCCAGCGTGGTACAAGGCCATCGTAAAAACCAGGTTTTGATCTTCATTATCTTCCACAATTAAAGCAACAGGTCTGTTATCCATTATTCCGGCTCCTTTTACCACAAAGGTTCGGTCGGCAGAAGGACAGTAAATTTGCTGCCGCGTTCTACCTCACTCTCCACATCAATTGCACCACTCATAGCAAATACGAGTTGTTTCACTATAGCCAGCCCTAAGCCAACCCCACCTGCTTTACGCAAAGTGCTTTCGTCCGCCTGGCGGAAAGGTTCAAAAATAATCGCTTGTGTTTCCGATGTCATGCCAATGCCAGTGTCACTCACCTCAAGAGACCAATAAGCGTCCCCTTCCTGACGAATCAGGATGGTGACATAGCCTGTTTCCGTAAACTTGATGGCATTTGTCACCAGGTTTTGTAATATCTGTGCGGTTCTGCTTTCGTCACCCACAACGGTCTGTTGCAAACCAGGATCAATTTCTATCTCCAGGTTTAAGCCTTTGCGCTGCGCCAATGGCAAGCAGTTTGAATAAACTGTTTGGGCCAAAATCTCAGGAGAGAATGGCTCCTTCTTTAGTTGCAACTGGCCCGATTCAATCTGTGACTGATCTAATAGTTCGGCAAAGACACTATCCAGAACATGTGAATTGTTGAGGATACGCCCGACGATGTCTTGTTGGGACGATGTCAAAGGGCCATAGATATTCTGTTGCAGCATATCAGACATGCCCATGATGACACCTAATGGTGTCCGTAACTCGTGGCTGACCCTGGCCAGGAGCCGCGTCTTAAACTCATTGGCCTCAATCGCTTTTTGGGCTAATTCCTGCACTTCGATGACTTTAACGGCCAGTTCTTTTTCATTGCGGCGGGCGCGGCCCAACGCCTGCTGTAAGCTGTTCATGACCAGAGATAACAATCCGACTACACCAACTACCACAACAGAAAATTCGACCCAAAACGTGGTGAGCGTGGCATAACTCGGTGGTACTGGCAACAAACCTTGTTGATCGGCATAAATCATCCATCCTGTGATGACGATGGACAAAATACCGAGAATTACACCGGCGCGTATGCCCAGCAATAATTCAGCAATGAGGATGATGCCAAAGTAAGCAGACATGGTGGAGCCACGAAATCCCCCTGCCTGGTAAGTGCCGTAGGAAACAACCAGCCATAAAGTGAGTGACAACAAAAAACCGGCCGGCCGTACATATCCACGATGCAACATGAGCAACATGAGCAACGACCAGCCGGCCAGGACAATCTCTATCAATACACGGCCCAGATGTGGCGTCATGACCAACGCGGGCACACTGAACAACATGACCAGGCACATGACGGTGATGAGGATGATGTTTAGCAGGCGAGCGACGCGGGTTTTTTCCTCATCGTTTGGGAAAGTGGGAGAGGTAAGGAGCTTATAAAGACGAGAGGTTTTTTTTAGCCTCATGGGTTAACCCCCGCCAACGCGACTGTAAACCTGGGCGGTTTCGGCGGCCATGCGTTCGGCGGAAAAGTGGGTGTGCACGGCCGTATGCCCCTCCATCCCATACTGTTCCCGCAGACTGGCATCACGCAGCAGCGTGGCCAACTTCTCCGATAAATCCACCAGATCTTCTGGCCGATGCAGCAAACCGCCACCTGTTGATAAGACCAATTCAGGGAAAGCGCCGTGCGCCGGCTGCACCACCGGCACACCACTGGCCAACGCCTCCAAAACCGGCAGTCCTTTGGGGTCTCGGTAGATGGTGGGCACGGAAAACAGATCCAGGCTCTGCAAAAAAGAGAGCTTTTCCTGCCGGTTGACGGTGCCGATAATTTGTACTTGATGGCTGAGACCAGCTTCTTTGACTCGGCGGCGAATGGTGTTGATATAACCCGTGTGGGCACGGCTGAGATAACCGGCTACCTTGAGACGCAATCCAGGAAACTCACCTGACTGGCACAGACGAATGAATGCCTCTACCAAAATGTGCAACCCTTTTTCGGGAGAAATGCGAGCCAGATAACCAATGGTGAGCGGATGATCGGAGGCAACGGCCGTATACGCCCCATTGTAATCCGCCAGAGAAATACCCGGCCGAACCAGCGTGATTTTGGCGGGATCAATGCCTATCAGACTGCCAAAATAGTCGGCGTAATATTGGCTGATGGCAATGAAGTGGTCTATGCAGGCGGCGTTTTCCCGAATCAGGTCAATGGCTTGCTGGCGATAAGGTTCTGGCAGACCATCAATAAAGATGTCTTCACCATGAAGCCCACACACTACAGGCACATTTAACGCCTGCTTGATGGCCCGCACCGGGCCAGAAATAAGCGTATTGGTCACATGAACCAGATCGGGCCGTAATGAGTCTGCCAGCCAGTTGACCAATTCCTCCAGCAAACTGCTCTGGTTGCCCATTTCACCACGCAGCATGGAGAGCGTCATCTCGGCATTGGCCGCCGGGTCTACGGCCGTGCCAATATCAAAGTGCGGCAGCAGCCGAATGATCGCTTGCGCACCGGCCACACCTAATAAAAGTTCACGCCAGGAAGATGGATGGGGAAAGCGTTGCAGCAGGTAGGCTTCAATACCGCCATAAAAGACATGCTTTTCGCTGACATCCTCTTCATCAACCCGCAGCGGCGTATACAGGGGAATCATGGTGACATCCTGGCCCAAAAGTTTGAGGGCAGCGACCAGGGTATTATCACGCATACAACTCCCGCAATACATATTGGCCGCGCCGGTGGCAATATAAGCAACATTCATGGTTTTTCGTTTTTTGCCAGGATGATTTCCACCGGCAACCCCCACATAGATAAAGCAGAAACGTCACAAATGGTGAAACCAGCAGCCATAAGAGCCGCCTGCACATAGATGGGGCGGCAATCTACGGCCGTGGGCCATTTTTCATGACACCACTCGTAAACGCGCACGGCCGTACCCGGCTTTTTGACCAATGACACAACTGCCATGCGCCCCCCGGCTTTTAACACCGTGCGGCATTGTTGCAAAACCAGCGGTATTTCCGGCGTATCAAAAAGCTCCAGGGTGAAGCTCATAAACACACCATCAAAACTGTCTGAAGCAAAGGGCAATTGAACGGCGTCCCCCGTTCGTAGCTCTACACGCCCGGCTAACCCCGCCTGGTTGACCCGATCTTGCGCCATGCTCAGCATCCCCTCAGAGAGATCAAGACCATGCACTGTACCTGTGGGGCCAACGGCCGTAGCCAGCGCCAAAATACAATGCCCCGTGCCAAAGCCAATTTCCAAGACCCGCTCACCCGCACCCGCATCCAACTTTTGCAGGCCCAGGTCACGGTACTTCTTTTCACTGCTGCCAGCTACCAGATCATACCAACGGCTCAACCGGTCATAATTCGCTTTTGCCCGTTCTTTGGAACGAGCCACACGAGTAATTGGTGTTGTATTCATCACGCTTCCACTGCCAACCTGTCCTGAAAACAGGCAAAAAAACATTCTTCTGCTGCCATTTGGCCGCTCCCACAAACAAGTAAATACCCCAGAAAAAACAATCCACCGGTGGAATCAACCGGGAAAACCACAGGTTAAACCAATACATCGTTATTCAATTGTTGACAATACAGTTTGGTGTGGTTCCCGCAAGTTGAAATTGCCGATAACAATACAATATCCCGGTCAGTTTAATACAACATACCCATCAGGGCAATAAAACCATTGGGGGATGCACAATAGAGATAGTGGGCTATTGGCCAGACAACAATAGCCCACTATCGCCATATCATTCAACTGGCATGATGTTACGCTTTGCCTAACACGGCCGCGAGCAGCGCCATACGAATGTACATGCCATTTTTCACCTGGCGGAAGTAGGCGGCGCGGGGGTCCTTGTCTACGTTGTAGTGAATTTCGCCCACACGCGGCAGCGGGTGCATGACGATCATTTTCTGCTTCGCTTTTTCCATCAGATCGGCCGTTATTTCATAGAAGTTTTTCAACTCCTCATACTGCGCCAGGTCAGAGAAACGCTCTTTTTGCACGCGGGTCACATACAGCACATCGGCGTTTTGAATGACATCGGCCACGTCGTGGGTTTCGCGGGCGTCTACGCCGGCGTCAATCACCTGGTTCATCACGGTCAAGGGCAGGCGCAGGATTTCCGGGGAAACGAAGCGCAGGCTGACGTTGTAGCCCAGCAGCAGTTTGGTAAGGGAGTGAACGGTACGGCCGTAGCGCAAATCCCCTACCATTGCCACCTTCAAGCCCTCAATCTGCCCCAACTCATCCTGAATGGTAAATAAATCCAGCAAAGCCTGGGTGGGATGCTCACCTGGCCCATCCCCGGCATTGATCACCGGGATTTCGGCGTAATCGGCGGCCAGTTTGGCGGCGCCAATTTCCGGGTGGCGCAGCACAATCACATCGGAATATTGCTCCAGCGTGCGAATGGTATCCGCCAATGTTTCGCCCTTGCTCACCGAGCTGAACTGCACCCCCTGCGTAATGGGAATGACGCTGCCGCCCAGCCGTTCCATGGCGGCAATAAAGGAGGAACTGGTGCGCGTACTGGGTTCATAAAAGAGGCAGCTTAACACTTGCCCGCGCAGCAAGTCCGTGCCGTGAACGCGCTGCACCATCTCCCGCATTTCACGAGCGCGAGCAAAGATGTACTCTATCTTTTCCTGGTCAAATTGGGCCACCGACAGGATGTCCATGCCCGTCAGCCCATTGCCCATATCGGGCGTGGTTGGCATTTCATCAAAGTTAAATAATGGTTTCAGTTGCATTTTGTCTCTCCTCTAAATTTGGTTTGTAGTAGGCGATTCATCGCCTGCTAACGGCACTAAAGTGCCTACTAAAAACAGATATTACACAATCACCATCCCCGTCCCCGGCTGCGCCAGAACCATCCCATCTTCATACGCCACCTGCCCCCGCAGAATCACTCGTTTGACGCGCCCGGCCACAGTACGGCCGTGAAACGGCGTCCAGCCACATTTACTCTGCGTCATCTCATTGCGGATGGTGGTGGGTGTCATCTCCACTTCCACGCGGGTGTCAGGTTGTTCCGGCAAGTTGTACAGGCGACGAGGGTTGGTGTGCATCAGGTCAATGAGGCGGCTGAGGGTAAGGCGGTTTTCGGTGACGGCCGTTAGCAGCAGCACCAACGACGTTTCCAGCCCCGCCACCCCAGGCGGTGGATTATCGGACTGCTTCTCCGCCAGGGTGTGCGGCGCATGATCGGTGGCAAGGCAATCCACCGTATCATGCAAATGCGCCCACAGCGCCGCCACATCATCTGGCGTACCCAACACCGGGCGCATATCGGCCAGCATTCCCAACCGCTCCCGATCCGTCACATCCATAAAGAGGTGATGGGGCGTCACTTCACACGTCACCGGCAGGCCACGCATCTTGGCATCAGCAATCAGCTCAATCTCTTCGCGGCGGCTGATATGGCAAAAATGCACGGAGCGCTCATACGTCGCCGCCAGGCCAATGCCCACGGCTACACTTTGCTTTTCGGCGTGCATGGCAATCAGCTTTTCACGTGGCCACGTCTGGAAACAAGCCCGCAGCGTGGGCACATCCTCCACCCGCAGTTTGCCAAAGGTATCGTTCAGATAAATTTTGAGCGCCACCGCATAGGGGGCCAGTGTGGGCAGCCGGTCAATATGCGCCGGGCTGGCCCCGGCGAAAAGACCCACATCACACAACACGTCATGGCGAGCCGTTGCCAACGTCTCCACCATCACTTCCGGCAGCGTCAACGGCGGGGAGGTGTTAGGCATCGCCAGAATTTGGGTGATGCCTCCAGCCAGAGCGGCGGCCGTGCCCGTGCGAAAATCCTCCTTGTGTTCGCCGCCGGGGACGCGCAGGTGGGTATGCACATCTATCAAACCTGGCAAGGCAATTATTTCAGACATTGATTTCTCCATAACAGGCAAAAAAAAAGCCTGATCCCCAAAAGGATCAGGCTTTTTTTACCATTTGAAAGGGGTTTGCACTCTGCTTCTGCCCCACATTATGCTTCTTTCCGGTTAACCAGGCCATCTACCGACCCTCAAAAAAAGTGTGTGCCTATTATGCACCGGGAAGCTATGTTAGCACCCAATGTAGTGCCAGGCAAACAAGTGACGGCCGTTGTCATGGGTGCTGGCGCGTAATGGAGCACGTAGATTTGTCGGAGGCACACGCAGCCTTAGGGAGATTCTGTTAAAAAGGCCAGCACTTCACCCACAAACAGGTCGGGTGCGGTATTCATGGCCACGTGTTGCTGTCCTGGCAGAATGACAGTGGTGCTGTTGGCCAGGGCGCTATGAATTTGCTCAATGATTTCTCTATAGAGCGGCGGACTGTCGCCGCCCAATAAAAGCAGGGTGGGTATCTTGAACGTTTTGAACCGGGCCGGATCGAACAAAGGCAACTGTTCCAGAGCAATGATTTCGCGCAGAATGGTATGCGCCGCCGCGACCCGGCCAGCCCAGGCCGGCAAGGAGCGTAATAGCTCTAATTCAGCAGGCGGTACTTGCGCTACTTTTAATAGAAATGTGCGGATCACACCCTCACGGTCACCAGCATCCAGAAGCGCCTGTAGGGTAGCCGCCACTTCAGACGATAATGTACCTTTGATACCTGGCGGTGGCGGTTCATAGAGAATGAGCCGGTTGACATGAGAGGTGAGCAACGACGCTTCCAGGCTGCAAAACGCGCCAAAGGAATGACCCAACAAATTCACCGGTTCATTGATTGCATCTACCAGGGCGGCAATATCTTCAAATTCCCGTTGGATTGCATACTCGTGGGTATCCCCGCTGCCGCCGCGACCGCGCCGGTTCATGGCATACACCGTAAAGTGGGCCTCCAGCAGCGGCAACACGGGCGCCCAGCGCGTAGAGTCGGCCACTGCTCCGTGTACCAACAGTAAAGGGGGCCCTGACCCACCGCGTTGGTAGGCTATCGGTGTTTTATCTTGGGAGAGAATTGTTTCCATATGTATCATGTCGGTCATCTCTTCTGAGGTGTTATAGTAATAGCCCATGCCTTCCGGCGCAACCCCTGAACACCAGTAGTACCTTCATGCCATGACCCTCTGCTTATAGGCGTGAATTGGTCGTGAACTTATACTCTCTAAGGTAATCATTGAATTATTAACAATGAGGATTACCAGGCAAGAGGCGTACAAGCAGTCACACAAGGGCCACCCCAGATAACAACATTCCCATAAGGTACACCTGATGCCGCGCAGACAAACGTATGTAGAGGGAGATGATCATGTTATTGCATCTATCGGCAATTATTTCCAGATTGAAGTATTACTACCGGCTGCCAGTGGGTTTGCTGGCGATTTTGTTTTTCCTGGCCGCGTCTGGCCGTTCGTTGCCAGCGGTCGCTTCTTATCAGGCCACACCCATTATCATTGATGCGTTTGATCAGGCACCTACGCAAGCTCTATCGGTAGCCTGCTGTAGTGGCAGTGACAGTTCGGCCGTTGATAATGGCGGTGTGTTGGGTGGTGAACGAGATATTCAAACCACCATGTTGACGGGCCTTTTTGGTACGCAAAATGTTTTTGCCGGGCCGCCCCTCAACAGCCTCTACCATGCCCAACAACCGTTGATGACGGGCTGGACCAGGGTAAGTTGGGATGGCAACGACGATGATCCGCTCACGCTCGATCCTATTGGTTTGGGCGGCGTAGATTTCACGGATAGTGGCAACAACAGCGGCCTTTTTGTGCATATTGGCTCGGCTAACAGCGCTGCCAATTTAGTTTTTACCGCCTATACTGATGGGGCTAACATCTCCGAGGCCACCCTTTCCCTGAGCGGCGCCACCTCAAATCAAGGCTTTTTCATCCCCTTTACCAGTTTTACGGTTCAGGTCGGGACGGGCGCTAATTTCACCAACATCGGCGCTTTTGAACTGCTCATTGATGGCTCCACTTCCCCCGGCTTCCAGATTTTCATCAATACGTTGACCCTCACCAATTATGATTTTGGCGATTTGCCTGCTGCTTACAATATCACAACATTGGCAGACGATGGGGCGCGTCATGTGATTGGGGGTCTCTATCTGGGCACGGCCGTAGACGGCGAACCAGACGGTCAGGAATCAACCAATGCTGACGGCGACGATAGCAATGGCGAAGACGACGAGGATGGGATTACGATGGCCGGCACCTGGGTTGTGGGAGCAAATGGCGGCGCGGTAGATGTCGTCGCCAGCGGCGCTGGCTGTTTAAGCGGCTGGATTGATTGGGATAACAACAATAACTTTACCGGAGCGGGCGACGCTGTAATTGTGATGACTGAAGTGACGGCCGGGACAAACACCATTT
This sequence comes from Anaerolineae bacterium, assembly GCA_023382655.1. GTDB lineage: Bacteria > Chloroflexota > Anaerolineae > Promineifilales > Promineifilaceae > CAADGU01. The sequence continues at coordinate 135,935 of JAHDWK010000004.1, read as the reverse complement.
CTTTTGATATTCCCGCCGGAACTGACCTGACCGATACGTTTTTCAGCCGCTTCCGGCTGGTCCCGGACACAGGCGCCGGCCCAGATTGTAGTGATGATGCCCCGGTGGAGCTGACCAGTGAGGTCATCAATGGCGAAGTGGAAGATCATTTGTTGTCGCCGTCGGCCAGCCTGTCCATTGATGACGTGACAGTGGGCGAGGCAGATGGCAGCGCCATCTTTACCGTCTCATTATCCGCACCGGTGGGCGTGGATGTGTTGGTAGATTTCACGACGAATGATGGCACGGCCGTGGCTCCCGGCGACTACACCGCCACCAGTGGCATCCTCACCATTCCCGCCAATACCATCAGCGCCACCATCAGCATTACCATTATTGACGACCAACTGGTGGAAAACCCGGAAACCTTTACCGTGAGCTTGAGCAATGCGGTGAATGCCACCATCGCTGATGGGCAGGGCGTGGGCACGATTACAGACAACGATAACGCCCCCATCGCCACTGATGATTCCTATACAACAGACGAAGATACCGTCCTCAATATCGCCGCGCCGGGCGTACTGGCCAATGATACAGATCCCGATCTAGACCCCTTAACGGCCGTCCTCAACACCCCTCCCACCAATGGCGCTGTCTCGTTAAACTCCACCGGTTCCTTCGTTTATACACCGACGTTGGACTTTAATGGGGCCGACAGTTTTACCTACTATGCCACTGATGGCTTCAATGACTCCAATATCGCCATCGTGACCATTGATGTGACGCCGGTGAATGACCCATTGACGGCCGTTGATGACGACATAACCGCCAATGAAGATGTACCCGTAAACATTGACGTACTGGCTAATGACATCGATCCCGACGGCGACGCTCAGGTAGTAGCCGTGACCACCCCCCTGAATGGTACAGCAACCATTAACCCCGGTAATACGGTGCTTTACACCCCCGATGCCAATTATTATGGCAGCGACAGCTTCCAATACACCATTTCCGATGGCGTCTATACCGATACCGCCACCGTCAATATCACGATTAACCCGGTTAATGACCCGCCGGTCATCAACGATGAGGATTTAACCGTCACCCCGGCAGCCATTCAAGAAACGGAAATGATCACCCTGACCGGTAGTTTCACCGACGAGGAAAGCGGCGACGCACACGCTGTCATCATTGATTGGGGCGATGGCAACAGCGATGTCATCACCCTGACAGTGGGCATCACCAGTTTCAGCGCCAGCCACCCTTACCTGGATGATCCCGCCGGGCCATCTGACGAGTATACGATTGAGGTAACAGTGGATGATGGCACAGGCAGCGATTCGGCCAACGCCAGTGTCACCGTTACCAATGTGCCACCCGTTTTAGGCTCTGTTTCGGCCATCCCTGCTATTCTGGACGAAGGGGAATCCACCACTCTCTCCGGCGCATTTACGGAAATCAGTCCGTTGGATAGTTTTATCCTGACGGTGGATTGGGGTGATGGCATTGTTGAGAATTTTAATTATGCCGCCGGTGCTACCAGCTTCATGGAAGCACACGCGTATCAAGACAACTACGATCCGGCCACGATTGTGGTAATGCTGGCGGATGATGATGGCGGCAGCGATATGGGGCAAACGGCCGTGACTGTGAACAACCTGCCCCCCACCGCCGACGCCGGCCCTGACCAGATCGTGCTGGATGGCTTCCCGGCCAATTTTAGCGGCGCCGCCAGCGACCCTGGCGCCTGGGATATACTGAGTTATGAGTGGGACTTTGGCGACAGCGCCAGCGCCAGCGGCACACTGACCCCCACCCACATTTACCCCGCTATAGGCGTGTACACCGCCACCCTGACGGTAACCGATGATGATGGGGATAGCGCCAGCGACACGGCCGTTGTCAACGTCATTGCCCCCTCAGACATCATCGGCCTGAAAACCGTGAGCGGCTCCTTCACCGACGGCGGCGCTATTCGCTACACCATCGTTCTCTCCAACACCGGCGATATTGACCAACAGGACAACCCCGGCGATGAGTTTGTGGATGAATTGCCGGAAGAACTATCTGTGACCGGCGTACAGGTGGTGAGTGGCGGGGGCACAATCGCCAACAGCTTCAACACCGTTACCTGGAATGGGGCCATTCCGTCAGGCAGCAGCGTAGTGCTGGAGATTGAAGCCACCATTTTGCCCGGTTTCCGCGGCCAGGTAGTCAGCAACCAGGGGCAAATTTACTACGACGGCGATAATGATGGGCAAAATGAAGGCATTACCTACACCGATGATCCTACACAACCGGGGTTCTTTGACCCCACCACCTTTACCATCCAGGAACTCACGGCCGTCTACCTGCCGATCATAATGAACAACGTTGCCAACGCGCCTGATCTGGTGATCACGGCCGTCAGCGCCAGCAGTGATCACATCGAAGTCACCATTCAGAATCAGGGGACTGCTGCCACCACCACCGGCTTTTGGGTAGACTTTTACATTGATCCCAGCGCCCCACCCACCGGGCCTAACCAGTTGTGGTATGACCTGGCCGATGAAGGGCTGGCCTGGGGCGTCACCGCTTTGTTGGCTCCCGGCCAATCATTAACATTGGTTTACAGCACAGAGCCGGGCGCACCGAACCAATACTTTATACCAGAAGAGAGTCTATATAACGGCACGCTGCCCGCCGGTACGCTCATTTACGCCCAGGTAGATTCTGCCCGTGAAGGCGTCCCCTATGGGGGTATTCTGGAAACCCATGAAATTCTGGGTGGGCCGTATAACAACATTGCCGCCGGCACGGCCGTAGCCCCTTAGTAACTCAATATCCATTTGATAAAGGATGCATATCATGACCAAGAAATTATTTGAAAATCGTACCGTTACAAGCCTATTCACCGGGACGGCCGTTTTGCTGCTGGCAGCTCTGATGCTGCCGCTCTTTGCCACCGCCCAGGAAGGTGAACTGCCCCCCCGTGGTGGCGACCCGCCGACAGCCACACCCGTGCCGGAAACGCCCACCGCCACCCCTGTACCTGTAACAGGGCCGTCCGGAGAAGCAGGGCAACCGGGCAGTCGCCTGCAACTGCATGTGCACTATGGCCCTAACTGGCCCTGGCATCTGCTGGCCTGGCAAGAGTTGTGGACCGAAGTGCAGTGGAGCGATGGCGCCAACTGGTTTGTGGTGGAAGGTTGGCGCGGCCAGATGGACAACATCTCTCAGGTTGGGGGCCAATGGGTGAGTTTGCGCGAGTGGTGGGTAGGCGGTGAAGACCTGGGTACCGGCCCGTTCCGTTGGGTGGTGTATGAACGGCCGGGTGGCAATGTGGTGCTCACCAGCGATCCCTTCACCCTGCCCGCCCGGAGCGGCGAAACGATGGTGATTAACGCCACCGTTGGCGAATAAGCAAACGAAAATATGAGCTTTTGCTAAACCCGGTCTTGTTTTTACGGCCGTATCTCCTAGAACTAATAGTGTCTTGTAGAAGCACGTAAGCGTTCAGTTCCTCAAGAGACCTGACAGGTTTTTGAAACCTGTCAGGTCTGAAGGTTACTAGAAACACTTTTAGTTTTAGGAGATTATTTGATGGGAAACAAAGTAGAAATCAATACTGCGGCGCCGGACTTTGAGTTGGCTGATTTTAACGGCCGTCTCGTCCGTCTTTCCGATTATCGCGGTGAAAAGCATGTGGTGCTGGTCTTTAATCGTGGTTTTGTCTGACCATACTGCCGCGCGCATATGGCGCAGTTGCGCCGTGATTATGATGAATTTACAGACAGACACGCCGAGATTGTGGTGATTGGCCCGGAAGATGCGGCGGCCTTCCACAATTATTGGCAGCAAGAAGAATTGCCCTATGTCGGTCTGCCTGACCCCAACCATAGCGTTCTCAAATTATACGGCCAACAAGTGAGCCTCTTCAAATTGGGGCGGATGCCTGCCCAGGTCATTGTGGATCAGGCCGGTGTGGCCCGTTTTGTGCATTACGGCCATGACATGACCGATATTCCCGAAAACGAAGAAGTCCTGGCTATTTTGGACATGCTGAACGGCAAGGGTCAGTAATGGATAAGCGGACGATCTATCCGCTTGTCCATAACCATCCGCCCCCAACAAACGAACCCCTCATTCCGCATCACCCTCTGCGCGCCTCTGTGGTACACTTGTCTTCCGAGGAGGCGCAAGATGAAACTGAACATATCGCTAGGCCAGATTGACGTGAAGCTGGGTGATCCGGCGGCGAACCTGACGGCCGTGCAAGCAATGACGTCCCTGGCGGCCAGCCGGGGTTCTGATATTGTGGTGTTTCCTGAATTGTGGTCTACAGGCTATGATCTGGAACACGGCGCAAGCTATGCCACCCCCACCGACACCGGCATCTTTGCTACTGTGGCCGCACTGGCTCAGGCGCATCACATCGCCATCTTAGGCTCGTGCCTTTCTGATCTGGGGAGCGGGCGTATTGGCAACACGGCCGTCTACTTCGACCACACCGGCCATGCTCTGGGCGTCTACAGCAAAACCCACCTCTTCCGGCTGATGGATGAAGACCAATACCTGACGGCGGGTGACGGCCGTACCCTGGTGCAAACGTCGGCGGGTAGCGTGGGGTTGGCAATATGTTACGATCTGCGTTTCCCGGAACTATTCCGTGCCTATGCCCTGGCAGGCGCTCAGCTTGTCTTTTTACCCTCAGAATGGCCTCACCCTCGCCTGGCCCATTGGCAAACGTTGCTCCGCGCCCGCGCCATTGAAAACCAGATGTTTGTGGTGGCCTGCAACCGTGTGGGCGAAAGCAAAGGCACCCACTTCTGCGGCCATTCCTGCATTATTGACCCCTGGGGCGAAACGGTTGTGGAAGGCGGCGAAACGGCCGAACTACTAACCGCTACCATTGACATGGATCAGGTCACGGCCGTGCGCGTCAAAATTCCCATCTTCCAGGACCGCCGGCCGGAAATTTATGGATAATGTGGTGCGGGTAGGGACACAGTGAGAAGCAGAACGAGAAAGGTCATCCAAAGAAAAAAGCCACCCCCGCCGGCCATTTCGGTCGAGAGCGAGGAGTATGCTTATCTGACCAATAAGTGGTCACGCACGGCCGTGCAGCCCTTACTCATCGCCATCGTCACCACTGCTTTTTTTACAGTTCTGGCTACTGTCCTGGATGTCCTTCTCCAGATCTCGCTGTTTCGGGCGCTGACGCCCCTTTTTTTCCTGATTTCTCTGGAAGGCATCTATACCACCTTCTGGCTTAACCATCCCGACCGCCGCCAGCTAAACCATCTGGCTTACCGCGCGGCCGAGTTCCTCGTGTTTGTCCTCATTTTGCGCCTCTATACCTGGTTGATAGCAGACAACTTTCCCACCTTCACCCAATTAGCCGATTATCTGCGCTTCCCGCTGCTGTTGGTGGCTGATGGGTATTTCCTCATCAGCGTGATACTGCTGCTGCTGGCCTGGGTGCGGGCTATCAGCGCCGCCGACGCCTTTAATAGTCTGGCAATTGATGCCTCCGAAGTGTATTACTTCACATTGCCCCGCAGCGAGCAAGACGCCAGCCTGAAACCCGCTTTTTCTAACCGCATGGAGATTGTAGCCGGGTTATTTCATCAATGGTTGTGGGGCGGGGTAATGCTGGCCATAGGCACGGCCGTAGCCGCCGTAGACCCGCGCTCGTTTTCCATTTCCACCGAAAGCTTCGTTTCCCTGAGCCGGCTGGCTCTGCCACCGGCGTTGGTCTGGTCATTATTCGCCTATTTTGTGGCTGGGCTGCTGCTGCTCAGCCAGGCCCGGTTGGGCGCGCTGAATGCCCGCTGGCTGCATGAAGGCGCCAGCAAATCACCGGAAATAGAGCGAACCTGGCACCGCACCACCACCTGGCTGCTGCTTATCATGGCCGTCATTGCCCTGTTTTTGCCTCTGGGTTCCACCTTTGCCATTGGCCAGGTATTGGCTTTTGCGATCGGTTTTGTGGCCCAGCTTTTTGTTCTGCTCGCCTATCTGCTCACCGTCTTTTTGAGCTTGTTTTTTTCCCCCTTGAGCGACGAATCGCTGCCGGAAATTGCCATGACGCCGACGGCAACGCCGCCACCAACCACCCCCACTCCCACCCCTTTGCCCACCGTGACTCTGCCGCCAGATGACACAGCCCAAATGTTGGTTAGCTCTGCCTTTTGGGCAGTAGCCATTGTGATGAGCATTGTGGCTATCTCCTTTTTTTTGCGTGACCGGGGCTTCCGCGTAAATACAGCCTTGTTCGTCAGGGCCAGCCGCAGTCTGGTATCATGGCTGCGCAACCTGTGGCACGATGTGGCCGAGTATGCCGAAGATTTTGCCCAGGCGGCCCGTAGCCGGTGGCCAACGGCCGTCAAACCGGATAATGCCCAAACGCCAGCATCTCCCTGGCGTTTCATTCGCCTCAATGCCCTTTCCCCCCGCGACCAGATTCGCTACTTCTACCTTTCCACTGTGAAACGCGCCGCCGAGCAAGGGCAGCCGCGCCATCCCGACGAAACACCGCTGGAATTTGCCGAAGACCTGAAAACAAGCTGGCCCGACGCCGAACCGGAAATCGAAGAGCTAACGGAAGCGTTTTTGCGCGCCCGGTACAGCCCCGAAAACATCGAGAAAGAAGATGTCAACCCGGTCAAGCAACAATGGCGGCAGGTAAAGAACCGTTTGCGCCGTTCACAGAGGCCATCAAATGATTCATGATGGGGGGTTGATGACACAAGCCGCGTTTGCACCAGAACCTTTCCAACCCGCCAGAGGGATTGCCAACTGCCACATGCAGACCATAGCCGGGCATTACGGCCGTTCCCAGGAGGGCATCGTCTTCCATCGCTGGCGGCTTGATACCCCAGATGGTGACTTTCTCGATCTCGATTTTCCAGAGGTCGCCGGGCATTTACCTGCCGAGAACGCGCCGCTGGTGCTGCTGCTGCATGGGCTGGAAGGCAGCGCTCGCTCCAGCTATGCCTACGAGGCATACCGGCAGCTTGCCTGGCGTGGCATGCGCAGTGTGGGCCTGAACTACCGCTCGTGCAGCGGGCAACTCAATCGCCGGCCCTATACTTACCATGCCGGGGAAACCGGCGACATCATCTTTGTGCTGCAACAGTTAGGGCAATGGTTTCCCCACGCCACCCTGGGCGCAGTGGGCTTTTCTCTGGGCGCAAATATGCTATTGAAATACCTGGGTGAACAAGGAAAAGCCAGTCCCCTGGTGGCCGCCGCTGCCGTGTCGCCCCCTTTTGCCCTGGATCGCAGCATGGAAGGCATCGAAAACAGCATCAGCCGCATCTATAACCGTTATTTCATGCGCGCCTTGCACCAAAAGATGCAAGCGCGCGCTCCTTTGCTAGATGGACTGGTGGATATGGAACGGGTGCTGGCGGCGGCCACGTTCCGTGAGTTGGATGAGGCCCTGACCGTCCCGCTGTATGGGTTTGCCGATGTGTGGGATTATTACTACCAGAGCAGCAGCGGCCGTTACCTGCCGGGTATTTGTGTGCCTACCCTGATCATTCGCTCGCTGGATGATCCCTTGTTCCACCCGGATGACATACCATACGATGCCCTGACGGCCAATCCGTATCTCACGGCCGTCATCACCCCCCATGGCGGCCACGTCGGTTTTGCCGAGGGTCAGCCCGGCCAACTCAACTGGTGGGCGGAACGACAAGTAGCGCGGTTTTTGGCAGTACAGTTTGGCTTACTCTGAAGCCCTCTCGCCATATTGGTGGCTGAGCCGTTCTTTGTATTCTTCGTAATCTACTAATAGGCGCACATATTCGTCACCCATCAACGGGGAGGAGATGAGAAAGTCGGCGGTCGTGCGATTAGTGGCAATGGGGATGTTCCACACGGTCGCCAGCCGCAGCAGCGCCTTTACATCTGGGTCGTGGGGTTGCGCCAGCAGTGGATCCCAAAAAAAGATGAGGCAATCTATCTCCCCTTCGGCGATTTTCGCCCCAATTTGCTGGTCACCGCCCAATGGCCCGCTCATCATGCGGTGAATGGGCAACCCCAATGCTTCCTGCAATATCCACCCCGTCGTACCGGTGGCATACAAAATATGACGCCGCAAGGTCTCTTTGTTAAACCGCGCCCACGCCAACAGATCGTCCTTTTTGTTGTCATGGGCGACCAAGGCAATATGTTTTATTTTTGCCATTTTAATCTGCTGATTTTTCATATTCGTCCTCGGCGATCATGGATGACCAGGCCACATGATTAGACGGCATAATCAGGCGCACTGTTTGCTCAAAGGTGAAGTAACGCCAGGCCCAACTGAGCATAACCATGATGCGGTTGCGAAAGCCGATGAGATACATGATGTGTACAACACCCCAGATGAGCCAGGCCAGGAAGCCGGTGAAGGCACGGCCGTGCCAATCCACCACTGCCTTGTTCCGGCCAATGGTAGCCATAGAGCCTTTGTCCCAATAGTGAAAAGGGGTTAAGGGCAGGCCCAATTGGTGCCGCCCCATGTTTTGCGCCGCATGAATACCTTGCTGGATGGCGACCTGGGCCACCATCGGCAGATAAGGGCTGCCCGCAGCGCCGTCGGCGACGGGAAAGGCGGCCAGATCACCAATGGCAAAAACGCGCTCATGTTGCGGCAGTTGCAGGGTGGGCAGGACGGGCACACGGCCGTTCGCCAACACCTCCACACCCGATTCCTTCGCCAGCGCCTCGCCGCCCACACCCGCCACCCAGACAACGGTATGGGTGGGAATTTGTGAGCCATCGTGCAGGGTGACATGGCTGTCAGTCACGGCCGTCACCCGTTTCTCCAACCGCACCTCCACTTTCATTCTCTGCAACGATTGCCCCGCATAATCACTCAGCGATTCGGACATGCCGCCCAATATGCGACCGGCTGCTTCCAACAACACAATCGAAACATCCCCCATATTCAGTTCCGGGAAATCCTTGCGCAACGGGCCGTGCACCAGTTCGGACAATGCCCCGGCATACTCCACCCCGGTAGGCCCACCACCCACCACCACAAACGTCAACAAGCGAGGACGCTCGGCAGGCGCGGCCTGAACCGCTCGTTCAAAACAGGTCAGGATATGATTGCGCAATTTAACCCCTTCTTCCATTGTTTTCAGGGAAAAGGTGTGGTCGGCCGCGCCCGGCGTGCTGAAAAACTGGGTGATGCTACCGGTCGCCAAAATGAGATAGTCATAGGCCAATTCGGCGTGAGTGGTGGTGACGGTTTGGCTGGGCAGGTTGACGGCCGTGACCTCCGCCAGGGCAAAGGTGACATTGGGCATTCGCCGCAAAATGCCCCGCACCGGATAACCAATCTGCTCTGGTTCAATTTCCGCCGCTGCCACCTGATAAAGCAGAGGTTGAAAGGTGTGATAATTGTTTTTATCCAGCAAGGTAACCCGCACCGGTTGGTCTGCCAGCTCTTTGGCGGCCCAGATGCCGCCAAAACCGGCGCCAACAATGACCACATGTGGTCGGTTTTGTTCATTCGTTGTTGAAGCATCCATTCGTTGTTCGTTCACTCCTTCATCACGGCGGGCAAAAAAACGGTGCAAGTCGTGCCCACGCCAGGGGCGCTTTCGATATGGATACGGCCGGTATGCCATTCCACGATCTCCTTTGCCAAAAACAACCCTACACCGACGCCAGGAATCGTCAACTGCCCTACCTGGCGGCCTCGGTAAAAACGGTCAAATATATAGGGCATGTCTTCCTCATCAATACCCATACCGGTATCCTTAACCTGTAAACAGACCATACCGGGGACAGTCTGCCAGGATAATGTGACGGTGACACAACCGGCATGGGTATAGTTGACGGCATTTGCCAAAAGCGCCTGCACGACCTGGGCCAATTGTGTCTGGTCACCCTTCACGGCTGGTAGATCAGGCGCCACATTCAACCGCAGTTCCAGCCCGTCTTCTTTAGCCCGGTCAACATAGGCAGCTACGGCCGTTTGCACCACCCGTTCCAGCGCCACCGCCCCATACTGTTCGGGTGGCGTCATGGTCGCCACCTCCGGCGCTTGCATGGTCGTTTGCACCAATTGCGTCAGCCGCGCCGTCTGGCTTTCAATGACTTCCAGATAATGTTCCTTCTTTTCCGGCCGACCCAAACGCAGTAAATCCAGATACAGGTTCAGGTTCGCCACCGGTGTCCGCAATTCATGGGTCACATCCGAAATAAACTTTGACTTCAGACGATCCAATTCTTGCAAACGGATATTCGCCTGACGGAGCGCCAACGTCCTCTCTTCGACCCGCTCTTCTAACGAAGCCATCACCTGTGCCCGGTACAGAGCATTGGCGGCAATATCTGTAAGGGAAGTAAGCAACTGTTTCTCCGCACCCGAAAATTCATGTTCATCAGAGAGGCCTATGTGAATAACGCCCACAATATGATCTTCAGTTTGCAAAGGCAACGCCACACTGGTGTGCAAGCGGCTCAAGTATTCATCTTCCCCTTCCTGGCGATACAGCAGCGGGTCCTCTTGCAAGTTAGAAGCTACATATGGTTCGCCCGTTTGCGCCACATGGCCTGTGATGCCCTGACCCAACCGGTGCTTTAATCCCAACATGTAGTTGCCTTCCGGGTAAACGGCACGGGACACCACATAGTCACCTGTCTCATCTATTAGGTACACAACCCCTACGGCCGCATTCACCGCCTGGACAATGTTTACCAACACAATGGGTAACATGTCGGCGACGGTATGTGCCGCGCGCAGTTGCGCCGAAACAATGCTGAGGGTCTCCAGTTCCAGGGCACGCCGGTGGGTCAATTCAAACAGGCGGGCTTTCTGGATAGCCGTTGCCAGTTGATCGGCCACAATGGTTAACAAAGAAATATCGGCCGGGCCAAAGGTATGCGCTTTATGGCTGTCCACATTCAAAACACCGAGAATCGTTTGATCTATTTTGATAGGGACCGCCAATTCAGCCCGCATGTTAAAACCGGGTGGCTGAAAAAAGTCCGGGTGTACGGCCGTGTCATTGGCCAGCACATATTCCCCACACGCCGCCGTCCGCCCAATGAGGCCCTCACCTACCGCCTGCCGGTGGCCATTGCTGTCCGTCATAAAGGCATACACCCCGGCTACACTTTGTAGAAGCAGCCAACGAGAGTCAGCCGGGTCAATCATAAACACAACCACATTGTCATAGTCAAAATCCTCATATAGCCGCTGCACCACCAGATCAGTCAATTCCTGAACTGTAACCAACCCCACCATCTGCGCCGCCAGATCGTTCAATATCGCCAATCGCTGCGCCTGCCGCTGCGACTCGGCAAACAGTTGGGCTTGTTGCAGCGCCAGCGCCACCTGGTTTGCCAGCGCCGCCAAACGCTGTTTATGGCCCTCGTCATAAAAACCCGGCTGCGTCTTGTCTACACACACAAAACCAATAACCTCATCACTCATCAACAACGGCACCCCAATCCAGGAGCGAATATGGCGAGTAGCCGGCGTCACCACCCACCCCTCAAAATGGCGCGTGTCTGGCACACATAACGGCTGCCGGGTTTCAACCACCCGGCGAAAAGTGGCCAGAAATGACAAAGAAAATGGTTTGTCCAGCACCATGTCTGGCAAGGCATTGGTAAAACTTTCATACCCGGCCGCCCGCGCCACATGAATTTCGCCCCGTTCTAACAGGGTGATATTGGCTGTGTCATAAGGCACCACCCGTTGAATTTGAGTCAACGTCACATCCAACAAAGCCTCATAGTCCATTGTCGCCGTCAGCGCCGTACCAATATCGTGTAAGGTTTCCGCCAGTTCACGCTGCTCGCGTTCAGCTTCCAGCAAGCGCATTTTAGCAATGGCCAGAGCAATCTGGTTGGCTGCTTGCTCGCCCAAATCTATTTCCGCAGGGCCAATGTTATCTGCCTGGTTGAATATGATCAGAATCGCACCCAATTTTTGCCCACCGGCAATCAGGGGCACAGCCAGCATCGAACGGCCTGAAAATGCCGGTACTTGAAAAAAGTGGCTAAAGGCAGAATTGGCCAGGTCAGTTACCACCAGGTATTGGCCAGACTCTAAAACAACTTCGGTAACAGTAGGTTTACCGGCCATAATGGGGATGGCCGGGTAAATCTGGCGCATGGGGCCATAGGCAGCGCCCGGCTCTGCCAATTTCTGGGCGGCATCCCACAGCGTAATATAACAGCCATCGGCTATGAAAAGATCACCCAACCGGTCAGCAAAACGTTGCAGCATCGTTTTCTTATCCATGTTACTGATGCCAGTCTGGGTAATTTCATTAAGCAACGTCGTGCGATAAGCAAATTTCTCCAGCGATTTGTGGGCGGCTTCCAATTTGTCTTGTGATTCACGCACGGCCGTCTGGTCTTCCACCGTACACAAAACACCAACCAGTTTACCATCGGCGTAAATGGCTGAAAATTGCAGCAGGAGCCAGGTGATAGGCGTGGCGTACGTAGGCGTGGGTAAAATAACGCCGAGGCTCCGATCATGGGTAAAAGGCAACCTGGTCTCCTGAATAAAAGCCAATATCCCCTCACGGTTTTCCGCCGTTTCTGCTAACCAGTCCAATAGGGTAAACACGGTGATGGTATTGGCCGAAAACTCGCCCTCAACCGGCAACAGGCAGTGAGCTGTCCGGTTCCATTCTAATAATCTCCCCTGCTCATCAAATACCAAAATGCCAAACACGGCCGTGTCCAATGCCTGGCGTTCTCCAATCTGAGTGGGTGACAAAACACGGTGCCGCCCAATCCCCCAGGCCACAATGACCGCCACCGACAATGCCCCCCCTAACCCCAACAGCGCCGGCGCAAATTGCCACAAGAGTGCATTCACTACACCAAAAAGCAGCAACAACTGCAACAAACGCCACCCCGACCGACGATGGTTGGCAGGCACGGCGCCGGTCATCAAAGCCAGGAAAATAAACAACGGAAACAAGATATGCGTCAAGCGCACCGCCAGTCCATAAAATAGCGGACCAAACCGGCCGGTTAGATAGTCAGACAATGAAACATACCCTTGGGTATAGTTCTCCGGCTCAAAGCGGTATACCAGGTCAGCCGCTGCAAAAATATCCAACACCAACAGGAATAATATGCCTCCGCCAATAACAACCACAAGCCCGGTATACAGACGCCGGTAGCGAAAGGTAGGGGCAAACAATGCCTGCAACAGCAGCGCCAGCAACGTTGCCGCGCCAAATATAGCGGCGGCATGGAGCCAGGCGCCCACCGCCGCCACCGTGAAGGTAGGCGCAGTTACCAACACCAATGTCCCGCTGGCGCTCACAATCAACGCCACCATGTACAAGGCATACAAACGATTGGCCGTTGCTCGTGGATTTGCCAAATAGCCAACCACCAGTAACGCCACTTCCAGCGCAATCGTCAGCACAGCCAGGTATAAAATCAGATAATCCATCATTCACTTCCATACAGGCTGACCGCTACGGCCATCATACCAGACCAAAGTATACATGGTAGTTAGCTGAACGGCAGACAAAAAAAGACACGGCCGGTACGGCCGTGTCTCTTTCCATTTTGTAGGGGCGTGGCCTTGTGCCCGCCCCCATCAGGGCAACCCTTGTGGTTGCCCCTACGGGTTGCACAAAACGCCATTCAAGTAGAAGTTTGTGGGGATGACATTGCTGCCACTGAACGTGGCCTGGAATCCCACACTCGTTGAGCCGTTGGCCGGTATGGTGTGGTTCCAGGGGGCATTGTTCACCGTCACTGCCTGCCCCGATTGACTATGCGACCCATTCCAGAGGTTGGTAATGGCCTGGTTACCGGCAAACGTCCAGGTCAGCGCCCAGCCATTGATGGGTGTGCTGCCATTGTTGGCAATGGTCACATCGGCCACAAAACCGTTCCCCCACAGGCTAGAAAAGGTGTAGTTGACGGCGCAACCGCCGCTGCCCGGCGTGGCCGTGGGCGGCACGGCCGTTGCCGTCGGTGGTGCATTCGTTGGCGTCGCTGTTGGCGGCAAAGTAGTCGGCGTGGCGGTGGGTGGGATACTGGTTGGTGTACCTGTTGCTGGTGGGTTGGTGGGCGTCGCCGTCGGCGAAACGCCGCCATTGCAGACCACCCCATTCACCATAAAACTGGTGGGCACAACTACCGGGCCATTATACGTCGCTTGCAGACCAAACGTCACCGAGCCGCCATTGGAGGCAATCGTACCGTTCCAATGACTGGCCGGATTACTGGCCGTCACCACACTGCCCACCTGGGACAGGGTGGCGTTCCAGCCGCCAATCAAATTCTGCCCGGCCGCATGGGAGAAGGTGAGCGTCCAACCGGTGATGGGCGTACCCGTATTATTCGTGATCGTCACATCTGCCTGATACGCCGTATTCCACTGGTTCACCACCGCATAATTCACTACACACGGGCCGCCGGGTGGCGGTGTGGCCGTCGGCGGAACCGGCGTGTTGGTGGGAATGGGTGTATTGGTGGCCGTGGGGCCACCCGGTGTACTGGTCGGAACCGGGCTGCCATACACCGAAGCCTCCACCGAGGTCTGGGTAATGCCATTCGCCCCGTTGATGAGGCGATTGCCCCAGGTGGTCAGGCTGTTGGGGTTAAAGTTGTTTACCATGTCCAGGTACTCCACCCCACCGCCATTGCCCGACCACGACCAACCGATATAACCAATGTCATACGTCTCTGCCCAGGCCATAATGGCGTCTTCGTCCGGGTTGCCGTCAGAGTGATTGTGCCCAAATTCGCCAATCACCAGTGGCAGCCCGGCGTTCACGAAGGTTTCCAGGTAGGTTTGCACTTCGACGGCCGTGTCATACACCCCATACATATGAATATCAAAAAGGATATTTTGGTCAGGATCGCTGCTAAAAATCTGCTGCGCATTGTCCCGCATCAGATTTTGCCAATCCTGCCCCCAGTTGGGTGCATCTACCATGATCGTATGTGCAAAACCGGCGTTGCGCAGTTGGGCAATAGCGCTGGTGGTGGCACTGAGCCAGCCAGAGGTATTGTTGTTGCCCCAGGGTTCATTGCCAATGTTCAGGATAACATACGCCTCCTCGCCCGTCAGCACACTCTGGATGCTAATCCAGTAATTGGCCGCCTGCGCCAGCGTGGCCGCCGCGCCCTCCTCGCCATAGCCGGTGGTGTCATGCACCTCCAGCACACAAATGAGCTGGTTGGTTTTGCACAATTGAATCACATTAGCGACGTCGCTGGCGCTATTTTGCGTCCAGCGATGGCCGCTGCTTAGCACCACCCGCACCGTGTTCGCCCCGGTGGCCTTGATGTTGGCAAAGGAACTGGTCTGGCCGGGATACCAGGTGTGGGCATGGTTGATCCCCCGCATCACAAACGGGTTGCCATTGGCGTCTATCAGGTGACGGCCGTTAATGTGAAAACCGCTGCTCTGGGACTGCGCCGTCGAGCGCATCATCCCCATCACCACCAACACCACCAGGAATAAACCTAGCAGTTTCACCCCATTCCAGTTGGACAGTTGTTTGGTAAAGGTTTCTTGTCTCATAGCTCCTTCTTTGAAAGTGGTTCGTAGTAGGCGATTTATCGCCTTTTGACAGCACTAAAGTGCCTACTACGAACCACAAACAGTCTACGGGAACAGACGATCCAATTCCGCGTTTGCCAGCGCCACTTCCACCTGCGCCCAGAAGCGGTGGTAATTGAACGTCGGGTCTTGCCCGGCATCCAGCGCCGCCCGCACGTCCGCATACATCGGGTCAACCAGGTAGAACGAGCGAATGCTGAGGAACGTCGAACTGTTGTTGATCGGGTCGCCATTGGCCATGACACCCGTCCAGCCTGGCGGCACATAAACCGGGTCATCCAGCCGCACGTAATCGCCGCGCGACTCCGGTGCGGAGACGCCAAGACCATCCCGATGCTCGGCCCACATCCGGTCCAAGATCTCAAAGGCCATGTTCCGGGCCGCCGCATGTTCCACGCCGGTATGTTCCCGTTTGCCCGCGCTGTAGTAAGCCAGCGTCTTGGCCAGGCTGGCGGCAATGCCCAAATCCTGGTTGTATGAAACGATGGTCACATGCAGGTTGGGGTTGCCGGTGAAGCTGGCGGGGTTCACCCAGGTATCCGGCTGACCTGTCCAGCTTAGTTCCACCGGGATTTGGAACTGCCCATTGGCCAGCAGTTGCACATTATTGATCGCCCAGGGCGCCCAGTCATCCATAATGTCCTCAGCCAGAGGGTCGCCGGTGAGGTAGTAATACTCGGCCACCCGCTCCATTGACCACGCCTGCCAGCCAAACCAGGTGTTGCTGCCGGGGTCATGGTAGACTGGGTTGTCGTCATAGGTGAGGCCATAGAAGGTGCTGGCCCCGGCCGGTCTGGGTGAATAGTTGCCGTTGATGCTGTTAGTCGCCCCGCCGGCCATGCCCCCTTCCGCCGATTGCAGCCAGCGGTAGAACTCCAACTGCCGCTGCAAACTGGTCGCCCAATCTTGCTGTGCTGTTGGCGAGTTGGGCACGAAGTCTGGGTCACTGCTGAGGACCCAGGCGGCAACGGGGTTCTGGTAGCCAAAGTGGTTGTGGCTGGAACCGATGCGGAAGGCCCATCCGGCATTGGGATTGGTGGCCCCACCCCAGGCGTAATACCAGGAGAGCAGGTAATGGGCGCTGCCGCGGCCGGTCGCGCCGGGACAGGTGGCACTCAGGCAGGGGATCGTTTTGAAGTATTTGTCAAACATGCTGTACCGGAGATAGTCACCCATGCGGGAGGCTTTGTCTACCAGGGCGTTTACCGTTGCACTGCCACCCTGGGCGTCAGCCGCCTGTTTGGCCCAGTAAAGAGCCTGGACAACACGGGCGTCGGCGTCCGGGGCGTTGGTGTAGCGCCATTGTGGGGCATAGTTGCTATCCTGAATGAACAGGTTGAGGAAGCCATTCGGCCCACCCCAGCCAAAGTTCTCCCAGGAAGGATGCGGCACCGTTTCCCAGACCGACTCCTGTTCACCACGTTGGAAGGTGTTGATGTAACTGGGGGCGCTGGTACCATCTCCGCGACGGCCGTAGCCATACACATTGTCCACATCCAACAGCCAGTGCATCCCATAGATGTTGCTCGTGCCATATGTGCTGGCTAACTCCGCCCCAATCGGGTCTTGACCCACCGGTATGGACGTATTCAACGGCGACGGGTAATTGCTGGGCAGCGGCCATTCCGCCGCATACCCCGCCGGGCTGTTCGGGTTGTAGAAGCTGTTGGTTGGCTGGTCCGCCTGCGTGGGGATGATATACGTTTCCATGTTCGTCCACGCATTATTCAGGTAGCTCCAATCCCCGGTGTACGCGCCGTAAATTGCCTCCAGCCACAGCCAATAGCTGTACGCCTCGCTAGTTGTCTCGTGCCCATGATCCGGCGCTTCAATGATCAACGTCTCCACCGAATGATACGGCACACCCTGCGGACTGAAGTACCCGTTGGCCGGGTCATGCAGGTCACACCACATTTCCATGAAGCGGTCGCGGTAGGCATCGCCGCTGGGCACAGGTGGGCATGATGCCGGTGGCGGGGAAGTAGGCGTTGGTGTGGGGGTGGGGCCACCCGGCGTCGCCGTGGGCGTCGGCGGTTGGCTGGTTGGCGTCGCCGTCGGTGGCGTCTGGCCGCCACACGTCTGCCCATTCAGGGTAAAGACGGTGGGGATGGGGTTACTGCCATTATGCGTGGCCTGGAAACCAAAGGTGACCGTGCCGCCATTCGGCTGAATGGTGCCATTCCAGTGGGAAGCCACATTCGAGGCACTGACATTAGCCCCATTTTGCACAAAGGTCGCGTTCCAACCACCGGTGATCTGTTGCCCGGCCGTAAACGTCCAACTGAGCGTGTATCCCTGAATTGCTGTGGTGCCATTGTTGGTAACGATGATGTTGGCCGTAAAGCCGTTATTCCACTGGTTGACGGTGTAATCAACTGCGCACGTGCCCCCACCGGGCGGCGTTGTGGGTGTGGCCGTTGGCGGCTGGCTGGTAGCCGTTGCCGTCGGCGGTGGCGAGGTAGGCGTGACTGTGGGCGGTGGGCTGGTGGGCGTGGCCGTCGGTGGTTGGCTCGTTGATGTGGCTGTTGACGGTGGGCTGGTGGGCGTGGCTGTCGGCGGTTGGCCGGTGGGCGTGGCCGTGGGCGGCACGCCGCCATTGCAGGCCGTCCCATTCACAGCAAAGTTATTGGGGATGAGCACGGTACCACCATGCGTACCGGTAAAACCGAACGTCACAGTGCCACCATTAGCCCCTATGGTCCCATTCCAGTGCGCCGCCGGATTAGAGGCGGTCATGTTGCTGCCAGATGGCGTGAAGGTGGCATTCCAACCCTGACCAAATTGTTCGCCCGCCAGGAACGTCCAGGTGAGCGCCCAACCCTGAATGGGGGCGCTGCTCAGGTTCGTAATGACCACATTTGCCTGGAAACCATTATTCCACTGGTTGACAATGGTGTAATTGACAGCGCAGAATCCACCCGGCCCTGGGGTATTGGTCGGCAAGGGTGTGTTGGTGGGCAGCGGTGTATTGGTCGGTGTGGGTGATGGCCCTTGCGTGGGGGTGCTGGTGGGCGGCCCCTGCGTGGGTGTGTTGGTGGGGGGCACGGGCGTACCGCCGGGTTCCAGGCCCCAAATGCGCGTATTGCCCTGGTACAGGGTCATACGATCAAAAATTTGCGGCCCCTGGGATTGCGAGGGTATGCCCTGGAATGACCAGTCATTGCTGGTGTCCCATGTCCCGGCGCTGGTGATGGTGAACTGCACTTCGGCGCGATGTTGGCTCTGGCCGCCGGGGTAAATCACCCGGTTCAGGCAGCTAAACTCCACGTAATAGATGCTGCCGCTGTGTTGGTGCGGCCCGGTGAGCGTGCTGCCTGCGCCACATTCATTATGGCCGAAACTGGTGCTGATTTGCGAAGGGGTGGTGCTGCCATCCAGCGTGAAGTAGTAGCGGAATTTGGCATTGTTGGCCAGGGCGCGAGCCGGCCAGGCGGAACGGTTGCGAATGTACATGCGAATCTGGGTCTGATTGGCTGCCTGTCCATTATTGGCCGCCTCGATGAAGATTTCCGGGCCGTCCGGCGTTTCGGCGACGGGGAAGTTGCTCAGGGGGGCACCGCCAAATTCCTGGTACATACGCGCCAGGGCGCTGGTGAACCCGGCGTTGTAATCCGTAGCCACTTCGTTCATCACGTAGTCGGTGCGGCTGTCGGTATATTGGTCATTGGGACTGGGTGGGCCGCCTACCAGCGCGCCGTAGAGGATGTGGCGGCTGAGGGCCGGTTCCTGAATGTTGTCCAGCCAGGTGCCATGCGCGGTGCGATGGTGCGGATTGCGCGGGGGGTTATTGCCAAAACCGACCACATAACTGCTATCGCGGGGGTTGTCACCCAGGATGTAATCAATCTGGCTGACGCCAAAGTCGTGGTAGCGGCTGATGAGCGTGGGGCTGCCGCCAGAGGAGGCCAGGTAATCGCTGTAAACAAAGGCGATGAAGGCGGTGTTAGCCGCATAGCGGAGCGACCCCCATTGATCCAACACGGCCTGCCCGCCAGGGCTGTAAGGCACACGCTGGCCGTTGTAACCAACCGTCCAGTAATCGAGCCAGCGTTGGGCGTCGTCTTTGTACTGCTGCTGGCCGGTGAGTTTAGCCATGAGGACGTAGCTGCCATAGCCTTTGTCATCCCAGGCATGGGTCCAGCGGTAGGATTTGACGCTGCTTTGGGGTTCGGTGCCCAGGTTGGCGTATTCGGTCTGGGCTTTGGTGAGGTAGGCGGTGTTGCCGGTGGCACGGTAGAGCCAGATGGCCCCCCAGACAATTTCGTCATTGTAGCCGCTCCAGGAGTTGTAGAAGGCGCTGGCGTCGGTGATGCAGTCAGAGTATTTGCCCCGGTATTGGTCGGCAAAGGCATATAGGCTCTCGGCTTTGCTGACGAGCAGATTGGCATAGGCGATGTCGCCGTTCTGGCGGAAGACGATGGACGAGGCAGCCATGGCGGCGGCCGTTTCTCCGGCCAGGTCGGAGCCGGGGCAGGTGGTAGTGATTCTGTACGACGGCCGTGTCATCCGATAATCCAACACTTCCGCCGAACCCCACCAGCTATGGTCGGGGCCGCCCGCGCCAATCTGGCCGTAAAATTCGTAGCTGCCTGGATTGTCGTTGGTGAATGCTTTGAGGAAATAGTCGTTGACCCAACGCAGATTGTTGGCGAGTTCGTCCATCTGCCCCATTTGCACATAAGCGTCGCGGTATTCCACCGCACCCCAGGCAAGCATGGTGGCGCTGGCGGCCATGGGGAAGCCAAATTTGACGTGGTCGCCGGCGTCATACCAACCGCCGGTCAGGTCACGGCCGACGTCCGCGCCATCGTTGAGCGTGGAATCGCCGCGCCAGGTGACGCGGTTCCAGGCGGGCAAATCACCCGCCTGTTGCGCTTCATAGAAAAACAGGGATTTCTGCAGGGCTTCGCCGTAATTGAAGGGGCCATCAATGGCCTGGGCGTTGGGGGCGCCTGGGGAAACCAACAGGAGAAACACAAAAAGTAAAGCCAATATAGTGAGCGTTGTGGTGGTTAACCGCCAATGGCGGCGTGGTTGAGATTTCATATCAATTTTCCTCCTACAAGAGTAATCGTTCAGACCTGACAGGTTTTCAAAAACCTGTCAGGTCTTTGGAGTCTTTGGGAGCGCTCCCAAAGGGGTTAAAAAAATAATGGTCAACCAATCAGCAAATAACACCTCCTTCTCGCGCCAGGCAGCCAGGAGCAACGGCCGTGCCGCTGCCGGGCACACCTCATGGAATCAACTGAATTGTGAATTGTCTGCGGGTGATGCGGTTGGGGATTCTGCTACTGTGTGGTTACCAACAGCCCCAACCCAAAATTCTTCACGCCTTTTGGGGCAATTTGTCTAAACAGTGGCAAAGATAACAAAAAAAATACAGCGAATTTGGTGATTATGGACAGGTGGTCTGCAGAATTGAGCATGGCCCTTAGCACGGGGGTCTCACCTGTCGTACAATTCAACGCACGGAAACATATCAGATAAGGAATGCGAGTACGGCCGTCGGTAAAAGTGGCGACAGCATCCGAAAGAGAAGTGGAACGAATGATTCCTGGCCTTTAGAAAATGAAAGAAGCTCTGTATTCAGACACCAACCCCCAAATAGAAGCGATGCAAATCCAGCTATGGCGGCAGGCCAGCCCCACCCGCAAGATGAACATGCTTGCGCAACTCAACGCCTCAGCACGGTTACTGGCATTGACAGGTTTGCGCGCCCAATACCCACAGGCCAGCGAGGCTGAACTGCGCTTCAAATTGGCTGCTTTGTTATGGGGGGAAGAATTAGCCCGTAAAGTCTACGGAGAAACCAACTATGCAAAATGAACCGGTAGAAGTGACTCTCAAGGTGACAGGCGTTTTTGAAAAACTGGGGATTCCTTATGTAATTGGTGGTTCCCTCGCCAGCACACTTTATGGCATGGTGCGCACCACCCAAGATTCCGATATTGTGGCCGAAATGCGGCTTGAACACCTCCAGCCCTTCGTGGAAGCGTTACAGGACGAATTCTATGTGGACAGCGCGATGATCGCCGAATCTATTCAGCGCCATTCCAGTTTTAACATCATCCACCACGAAACGATGTTCAAGGTAGATGTTTTTATTCCACGTCCGCGCCCGTTTCTACAATCCCAACTGGCGCGCGCCCAAAGGCAAACGTTCAATTTTGGTACAGAAGTCAGCGCAAAATTTGCCAGCCCAGAAGATACGATTCTGGCCAAACTGGAATGGTATCGGCTGGGCGGCGAGGTTTCAGACCGCCAGTGGCGCGATATTTTGGGCATCCTCAAAACCCGTGCCGGGGAATTGGATGTGGCGTATTTACGCCAGTGGGCAGCCACGCTCAGGGTTACTGATTTGCTGGAACGGGCATTGAGCGCGGCGTAGCCGGCCCAACTAACGGTTGGCGTCAGAAGCAGATTTTGGGTAACGGCCGTACCGTTGGGGATGAGGTAATGAGCGATGGGTGCACGGCCCGTGCCACCCCATTCTCCTCTCGCGCCACATTTGCTGTGTACGGCCGTACTAAATCCCACACATTTCACGGCCGTAGAGGTACACCGAATAACAATGCCATGCTAGAAGCCAGGACGCGAACGGCCGTAAACGATCTAGTGGCAAGCAAACAATGTGGCATGGAGGTTTACGGCCGTAAACCCTAATTCCGATTGTCCACTTTCCGCAACGCTTCCACTTCGGCTACTGTCAGACCGGTGATTTCGCTGACCGTCATCACGTCATGCAGCTTTAGTAGCTGGCGGGCAATGGCGCGTGTTGCTTCCAGCCTTCCTTGCTCCTGCCCTTGTTGCAACCCTTGTTGCAAACCTTGTTGCAGCCCTTGTTGGATGTACTCTTCAGCAATCGTTCCCATCAGTTTCTCTCCTGGCGCACCCTGCGCCAGCAATGCCTGTTCCAGGTTCTCACGGCTCACCCGTCCGGTGGCCCTGGTCAGATAATACAGTATGGTGCGGATGTATTCAACGCCTGTCTCTTTCTCCCACAGTTCAAAGGCCAGTTCGATGAGCGGCTGTAGTTCGTGCCGTAGACCGGGATGAAAGATGGCGCGCAGCACGCTCAGACAAACCCGCAGCCAGATTTCTCCCTTGATTTCTTCGCTGGATAGATGGGAAAAGTCGCTGAGTTGGTAGTGGAAGTCGAGCAAATACGGCCGTAACCCCTCTGGTGCACCCAACAAACTGAAAAAGTCGGTGGGCACGTGCCATACCTTTTCGCCGTGATACACCACCAGGGGAATGATGGGCGCTAACGGCTGTTTCTGCTTCACCCGTTCTTGCCAGATAGCCAGCAGGTAGCCCAGCAATTGCAAGGCGATTAACAGTTCCGGCTGGCTCTTGTGTTCAAAGAGGAAGTAGAGGTAAAGGAGACGGCCGTCGCCCTTGAGCCGGGTCTGGTAAAGCAAATCTGACTGCTGCTCCCGTAAGGCTTCGTCAATGAATGAACCGTCCTGCAATAGGAGGGTGTCCAGGTCGAGCAGCGCCAGCAGGTCGGCGGGCAGGTACTCTTCCAGGTAGTTGTGCCCTGCTCTGACGTGGTCTTCCACTGATTGCTGCGGCCGGCGTCCCCGCCGCGCCGCCTCTGCCTTGCTCAACGTGTATAGGGGAATTCTACGGCCGTACCCCCACCCCATCACCCCAAAAACACGGTACCACCCCTTTCTCCTCTCGCGCCCCATTTGTTGTGTACGGCCGTGCTGAATCCCACACATTTCACGGCCGTACCCCACCCCATCACCCAAAAACCACGGGCGTACTCCCCCCATTCTCCTCTCACACCACATTTGCGGGGTACGGCCGTGCTGAACCCCACACAGTTCACGGCCGTTGGGGTACGCCAGCAAACAATGCCACGCAGAAGCAAAGCAGCGAACGGCCGAAAACGGACCGGTGACCGGCAAACGAATGTGGCGCGGTGGTGACACCGGCCACAGCGACCGGGAAAGACCACCCCAAATCTGATGATGCCTTTTTTCAACTAGCACCAAAGGTTAGTTAGAATCGGCAAGGACATTGATAATCCTCCAGGTTATAGGCAGTAGAGGTTCATTACGGGTTTAGCGGATCTGTACAATCGCTTTCATCTGGTCCTATTTCACAAATCTCTCCCCACCCGGTTACTTGCCACTCTTCGTTTATCTTTTCCAGGACAATATCTCTTATTTCAAAAAAGTAGGTAGATTCAAGCTCTGGGCAATAGTAATCAATCGCGTAATTGTAGCTCATCTTGTTTAACCCGATATTACTTCCTACACCAGCAGTGGTTGGATCCGTAATCGAAAATAGGGGTCGGGGACACTCAAAAACCTCATGTTTTTCCATCCACTCGTCGAGGGTGGGCCATAGATAAGGTGCTACTAAGACCTTTATTTCCCGATTATCCCTTAACGCTAAGGCAAAAGCCTCTCCTACGCTCATAGCACTGGATCGATCAGTCATTCTTAAGAAAAAACTATCACTTGTTATCCAAAGGAAGAGAAGAGAGCATAAAGAAAGTACGCCAAGCATCGTGAGAAGGATGACGATAAAATAACTAATACTTGGCTTTTTCATCTTTATGCCCTCCTGGACAATAAGCTCTTTGAGTCCCTCTGCCCCGCCGTGGTCTTCACTGGTTGGTGTGGCCGCCTCTCAGCCCGATAGAGATGCTGTCACCACCGAGCCACACTTATTTTGCTTAACGCGAATCCTGGAATTATACGGCCGTGCCCTCCCACCAACCAATCACACGGCCGTATCCCGTTTGTGGTGCAATAAACAATGATCCGCCAACGTGGTTAGTTGGATAGGTACGGCCGCTCACATCATCCGTTACCGCCTTTTTATCGAAGGATTCCCAGACTACGAGACATCCGATTTTTCAAAAAATCGGATGTCTGGCATGACGAATCAGATGTTACGGCTCTACGCCCCACACCAGTTGCCCATTGTGGTAAAGCGTCACGTTTTGCCAGTCGGTAAGCGTGGCAAGGGCAGGAGCAAAGGAGTGGTCGTCGCTTTCGTTGTAGGCTGACCAGTTGGTGTGGTGCAGGCGGAGTTGGATTTCGCCCGTTTGCCCGCCGGCCACCAGCACGGGCGCACTGTTGGCGAAACGTATTTCTAGATAGTGACGGCCGTCCCCACTCTCCCAAACGCCCGTCACCTGCTGGCAACCAATCGCCGCCCAATCACAGTTGAATTGGGACACGGCCGTGTCCACATCCGTAAACCAATAGCGCACGGTCAGGTCGGCAAGGGGTACGGCCGTGCTGCCGCCATTCACCACCTGCAAAAATGGCTTCATTTCCAGGTTGGTCGGGTTGGTATCGGCGGCGCGGTATTGCACTCGCAGTCCGCTGGCTACCGACGGTGCATTCAACGGCTCCACACCCCACACCAATTGGCCGTTCAGATATAACGTCACATGGGGTGCATGAGTGAACGCGGTCAGGCCATTACGCGAATAATCATTCGCCTCGTTGTAGGCTGTCCAGTTTGTTTTATTCACGCGCAGTTGGATGGGGCCGGTTTGCCGCCCACCGAGCAGCGTACCGGCTGCGGCCGTGAAGTGCAGTTCCACATAAGCATCCGCACCCGGTACGCTCGTGGTCGTGCCAAAAGCGCCGGTGAGATTGGCGCAAGAAATGGCCGCATAATCACAATTCAATTGCTGGCCCACGTTGCCGTCTACAGTGTACCAATAGCGCAGCGTCAACGCCGACAGGGGCACAGAGTTGCCGTTGTTGATGATGTTGATGTGCGGCTTTATTTGCAGCGGATCAGCCTGAGAATTGCCATCTTTTAATTGCACTACCAGATCAGGCTGGGACTGGTTGAGGGCCGCAGCGACGGCGTCATAGGCATCCACACGGCCGTAACGTACCTGCGTATTCGGGCCAACCACCACCGGATGCGCCGCAGACAAAACCGTGTCATGCACACAATCCGCCTGACAATTGGCGCTCACCCGCATCAGAGCGGCCGTACCCGCCACAAACGGCGCGGCCATTGAATTGCCCGTCCACCAGGCATAAGCACTGTCGGTATACCCGGAAAAAATTGCCTGGCCCGGTGCATAAACGGTATGCACCATTGCCCCAAAGTTGGAAAAGTCGGTGGGATAATCCTGCGCATCGGCCGCACCAACGGAGAGGACGGCGGGGTAAGCCGCCGGATAACCCAGCGCATTGACGCCCCCGGCGGCCACCACCACTACGTCATGCGCCTGGGCATAGGCCACCGCCTGGGCCAGAAAGGGCACATCCTCCGGCCCACTGCCGCTGAGGTTAATGACGTGCGCGCCGTTGTCGGCGGCGTAAACAATGGCGGCGGCGGCGGCAAAATAGCTGCCCTGCCCGTCATCATTTAAGATGCGCAGGGGCATGATGGTAGCCTGGGGCGCGACCAGGTTGATGATGCCGGCGATGTGTGTGCCGTGCCCCGCCCCCTCGTCTACCAGACCATCACCATCTTGATCCAGGCCATCGCGTGTCTCGGCGGGATTGTCGTCGTTATCTACAAAATCGTAACCAGGTATGAGATGACCGGCCAGCAATGGATGGCCCATATCCACCCCCGTATCCAACACCGCGACGATAATGCCCTGCCCCTGAGAGATGTTGTGCGCCTGCGCCAGTCGCAGGTTGGATACGGCCCATTGATTGGTATACAGCGCCCCCGGTGACTGCCCATTCCACAATTGCGCATCCAATTCATTACCAACCGCACCAATGAAACGTGGCTGCCCTTCAATGATGTGGTCGGGGTACACGGCCGTTACCCGCCCATCCGCCGCCAACAAACTGAGCAAATTCGGGTCACTGCCCACCAGCCGCGCCAACCCCAAGGTGGGGATGGTCTGGCTGACCGTTGCCCCGTAATCGGCCGCCAGGGTGTGGATGTCGGTGATCACGGCCGTGGCCACCACCACCGCTACCGGCGCATCGGCCCTGGCCCGGCCGGCCAACACGGCCGTCAACAAACAGGCCAACAAAACCAAACACACGATGCGTACTCCTCTTTGAAACCAATGAAATGGATAAAACATGATGACTTGTCTCCTTGCTACCCCTCTACCAATACACTCTTTTGCGATACAGGGTTCCGTACATCACCAATCACAATGAATGGTGACCAATAATACGGGTGGGAGCTTTCGTTCCGTATGAAAAGCTGCGCCTGACGCAAGGCCACATGAACCGGCTCTCCTCTCCTTAAACCGGCATAAAACAACTGCATAAGGCGGGCGGTGGTTTCATCTTCCACCATCCACAAACTGACAACAACGGTGCGCGCCCCGGCGGCAAACAACCCCCGGCTCAAGCCCATCAATTCATCACCGACAGCCACCTGGTAGCGGCCGGTTTCACAGGCACTCAGCGTCACCAGCGGCGGCATGTCGGCCATGTGATAGAAGTCATTGACGCTTAACCAGCCGTCGGCCAGTTTGAGGGCGGAAAACAGGGGATTGTCAGCGCGGAAGGTGGCATGGGTAGACAGGTGCAGCAGTCCGGCATCGGGCAAATGGGCGGTCATATTGCTAATAGTGGCCTGCTCGCCCAGATAAACATG
The DNA here is from genome assembly GCA_023382655.1 of Anaerolineae bacterium. Taxonomy (GTDB): domain Bacteria; phylum Chloroflexota; class Anaerolineae; order Promineifilales; family Promineifilaceae; genus CAADGU01. The sequence continues at coordinate 108,847 of JAHDWK010000004.1, read as the reverse complement.
CGCTTCCGGGAACAACCCGGCAATGGATTCTGCCTCCTGTTGGGCAAAGGGGATGGTTTCATCATCCAGCCCCATGATTAGCGGGGTGGTGGGGTAATCGCCATCGTCCTGGGTGATCATGTGGTGCAGCACGGTGGCGCTGGGGGCATAGGAAATGGTTTTATGATCAAGCAGATGGTCACGGCCGTCATGCAACGCATGAAAAGGAACATAGTGCAGCAGTCCATGGGGGATAATAATCAACTCATCGGCGGTGAGCAAAGAGGCAATGGGCGCTAACACAAGCTGGTACAACTGGTGCAGGGAATCGTCGGCGCTTTGTTGCAGGGCAGCAGCATAACGGCCGTGATAATCGGACCCATAGCTAAATTTATTCATCTGAAAGCGCAACTGCCCCAACGCCTCCGCCAGCTCAGCGACGGACAGATGAATGCGCTGGCTCCACACCGTCTCCAGGGAAATGCCAAAGGCCAGGATGTCCGTTTGCGTGGTATAAAATTCCAGCACCATCGCTCCCGGCGGCAGCTTACCCCGAATGTGCGGCAGCGAGATCGTCCAGATGGGGTAACTGGGCAGGGCGGCGCTGTCTCGCCGCCAGCGGTTGAGCAGTTGTTGGATGGCCTGTTCGCGTTCGGTCACGGCCGTTGTCAACCGCTGCATCTGCTGTACCGACCGCTCGTTGCTGTCCGTCTGCCCGCCATGCAATCGGTTGTAATACCAGTTCAACTCCCGCTTGAGCCGCTCCAACTCGGTCAGCAACGTGGCGTCCGCACCAACGGCCGTCGCCCGGCTCACTTCCTGCTCCAACAAGTCCAGCAGCGCCCGCGACTTCGCCTGCTCCACCGTCGCAAACGCTTCGTTGATGTCCTCCTCGCCACCTGCCGCTAGACAAAGCAAGATGTGGGCTTCATACACCCGCAGCTTGTCGCTGAGGAAGGCGATTTTGTAATCTTCCGCGCCAATGGCCGCCTGCATCCGTTCAATGGCCGCGATGGCGGTGCGATAATGGGCGCGGGCGGCGTCGGCCTGCCCGCGCTGCTGGGCAATCTGGCCCAGGCCATCATAACAGGCATAGGAGATGGACGGTAAACCGGACGGTTGTAACTCTTGTAACGCCTGGTTGAATAAAGTTTCGGCTTCTGCTAATTGCCCGGCTTGCAGAGCGGCCTGCCCGGCCACAACCAGCGATTGCGCGGCGCGGCTGGATAAGCCAATCTGGCGAAAGGCGGACACGGCCGTGTCCGCCTTCTGCCCCGCCAATACCAAGTTGCCAACCTGCCGGGCAAAAACAGCTTCATACAAATCGGTGAAAGCCAGCCAAAGCTGGTTGCCTTCCTGCTCAAAGATGGTACGGGCCTGGGATAAAGCGGTGTCAGGGGTGCGGCCGTCCGCCAGATGGGCCAGCGCCACGGCCTCATTTAGCCACAACCGCCCCGTCTCCCAGCCCATCTCGGCCGCCTCAAAGGACGGCCGTGTAGCCACCACCAATGCCAACGCCTCCGTCCACAAATTCAACGCCAGGTAGATGTCACTACGATACAGGTCTACATAGGCCACATCCACCGGGCTGCCCTGGGCCATAAACAGTTGCCGCACCGCGTTGAACTGCTGCAACGCCCGCTGGTATTCCCCCAGATAAAAAGATAGCTCTGCCAGATTGTGATCTACCAGAGCTACCAGGTTATCCATTGCGGCGGCGGCAAAGACGGGCCGCGCCTGTTGGTATTGTTGCTCCGCCTGGGCAAAGTTATCCAGGGTCATGTGAATGTTGGCGGCATTCACCTGGGTGATGGCGACGTGGTAGGTATCGTTCTGAGCGGCAAAGGTGGTTTGGGCGGCATCATAAGCAGCCAGCGCCTCCTGGTAGCGACCCAGGCGATAGAGCATGGTGCCCCGGTTTAGCTGCATCTTGGCCAGCGCGGTCTGGTCGTTATATACCTGGAAAATGGCGCTGGCCTGGTCGGCCAGTTGCAGACCGGCATCATACTGCCCCAGGTACATCATGGCGTTTAGCTGCCCCACCGCCACCCGCGCCGCTGCCAGTTCCCGCCCTAACGATTGGTACAAAGTGGCCGCCGCCTGATACACATCCAGGGCGGCGCGGTGGTCAGAGGTGAACCAGTGGGCATTGGCTTCCAGGTGCATCCCGGCGGCGGCAATTTCCTGGTCGGCCCATTCGTTGGCCGCCAGCGACACCACACGGGCGACGGGGAAGGCGGTCTGGGGATTGCTTTGCCAGCGCCGCTGCGCTTCTGCTTCCAGCGCGGCGATCAGGGCGTCATCTCTGGTGGGCGCGTTTTGTTGCAGCCAGCTTCGCTGCTGATCTTCGTCTTCGAGTGCGAGGAGGGAAAGTGGGTCAGGGGCAGTCATCCGGTCGAAGTGGGTGCGCCCAGGTGGGGGCGTCCAGGTGAATGACCATATCGTGACTTTGCAGGGCAACCGACAAGAGGTAATCTCCTTTTTCAAGTTGGGAGAAGGCAAAACGGCCGTAACCATCCGTCAACCCGCGCCGTTCTTCCCCTGTCGCCAACCGCCGCAGGCTTAAAGCAATGCCTTCTAATTCTGGCGCGTCCGCGCCGCCCAAGAGTTGGCCGCGCATGGTCACAGCGTCAGCCGTCGGCTCATTTACTACTTGTAAATCAAGATCATGATCACCTTCATGGAATAAGAGATGGCGTTCTTGCAGCTCCCCCCCCACTCCGCGCGCGCCCAGAGGCATGGGTTGTGCCCAACTGTCAAATTGCAGATCGGCGGTACGGGACGGCCGTTCCGTTACCCGTTTCATTTGCTGCCGGAATGCGGCCTGCGCCCGGCTCAACAGCGAAGGCGAGGGGTCGGCCAGACCACCGGCATTAGCCCGCAGCCCGTCGAGTAATTGTTGCGCTTCGGCCAATTGGTCACGGCCGTGTGGGTTTTCTTGCAAATATGTTTCCACAACAGCGCGGTCTACAGCCGTCAGTTCATCCTGCAAATAAGCAATTAATGTCTCTAAATTGATATCACTCATACCATTCCTTACAGTGGCAAAACAGATGGTAAAAATACAATTCGTAACCCGTAATCCGTAAATCGTAATCCGAATCGTCTCACGGATTACGGGTTACGGTTCACGGCCGTTCCAGCCGCACCATCTCCTGATGCAGCCGCTTCAGGCCGCGCGCCCGCAGGGGGCCAATGCTGCCTGCGGAGATACCCAGGTCGCGGGCGATTTCTTCATACGGCCGTCGTGGTTCTTCAAAAAAGAGGGCGCGCAGGAGTTGTTGGTCCCGTTCCGGCAGGCGATTCAGCGCGGTTTGTACCAGGTATTGCTGTTCTAGTTGTTGCAGTTGCTCTTCAATGGTGGGGGTGACGGCGTGCAGTGTGTCTGGCAACGGGTCGGCGTCCGGGGCCGCAGGGCGGTGAATCCGTTGCAAACAGGCACGGCGGGTGACGGTCATCAGCCAGGAACTCAGCCGGTGGCGGTCTTCCAGGCCGTTCAGCCCTTCCAGCAGAATCAGGCAGGTCTCCTGGAAAACTTCGTCGGCGACTGTTTTAGAAAAGCCAAAGCGGAGGGGGATGGTGTAGATGAGACGGCCGTAACGCGCCAATAACGCTGACCACGCTGCTTCTTCACCACCCAGGCACGCTTCTATCAGTTGAAAATCAGGTATAGTTGACCAGTCAGTATGGGAATCGGATGGTAGTGGTGTGGCGGGTTGCGGTTCGGTATCCAAATTGACCTCGCACCAATACGGGTAAAACAGCCTATTGCGGTGGTTGGGGGACGGCCGTCAACCAACCGAAGTGGTTATAACATTCGCCAGATTCTTTGTCAAAGCTACCGCCTGCCCATTGATCACAAAACCGGTATAATGGGCGCGCCTTTCATACTTGACAGGGTAACAAGGTGACACGGTGACAAGGTGATAAAGAGAGGATGACGGTAGCAATCAAGGTAGCAAAACTGGAACGAACCTTTGGCAGTGGCGAAAACAGCATCCGCGCTTTACGGGGGGTAGATTTGCAGATTGACGCCGGACAGTTTGTGGCTTTGAAGGGGCGCTCCGGCAGCGGCAAAACCACGCTGTTGAACTGCCTGGGTGGGCTGGATGAACCAACGACGGGTACGATAGAGATTTACGGCCGTACGCTGCAAGGTCTCTCCGATAAAGAACGCACCGTCTGGCGGCGCGCCGAAGTAGGTTTCATCTTTCAATCTTTTGGCCTCATCCCTACCCTCTCCGCCTTTGAAAATGTAGAATTGATGCTGCGCATTGCCCAAGCGCCGCGCAAAGAACGGGCCGAGCGCGCCCATTACTGCCTGGATTTGGTCGGGCTGAGCAAATGGGCCGGGCATCGGCCGTATGAAATGTCCGGCGGGCAGCAGCAGCGCGTGGCCATCGCCCGCGCCATTGCCAACCGCCCCCGCCTCGTCCTGGCCGACGAACCGACCGGCGAACTGGACACCGAAACCGCGCAGGACGTACTCACCCTCTTTCGCCAGATTGTCAAAGAGGAAGAGATGACGATGCTCATGGCTTCCCATGACAGCCTGGTGGATGAATACGTAGACCAGGTCTTGCATTTGCAAGATGGTGTCATTGCCCAGGTGGTACAGAATGAAATCTGACCATCAAAGATGGCGCAGATTTCACAGATTGCTTTTAATCTGCGCCATCTTTGATGCTTATTTGGAGAAAAATGCAGAAACTCACACTCAACGGCCGTTGGCTACTCCACAAAACAAACGAAACTGACACCATCCCGGCTACCGTGCCCGGTTGTGTGCATACCGATTTGCTGGCGGCGGGCCACATTCCTGACCCCTATTACCGGGACAACGAGCTGGAAGTGCAATGGATTGGCGAGACGGATTGGACGTATCGCCGCGTGTTTGCCGTGCCGACCGATTTTCTGGCACATGATCACGTTTTGCTGCACTGCGCCGGGCTGGATACGCTGGCGACGGTGACGGTCAATGGCTACTCTCTCGGCCAGACCGATAACCAGTTTCGCACCTGGGAATTTGACGTGAAGGAGATTTTACGGCCAGGTGAGAATGAGATTGTGGTGGATTTTGCCGCGCCGCTGCCCTACGGCCGTGCCCGCGAACAGGAGCGCTCCCTACCTAACTGGGGCACCGACAGCCACAAAATAGCCGGTGGCAACTGGCTGCGTAAATCCCCCTGCAATTACGGTTGGGATTGGGGGCCAAAATTAACCACCAGTGGCATCTGGCGTGACATTGACCTCATCGCCTATAACACCGCCCGCCTGACCGACGTTTACATTCGGCAAGACCATTCACAGCCGGGGCAGGTGACGTTGACGGTGGAAACGGCCGTGGAAAATGGTCAATGGTCACTTGTCAATGGTCACTTGTCAATTGAAGTCACGTTTCAAGGGGAGATTGTGGCCTCAACCACTTGTCAACTGCCCATTGATCATTGCCAATTGATCATACCTTCCCCCCGGCTTTGGTGGCCAAATGGGATGGGGGAACAGCCGTTATATGAAGTGAAGGTAACATTGCTGGCCGACGACCACACGCTGGACACCATCAGCAAACGCATTGGCCTGCGCACCCTCAAACTGGATCGCCATCCCGACGAGTGGGGCGAGTCGTTCCAATTTGTGGTCAACGGCGTGCCCTTCTTCGCCAAAGGGGCTAACTGGATACCGGCCGACACCTTCGTCACCAGCATCACCCCGGAACATTATGCGCGGCTGCTGCAAGATGCCGCCGCCGCGCATATGAACATGCTGCGCGTCTGGGGTGGTGGCATTTATGAGCCAGACATTTTCTATGACTTGTGCGATGAGTTGGGCATTTGCCTCTGGCAAGATTTCATGTTTGCCTGCGCCGCCTACCCCACCTTTGATGATGCGTGGATGGAAACAGTGCGCCACGAAATTGAGGATAATGTGCGCCGCCTGCGCCACCATCCCAGCCTGGCGCTGTGGTGTGGCAACAATGAACTGGAACAAGGGTTGGTGGGCAATGAATGGACATCTTACTGCATGAGTTGGGCGGATTACGGCCGTCTCTTTGACCAACTCCTGCCCGAACTCATCCAGCAGCTTGACCCGCAAACTGACTATTGGCCCAGCAGCCCCCATACGCCCATTGGCAACCGCACCTACTTTAACGACCCCAAATCCGGCGACGCCCACATCTGGGATGTGTGGCACGGCAAAAAACCGTTTGAGTTTTACCACACCTGCGAACACCGTTTTAACAGCGAATTTGGCTTCCAATCCTTCCCGGAGCCGCGCATGGTGGCGCAATACACCCTGCCTGAAGACCGCAATATCACCAGCTACATCATGGAGCATCACCAGCGCAGTGGCATCGGCAACCAGACCATCATCCACTACATGTTGGACTGGTTCCGCTTCCCCACCTCGTTTGCAAACACGCTCTGGCTGAGCCAGATTGTGCAAGGCATGGCGATGAAGTACGCCGTGGAGCATTGGCGGCGCAGTATGCCCCGCGGCATGGGCACGCTGTATTGGCAGCTAAACGACTGCTGGCCGGTGGCAAGTTGGTCGTCATTGGATAGTCACGGCCGTTGGAAAGCCCTCCACTACCTCGCCAGAAAGTTCAACGCCCCGCTGCTGGTTTCCGGTCTGGAAGATGCGGAAACGGGCACGGTGGAAATCCACGTCACCAGCGACCAGTTGCAGACAGTAGAGGGTGAAGTAAGCTGGCAGTTGATGACGGTAGACGGGGAAGTGCTGCTGGAGGCGGTTACGGCCGTGACCATTCCCCCCAACCAGAACAGCCTGATCGAAACGCTAAACCTGCAAAATGCTCTGGCCGAACATGGCCCGCGCCGCCTGCTGCTCTGGCTGTCCTTGCAGGTAGACGGGCAGACCATTTCCACCAATCTGGTGCATTTTGTTCGGCCCAAACACCTGGAACTGCCCGACCCCCAATTGGAAATGCGCATGGTGGACGAAAATCAGATCACCCTAACCACGCACAAACCTGCCCTCTTCGTCTGGGTGGAATCGCTGGCGGCTGACGGCCATTTCTCTGATAACTTCTGTCACTTACGCCCCGGAGAATCTGTGACCATTACCGTGCAGACGGCCGATGGCAGCCTACCCACTCCAGACAATCTGCGTGTGCAATCCCTTTACGACACATACCAACCATAGACATCCGATTTCTTTGAGAAATCGGATGTCTAGAACACGAATCATAAAAACGGCCGTGCACCGCGTATATTTCCTACGATAAACCAACGAACCGCCGGAACAGCCGCCACCTGGGAAGAGGTGTGCTAAAATCCCCGGTATTATGTAGCGCGATTTGGCAAATCGCGTTACACCTTAACTCAATTACCCATCCCAAAAGGAGCATCACGCATGGCTGAAATTGAAGCTGTCGCCAACCGTATTATTGAAAACGTCGAGCGTGTCATTGTCGGCAAACGCCCCGAAGTACAGCTGACCGTTATGGGGCTGCTGTGTCAGGGACACATTCTCATCGAAGATGTGCCCGGCGTCGGCAAAACGGTACTGGCAAAATCCCTCTCCAAATCCGTTGGCTGCGCCTTCCAGCGCATCCAATTTACGCCCGACATGCTGCCCAGCGATGTGACCGGCGTCTCCGTCTTTAACCAGCGCGACCAGGAATTTGAATTTCGCCCTGGCCCTATCCACGCCCAGATTGTACTGGTAGACGAGATCAACCGCGCTACCCCCAAAACCCAGTCTGCCCTGCTGGAGGCGATGGAAGAGAAACAAGTGACGGTAGACGGCCACACCTACCCACTTGGCCCCCCCTTCATGGTACTGGCGACGCAAAACCCCATTGAATACGAAGGCACCTTCCCCCTGCCAGAAGCACAGCTAGACCGTTTCCTGCTGCGCATTCGCCTGGGCTATCCCGACCGGGCGCATGAAATTGAAATTCTGGATCGGCAGCAGCACACGCACCCGGTAGATGCCCTGCAACAGGTGGTGCCGGTGGATGAGTTGTTGGCTATACAAACGGCCGTCAAAGACATCTACATTGACACCCTCGTCAAAGAATATATCGTCGAAATTGTGCGCCAGACACGCGAACACCCCGATGTTTATCTGGGTTCCAGTTCGCGCGGCGCCCTGGCCATGTACCGGCTGGCGCAGGCTCGCGCCGCCATGTTTGGCCGTGACTATGTGCTGCCCGACGACGTAAAAGTCCTTGCCAGTGCGGCCCTCAGCCACCGCATCATCGTTGGCCCCGCCGCCCGCATTAAAGACGTAGAGCCATCCCAAATTGTGCAGGACATTCTCGACCGTATTCCGGTGCCAGGGGCACAGGTGAAGGTATAAAACGTAAAGCGACGTCAGGCTTTACATTTTACGCATACCACTATGAGAAAATACCTCCGCCGCATCCACTTTGGCCAGCGCCGTACCACCGTCATCCTTTTGGCTATCGTAGCCTTGGTGGGCGGTCTGACGACCGGGCGTGACATCTGGTTTAATCTGGCCTATCTACTGGGATTGTTGCTCATCATTTCGTTTATCTGGGCATATGCCAACATTCGTTTTGTGCATCTGTCTCGGCTAACCCGCACACGCCGGACACAGGTGGGACGGCCGTTAGAAGAACGCTTCACCGTGCGCAATACCTGGTACATTCCCAAACTGTGGCTGGAAGTACGGGACTACGCCACCCTGCCCGGCCACTTTACCAGCCACGTCGTCCACAATTTGGGCATACGGGATTCCTACAGTTGGCGGGTCAACACCATTTGCCGGGAACGCGGCCGTTACCAGCTTGGCCCACTGCGCCTGCGCACCAGCGACCCCTTTGGCCTGTTCCCCATGGAAAAGGACATCACCCCCACTACCAACGTCGTCATCTTCCCCCTCACCTTTGACATTCACCAATTTGCCCTACCCATCGGCATTTTGCCCGGCGGTGACGCCCTCCGCCGCCGTACCCATGTCGTCACTACCAACGCCGCCGGCGTGCGCGACTACGTACCCGGCGACAGCTTCAGCCGTATCCACTGGCGCAGCACTGCCCGCCGCGACCGTCTCATCGTCAAGGAATTTGAACTGGACCCCCTGGCCGACATCTGGATAGCCCCCGATATGGCTGTCTTTGATCATGCTTCCATCTCTACCACCTCTTCGCGACCCGCTCGCCCTATCAGCGACATCCCTTCGTGGCTAACGCCGGAAAAGTTTACGTTGCCCGAGTCCACTGAAGAGTACACTGTTACCATTGCTGCCTCACTGGCGCAATACTTTCTGCGCCAGGACCGGGCGGTGGGTATGCTGGCCTATGGGCAAAGCGCCGAAATTGTGCAACCCGACCGCGGTGAACGACAACTTAACCGCATTTTGGAAACGCTGTCGGTACTGCGGGCCAAGGGACAGGTACCTATTAGCGATATGCTCAATGCCGAAGCGCACTTGTTCCCACGGGGCACCACCCTCATTGTGGTCACCCCAACGTCGCGGGAGCAGTGGAGCACAGCGTCACGCCAGTTAGCCCGGCGCGGCCTGCGGCTGGTGACGGTGCTGGTAAACCCGGCCTCGTTTGGCAGTAGTCGCTCCACCGACAATCTGGCAGCCGTGTTGCAAGCCAGTGGCATGGTGACGTATGTGGTAAACAATGGGGATAACCTGACGGCCGTACTCAGCCGCAGCGCCAGACAGCCAGGGCACTTTTCATTAACGTAAGCAGTGAGCAGTGAGCAGTGAGCAGTACCAGATTACTGCCAACTGCTCACTGCTCACCGCTGACTGATTACTGCCATCACATCCCCCTCCGCCACATCGTCGGCCACAAACACCTGCCCCACATCGCGCAGCAACACAAAGCGCAGTCGGTTGCCTACCTTCTTCTTATCGCTAAACATGGCCCGGTAAATGGGGTCGGGGGGCAAATCGGCGGGGATGCGCGTGGGCAGCTCTACCTGACGCAAAACAGCTTCCACTCGCGCCGGTAGCGCCGCATCACAATAGCCCAACCGCGCCGACAGGTGCGCCGCCGCTACCAGCCCCAGGGCCACCCCCTGCCCGTGTGTCACCCGGTAACCACTCACCTGCTCAATAGCGTGACCAAAGGTGTGACCTAAATTGAGGAGGGCACGACGGCCGTGTTCAAACGGATCCTCTTGCACCACATCCCGCTTTACACGTATGGCCTCGCTGACCAACGTTTGCAGCCGTACTGGGGACATCGTGCGCAGCCGCCGCCCCTCATCCTCGATTTGCTGGAACAGCCGGGGATGGCTGATCAGGCCGTGTTTGATGACTTCGGCCATGCCCGCCGCAAATTCAGCCGGGGGCAATGTTTGTAAGGTGGCAATGTCGGCAAGTACGGCCGTGGGCTGCTTAAACGCCCCTACCAGATTCTTGCCCTCCGGCAAATCCACCCCCGTCTTACCGCCCACACTGGCATCCACCATCGCCAGCAGGCTGGTGGGGCACTGCACAAAAGCCACGCCGCGCATGTAGGTGGCGGCCACAAACCCGGCCATATCCCCCACCACGCCGCCGCCCAATGCCACCACTGTACCCGTCCGATCAATGCCCGCCGCCAATAGCTGGCTGTACAGGCCATTCACCGTTGGCAGCGTTTTGTGCTGCTCGCCAGCAGGCACAGTCAACACACAAGCCACCTCACCACAGGCGGATGCATACAACGGCCCCACGTGTTCATCGGTAATCACCGCCACCGGCCCGGCAATACGCGCCAGTTCCCCTAAGCGCGGCAGCAGCCCGCTGCCCACCATGACCTCATATTGCCCGTCGGGATGTTTTACATTCAGTATCGTTGCTTCGTTCATCTTGGTTCAACTTCTTCTGTTTGTTTCCTGCTTCAGCCAGTAACGGATGCCTTTACCGGCCAGTGGTTCGTCGCGGAAGCGGGGGATAACATGTAAATGGGCATGGAAAACTTCTTGCCCACCTACCGGGCCAACATTCCAACCCAGGTTATAACCATCGGGTGCATATTGCGCATCCAGTAGATTTTTCACCCGCTGTAACAAGGTGTACGTGTCTTGCCATTCAACGGGCGTCAGGCCAAAAACTGTCTCCCGGTGCTGTTTGGGTACGATCAGCCCGGAACCGATCAACACAGGCTGCGGCTGCTGCATAAAAAAGCAATGGTCGCTCTGCAAAACGATTTCCGTCTCATCCAGCAACGGCGGGCAAAAGGGGCACGGCCGTATCATTTTCTCCCCGTCCCTTCATGTCTTCCATGAACCCCTTCGCGTTCTTCGCGGATTTTCATTTCTATCTCCTCAACCACCTCATCAGCCGTCTTGGCCGTCGTATCAATTTGCGGATAACGGCCGTACCCCGCCGCTCTCTCCGCCAATAATTCCCGTATCCGCGTCGCCGGGTCGGGCACATTGAGCAACGGCCGTCGCTCATCATCCTGCACCCGCGCCAAAATTTCCTCCACAGTCGCGGTCAGGCAGAAGACACAGCCGTGCCGTTCCAGCGCGTTCGCATTCACCTCGTCCAGCATCAATCGCCCGCCGGTAGCGATGACCAGGTTAGATTGCACGGCCAATTCCAGGGCTACGGCCGTTTCCAGCCCTCGAAAGTACGCTTCGCCATCCTGAGCAAAGATGTCGGGGATGGTACGGCCGTCGCGCCCCATAATCAGTTCATCCGTGTCCACAAACCCAAACCCCAGCCGCTCTGCCAGCAAACGGCCGAGGGTTGTTTTGCCCGTTCCCATAAAGCCAGTTAACACCACATTTAGTGCCATAAAAAGTGGAGATTAAGAGATTGGGAGATTGTGTACAAACCAATCTTCCAATCTCCCAGTCTCAGATATAAAAAAACCGCCCCACAAATTTGGAGCGGCTCGGTACATGACCCCGGAAGGACTCGAACCTTCAACCTCGGCATTAAGAGTGCCCTGCTCTGCCAGTTGAGCTACGGGGCCTTTTGTCAGGCGCGGCGGATTATACAAAGTTTTAAGGCAAAAACCAATGTTGACAAAACCGGCCAAATGTTCTAATCTACCCCTGTCTATACGAAAACAGGAGATGGATGAAACATGAGCGACAATCTACAGCAGACCCTAATTCCTGAAAGTGAACTCCCGCCCGCGGTGGGGCCAACTGTGCCGCCGGTTACGGCCGATGCCTCCATCCAGGCCGCGCTGGGCGCGTTTGAACAGCACATGCGTGACGAAGGGTTCGCCCTGAACACCAGCAAAGCCTTTGCCAGCGATGTGCGGTTGTTGGGCAAATATCTGGGCATCGGTCAACCAATCGGCCAGATTGGTACCAAAGATTTAAACGATTTCCTCGACTGGCTACTGCATGAACGGGGTGTGCCGTGCAGCCCTAAATCATATGCTCGGCGCGTGACCACGTTGAAGGTCTTTTTTGCCTGGTTGAAGGAGTGTGGGGCGTTGGTGGAGGACCCGGCCACGGCCGTTATCCAACACAGCGTCCGCAGTCCCATCCCCACCCTGCCCACCGAGATTGACATTGAAAACGCCCTCGCCGTCTCCCAACGGCTGCGCCTGGGCGAAGGTGAACACAAACCAGACGCCCGCCCCCATTTACTGCTCACTCTGCTGCTCAAAACCGGCATCAAAAAAGGGGAAGCGATGACCATGGTGCCCAACCACATTGACCGCAGCAATCCCGATGAGCCAATGTTATTTGTGCGTTATGCCAACCCCCGTCTACGCTACAAAGAGCGCCGTCTGCCCCTTGACCCGGAATGGCTGGATGTGCTGGACGAATACCTGCCGCAATACAACCCACCAGACACCCTCTTCACCTGCACCGCCCGCAATCTGGAATACGTCCTCAGCGATGTGGGCACGGAAGCAGGATTAGCACAGGGGATGTTGTCGTTTGAAAACCTGCGCTGGTTTAGCGCCCTGCAAGCCCTCAAATCGGGTGAAGAACCGGACGAAATTCGTCAGAAATTGGGCCTCTCCAAAATCACCTGGCGGGAGACAAAGGCGAAGTTGGAGCAACTGGCGAAGCCGGTTAATTCGTAACCCGTAAACCGTTATCCGTAATCGGTTCACGGATTACGGGTTACGGATTACGAAGTATCACGTCAGCAGCCACAGCGCGGCCATGCCAACGGCAATCGTCCACAACACATTTTTGGTGCGCCAGGCGACAAGGATGGCCAGCAACCCGGCCAGGAGACGGCCGTTCTCCAACGACACATCCACCCCACCTCCTGGCATCACCAGTTCCGGCAGGATAATGGCCGACAGCACCGCCACCGGCACAAATTTCAAGGCTCGCCGCAGCGCCGGGCTGAGCGACAACCGCTCCAGCAGCAAAACCGGCGTCAGCCGGATGGCATAAGTAATTAAGCCCATTCCGATGATTGTTAGCCAGGTGATCATATTACGGTTATCGGTAATCGGTGATCGGTAATCGGTGGTTCACTGATAACCGATTACCGTTTACCGATTACTGCTTTTCCATCCACACGCCCACGCCAATACCCGCCAGCCCGGCGACAACCAGTCCCAGGTTGTAAGGCAGACCGTGAGCCAACACGGCCGTTACCCCCGCCACCACCGCCGCTGCCAGCATGGGACGCGTGGTCAGCAAGGGCACCACGATACCGATGAAAGTCAGCGCCAGGGCAAAATCCAGCCCCCAACTGGCCGGAATCTCCGCACCCAGAAAAACGCCCACGGCCGTGCTCGTCTGCCACGTCAACCACAACATCAGCCCCGCGCCCAGGAAAAACCAATGTTTGTGGGTGAGGGGCGTTTGTTGGTCGGCGTAGTGGACGGCCGTCGTCGCATACGCCTCATCGGTAAGCAGATAGGCCAGTAAGAATCGCCAGCCGCGTGATAAGTGCTGCAAATCGGGGCCAAGTTGGGCACTGTACAGCACGTGGCGCACATTCACCACAAACGTCGTCAGCCACAGTACCGGCAGTGGTGTGCCCATACCCATCAGTTCCGCACCAATGAACTGTGCCGACCCGGCAAACACAATGGCCGACATCGCCTGCGCCTGCGCCGGCGTCAGCCCGGCGGCCAGGGCAATGACGCCATAAATCAACCCAAAGGGAATCACGCCCAACGCGATCGGCAGTTCAGACTTAATGCCCGCCCACAATTCCGCCTGTTTGGGCCACTCCCCCGACGCAACGCTCTCCTCTTGAATCATGCCGCCAATTCCTTCAATGCCTGCCAGGTAATTGCCAGATCATGTTCAGTCGTTTGCCAGTTGGAAAAAGCGGCCCGGATGCCGGGGGCGCCCCGGTAAACGGTGGGGGTGAGGAACACACGGCCGTCATCCCGCACTCTTGTCAAAAACCGATCCACATCCGCCGTTGTTGGTTGACCGGCCAGCGTAAAACAAACCACATTCAGCCGCACGGGAGCCAGCAGCCGGAAATGAGAGGAGTACCTGATTTGCTCGCCCAACCAACTTGCCTGGTCGCAATTACGCTCCACAATGTCCCGGTAGCCATCACGGCCGTAAGCCAGCAGCGTCAGCCAGGCGGGTAGCGCCCGAAAACGGCGCGAGTTTTGCGGCGTCCAATGCACCGGCGCCGGGTTGTCACCCACCTCCCCCAGATAAGCGGCGGCATTGTGAAACACCTCCACCTGCAATCGGGGATGGCGGGTGAAGGTTATGGCGGAATCGTAGGGCACGTTCAGCCACTTGTGGCCGTCAATGGTGATCGAATCGGCCAGTTCCGCGCCGTGCATCAGGTGTGCATACCGGGGTGAACAGGCAGCAAACCCACCAAAGGCCGCATCCAGATGCAGCCAAAAATTATGCTTCTCTTTCAGCGCGGCGATGGCCGGTAAATCGTCAAAATCCACCGTATTCACCGTGCCCGCGCTGGCAATGACAATCGCCGGGCCAGCAGTTGTCGTCAATGCATCAGCCAATGCCGTTACATCCATCGCTTCCCGTTCCGGCAGCGTCGCCACACGCGTCAGGTGGCGTTTACCCATGCCCAACATGGCCAACGCTTTATAACTGCTGGAATGGGGCGTTGCCGCCAAAATGGGCACAGGCGGCAGCCCGTACAGGCCATCCTGCGTCGGGTCAACACCCTGCTGGCGAGCCGCCCACTGCCGCGCCTGCGCCAGACCAACAAAGTTGCTCATGGTGGCGCCGCTGACAAAGGTACCCACAAATTCATCCGGCAAGGCAAACAACTGGCGCAGGAAGTGCAAGGCTTCTTGCTCCACCTGCGGGGCGATGGAGTCATAGTCGGCGGTAGGATTCTGGTCATACACGGCCGTCAGCCAATCCCCCACCAGCGCCGCGGGCGTCACCCCACCGGTGACAAAACCAAAGTATCGTGGCCCGGCACTGCCGGACAGCCCCCGTTCGTACTTCTCGCGGAAATGGGCCAAGGCCGCCGCCACGCCCACGCCAACTGCCGGTAACTGCTCAGGCGCAGTGATGAATGGGGCTATGGCTGCCGGACGGGTGGGTAACGAGTGTAAAAATTCGATGGCGGCATGGACGGCCGTTGCCAACACCTGCTCTTGCTGCGCCGCATCTTGCCGCAATTGTTCGTTCATGGCTGCCCCTTTGCCAGGATCATCTGCAACTGGCCCAACGCCAGGTTGCCGCCGCTCAACACCAACACCACCTTTTTGCCCGCCAGCCGCCCCGCCAGTTGCACCGCCGCCGCTGTCGCCGCCGCGCCCGCCCCTTCAGCCAGATTATGCGTATGGCGCAGCAGCAGCAAAATGGCCTCTTGAATGGCGGCATCGCTCACCAGCACAAAGTCATCCAGATAACGGCGCATGATGGCCTGGGTATTGGCAAAAGGCACACGGGTGGCAATACCTTCGGCAAATGTCTCCATTTTGGCCTGCACCATCATGCCTCTTTGCCAGCTTAGCTGCATAGCCGGGGCCGCTTCTGACTGCACGGCAATGACTTCGATTTTGGGGTTGATGCTTTTGGCGACAATGGACACGCCACAAACGCCGCTGCCCGCGCCCACAGGGACAATGATCACCTCCACATCGGGCAAATCTTCTAAAATCTCCAGCGCATAGGTAGCTACGCCACAAATCAACGGTGTATCGGTTGGCCCCACAAACACCCCTTGCCGTTCGGCGGCCATGGTCTGTATCCATTCACGGGCGGTATCAAAGTCACGGCCGTGAAACAACACCTGCGCGCCTAACCCCTGCATCGCCGCCACCTTGCCCGGATTGGCCCCTTCCGGCACGGCAATGGTTGCTTGCATCCCATAGGCCCGCGCCGCAAAGGCAATGCTTTGCCCATGGTTGCCGGTGGAAGCCGTAAACAGCCCGGCTGCCCGCGCCTGTGGGCTAAGGTTGGCCGCCAGATTCAGGCCACCGCGCACCTTAAAAGCGCCTATCGGTTGATGATTTTCATGTTTGATCCACACCTCCGCCCCAATCAATCGGCTTAAGGTCGGGTAATGGTACAGCGGCGTGCGCGACAAATAGCGGTAAACGTGTGGTCGGGCTGACAACACATCTTGTAGGGTAGGAATTTTATCCTCAGACATCGTACCACCTCTCTAAAAGTTTGTGTGATTGATTTATATGCTGCCGCGCCGCGCCACCAGAATACCGGTTAACACCACGAGACCGCCAAGAATTTGCACTGGTGACAGCCGTTCACCCAGCAGCAGCCAGGCCAGCAAAGCGGCCATCACCGGCTGCCACAGCAGGCTAACCGACGAGAATGTGGCGGGCAAAGCGGCCATCGCCTGGGCGATCAAACCCTGCCCACCAGCATGGGCAAACCAGGCCATCGCCAACACCGCCAACAGGCCCACGGCCGTGCCCGGCCAGAACGGTTCGCCAGACAGCAGGGCCACCGGCAGCAGCAGCACCGCGCAAAACGTGCCGCTCCAGGCCATAAAGGTCAGCGCCGTCATGTTTTGCCGCAGATGTTTGGTGGCCAGCAGGTAGCTGGCATAAAACACGGCCGTGCCCAACGCCAACAAATCGCCCAACAAATGATCGCCGCTCAGGCTAAAGCTCTCGCCAATCAGCAGCGCCGCGCCGCCAATCGCCAGCAGTAGCCCTAGCAAAAATATGCCTGTCACCCGCTGCCGGAAAAAGAACCAGGCGCCAACGGTCACAAAAACCGGGGCCATATTGGGTAGCAGGGTGGCATTGGCCACCGAGGTATAGTCAATGGCCAGATGCCACAAAATTAAGTCACCGGCAAAGAAAAAGCCAGCCGCCGCCAGGAAAGCGACATCCCTTCGGGTCAGCGGCGCAGTGGTTACAGGCGCTCGCTGCTTCGCCCATAACACGCCTAACCACAACAGCGGCAGCGCCAGCGCCAGCCGCCAAAACGCCGTAGAAATGGGGCCAGCATCGCTCAGCCGCACCAAAATCGGGGCAAAACCAATGGCCGACGCCCCTAACAACAAGGTAAACAAAGCCATACGTGGGAAAGTGGCCGCGGGATAGGTAAGGGATGGGGTGGTCATCAAACTCCTTATGTGTCAGTGTGATGGGTGATATGTCATGTTTCAGGTGGCAAGTGTCAGGTGTCAGGTGCATGACACTTGACACCGGGCACTTGACACTTTTATACAATCGGCAGCCAGGTAGACGGCCGTGAACCGGCCTGCATCCGCTGTCTAATTAACTCGCTCAAGAGCTGCACACCGGCGCGAATTCCGGCGGTGCTCTGATTGCCAAAACAGAGCCGCAAGTGCTCGGCGTCCAGCGCATCCATCAGATACGCTTCGCCGGGGGTGAAAGCAAAGCCGTTTTGCAGCGCCAGCCGGTACAGTTCACCCGGCGCAAAGTAACGGGGCAGCCGCAGCCAACTACTAAAACCGCCGCCGGGCTGGCTCCACGTCACCGGCGCGGGCATAAAGGTTTGCAGGGCCGTCAGCAGCGTATCCCGCCGCTCTTTGTACACCGGCAGCACCCGGCGCAGATGGCGCTTCAGGCCGCCATCCCGCAAAAAGTGGGCCAATGCCCGCTGCGTCAATTCCGGGCTGCACATATCGGTCGAGCGGCGCAGGGTGAGCAGCCGGGTGCGCAAATGGGGCGGCACGATGGCGTAGCCAATGCGCAGTCCCGGCATGATGTCTTTGGTGAAGCCGCTCATGTAAATAACACGGCCGTCGCCATCCTGCGCTTTCAACGGCGGCGGTGGCGGCCCATCATACGCCAGATTGCCATAGATGTTGTCTTCCACAATCAGGCAATCATACTGCCTGGCCAACGCCAGCAGCGCCGCCCGTTTTTCCGGGGAGGCGCAGTAGCCGGTGGGGTTGTGGAAATTGGGAATGGTGTAAAAGAAGCGGGGGCGCTGTTCGCGCATTGCCTGTTCCAGCGCTTCCAGGTCGGGGCCATCGGGGTGCAGAGGAATGGCCTGGCTGCGTAAATGCTGCGCCTTGATGATATTCAGCGTGCCTAAAAAGGTGGGCTGCTCTACCAGCACCAGATCACCCGGCTGCGCCAATGCCTGGGCTACCAACGAAATCGCCTGCATCGCCCCGGCGGTGATGAGGATTTGTTCGGGCACGGCCGTGATGCCCGCTTCTTGCACCAGTTTGGCCACCTCCACCCGCAGTTCGGCGTCCCCTTGAATGGGGCCGTAGTTGAACAGTTGGGCGGCAATGGGGCGCAGCCGGTTCAGGTAGTCGTAAAACTCATCGGTCGGGTAGAGGGTGGGGTCGGGATGAGCCATGGCCATGGAGCGCACACCGATAATGTGGTTGATTTCCAGCATATCGCTCAGGGCGCTGTCCGGCGTCAGGAATTGGCCGATGGTGGGTTGCAGGCTCATGGGCTGCACCGCCGGGCTGACAAAGGTGCCCCGCCCCACAGTGGCCTCAATCCAGCCATCCGCCTGTAATTCGCCATACGCATTCTGGATGGTCAGGCGCGTCACGCCCAACTCCTGGGCTAACTGGCGCACGGTGGGCAGGCGGGTATTGGCCGGTAAACGGCCGTTGCCAATCTGCGTCTTAATCTGCTCGGCAATCTGCCGGTAAAGCGCCTGGCTGGTGTGGCGATTGAGGGATACGTCGAGCATGATTTTGGGGACGTAATCCGTAATTCGTTATCCGTAAGCCGTTGACCGATTACCGATTACGGATTACCGATTACGGATTACGCTTTAGCGATTCCCGCAGCACTTCCGCCAGCCGCGTCATGCCCGTTTCAATTTCGGCGGCGTCGGTGTTGGAGAAGTTGAGGCGCAGGGTGTTACGACCCGTGCCGTCCACGTGGAAGGGATCGCCGGGCACAAAAACGACGTTGCGTTTTACGGCCGTTTCAAACAGTTGCATCGCCGACATCCCTTCCGGCAGGGTCAGCCAGAGGAACATGCCCCCTTCGGGTAAGGTGTATTGCACATTGGCGGGGAATAGTTCTTCGATCATGGCGACCATCAACGCCCGCTGACGGCCGTACACCTCTCGAATGGTGGCAATGTGCGCGTCCAGGTCGTTGTCTTGCAGGTATTGGGCGATGATCAGCTGCGACACGTAGTTGGAATGGAGATCGCTGGCCTGTTTGGCAATGATGAGCTTGTCCATCAATTCCGGCTGGGCCACAATCCAGCCCATGCGGAAACCGGGGGCCACGATTTTGCTGAAAGAACCGAGGAGGAAGGCGCGTGTACGGCCGTAGACCGTAATCGGCGGTAAATCTTCGCCCATAAACCGCAGTTCCCGGTAGGGATCATCCTCGATGAAAAAGAGTTCGTTCTCGTGCAAAATGGCCGCCACCTCTTCCCGTTTGCTGGCGGAATAGGTGATGCCGGTGGGGTTTTGAAAGTTGGGCAGGGCGTAAAACAGTTTGGCCTGGGGATGGACGGCATGTTGGGCGAGCACGGCCGTGTCCGGCCCATCGGCCAGCAGCGGCACGGTCACAAACCGGGGCTGAAACAACGAACACGCCTGAATCCCTCCCAGATAACTAGGCGACTCCAAAATCACGTGGTCGCCGGGATCAATTAAAATTTTGGCTACCAGTTCCAGCCCTTGCTGTGAACCATTGGTGATCAAAATATCATCGGCGGGCACATCCAGGCCGCACGTCGTTTTGTACCGGTCGGCAATAAACTGGCGTAGTTCGGCATTGCCCAGCGTAGGCGCATATTGCAGCGCATTGGCCCCTTTCTGCGCCAACACCTTGTCCGCCGCCGCCCGCAGCGGTTCCACCGGAAAATAATCCGGGTTGGGCAGCCCGCCCGCAAAGGAAATGACGTGGGGGTCTTGGGCCACCTTCAAAATTTCGCGGATGAACGAGCGCTGCATCGTCGCCATGCGCCCGGCAAATTGTCCCTTCATGTTTACCTCCATACTGAAAACCAGTGACCAGTGACCAGTGACCAGTGACCAGTGACCAGTGACCAGTGACCAGTGACCAGT
>JAHDWK010000004.1:0-88437 GCA_023382655.1 Anaerolineae bacterium | reverse complement strand
GACCGATCATAGTAGGCCAATGTTATATCGTAAAGAGACAATTCCGCCAGATTGTGCAGGCCAATCGGCAGATTGGCATTCTAACACTCTGCATTTGGCAGGCAATCCCGGCGACAGTTACCGCCTATGACTGGCCCGTTTTCACCGGCTGCTGTGCGATTTTTCGCACGGCCGTGACCCCCGGCGTACAATCCATTCTGTGAGAAGAATGAAAGGGTTGGGTGGTGTAAACTGTAGGAAGCCAACGGCCTTGAAACTGACAAAGGCAGCAGACAATGAGACAGGCTCCGGTGCGCAACGGTGGGGACAGCATCCCTATCGGGCTGAGAGGCGGCCGCAGCCACCAGCAGAAGACCGCGCCGGAGCAGGATCGACGGCTATAACGAGAGGATAATAATGTATCGCTATATCCCTTTCTTACAACACCTTCTGTTTTGCTCCATAATAGGTCTTTCGGCTTGCGCCCCACAAACTACAACATCTGACTCAAGGCCATCACCGCGTCCCTCACTTGCTGCTACCATCGCCGGAACGTTCTCTTCCACAGGAGAACCAATGCCATTGCCAACAGAGACAACAGAAATTATTCCATCCCCTTCAGTGACGACTGATTATCTGTCTCCATCGCCGGTGGTGTCACCGACAAACCCACCTCCTATCAAAGAATATCTGCAACAGGGATGTCCGGCTCTGGTCGAGTCAAACCAACCGCCTCTGTGGTCAACAGGAAGTGTTTTGTTTGGTACGGGGAAAATAATTCATCCGAATTATGCTTTCCCAAACCCTTATCAACCAGAAGGTCATCCCGTCTTGGCAATATCAAGCTCGAGTTTAGTCTTGCAGTCCGTTCTTGAACTTCCACCAGAGCAGTCCGTCTGGCTATACATTGCCCCAAATGGAACAACATTTTTACAATTTGATCGAGATGAACTAAATGAATCAAAGATTCAGGCCATATTTTTTGATTTGGCCAGCGGCCAGGAAATGACCATAGACATCCCGGCCGATTTGGACACGGTTTATGAATCTACCTGGCTGTCGGATTCGCGTTTTCAGTACTTAACAGCTGTTGAACGAACAGCAGGCATGGGTGAAAAAAGGGTATATGTCACCCTGGATGCCATAAGTGGCCAAAGTGAAATCTTTACTGAAGAACTGAGCTTACCCGGTTATGCTTTTGACCCGTTTGATATTTATAGAGGCTTATCTTCAGGATATGCTGCTGTTGACCCTACAGGTCAACTTGTCCTTTACACCGCAGATACAGAAACGGATGTCGAAATCCGGCTGCTTAACCGGCAAACCGGTGAAATTGTATGGCAACAGTCTTCTACCGGTTTACCGGCTTCACCTGTGGAGGCGGAATGGACGGCTGATGGTAAGCAGGTTCTTTTTGTCACCAATGTCTCAGATGCAGAGGGTTCATATAGAAAAATCGTTAGCTTAACGCGAGAGGGACAGGAAGAAGAACTCCCGCCTCAACCCTATCCTGCTATGGATGAAAACATTCCACGTTATCTTACCCACTCACCAAGCGGCCGGTATCTTATCTACGGTGTATGGGAAGGGGCATGGAAAGGACCTGCTTTCGTAGTAGACCGGGTGGACTCAATCGTAGGTGAAATATGCGGGCCTGGGATTACTTTTTTAGACGGCCATTGGTTACCGAATGATCAGTTCCTCTATCGTGTGTTAATAGAAGATGGTGAAAATTTAAAACACTCATTACGAGTTCTGGACATCCCCAGTTGGACGACACTAATCTTATATGAAACCAGTCCGGGGTTCGGTATCAATATCTTTGGCTGGACGCCTGTTGAGTTTCCATAGTGTATGGTAAAGAAGGCAGAGAAAAACTGGTCTCATCCTGACGTGCTCCCTGCTCCGGTGCGGTCTTCCTGGGTCGGTGTGGCCGCCTCTCAGCCCGATAGGGATGCTGTCACCACCGCGCCACATTCGCTTGCCGGTCGCCAGCCCGTTTTAGCCTTTCTATGCTTCGCTTTGTTTGCTGGCGTACTTCAGCAGCAGCGAAATGGGCAGGATTTAGGCAGGGTGCGAGAAGAGAATGGGGTGGCACGGCCGTAGCCCGTCACCCCCTCACCCCCACCGGCTGCCAGACCAGCCCCGTTTCGCCAATGTACGTGGATTGGGGGCGAATGAGACGGCCGTACCGCTGCTGCTCTAAACAATGGGCAATCCAACCGGCGGCGCGGCTGATGGCAAAGGTGGGTGTAAAGAGGTCGGTCGCCAGCCCCAACCCGTGCAGCAGCAGAGCCGTATAAAATTCCACGTTGGTTTGCAGGTTACGACCCGGTTTGTGCTCGGCCAGGAGAGTGACGGCCGTGGCCTCTACCTCTTTCGCCAATTCATACAACGCCATGTCCCCATCGGCGGCAAACATCTGCTCCGCTGCCGCCGCCAGCACCTCGGCGCGGGGATCGCGCACCTTATAAATGCGATGGCCGAAACCCATCAGCCGCTCGCCCGCTTCCAGTTTGGCGCGCAGCACCGGCTCTGCCCGCTCCGGCACGCCAATTTCAAACACCGTATCCAGCGCCGGACCAGGCGCGCCGCCATGCAGCGGCCCTTTGAGCGCCCCCACCGCCCCGGTCACGGCCGAGACCAGGTCCGAATTGGTGGCAATAATCACCCTGGCGGCAAAGGTGGAAGCGTTCAGCCCATGATCCACTACCGTATTCAGGTACGTTTCCAGGCCACGCACCCGCGCCGCGCTCGGCTCCTCGCCGGTCAGCATATAAAGGTAATTGGCGGCATGGCTCAGATCGGTGCGCGGCACAATCGGTTCCTGCCCTTGCAGGAAACGCCAATAGGCCGCCACGATGGTCGGGAAGCGGGCAACAATAGCAAAGGCAAGCGGGTTATTTAGAGATTGAGAGATTGGGAGATTGCCAGAATCTCCTAACCTCCCAATCTCCCAATCTCTCTCTTCCGATATGCCCAGGCTGAGCGTGCCTGCGCCGATACGCAAGGCATCCATCGTTGGCGCACTTTCGGCGGCAACGGATTTCAAGAGAGCCAGTGTGGCCGGGGGGACAGGGCGGTAGGCCGCCAATTTGTGCTGGAAAGTGGTGAGTTCGGCGGCGATGGGCAAACGGCCGTGCCACAACAAGTACACCGTCTCCTCAAACGTGGCATTTGCCGCCAGTTCCACCAGCGGAAAACCGCTGATAATCAATTCACCCGCCAGGCCATCCACATGGCTCAACCGCGTTTCCGCCGCCACCACCCCTTCCAGTCCAGGGACAAAATTTGTGCCGTTTTTCATATTCAAATTGCTCCTCGTCAATGTAAGGCGATTTTCTAAATCGAGCTACAACTAGGATATTAGGTTGATTTTGTGTTGTCAATGTTGATTTTACAATCAATACATCATGGGCTACAATCAGGGTAATTATCTCAACGCAAAGGTGCAAAGTGGCAAAGACAGCAAAGAGGAAAAAAGCGTTAGAAAATCAGGTGCGGCGCTTGGCGGCCGTACACAAAACAAAACAGGAACGCGCCAGCCAGATTATTCATTTCCGATTGGCAGCATTTGTGCTGGCGGCCGTGGTCAGTGGGATCACCTTTTTTGAGTGGGGGGCGATGGTGTGGCTGCCGGTAACGGCCGTCGCCTTTATCCCTTTTATAGCGCTGGTTATCTGGCATCGGCAGGTAGACACGGCCGTGACCCGTCTCTCGCTCTACCACGCCATCAAACAGACCCACCTGGCCCGCCTGTCGCTGGACTGGGAAAATCTGCCGCCGCCTCTACCTGCTCCGGAACGTCTGGAACACCCTTTTGCCATTGATTTAGACCTGGTAGGGGCGCGGTCGCTGCATCATTTATTGGACACGGCCGTGACCCACGAAGGCAGCGCCCGGCTGCGTGACTGGCTGCTGGAAACCAACCCCGACCCGGCCACAATTGCCCAACGGCAGGCATTGGTGGCCGAACCGACGCCGCAGTTTCGCTTCCGTGACCGGCTGGCGCTGCAAGCGATGTTGGTCAACCGCAGCGGCCGTTTTTCCGGGCAGGCGCTCACCGCCTGGCTGGCCGAAACCACCCCCGCGTCCCACTATCGCCGCCCGCTCCTGGTGTTGGCCGGGCTGGCTGCGTTGAATATCCTGCTGGCGCTGCTGGCCTCGGCCACCGATTTGCCTGACTTTTCGCTCATCACCTGGCCTCTTTATCTGGGCCTCTATCTGCTATGGGGCTTCCGCCAAAGCGGATCGCTGCTGCGCGACACGCTGACTTTGCAAGATGCACTGGAAACGAGCCAGGTGATATTTGGCTTTTTGGAGAACAACCGTTACGCTCGCGTCCCCCATCTGCAAACTCTGTGCGCCCCATTTCAAGACCAGACGACACGGCCGTCGCAATACATCCGGCGCGTTCGCCGCCTTTCCGCCGGGGTAGGCGCGGCGCAAAATCCGGTGTTGGGTTTCATCCTCAACGTGTTTGTGCCCTGGAATCTCTTCTTCGTTTACCAGATCACCCGCTGCCGTCAGGATTTAGCCGAACGGCTGCCACTCTGGTTAGACGTGTGGTACGAATTAGAAGCGCTCAACGGTTTAGCCACATTCGCCTGGCTCAACCCAGGCCACACCACCTTTCCCACCATCGCCCAGACCGGCAGCAGCCTCACCACCCGGCAGATGGGACATCCCCTGGTACAGTCTGAGACACGAGTCACCAACGATTTTGCCATCAGCCAGCCCGGCACTGTCTACATCATCACCGGCTCCAACATGGCCGGGAAAAGCACCTTTTTGCGCACCATCGGCGTCAATCTGGCGCTGGCCTATGCCGGTGGGCCGGTGTTGGCAGCCGACATGCAGACATCGCTCTTCCGCCTCTTTGCCTCCATCCGCGTGGCCGATTCCATCACCGACGGCTTCTCCTTCTTTTACGCCGAAGTACGGCGGCTGCAACAATTATTGGCGGCGCTGCCCGTGGACGAGGCACGGCCGTTATTTTTCCTTATTGACGAAATTTTCCGGGGCACCAACAACCGGGAGCGGTTAATTGGCAGCCGCGCCTACATCCGCGCCCTGGCCGAAAGCAGTGGCCTGGGTCTCATTGCCACCCATGACCTGGAACTGGTGCATCTGGCCGAAGAAAACGGCCGTATCCACAACTATCACTTTCGGGACGATGTAACCGACGGCCGTATGGTCTTCGACTACACCCTCCACCCCGGCCCCTGCCCCACCACCAATGCTTTGAAGATTATGCAGTTGGCCGGATTACCGGTGGGTGATGAGGTGAGTAGGTGAGCAGGTGAAGGGGTGACACGGTGACACGGTGACACGGTGACATGGTGACATGGTGACACGGTGACATGGTGACACGGTGATCAATTACCCAATTACCCAATTACCCAATTACAAATGACCATTGACCAATGACCACCTATCTTTCCGCCAGAGAAGCCGCTGCTGAATTGGGCATTAGCCTGCCGACGTTGTATGCCTACGTCAGCCGGGGGTTGATTCGCTCGGAAGCGGGCGAGGGACCAAGCCGTGCCCGGCGTTACCGGGTCGAGGACATAACTGCGCTGAAAACGCGCAAGGAGATGCGCCACCGGCCCGAAGCGGCGGCGGAAACGGCCGTCAAGACGGCCGTGCAAACCGCATTACATTGGGGCGCACCCGTGTTAGAATCGGCCATCACGCTCATTGACAACGGCCGTCTCACCTATCGCGGGTACGATGCCCTCACCCTGCCGGACGCCCATACCTTTGCCGACGTAGCCAACCTGATCTGGCGGCAGGAGTTAACCACCGGGGCGCAGTTCACCGCCGACATCAGCCCGCAGTGGGCGCCCATCGCCCCGCTCTGGCCCCACATTCACCAACTGGCGCTGATGGAGCGGCTGCAAACGGTGCTGCCGCTGGCCATGGCCCATGATCTGGCGGCGTATGATTGGCAGAGTACGGCCGTGTACCAGACCGGACAACGCATTTTGCTGCTGCTGGCTACGGCGGTGACCGGCCAACCCATCTCCGGCTCCATTGCCACTGCCTTGCAGCAAGCCTGGTCGCCAGAAGACACAAAGCTCACGCCCCTGCTGGAATCTGCTCTCATTTACTGCGCCGACCACGAATTGAACGTCTCTGCGTTTGCGGCGCGGGTGGTGGCTTCGGCGCGGGCCACACCGTATGCGGTGGTGTTGGCCGGGCTGGCGGCGCTGCAAGGCACGTTGCACGGCGGGGCGACGGAGCGAGTGGACGCCTTTTTGCGCGAGGTGGGCACACCGGACAATGCCCGGACGGCCATTAGCGCCCGATTGCGACGCGGTGAACCAATTCCTGGCTTCGGCCATCCACTCTACCCGGAAGGCGACGCCCGTGGGCGGGCGCTGCTGGCAAAAATTGCCGCCGTTTACCCGGGGGCTCCCGGCTGGCAGTTGGCGCAGCAGGTGATGGACGAAATGGCCACGGCCGTTGGCCGCCACCCCAACATTGATTTTGCTCTGGTAGCGCTGGCCTGGGCGGCCAATCTACCACCGGGTGCGCCGCTGGCGCTCTTTGCCCTCGGCCGCACCGTTGGCTGGCTCGGCCACGCGCTGGAACAAATTGCCCAAGACCAGATGATCCGGCCCCGCGCCCGATATGTGGGGCCGGTAGCCGTAATCGGTAATCGGTAATCGGTAATCGGTAATCGGTTAACGGTTAACGGATTACGGATTACAAAAGAAACTATGACCAAAGTATTGATCACCGGTATCACCGGCTTTGTGGGCAGCGCGCTGGCGCGGGCATTGGCGGCTGAGGACGTGGAACTGTTTGGGCTGGTACGGCCGTCGGCCGACCGTTCTCGCCTCGATGGGGTGGATGTCACCTGGTTGGAAGGGGATGTCAGCGTCCGTGAATCATTGGCCGGAATGTTTGACTGGGTGGATTGGGTCATCCATACCGCCGGGATGTTGGGGCGGGCCGGTGTGCCTGAATCGGCTTATCACCAACTGCACGTCAATGGTACCAGCAACGTGTTGGGCGAAATTGAGAAGTTGGACAACCCACCCAAAGTGCTGTACGTCAGCAGCCCTGGCGTTTTAGGGCCGATCAGTGGGCCGCCGGCCGATGAAACGGCGCCTCACGCCCCGTCCAATCCCTACGAACGCAGCAAAGCCGCCGCCGAAATGGTGGCCCACATTTACGCCCGGCAAGGGTTACCGGTAGTCATTGCCCGGCCGGAGTTTGTATATGGGCCAGGGGATTGGCATGTCTTGGGATTGTTCCAGGCAATACAAAACGGCCGTTTCTTTACCATTGATCACGGTCGTGCTACCTGCCACCCCACCTACATTAATGACGCCGTGGACGGGATGCTGCGCTGCCTGAAAGAGGGGCAACGCGGTCAGGTTTATCACATCGGCGGACCGGAACCGGTGACATTTCGGGTGCTGGCCGATACCATTGCGACGGCCGTGGGCGCTACCCCACCCACGCGCAACCTGCCCCGCTGGCTGGCGATGGCCGGGGCGACGGCGCTGGAAATAGGCGGAAGCCTATTCAAATTTACACCGCCGCTTAGTCGGGATGGTGTGGCATTTTTCAGCGAAGATCGTTGTTTTAGCTGGCAAAAAGCGCACCAGGAATTAAGCTACACTCCCCACTTCGACCTGGAAACTGGTGTACAAAAGACGGTGGCCTGGTATCGGGAGCGGGGGTTGTTAGAATAGGCATCTATAGACATCCGATTTTTCAAAAAAATTGGATGTCTATTTCACACGCATGACATATACATTACCCAAAACATCCATCAAATCGCTTTATGCCCTGGCGCTGGCCGAGGGGGAGGGCGTGGGTACGGCTTACGAGTATTTTGCCAAGCGGCTGGTGTTACGGCCGTGGCTGCCCACCATCCCCCCGGTGAAACGGCTGCTTATCACCGGGCTTCCGGAAAAGTATGGTTCCAGCCTGGATTATCTGCTGCTGGCGGAGGGGTTGGGAGCCACGGCCGTCATCGCCGATGATCGCCCGGCGGCGCTGGAGAAGTTTCAGGCATCCTGGGACCGGGCGCGGCAGGTGGGCTGGCTGACGGCCGTGCAGCCCGAATTGATTCTCGTGCAAAACATGGCAGAAATGGCCGGACTCTCCGGCCCGTTCGACCTGGCAATTTCCAACGAGGTCATCCAACGTTTACCGGCAGCCGACCGACCGGCGTATGTACAAAGACAGGGGGAAATAACTACGGCCGTGGCCCTCTTCTGCCCCAACGCCGCCAACCCCGACCACGCCGCCCACAGCGGCCTGTCCACCCTGGAACTGTCAGAATTGCTCACCCTGTCACCCGCTCACCTTGTCACCCGGTCAGGCTACATAGACATGCCCCCTTTCCCCACCGGCGTCAGCCGCAGCGCCGAACAGCGCACCCAGGCCGAAAGCGGCGCGTTTGAAGGGCTGGTGATGTGGGGATTGGGTTATTTTGCCCGGCTGGAACGCTGGCTACCAACGGCCGTGCGCCGTCAGAAGTCGCACATCATCTATAATCTAATGAGCAGTTATCGGTAACCGGTTATCGGTAAACGGTGAACTGATTACCGATAACCGATTACCGATCACCTTCCGCCTACGCTATAATCCACGCACAAACCATTAACAAAGAAGGAAATCCATATGCCAACTGCTTTAATTACCGGCATCACCGGTCAGGATGGCTCTTATCTGGCCGAATTTTTGCTGGCAAAAGGATACAACGTCATCGGCATGGTGCGGCGCACCAGCACCATCAACTTTCACCGTCTGGAACACATTCAGGACAAAATCATCCTCGTTCCCGGCGACCTGGGCGACCAGGTCTCCCTCATTCACATTTTGGAAGAACACAAACCGGAGGAAGTTTACAACCTGGCCGCGCAGTCCTTTGTGCAAACGTCATGGAATCAGCCCGTCTTTACCGGCGATGTGACCGCTTTGGGCGTTACCCGGATGCTGGACGCCATTCGTTTTGTGAACCCCAAAATCCGCTTCTACCAGGCCAGTTCCAGCGAAATGTTTGGCAAAGTGGTGGAAACGCCCCAGCGCGAAACCACTCCGTTTTATCCGCGCAGCCCGTATGGCGTGGCGAAGGTATACGGCCATTGGATCACCGTCAATTACCGCGAAAGTTATGACATGCACGCTTCGTCCGGCATTTTGTTCAACCACGAGTCGCCCCGGCGTGGCCTGGAATTTGTGACGCGCAAAATTACCTATCATGTGGCCCAAATTAAACTGGGGCTGGCGAATGAACTGCGCCTGGGCAATCTGGATGCGCGGCGGGATTGGGGTTTTGCCGGAGACTACGTGCAGGCTATGTGGCTGATGTTGCAGCAGGAGTCGCCGGATGATTTTGTAGTAGCCACCGGCGAGACCCATTCGGTAGAGGAATTTCTTAATCTGGCGTTTGGCTGCGTAGACCTGGACTGGCACGACTATGTAGTGCAAGACCCGCGTTTCATGCGCCCGGCCGAAGTAGATCTGCTGGTAGGCGACCCGACCAAAGCCGGGCAAAAACTAGGCTGGGAACCGGCTGTTACCCTGGCGCAATTGGTGAAGATGATGGTGGAAGCGGATCTGGCGCTGCTGCGCGAGGGGCGGACGGGAATGTAAGAAGGTAATCGGTGATCGGTAAACGGTAATCAGTCGCAGTCCGACCGATTACCGATAACTGATTACCGATTACCACACATAGAGGTAAACATGAGCGACATTAAGTTCGGCACAGACGGCTGGCGGGGGCGGATTGCCGAGGATTATACATTTGATAATGTGCGCCGCTGTGCGCAGGGGTTTGCCAATTTCATCCACCAGCAAAGGCTGGCGGAGAAGGGGATCGTCATTGGGTATGACAAACGGTTTCAGGCAGAGTTTTTTGCGGCGGCGGCGGCGGAAGTGCTGGCAGCCAATGACATTCACGTCTGGCTGACAGACGGGGCGGCGCCGACGCCTACGATTTCCTATGCGGTGGTGGACAAACAGGCAGGTGGGGCCATTAACATTACCGCCAGCCACAACCCGCCCTGGGATTGTGGCTTTAAGGTGCGCGACCCACGCGGGGGGGCCATTCCCCCCGAGGATTTGAAACGGATTGAGGCAGCTATTCCCGACCGGGCCGGGGTGAAACGGATGAAGTTGGAGGATGCGCTGAGCGACGGCCGTGTCCATACCTTCGACCCCGCCCCCGCTTACATCACCCAATTGCACCGGCTGGTGGACATTGAGGCCATCAAAAATGCCGGTTTCAACGTGTTGGTGGACTGCATGTGGGGTAATGGCGCGGGCTGGTTTCCGCGGCTGCTGGCCGACGGCCGTACCCGCCTCACCGAAGTCCACAACGAACGCAACCCCATCTTTCCCCACATGACCCGCCCCGAACCCATTCCGCCGAATGTAGACCACGGCCTCAGCTTCGCCGCCACAGTAGGCGCAGATGTGGTCATCATCAACGACGGCGACGCTGACCGGGTCGGTTTTGGCGATGAAAACGGCCAGTTTATGGATCAACTGCGCGTGTATGGCCTGATGGGATATTACCTGCTGGAAGTGCGCGGCGAACGCGGCCCCATCGTCAAAACTATCTCCACCACCAAAATGCTGAACAAACTGGGGCAGATTTATGGCGTGCCGGTGCATGAGACGGGCGTGGGTTTCAAATACATTGCGCCGAAGATGGTGGAGGTAGATGGGTTGATTGGCGGCGAGGAGAGCGGTGGTTACGCCTTCCGCGGGCATGTGCCGGAGCGGGATGGTATTCTGGCCGGGCTGTATATGCTGGACATGATGCGGCTGACAGGCAAGAAACCGTCGGAACTGCTGGCGGCGCTGTTTGAACTGGTCGGCCCGCACTTTTACAATCGGGTGGATTCAACATTTGACCAGGAGCGGCGGGCGGAAATCTGGCACAATGTGGATGCGGCACGGCCGTCTACCATTGGCGGCTTGAAAGTGACGGATATTGTCACCATAGACGGTCACCAGTTTATCATGGAAGATGGCGGCTGGCTGTTGGTGCGTTTTAGTGGGACAGAGCCGATTATTCGTGTCTATTGCGAAACGACACACGAAGACCGTGTGCAGGCTATCCTGGAAGATGGCCTGCGCCTGGCAGGATTGACCTAAGTTCGTAGTAGGCGATTTATCGCCGTCAAAGGGCGATAAATCGCCTATTACGAACCTTGTTTTCAGGAGGTAAACGCATGGATAGTATGGAACAACCCACCCCGCCGGCGGCAAAACCGAATCGGCGGCCTTTGTTTATTGGCTGCGGGCTAGTTATGGTCTGCTTTGTGGCCAGTTGCGTTGTGTTGACGGTGATGGTCAGCCGAGCTAACAGCCAGTTTGACAAAGCAGTAGCCGCATTGTCAGCCGGGGATTGTGTCACGGCCGTGCCTGCCTTTCAATCCCTGGCCGACAATCCCTTCGCCACCGAGGATGACATCAAAAATCCGGCCCTCATGCACATTGCCACCTGCACCCGGTTTGAGCAGTTGGTTGCCAGCCAGAATGGCGGCGACGTGGCCGGGGCGCTGGTGGGCTATGATGATCTGATGAAGGATTACAGCAGCAGCCCGCTGCAGCCGACCATTGAAAACCAGGCCAAAACGGTGTTTACGGCCGCGCCCGCCCAGGTTGCCAATCTCACCACCTGCGACCGGCTGGACAGCTACCTCACACGTAGTTGGCTTCCTGACCAGGAGACCAATTTGCCGCTCTATTACCAGGCATGTGGGCAGGCGTATACGGCCGCCGGAGATTACACCAGCGCGGTGGAGGTTTACCAGCGTTTTGTCACCGCTTATCCCAACCATCCCGATTATGGCAATGTGGAAGCGCAAATGGCAAAGGCGGCCGTAGCCGAAGCCAGAGCAGCAGGCGCGGGTGAAATTGCCCCGCCGACGGCCGTTGGTAATGGCAGTGGTTCTGGCCCGGCAGTGGTGGTCATTCAAAATGACTCCCGCGAAGAACTGAGCCTGGTCTTCAGCGGGCCGGAAGCCCGGTTTGAAACGCTGGAACCATGCGCCGAGTGCCAGGATTACTTCGGCAGTGGCCCCGAATTTTGTCCGGAACTGGGGCCAATTGGCACGTATGAAGTGCCGCCGGGCACATATGATGTCGTCGTCAAATCTATCAGTGATGAAGGGGTCATTCCGTTCACCGGCGTATGGGATTTGACAGCCGGGGAAGAGTATTACAGTTGTTTCTTTTTGATCACGGAGTAGGGAGGTGATCAGTAATCGGTAATCGGTAAACAGTTCCGATTACCGATTACCGATTACCGATTACCGATGCTTATAGACACCCACTGCCACCTGGACTTTAATCGCTTCGACGCCGACCGGGAAGCGGTGGTAGCGCGGGCAGTGACGGCGGGGGTGGAACGTATCATCGTACCGGCAATTGATGTAGAAAATTGCCCGGCCGTACGCACCCTCGCCGAACAATTCCCGGAAGTGTATGCGGCTGTGGGCATCCACCCCAACTCCACCGCGGACTGGCAAGATGGCTGGCTGGACACCGTCCGTGACCTGGCGCAGCACGAAAAGGTGGTGGCCATTGGCGAAATTGGGTTGGATTATTATTGGGATAAATCACCCTACACCGTACAGCATCACGCATTTCGCCGGCAATTAGCACTGGCAGCCGAACTGGGTTTGCCGGTGATTGTGCATAACCGGGAAGCCAGTGCGGATGTGGTCAGGATGCTGCGGGAAACGCCGGGTAAGGGGGTGCTGCATTCTTTTGCCGCTGATTGGGACACGGCCGTGCAGGTCTTGGACATGGGTTATTATCTCGGTTTCACGGGGCCGGTGACGTATAAAAAGGCGCAGGAACTACGGGACATTGCCGCCCGTGTGCCTTTGGATCGGATTGTGGTGGAAACGGATTCCCCCTTTTTAGCGCCGGAAATCAATGGCAAACGGCCGTCACGCAATGAACCCGCTTTTGTGACCCAGGTGGCGGAACGGATTGCGCGAGAACGAGAGATGGAGACGGCCGTGTTCGCCCACCACACCACCCAAAACGCCGGGCAATTGTTTCCAAAGATGAGGCTTTAGCTCCGCAAAGAACACGCAGAGACGCGAAGTTTTTCTCTGCGTCTCTGCGTTAAAAAGATGAGCAAGTATCAGTTGTCTATTGTGATTGTGAGTTGGAATGTACGCGATTTGTTGCGAGACTGTTTGTACTCCATTGAACAAACACGAGGTAATCTGGCCGTGGAAACCATTGTCGTAGACAGCGCCTCCACCGATGGCAGCCCGGCCATGGTCGCCGCTGAGTTTCCGCAGGTGACGCTGATCACAGCCAATGAAAATGTCGGCTTCCCGCGCGGGAACAACATGGGGATTGCCAAAGCGCACGGCCGTTATATACTACTGCTTAATCCAGACACCGTCCTCCATGATAACGCCCTGGTGCACATGGTGGATTACCTGGAAAATCATCTGGATGTAGGCGTCGTAGGGGCACAATTACTGAATGACGATGGCTCGGTACAGTCATCCCGGCGACGTTTTCCCACATTGATAACCGCATTTTTTGAAAGCACTTGGCTGCAATCCAGAGCACCACAGCACATACTTACCCGGTATTATGCGCTGGATACCCCGGATAATCAGACGGCTGAAGTAGATTGGGTGATGGGCGCGTGTCTGATGACCCGGCAAGAAATTGCCCAAACCATAGGCGGCCTGGATGAAGGGTATTTTATGTATTCGGAAGAACTGGATTGGTGCCACCGCATCAAAATGGCCGGTTGGCGGGTAGTGTATTTACCAACGGCCCAGGTGACACATTATCAGGGCAAAAGCAGCGAACAGGTGGTAGCGCAACGTCATATCTACTTTAACCGGGCCAAGTTACGCTACTTTCGCAAATATCACGGCCGTGTCCCCGCCTTCGTCCTGCGCCTGTTTCTCTTGCTGAACTATCTGGTGCAGATGGCGTTAGAAGCAGGCAAAGGTGTGTTAGGGCACAAACGGCCGTTACGTTGGCAACGTGTACATGCTTACTGGCTAGTTTTACGGTCTGGTCTGCGCCCGGCCGGATATTGAAGAGGTGAACCAATGAAAACCCACAAAGTCACCATTGAATTGTCGGACACCGATTATGGCCTGCTCAAAGAGATGGCCGACGCCTCCAAGTGGCCGCTGCAAGAGGTCATCATGCAGTGCATTCAGGCCGGGATGCCGCCCTCACTCAGCAAAGTGCCCGAAGCCTTTCATAAGGATTTGATCACCTTAAACAGCATGAATGATCGAGATTTGATGAAGATTGCTGATGGCAACTGGCCCGAGCCACCTAACCAGACCGAACTGCACCGCAAAGCTGATTTCGCCTCGCTGCGCCGCACCTATGCCCTCTCGTTACTTAAATGGCGTGGTCATCCCATCAACGCCGAAGATGTGATGTTATAGGCGTAGGGGCGAGGCAGGCGGGCGTTGCCATGTCTTGCCAGACCGGTTTGCTCGCGCCTGCCTCGCCCGTACCGTTGTATGAAGATTGGCCTCGTCACAGGTGAGTACCCACCCATGCAAGGGGGGGTGGGCGCATTTACACAAGAGTTAGCCAAAGCGCTGGCCGAACAGGGACATGACATTCATATTATGACCCGGCGCGGCCTGGTACCACCCGATCTGTTAGACACCAAACGTAAACCGGGGGAGCCGTTTCATCTGCCGTTTGCCCAACTGTACCCTTTTATCAACCGCTGGCGCTGGCCTTCAATTACCAGAATTGCGGACTGGGCGCTAAGACACGAATTTGAGGTAGTCAATATTCAATATCAACCGGCTGCTTATAACATGCGCAGCGTGGCTATTAATCTGCTACCCTGGCGGCTGAAAGGGGTCACCACTAACGTTGTCACGTTTCATGATTTGCGCGTACCGTATTTATTTCCCAAAGCGGGATGGCTGCGGCAAACGGCCGTCACCTTCATGGCGCGGCAGGCCAGCGGCGTTATCGTCACCAATGTGGGTGATTACCAGGCACTAACCGCCCGCGTGCGCACCCCCGTCACCCAAATTCCTATTGGCAGCAATATTCAGGCACGCCCGGTGACACCCGCAGAAGTCACGGCCGTGCGCCGCCAATTTGGGCTGAACGCCAGTGATTGTTTACTTGGTTACTTTGGCTTTTTACACGAAAGCAAAGGGGCGGATGTGCTGCTGCAAGCCCTGGCGACGCTGCCAGAGCATGTGCACGCCCTGTTTATTGGTGGGCGCACCGGCAGCAGCGATGAGGCCAATAACCAGGCTTTTTATGAACAACTGGATGCCTTTATCACCCAACACAAGCTGAGCAATCGGGTACACTGGACGGGCTTTGTGTCCGATTACGAAGCGTCGGCAGTTCTGACGGCCGTAGACCTGATGGTATTGCCGTATCGGGATGGGGCGTCTCTGCGGCGGGGCACGCTCATGGCGGCATTGGCGCACGGCCGTGCCCTGCTCACCACCTATCCGGCGGCCCCTACACCGGAACTGATTCATGGTGAGAATGTGTGGTTTGTCCAGCCAGATGATCCGGCGGGGTTAGCTGCGGCCATACAACATTTGCTGGCAAACGCCGATTTGCGCCACCGTCTGAGCCAACAGGCAACGGCCGTTGCCGACCAATTCACCTGGGACAAAATTGCGGCGCGGACGGTGGCTTTTTTTGAGCACCTTCGGGATTGAGAGATTAGGAGATTGGGCTTGATGGATGAAACCTACCAGCGATTTGCGGAGCGGTATGCGGCGGGGCCGGTGCCCTGGGATAACCCGGAGCCGCCGCCGGAAGTGGTGGCGCTGACGGCCGTACTACCCCCAGGCCGGGCGCTGGATTTGGGCTGTGGTTACGGCCGTACCAGCATCTATCTGGCGCAACATGGCTGGTTGGTGGATGGCGTTGATTTCATCGCCCAGGCCATCACCGCCGCCCGGCAACGAGCCGAAACAGCGGGCGTCGCCGACCGGGTGACGTTTTATGAAGCGTCGGTAGCGGAGTTGGGATTTTTGCCCGGCCGTTACCAACTGGCGGTAGATGTGGGCTGCCTGCACGCTCTCACTGAATCACAACGGTTGGCTTACCGGGACGAATTAACCCGCCTGCTGGAACCCGGCGCGACCTATTTGCTCTTTGCCCGGTTGGGTACACGACAAGGAGAAGAAGGGCCACGCGGGATGGAGGAAACGGCCGTACACACCCTCTTCACTGCCGATTTTGTGCTTGACAAAAGTGAAATCGGCCTCACCCACGTCGAAGACAAAAGCTGGCAATCCGGTTGGTTCTGGTTCCGCCGCCGTTAATCGGATTTGCCAACTGGCTGGCCCCGTTTTGGCCACCAATAGAGCAGGGTACTGCCATCGGTAAAACCAAGCGGCAGGAACGCGCCCAGGAAAAAGAGGAAGAAATTTTCCAGTGCGAAAAAGACAGCCAGGTAATAGGGGATGCCACCCGACGGCCGTAACACCCCCACCAACACCGCCCCCACCACACTTAAAAACAGGCTCATTGCCGGGCCACCCAATGCCCGGCGGATGTGGATCTCGGCGGGCAGCGGCGGCTCATCTTTGGGGTACAGCCCGGCGGCCAACCCGTACCACATGCGAATCCGCTGCATGGGGTAGCCCACCTGCCGGGCCGCCAACGCATGGCCCATCTGGTGCAGCCATTCACCCAACCAATGCAGCAGCGTGAACAGAATACCCATGACAACGGTGGTAGTGGGTGATAAGGGCAGCAGCCACCAGGCCAGCAGCGTAAATAACAGCCACAACACGACCGTACCCACCACCCCTGTTTGTGTCAACTGCACCTGCACCCCCATCACCGTAAAGAGTGTACGTGTTTTCATTGATTCCTCCTTTCTTGATACGTGATGCATGATGCGTGACCAGAAACTCACGCATTACGCATCACGTTTTTACACCCTCAATCAATTCCGGTAAATTAGCCACATCCTGGCCGAGCAGCAAATGGTATACGGCCGTCTGCTGTGACACCTGCTCCATCACATCCACATGGCCGTCCAGGACGGCCGTGTCCCAACGGTCGGCGCTCTCTTCCAGCAGGCGCACCAGAGCCACAGCACGATTGGCCGGTTGCAAGTGGCAACACGGCCGTGCCCCTTCAATGTGTGGCAGCAATACCAACGCCACCCGCGCCGGTTTGGCCCACTGTCCCCGGCTAAGCTGCTGTCCTGAGATGCTCACCCTCCCCTTCTGTGGGGTGAACCGCTCTTGCAAAGCCGGCAGCAGGTCAAAGGTAGCCGGGCGAATGTTAACACCACCCGGCGTAGGCAAAGCATACAGGCCGTCCTCCCGATTTTCCAGCAGCAATATGTCGTTCGCCAACAACTGCCACCCCCCCAACAGCAGGCTCAAGCCTGACGTGGTCTTGCCGCTGCCCGACGCACCCACAATGAGCACGGCCGTGTCACCCCGGCCCACCGCAAACGCATGAACCAGATAATACCCCTGCCGCCGCAGGGCAGGGGCCAGACTGGTAAAGGTAATGTCTTCCAGACGGCCGTAGGGTACTGCCGCAGGTGTCACAACCCCCCGTATCGTGGGTTGTGACGCCTCCGTTGCCAGCGGAACCTGCACCAACGCCCCGTCATGGTAATGTAACCAGACCATGCCCGGCGCAGCGGCATACACCGACAATACGCCAATATCATTCGGCAGCGGGCGAGAGTCAGCAAAAACAGGGGGGGATGTGGGCAAAGGGGGTAATATCTGCACCAGGTTCAACCGCAACCGCAGGTCAACCTGGGCTGGCTCAGCCACCAGCCAACCATCAAACAACCGCTGCCATTCCTCGTTCACGGCCGTGTCCTCGCTTTCCAGTTGAATCACCAGCCGGTGCAATTGTAAGTACATGGGGGAAGTTTAGTGGCAGGTGGGTAAGTGTTCAAGTGTTTAGGTGTTCACGTAAACACTTAAATACCTCAACACCTCCTCACCCCCTCACCTGCTCCCCTCTTCACCCCCACTCTTGAACCGGGCTGACCATTGTTTATAGAGATGGGTAAACTGGTCACCAGAAGCGGAAGTCCAACGAGTAGGGGTTGTCTTTTCTTCTTCGAGATACTGCTGCTGGCGTTTGTTAAATTCGGCCTGTTCATCGGCGGTAAACGGTCGTGCCTCCCCCTGTTCCGGTCGGGGAATCACCACCACCCGCGCCAATTCCATGCCGCGATCCAGGAAAATTTGCATACCCGGAGGGGGGATGGGAAACACCAGAAATAACTGGCGCGGATACCAGTCCGTTTCGATCACGGCCGTGAGTGCTGACAAGCCTGCCGGGGGTCGGGTGGCGGGCATAACCAGACTGACAAAACCTGGTGGCGTTTGCAAGGTGTACCCACACCCAATGCCAAAATGCCCCTGAGCAAATGGGGACACAATGTGCGGCTGCTGTGTCTCCTGCGCCAGCATTTCCAGATTTGTCACTTCCACTGTGCCATTCGTCTGTCCGGTTATGGTAATGGGCGTCAGAAAACCATAAAAAAGCGTCCAACCAACCGTCTGCCCATCAACCCAGGGTTTGCAATGATACGGCACGGCATGGGGCGGATTGGCGCTGCCGCGTTCCTTATCCGCCGCCGCTATATGGGGTCGGCTACGGGCAGGATCGGGCAGGTAGGGGACAGATTTGGCAAATTTGAGGAGCATGGAGATTGAGAGATGGAGAGATAGGGAGACTGAATCTCCCTATCTCTCCATCTCTATTGATTTTGCACGGCCGTGATCATCTGCTCAAACGCTTCAATGGGCTGTGCGCCCACAAAAATGTGACCGTTGATGAAAAAGGTAGGCGTTCCCCGCACACCAAAATTAATACCCTCATTCAAATCGGCTTCTACGGCCGTCTGGTAGCGACCACTTTCCAGACATTCGGTAAACGGGGTTGGTTCCAGGCCAATCTGTTCGGCATAACTGATGAAAAAGGTGGCGGGGTTCGCCTGACCACTCCATTGATTCTGGTTGGCAAAGAGCGCGTCGTGCATTTCCAGATACGCATTTTGCTCACCGGCACAACGGGCAGCCTCAGCCGCCGCCACCGCCTGGGGATGAATGGAAGTCAGCGGGAAATCCTTAAATACATAACGCACCAGACCCGTCTCCACATATTGTGTCATCAATTGCGGGTATACCTCGGCAAAATGACGGCTGCAAAACGGACACTGGTAGTCGGCATATTCCACAATGGTTATCGGTGCGTCCGGGCTGCCAATGGCAAAGGCCACATCATCAGTAGGCACATCCACCGGGCCGGCAGGTGTGGGTGGCACTTGTTGTTGCTGTTGCTGTAGCTGTGCCTGCTGCGCAGCATAAGCGGCGCGCACATTCGCTTCTACTTGCGCCGCCAGCTCCCCATTTTCACCCCAGGCCACAATTTGTTCAAAGCTGTCAAAAGGCAAAGCCCCGGAAGCCAGATAACCATTGAAGAAGAAAGAGGGGGTGCTGCCTACACCTAGAGCAATGGCTTCTTCCACATTGGCTTGCACCAGATCATCTTGTTCGCTGCTCTGGTAACAGGCGGCAAAAGCGTCCCCATCCAACCCCAGATCGGCGGCAAGGCTGGCAAAAATGTCGCCGGCTGCTTCCCCCTGACCCGCCCACTGTTCCTGGCTATTAAATACGGCGTCGTGCATTTCCAGGAAGGCTTCTTGTTCGCCGCCACAACGCACCGCTTTGGCCGCTACCCGCGCTTCCGGGTGCATGTCCAACGGGAAATCTTTGAAGACGTAATAGACACGGCCGTTAGCCACCATCTCTTGCAAAATACGCGGCAGTGTCTCCACGGAGTGCTGCTGGCAATAGGGGCATTGGTAATCGGTGAACTCCACAATTTGCACCGGCGCGTTGGGGTCGCCCAGCGCAAACGCCACATCCTCAGCCTCCAAAGCAATGGTCACCGGGGTGGGAATCTCCATTTCCTGTGGCTCTGGCTGCGGCGGCTGCGCCGCTGCTATGCTTTCGCCATTCAACAGCATCGTAATCGCCTGATCAAACACTTCAGACGGCTGTGCGCCAATCAAGGCGTTGCCGTTCAAGAAAAAGCTGGGCGTGCTGCTGACGCCACGCGCCTGCCCCAACTGCACGTCAGCCTGTACCTGGCTGCCGTACCGATTGCTATTGACACACTCCGTAAAACCCGCCTCATCCAACCCCAATTCCGTGGCAAAATTGATAAACGACCTGTTGGGGTCACTATGGCTCCATTCACCCATACGGGCAAACAACACATCGTGGAACTGCCAGTACGTTACCGCCCCCTCTTCACCGGCGCAGCGGGCCGCATTGGCTGCTGCCGCCGCCTGGGGATGGATGCTGCTGAGCGGAAAATCGTAATAGACCAGCATGACCTGGCCGTTGGCAATCTGGTTGGCTAACAAACCCGGCAAGGTCTGGCTGGCCCAGCGGGCGCAGAAAGGGCACTGGTAGTCGGAAAACTCCTCAATGAGGATGGGCGCATCCGGGTTGCCTTTGAAGGGACGGCCGTCTACCGTAAAACCGACGGTAATCCCATTGGCGTCCGTGGTTTGGTTGGCAATCTCGGTGGTGTTGGCGGCGGATACGGCTGTGTCCGCCACCACAGGCGACGGTGTAAACGTCGGCGCGGGCGGCGCCCCCTCAGCCGCTTCCCCGGTCACACCATCCTCCCCGGATAGGCCTGCTGTGCCCTGGCTGTTGAGCCATTCTTGCAAATCAGCGTTCGCTTCACGGGGTGTATTACCAGCAGCAGGCTCGGCCGCCGCACCGCCGCAGGCGGCCAACAGCAAAACCAAAAAGATGAGAATTAAACAGAAAATTGTTTTCGATTGCACCATTTTTAAGGACATGGCTACTCCATTTTGTTCGTCAGGAAGATTTAGTTGTGCTAGACTTGCGTGTTTGTTTTAGAGAATACACAGGTCATGATTAACTCGCCTGATATTAAACCAAACCGGCTAAAGTTACCAACGGGCGCAGGCACAAGATATTGGAAATGGCTCTTTTCTTTTTTGTTGCTCATGTTCATTTTTGTGGCTGCCAGCCATGCAGCAGCGCAGAGCAATGGCATTAGCGCCCCGGCGCCAGGCGAGACGCTTGCGGGGGTAGTGACGGTGACAGGCACGGCCGTACACTCTGATTATCTGCGCTATGAACTGGCTTTTCTCAATGAAGCCAATCCAGCCGCCGGCTGGATTGTTTTTGCCGAGGGCAGCCAGCAAGTGACCAACGGCGTTCTGGCAATTTGGGACACCACCGTGGGGCAAAATGTGGGTGCGCCCGTTTTCCCCGACGGCCGTTACCAACTCCGCCTGCGGGTGGTGAAAACCGATTACAACTACGACGAATACTTTGTGACCAATTTAACAATCAGCAATGCCGGGCCAACACCCACACCCACACCCGATGAAACGGCGCTGGCGGTCACGTTAACGGCCGTCAGCCCCGGCGCGCCCGGCAACACCCAACAAACCGAAGGGGACACGGCTGTGTTTAGCCCGGCCACACCACTGCCCTCGCTCACCCCCTTCCCCACCCCCACCCCCCCGGCTACACCACTGAGCCTGACCGGTGGCCTGTCGCCAACTGCCACACCCGGCGACGGTGGAGTCTTAGGACAGTTAGAAGCAGTGGATACCACCCAATTCAGCCGCGCCTTTTGGGGTGGCGTCCGCCTGACGGCCGTCATTTTTGGCCTCATGGCACTCTATGTGCTGCTGCGTAGTGTGGGCCGCCGTCTCTGGCGGCGCTTTTGGGTGAGCAGGCAATCGGGTAATTGAGTAATTGGGTAATTACGTAATTACCAGCACATATGGAGGTACATGCGTTGTATTACAGAGTTTTTATTTTGATGACGTTTTTGTGGCTGGTGGCTTGCCGCAGTGAGGAGCGCGCACCAACAGCAGCACCAACACATCCGGCGGCGACCAACACACCGGCCGACCTGAGCGACAGCAGCACCACTGTTTCAGGAGTGGAGAATACACCAGCAGCGGCAGAGGCAGAAACAGAGGCAACGGCCGTGCCCACCGCTACCGTCACCCCCACACCCACGCCACCTGCGGCCATCCCGATACCGGCCAAAGAGTTGACCGTGTGTATGTCGGGTGTACCCGCCAGTTTGTATTTGTATGGCGACAATTCATTAGCGGCTACGGCCGTGCGCCACGCCTTGTATGA
Organism: Anaerolineae bacterium; assembly: GCA_023382655.1. GTDB lineage: Bacteria > Chloroflexota > Anaerolineae > Promineifilales > Promineifilaceae > CAADGU01. The sequence continues at coordinate 66,283 of JAHDWK010000004.1, read as the reverse complement.
TAGTCTCTACACCACTCTGGGCTATGACTATCAGCCACAAGCCCTGGTGAAATTGCCCAACCTGGCCGATGGTGACGCCGTCATCCAGCCCGTAGATGTCTTTGAAGGCGACCTCATCGTCAATTCCGCCGGTAACGTCACCCGGCTGCTGCCTGGTACTCAAATCATAAACGCCGCCGGGAACACCGTCCTGTTTCGCTCCCCCGGCGAAGAGGACCCACCCGTACAAATGCAGCAAATGGTGGTAGATTTCAGTTTTCATCCCCTGGTCTGGTCAGATGGTGAACAGGTCACGGCCGATGATTCCGTCTACAGCTTTGAACTGGCCGGCGACCCGGCCACGCCCGGCGACAAAAGCAAAATTGAGCGCACCGCCAGTTATGAAGCCCTTGATGAGCAATCCGTCCGTTGGACAGGGTTGCCCGGATTTCTCGATCCTACTTACTTTACCAACGTCTGGCAGCCGCTCCCCAGCCACCAACTGGGCGACCTGAGCGCCGCCGAACTGCTGACTGCTGAGGTGAGTATGCGCCAACCACTCAGTTATGGCCCGTTCATGCTGGAATCATGGCCGCCAGGTGAACAAATCTTCCTCAGCCGCAACCCGCACTACTACCGCCAGGACGAAGGTTTCCCGGCCATAGACCGCCTGACTTTCCAAACCATTTACGATGCCCAGACCTGGCCTGGTCTGTTGGCAAACGGCATGTGTGATGTCGTAACCAGAGGGCTGGTAGATTTTGCCCAAATTCCGAGCCTGCTAGAGGCATCTGAAACCGGCGACCTGATCCCGTATTTCACCAATGATCTGGTCTTTGAGCATATAGATTTTGGTGTGAACTCCTGGAACTATGGCGATGATGTGGTTGGCGGCCGTCTTGACTGGTTTGACTTTTTGCCGGTGCGCCAGGCCATTGCCCACTGCCTGAACCGACCGCGCCTGATAGATGAGTTGTTGTATGGGCAGAGCCAGGTGATGAACGCCTATGTCCCTGACGACCACCCATTGTACCCAGAGGGTATAACCCTCTGGCCCTATGATGCTGAAGCCGGAAATGCTTTGTTGGACGAATTTGGGCTGGAAGATACCAACGGGGATGGCTGGCGCGAATGGGTGGAACGCAACTTACAGCGCACCATCGTGGCGACTACCACCTTTAGCATCACCCTGAGTACCAACAGCGAAAGCGCCTTCCGGCTGCGCCTGAACGAACTGGCGCAAGAAGATTTAGCCGCCTGCGGCATCCAGACCAATCTGGTTAATTATCCGGCCGAGATCTGGTTTGATGACGGCCCCTTCAGCCCGCTCTTTGGCCGCCGTTTTGACCTGGCGACCTTTGCCTGGCGCACCGGCATCACCCCCCCCTGCGGTCTGTATATGTCCACCAATATCACCGGCCCAGAGGAGCAAGGTTTTGGCGGCTGGAACAATATCAACGCCACCGGCTGGGGCAATGAGGAGTATGACGCCGCCTGCCTGGCTGCCCAAAACGCTATCTACGGCACAGAAGAGTACGAGACCAACCACCAGACTGCCCTGCGCATCTTTACCGAGCGCAAACCTTCGATTCCGCTGTTCCAATACATCAAAACGGCCGTCACCGCCCCCACCGTCCTGAACTTCCAACCCGACCCCACCCAGCCGTCGGAGTTGTGGAATGTGTTTGCATGGGATATTGAGGAATGACCGTGATGCGTGATGCGTGACCCGTGACGGATTACGCATCACGCATCACGCATCACGCATCATGGAAGATCGCTTTCTCATCATCGGCCTGGGCAATCCGGGCCGCCAATACCGGGGCAACCGGCACAACATCGGCTTTATGGCGGTGGATCGACTGGCGGCGGCCAACGGCATCCAGAGCAGCAAGGTACAGAACCAGGCCATTGTGGGCGACGGCCGTATCGCCGCCAAACCCGTCATCCTGGCTAAGCCCCAGACCTACATGAACCTCAGCGGCGACGCGGTCGGCTCTTTGCTGCGTTATTACAAAATCCCGCAGGCCAACCTGCTGGTCATTTACGATGAACTCGATTTACCCTTTGGCGCGATTCGCCTGCGCGAGAGCGGCGGCGCGGGCGGGCACAACGGCATGAGATCCATTATCGCCCACCTGGGGCAAGATTTCCCCCGGCTGCGGCTGGGCATTGGCCGCCCGCCGGGCAAAATGCCGCCCCACGCCTACGTGCTGCAAGACTTTAGCATGGACGATTTGCCCCCGCTGAACGAACTGCTGGACACGGCCGTGCGCGCCGCTGAAACCTTTGTCGCTGAGGGCATTCAACTGGCAATGACGAAGTTTAATGGAACGGTGATCGGAAATCCGTGATGCGTGATGCGTGATGCGTGAAGTCATTGGTCACGCATCACGCATCGCGCATCACGTTTCACACAAACATGAGCGTCTCCGGTATCCTGCAAATCTACGACCAGCTACCCGCTTTCGGTGAACTGGTGAACACGCTCAAGGCGCAGCAGCCCATCCCGGCACTGCTGCTGCCGAAGGGGGCACGGCCGTCTATCCTGGCGAAGCTCTACCTGGAACGGCGGGTGCCTATCTTGCTGCTCACCGGGCGGGTGGAGTCGGCCGCGGCCTGGATTCAGGCGTTGGAAATGTGGCTGCCCGAAGGGGATGTGATGCGCCGCCTGCCGGAACCAACTCCCCTGCCCAATGATCGCGGTCCCTGGAGCGACCGCTGCCGCACCGAACGCATTGCCGTCCTCATGCGGCTGATGGCCGGGCAGCAGCCCAACATCCCCGCCCTACCTCAGCCACCGCTGATTGTCGCCTCAGCCCGCGCCTTCTTACAGAAAACGATACCCAAACGGCAATTTGTGGCCGCCACCCGTGCCCTGCGCGTGGGGCAGCTCATTGACCTGGAAAAGCTGACCCAGACCTGGCTGGATGTGGGCTACGAAGCCGCACCGGTTGTGGAAAAGAGCGGGCAATTCAGCCGGCGGGGGGGTATCATGGACATCTTCCCGGTGGCCGCTCCGTACCCGGTGCGCATCGAGCTATTTGGTGACGAGATCGAAACGATGCGTTGGTTTGACCCGGCCACGCAGCGCACGCTGGCCGTCAACGGCAGCGCGGATATCAGCAGCATGGTCACGCCGCCCAGCCGCGAGGCGCTGCCCGCCATCGCCCGCGATTATGCCGACACGCTACCGGCCGACTGCCTGCCGGACGAATCCGCCCAAAATCTACCCTCCTGGCAGGACGACATCAAAGATTTGCAGAGCGGCCGTTCCTTCCCCAACCTGGAGTATTACCTGCCGCTGCTCTATCCCCAACCGGCCAGTTTGCTGGATTACCTGCCGGAAAATGCGTTGGTGGTGGTGGATGATTGGCCGGAGTTGGTCACGGCCGTTGCCGAAATCCACGAACACGCCGACATCATCCGCAACGAACAACCCGACTTGCCCCCCGGCTACACCAGCCCTGTCTTCGCCTGGGAAAAAATCAGCGACGAACTGCAATGGTGGCAGCCGCTTGTATTAGGTGAGCGAGCGTCAGACGATCAGGTATCACCCGATCATCTGACGCTCGCCCAATCTTTCGACCCCGGCCCTCGCTACGGTGGGCAGATGCGGCCATTGCTGACCCAATTGAAGAGCGCCCAACACGATGGCGAACGCACCATCATCGTCAGCCGCCAGGCCGCCCGCCTGGCCGACCTCTGGCAGCAAGAAACCCGCGCCTCCGACCAATCCACCATCACCCCCACAACCACTCACCCTTCGGCAAGCTCAGGGCAAGCCCCACCCCCTGATCACCTTATCACCTTGTCACCCAGTCACCCCGGCGTCTCCGCCGCCGTCACCTTTATAAACGGCGCCCTGCTGGAAGGCTTCACCCTGGTCAACCGCGAAAACAACCGGGTGCTGCTCAACCTGCTCACCGACGCGGAGATATTTGGCTGGAAACGGCCGGCGCCGCGCCGGTGGCGGCAGTCTGCCCCCACCGCCCCAGAAACCCATTTTGCCGACATTCAGGCCGGGGATTTTGTGGTGCATCTGGAATATGGCGTCGGCCGTTTTCAAGGATTGGTGGTGCGCACCATTGGCGGCATGGAACGGGAGTACCTGCTGTTGGAATACGCCAACCGGGATGTGCTCTATGTGCCCGTCCACCACGCCGACCGCCTGAGCAAATGGATTGGCTCTGACGAACGGCCGCCCAACATCAACCGATTGGGTGAAAAGTCGTGGCAGCAGGCCAAAGTGCAGGCGCAAAAGGCAGCGGATGAACTGGCGGGCGAACTGTTGGAATTGTATTCCGCCCGCGCTCTGGTTCACGGCCACGCCTTCGCCAAAGACGCCGATTGGCAGGCGGAACTGGAAGCCAGCTTCCCTTACCGAGAAACGGAAGACCAATTGCGGGTCATTGCTGAGGTGAAGGTGGATATGGAACGGCCGCAACCGATGGACCGGCTCATTTGCGGCGATGTGGGCTACGGCAAGACGGAAGTGGCCTTGCGCGCTGCCTTCAAAGCGGTGGCCGATGGCAAACAGGTCGCCATTCTGGTGCCCACTACTGTGCTGGCGGAGCAGCATTACAACACCTTCCGCGAGCGGCTGAAGCCGTTCCCGGTGGAAGTGGAGATGCTCTCCCGCTTCCGCACCCAGGGGCAGCAGGAGCGGATTGTGAAGAAGCTGAAGGACGGTCGTGTAGACATCATCATCGGCACCCACCGCCTGCTCAGCGACGACATCGCCTTCAAAGATTTGGGGCTGGTCATCATTGACGAAGAGCAGCGTTTTGGCGTGGGCCACAAAGAGAAGCTCAAGCAGTTCCGCACCGAAGTAGACGTACTGACCATGACCGCCACCCCCATCCCCCGCACCATGTACATGAGCCTGACCGGGGCGCGGGACATCAGCATCATTGATACCGCCCCGGCGGAACGGCTGCCGGTGCAAACCTACGTGGGCGAATATGACGACGCCCGCATGAAACGCGCTCTACTGCGGGAACTGGATCGCGGTGGGCAGGTCTTTGTGGTGCATAACCGGGTGATGACCATTGAGATCATCCGCAACCAGATTCAAAAGCTGACGCCGGATGCGGTAGTAGCCGTAGCCCATGGGCAGATGAGTGAACGCGAGTTGGAGCGCATCTTCCTGGCCTTTGTGGATGGCAAAATTGACATCCTCATCAGCACCACCATCATTGAAAGTGGGCTGGACATTCCCAACGCCAACACGCTGATTGTGGATCGCGCCGATATGTTTGGGCTGGCGCAGTTGTACCAGTTGCGCGGCCGGGTGGGGCGTGGGGCGCGCCGGGCGTATGCTTACTTCTTCCACCCACCCTGGCGCAGCCTGAGCGAAGACGCCCGCGCCCGCCTGAACGTGATTGCCGAGAATACCGATTTAGGTGCAGGCTACACCATTGCCCTGCGCGATATGGAGATACGGGGTGCGGGGGAACTGTTGGGCGCGTCGCAAAGTGGGCATATCTCGGCGGTGGGGTTTGACCTGTACACGCGGCTGCTGTCTAATGCCGTGAAACAACGTAAGGCAGCGGAAGTCGGCGAGGCCATTTCCACGCAACTGCCCGAAGCCACAACCATTGACGTGCCGTTGGCGGCCTACGTGCCCACCGATTATGTGCCCGATGGCGGGCTGCGGCTGCGGCTCTACCGGCGGATGGCTAACCTTTCCACGCTGGAGGAGATTGACGCGATGGCGGATGAACTGGCCGACCGCTTTGGCCCGATACCGGATCCGGTATATAACCTGCTCTATCAACTGCGGATTAAGGTGTTGGCGGAACGGGCGGAGGTCACGGCCGTGACCACTGAAGCCGGACAGATTAAAATTCGGGTGCCAGACCTGGAAAACATTGACCGCTACCGTTTGCAGCGCTACCTGGGCGAAAATGCCCGTGTCAGCCGCAAAGCGATCTGGATGCCACGCGGCATGAGTACCAACGAGTGGCAGGTGGAATTGGTGCAGGTGTTGGAACGGTTGGCGTCGTTTGAACCGGAGAAGATGCTAAGTTCGTAGTAGGCACTTTAGTGCCATGAGAAGGCGATAAATCGCCCACTACGAACTTTTTTGCAGGAGGCAACATGCTATCGGAGATTCAGAACTCATCTATTTTGCGGCTGCTGCTGATTTTGATGGCGTTTATCATCATTGCGGTGGGGCTGCGGACGCTGGCAACGGTGGTGGGGCCAGTGCTGGTGGCGTTGGTGCTGGCGCTGGCCTGCGCCCCACTGTACCGATGGTTGCAGCGCAAAGGGATGAAGGCTGGTCTGGCGCTGCTGACGATGACGCTATTGCTGCTGGGCGTTTTCCTGGGGCTGGGCTGGCTGGTACTTTCCTCCTTCCAAACGCTGGCACAAACGCTGCCCACGTACACGGCCAATATGCAAGCGCAGGTGGCGGATATTTCCGCCAGTCTGGCCGAGTTGGGCGTGAATAGGGAATCGGCAAGTGCGGTGGGCAACACGGCCGTGTCCGCCATCACGACTATTGCCGCCCAGGTATTAAGCATCGGCATCAATATGGTGGTGACGGCCGTGATTATCCTGGTGCTGCTCATCTTTCTCATCGCCGAGTCATCCGGCTATGCGGCACGGCTGCGGCGCGGTCTGGGAGAGAAAAACGCGATTGTCGCCAAAGTTCACGCCTTCCGACAGAGCATTCTCTTCTATTTTGTCGCCCGCATCAAAGTCAATTTGCTCACTTCGGCTGGTATTTTGGTGATGCTCTGGGTGACGGGCATTGACTCGGCCCTTTTGTGGGCGGTGCTGGCCTTTTTCCTGAGTTTTGTGCCTTATTTTGGCATTATCATTGCCATGATTCCACCGCTAATCCTGGGGTTTGCCCAATACGGCATCAGCGTGGTCGTTGTACTGACCATTGGGTACACCATTATCAACCAGGTGGCCGAGCAAATTTTGGCCCCCAAAATTATTGGCAATCAGATTAGCCTGTCGCCTGCGCTGACCTTTGTGGCGCTCTTTTTTTGGGGCTGGATGTTTGACTTTATGGGCGTGCTGTTAGCCGCGCCGCTGACGGTGATGATCGTGATGTTGCTTGACCATTTCCCGGAGACGCGGTGGCTGGCGGTGCTGGCCGTTACCGACAAGGCTGAGACTGTGCCAGCCTCAGCTACAAATGAACCAGACGGAAACTAAAATTTTGCCGTAGGGCGATTTTGCAAAATCGCCCTACGTGGAAGAAGGCAATGGAAATTAAGTTTTTTGACGAAGGGCCAAAACCGCGCCATGAGGTGCGGATTAAGCAGTTAGGGCTGTATATGTATGAAGACCAGCGCCGGGTGCAGGTGGGGTTTGCGCTGACGCCGTTTAGCGAACGGCCGTCGCTGGAAGTGAGCATCCGCAATCCCTGGGGCGAGGAGGTCAGTTCGCTGCATGTCATTGAGTCGCTGGACACCAACTTTTCACTGACCATGCACCTGCGCGATAAAGTGCCCTCCGATACCTACGAAGTGATCGCCACGCTCTACTACGCCACCCCGGAAACGGAACGGGAGGATGTGCATACGGTGACACGGCCGTTGGATGCCACGCGCGCGGGGGAGCAGTAGTCCGTAATCGGTTATCCGTAATCGGTTATCGGTTTTTTTGATATGGGGATATCAGGATATTGGGATATTGACGGGTCTCCAATATCCCAATATCTCAATATCTCAATATCCACTCAGCAAAGGAACCATTGATGACCAGACAATTTGTTGCGGATTTACACAATCATACGACCGCTTCCGATGGGGAGTATACGCCGACGGAATTGGTGCGAGCGGCGGCCGATTTAGGGTTGCAGGCGGTGGGGGTGACGGATCATGATACGCTGGCGGGGCTGGATGAGGCGTTAGCGGCGGGGTTAGAGGCAGGGATTCGCGTGGTGCCGGGGGTGGAGGTGTCGTTGCGGTTTAGACGGCCGTATTTCACCGGCACTCTACACTATCTGCTCTATATCCCTTATGCGCTGCTGGATGATGCCGCTTTCCGCCAGATGGCGACGGAGATTTTCAGCCAGGGGCGGGGCGGTGGATTGGTGCGCACCCGTGTCGCCGCCATCAACAAGATTTTTGGGCCAGAGGGAACGACGCCTTTGCTGCAACGGCCGTTGACTGCCGAAGAAATCGAAGCGCTGGCTCCCAACGTCACTCGCCGCCACTTTGCCCTGGCGCTGAGCGAAAATCACGGGCTGGACAAGGGACAGGTCAACCAACTCATCGGCAACGACAGTCCGGCCCATGTGCCCTCCGGCATTGAACCGGCGCAGTTGACGCCGCTGCTGCACGCTCACCCGCAGTTGGTGCGCGTCTTTGCCCACCCCGCCGCCGGTTCCTACCCCGGCGAGAGCCTGTACAACGAAGTGCTGCCGCCGATTGAAACGGTGGAGCGGCTGCTGCCCGAATTTTTAGACGATAACGTGTTAGGGTTGGACGGGCTGGAAGTGCATTATCCGGGGCATACGCCAGAACACGAAACCTTGATGGCGCAGTGGGCGGGGCGACACAGCCTGATAATGACGGGGGGATCGGATTGCCATGATCGGGTGGCACGGCCGTTGGGCGTCACCGGCGTCTACCAGGCAGAACTAGACATCTTATTGAACCGGTTAACAGCTTCTGGCATTGGGGAGTAATCAGTCGTAAACCTTCACTGTAGGGAGCGCACGAAGTTCAAGAAAGATTGTATTTGTTTCAAGCAGATTGTTTGCAAGGCTAATGCTTTGGCTTGTACCAGTTGCAGGCGGTTGGCGTCTAGCCTGATGTGATAGCTATGACGAAACAGGTGGCGAAAGCGGCGCAGTTCGTCCAATGGATCATACGCCTCCTGGTCAATCACGGCGGGGCGGATTGGCATTAAATCCAGGGTCATCCGTTGGAGTAGTTGGCTATGCCAGCCGGATTGTTCATCTATGTTGTTCTCAAACGCGGCGGCGATCTGCAAAAAGATGTTTTCAAACGCATTGTAGAGTGCATGCAAATGATAAGCCAGGACGATTAACGCTTCTTCGCTCGCGTTCGCGTCTGGCTGAATGACCTCGATCCTGGCATAGATTTCGGCAATTGTGGCCAGGTCATTTTGAACAGTTCGTTCCAGGATGATCGCTTTCTCGCGCATAGACACATTCTCCATAGTCGGCAATGGCGTGAGTGATGGGGGGTTCATACGGCCGTAAATCCACCATCCACTGTACCGCCTCCTCTAGCTGCCGCCAAAACGCACTCTCCGCTGCCAGCCAATCCCCCACTCGCTCACTGCAAATGGCCACGTCAATATCTGAATGGGAGGTAAAACGGCCGGACTGGACGACCGAGCCAAAAAGATAGACTGCCTGAATTGTCGGAAAACCAGGCGCCAGTCGGCCGATTGCCTGGCGCACCCAGCTCAACATTTCCAGCCGCAACGTTTCACGCTGCTGCCACCGTTCTGCTTCGCGCTGCGCATGGTATTCTCGTGAGGTCATTTGCCGGACAGTCATATCCCAAGTGTAAAACAGAGTGGGAGAAATGCACAATCTCCCCTCTAAATCACCTCAATCACGGAACCAGACGGCCGTTTCTCTACCTGGATCCGCGTGGGGAAAGCGTCACGTAGTTCATCAATGTGGGTGATCACCAGGATGACCCGGAAGTCGTTCTGGATGGTGTTGATCGCCTCGATGAGCCGTTGGCGGCCCTGGGGGTCCTGGCTGCCGAAGCCCTCATCAATGACCAGCGTTTGCAGCCGCGCCCCGGCCCGTTTGGCCAGCAGTTGGGAGAGCGCCAGCCGGATGGCAAAGTTGACCCGGAACTGTTCGCCGCCGCTGAAATTGTCATACGGCCGTTCCCCGGCATTGTCCTGAATGCGAATATCCAGCGTCTCCCGCAGCACCTGGTTACTCTTATTCTCGCGCTGCGTGGGGAAGCTGACACGCATTTCACCGCCGGTCAGCCTTTCCAGCAGATCATTGGCGTGTTCTTCAATGGCCGGGATGGCCTGCTCGATCAGCAGCGCCGGCACCCCCTCGCGGCCAAACGCTTTTTCCAGCGTTTTCCAACGCTGAATCTGTTCCGTCTGCGTCACCCGGTCGGCGGTGAGACGGGTGCGGCGGTCGCGCTGGTCGGCCAGCACCGCCAGCCGGTTTTGGGCGATCCCCACCTGGCGGTTGGCCTCATTCTCTTCTTCGCGCAGCCGGAACACTTCATCTTCCACGCGGCGCAAGTCAGCACCGTCGGCGGTGAGGGTTTCCAGTTCGCTCACGGCCGTGTCCACCTGCTGCTGAAAATCGGCCACCGTTTGTTGCTGATTGGCTATTTGCGCGGTCAATTCGGCCAGCGCCGCTTCCAGAGGGGCGACGGCGGCCTGGGCCTGCGCCAACTGCTGCTGCTTTTCCGGGGCGTCGGCCTGGGCATCGCGGGCGGCGCGGGCGGCGGCGTGGGTGGCGGGGTCATAAGCAACGGCCGTCACCTGTACATCCAATTCGGCCAACGCCTGCTGCGCGGCGGCGTCAAAATCGGCGGCGGCCAAGCGCTGGGCTACCTGCGCCAATTCGGCCTGCCCGGCTTGCTGCCATTGGGCGGTCAGGCGCTCAATTTCGGCCAGCCGCGCCTGCTGATTGGCAATGAGGCGTTCTGTGTCCTGCCGTTTTTTGTCCAGCGTGGCTTTTTGGCGCACGGCCGTTTCCAATGCCGCCGCTTCTTTTTTAAGGGTATCCAGGGCGGTGGTGTCGGCGACGGCCGTTTGTAAAGCTGCCAGTTGCCCCACACCGTCGGCTTCCCATTCGGCCAGGGCAGTGGCGATTTCCTCCAGACGGGCCTGGGCGCGGGCTTTGCGGTCTTGTTGGGTTTGCTGCTGTTGTGCCAGTTTGGGCGACTGTTTGATGCGGGTATCCAGTGCGGCCACTTCCGCGGCCAATACCTCGATGCGCTCCTTGTTGGCCTTGCCCTGCGCTTCCATCTCCTGCAATTCGCCGTTCAGTTCGGCCAGCACACTCTGGCGATGCTCTGCGGAAAGGGGCTGGCCGCAGAGGGGGCAAGCGCCCTCGGTTTGCACTTCTAGCTGGCCGAAACGTTCGCGCTTTTGTTTGAACAGGTCGCGCAGGCGGGGCTGGTCGGTTTCCAGGTTGTTTTTCTCGGCCAGGAACAGGGAATGTTTTTGATGTGTTTCGGCCAGCGCCGCGATTTCGGCGGTGACGGCCGTCAATTCCTTTTCCGCTGCTGCCAGATTTTGGGTGACGGTGCTTTGTTCGGTGCGCATTTTGTCAATCTGGGCGGCGCGGTTTTGTAGCTGCGCCAGTTCACGTTGGTGGGATTGGCGCTGCGCTTCCAGTTGGCTCAATTCGGCGCGGAGGGTCTGCCACTGCTCTTCCTGGGCGGCAACGGCCGTCAGGTTTTCTTGCACGGCCGTTAATTCCCCCTGCGCCGCCGCCAGTTGCGCGGCTACTTCTACTTTTTCGTCAGCTGCTTTTTCCACGGCCGTTTGCTGATTTTGCAGTTCACGTTGGCGTTGTTCCAGGCGGCTTTTTTCCTGGGCGATGGTCAATTCATATGGCCGTCGGGCCTGCAACAGCCGGTTGTATTCGTCGGCTTTGTTTTGCCACGCCTGCACCTGCTGGTCGGCAACCTGCCAGGCGGCGTAGGCGGTGGTGATGGTGGCGGTTTGGGCGAGTACGGCCGTGTAACTTTCCCGTTCTGCCTGCTGCCGCTGCTGCGCTTTGTGCAGGTCGGCCAGGCTGCGTTCGGCGCGGGCCAGGTTGTTTTTCAGGTTTTCGATATTCTTTTTCTGTTGGGCGATGGCCGCTTCGGTGCGGCGAAGCTGGTCGAGGAGCGTCTGTTTGTCGGCCAGCCGGGCGGCGATGGCGGCGTGGCTCTCTTGCACGGCCGTTAGAGCCGCCTGCCGTGTTTCTTCTTCGCCCAGTTCATTTTCAATTTCGGCTAGAGTGCCATCCAACAGCGCCAACTGCCCTTCGGCCTGTTTGCGCCGTTCGGTAGCCGCTTCTTTGTACACATCCCACTCACCCAGGCCCAGCAGTTCGGCCAGGATTTCTTTGCGTTTGTTGGGCGTTTTGGTGGTGAATTCGTCGGCCTTGCCTTGTAGTAAAAAGCTGGCGTTGATGAAGGTGTCGTAATTCATACGCAGCAGCTTTTCAATTTCGGCCTGGGTTTCGCGGATTTTGCTTTGGGTCAGGGTCTTCCAGGCATCTTCATCGGCGCGGATGTCCAGGTCGAGGGTGGTCGTTTTGCCGTGTGGTTTGCGGCGGGTGACGCGGTAGACGCTGTTTTCCAGGGCAAAGATGAAACATACTTCGGCAGGCTGTTTGTTGGCCGCCGCCCACTTATTGACCATGTCGTCGTCCAGTTTGCTGCGGCTGCGGCCAAATAAGGCCCAGGTGATGCCATCGAGCAGGCTGGATTTGCCCGCGCCGTTGGCCCCAGCGATACAGGCCAGGTGGATGTGGTCGAAGTTGAGTACGGCCGTGTCCCGGTAGGAGAGGAAGTTGGTTAGTTCGAGTTTAAGTGGAATCATGGAAAATCAGTAAGCAGTGAACAGTGAGCAGCAAATAGTCAGGGGATTTTACCGGAAGTGAGGGTTGGAAACGAATGAATGAGAGACGATGGGAGGTGGTCACGGCCGTGTATCTGGCTTTGATGGTGTTCTGGTTTGGGCTGTGGCTGTTCACGGCTGACCGCTTCTGGTGGTTGGTGATGGTGAACCGGATCGTGCCGTACCTGTTTGTGCCCGCGCTGGTGTTGTTTGTCATTTTCCTGGTCAAACAGCGGTGGCGGCTGGCGATCATGGCCGGGCTGCCGCTGTTTATTTTTGTCTGGTTATACCGGCCGTATCTGTTACCGGAGAGGGGGGAAATCGGTACGGCCGTGCTGCGGGTGATGAGCTACAACATCTTGTTCAGTAATCAGAGCGCAGATGGTGTGACGAGGGTCATTCAAACGTATGCGCCTGATCTGGTGGCCTTGCAGGAGGTACAACCGCGCATGATGGCGGAGTTGCAGGAACGGTTGGCCACCGAATACCCGTATTCACTGATGGGCATACGCCATGAGTATGGCACAACGGCCGTGTTCAGCCGCTATCCCTTCCTCGACCAACAGATTGTTGACCTGGGAGATGACCGCCCGGCGACGATGGTGACGGTAGAGGTGGATGGGGAGCGGGTGGTGTTTACGGCCGTGCATCTGCGTGCTTATGGCTTACGGTGGGTACCGCTGCGGCAAATTCCGCAGGCCATCGGCGAACGCACCCGGCGGCAAAACCGGCAGGCAGAAATTTTGTTGGCGGCGCTGGCTGAACAAGAGGGAACGGTCATTGTCGGTTGTGATTGTAACAGCAAGGAGAGTTCCAGTTCTTACCGAATGTTGGCGGAAACGCTGGCAAATGCGGCCCACAGCCGCCCCAACCTGTCACTGCCGGGCGCATCCCCAGACCGGAATTTGCAGCATATTGACTACATTTTCTATCGGGGGAATTTAAGGGCGAACGGCGTCTACGTGATTGACGACAGTGGTGGTTCAGACCATCAGCCGATTTTGGCTATTTTCAGCTTTCCCGATACGCGCAATTGAATCCAGTGAACGAACAAGGAAAATATCAAAGATTGCACAGATTACACCGATTTTTTATCTGCGTAATCTGCGCAATCTTTGATGAAGCCTCTTTGGTTGTGACTTGTCCGGGTGAAGCAATGGGAAACGAATCTCCCAATCTCTTCATCTCTAATCAGCCAGCGCCGCCGCCACACGCTGCAACCGTTCTTTGGCGTCGCAGGCGACCTCAGTCAGGGTGGGGTTGTCTACTACGCCGAGCATGATTTCGGGGTCAATCAGGCTGACCAGGACACGGCCGTCCGCCTCCTGCGCCACAGTGACATTACAGGGCAACAGCAGCCCCACCTCCGGCGCGGCCGACAGCGCCTTGTGCGCCAGCGGCGGGTTACACGCGCCCAAAATTTTGTACGGCCGAAAATCCACGTCCAGTTTTTTCTTCAGCGTGGCCTGCACGTCAATTTCAGTGAGGACACCAAAACCTTCTTTCTGGAGTTCGGTCGTGACGCGCTCAACGGCCGTGTCGTAGTCGGTTTGCAGATAGACATTCATGCCTAATGTGGTCATTTTTTTACTCCTCGCAGTGCATCGTGCGTAATACGCACGATGCACTGCGTTCACTTTACTTTACCCGCTTTGGTAGACAACCCCTGTTTGGCCCAGGCGTTCATGCCACCTTTGACGTTCACGGCCGTGTACCCCGCGTTTTGCAGTTGGCGTGTGGCCCGCTTGCTGCGGCTGCCAGATTGGCAAATGCAGATGATTTCCCGGTTCCTGGATAATTTGCTAAAGCGTTCTTCCAGCTTATCCAGGGGAATGGAGTCTGCGCCATTGATATGGCCGTTGCGGTATTCGGTTGTGGTGCGCACATCCACCAGGATGGGGCCAGGTTTTTGGCGCAATTTGTCTTGCAGTTCGGTGATGGTGATGGTGGGTACAGTGCCAAACAGATTCTTCCAGATGCTCATACTTGTCCTCGTTGTATCTTATGTAGGTGTCTAAATTACCAGCCCGCAATTGTGCCACGAAGGGTGAAAACTGGCGAGAGCAAGCGCGCGATCTGAGCAAATTTTAATCAGCCACGAATGGGACGAATGACACGAATTTTGACTCTCGTGGCATATAGGGGAGTGACGGGCCGTGATGCGTGAATGTCACGAATCACGCATCACGTTTCACGCCGTCCCAGGCGAAATTTTGAAGCCCATCTATTGGGGATCAGCGCATGGTGATTTCGGCGAGGGGGAGGGTGTCTGTTTCGCCGGTAGGGGTTAAGACCGGCAGGCGGGCGGTGGGGTCGGCGATGTCATACAGCCCTAGCAGCAACGTGTAGCGGCCGGGTGGCAAATCGGTTGGCAGCAGCAGGCCGTGATTATCAATGACCGTTTCGCCCGGCGGCCAGATGGTGGTCAGGTTTAACCCGCCGCCCGGTTCGCTGTCACGTTGAGCTACTAACTGCCCATCCGGGCCGATGAGGTGCAGGAAGACCTTGTAACGTTGCTCGAGGGACACGGCCGTTTGCCAGAACAGCGTCACCGGCACAATATCCCCCGGTCGGCAGTCGGTCTTGTCGAGTGTATAGCCGACCAGAGTAATGGCGTCGCCAAAGGGAATGTGTACGGCCGTGTCCATCGTCGTCGCTGGTTCGGGCGGCACGGCATACATCACAAAGCGCACATCCCCCACCCATTCGTCCCGCGCTTTGAAGGCATGGGCATCCAGCCAGCGTTCGATCAGCCGTTCCGGGTCGCGCTGCGCTTCGCCCCAGAAGATGGCGTAGAGCCGGTCATGTTGGGCGGTGATGGCAGTCAGGGCGGCATCAACGGCTGCCGGCGTGGGGCGGCTGCGCCCTTCTGGAAGGGGGTACAAGGCCGTGTCATCCGGGTAGTAGTAGGTAAACACTTCCCACTGGTTGGGCGCGTTGAGGATGATACCCGCGCCGGGATGGTCGTCGGCCAGGATGCGGGCCGCCATGCCCCGGTAATCGGCGCGGGCGTAGGCGGGGTTGGTATACAAATTGCGCAGAGAGGAGAATGTGCCCACGGTGAGGACGCCAATGAGCAGGATAGGCAGGATGACACGGGTAGATCGCTGCCGGGCAGTGGTGACGGCCGTTGCCAGCAAAACCAGGAAAAATGGGACAGCCACCAACAAAAATTTGAGATATTCCGGCTGCACCGTGCCCGCCACATACATTAGTAGCAGGGGGATGAGCAGGCACACGGCCGTACCCCACACCCACCGCCGCCCCAGCCATAGCCCGATGAACAACAGAATCCCGATGAGTATAACCGCCCACCGTACCGTTTCGGCAGCAATGGTCGCACCGAATGTCATCCAGGACACGGCCGTGAGCAGAAACACCAGCAGCGACCCCCGTTCGCCCAAATCATCCGCGCCAAATTGTTGGGCAAAGATGGGCAGCCAGGGCGCATAGAGCAGCAAGACGACCAGCATCATGCCCGCCCAGGGCAGCGCCAGACGGCGCACGGCCGTTGCCCGGCCCCCCGAACGCGCGAATGTGAGCAGCCAGGCCAACACGATCAGATTGTGGGCGATTAGCACCGCCGGGAAAAAGTAGTGAGTATACAGACCGGCAGCCGCCAACAGTACATAAGCCATCGCCCAGAGCCAGCGCGCCCGGCCCGCCGCCACCCGCCATTGCCACAACGACCAGCTGGACAGAACGGCCAATAGACCAAGCAAGGCATACATGCGGGTTTCCTGGCTGTAGTAAATGAGAGCGGGGTTGACGGCCGTTAACAAAGCCGCCACCCTCACCATCCCCCCGCGCCAACGATCACGTGGTTGGATAATCCGGCTGAACGCGGCCACCCCCGCCACCAGCAGCACCCCGGCAAACGCCGAAAACGCCCGCAGCCCAAACTCCGTGTCTCCCGCCAACTGCCGCCAGCCATGCAGCAGCAGGTAATAGAGCGGTGGGTGAATATCGCTGGCAGTGCCCTCAATAATGAGCGCCACTGACCGTTCGCTCAGGCGGGCGCTGTTGCCCTCGTCATTCCAAAAGGACTGCACTGCCAGCAGATGAAAGCGCAGCCCAAACGCCAGCAATAGCAGCGCCAGCACGGACACGCGGAGCAGGCTATTTCTCATGGTGTGCATGGCGGGGATTATACTGAGAGATTAGGAGATTGGAGATCAAATCTTTCCATCTCCTACCTTAACGAAACAAGCGATATGCCGATTCCAATACGTCTTCAGAGATGTCCAGGCCGATTGTTTCGGCCGTATTCAGATTGATGAAGAGATATAGTTGTGGAAACTCAACAGGAATTTCGGCCGGGTTTTGCCCCTGTAATATCTCATCTGCCAACCGCGCCGCTTGCTTACCCGATTCTGTAAAATCAGGAAGGTAGGTAAACAGCGCCCCCTGTTGCACACCAATCTGGCTCTGTACTCCCAGGGGAATGTGCTTATCCAACGAAGCGGCAACCAGCATATCAAAGGCTGAAGGCGCATTGAAAGCAAACAACCCATCCGCCTGGTCCAAATTGTCAATGAGTGTCTGCACATCCTGTGTATCAGCCACAGCTACAATCTCAATGTCCACGGATAACAAATGTTCCGCTTCGGCCAAAGAGACAAGGGCTGGTTCTACAAAGACAGGTGGCTGGTCAGCATCATACACAGCGTATATTTTCTGGGTTTGGGGGGCAATGTTTATCAGCCATTCGATATTTTTTTGCAGGACTTGTGAGCCTAATTCGCCTACAGAAACTCCCGTGATCTGGCCACCGGGCCGCTGCCGATTTTCCACAAACCCGGCGCTCACCGGGTCAATGATGGCGTCAAAGACAATGGGAATATCGGTATCGGCCGTAGCCGCCTTGCCCGCCTGAGTGGCCGGTGTACTGGCTGCGAAGATGAGGTCCACTTCTTGCGCAACCAGCCGTTGTGCCTCTTGCGCCAAAGCCTCAGGCTCCTCAATGACCCCGGCATAGAGGTAAATGATCGTTTCGCCTTCGATATAGCCCAACTCCGTCATGCCATCCCTGAAACCAGATACAGAATCTTCGGTGAAGAGCGAGGTATTCAGGATGCCAATTTTGATCGGTTGTTTACTCTGTTCACACGCCGCCAGCCAGCCAAAAAGGCAAAAAAGTAGCAGCAACCGTAGATTGACTGCCATTATCGCGCTGCGCAACTTCATAGTTCTCATCTCTTTTTTGAAAGCCCCCATGGGTGTCTGGAAACCGACGGGGGCTAAATCGGGGAGCTACAGCGTTTGGGCTTCTTGCCGTTCGGGTAGGGTGATGATAAACGTAGCTCCTTCCCCCGGCTGGCTATGGGCGGTGATGTGCCCATGATGCCGTTCGACAATCTTGCGGCAAATAGCCAGACCGACGCCGGTACCTTCGTAACTCTGACGGCCGTGCAGCCGCTGAAAAATGGTGAAGATACGGTCGGCATACTTTTCTTCAAAGCCAATTCCGTTGTCGGCAACAGTGATTTGCCAGCAGTAGGGGTTACGGTCGTTGCCCACCACTTTTTCGCTGCGTATCAAGATAAGCGGCGGCTGATCGGGCTTGTGAAACTTGAGGGCATTGGTCAATAAATTTTGAAACAACTGGCGCATTTGGGTGGGATCCGCCTCGATAATCGGCAAATACCCCACCACCACCTGGGCTTGTACCTCTTCAATATGCACTTCCAGGTCAGAGAGAACGCCGTCCAGCACCTTGTGCAGGCTCACCACTCGCACCGGCTGCGCCTGGGTCGTGACCCGCGAAAAGAGTAACAAATCATGAATCAGCACTTGCATGCGTTCGGCTGCATGTTGCATCCGCCGCAGATAATCCAGGCCCCGTTCATCCAACGCGCCCGCATACGTAGACTGCAACCGGTCACTAAATGTCCTGATTTTACGCAGCGGTTCCTGCAAATCATGGGAAGCCACATAAGCAAACGATTGTAGTTCGCTATTGTTGCGCTCCAATTCGGCGGTATAGGTTGCCAGCGTTTTCTCAGCCTGTTGTAACTTCTGGATATTTTGTTCCAACCCGGCCATTGTCACTTCCAACCGGGACGCCATGCTATTAAACGCTTCGGCCAGTTGGTGGATTTCGTCCTGGCGGTCGGGCACGGCAACGCGGACAGCCAGGTTCCCCTCCCGGATTTCATGCGCTGCCGTCGCCAATTGCTGCAAGGGCTGGACGATCCGGCGCACCACCAGGACGCCAACGGTAAGAGCAATAACAAACGTGGCGACCATCATCACCAGGGTCACTTTGACGGCATCCAGGGCCAACGTGAGAGCATCTGCCACCGTGCGCTCCGCCACCACCGACAGACGGCGGTCGCCAAAATGCAAATCTTCGGCAGCCAGAAACACGGCCGTACCCGTTAACCCCTGATGAACCCCGTCTGTTAGCGGTACCGCAAACCGGGTATTCCGCAGCACCAATGACGGATTGCGATGGGCTATCACCTGCCCTACCTCATTCACAATATAAACCGCCTCCCCTTCAGCCACAGCCATACCGGCAATCAAATCCCATACGCTTTTTAGGGCAATCACCGCCACCAATACACCTTCTGCTTCGCCCGTGCGCAAATTTTCCAGGGGCAGACCGGTGACTATTAACGGCTCACCCGTATTGGCATCAAACCATACCGGGCTGTAATAGATGGTACGGGTGGTCATTGGGGCCACAAACTCCGGCAGTTGGGAACGGTCAACCAGGTCTGCCGGCGTCACAATGCCTAAACGAGCCAATCGTATCCTTTCCCCTCCCTGCGCGTCTAACAAGGCCAATTCAGTAAAGGCCGGCTGGAAGGCCAGTAGTTGGGTCAATATCAATTCCTGCTGCTCTGGCGTCTGTTTGGCCAGATCATGCACACGCGCCACCTGCAACAGCTCTCGTTCCAGGCCATTCATAAACGCATGAACCTCCACCGCTACTGACCACGCCATTTGTTGTTCGCGTTGCAATGCCTGGGCGCGCTGCACCTGTACGGTTTGCCAGGCCAACCCCAGGCCCACCGACAAAAGCGGAATGACAGCCAGACCAATAAAAGCCACTGCCAGACGGGTATGAATAGTACTGCGCATGAGAAATTTACCGAATCAGCCTGTCGGCTGATTGCAGAACGATGTCGGGAATCTCCACATTAATGGCGGCGGCCGTTTGCAAATTGACCGTTAGAAAAAAGTGCGCCGTTTCCACCGGCAAATCGGCCGGGGACGTTCCTTGCAGAATCTGGCCCGCCAGCCGGGCCATTTGGGCGCCTAACTCATGCAAGCGAAAACTGTAAGAGATGAGCGCGCCCCGCTCTACTTGCTCATCAGTGGGCGTGGAAAGGGGAAGTTGCCGGTTGATGGCTACCGCCGCAAAATCGTCAATGCGTGCCGCCACCAGGCTATCCTGGGGCAGTAAAATGGCGTCAACATCTTCGGGCACGTTAGCAATGGCGGCGGCGATCTCCTCGTCAGTGTGCGCCTCGCGCAAGATGACAACTCGGCCCAGCTTGGCGGCGGCCGCAGACACGGCCGTGACCGAACTTACGGCACTGGCATCATCCGGGTTATATGGGATGTAAATACGCTGAATGTATTCGTCAACCTGTAACAACCATTCCAATCGTTCGACTTCACTTTCCACGCCCAGTCTTACACCGGTAGCTACCCCACCGGGATGGGGCACACTCGCCACCACGCCGGCGGCTACCGGGTCTGTGACCGGGCCAAATACTACCGGCGTGTCGCTATCCTGGGCCAACCGGTGCGCTGCCTGGGCCGCCGGCGTGCTGATCGCCACGATCAAATCCACGTCAGCGTTCAGCAAGGACTGCACCTTGTCATCAAGAGCGGCGATGCTTGCCGCCGGGCCATCATAGAAATAGGCCACATTGACGCCTTCCACATACCCCAATTCCCCCATACCTGCCTTGAAACCATCCAGCACCGCCGCCAGACGCGGCGACAAGTTAACCACACCAATGTGCAGCATCTCCGGCTCTGAACGCCCACAGGCTGACAAGGCGAACGTTTGCAGAAACAGGGCCAAGAGCGCCAGTAAGCGAGGAATACGGCCGTACCATTGCATATGAACTGCTCCAGAGATCAGACAATTTCGCTAATCTCCACAGGATACCGGACAAAGACATTCTACGGTAATTTAGCGGGTAAGAAAACAGTCACCCTTTTGCCCGTCCCAACTGTCTACTACCCTAAAACGGGTTACAATAGAGTGCAATCCGCAATCCGTGACCTGTAAACCGGTTACGGATTACGGTTGACGGATTACGATAAGGAGAACAGCATGACCCTAGAAGCCTACATTTTTGACGCCATCCGTACCCCACGCGGCAAAGGCAAAACAAACGGCAGCCTGTATGAAGTGGCCCCCGTTGACCTGCTGGCAACGCTGATGCGGGAGATGCAGCAGCGGCATGACCTGGACACCTCGCAGGTAGATGACATTGTACTCGGCGTCGTCTCGCCCATTGGTGAACAGGGAGCAGTGATTCCGCGCACGGCGGCCATTTATGCCGGGTGGGACGTGGATACACCCGGTATGCAAATTAACCGCTTCTGCGCCTCCGGCCTGGAAACGGTGAATATGGCGGCCATGAAGGTCCGCTCCGGTTGGGAAGACCTGGTGGTCGCCGGTGGCGTGGAATCCATGAGCCGCATCCCCATGGGGTCAGATGGCGGGGCGTGGATTATGGACCCGGCGGTGAACGCCAAGACCCACTTTGTGCCCCAGGGGATCAGCGCGGATTTGATTGCTACATTGGAGGGCTACGGCCGTGAAGACATAGACCGTTTCGCCCTGCAATCCCAACAACGCGCCGCCCACGCCCGCGACAACGGCTACTTTGACCGCTCCATCGTGCCCGTACGCGACCAAAACGGGCTGGTCATCCTGGAAAAAGATGAATACATCCGCCCGGACACAACCATGGAAGGATTGGGCAAACTGAACCCGGCGTTTGAGATGATGGGCGAGATGGGTTTTGACGCCGTGGCCATGCAGCGTTACCCGGAAGTAGAGCGGCTGAACCATGTGCATACGGCCGGGAACTCGTCCGGCCTTGTGGATGGGGCGTCGCTGGTGCTCATCGGCAGCAAGGAGAAGGGGGAGGCGTTGGGGCTAAAACCGCGCGCCCGCATCCGCGCCGGGGCGCTGGTGGGCACAGAACCGACCATTATGCTGGTTGGCCCCGGCCCGGCGACTAAAAAGGCGCTCAAGCAGGCCGGCATGACCGTGCAAGACATTGACCTGTTTGAAATCAACGAGGCGTTTGCCGTGGTGCCGCTGCGTTACATGCGCGACCTGGGCATTGAAGGGGCGGAGAATGTGAACGTCAACGGCGGCGCCATTGCCATGGGCCACCCACTGGGCGCAACCGGCGCCATGTTGTTGGGCACGGTGTTGGATGAGTTAGAGCGGACGGGGATGGGTACGGCCGTGGTTTCCCTCTGTGTCGGTGGCGGCATGGGCATCGCTACAGTCATCGAGCGGGTGTGAATGAACCACAGATGACACGGATTTGGCGGATTGTCACGGATTGGGAAGGGGGGTGCTTGCCTGCTTTACAGTACAGATGTATCATCATTGTAGATACATTATTTGGAGGTGTCATATGCAAACAAGAGTGCAAAAGTGGGGAAACAGTCTGGCGTTGCGTATTCCTAAGGCGTTTGCCGACGAAATTGCAATTATGCCGGACTCACCTGTTGAAGTAACAATTATAGATGGGAAACTGGTCATTGTGCCCATAGAAGAACCGGAAATAGCGCTGGAGAAACTCCTGGCCGATATCACGCCCGACAATCTGCACAGAGAAGTGAGTACGGGCCCGGCCGTAGGCAACGAGGTCTGGTAAATAATGGCCTATGTCCCAGATCGGGGTGATGTCGTCTGGTTAAATTTCGATCCCCAAGCCGGGCATGAGCAAGCTGGTCGAAGGCCGGCGCTGGTCGTTTCACCCGCTGCCTATAATGGCAAGGTCGGTTTAGCCATTCTGTGCCCCATTACCACTCAGGTGAAAGGGTATCCGTTTGAGGTCAAAATTCCTGATGGTTTACCCGCAAAGGGAGTTATCCTGTCTGATCAAGTTAAAAATCTTGATTGGCGTATCAGGCAGGCTGAATGGTTTTGCACCCTACCAGCAGCTACCGTTCAACAAGTTCAGAAACGATTAGGGAAACTGCTTGGCATCTAGAAGAACTATTCGCGGATGACGCAGATTGGGCGAATTTTCACGGACAAAATGATGACTATTCAAATTGGTGAGGTGGTTCGCAATGGAGTTATTTTTGATGCCAAAAACTGGCAAGGTTCGATAAGGAAATAATGGGCAAATATAAGTTCCGACCTGAACAACGTTATGCCCTTTGGCTTACATATGGGAAAAAGTGTTTTTGGTGTTCAGAGCCTTTCTCATTTCGGGAAGTGACAGTTGATCACATCATCCCCGAGTATCTTTTAGATGATCCCGATAAGCTAAAAATTGTCTTGCATGATTACCGTTTAGATACTAGCTTTTCTATCAACGATTACTGCAACTGGGCACCTGCTCATAATCATTGCAATCGTGAAAAGGGAACAACCATCTACTCAGCATCCCCAGCGATGATAACAACTCTGGAAAGAGTTAGGCAAAAAGCTACCGCAGCCAAATTGGAAGAAGAGAAGATCATTAGGGCAGTTCATAATGACAAACTTCTAGGCAAATACGAAATTGCTTCCAAAAGAGGGAAAATATCAAAAGCGGAATGGGTTGCCAAAATAGAAAGCGATCATGATAAGAGAATATTAGTTCTAGAAAATGAATGGCATCAAAAAAAGGAAGAATTCCTGCGACAAAATGATGCTATTGCTTATCTAAAAACAAAGAGAAAATTCGAGGGCGCTATGGCGGTTGCCCAAATTGAGAGAGACCTAGCATTGAAATATATAGAAGATGTGCTTGGGGAGTGATGGTTAAATGATAATTCGATATGAGAAAGATGAACAGAACATTGTGACGCTGACGCTGGATATGCCGGGGCGGAATGCAAATGTGATTAACGAAGCGTTTGGTGCAGCGCTGGCAGAGGTGTTGGCGCGGCTGCAAACAGAAGCTGACCTGGCGGGTGTCATCCTCACCTCGGCCAAGAAGACGTTTATGGCTGGGGCTGACCTGGAAGATTTAGACCTGTTTAGTGATGCGGCCAAAGTGTTTGCAGGCAGCGAGGCACTCAAGGCGGGGTTCCGGCAGTTAGAGACGTTAGGCAAACCGGTAGTGGCGGCGTTGAGCGGCACGGCCGTCGGTGGTGGATTTGAACTCGCCCTGGCCTGCCATCATCGGGTCGCCCTGGATGACCCATCCATCAAGTTTGGCTTCCCAGAGGTAACGTTGGGGCTACTGCCCGGCGGCGGCGGCGTGGTGCGCCTGACGCGCCTGATCGGCTTGCAAAACGCCTTCCCCTTTTTGATGGAAGGCAAGCAGGTGAAACCGCAGGAAGCAAAGGCCGCCGGTCTGATTGACGATCTGGCAGCTGACAGGGACGAATTGATGGCCAATGCTCGCGCCTGGATTGCCGCCCACCCCAAAGCGCAGCAGCCCTGGGACATGCCCGGCTACAAAATGCCCGGCGGCAACGCCCAAAACCCGAAAGTGGTACAAATGCTGGCTATCGCCCCGGCCATGCTGCGCAAACAGACGTATGGCAATTACCCCGCGCCGGAAGCGATTATGCGCACGGCCGTACTCGGTTCCACCCTCACCTTTGACGCCGCCAGCCGGTTAGAGTCCCGCGCTTTTGCCGAAGTTGCCACGAGCAACGTCGCCCGCAACATGACCACCGCTTTCTGGTTCCAGTTAAACGAAATCAACAAAGGGGCCAGCCGCCCCGACCGGCCGCCGACGGAAACGCACAAAGTGGGCGTCCTGGGCGCGGGCATGATGGGGCACGGCATCGCTTTTGTCACCGCCTGGGCGGGCATGGCCGTAGTGTTGAAAGACGTGACCCAGGAGAAAGCGGAAGAAGGCAAAGCGAAGATTGCGACGTTGGCTCAAAAACGGGTGGGACGCGGGCAGATGACGGCCGTTGAAAAACAAGCCCTGCTCGACCGCATCCACGCCACTGGGAACGCCGCCGATTTGCAGGGGTGTGACCTGGTGATTGAAGCCGTCTTTGAAGACCGGGAATTGAAGGCGCGGGTCACGGCCGAAGCCGAAGCACAGTTAGCGGACACGGCCGTGTTCGCCTCCAATACCTCCACATTACCCATCGCCGGGCTGGCGGAAAAGTCAGTACGGCCGTCACACTTTATCGGCCTGCACTTTTTCTCCCCCGTCGAGCGCATGAAACTAGTGGAAATCATCGTCGGCAAAGAGACGGATGACGAAACGCTGGCCAAAGCGTTTGACTACGTGTTGAAAATTCGCAAAACGCCCATCGTCGTCAATGACAGCCGGGGGTTTTATACCTCCCGTGTTTTTGGCACCTATGTGAACGAGGGCATGGCGCTGCTGGCCGAAGGGCAGCACCCGCACGCCATTGAAATCGCCGGGCTGCAAGCCGGTATGCCCGTTGGCCCGTTGGCCGTCAGCGATGAGGTCAGCCTGAGTCTGATGGTTCACATCCGCCGGCAAACGGCTAAAGACCTGGCTGCCGAAGGCAAAGAAACCCCGCAGCATCCGGCCTTCCCCGTGGTAGATGCGATGGTAGCCGAAAATCGCCTGGGCAAAGCACACGGCGCGGGCTTTTACGACTATCCGGCCGATGGCAAAAAGCTGTTGTGGCCCGGCCTGCGTGATTTATTCCCGCCCAACGGCCAACTGCCTCAAGAGGAAATGATTGAGCGTCTGCTCTTTGTGCAGGCATTGGAAACGGTGCGCTGTCATGAAGAAGGCGTGCTGCGGTCGGTAGCCGACGCCAACATCGGCAGCATCTTTGGCTGGGGTTTTGCCCCGTTCAAAGGGGGCACACTGCAATACATCAACGATTATGGCCTGGCGGCTTTTGTCGCCCGCAGCCGGGAATTGGCCGTCCATTATGGCGTCCGCTTTACACCACCACAACGGTTGGTGGAGATGGCCACACGAGATGAACATTTCTAAAGATCGCCAGTCGTTGATAGTGATTATGCTGCTGGCGCTGGCTGGTTGGTTGTACCTGTATCTCCTGCTGCCGGAGCGGATTGGCGTGGGGGCGGATACGGTCATTTTTTATGGAGCGGCCCAAAATTTGCAGCAGGGGCAGGGGCTAACATTATCCTTCGACAGCACATTTGCCGGGGACAAAGGGGAATTGATGACCCACTTCCCGCCCCTGTTCCCGGCGCTGCTGGCAGGCATGGCGGTGTTGGTGGGTGATGTAGAAAGCGCCGCCTGGATATGGAGTATCACCGCTTTCAGCTTGTTGATTCTGGTCGTGGGGTTGCTGGTTCGTTTTTACTGCCCGCACACCTTTTGGCCGCCGGTATTGGCGGCGTTTTTCACGCTTTCGGCCGCGACCACCATCCGCCTGTACACCGTCACCCATTCGGAATCTCTTTTTTTGTTGTTGTGGTTGGGCAGTTTTTTTGTGTTGGATCGCTATGGGCAACGGCCGTATCGCACCATCTTTGTTTTGTCCGCCTTGTTAGCCGGGCTGACCTTCCTCACCCGTTACTCCGGGATCGCTTTTATCATCACCGGCAGCTTGTGGCTGTTGATCCGGCGCGGTTGGAAAACGGCAGGGGGCTGGTTTACGGCCGTTACTTACGGATTCCTCAGCCTGCTGCCCATGCTCTTGTGGCTACTTTACGCCAGCCAATCTGGAAACGCGACCAACCGGGACCTCACCGTACACTGGATTGCCGATTATCATTTGTGGCAAGGTATTTACACCATCTCCGCCTGGAGCGCGCCAGATAATATCCCCTTAGCGCTGCGGCTGCTTGTCTGGCTGATACTGGTGGTCGCCCTGGGCTGGCTGATTTTGCGCCACCACTTTTCGCAGATTCATTTCCCGGCAGCGGTTCCCGATTTTTTCAAACTGCTGGCTTTGAATCTGGCTGTTTACCTGGCCTTCATTGTTTTTTCCATCTCCTTCATGGACATTCAGATACGGTTGACCGAGCGCATTTTGTCCCCGGCTTATCTTTCGCTGCTGCTGTTGGGGGCATATGGAATGACGGTCTGGTGGGCGCAGGCAACCCTCACTGCCCGGCGCGCCATCGCTTTAGTTGGCAGTGCATTGTGCCTGGCTTATCTGGTAAGTATGGTCGCTACGTTTGCCGATATTCGCCAGAATGGGGAACACTATACCGGTGTGGACTGGCGTGATTCGGAAACGCTGGCTTACTTGCGGGGGAGCGACGGCAGTACCACCTACCTCTCCAACGGGCCAGACATCATCTATTACCACACCGGCTTACCCGTTCTGGCCGTTCCGGCCCAATACCACGACACCTCCATGCTGCCCAACCAGGCGTATGAGGCTGAATTACAGACGATGGCGGCGAAGTTAGCCAACGGAGCGCAACTGATACTGCTACAAGACATGGCCTGGCGCTGGTTTTTGCCAGACGAACCGACACTGGTAAACGCCTTACCTTTAAGACCGGTGCATCATTTTGCCGATGGCACGATCTACGTTTGGGATGGTGAATGAATAGCGGGGGGCTGAATGGGCTGTGGCCGTGCGATACGGTATGTGGTAACTACAATAAAAATCCAGATGGGCTGCTCGACCAAAAACTGAAAGCGCACATTTTCAATGTATTCCAGGGTGATGCCAACGGCCGTGGTATATACAATCATAAACACCAGCCACACCATCACCGCATCCGCGCGTAAATAAGCACGCCAACGACCTGACGAAAACCGGTTTTGTTTAAATACCCATAACAGATACATCAGGAAATTGACGGGCAACAAGATAGCCATCCAGGAACCAATGGTGTCATCTCGGAGCGGCAAAAAGCGTTGGATGAACCGCTGCCCCAAGACATATTGGGAAACGAGTTGCTCGTGCCCGCCCATGCGCGTGGCATTGTCGGTCAGATGGTAAAAACGAGAAGGTGGGCTGGTATAGACCATGTAAGCCAGGATCACGTTGACGGCATAATGGCCTGGGTCGTGTTTGAGTACATTCAACGCACTCTGCCGGTACATCTGGGAAATAGCCAGGATATTGATGTTGTTATAATCGTCCTGGGCCAAGACGGCTATGGGCGATGTGGCGGTAAAACCATAAGGTACAAAAAGGGAGGGGCGGCTAAATTCCGGTAAATCGGCTACGGCCGTGGTGATGAGTTCCTGCTCTACAAACGTTGCCAATTCATCCGCTGAATAAGTGGCGCCGACAATCTTCCATAATCCAATGCCCAGCCAACTGCTGCTGCCAAAAAAGTCAAAACGGTAAGCGTTTTTGGCATACCAGCCCACAGACAACAAGCAGATCAGGAGCAGTACGGGCAGGAGCCGCCGCCATTGGGCGCGGGCCAAAAAGAGAGCGAACGAAATGGCGATGAACAGAATCATCAGATGATAAAACGAGCGAGTCAGTACCAGAAGATTCAAGGTAAGAATAAAAGCAACCAACGGCCAGAGACGGGGCTTTGCCCAATAAATTGCCAGACAAAAAATAGACAGCATGATTAAAAAAGCAGTTAGCAGATCATAAAGGGGATACGCCTCATACAGAAAGAGCGTGGGATTTAACGCCAGCAGCACGGCCGTGACAAATGACAAAAGGGCATTGTTGGTCAGCGCCCACAGAATCCGGTAGGCCATCCCGGCCATCAAAGAACCAAGCATAATATACACAAAGTGCATGGCTTCCAGGTGATGCGGGTAAAACAGTTTGAGGAGAAGAGCGCCAAACAGATTGAACAACGGCGGCTGAGCATGATAATGCCACAGGCTTTGCCAGAGGTTGGCGCGCAGCAAATCGGTTGGTATTGTCTGCCACAGGCCATCCCATTCGCGCCAGGCAATATCCAGGCCAATCACCTGTTTGTAATAAAGCGCCACGACAAAATGCAGGCCGGCAACCAGCCAAAATCCGGTAATTCGGGTGGGGTTCACGGCCGTGACACGGGGGTCTTGCCATTGGATTAGACGATGATGTTGAGGGGCTATTTCTGTCATAGGGGCCATTTTCCCCTGTTTGCCAGGCAAAGACAATGTTCGCGGCCTCTGCTCGTTTGGGCAATTCCTGGTACACTGTGCCTCCTTGTCCATTTAGATTGGTTCAATCGTCGCAGACTGAACCAATCTTGATTATCATCATTACACAATTACCTTCCATGCTTCGATATCTCAGCCAACAGTGGAGTAAGAGACGGCTGCCACAGGTAGACGGCCGTATCTACCTGCCCTCCCTCCATCACCCCGTCACCATTCACCGGGATCAATGGGGCATTCCCCATATTGTGGCCCAAAACCGCCATGATTTGCTGCGGGCGCAGGGTTTTGTCCACGCTCAGGAGCGTTTCTGGCAAATGGAACTCAACCGGCGTGCCGCCGCCGGAACCCTGTCGGAGCTTTTCGGTCCACGCACCCTGGACACCGACCGGTTGGCGCGCACACTCGGTTTTGCCCGGCTGGCACGGCAAACCTGGGCCATGCTGCCGCCCGCTGTGCAGGCCGACCTTATTGCCTATGCGCAGGGGGTGAACGATTGGCTATCTACCTGTTCCCCACTACCGCTTGAATTTAGCCTGATCCGGCATCAGCCCGCAGCCTGGGAGCCGCTCAATAGTGTGGCTTACGGCCGTTTGCAGATGTGGGCGCTCACCAATGGCGCATCCGGTGAATTTGTGCAGGCACAACTGGCCCAAAGCCTCAGCCCCGAAATGGCCGCTGACCTGGGGCTGCATTATCCGGCCACAAACCCCACCACCCTGCCGCACGGCATTGAAATTGGGGGATTAAAGCTGGATGGTCTGGTGGGAGCCTGGGCCAATCCGTTTCAGGGCAAGGGGTCATTGGATGGATTGGGGCGGGGCAGCAATGGTTGGGTGATTGCCCCGGAGCGCAGCGCCACCGGGCGCGCTATCTTGTGCAATGATATGCACCTGCCGGTAGGGTCACCATCGCTCTGGTACGCCATGCATTTACACAGCCAGGATGGGTTACATGTGACCGGTTTTACGCAGCCTGGCCTGCCCTATGTGCTGGTGGGACACAATGAACATATCGCCTGGGGCGCGACCCTCTCTTACGTGGACTGCGAAGATTTTTTCCTGGAACGGCTGCATCCGCATCATCCCGGTTATTATGAATGGATGGGGCGATGGCAGGCCGCAGAGGTGGTGACAGAAGTGATTGGGGTGCGCGGACGGCCGTCACACCGGGAGCAAATTATCGTCACCCACCATGGGCCGCTGATGAACGGCGTCCTCATTGACTACGCGCAGCCAGTGACTTACTGCTCAACGGCTTTGCAAGCAGATGTGGGCATGGACGGTTTCCGGCAGTTGAATGAGGCGCGGGATTGGGGGGAATTTGTCACGGCCGTGGCCCACATCCACTCCCCCTCACTCAATCTGCTCTATGCCGACCGTCAGGGCAACATTGGCTACTATCTCTCCGGACGCGCGCCGTTACGCGCCACGGGGGATGGCCTGACGCCGGCCCCCGGCTGGACAGGTGAGTATGATTGGCTGGGCCACATTCCTTTTGCGGAGATGCCCCATGTACTGAATCCGGCGCAAGGGTACATCGTCAGCGCCAACCATCGGATCATGGGCGAGGCATACCCGCACTATCTGGGCCGAGTGTGGCGCAATGGCTACCGCGCCCGCCGTATTGAAGAGATGATTACCACCCGGCCAACCATTTCGCTGGCCGATTGCCGCACCATGCAGATGGATGTAACCCACATGCCGGGGCGGGAATTGATAGGGCTGCTGGCAGGGTTAGAAACGGCCGTGTCCGCTGCGGCGCTGGCTTTGCGACTGCTGCGGGACTGGAACGGCCGTCTGGCGGCAGATAGCGTTGGGGGCGCAGTCTACGAAGTGTTCATTCGCCGGTTGAGCGAGACACTGCTGGCGCCCCATTTTGCCCGGCCGTTTCGGGAGCAGTTGTTAGGACGAGGTGCAAACCCGTTTATGCAGCCAGTAAATGATTTTCAGGGGCAGTGGCTTGTTTCGCTGCTGCGGATATTGGGCGAGGGGTCGGTACGCTGGTTACCCAACTGGGAGGAGACATTGGTTGATTGTCTGGCACAGACGACGGCCGTGCTGCGCCAAAAATTAGGGGCTGACCCGGCAAGGTGGCAGTGGGGGCGGCTGCACCGGGTGACGTTTGCCCATGCGCTGGGCGTGGCGCCAGTGTTGGGTCGCCTGTTTAACCAGGGGCCATTCTCTATTGGCGGCGATGAAAATACAGTAGCGCAGACGGGCATTCGCGCCGATTTGCCCTATGACAACAACGCTATTTCCATCTCCACGCGGTTGATTGTGGATTTAGGAGAGGGGATGCAAGCCTGGGGCATCCATCCACCGGGGCAGTCTGGGCATGTGGGTAGCCCACATTATGGTGATTTGATCCAGCCGTGGCTGGACGGGGAATATTATGAGATGGCGTGGGATCAGGCGGTGGTGACGGCCGTGACACGGCATGTGTTGGAATTACGGCCGTACCACTTATGAAGGATCGGGCAGGCCCTCAGCCACCCACTCCAGGATAGCCAGAACAGCCAACAAGTTACGGTCAAAATCACTCACGCGGTAATCCGGCAACAACACAGAAATGGCGGGAATGCCCTGAGCATCCAGCCAATTGGTGGCATCACCTGTGACTTCTTGATTAACCAGCGCTTCAAAGTCAGCAATGCGATAATCTGCCGCCACGCCATAAACCTGGGCTAACGGCCGCGATACTTCCGATTCGGCCCCACAAGCGCCCGGCGATGACAACCCCAAAGCCGCCCGCCCCTGCCAGAAAACCACCGCCTGCACCGGCTGCTGTTGTATAAAATCGGCCACCGCCCGCACCTCCGGTTCAGAGAAGGGGGACGCCCCGCCCATACCAACTTGCGGCGCGCCGGCCCACAATGGATCGGCCGTCCAGCGGCAATCCCAGTTACGGTTCAGGTCTACTCCATTACCGTTTAAGCGCCCCGGTAGTTGGCCGGGAGCAGCGGCGCTGTCTGGGTTGGCATTGGGGATGACAAATAACGAGAGTTGCGCCGGAATCGCTTCGGGGTGCTGGCTAAAATAGGCGATCATTTCTTCGGCCAACTGCACGCTGCCGGGGGCAAAACCGGCATGGAGACCACCAATTAGGACCAGAGCCATCTCGCCGTCGCCAAACCGGACGGCCGTTAAGGGCGTATTTTGAGTGGAGCGGCCAATCTCAAGAATAGCCGGTGTAGGATAGGGAGTGGGGGGCACGGCCGTTGGCGAAGGCGTGGTGGTATTGGCCGGACGTGTATTCACAACGGCCAGGGGCGCTTCACCGACCGTTGGCGTGGCGACAGTTGGTAAGTTAGCCGCAGGTTGAGTTGGCGGCGGTTGTTCATCGGGCAAACTATTAAAAATTGCCAGGCCACCGGTCATTAGTAATAGAAATGCCAGCAGAAACCCACCGGCTAACCACAGTTTATTCTTTCTGGTGTTTGTGGGTGGGTCAGTCGGCGACGAGGGTAGCTCTGGAGCTGGTTTTTCAAAAGTTAAGGCAGCTGTGCCCACCTGAGTAGGTGATTCTGTACGGGGCGGTGGTGGGGAAACGATGGCCGGGCCAGGTGAGAGAGGGATGGCTTCTGCTAACGATGATGAAGCGACCGGGGGTAAATCAAGTGTGGCTGTTGCTTCCTGGTTTTCTCTATCATCAACCGCCGGTAATAGATGCCTGCCGGTCATGGTGATAGTTAAAGCCTCTGTCAACTCCTGGGCGCTGCCAAAACGCGCTTCCCGGTCTTTGGCTAACGCTTTTTGGATGACGGTGTCACAATTTGGGGGTAAATCTGGGTTAAGCGATAAAATGCTGGGCACAGGTTCCAGTACATGCGCCATCAATTGCTTAACCGGCGTTTCTGCTGGAAACGGTTTGTGTCCCGTCAAACTCTCAAACAGGATAACGCCCAACATGTAAATATCGGAACGGCCGTCCAGCTGCTTTTCGCCATGAATCTGCTCTGGACTCATGTAAGCAGGTGTGCCTATGACGCCACTGCCGGTCAGGTCGGCTGTTTCCTGTGCCAACTTCACAATACCAAAGTCAGAAAGAAAAGCATTGTCGTATTGGTCAAAGAGAATGTTCCCTGGCTTGAGGTCTCGATGAATGACTCCCAGGCGATGGGCGTGGTCTAATGCCGACCCTACTCGACGAAAAATGGGCAAGAGGTCTGGGAGGGTAAACGGCCGTGTTTGAATGCGATCCGCCAGTGATCCTCCCGGCATATACCGCATGACCAGATAAAGCTGCTCATCATCTTCGCCAAAATCATAAACCGGGACAATAGCTGAGTGTTCCAGCGTCGCTACGGTGCGCGCCTCTCGCTCAAAACGACCGCGCAACGCCCGATCATCCCGCAACGCCTGGTTGATTACTTTCAGTGCTACATCACGCCCAAAACGAGGATCATGCGCCAGATAAACAGTGGCCATGCCCCCGCGCCCCAATTCCGACTTAATCTCGTATCGTCCCAGACTTTTATTCAATCTTGCACCTATTCCTCACGAACCTGATCCTCCGCGCGCGTATTTTAGGCAGGAAGAGACAGAATGTAAACCCATTGGCAAACATCATGGAATCAATTGTTCACCTATACAAACCGGTTTTGTAGACATAAAATTAGCAATTTGAGGCGCACTTATATGACATAAGTATGTTTGACTTGCTATTTACCCCCATGTATAATGCCCTCGTTAATGGGACAAGTAACAAAAAAATCCCGTCCACGTTCTTAACAAAACAAGATGCAACAAGTGCAATTAAAGAAACGGCCGTTGCATTGTGATCAAACCAGAAGAATGCAGGAATAGAAACTATGGCCCTAAAAGGCAACCTGCGAGATTTCTCAACAACACAGTTATTAAATCTCATAAATCTTGCTCGAAAAACAGGCACCCTGACGATTCAACACAGTGGTGAATCTGCTCATATGTCCTTCCGTGAAGGCAAGCTAATTTACGCTTACATGGGCGAGAATGATAATAACCACCTGGCAAGGATATTGCAGCACAGTGGCAAGCTGTCGGCCGAACAAGCTCAAATCATACAAGCCCATGCAGAAGGCAAAAGTGACAAGCAATTGGGGCATCTGCTTATTACGGCCGGAAGAGTAACCCAAAACGATATTATCCAGAGTGTGCGGCAGAATGTTTTGGATATTGTCTATCGGCTATTTACTTGGGCCGAAGGCATTTTCCGGTTTGAAGCAAACAAGCTTCCGTCACCAGGGCATATCACCATTCCCATTGATCTCGAAAGCGTCATCATGGAAGGCAGTCGGCGCTTAAAAGAATGGGAAGTGCTGCAAGAAGAATTACCAGACCTTGATGTCTCCCTACAATTCACAGATCGGCCAGACGCCCGCCTGCGCAACATCAACCTCACGGTAGAAGAGTGGCGCGTCGTATCTTTTGTTAATCCACGAAATACAATCCGGCAGATTGCCAAGGCAAATAACCTGAGCGAGTTCGAAATTCGCAGAATTGTCTACGGCATGTTACAGGCCGGATTGGTTGAGTTTGTGGACAGACCTAAGCCGGCTCTCTTATCCGAAACAGGGGAGCAAATTAAACGTCCTAAACGCCAAGCAGTAGAACAACCACCAGATGTGAAGCGTTCTGTTGTCGAAAGGTTAATTGATCGCATAAAGAGTATCTAACTCGCTACAGTAAGTCCGCTTTTGTTTTTTGAGGACACTGAAAAAGGTGTGCTTGGCAAACGTTGGTGTGGCTTTACGGACTACTTTATTTAGATAAGGGCTGTTATTTATGCAAGCTGTAAAAATGGTAATCACTGGCCCCTTTTCGGCAGGAAAGACAGAATTCATTGGTGCTGTTAGCGAAATTGATGTTGTTTCTACCGAAAGAAAGATTTCCAGTGCGGCCGAACAAATTAAAGAAACAACCACCGTGGCTATGGATTTTGGTCGCATCACGGTAGGTGATGACCTGGTGCTATATTTGTTTGGCACTCCGGGCCAACGTCGTTTTGATTTCATGTGGGATATTCTCTCGCAAGGTATGCTTGGCTTTGTGGTAATGGTAGACAGCACAAAACCGGAGACTTTCCGCGAAGCCAAACGCATTTTAGAAACTTTTGAGAGTTATGCATCTACGCCTTATGTGGTAGCAGCCAACAAACAAGACATGGAAGATGCCTGGGAGCCAGAGGATTTGCGCATTATCTTGCGGTTGCGCCAGGAAGTGAAGATATTGCCTTGTGTAGCCACAGATAAAGAGAGCGTAAAGAACGTGTTGCTTGAACTCTTGTATTCAATCCTGGAACAGCTTGATCAACATAGTTCGTAGATCAACAACCACCCCCCAGAAGCCTTGTTTTCACAATGAAAACTGGTTGATACAACCGATTCCTGCTACGCCACCAAGTTTTTGCTGCGTTTACGCGCCATTTACACTTCCTTTACCTTCTCTTCACTTCATTCGTAATTCGCCAATGTTACCATCCTGATAAATTTATCTCCCTGCCCGAAATTTTGTTACAATTCAATTGACTTTTGCGGGTAATAAGATGTCAGGAACAATAGAGATACGAGAAGTTGATGCTCCTTTCTATTTGAGGCCAATGTGAGTTCGATTGTTACTGAGCAAGGAATCCTTCATTATGAATCACTGGGACGGGGCCAGCCTATTATCCTTTTGCATGGTTGGATAAATTCGTGGGACGTCTGGCGTGACATGATGATTGCGCTGGCAAAAACGGGAAAGTTTAGGGTATATGCGCTTGATTTTTGGGGGTTTGGGGACTCGGCCAAATTATCTGGTTCACAAAATACGGTTTTTCACATTGATAGTTACGCGGAGATGGTACGGCAATTTATGGATTCTCTGGGCATCCAGCAAGCGCCGATTTTCGGTCACTCGATGGGGGGCACGGTGGCGCTGCAAGTGTCTCTGACACATCCTGGCCGTGT
This sequence comes from Anaerolineae bacterium, assembly GCA_023382655.1. Classification (GTDB taxonomy): domain Bacteria; phylum Chloroflexota; class Anaerolineae; order Promineifilales; family Promineifilaceae; genus CAADGU01. The sequence goes on along the minus strand of JAHDWK010000004.1, from coordinate 30,685 downwards.
GGAGCGGGTAGCGGTGGTGGGGTCGCCTATTATTGGCTCTTCCCTCAACCCATTTCTCCAATTGGCGGGATATGGTTCCGTCGCCAAACTGGTCTGGCGCTATCCTATCTTGCTGCATTCAATCATGCGCCTGTTACTGGCGAAAGATTCGAAGAAAGTGCGGGGGATGATATTTCGTGATGTGCAAAGGACGACGATCGAGTCGTTTTTCCGCAGCATTGGTGATTTGCGTGATACAGACCTTAGAAGTAAGCTGATTGCGTTGGAAATCCCGACATTAGGTATTTATGGCGTCAAGGATAACATTGTATCCCCCTCTAACGCCCAATTACTTCAGGCTAACGTGCGCGCGTCAGAGGTTTCCATGCTACAGCGCTCACGACATTTTCCCATGACAGATGAGCCAGAATTATTTTTGGAAACCGTCAGCCATTTTTTGAACAACTCTCACCATTCATAATCAGTCATTCATCATGGATTGTTTCTTACAGTAAGTTACATCAATATGCGGCGAATTATACTCACAGAAACCAGTCATATTGAGCCGTTTAATGAGCCGGCTCGTGATTTACGTGTGCAGAACAAGCCTTTGTGGTTGTGGCAGCGAGATATTTTAGTGCATTATACTTCAGAGGAGCGGGAATATCCGAATTGGGAGTTGGCCCGTCAGTTTGAGACAGAACAGATTGAATGTTTTGTGCACCGAGATAATTTGTTTTTTAATCAAGAGTTGATTGATGATTTTCTGATACGGGCACGTGACGGCCGTCGCCCTGTCCGGTTAGCATTTAGAGCCAACGATCCGGCAATTGCCCGCCATGTACGGCCGTTGACCCATTCCTTTTTCCAACAAGATGACCTGTTATTGGCTGACATCTGGTATTTACCACAAGGGCTTTCCCAGAGTTTAGAGGCCAAGCCACTGGTGGTAGACACCGAAGCCCGTGAACGCGGCTATTACCACATTCCCCCCTATATGGCTACCGAGTTTGGCGACCTGGTTTATGAGTTACCGCGGAAGGTGTTTGTACTGGTCGAAAACTGGGTGCACATTTTTGTGGCGGATATTTTGCTGGGCGTTTTTACCAGAGGCGCCAGTGTGGAAGACCGGGTGACAACTGAATGGAAATACAAACTCAAAATCATGCTCCATTCGCTGCTGGAACAAAAGCAGTTTTTGTCTAACTCCGAAGTGGTGCGGGTGGGGCATAACTGCAATATTGATCCTACGGCCGTGATCAAAGGCTTTACGACCATTGGTGATAATGTCACCATCGGCGCTGGCGCAGTCCTTGATAACTGTATTATTGGCAGCAACGTCACTATTTCTCAAGGCTGCCAAATCTTATTAAGCGTTGTTGGCGATGGCTGTTTTTTGCCTTTCCGGGCAGCCCTGTTTATGACCACGCTTATGGAGAATACCTCCGTCGCCCAAAACACCTGTTTACAGCTATGTGTGGTGGGGCGGGATTGCTTCATTGGCGCCGGCAACACCTTTACTGATTTTAATATTTTGGGTGGCCCACTTAAAACGTTAACCCATAAAGGCAGGCTAGAACCGGCAAATCTGCTGGTTTTGGGTGGTTGTGTAGGCCATCACTGCCGCATTAGTTCTGGACATGTTGTGTATGCCGCCCGCACCATTGAGTCAGATGTGGTGCTGATTGCCAACGATAACAAACAATTCATCACCAAAAACGTCACGTTCGAGGACAGTGACCATCATCCCTATAACACAAAATACCCCTACCCCCGCTTGTATCCACGCGAAGACGGCACATAGGATCATCTGTTGACAGTAGTAAACGAAAGCGCACCATAGGCACTTAAAGGACAGAATTACTATTGAAGCATGAACTATCTCCATTACACTCAGGAATATGATGCACGATTCGTTTGCCTTTATCATCCATCCCATTGACCCGAAACGTGATGTTAGCCGCAAATTTCCCACTTTAGGAAAGCTCCCTGCCTGGTTAATTGATTACCTGTCCCTGTTTTTCCCGCCTGTTTACATTTCGGAAATAAAAGGGGTGCGGTCTGTGGCTGACGGCCGTACCGCACAAGGTTGGTTTGTGGCCTGTCCCCTGACGCCCAAGCGGATGATGTCCTTGCCCCCTGGCGTTGTGTACAAAAAGATCATCCAGACCGGCAGACTGGCCGAAAAACTGGGGGCGCGTATTTTGGGCTTGGGCGCATTCACTTCCGTCGTCGGCGATGGCGGCGTCACCATTGCCAGACATCTGCAAATCCCGGTGACCACAGGCGATAGTTACACCATCGCCCAGGCCATACATGCTATTCAGCGAGCGGCCGTCATCATGGATGTGCCCCTTCCCGATTCGACCGTGGCTATTGTGGGCGCAACCGGAGCTATTGGAGCCGTATGCGCGGAAGTGTTGGCCTGTGAGACAAAAAGCCTGCTGCTCATTGGCCGCCGTATGGATAAACTCAGCGAGGTCGCCAACCGCGCCCGTGTGGCCGGGGAGACACAGGTGACCATCACTGATGACATCAATCAACTCACGGAAGCTCACTTTATTATCACCGTTACCAGCGCGGTTGAAGCCATTATCGAACCACATCACCTGCGCCGCGGGGCCATTGTGTGTGATGTGGCCCGCCCGCGTGATGTTTCCCGGCAGGTAGCCGAACAAAGACCCGATGTATTGGTGATTGAGGGGGGTATGGTAAAAGTACCTGGCGCCGTAGATTTTGGCTTCAATTTTGGCTTTCCGCCGAAGATGGCTTACGCTTGTATGGCTGAAACCATGGCGCTGACCTTAGACCAGCGTTATGAGTCTTACACGCTAGGTAAAGATATTTCATTGTCGCAAGTTACGACAATTGATAAAATCGCTACGCGACACGGATTTACTTTGGGTGGCTTTAGAAGCTTTGAACGAGCTGTCAGCGAGGAAGAGATTGCTTTTGTCAAAGCGTGTAAACTATCTGATGAACCTGTACCTATAAAGCCCCTCAATATGCAGACAAATCAGTTGTTTATTCAGTAGTTTGTTTTGCCAAGGAAAAAGCTCATGAGCAACGGCCGTATTCTAATAGTTGAAGACGACTTTGACATTTCCAATATGTTGCGCATCTTCTTTACCGGTCAGGGGTATAACGTGGAAGTGGCAGCGCGTGGGCATGACGCCCTGGACATTTGCCGCAAAAAACTCCCCGACCTCATCGTTCTGGATATTATGCTGCCGGATATGGATGGGTATGCCGTGTGTAAAGAACTGCGCACCACTAACCGCACCAGCCATATCCCCATCATTTTCCTGACCCAGCGCGACGAACGCAGCGACCGCATCGCCGGTTTAGAATTGGGCGCGGATGATTACATCACCAAGCCGTTTGACATTGAGGAGTTGAAACTGCGGGTGCGCACCGCCATCAACGTCCACAAACGGCTTAACATGACCGACCCAATCACCGGCCTGCCCAGCAGTCGCCTCATTGAGGAACAACTGCGTGGTTTGATGAAGTTGGATAACTGGGCCTATGTGCAAATTGGCATTGATTACATCGAGCCGTTTAATGATGCCTATGGCTTTGTGGCCCGTGATGAGGTCATGCGCTTCACAGGCATGTTCCTCAATGAAATTGTGGACGAGTATGGGACGCTGGATGATTTTATCGGCCACGCCAGCAGCTACACCTTTGTTCTGATTACCATGTCAAACCGGGTACAAGAGATGGTGGATAAGCTGCGCCAGCGGTTTAACGACGGCATCTTGGCGCATTACAACTTTATGGACAGAGAGCAGGGGGGCATTATGACCTCAGACGGCCGTCTGGTGCCCATCATGCGTCTCTCTGCCGGTATTGTTTCCAGCAAAACACAACGTTTCTCCGATATTCGGGAAATTACGGAAACAGCCGCCGAACTACGACGCCTGGATAAAGAAAAACAAGATAAGAGCAATTAGGTAATTAAACGACAGAGGCAATTGATAAATCATCAAGGGCAATTGATTAACAAGAGAAGTAACGGCTGAGGTTTGGGGTACGAATGATGGAAAAGGAATTAACCTCGGCTATTACCTGGAACGTATTTGATGACCTGAGTGAGGGGATTCTTCTGGTTGACCCGGCAGGGCAGGTAGTATATCATAACCAGGCAGCATCATCTTTACTAGGTGTAAGTCATCACGTTGATTTGTTGCATGAGGTCAACCAGGTCTTAGCCTCAGACGATAATTGGTCTGAATTGCAAAATCGGCCCGGAGCCACGTTGTTGCATACCCGCAACGGCCGTATTGTAGACGCCCAATCCCGCTGGCAGGATGGAGTGGACGGCCGTCTCCTGCAAATTGTTCTCCGCCCCCCCACCACAGAACCCCTCCCCATTGACCCCCTACTGGCCCTAACTCAAATTAGCCAGGAAACAGATTTCGAGAAACAACTGCAATTATTGGCCGATGGGTTATACGCCAGCGGCTGGCAACGTGTGGTCATTACCCTGCGTGACGACGCTTTCCAACCCACTCATCTGATCACCGCCGGCATTTCCCCTGCCGAAAAAGCGAAACTCGAAAAAAACCTGATTCCGGCGCAAGCCTGGTTAGCTCTGTTCACCAATACCGACATGCAGAAATACCGCCAGGGACAATGCTATTTTGTACCCGCCGAAAGCCAATGGTCACAGCAACACCTCCAGACTACCACCCGTCAAAGTGCAGACAGTACCGCCTGGCAGCCCAAAGATGTGTTGTGTGTGCCTTTGTACGGCCGTCAACAAAAACTAATCGGTCTTGTTGGATTAGACAATCCCGTCAACGGCCGTCGCCCCGACACCCCCGCGCTGCAAACCATCGAGCTATATGCCCAATTTGCCGCCTCGCTCATTGAAAACTCACGCCTGGTGCAGGAAACAATGGACCGTAGCCAGGAATTTGAGCTTTTGCTTGCCGCCAGCAATGACCTTTCCAGCAGCCTGGAAACAGACACTATTCTCTCTTCGTTGGGTCAGTATATGCTCAATGCCATAGATGCCGATGGCTACACCATCTACGAATGGCAGGCCGCCACGGAAAAACTGGTGGTACTCAAAGAGTATACCCGCCGCCACACCACCACCCGGCAAGAACCGGGCACGGCCGTACCGGTGGCTAATCTTGACCTTCTGGAAACCGTCCTCATCAACAAACAACCCCTGGCCTTGCATATCGGCCCAGAAGCCCTCTCGCCTTTAGCGGAACCCATCTGGCTGCCACCCGACCAGCCTTACAACTGCGCCCTTTTGCCACTCATCCTGGACGATGAAACATACGCCATTATCAATCTCATCAAATTCGGCCACAAAGAAATTACTCCCCGTGATCTACGTTTGCTGGCCGCTCTGGCAAACCAGGCAAGCACTGCCCTGGGCACCGCCCTCATTTTTGAGGACACTTATGAGCGTGAGCGATTCTATGGCGCGATGGGTAACGTCAGTCTGGCGCTCAGCTACACTCTAGACCGCCGTGCCGTCCTTTCGCTTATTTGCACCGAGAGCCTGCGCATTTTCAATGTGCAGGGCGCTTATATCTGGCAGTTAGACAACGATACTTTCACCAGCAGCGCCGCCAAAGGGCATGGTGAAGAACTGTTTGTGAACCAGACAGTCCCCTTATCTGATCCCCGCACTTTTGTGGCCCACGTTGTTCGCACCGGTCTTGGCCTCTTTCTCAACAACGCCCAAAACAGCCAGATGGAAATTCGGCTGCCCCACCCGGAACAAATTCAGGCCCTACTAGGCGTTCCCCTGGAAGCGGAAGGCAGCCTGATCGGCGTTCTCATTTTGGCCGACACTGAAAACCCACACCGGTTTACCGACCGGGATGTGACCCAGGTGACAACATTTGGTGTGCAGGTAGCCAGCGCCTTACAAAATGCCAAATTGTTTGAAGAACTGCATCAATTCAATGAAGAACTGGATTTACGCGTGGCGGCGCGCACTCACGAATTAAACGAAGAAAGCAATCGCGTTAAAGTGCTGCTGCGCATCAACACGGAACTATCCGCCAGCCTGGATCAAGATCGTGTTTTAACCAAGGCACTTGATCTGGTGAACGAAGTGGTCAGCGCCAACGACGGCGCCATTTTGTTGCTGAATCAAGAAACCGGCGAGTTTGATTTCCGCGCCACATTGAACAAAGACAAACAGCTCACGCATCGCTCCATACCCAGCGGTTTGAAACGGGATGAGGGTTTGGCCGGGTGGATGCTGCAACACCGCACGGCCGTCATCGTTTATGACACCAAACAAGACCCTCGCTGGTTGGAATTACCTACCAGCAGCGCCTATCGCTCCGTTTTAGGCGTCCCCCTCATCACCAATGAAGAAGTGATGGGGGTGCTGTTGCTTTTCCACAACGAACCCCACGCCTTTACCAACCAACAACTCGACCTGGTAGAAGCCGCCGCCGTTCAGGTCGCCAACGCCATCAACAATGCGAACCTGTATAACCTCATCTTTGACCAGGCCGACCAGCTAGGCACCATCCTGCGCGGCGAAATTATTCAGAAAGCCAATTTGCAGGCCATCCTGGAGAGTATTGCCGATGGTGTCATTGTGGCAGACAACAAAAATGAGATTGAAATAGCCAATGCCTCCGCCAGCAAGATATTAGCCATTCCCCGCCAACAACTCATCGGCAAGCCGGTCAATCAACTGTTGGGGGTATATGGGCAGTTTGGCGACACCTGGATGAGCACCATCAACGATTGGGCCAAAAATTCAGACCAGATTCCCCAGGGCATCTACCTGGCCGATCAACTGGCCATTGAAGAAAAGTATGTCAGCATTCACCTTTCGCCCGTGTTGTCTGAGAGCAACTTTTTTGGCACGGTCTCCATTTTCCGGGACATCACCAAAGATGTGGAAGTGGATCGGCTGAAAAGCGAATTTGTCTCTACTGTATCTCATGAATTACGAACGCCCATGACTTCCATCAAGGGATATGCCGACCTGATGCTCATGGGCGCTGCCGGGCAGCTCACCGACCCGCAAATTCGCTATTTGAAGGTGATCAAGAGCAATGCCGACCGCCTGCATGATCTGGTCAATGATTTGCTCAATATCTCGCGCATTGAAACGGGCAAGACGACGTTGGATTTACGGCCGTTAGACATCCCCCAACTCATCGAACAAGCAGTGGGGCATTTGCACGGCCGTATTCAACACGAAGAAAAGCCCATGAGCGTCAAAACCGAAATTGCCCCTGGGTTGCCCCTCGTCAATGCCGACCAGACTCGCGTCACCCAGATATTGACCAACCTTGTAGATAACGCTTTCAATTATACTCCCGCCGACGGCCAGATTATCATCCACGCCAGAGCCACGGAAGCCCACGTCTACATCAGCATCAGCGACAATGGCATTGGCATATCCAAAGAAAACCGCGAAAAAATCTTTGACCGCTTCTTCCGCGCCGAAGATGAAGCCGTGCAAAAAGTCTCCGGCACCGGTCTGGGGCTGGCCATTGTGCGCAGCCTCATCGAAATGCACGGCGGTTACCTGCAAGTTGAAAGTGAACTCGGTAAAGGCAGCACTTTTACTTTCAATCTGCCCGTAGTTATTGAAGATAGTGACCCAACCTGACAGTGAAGGGCTAAGGTATGACAAAAATACTCATTGCCGAAGATGACAACGATATCCGTGAACTCATTGTACTCACCTTACAATTTCACGGCTTCAACGTAGACAGCGCCGAAGACGGGCAAGCGGCTGTGGAAAAAGCACAGAAAAATCCCACTTACGACGTTATTCTCATGGATGTACGGATGCCGCGCATGACCGGCTACCAGGCTTGCCGTGCCCTTAAAGAAAATGAACATACCAAAAACATTCCCGTCATTTTCCTGTCGGCCAAAGGACAGGAACAGGAAATTCAAACAGGGCTAGAAGCAGGAGCGTCAGACTACATCTTGAAACCCTTTGCCCCAGACGACCTGGTAACAACTATTCAGAGGGTTCTCAACAAATAAAACCTGACAGATTTTGGGAACCCTGTCAGGTTTTGAGTCCAGAAGTAACTATGAGTATTACCACCATCGGTAATCACTTGATTCACTACGAAGTCTTAGGTCGGGGCCAACCCCTGATCTTCATTCACGGCTGGTTGGGTTCCTGGCGGTATTGGTGGCCTTCCATGCAAGCCATGTCTGCCCAACATCGTTCTTTTGCCTTTGATTTGTGGGGCTTTGGCGATTCCAGCAAAGCGCCCGATATGTACAGTCTGGACACCTATGTCACCATGATGGATCAATTCATTGATCAATTAGGTGTGGCCCGCCCTGTCTACATCATCGGACATTCCCTCGGTGCGGCCGTAGGCTTGCGCTATACCATGAAACATCCCGAAAACGTAGAAAAATTGGTAGCCGTCTCCCTGCCTATCAACAGTAGTTACGTCAACAACAAACTGCCGGGCAGCGACCCGGAGACAGTGATAAATCGGCTTTTGGGCAAAGCCAACAGCTACCCGGAAGTAGATACCGAAATACGGAAAGTTGATCCTAATGCCTTTTCCCGGTTGGTGAATGAAATAACACAGATCAATTTTGCCCAGGAATTGGCTGAATCACCGCGTCCCCTGCTGCTACTTTATGGCGACCAGGATCCCATCATCAGCCCTCCATCTGGCGAACACGAATACCTGACTGAATCAGGCAACAATCGCTTTTTTGTTAAATTTGAGTGCAACCATTACCCCATGCTACATGAAAAGGTAAAGTTTAATCGTCTGCTGCTAGATTTTATTCTGGCGGGTAATGATCTGACCGAACTGGCCCCCAAAGAATACTGGACCCGGCGCACCCGCTAATTGTCCAACACTGTAAAACCAATTTCATCCCTGGAGCCGCGAATTTCACCAATCTACACAAATTCGTGAAATTTGCCTCTCGTGGCTATTTTCTGAAGGAGTATCCCATGAGCGATTTTAAGTTTGAAGCCTGGCCAACTGAATTTCGCAGCATTAACCAGTATTTTGGCGCAAATCCCCAAAACTATGCCCAATTTGGCCTGCCCGGACATGAAGGGATTGATGTCATGGCGCCCAGCGGTAGCAAGATATTCGCCGTCGCGCCAGGCACAGTGGGCATGGTGAATACAAACCCCACCGGCCATAACTATGGCGTCCATGTGCGTGTGGACCATGGCGATGGCTGGCAAACAATTTATGCCCATTTGCAGCAAGCCCTGGTTTCGCCGGGGCAGCAAGTGAAGGCAGGGGATGTGTTGGGGTTAGCCGATAACACCGGCAACAGCTTTGGTTCGCACCTGCACCTGACGCTAAAAAGAAAGAACCAATCACACCAAAACTGGCCGCATAACATCTTTGACCCCACGCCCTATTTGCTGCCGCTGATGGGTTTCCAACGGCCGGCCGGGCCATATACCGATGGTTGGGCGCATACCGGCGGAATTATCACGGTGGGCGACCTGGCACAGGTGGTCTCCGGTGGTATCAATTTGCGCGAGACGGCCAGTATTAACGGCCGTATCATAGACCTCATTCCCGGCGGCGCCCTCCTCATCGTCACCGGGCCGGCGCGTGGCCAATATGTGCCGGTAAAAGTACCTACCGCCACCCTGCGTAACGTGCCGCAGCCGCCGCCACCCGCCCCCACCCCACCACCTGCCGCTGGCGATAATACCGTTGACGGCTGGGGTTTTGCCCCTTACCTGACGCGCCAGGGTAACCAGGCCATCGTCGGCCAGTTTGGCATCAACTTGCGTAACGCGCCCAACCGTAACGCCGCCAATATCGGATTGGTCACGGGCGGCAGCACCGTTACCGTGACCGGCAACCAGCAAGGCGAATACCTGCCGGTACGGGTTCGCCGTGCCGACTTTACCGGCCCGGTGAATGCGCCTGGTGGCGTCCCGGGCGGCAGTACGCCACCCCCGACTCCTGCTCCCGTCACGCCACCTGCCGACACCATCCTGGGTTGGGCTTTCACACAAAACCTGACTACCAGTGGCAGCCAGGTGACATCGGGGCGATATGGCACGAATTTGCGCGCCCGGCCGTTCCGCGATGGTGCACTCATTGGCCTCTTCACCGAAGGCAGCATAGCCACTTTGGCCGGCAAATCTGTCGGCGAATTCACGCCCGTTTTTGTGCCCCGCCGCGCCCTGCAAAATCTGGTCGCCTCCCTGCCCCCGGCACAACAGCCCGAACCCTTAACCGGCAGTGGTACACCGCCACCTGTCGCCCAACCCATCGCCGATACAACACCGGGTTGGGCCTTTACAGCGGCCATGAATGTCGCTGGGGGTATGGCCGCCGCCGGACAATATGGTTTGAATCTGCGTGCCGAACCTCGCCGCGATGCCGCCAATGTGGGTTTTGTCCCTGGCGGTGCTTCCATGCTGGTCATTGGCCCGGCGCAAGGTGAGTACACGCCAGTACGAGTAGATGACAAGGTGCTGCAAAAACCGTTCACCCCGCTCAAGTCGGTCATTGACACCACCGCCAAACCGGATGAAGTCAGTCCGGAACCAACACCTTTAGGCAATACGGCCATTGGCTTGCACGCTTCGGCCGACCCGGACATCTCCGCCACTGAAATTGCCGAATTCCAGGCATTGCGCCCCGGCATGATCAAGGTGTTGTCGTTCCACAACCCGGATGCCGTGCGCAAGCTGGTGCAAAACCACCCCGACGCTCGCTGGATTGTGCGCGCCTTTCTCAGCTTTGGCGGCCGTAACATCAGCCCGCAGCAGTTCCTCAATGACACGCTCAGTGATGTTCGCCGCACCGTGAACATCATCGGGCAGCGAGACGTGGTCGTGGAGCTACACAACGAACCCAACTTGATTGTCGAAGGCATGGGCAGTACATGGCGCAATGGCGCAGAGTTTAGCAACTGGTTCTTAGAGGTGTTACGCCTCTATCGGCAAGCTATTCCGGGAATGCGCTTCATCTATCCGGGGTTGTCTCCCGGCTCTTCGGTACAGGGCATCAAGATGGACCACGTCGAGTTTATTGAACCCAGCCGTGACGCTGTGCAAGCGGCCGATGGTCTGGGTGTTCATATTTACTGGTCAAACGTCTACCCCATGTCTACGGCGCTTAATGTGCTGGATGATTACATTGCCCGGTTCCGTTTTAAGCCAATCTGGATAACGGAAGCCAGCAACAACAAAACGGGGACGCCGGTAGCAACCAAAGCAACCCAATATCTGCATTTCTGGCAAGAGTTACAAAAGCGCCCCACCGTGCAGGGCGTCACCTATTTTGTGGCTTCGGCCAGCAACCCGGAATTTGCCGAGGAAATCTGGGTAGGGCGCAACATTGGCGCGTTGGTGGGAAGACGGTAAGATTGGTTCGTAGTGGGCGATTTATCGCCTGCTGACGGCAATAAATCGCCTACTACAAACCTCAGAAGGAGAATCTCATGGCACAAGAATGGAAAACACCACCGGCAATGCAAATTGACGCGAAGAAGAATTACACGGTCACGATGACCACCAATAAAGGGGATATTGTTATTGAACTGTATCCCCAGTATGCCCCGAAAACAGTGAATAACTTTGTCTTTTTAATCGGCGAAGGGTTTTATGATGGAGTCACCTTCCACCGGGTCATTGATAATTTTATGATCCAGGGTGGCGACCCCACCGGTACAGGTCGTGGTGGCCCTGGCTATCGCTTTGAGGATGAGTTGAAGGGCAACCCGTTGAAACATGAGACGGGTGTTCTTTCAATGGCAAACGCCGGGCCAAATACCAACGGCAGCCAGTTTTTCATCACCCATTCGCCACAGCCACATCTGGACGGCCGTCACACGGTCTTTGGCAAGGTGACATCTGGCATGAATGTGGTCAACAGCATTCGCTCGGGTGACAAAATGACTAAAGTGACCGTCAGCGAAGCATAGCACTTGTGTAACTAAGGCGTCTCATCCAAATGCACAATGTCCAGCGGGGCGTCTTGCGCCAGCAGCGCCAGTGTAGCCGCCAGAACACGGCGCTGTTGGACATTATTGTGTGGCTCCCCCAGGGTCGCGCCTCGATTTAGCCGGGTCAGGGTGGCACGGGGTGGTTTTGCCAGACGAATCACCGGATTCCAACTGGTGAGCGTGGTAACAACGCCGGTCATTTCCAGAGCGCGGGCGAGCAGTCCCACGGACTGCACACAGAGCGGTCAGGCGGGGACGAGCAGCGCGCCGTCAATTTTCCCCTTATCCACCATCCCCAAAACAGTGGGAATCAATTCATTTACGATCCGGCGCACGTCTGGCTGGTAGCCATGAAAGCTGATTACTTCCGGGTAGAGGCTGCCAATCTCGCCCGCCGCCACCATTTCCTGAAGGTGGTTGAGGGGCAGTAAGACCTGGGGGTCGGTGGTCACGGCCGTGTGGTCATAATGATCATGCGCATAAGCCAGTTGTGCCAATGGTGTGTCCACCGGAAAAGTACGCACCGTGTAATCTCCCAGCAGGTCGGCCGCAGCAAACGGTTGCTGTTCACCAGCCACATAACCACCTGCTGTGGAAATAAAAAGCAACCGGCTTTGCGACAGGTCTATGCCCGGCAACCCTGGCGCGGTTTCATTCCGTGCCCGGTTATAAATCTTCCACAGTGTCTCCCCAGTCTCCTGGTAATGCTTTAGCCAGTTTTTTTCAAATTCATCTGACCATTGAGTCAGATTCTCCACAATTTCCATGATGTTCTCCGGTGCAGGGCCACATGACATGCTGCCCTACGACACCTCATCTTCTTTCAGGGTGATTTTGAAGTAGCCTTCGGCGTATTTATAGCCCACTTTGCTGCCTGCTTCCGATGTCCACTCCTTCATCATTGGCTCCGGGTCCCAGTCGCCAAGCTGGCTCACATGGCAGCGTAACGCCTGCAATTTCAGGTCCATGGTGTCGGTGATGTCTATGTAGGTATTAGCGTCGCGGCGGCCAAAGCTAACATAGACATAGTTAACTTTGTGCGGTGCAAAACCTTCGTCCAGCAGTTCCGGGAAGATAAGCGGCGAATCGGCCGAAGGGAAAACGGCTTCCATGGCCACCTGCCCGGCGTTGCGATGGTCGGGGTGGTTGATGTACCAATCGCTGTAATAAAAATTAGGGTCGCCGCAGACGACAACATTGGGTTTATGCTGGCGGATCAGGCGCACCAGTTTTTTGCGCAGTTCCAGCGTGGGTTGCAAACGGCCGTCTGGCTCCCCCATGTAGATACATTTTGCGCCCACCACATCGGCAGCGGCGGTCTGTTCTTGCCGCCGAATGTCGGCCAGTTTTTCGGCGGTCATGCCCGGCTCATGGCTGCCAATGTTGCCATCGGTCAGCACCACATACAGCACTTCCGCACCGCCCTTCACCCATTTGGCAGCCGTACCCGCCGCGCCAAATTCAATATCATCCGGGTGGGCAAAAATGAACATTGCCCGCGCTGGAATATAGTCGTTACCTTGTGCCATCTCTTTCTCCTGTAGGGCAAACTTCCCGTTTGCCCTACTCGCTGGTTGCTACCGTCGTCTCTAATTCTGGCTCTTCTTCCACCACCACCGCTTGCAGCGTTACACGGCGGAAGCCTTCGGCGTATTTCAGCCCTACGTTTTTGCCCACCTGTTCACCTCGCTGCCGGATGCGCTCTTCCGGGTCCCAGTCACCAAGCTGGCTTTTGTGTTCACGCAGGGCGGCCAGTTTGGTGTTAATGGTGGCCGAGATGTCCACATAAAAGTCAGGGGCGGTATAGGTGCTGATGTAAACATAGTTGACTTTGTGGGGGGTAATGCCTTCCTCTTCAAATTCGGAGTAAAGCAGGTGCATTTCGCTGGCGGGAAAGACGGCGTCAATGGCGGCGGTAGCGGCGGCGCGATGGTCAGGATGGTTGATGCGCCCGCCGAATAGCACGGCCGTCGGGTCGCCACACACCACCACATTCGGCTTGTGCAGCCGGATGAGCTTCACCAACTGCTTACGCAGCGCCAGCGATGGCTCTAACATGCCATCGTCATACCCGAGGTAAATACACCGATGCACGCCAGCTACTTCCGCCGCCGCGCTCTGCTCGGTGCGCCTAATGACAGCCAACTGCTCTCGCGTCATCTCCCGGTCGTGTGACCCCACATTGCCATCGGTGATAACCACGTAGGTAATGTCGCAGCCACCCCGCGCCCACTTCACGGCCGTGCCCGCCACCCCAAACTCAATATCATCCGGGTGGGCAAAAATAAACATCGCCCGTTCAGGAATATAGTGTTGGCTCATGTATATCTCCTTATATCGTATTTACGTGTTCAGGTGTTTACATGAAAACTTGAATACGTGAACACACAAGCACGCGATTATATCGGACGGCCGTCCGTTTGCGTATGGTCAATCGTCCAGGTCAGGTAGATATGATATACTTACGTCAGCTTCAAATCGGCACGGAAGAAGGAGGCAGCATGACGAATTGGCACCAGTTAAGTATTGAAGAAACAACCAACCAAATAGGTACCTCAATAGAAGCTGGCCTGACATCAGCCGAGGCCCAAAAACGGCTGGAAGAGGTTGGTTTGAATGAGTTGATCGAACGCAGTGGCCGCCGCCCCATGGAGATTATCCTTGAACAACTGAAGGAGCCGTTGGTTATTGTGTTGATCATCGCCGCCCTGGTTTCATTGTTTCTGGGCGAATACCTGGAAGTTATTGTCATCCTGGCCATAGTTATTCTCAATTCCATCATCGGCTTTTCCCAGGAATACCGGGCTGAACAGGCCATTGCTGCCTTGAAAAAGCTGGCCGTGCCCACCGTGCGCATCAGGCGTGATAACCATCTGGTGGAAATCTCCGCCCGTGAATTGGCGCCAGGTGATGTGGTATTGCTGGAAACGGGTAATCTGGTGCCGGCCGACGGCCGTGTCATTGAAAGTGTCAACCTCAAAATTCAGGAATCCGCCCTCACCGGTGAATCAGAAGCGGTAGAAAAACAAACAGAACCGCTGGCTGACGAACATTTGACCATTGGCGATCGGAAAAATATGGTGTACATGGGGACAACGGTGACGTATGGGCGGGGTACGGCCGTCATCACTGCCACCGGTATGCAAACAGAACTAGGCAACATTGCCGACCTACTGCAAGATGTCGTCCAGGAAATGACCCCCTTGCAAAAACGGCTGGCCGACCTGGGCATCAAACTGGCCTGGGCCGCCCTGGCCATCATTGCCGTTGTCCTCGTTATCGGTTTTGTCACCCGTGATCCAGACATGCCGCTGAGTGAAACGTTGGAACTACTGTTTCTGACGGCCATCAGCATGGCGGTCGCGGCCGTGCCTGAAGGCTTACCCGCCGTCGTCACCATCACCCTGGCCCTCGGCTCCCAGCGAATGCTTAAACGCCACGCCCTTATCCGCAAACTGCCGGCTGTAGAGACACTCGGCTCCGTCACCGTCATCTGCTCTGATAAAACCGGCACCCTTACCCAAAACCGCATGACCGTCACCGTCCTGGACGTGGTCGGCCATACCCAGGAAGTGGCTACCCTGCTCAGCGGCAAGGGCATCATGCTCAACGCCGATGCTAACCCAGACGCACCGCCCCAGGAACGCACCCTCAGCCTGCTGCTGCGCGCCGGGGCACTGTGCAACGACGCCGTGCTGGAAACCAGAGAAGATGGCAGCATCCACGCCATCGGCGACCCCACGGAAGCGGCGCTTGTCGTGGCCGCTAATCACTTTGGCTACGACAAAAACAACCTGGAAGCCACCTTCCCCCGCGTGCGCGAAATTCCGTTCTCTTCGGAAAGCAAACGGATGATCACCATCCACAAAGTGAACGCCAGCCCCGATGATTTGCCGCCCAATATGACGCCCTACATCGCCTTTTCTAAAGGGGCCATTGACAGCCTGATGGACATTTCTGACCAGGTATGGACAGGGACGGAAATTGTGCCGCTGGATGAAGAGATGCGGCAGCGGATGCAGGCGTCCAATGATCGCATGGCCGACCAGGGCCAGCGCGTCCTGGCCGTCTCCTTCCAACTGCTAGAGTCACCGGATGAACCAGTGGAGGAGCATGAAGTAATTGTAGGGCTGGTGGGTATGATTGATCCACCGCGCCCGGAAGTGAGACCGGCTGTAGAAGTGGCCCGCACGGCCGGTATTCGCACCATTATGATCACCGGTGACCACCCGTTAACCGCGCAGCACATCGCCCACGAACTGACCATCACAGACAATGACGCCAACCTGACCGGGCAAGCCCTGGCTAAAATGAACGTAGAGGATTTGAAATCAGTAGTGGACAATGTTTCCGTTTATGCCCGCGTCTCACCAGAGCACAAGTTAAACATCGTGGACGCCTTGCAAGACAAAGGCGAGGTGGTGGCGATGACCGGGGATGGTGTGAACGATGCCCCGGCCTTGCGTAAGGCCGACATTGGCGTCGCCATGGGCATTACCGGCACGGATGTATCGAAAGAAGCCTCTGAGATGATCTTGTTAGATGATAACTTTGCCACCATTGTGGCCGCGGTGGAAGAGGGACGCACGATCTATGACAATATCGTAAAGTTTGTTAAGTATACTCTTTCAAGCAACACAGGAGAGTTATTTGTGATGCTCATTGGCCCCCTGCTGGGCATGCCTTTGCCGCTGCTGCCGCTGCAAATTTTGTGGATCAATCTAGTGACGGATGGGGTGCCGGGATTGGCGCTGGCGACGGAGCAGAAGGAGCCGGGCATTATGCGGCGGCCACCGTTTAAGTCCAGTGACAGTGTGTTTGCACGGGGCATGGGCACCCGCATCCTTATTATCGGCCTGTTTATGGGACTGGTTTCGCTGGGAGTCGGGTATGTATATTGGCGGCAAGACCCGGCAGAAACGGCCGTCTGGCGCACCATGGTTTTCACGACCTTAGTGTTGGCCCAAATGGGGAATGCGCTGGCCATCCGCTCTAACACCGAGTCGGTATTTTCTATTGGCTTTTTCGCCAATAGGATGATGATTGGCGCAGTATTATTGACCTTTCTCTTGCAACTGGCTCTGCTGTACATTCCTTTTTTGCAAATGATCTTTGGCACACAACCGCTGAATGCCAGAGACCTGATGGTAGCCATTGCGGCCAGTGCCGTTGTATTTGTAGTGGTAGAAATAGATAAATGGATTGGCCGTCGTCGCAAAGGGAATGGGGTACGGCCGTCCACCAATGTATAGGTAATGATGAACGAACAACCAATTTCACAAGTAGAGTCTGTAACGGAACCTTCCGTTTCGTATGCCCGCCAGGCATGGGGGCGGGTGGGAACGCGCTTGCGTTCGCTCACCCCTTCCCAACTGATGCGCTCCGTCATGGTGCTGAGCGTAGTGACACTGTTGGTATGGCTGGCCGTCCGGACGTGGCCGGCCCTGGCGCCGTTTGCCATTGGCGCGGCCATTGCTTACGTACTGCTGCCGGTGGTGAACTGGCTAGACCGTTTTTTGCCGCGTTCAGTGGCCGTCTTGTTGACGCTTGGTTCGGTATTGGCCTTTTTAGCCTTTTTCCTGGCGCAATTGCTGCCGCCAATCGGCCAGCAAGTAACCTACGTTTACACCAATCTTCCTGATCAGACCGAGTGGGATGCAATTGTGGCCGATATTAACGCCCAGGTGTCCACTTTGCCCGGCCCCATCCAGGTGACAGTGAGCAGCCTGCTAAACGAAGCAGCAAACAACGTTCAAAGCACACTGGATAATAGTATTCGCAATCTGGTAAACGCCGGGTTTTCTGGTATTGTGACGCTCGTCAATACCGTCGGTTTTGTCCTGGGTTTCCTGGTAATACCGGCGTGGCTGCTGGATGTGCTGCGCGATGGGCAGGATGGGGCGCGCGCCGTTAATCGGTCGGTGCCCGCCTGGATGCGGCTCGATTTCTGGGCTATCGCGCGCATCATTGATCGGCCGTTTCGGGCTTTTGTGCAGGGGCAATTGATACTGGCAATTGCGGTGGGCATAGGTATTTACCTGGGGCTGGTCATATTGGAGCTGTTGGGCTGGGATGAGATTCGTTATAAAGTGTTGATTGCGGCCCTGGCCGCCATGTTTCAACTGATTCCCACGCTCGGCCCCATTGTGGCGGCGGTGGTGCTGTTTATGCTGGGGCTGCTGCGCGGGCCGGAAACGGCCGTCGCCGCCCTTATCATCCACTTTGCTGTCCAATGGCTGGTAAATAATCTCGTGGCGCCCCAGGTGGAACGTCGCTATATTGATATTCACCCGGCGCTGCTGCTGATGGTGATTGTCCTGGTGAGTGAGTTGGGGCTGCTGTGGGTGCTGCTGGCCGCGCCGTTAACGGTGGCGACCCGCGATGTATTCCGCTATGTGTACGGCCGTGTCAGTGACCCACCACGCCCGGCCGGCGTATTGCCCGGTTTGCTGCCCCGGGTCTTGCCACCCAGCAAACTTGTTCCCTCGTTTGGCCCTATTGAACCTAAGGTACCTGTGGCCTACAAACACGGCCGTGCCCGTAAACAGCCACCCGTAACCACACAGGAAACAACCTGAATCCACATATTCCACAGATTTTT
The DNA here is from genome assembly GCA_023382655.1 of Anaerolineae bacterium. Classification (GTDB taxonomy): domain Bacteria; phylum Chloroflexota; class Anaerolineae; order Promineifilales; family Promineifilaceae; genus CAADGU01. Next base: position 12,183 of record JAHDWK010000004.1, on the reverse strand, counting down.
ATCTGTGTGATCTGCGGATCATTCTTTCAGGAGGCTTGAATCGTATGGTAGATGAATCTCTCATTCCAGAGTCCGCACCTGATTACACGCAGCTTACACAGGCACGGGTGCCGTTAGAATTGGCGGCGGATGCGTTTGCTACACGAGACGCCAACGGCCGTATTCCCATCATCATTGTCCCCCAACGGCTCAACCGTGTCCGTAACGAACTGGTTATCACCTCTGTTTTGCTATTTGCGGGGGCCATTGTCATCGGCTATTTTGTGAGCAATATTGCCCTCATCTCCTTAACCATTGCCCTGGGCGTCATCTGTCTGATTTTGGGATTGTATCAATCCTTTATTGTACGTATTCCCGAAGGCGCCACTGCTTTGCTCACAAAAGGCGGTCGTTTTACCCGTGCCATTGGCAGCGGCACCACTATCTTGCCCCCCTGGATTCTGGTTTCCCATCTAGTCACCACCCGCGAAATCCCGTTCGACGTGCCCATTGTGGAAGCGTCCACAAAGGATAATGTGCGGGCCAATGTGGACACGCTCATCACCTTCCGCATTACAGACGCCTACAAGTTTGTTTACAACATCTCCGCCAGCGATTTTGACCAGGTATTTCAGGCCGCTTGCCAGGATGGGCTGCGCTCCATGATGCGCCAGGTCACGTCAGAACAGGTGGTAGATTTGAAGAAACAAGATTTGGCGTACATGGTAGAGAGTTTAAGTACGGCCGTTGCCCCCTACGGCGTCACCATCACCGGCATCAATGTGACCTTCGCCCAACCTCAGGCCGAATTTATGCAATCTTTAGAGGCGCGCCAATTGTCCATCTTGCAACAGTCTGAACAAAAAGAGCGACAGGCATTGGCCCAACGTCGCCAGGCTGATGTCGAAATTCTGGCCCGGCAGCAAGTAATGGCGCAGGTGGCGCAAGAAAAAGAAACATTAGAACTAGAATATATGAAGGCCGAGGCCCACCACCGGTTGGTGGAAATGGAAGCTGCCGCCGAAGAACTGCGACTACAAAAGCTAGAAGAACGGATCAAGAAATATCCCGTCGCCGCCGCGTATGACGTGGGCAGCGCCAAGCTAGATGTGGCCCGCGCCCTGGCTGGAAACACCCGGGCCATGCTACAAGTGGGGTCGGCCGATGACATTGTGAAGGCGTATATGATGCGTGATGTTTTGCAGGACATCCCCTTCCCCAGCAACGATAACGGTGGCGAAAGCCCCGCCTCAGAACCACCACCACCGCCACCAAAAAAAACAACAAAACGGACTGAAGCAGGGTAAAAAAGAGAGGGATTCGTGTGAATCCCTCTTTTCATTTCTCAGGTTGCCTCTTACAGCCGTTACAGGCACAATCCTGACACCATTTTCCACAGCACGAGGTAAAAAATGACTACCCCAAATTTGAACCGCATTTCCCCCGTTTGGAGCCGCTCGGCAACCATTGTGGCCGATCATGGCGAAGGCATTTATTTGTACGACAAAAACGGCCGTCGCTACCTGGATTTCACCAGCGGCATTGGCGTCACCAATACCGGCCACGCTCACCCTAAAGTGGTGCAGGCCATTCAGTCACAGGCGGGCAAAATCCTGCACGCCCAGGCCAACATCGTTTACCACGAACCGATGATTCACCTGACGGAAGAGTTGAGCCAGATTGTGCCGCCAAAACTGGACACCTTCTTCTTTTCCAACTCCGGCGCGGAAGCGGTGGAAGCGGCGGTGAAGCTGGCCCGCGCCGCCACCGGTAAACCGAACATCATCGTCTTTCAGGGGTCATTTCACGGCCGTACCCACGCCACCATGGCCATGACCACCAGCAAAACTATCTACCGCGCCGGCTACCAACCCCTCGTACCCGGCATCTTCGTCGCCCCCTTTCCCTATGCCTACGCTTACGGGTGGGACGAGGAGACTGTGGTGGATTTCTGCCTCAAGGAACTTAAAAAGCTGCTCAAAATGCAAACCGCCCCCAACGAAACGGCCGCCATCGTCATCGAGCCGGAACTGGGCGAAGGCGGCTACGTGCCCGCTCCCAACCGCTTTATGCAGAAGCTGCGGCAGCTTTGCGCCGAAAACAACATTCTGCTAGTAGCGGATGAGGTACAGACAGGGTTCGGCCGTACCGGCCAATGGTTCGCCAGCGAACACAGCGGCGTCACCCCAGACATCCTCATCATGGCCAAAGGATTGGCTTCAGGTATGCCCCTCTCCGGCATCGCTGCCCCGCGGGAACTGATGGACAAATGGCCGCCCGGCTCGCACGGCGGCACGTATGGCGGCAATGCGGTGGCCTGCGCTGCGGCCGTCGCCACCATTCAAGTCCTGCGCGAAGAAAAGCTGATCGAAAACGCCGCCAACATGGGCATCGTCCTTACCACCGGACTGCGTAAACTGCAAGAGGAACACCCCGAAATTGGCGATGTGCGCGGTTGGGGGCTGATGGTCGCCAGCGAAGTTACCACACCGGCAGGAGAACCCTGGGGGGAAAGGGCGACGGCCGTAGCCAAAGCCTGCCACGAACACAATCTGATGCTGCTCACCTGCGGCGCATACGGCAACGTCATCCGCTGGATTCCGCCCCTCGTCGTCACCCCGTCCCAAATCCAGGAAGCGTTGGGGATTTTTAGCGAGGCGCTAAGATTCTCCCAATAATGAGCACAAGATGGAAACCGTGACACTTTATCGGCCCGTTGGGCCAAAAGAACTCGAGTTAGTCAAAAACAGAGGATATAAGCGATGGCCCCCACGATTGCCCGAACAACCGATCTTTTACCCCGTTACTAATGAAAAATACGCTACCGAAATTGCCCAAAGGTGGAATGTTCAGAGCTCAGGCAGTGGGTTCGTCACAAAGTTCGAGGTGAAAAAGGATTTTATGGATCGCTATGAAATACATCAGGTGGGAGCATCTTATCATACTGAATGGTGGATACCGGCCGAGCATCTGGAAGAGTTGAACGATAACATCATCGGTCTTATCGAAGTAACGGGTGAATACCACAAGGAACAACAATGAAAGTCTGGCGCGTAAATGTACAGGAACAATCTTTTAGCCAGGAGCCGGTACCGGCACATTGGCAAACATTGGGTGGGCGGGGGCTGTTAGCGCAAATTTTGGTGGATGAAGTTGACCCTACCTGCGAACCGTTGGGGCCGAAAAACAAGCTCATCTTTGCCCCGGGCCTGCTGGTGGGGCACATGCTCTCTAGCTGCGACCGCATCTCTGTGGGTGGCAAAAGCCCGCTGACCGGCGGCATCAAGGAGAGCAATGCCGGTGGCAGCACGGGCCTGGCTATGGCTTACCTGGGCATCAAAGCCCTCATCATTGAGGGGCAACCCGCCGAACCTGGCTGGTGGATTCTGCACCTGAGCAAACAAGGGGCGCGTTGGGAAAACGCCGCCAAATATGCCGGGATGGGCGTCTACAAAGCCGCGCCCGCCCTGCTGGAACGGTACGGCGATAAAGCGGCCATTGCCCTCATCGGCCCCGGCGGGGAGATGAAACTGTCCAGCGCCGGTATCCAAAACCTGGATAAAGACAAAACGCCGTCCCGCATCAACGCGCGCGGGGGGTTGGGCGCAGTCATGGGCAGCAAAGGGCTAAAGGCCATCATCTTCGACAAGGAAGGGTGCGACAAACCCCCCATCGCCGACAGCAAAGCCTTTCGTGCCGCGCAGAAGGTATTTAACAAGGAACTCATGGCCCACCCACAAACACAGTCCTATGCCGATTATGGCACGGCCGCCATGACCCGCATGACCAATACCTTTGGCGCCATCCCCACGCGCAACTTTTCCGATGGCCAGTTTGAAGAGGCGGACAAAATAAGCGGCGAATTTATGCGCGAACTGCTGCTGCAACGCGGTGGGGCCAGCGAAACCACCCACGCCTGCATGGCCGGCTGCACTATCCGCTGTTCCAACGTCTTTGGCGGCGAAGACGGCGAAGAGATTGTCTCGCCGGTGGAGTATGAAACGATTGGGTTGATGGGATCAAACCTGGGTATTGATTCGCTGGATACCATTGCCCGCATGAACTGGGAAGTGAACGATATGGGGCTGGACTCCATTGAGGTTGGCGCGGCGTTGGGCGTGGCCGCGGAAGCCGGGCTGATGGCCTGGGGGGATGGCGAGCAGGCGCTGGCGCTCACCCGCGAAATCCGCACCGGTTCCGCATTGGGACGGGTGTTGGGCAATGGTGCGTCCACGGTGGGCAAGGTGTACAGCATTGAGCGCGTGCCGGCCGTCAAAGGGCAGGCCATTTCCGCTTATGATCCCCGCGCCATTAAAGGCACAGGCGTCACCTATGCCACCTCGCCGCAAGGGGCCGACCATACCTGCGGCCTGACCATCCGCGCCAAAATTGATCACCTGGATCCGCTCATCCAGCAAGAGGTGTCGCGCAATGCCCAATACAACATGGCCGGGTATGACACGTTGGGGGCGTGTGTGTTTGCCGGGTTTGGTTTTGCGGCCGCGCCAGGCACCATTCGGGATTTGCTGAATGCGCGTTATGGCTGGCAGGTGGGCGACGCCATTTTGCAGGAATTGGGGCGCAAAACGATTGAGCTGGAACGGGAATTTAACCGGCGCGCCGGGTTTACGAAGGAGCATGACCGGCTGCCAGAGTGGATGACGCGCGAGCCACTCAAACCGCATAATGCGGTGTTTGATGTCCCCCACGAACACCTGGACACGCTGTTTGATACCTGAATGAGCTTAGACATCCGATTTCTCAAAGAAATCGGATGTCTTGTTTTTCACGCTGAAGTAAGTTCCTGGCGGTTACGATAGAGGGTGGCATCAACGGAAATAGCCATGGTTTGTACGTCCAGACGGCCGTCCAGAAAAGTGTTAATCTGGTTGGCCGCGGGGCGGGGGTCGGCCAGGACATCGCTGTAATGCAGATATAAGGTTTTGATATTGGGCTGCTGATCCAGCCATTGGGTGGTGTTCGCCAGGTGTTTTTCAAAAAGGCGGGTTAGTTCTTCATCGCTGACGCGGTTGGGATCTTCGCCGCGATTGACCAGCATCTTTTTTTGGGATGCCAGAATTTCATCCATGTGGCGGCGCATAAAAATAACGCGGTATTCCTGGTCGGCAGGCAAGTGGCGCAGCAGTTGAGAGATCACTTTGACGGCTTTGCCCTGGGCGTCGGCGATCCAGGTCGTATCCCCTTTATCCAGTTGTTTGACCCGTTCAAACTCGTAATAACCTTTGGGATTGTCGTCGTCAGCGGCGCGAATCTGGTCGGTGAGCGGCAGAATACCCCCGGCCTCTAACATCTTCATCATCATGGAAGTGCCAGAGCGGGGCAAGCCGGAAACGATGATGATGGGTTGGTTTTGTTTGAACAGTTTTTTGAAAAAGCTCATGGAGGATCTCCGGGTAATCGGTTATCGGTAATCGGTAAACGGTTGAAAAGAGCGGACAGGAAGCGTTGCCCGGCCTGTTCCAGGTCGTCGGTAATGGCAAAGGTGAGGCTGCGGACGTGGAGATGGTGCAGTTGGACATCCAACGGCCGTACCAAATCCACCGGGTACACCAACACTGCCTGGGGCGCGCCTTTTGCCTGGGCATACGTCACCACCTGGTTCACGTCCGTCATGGCGGTGTGGGCAGGCGTTTTATATTTGGTGTCCAACACGGCCGTGACCCGGCCGTCGCCATCATACAGCACCAGGTCAATATCAAACCGCAGATCGTTGGCCTGGCCTACGGTCACTACCTCCTGCACTTTAAGCCGCCAGGGAGCGGGCAAGTGCGCCTGCAACCAGGCAGCCACAAACAGTTCAAACAGGCGGGCCATATTGAGCAGAAACGGTGGCCCGGCAAACGGGCCAGCTTCCACCAGCGGTGTACTCTGCTCCAGCAAAAAGCGGCACAGGGCATGCATAGGGCGGTAATCCTGGTTCAGCCGGGTATATGACCAGCCCGCCCATTCACTGGGGGTAAAAAGGCGTGGTGTGACATTGGCTTGCAGATGATGGGCGGTACGGCGCACGGCCGTTTGCACACCGTTTGAACAGTGGCGGCTGCGCGCCACCTGCTGCAAGGTATAGGCGATCAATTGGTTTTCCGGTATGTCGGCGGTATGTTCTTCATAGTGACAGCGGAGTTCCACCTGGGGCGGCTGCGGATACGCCACCATTCGACCACGCACAAAGGGAGTCACGGCCGTGTGCGCCTGATAAGTCCGGTACAATCCCTGGCGCTGCCGCCGCTGCACCCGCGCCAACAACCGCTGTACCACCTGCTCATAAAATGCGGCCAAGGACTGAACACCCACCAGATCATCATCCAAATCTTCCTGTGGCAAATTATAGGCATATGCCCATAGAGGGAACAGGTTGGTCAGTGGCAACCGGGGTTGGATGTGCAGCGTCATATCGGCCGCCACGGGGATGTGCCCGACCCAACCCTGGGGGGTAATGGCCCATTGATTTTCGGTTTTGGGGGAAGGAAAGGAAAGATGCAGCCGTTTGCCCCGCTGGTCAAAATTGCGCCACAGCGCCAACCCTTCAGCGAAAGTCAGCGCTTCAGCAGGCAAATAAGCAGTGTGGTACTCTACCAGGGTCACATCAGGTCGAGTCATGGTTGTCTACGGCCGTGTCCACCCCATCCGCCAGCGGTAAACTAAACCAAAACAGGCTGCCACAACCCTCCTGGCTCTCCACCCCAACCTCACCACCGCACCTGGCGACTAACCGGCGCACGATGGAAAGCCCCAACCCTTCGCCACGTATTTGTTTAGGGCCTAGCCGGGTATGTGGCTTAAATAACAGCTTTTGGTCAATATCGGGGATGCCAATGCCATTATCTCTGACCCAAAAACGCGCCATACCGTCGGGCGTCAGAGTTGAGCCAAATTCCAGACGGGGTGGGTCGCCGCCATATTTAATGCCATTGCTGAGGTAATTGACCCACACCTCTTCAATCCATGAGCCATGCCCCAGCGCCACAGGCCAGCTTTCGGGCAGGACAATTTCTACTTCGGATTGTTCAATCTGATAGCGCAGCCGTTTCAACACCTCGGCTACCACCCGCTGCATATGCAGCGGCTCTACGGTGACATCACTGCCACGCATACTGGCTAATAGCAGCAATTCACTGATGACGTTGTTCATTTTGTGCCCGCTCTGCACAATGCGGGAAACGACAGTAGCAAACTCCTCATCCAGGGCACGGCCGTACTGCATCTCCAGATAACTGGCATAACCTACCATCTGGCTGAGCAACCCTTGTACCTGATGTGCCATGGTGTGGGCAAACTCGTCCAACGCGATGTTGCGGACTTCTAACTCAGCCGCCTTCTCGCGCATCGCTATTTTCGCTCGTTGATGAGAAGTAATATCGCGCAACGAAGCCAGGTATACCCGCTCGCCTTGCCAATCCGTCTCTACCAACCGCATTTCAATGGCCGTTGGCTGGGCATCCTCCCGCACCACGTTAAATTCAGCGGTATCTTTGCGCGGCAAGGGAAGCGAAAACTTCTCGCCGATGAGCGTCTCTGGTTCTTGTTGCAAAATATGGGCGGCGGCCGCATTGGCAAACAGAACGATTCCCTGCTTAGAAACTACCACAATGCCGTCGGCGTTATTTTCTACCAGCAGGCGATAAGGCACGGCCGTGGCCGCTAACATCTGCCGCTCACGAACAAAACCAATCGTGCGATTCAACATCGCTGGCGTTAATAACGGCCGTGCCAGAAAATCTTGTACGCCTTGCCGAATAGCCCAACGGCCGTCATCGGCCGCTTCCCCCACCACAATCACCGGCGTATCGCCGCTGTACGCTTGTATTTCCGCTAAACGTTCTGCCCCGTCGGCCAGCCCCACGCTCAAAATGATCAGGTCAAAATGGATGGTATTCAGGTAGGCAATGGCCATCGCCAACCGGTCACTATGCAGCACCTCATAGGCCGGTGCGTGCGCCTGGGTAGCCCTGGTGCTGTCGGCTAACAACCGCCGGATTTGCTGGATGTGGGTGAGATCATCCGCAATCAGCAGGATTTTGATGGGGTTCTGCATCATAAGCGTAACGCTACTATCGTTCTACTTGGGTTCAAGGCGAATCAGGAACCATAACGCCGGTTTGCACAGGGTCAATCTTCTGGTTGTTCGGCTAACAACAATAAAGTTAAGAGAGTGGCTCGTTCCACCAGTGTATCTATATACAGAAATTCGTGCCGGGCATGGGCGCCATCACCCACCGGGCCTAAACCATCCAGTGTCGCCGTGAAACGGCTGGTGGTATTGCCATCAGAACCGCCGCCAGCCATGCCTTCCGCCAATTCCAATCCCATTTGCAAACCGGCGGCCTGCGCCTGTGCCCACAGGCGACGATTGCGCGGGGTGCGCTCCAACGGCACCCGGCCAATGCCACCGCTGATTTCCAGGGAAGCCCCAGGTAAGGTGGGAGGCAACTGGTTGACGGCCGTGTCAATCCGCTCCGTATCTGGCTGCCGGGGCACACGCACATCTACCCAGGCCGTACATTCCGGGGCCACCACATTGGTGCGCAAGCCCCCCTGCACAATGCCCACATTAACACTCACCCCGTTGGCCGGGTCATTCAAAGCAAAAAGCTGTTGAATAATGTGGGACATTTCTAAGATGGCGCTCACCCCCTTTTCGGGATCAAGCCCGGCGTGGGCAGCACGGCCGTGAACCACCACTTTATAATTAGCCACCCCTTTACGCGCCGTTTTCAACTTACCGGTCGGACCCAGCGCCGGTTCTAAAATCAACGCCCGGCACACCTGCTGCGCCAACGCCTCAATGTGGGGCGTAGATTCTGGGCTGCCAATTTCTTCGTCGGAGTTGATGAAGCAGATGGGCGTGACGGCCGTGGGCAAACCCAACTCCCGCAGCGCCCGCAAGGCAAACACCATCTGCGTCAACCCCCCTTTCATGTCATACACACCCGGCCCGTGCATCTTGTCTTCTTCAATCTTCAGCGGCATTTCGCGCAACGTACCCAGCGGCCAAACCGTGTCACAGTGCCCTACTAAAAGCTGTTGCGGCTGGGCCGGATCAACATGTCGTGGTTGGGCCAGCAAATGCCCCCCTGTCTGTTGGCCGGGTAGATGCGTGACCTCATAATCCAGACGCGACAGGGCTTCGCGCAGCAGGGTTTGTACCCCCACCTGGGTTTCCGGCTCCGAGGACGGTGATTCGGCCAGCACCAACGCCGCCAGAAAATCAACCATTTCCGGGCGATGTTTTTCCATAAATTGACGAATTTGTACAGCAGGCATGGGCCAAGTTTACCAAAGAGTTAAAACCCCTACCAATCTGACCAAACCGATTGTGAAACTTTTGTCAATGTCCCCCCTACCCGTTACAATCCACCATGATAAACTTAAGATGTGTTTACCGGAACATATAAACACATGGACACTCAATTATGCGCTGGCCTCCCTACGAACATATTTTTTTTGACTGCGATTCTACGCTGACGGCCGTAGAAGGCATAGACATCCTGGCCGAAATGGCCGGCAAAAAGTGGCGCGTGGAAGTTCTGACTAACGCCGCCATGGACGGCAAACTGGACCTGGCCGACGTATACGCCAAGCGGCTGCAAGCCATCAAACCCACCCAAGAGCAAATACGGGAAATCCGGCGCATATACAAACGGCATATCGTCGAAGATGCGCGGGAAGTGATTGCCGCTCTGCAAGCGTCAGGCCACCAGGTCTACATCATCAGTGGCGGGCTGGCCGAGCCGGTGGCCGAATTTGGCGTCCACCTGGGCGTCCCCCGCGACCATATACGCGCGGTGCATGTAGACTACAATCGGTTGGCCGGGCGTTGGTGGGAAGCGCCGCCCACCGACGCCGATGCGCCAGAATCGGGCTGTTACCTGGATTATGAAGAAGGCGCACTCACCATCAGCGATGGCAAGGCCCAGATTGTGCGGGAGTTATTGGGGGAACAACACGGCGAACCGGAAGCAGCGCCCGGCCAACCCAAAGTTACTTCGGGCCGCAGCCTGCTCATCGGCGACGGCAGCAGCGACCTGCTGGCAGGCAATGCCGTAGACCTCTTTGTTGGTTACGGCGGTGTGGTAGAACGGGCGCGGGTGCGCCAGGAAGCGCCGGTCTTTTTACACACACCCAGCCTGGCCCCCCTGCTGCTGCTGGCTGCCGGGCCATCGGTTGGCCGCCGCTTACAAGGCACCCCCCATCACGCGATTTTTGAAAAAGGAGTCCAACTCATTCAAACAGGAGCTTTAAGTTTTAACCATGACAAACTCGAATCAAAATTCTTTCAGGCAATCAACGCCACATATCAAGCTGTTCATTCCGGGACCAACTGAGGTTCTCCCCGAAATACTGGATGCCCAGGGCAAATGGATGACCGGCCATCGGATGCCGGAATGTACCGATCTCATCGCCAGCGTCGAGCCAAAGTTGCAGCAGGTCTTTATGACCGGCCAGCCCGTCCTCATTGCGGCGGCCACCGGCACCGGTTTTATGGAAGGCGCCGTGCGCAATACCGTCAACAAAAAAGTGCTGAACTGCGTTAATGGCGCTTTCAGCCAGCGCATGGCTGAAATCACCGCCGCCAATGGCAAAGCCAATGAAATTTACGAAGTGGAATGGGGCCAGGCGATCTTGCCGGAGCCGGTAGCCACACGCCTGGCCAGCGGTGAATTTGACGCCATCACCCTGGCGCACAACGAAACCAGCACCGGCGTCGCCAGCCCGGTGGGGGAAATTGCCAGAGCCATCCGCGCCCTGCCCAATGGAGATGACATCATCATCATTGTGGATGCGGTGAGCAGTCTCTCTGGCGCGTACCTGCCCTTTGACGAGTGGGATCTGGACGTGTTGTTTACCTCCAGCCAGAAAGCGTTTGCCCTGCCGCCCGGTCTGGCCTTTTGTGCCGTCTCGCAACGGGCAATGGACAAAGCCAAAACCGTGCCCCATCGTGGTTTCTACTTCGACTTTATTGATATGAACAAGTTCTTGCAGAAACACCAGACATCGGCCACCACACCCGTCTCGCTGTTGTATGCGGCCGACGTGCAGCTAGACCGGATATTGGCCGAAGGGGTGGAAGCGCGCATCACCCGGCATGTGGCGATGCGTGACCGTACGATTGCCTGGGTTAAGAGCAAAGGATTCCCCCTGTTTGCCGCACCAGGGTATGAATCTACGACGGTGACAACGGCCGTGAATAACCGCGAAATAGACATCTCCGCCCTCAACAAATTCCTGCGTACACGCGGCATGATCATCTCCAACGGTTATGGCGCGCTCAAAGGCAAAACATTCCGCATCGCCCACATGGGCGACCTGCACATGGCCGACCTGGAAACGCTGTTTGCGGCAATGGATGAGTTTTTATTGGCCTAAACAAACGTTTAGAAGTAAGTTCCCGGAGTGGTGGCTTTAGCCGTAACGCTACCGGCTAAAGCCGCCACTCCCAAATGCAGTATATCCATGACAACCCGGTGAGCAAAGGGCTGGTGCGGCAGGCAACGGCCTGGAAAGCATCCCTTCGGGCTGAGAGGCGGCCGCAGCCGCCAGCAGAAGACCGCGCCGGAGCAAGGGGACAACACGATTGGTGTCAGTTTATTAATGTGAACTGGCACCAATGGTTATTTTTGTGAGTTATTTGATGGGGCATAGTATGCAACTTCAACGTTCGTTTGGTGGGTTTTTATTCTTACTAATATTGTGTTTGATACTAGGCTGTGGCTATTTGCTTACATTGATGGGCACATGCCAATCACTTGATGTGCGCTTTGGCCTAAGTGGATGCAAAGTAGTCACAGATATACGTGGAAGCGAACTTGCTTATTCTGACAGTGGCGAAAAATTTTATGTTCTTTCCGATGGCGTTTTACAAATATGGGATGCTAAACAGCTGCGCCTCATTAGCCAAGTCTCTCAATGGCATGTACGATGGGCCTCGATTTCTCCTGATGAGCTGATGTTCCTGAGCAGCAATGGCAAAGAACTCATTCTTTGGGACTTGCTGAATGGGCAACAATTGGATTCTTTACCAGTTGAGGCGGGACGGATTGATTTTTTAACGGACGATACTATTGTTGTTAATAACCATGCTGATGTAACAACACAGTTATGGGATTTGCCAGCTCAAGATGTGTATGTAGGACTTTCGCTCAGGAAACCTGAAGGGCAGGAATTCGCGGAGAGCGCAACTCC
>JAHDWK010000003.1 GCA_023382655.1 Anaerolineae bacterium | reverse complement strand
GGAATAAAAAGTTAGCACTCACCGCATCAATTGATCTCGTTCAAAAATTATTTGAGTTTGCTCAATGGTTGGGAGCGCTATAAGCCCCACTATATAACCAGGAAACCTGATAAGCCGATATATCATAGGTACAATTGGAGGTCATACGTTTTCTGTACCCCAAACTCGCGCCGGAACTCACGTCCAGAATTGTCTATACCCATATCTATACCCAATGCCTGTACCACTGTCTATTTAGCAATAGAGCCGCCGCCCATATGCTAGGAACAAACTGTACGCTCAGATTGAAGAAATTGTTGGCTGATTACCTTAAGAAAGGAGTGAAACAGATGACAACCTTAAATGCAAAAGTCGAAGAGAAACAAAACATGTTCAAGGAGAAAGTGGGACAGGCAAAAGGAATGGTTCAGGAACAATGGGACCAGATTTCTAACGAAGAACTGCCCCAACTGGCCGATAAAAAAGATCGGTTCGTAGAGTACATACAAGAAAATTATGGCGACAGTTGGATTGTAGAGCACAAGATCTGGGTGCTGGTCGGTACGGCCGGCCTGGTGGTCATGGCCCTCATTACCAAATTTGGCTTATGGGCAAGGCGCCGTAGCGAGTAAACCTGGCAACCACACTTTCCTGATATCTGTAGTTTAAATCACAAAAGAAATATGCCCACCGGAGCTAAAGAGCTAACAGGTGGGCATATTTCTTTTATAAAATGAAAAGTTTATGTTAAGGGCCGTTACACATGATGATCAGTAACGGCCTTTCCTTTTTCGTCGTTTTCGGTAGGAAGAGGATGGATTTCGATTTGTTGGCCGCCAAGCTGCTGCATAAGCGATACGGCCGTTTCCGCTTTCCCCTCCCCTTCCGTCGTTACCACCAAAATGATATGCCCGGATTCCAATAACTTGACCACGTCAATTTGTGGTTCACTATCAGCCCGCACACTGTAGAGGCTGCCCAGGTAACCACCCACCGCGCTACCTACGGCCGTGGTCATCAACCCAAACACAAGCAGCGGCTCAGCACCCACTATAATCGGCAAGGCCCGAAAACCAGGTGCCGCCGATGCTGCCAGGGTGGTTAAAGCCCCTATAGTGCCCCCGGCTACGGCCCCCAGCACCGCACCCGCTGCCGCCGCCTGTTCTGGCTCCCCTTCAAGATATGCTGGCAGCTCCATAGGGGAGGATATTACCGAAAGACGATCGGGTGGAAATCCATTTTCTGTTAAGTAGTTCACCACTGCCGCCGTTTCCTCGGCTGTAAATAGGCCTGTTACCACGTTCATTCTCGCCTCGCTTACACACCCACAGTCATTGTTTGCTGCGCGTGCATTTTGAAAATAGAGCCGCTTCATGCCGTGTGTTCACTTCTAGCTTCTTCAAATTTGTCTGGGGGTGCGTCATGCGCATTTCCTCCAACATCTCGAATGCAGTGGCATTTTGCAGCTCCGGCTACACCTTTAACTTTAGTATGCGAGTAAACGGCCGTCACTAAAATGGGGATATACCCTACCTTACCGGGTAAATAACGTGAATAGGGGATAAGGGCTGCACCTGAGATTACCCTTTCAATTTGGGATGGCGCGCCGCCTCTAGCAGCCAACCACCAACCAGGATCAAGATAATCGCCAGCATACTGGGATGGGTCACGGCCGTTGCCGTACACTGCCCACCCCGTTGATTTCTTGCGTGACCTCTGGGTCGCCAATGTATTCCACATGGCCCAACCCATCTATGGTCACATCCAAACTGTCACTCACCTGGACAACGGCCGTACCTGCGCCGCTGCTTTTGATGGTGGATCTGGTGGCGGATGCGTACCATTTTGACCAATATGATATGAGGACGTGGGAGGAAAACGGCCGTTTGCTGCCTCAGCTGATTGCGGTGATTCGTCTGGCAGAGGGCGTGCGAGGAACGAGCCGCCGCAGCCTGACGACCTCGGACGTGAAACCGCACTTCGACAAGCTCAGTGCAGGCCGCAACTGACCAGGCTAATATCAAGCGTTTGCGACGTCAAGGCTTGAACCTATCTCAATTAGAGATGATCATTACTCAACTTGTCACTCAAGAGCCATTGGATGAGTGGTATCGGGATCATGCTCTTGTGGGACCATCGATAATGATGAACTACAACTTGCCAGGACAGGCAGTCATGCAGCATTATTTGGCTGAGCTATCTTCCTGTTTTCTGCTACCCCTACTCTGCAACAGCATCAAAACATATAAATTCACGATTTTTTTCACAGCCGGGATCAGAACGTTGCCCTTAAATCCGGGCTGATGAAGTTTTTGCACCTAACGGGATTCAGATACAATGCAGTGATGTTTAGCAAAATGTTGTCCACACTTTTTTTGTTGGGGTTCATCGGATTCATGACCACGTTGGTCGCTTGTGACGGATTGGAGGAACGGCCGTTGCCCACCCTTGTTTCTACCATTTCTGCGCAATCAACTTTACCCGGCCCAACTATCGTGCCAACCTTTACCCCACAACCGACAGCCGAGCCGACAGAGACGGCCACACTGTTTCCCACCGCCATCACAATACCCACCATACCCCCTACGCCAACTGTGCTGGCGTTGATGCTTTCCGGTCCGGATGATTTTGGTACCGATCGCAACCCGTTGACCGGGGAAGTTGTGGCCGAACCAGGCAATTTGCTACGGCGACCGCTGGCTGTCAAAGTCTCTAACAGTCCGCCAAGTTATGCGCGCCCTCAAAATGGACTGAGCCAGGCGGATTTGGTATTTGAGCACGTGACAGAGGCAGACATTACCCGCTTTACCGCTATTTTTTACAGCCAGACGCCGACAGACATTGGCCCGATACGCAGTGCGCGGCTTATCGATAAGGAGTTGCCTGCCATGTATGATGCCGCCCTGGCGATGTCTGGGGCCCATCCGGTAGTGTCGCAGCGGCTGCACGGATCCGACATTGGTGACCGCCTTTTGCGTTCTCACGAGGTTGGTTTTTATCGTACGGAAGAGGACAAACCCTGGGAACATACTCTCCATGCAGACCCGGCTGGATTGTGGCAGGCCATTGCGGCCCATGGGGAAGATCGACCGCCCGAATTTACCGCCTGGATGACGTTTAGCAGTTTACCACCGCCGGGGGGTGTGGCAGCTAACCGGATTGAAGTGGCTTACGATACGTATACCCTGGTAGAATGGGTTTACGCTCCAGCAAACGGCCGTTACTGGCGCTGGGCCGATGGTGAGCCAACAATTGACGCCAATAACGGAGAACAAATCAGCGCGGCCAATGTCATTCTACTGACGGCCGTTCATGAACCAGACAAATCAATCTGTATTACTCACAGCGAGGGCATTTGCTCTGGTTGGCCAATTGAAATTCAGATTTGGGGCCAGGGGGACGCCCTTATTTTACGAGACGGGAAACTGTTTTCTGCTACCTGGCTGCGCGAAAATCGCAGTGATATGTTTACCTTTGTCGATGCCGCAGATAATAGCGTGCCGCTGCAAATTGGCAGTAGCTGGTTCCAGATACTACCCCATTATTACGATAACCCGGTTACAATTAGCCCGTAATCACGTTTTGGGGTGCATCGCTGTATCCAGCAGCAGCCAACCACCAACCAGGATCAAGATAATCGCCAGCATACCTCCCGGTACTTCCTCCACAAACGGCGCGATGACGCCTAACAGCAGCAGGGCCGCTGCCGGATATTTGGCCCAATCGGTGGGGTACACCTCACGCCGCAGCCAGAGGTAGATGAAGGGCACGGCCGTGCCCCAAAACGTCACCAGCGCCAGCAAACGCCCACCCCACGATTCCGCCTCCACCGCTCCGGCGAGCAATGTGACAATTGCCAACGTCAACAAAATGCCGCCAGGGATGATGGCCCACCACTGTTTGGGCACACGGACGAAGACAAAGAGGAAAGGCAGGCTGATCATCAGCAGCATGAAAGCGCCAATCCAGGTATCCGGCGCCTGATTGACAAACAGCAGCAGTACACCCAGGCCGCACAAGATGGCGGCGGGAATGAGCGCCCACCAATTCGCCCGATTGACCAGGTAGACTGCCAGGAAGGGCAGGCCAATGCCAAACATGACCAGCGACCCGATCAGTTCACCGGAAATGGTTTCGCTGAGCAGGATGACGGCCGTCAACACCGCCAGCACCCAACCCGGAATGAGCGCCCACCAATTGGCCTTCCGGTCAATGGCAAAGACCAGCCAGAAGGGCAGCCCTACCGAAGCCATGAACAAACCGCCAATCCAGACGCCCTCTGCTTCTCTATCCGCCAGGAACAAGACGATGGCCAGCCCGGCAAAGATGCTGGTGGGAAACAACCAGCCCCAGGCCTGCCAGCCATTCAACAGGTATGTGACCAGGAAAAGGATGCTGGCCGCCGCGAAAATCCCGCTCCAGACCAGCGGTCCAAATTCGGGAAGCCACCCCATCGTTTGCAGCAGGTAAAAGCCGCCAAACAGGATGAGGATAATGCCCCAGACCAGATTTGCACGATTACGTTTCATGATTTTCCTCCTACAGAGAAGTAGCGCGATTTTCCAAATCGCGTTACTTCTCTACCATAAATTGATTATTGGCTTCGGCGATGACTGTACCGTTGGCATCTTTGGCCCAGACCGTCCAACTGTAGCTGCCCGGTTCCAGGGCCGTGGTGACGGCAAAGGTGGTTTCTTTGGTTTCTTCATCGGCCATAACCACTGGTGGATAGGCATCATCGTCCAACAGCACAACCTGATAGCTCACGGCGCCGGTAAACGGCTGCCAACTCAAAGCGGGTGTGGCCGATGTGGTCGCCAGGTTGGCCGGTTCTACTATTTGCATAAGCGCCTTGACCAAAAACTGGCTGTTCAATTCGGCCAGGATGCCGCCTTCTTCATCAATCCCCCGTACCGTCCAGCTAAAGCTGCCGAGTTCGAGCGCGGGTGTGACTTCCATCATTGTTTCGGCCGTCAACTGGTCAAAGACTACGGCCGGCGGGTAGGCATCATCATCAACGACGATGACATTATATTGGCTGACGCCGGGGAAGGCTTCCCATTGTAGGATGGGCTTACTGTCTACCGATTCACCGTTGGCGGGCCACACGGCCGTCAACCCATCTTTCACCCGGAAAAAGCTATGTACTTCGCCCATCACCTCGCCGTTGGCGTCTTGGGCCTGCACCGTCCAGGTGTAGCGAACACCGCCCGGCAATGGCGGCATCACCGGCATCACCATCTCGGTGGTCTTTTGCGTGAAAACCGTCTCATTCGTGTCGCCGTTAACGATGATGACCTGGTATTGGGCCGCTTCCGGGAACGCTTCCCATTGCAGCACCGGCTGCGCGTCTACCGATTCATCGGCGCCCGGCCAGATGACGGCCACGTTTTGCATATCGTCCGTCATATTCCCGGACGGTTCGGCTTCACCAACGGCCGTACAACTCACCAACAGCAAAAAGAGTAACAATAGGAAAATGGAACGAAACATGGCCAAACTACCTCCTGGGATGGGTTACGGCCGTGGCCGTACACTGCCCACCCCGTTGATTTCTTGCGTGACCTCTGGGTCGCCAATGTATTCCACATGGCCCAACCCATCTATGGTCACATCCAAACTGTCACTCACCTGGACAACGGCCGTACCTGCGCCGCTGCTTTTGATGGTGGCCTCCTGGCTTACCAGTTCAGCGGCTTGGTAACTGCCCGCGCCGCTTAATTCCACCGTTTGTTCCGTCGCCTGCCCGGAGACGGTGATGCTGCCCGCGCCTGGCAATTTCACTTGCCACGTATCTGTATCCAGGTTGCTAATGTTCATGCTGCCCGCGCCGGACAATTCCACCGAATCAAGGGCAGCCGCGTCAATGTGAAAGGTCAGCTCGGTGATGTCCGTAAAGACAACACCCTCTGTATTTCTGATGAACAGGGTGTCACCTCTTACCTCCGTTATCACATGTTGCAGGAAGTTGTCGTCGGCCGTAATGGTGAGCGACTCGCTGCCATTCTGGTCAATAATGACTTCGCCAAAACCTTGCAGGGTCACGGCCGTAAATCCACTCACCTCCCGCGTTTCCGTCACCACATTGCCAGAGCCGGACACAATTTCTGAATCCCCTACGCGCCCTGGCAACCCATTGCAGGCTGCTAAAGAGGTGGCCAATAGGGCCAACAAGATCATCGAAAAGAAAGTTTTAGTACGCATCATTTCTCCTGTTTTCATAGCATTTCACGTTGTGAAATGCCTGTTATTTGTTGAAGATCATAAGGCCGGCGGCATAAGAATACCTATCCGTGCGCTAACGGCTGGCAATCTTTCTCCATCCCAATGCATCTTACCGCTGGGCCAGTTTGGGGCTGAAGAGCAACAACAAACCGGCTGCAATCAAAAACAGAGGTAACAGCCAGCCAAAGTTGAGTCCAAAAAGGAACACGGCCGTCATCCCAAAAAACAACAAACTGAACAACAATAAACCAAGTACATCTGACGTCCAATGGCCGCCATTTTGCCGGTAAGCGCCTAAAGCCGCCGATAAGACACCTGCACCCGGCAGCAGCAGGAAGAGCGCCCACCAATTGGTCAATGCGGGCAAATATCCTGCATCGTGCAGCAAATAGAGACCGCCAATAACAATGA
Organism: Anaerolineae bacterium; assembly: GCA_023382655.1. Classification (GTDB taxonomy): domain Bacteria; phylum Chloroflexota; class Anaerolineae; order Promineifilales; family Promineifilaceae; genus CAADGU01. Next base: position 524,153 of record JAHDWK010000003.1, on the reverse strand, counting down.
GAATCAACCCGGCGAACCAGCCGAAGCCACCCGCCTGCCGGTCAGCGCGACGTTGTGCACGCCGTTCGCGGCGTGAGGGGTAGCTGTCTTGTGATTCATTCACCTGTTCAAACTTATCCTGCTCAGACATCTTCCTTCTCCTTACCGCGATCACCCTGGTGATCAGCGGTGAACCATGCTCACAGGATAGGGTAAAGGGGGTACGGCCGTCCTCTATCAAAAGTTATGATCAGGGTTATATCTGGTTAGGACAAACCAGTTATGCAGCAAGTTTGGTATGGTGAGGGGAATAAACGGGAAGAGTTAACGGCCGCGAGGGCCTTCTGGTAGACATGGCATGAGAAATGGGTTTGATGGTTGGATAACCAAGCCCAACCATCAAACCCCAACTGAAACTTTACGGTGCTTGATTCGCCATCAACGCCAAAGCATCATCGGCGGTGCGTATTTGCAGTGTGTTGCCTTGAATGGAGTACGTGGCGGCCGTGGCTAACGCAGCCAGAAATTCTTGCTCTTGTTCCATAATGCCTTCTGGTCCTTCGCAGGCCATCATGGTTGAGCCAACTTCGCTGATGGTGAGGGTTCCCGCATCGGCGTCGGCTTCGTAGGAGCCAAAGTAGTTGTTGCAACCGGCCGTACCACTGATTTGACCATCGTCACCGAAGCTGATTGTCAATTCCGTGTCGGTGATAACGCCAACCACAGCTTCACGGCCGTTGTTGTAGTTCGTGACGATCCAGGATGTACCGCTCAACCCCTGGCTGGCCACCGCGAAAGTCGCCACCTGGGCGCCTGTGCTGTCCATCAGCACCAGCTCTGTTTCTGTAGCCGTGAAGGTTTCTGCCCCCAGTAATGCGTCCATGAATGCGGTGGCCTGGGTCATAATCGGCTCTTCACAAGCCATCATCGTCGCCGCACCAGATTGCACAAATTCAATATTTTCGCCGTCAACGGTGGTGGATGTGCGGTAGTTGTTGCAGCCGTCTGTACCAAAAGCGGCCAAATTGTCATCAAAATTTAGCGTAATGGATGTGCCGGCCACAGGAGCATTGCCGTTTAGCGTTGTCAGGTTCCAACTGCTTCCGGGCAGGTTATCTCCGCCGGCATCACCAGCGGGGGCGCAGGCCGTGAAGAACGCCAGACTCAATAAAGCGGGTAGCATCAAAAAAACCAATCTCTTATGCATTTTTTCACCTATTTTTACCTTTTGTAACGGGATAAGTCGTCAGCCCTGCCACCGACTAATCATGCGCCATCATATCAATGGCTACGGTAACTGCCAAAATCACAATATCATTTTGCCCCGGTTCAATCTGTACGCCATACGTGTCGGCTATACGAAACCACTTTCTGGAGACTTCGGCGATCTTGTTCCCGCCCTCGCCAATGGTGTATTCGAGGCTCAGGAGATTGCCCTGCACGTTTAGATCAGGGCCGTCACCAATTTTCACCACCCAACGGTCACGCAGAGGGGTGATTAATGCTTTTCTGACGGTAGCCAGTCGCTCGTCGTTTGGCCCCTCAATCGTCATGGTATCTTTGACACGCAGCAACTTCTCCTGAATTTTGCACACAGTCTGCCCTTGCATATCTTCAAAAAAGAGCGTGTCGCGCACACGCAGCATTTTGCCATCTACCTTGAAAGCACGCTGACCGTTCTCATCCTCTATCCAGAAATCATCGCCAAAGGCAACCAATTTCTGCCGCATTCTGTAGCGGGTAGCTGTCCCGCGTCGGCCAAAAGTGGCGCGTTCTTCCTGGCGTTGTTCTCGTCGTCCTTTACCTGGCATGGTTTTACCTCCACTCTCTTTAAAGAGTTAGCCTGCAGTAGGGTATTGGATTGATCCCTACTGCGGGTCATTAGCTAGTATTTGGGTGGCAAGTAACGGCCGTTACTCGCCAAAATCTTCCATCAACTGTGCTTCCTGTTCATTCGTCAAATTGGATTGAATCAACTCAGCCGAAACGCCCTGGAATGCCTCAGCCACGCGATCCTGCACCGCGCCGCTGGTCATCAAAAAGAGCGCCGATGTGCCTTCCGTCACCTGATCGCGCACTTCCTTGATGAAGTTGTCGTTGATGCCGTAGTCGGCAAACTTGCCCGTCAACGCACCGGCCGCTGCGCCTATGGCCATGCCAAAAAACGGCACAAAGAAGATGAGGCCGAACAGCATTCCCCAGAACGCGCCAGAGAGGGCCGCCTGTCCGGTCATGCTGCCATAGTTGTGGGTCTTGGGTTTTTTCTTACCCTCTGCCCACGACACCACGGCCGCATCGTTGATCTGGATCAAATGCTGCTTCGACAGTTCAACAAGCTTATTGAGCGCATCTTGCGCCCCCATGGGGTCATCAAATTTCCAAACGGTTAATGTTGTCATACGAACTTTCTCCTTATCTGTTTAACGATTCTCTTTCGACAATCAGCCCTATAATCTGGTTCCGGCGTCTCCAGAGGAAATAAATAAATTAATCATCTAGCTTAGGCGGCTTCACCGTCTCCAACCAGGCATGGGCTGACGCCAGCGCCTCATTCATAGCCACACCGATTTGTGCCTGCTCCATGAACACATTTTCTTCACCAATGAGCGCCAGGGTGCCTGTTTTCTCCAACTGATACCGTAGACGTGGATTGACGGCGGTCAGCATGAGGCGGCCGCCGTTTGCCTGCAAAGTAGTGGCATAACGGCGCAGTACACCGATGAAGGTGCTGCCCACTTCTGGCTGGCCGCGCAGAATGATGATGACAACCGCCTCTTTGGCGTCGTCGGCATTGGGCAGGTTTTTTTCAAAAGTGGCCGCCGCCGCGAAGAATACGCTGCCGTAGGTGTAGAGCAGCGTCACCTCATGATCGGCCAGCTTAAGAGGCGCGGGCTGCTCGATGGGAAAGCCACCCTCAACCGGCACAAACTCGACCACGCGCAGTTGGTTAGAGGAGCGGAATACGTGCATCATGATCGAAATGGCGACGCCGATCACGATGGCATATTGCAGTGGCATCGCCAATGTCGCCATCAGCGTCAAAATCATTGCGGTCTGCGCCACTCGTCCGGTTTGCCACACCATCAAGATTTGCTGGGGCTGGAGGTTCTGAAACCCGACGACAATCAGCAGCCCGGCCAACGCGCTCATGGGGATCAACTTAACGGCTCCGGCAAACAGCAGCACAATCAGGATGACAAAAAACCCAGCCAGGATGTTGGCCCAGCGTGATCTGGCGCCGGCATTAACAGTAACGGCCGTTCCCGACATCGAACCGCCGCCTGGAATCCCGGTGAAGAAACTGGTAGCCATATTGGCAATCCCCTGCCCTGTGAAATCTCTTGATACATCCGGAAACTTGCCGTCCGGGTTGGGATAGCTCTGGCTGACCCCCGCGCCCTGAACCAGACCGATAATGCCAATCGCCAGAGCCGGCATGATCAGCGCCGGAATCATGAGCAGGTCAGGTAAAGCGGGTCGCGGCAGCGACCGGGGAATGGCGGTAATGTCGCCAACCGTCACAAACACCGCTTCTCCCATAACGGCCGTAATTCCCACGCCTAACAGCGTCACCACGCCGAGCGCCAGAACCATCGAGAACTTGCGGGCAGAGGTAAAGCCCAAGCCAACAATCAACGCAATTGTCAAAAGTCCTAAGACAAACGTCACTGGCTCGAATCGGTTAAGATTGAGTATCGTGTCTGCCAACTTGAGGAATTCACTGTTGAACGGGCTGGCATAGCCGGTCAGGTCAGGTATGGCGCCCAGGATGATCAGCAAGGCGATGCCGGTAATGAAACCGGTCATCACAGATTGGGAGACAAACCGGATCAGGCTGCCCAGCCTGAGTAACCCCGCTGCCAGTTGAAACGCGCCGATTAGGAGCGCCAGTGTGATCAATGCCGTTGTCTTTTGGTCGCCGCTGTAATTTACCAGCGCATCCCCCGCTGCCACCGACAACGCCCCGGTGGTTGACACGTTCATAAAGACCGAACCGGTAAAAAGCGCCCCCACTGGCGTCGCAATCATCAAGGTATACAGCCCGGCAACCGGGTTCACCGTTGCCAACACGGCGTTACCCATCGCCTGCGGCACATTGACCACCGCAAAGGTAAGCCCGGCAATGGCGTCGGCCACAAAGTGATTACGGTCCATGGGCAGGTCCAGGTTTGTCGAAAGTTTGTTCATTCTTCACCTTGCACAGTTACCGGCATCTGTTCACGATGGCTCTGGAGGAGTACATAGACACTCACGAGCAGTACCCAAGCCGGAAACAGCAGTGTGATCCATATTCCAGCATCGGTTATCATCGAAGAAGACCAGTGGTCCCCTTGTAGGAGAACCGCAGCCAAAAAATGAACGACACCGTCATCACGATGATGGGATAAAGCGGCACGACGGCCGCGCCCACTATCACAGGCAGGAGATCAACAAGTACGTCACTCATAGAACACCTTTTGGGTCTCTGAAATTGCGTAGGGTTTGATCTAAAACGTGAAGCGTGATGCGTGAGATCTCTTTGGTCACGCATCACGCTTCACGCATCATTTGCGCATCAGTTGCGCATTACGGCGTGACGATGTTAAACCAGAATTCAAAGTTGTCTAGCAGAGACAGGAACTCGACAAGTTTTTCGCGGCTGCCTTCTACGTGGGCTTCACCCGCTGCTGCTTTATCGGCCAGGGTGGCTTCACCCAAGGCGATCTCGTCCAGCGCGGCGCGAGTCATGGTGAGGGTAGCGTCGGCCTGATCGGACTGCTTGCCTTTAGCGTAGTTCAGAACGCAGTTTTCGACCACCAACAAATATTGCTCGCCGGTGTCGGTAAAACTGGCATTGAAGACCAGCTTCTTACCCGCCGCTTTGGGGCCGATGAGGCGCACCGCCAGCAGGTCGAAAAACATATCCAGCGACATCGCCTTGATCACGTCCGGGCTGGCCGTCTTGGGCGCGCTCAGGTCCAGCACGCCATCACGCAGCTCTTTGGCGGCGCTGAGGTAGAAGTTGCGCCAGGGGCCGGATTCCGCCTGATAGCCTAGCTGCTCCAGGGCATCGGCTTGCAGGTCGCGGGCGGCGGCGTTGTCCGGGTCGGCAAAGACGAGGTGGTTGACGACTTGCGCTACCCAGCGGTATTCACCCTTGGCGAACGATTTTCGCGCATTCGCCAGCAGGTTTTCCGCCCCGCCCATAAATTCGACATATTTTTGCCCGGCGTCTTGTGGGGACAGCGGATGCAGGGTGGCGGGGTTGCCGTCGAAGAAGCCCAGATAATGCTGGTAGACGGCTTTGACGTTGTGACTGACCGTGCCATAGTAGCCCCGGTTGTACCAGGCATTGAACAGGTCGGCCGGGAGTTGGCTCTCGACGATTTCCGGGATTTCCAGTAGGGTGTAGCCCTGATTGGCCAGGCGCATGGTCTCGTCGTGCAGATATTTGTACATGTCGCGCTGCTTCTTCAAGTATTCCACGCCGGCTTCCGCCCCCCAGGTGGGCCAGTGGTGCGAGGAGAAGATGAGGTCGTAACGGCCGTTAAACATCTCAATCGCCTCGTCAATGTAATGCGCCCACACTTTGGGGTTGCGCACCTGCGCCCCGCGCAACGTGTAGAGGTTGTGCATATTGTGCGAGACGTTTTCCGCCATGCACAAGGCGCGGTGTTGGGGGAAAAGGAAGTTCATTTCGGCCGGGGCTTCCGTGCCGGGGGTCAGTTGGAACTCGATTTCCAGCCCGTCTATGATCATTCTCTGGCCGGTGTGGGTGATGGTGTCGGTTGGCCCGATGAGGGTGGGGAGATCGGATGAAGTCGTCTGCCCCAGACCGGCGCCCACCTGCCCTGTGGGGGCTTTGGGCAGTAGATTGCCATACATGTAGCTGGCGCGGCGGCTCATCACATTACCGGCGATGACGTTTTCACTGATGGCGTATTCCATAAAATGGTCTGGAGCGATGACCTTCACCTGACCGGACTGCACGTCGGCCTCGGAAATGACCCCTTTCACGCCGCCCCAATGGTCAATGTGGCTGTGGGTGTAGATGACGGCGACGATGGGTTTGCGGCCGAGGTGGTGGTAGACCAGATCCATGCCTGCTGCGGCGGTACGCGGAGTTAACAGCGGGTCTACCACCAGATAACCGCTGTCGGTTTGGATGATGCTCATGACGGATAGATCGAAGCCGCGAATCTGATAAATGCCGTCGGTGACTTTGAAAAGGCCGTGATCGTTGGCGTTGAGGCGGGACTGCCGCCACAAGCTGGGGTTGACGCTGGGCGGAGCGGTCTCTTCTTCGAGGAAGGGGTAGGCACTGAGGTCCCAGACAGGCCGGCCGTTTTCATCTCGAATAGCGGGATCGTCCAGCGTGGCGATAAAACCCTGGCGCGAAGCCATGAAATCTTGTGTATCGTCCCAGGGCAATGTCTCAAGCAGGGTTCGGTTCGCAGCGGTCGTAAATTCTGTTGCTTCTTTTACGTTTGACATACATTCTCCTTGTTGCCGTGTTTTTGTTGATCCTACTTACTGTCAGTAAAGCATGGTTGCCCAGCTTTCATTTCCAGGCATTCGACTTCCAGCAGGGGCAGCCCCACATTGTACAGACTGCTCAACAAACCGATTAGAGCGGCCTGGTCGCATATGACGCCGGTAATTGTGGTGCTAACGGCCGTGCTGTCGTCGTTGAATTGGATAGCCCACTCTGCGCCGAGGTCTTGCAGCCAGGACTCATCGAATGCACCCTGAAAACGAATGCGGTAGACGGCCGTTTCATGCATCGTCAATTTATGCTGAACCATGACTGAATCATAATGAAGACCGGCGTCGGTTGGAAGGGCGGGAAGGAGTATATTGGGAGTATTTAAGGGAGGAGGTTCAGCGTTTTCGCTTTGGCGATGGCCTGACGACGGCCGTTTACGCCCAGCTTTTGGTAGATATGGCGGTTGTGTTTCTTCACCGTCAGCACAGAGAGGACCAGCCGTGCGGCAATCTCCTTGTCGGACAATCCTTGCGGCAACAGGGCTAAAATCTGCAATTCTCGTCCGGTCAGCGTCTCGAGTTCCGGCAGTTGGGCGGCACGGAAAACGGCCAGAATACGGCCGATGTAAGCGGGAGCAACGCCACGCTCTGCCACCTGCGCCAGCAAAGCGGCCATCTCTGCCCCCAGTTCCACAAACAGGCGCAGGTAGCCACCCGGTTCGGCCAGGCGCACAGACTGTTCGGCGGCGGCCAGGGCTTCTTCTGCCTGGCCTTGCGTCTGCGCCAGCAGCGCCCACAGCGCCCAAATCTGGATGAGAAGCCAAATGTTGGCCGTCTGCTCGGCGTATTGCTGGCAGGTGGTTAACAAATGGGCGGCTTCTTGATGGGTAACGGCCGTTTCCTGAACCATAAGCACCTTCACGCGGGTCAACTCACTGGCTTCCCAAAAATAGAGCGGCATCCGCGCCGGCTGCGTGTCGGTCTGCGCCCAATGCACAGCCGCGCCCACATCTCCGCGCAGCAGCGCCAGGCGGGCGCGAAACGACTCCACTTCTGGGGCAAATTGAACCTGGTTCATCTCCAACAGCGCTTGCGTCAGCGTGTCCAACGTGTGCCGCGCCTGCGCCTCCTCGCCCTGCGTATGGTGCAGCAGGGCGAGACCCAGCATCGCTTCGTGGTAGACACGGAAATTGGCCTGATAGCGCCATTCCGGCACGGCCGACCAGTGGGCGTATGCTTCATCCAGGCGGTTCCAATGGTAATAGACGTGGCCTAAGAAATGATGCGCCCAGGTGACGCCAAGCGGATTCTTTTCGGCCAGCCCCAACGTCAACAAGAACTGGCCTGCCTGCTCCAGGCGCTTCAAGTCGCCGGCCGAGCCGTAAATGCCGCCAGCTGCCAGCAGCAGCAAAAAGCGAAACGTGTGCTGCTGCAATTGCTCATCATCCAGCCAGTCATTCAACTGACGCAGGGCAGATTCCGTCATTCCCAGATATCGCTGCGACAGCAACTGGAACAAAGCAGCCAGGCCACGCGCATAAAAGTAATGGCGCGGCAGGCGGTCTAGCGCGGATTGGGTGTAAGCCAGGCTATGATCAAACGCATTTTGGAGGAAGGCCATTTCGCCGCGCAAGGCGTCTCGTTCACCGCGCAAAATATCGGGATGGATGCTCCCACCAGCGGCCATATCCGTTTCTTGGGCCAGTAATGATTCTGCCTGTTGCAGCAAAGCGGGAATTGTCTGAAATTTGGCCTGCCAGCGCCGCATCCACGCTTTAAGTTGCAACAAGGCGGGCCGCCGAGCCACCACCTCCTCCGGCAGCAACCCCAGCCACCGGTTCAAGCGGTGCATTTCCCCCTGATTGAGCATGTCGTGCCGCTGCTCTTCGATGAGGGTAACGGCCGTGGCCATATCACCCGCCGTCAGCAAATGGCGCAGCGCCGCTTCGGTAAACCCTTGCGCGGCCAGCCAGGCACCAGCCCGGCCATGCAGCGCGGCAATCTCCGCTGGCTCCCATTCCTGAGCCAGCCGCCGCCGCAGCAGCTCACGAAACAGATGGTGATAGCGATACCAGGTTCCTTCTTCATCCAGCGAGACCAGGAAGAGGCCGCTGCGGGCCAAACTGACCAGGCGTGGTTTCTCGCTGGGCGGACTCTGGCCGACAACAGCTTCACACAATGAATCGCAAAGCCGCTCCAGAACGGCCGTTTTCAACAAAAAGTCCAATACGGCGCGAGGTTGATGGGTCAGCACCTCATCAAACAGAAAATCCATGATCAGGCGATGGTGGCGCTCTTGAAAGGCGCGGGCAAAGGCCGCCGGGTCTGCTTGCTCGCGCAAGGAAAGCCCCGCCATTTGCAGGCCAATGATCCAGCCTTCGGTTTGCTCTTCCAGCAGAACGGCCGTTGCCTCATCCACTTCAGCGCCGGTTGTTTGGTTTAGAATGGCCCGCGTCTCGGCCAAAGCAAAGCGCAAATCGGCGGCGCGGACTTCCAACAGCTGCTGCTGCGCCCGGCGGCGTGCCAGCAGGGGCAGCGCCGGGTCTACACGGGTGATCAGCAGCAGTTGCAGCGCATCTGGCAGATGCCGGATTAGCGCCGCCATTACCTGTTGAATAGCCGGATGGGTGATTAGATGATAATCGTCCAGTGCTAGGAGCAAGGGGCGGGGCAGGTGGGACAGATCGTTGATCAGGGTAGTGGTGATGGTTTCTAGCGGCGGGGGTTGAAGGGCGTTGAGCAGTGTTTGGGTGTTGGCGCACGGCCGTTCCTGGGGAAATGCGTTATGAACGGCCGTTGTCAGATAAGGTAGAAACACATCCAGGTCGTTATCCGTTTCGTCCAGAGAGAGCCAGGCTGTGGTCAGCAACGGCCGTTGCGCCAGCCAATCGGCTGCCAGCGACGTTTTGCCATATCCGGCCGGGGCGGAGATGAGGATGAGACCCGACCCCAAACCGCGATCCAGCTGCGCCAACAGACGCGGGCGGGTCACGTATCCTTCGCGCAATCGTGGCGGTCTCAGTTTGGTTTCGATCAGTGTACCCATATTTAGCCTCGTTGTTTTCTGAATTAGATTATAGCTGAGAGGATGCTTTATCCCATCTGCACGACGAAGACATCTAAAATTGTTTCCACGAGGCAATGACAGGCGAGGGGTCAAAGGCAGGAATCTATAAAAAGAGTGTAGCCATTTTTGATTAGCTAAAGCATATTTGCACCATCGCCATCCGATGTAAACCTGTCAAGAGGGCGCTCTTGGGGGCAATCCTGTAAGAACGTGGCAATGTACTCTTGATTTTGCGTCCAGTTGTTGTGTTCTACCAGCAGATGGGAAAAGGGCAGCCGTGACAAGAGGGACAGTTCGATGGCCTGGCGCATTTCGTAGAACTGCACCAGCCCGTCAAAACCTTGCCAGCCCTGCGCTTGGCCATGTCCCTGTTGAGTATGGTAGGCGATGACAAAATCGAGCCATTCCGACGGCCGTTCCCGCGCAATTTTCGTCAACGTGGCCCGCACCTCACCCGGATGCAGGTAAATGAGACACGGCCGTAACTCCCCTACCACATCCGCCAGTTCCAACACAAACGATTCCGCCGCGCTCACCGGCTCATTATGACGGCCCAGCAGCATCGTCAGCGGGTTTTGCAGGAAGCAGCACTCAAAAATGTAGACGGTATGCCCTGTGGCGGCCGCCTCGGCAAAACGCTGCCAGCGCTGCCGCACCAGCCGTTGATATTTGGCGACGGGCAGTTCGTAAATCTCATACTGCGCCAGCACCGCAATGAGCGCCTCGGCCAGTTCGGGGTAATTTTGCTTCATGGCGCGATAGCGGAAAAAGGTGTCGTCTCCATCTTGGATGACCTGGCGCTGCAAAAACGCCGCCTCGGTCGGGAACCGGGCCAACAGGTGGCCATATTCCCGCGCGTCCAGGCAGGCGACGGATTCAAAATCGGCGGGATGGTCGAGGCTGCCTTCCAGGAACACGGCCGTTTCCCTCCCCTGCTGCTGTAACCAATTGGCGATGAATACGGCCGTTGTCGTTTTGCCTGAACCGGGTAAACCTTCAACGAGAAAAAGTTTTGTCTCTATCATCAGCTAGACTCTGGAACCCGCAGCAATGAGTAACAAACAGGTTCAAAATAGTTCAACCAAAAAGCGGTGGCTTCCGGGTTAAAAGATTCAAAATTAAGCGCGCAGCAAGTAAAACTACGTGCTTGATAATGACAAAGAGCAGCATCTAACAGCGCCGCTGCTGCCTGCTGCCCGCGATAAGCCGGGCGCACATACGCGCCGGTAATTGTTACCGTCCGTTCTGATTCTACAATGGCGACACTGTCACAATCATAACCATCACAGCGGATAAACCCGGCCAGTTGATCACCGTCATAAGCCAACCAGACGCCGTTGTTTGGGCGGGAGACAAAAGCGGCATTCCCGGCTGCATCCAGCCCGGCGCGCGCCGTCATCAAGATGGGCGGCTGCGTATAATGTTGCCAATGCTCCGCATCCAGGGCGGTCAAAGCCGCCGCATCCGCTTGCGTGGCCTGGCGAATATGAAGTGCAGTTTGGGGGGTTGTGCCCAACGGCCGTACCGGGCGCACAGCATCCACAACTGTCAGACCAAAGCCTTGCCAGAACCAGATCTGCTCCGCTTCCCGGTCTTGAGCGAGCAGGGTGATGGCATGAACCTGGCAGCCTGCAGCCGACCACTGCGCTGCCGCTGCCCGATACAACGCCCGATAAACGGCCGTTTTGCCTTCAGCCACCACAGCGTGACCCCATTCCGGTACGTAAGCGCCCAGGCGGGATGTGCCCCGAAAGTTGGGCACCAGATACCAGGCGAGATAACCCAGTAAACGGCCGTTTTCCACTGCGGCCACTCCCGAAGAGACCTGCAACAACTGCGTCAGTCTGTTAACCACATGCTCCGCATGAGCCATGGTGTCGGGCAAATCAGGCACAGTCAGACGTTGCCGCCGGTAAATTTGCCCAAACAGCGCAGCCGCTTCATTGACACTCTCATGCTCGAAATGGATGATCATCATCATGCCATCTCAATCAACCCAGACACTCGAAGGGGCCGTTGCCGGCCAGTGGAAAACGAGGAGCGAAATCAGGATGAGCAGGTTAAAAACTAACGCGGAAACAGCGGGCGATGTCGTCGGCCGGCTCCAAAATAAAATCAGGCCAACAGTAGAAACGACCGCCGACACAATCGCCACCGTCTGCCACCAATCCGTCTCCCGGAAAATGCCGAACGCCGCCGCCACAAATCCCGCCAGTGATACCAGCCAGATCAGGACACCCAGGCCCTTTGCCAATCCGCCGTCTCCCAACAGCCATGATCGAGCCGCCTGACCCCAGGTAGTGCTGCTGACCAGCGGCATCAAAAACAAGATATGGCCGATGCCATGCGCTCCCACCACAACTGCCAACACAATGCGCAACCAATTTGACATAATTCTATTCCTCAAAAGTGTCATTCCGAACGCAGTCTTCGGAGTGAGGAATCTCTAATGCCTGACATGAAGGATTCCTCCTCACAGACTAGCCTGCCCTGAGACATCGAAGGGTCGGAATGACAAATTGTATGATTCACGCTGCCTGCAACGTCACCGGTCGTTCCGTTGCCGGTTCGGACAGGCTGCGAAAAAAGGCCAGCGTCAGCCAGATGGCAAACGCGCCCATCACCACCCATGACCCCACCATGCCGATGTAAACGCCAATGGGCAAGGTGATGCCCGCCAGCGTTTGAAAAACGGTTTGGGCAATGACGACCACGCCGATGAGCGTGCAAAGAATGAGCAAGGGCGCCGCCAACAAATAACCCACCGGCTCACGCCGCAGCAGGTAAACGGCCGTCAAAACTGTGGCGGGGGCAATAATCGCCATGTCCAGCGCGTGTGTGACCATCGTCGTGTACGGGCCTAAGGCTTCGGCCGGAACCTGACCTTGCCGCAGCGGGCCGATGATTTCGCTGAGCCAAATGAAGAGGACGCCCAAACCGGCCACAAACAAGAAGATCGCCATGCCCCGGCGGGGCACGTTGGGTGACAGATGGGCGACGAGGAATGAGGGGGACACGGCCGTGATCGCATACACAAACGCAAAAAAGCTGGCCGAAAAGAGGGCGGTATACACCAGAAACAGGCTGTTAAACGCCATCGAAAAGGCCAGCGACGCGCCATCATACAAAAAGTAGCTGAGCGCCCCAATCAGCAAGATGCCCCCTTTGAGTGAACCACGCCGATAGCGCCAAAAGGCAATCAGGAGCAGCGGCAGGCAGACAAACAACGTCACCGCATCTGTGCCGCGCTGGATGGGCGCTTTGAACGCGGAATCGAAGCGGTAAATGCCCTGCCCGACCATCTCCACGTTCTCCCCGTGCAGGGTGGTAAAGGTAAACGGGCTGCCGCCAGCCTGCCAGAAAAGCCCTGCGCCAGCGGCAACCAACGCCAAAATAGCAATCAACGGTACCAGCCAGTTGAGAATCGGTTGTTTTTTCATTGGTGAATCTCTTTTTCAACCGCGGAGGACGCAGAGAACGCAGAGATTTTCTTTTCTTTACCTCCGCGCCCTCCGCGGTTAACCATCATAAGCGCGTGGAAGCGCCGGCGATGAACCAGAAAATGATCACATCCTGGGTGAAGTGAATGAGCCAGGGCCAGAAGAAGCCACGTGTTTCCAACATCGCTTTGGTCAGCATCCAGCCCATGAAGATGGTCAGAATGACACCCGCCACCCCATTCACGGCCGAGTAGTAGTGCATGATGGCAAACAGCACGGCCACAATCCACAACGCCTGCCGCGCACCCACGGCCGGTTCCAACGGGGCCAACTGCGCGGCGCGGTAAGTCACTTCCTCGTTAAACGCATTCAGCGCGGACAGGATGAGGATGACCGGCATCAGACCCAATGCGGCGATGAGGCTGTCCAGATGTACCGTGCCAAATATGTTCAGCAGCACCACCATGCCGATGCTTAAAAAGATGATCCATTTGGTGCCAAAGTGCGTCCAGGGTTCGGGTTTGGGGAAACCAAGCCATTTGACCGGCGTAATGGGCGCATCCAACTGCCCGCGCACCAGAAAAGCATCTTTTCGCTGGAAGCCAAGCGCGAACAGGCCGATGAGGACGATGAGGGTGCTGCCCAGTTTCCAGAACTGCACGCCCAGATAGTCGCGGGCGAAGGAGCCGTTGATACGCGAGACGTTGGTTTGCCACACGGCCGTTTCCCGCACCATATTCATCACCACCTGCGCCCCGGCAAAGATGAGCAAGATAGCGGCATATTTCCACAACGGCCGTAACGGCTGCCACACCCAGGAAACCGCCACCAACACCGCCAACGTCACCAGCCGCCCCCACGTCACCCAGTCCACCAGGTCTGGCCTCTGTAAAACTTCATTCAGGATAATCTCCGGCATAATGCTGGCCAGCAGCATAAAGCCCCAGGCGGCGATTACCACCAGATTACTTTTGCGCGTTTCTACCGTCATGGTTGCCATAATGGGGATTCTCCTTTTCAAGCAGTTAAGCCATTATCGTTGGTCAGCTTTATGCTGTGCCTCCGGCATCAAAACATCTGTCACACCGCTGCCGCGCCGGAACATCTCGCGCCGATTCAACCAGACAACAACCACAGTAGCGATGAGAAACAAGAGGGTGTCCCAGGGCTGGGCATCCGGGAAGGCCGGGTTCATCATCTGGAAGTGGTATAGAGCGGCGATGAGCAGACTGCCGCGAGCAGCATTGAAGAGGGGCGTCATGAGGACGGAAATCGTGACGACGCCGATGAAATACGGCCCAAAAGCCCAGGCGCTCTGTGGCGTCCCGCCGATCAGGAAGGAGGGAATGTGCCAGGTTGCCCAAATGATACCGAGGATCAGGCCAGCCCAAAACGGAGCAAACCGGCGCTGTAACAGGGGCAGCGCCACGCCGCGCCAGCCAAACTCTTCGATTGGCCCGATGAACAGGGCCACCGCCATGGCGGGCAGTACCATATACCAGGGAGTGAAAGGGAAGGGATCGTCGAGCGTCCCACTCAAGGCCGCCCCGGCATAGACGAGAGCGGGAATCCCTAATATCAAAAACAACCACCAGGCGACAGGCGCGCGCCAAAGGGTCAAGCGGCGAAAGAAACTGCCAAGCCCCCTAAGTCCATAATGCCACCAGACCAGGAGGATACCGGCGAAGCCGGGGGCGTATACCGCCAGAATGAACAGGGGATTGGTCATGGTAATTTCACCGAAAAGGGCAACCACCTGGTCATAGAACAACAGGAGGATAGCGGCCAGTCCCCATGTCAGGCCGAAGGAAATTGCCAGAAAGGGGGCCAGGGTTTTTGTCCCCATTGGGTGGACATGGGCGCTTGAAGTCATTTGAGCCATTAGAATTCTCCTTTGATGCTGTAGCACGATTTGCCAAATCGTGTTACCAACGGTCATTTATCTATTCCGTATACGTCTCCGGCAGTACGGTTTCGGTCATGATGTCGGTGAAGGCCTCAAAGTGCTCAAACGCGGGTGCATGGGCGGCGTTTTTAAAGGTGAAGATACGCTTGATGGGCGCGTCTACCTGCTCAAACCATTCCAGCGCCAAATCACGGCGGGCATCCAGTTCGGCCGCGCCATCCAGCACATAGAGCGGAACGTCCAGACGGGGCACATCCTGCCGAAAGTCGAGTCCCTGCAACTGCGGATAGAGGATGAAGGCCGTGTCCAGAAAACCGCGAAACACGTTCACCTTTTCCACAAAGTTGTATTCACTGCCCAAGACATTCCACGGCCCCAAATTGGCCGCCCGTCCTTTTTCCAGAAACGCCTGTGGCGGTGTGTACGGTTTGTACAGCTTTTCGTACTGCGCCATGACAAAGGCGTAACCATAAAGATCGGCGTAGGGCGGCTCGCCAAAGGCGCGCATCTGGGCGACCAGCTCTTCATCCCCTGTGCTGGCGGCATATTCCAGCACATCTTCATAAAGTAATCGGTCGGTTTCGCTCTGGCTGACCATCTGGCCGCTGCCGATGATGGCGTGGTACAGATCGGGCCGCTGCTGTGCCGCCAGCACCGCCAGCGTCGTGCCCCACGATTCGCCGAGCAGGTAGATTTTTTCCTCGTCGAAACGTTCGCGCAGATAGTTGGTCACGGCAACGGTGTCGGCGACGGTCTGATCGAGCGTCAGGCTTTCAGTCGGGTCGAGAGCGGCGTAGGATTTGCCCGTGCCCCGTTGATCCCAACCGACGAGGATGAAATTCCGCGACAGATCATCAAACAGGACGCGCGGCCAGGGCAGGCTGCTCTGACCCGGCCCACCGCTCAGGTAAAGCAGGATGGGTTTGTTCACATCGTAACCGCGAATCATCAAGGCCTGCTGGCTGCCGTCCACGTCAATGGTGGTCAGTTCGGCGATGCTGCCGGGCAGCGGTTCGCCGTCCGCGCCGAGGATGGGCGGGGTGCTGGCGGGCTGGAGGATGAGGAGGGCTAAGGTCAGGACAAGAATCGTGAGCACGGCCGTTGGCAGCCACCGCGCCACCCTTCTCCCCCGACTACGGGAAGACGCGCGGCCATCCAGGTGTTGGGCCGTTAAAACACCCATTTCCACGCCCAAAATCATGGGCAGCAGCCCCACCAGCCCATGAAAACCGCGCCCCAAAATGAGGGCCAGAATGCTGAAGGTATTATCGAAACGAATGGCATCCACTGTGGGACCGACAGCATCCAGTCGGGTCAATTCTACAGCGATGATGTACGCGATTGGGGCCAGCAGCATCGCCCAGCGGCTGCGCATGAGCAGCCCGGCCAGCAGACCAACAGCCAGACTGCTGACCATGACGATAAGCGCTTGCACGGCCGTTGCCGGGCCGCGTGGCATGGTTAGCGCTGTAAGCACACCGAGCAATGCAGCTATGGCGATTGTGACAACCAGACCAAACCAACGGTGCTGCCATAGGTAGGCCAACGGCCGTTGCGTCGTATTTTCATCTTTTTCCAAAACCAGGTTTCCCATTTTCAATCTCCTTTGATGAGGGTGGCATATTGCAAGTGGCAGGTTGCAGGTGAAATACTTGCAACTTGCAACCCCTATTCCCCTCTGGCGCGAATGTACTCTGTCACATCCACGTTGTAGACGATCTCTTCGGTGGTGAAGGTGGCCCAGGGTTTGCCCTGGTCCTGCCAGGTGGCCGCGCCCACCGTTTCCAGGGCCGCGCCTGCCGCTTCGATGGTGTCGCTGGGCAGGGTTTCGGCCAGCCAGAGGATTTTGTCGCCAGCCTCGTCCCGGTAGCGCATGGCTTCCAACGTGCGCAGGTGGCCGGTTTGCGGGTCAAAGCGCACCACAAACTGCTCTTCCCCCTCACCAAAGGGCACAATCAGCAGCGCCGTCTCGTCATCCACCGCTTCCCAACGCACACGCGGGTCGGTGAGCCAGATGGCGGGCAGATTGGCCGACTCGGCCCACAGCCCCAGGTTGGCGCCCTGGTCGGTTTTGGGGCCTTCGACGGTGCCGATGGGGAGTTCGAGACGGCCGTGTCCATCCAGATACCACTCGTTCACTTTCATCACGGGGAGGCCAAACCAGGTGGCCTCGATGTAGTGGCGGTAGCCCTGCCCGGCTTCATGGGTGAAGCGGAAGCGGGCAGGCAGATTGAAGCCAAAGGGGGCTATCTGCGCCCGGCCGCTGACCACCGCCGAGGTAATCACTGGAATTTCGTCGCCATACAACTGGCGATAATACCGGGCCACCGGCGCGGGCAAATCGTCCGGCAGGGGGATGGTTTGCAGTTCCGGCGTCTGCTCAGGATAGGAAGCAAACGGTTTGGGTTTCATGCGCAGCCCTAACCAACCGATGGCCGCAAACACAAGTAGTACAATCAGGATGCTCAAGAAAATTTTCATTATTGGTTCCATTGTCAAAGCTCAGAAAGAAGGTGCAGGCGATGCTTCAAGTTGTGGTTGTTTTTCAACGCCAACAAGCATGACCAGCGCCCAGGCATAGACAAACTCGTCTGCCAAGATTTCGAGCAGGTGTGGCAGACGCAGACTCCAGGGCATCCAGGTGGCAATCGAAAGGGGTTGAAAACCGACAAAATAGAACAAAGCCACGCCTAAATATATAATCAGGTTTCGCCTGGAGCCTTGCCAGGCCATGAGAATCGGCAAACAGGCCAGGAAGTAGAAAACGCTGCGGACAAACATGATCAGCAATAACTGATTCAAGGGTGGCACCTGGAGACCATATAAACCCTGGCGGTAATAATCGGCCGTAAAGGGAATCACGAGCAGTCCGAAGAAGTAATAAATGGGCATAAAGAGGACCGCGCCCAGGCTTAAGCGCCAAATCCAGCCAGAGGTGGGATAGCGGCTAAAAAATGATTTTGCGGCAGCAGCAAAGCTGTTTTTGTTGGAGATGGGCGGAAAGAGCCAGGCCACGGCCGTAGCTACCAGGAGCGTTGGCACCAGAAAGAAAATGATGGTGAACCAAAAACCCGAAGCCATCTCGCCGAAAAAGGAAGCCTCAATTTGATTGTTCAGCGAATTGGTAATCCAGGCGAACGAGGCCAGCATGAGCGCGCGCATCCAGAAAGTTCCGGCAATGTGACGCGCAAGCCCGATTAACACCAGGGCCATCAGCGGGCTTTGCACCATCATCAGTAAACCGGCGGCGGAGGCATCCATGCCTTCCGGCATCGCGGGTGGTTGTAATTGGAGAACGGCCGTTAACAGTCCGCCGAGTACAATGCCCACATAATAGGCCGCCACACACACGAGTAATTTCCCCAGGTTGATAAAAATGCGTTTGATGGTCATGGTAAACTCTCCAATTGAATCATTTGTTTTGGGGTGGTCTTGAGCCAGCGAAACGGCCGTATAAACCACCCACACACACCTGTCGCCCAGGTTGCTAAGGGGAGAATAAAGGACGGGGGGTACGGCCGTCCTCTAACCAAAGTTATGTTGGGGGTTATGTTCGGAAAAAACGAAAACGGCGTAAACAAAAACGCCACTCCTGATACAGGAGTGGCGTTTCGGTTGTTGAGGGTTGGTTGGAATGGAAACTAGACGGCCAGGGCTTCTTTAGCTTTGTGGACAACGGCCGTGAATGCCTGCTCATCCGTCACCGCCAGATAAGCCAACGCCTTCCGGTCTAACTGCACATTTGCCAGCTTCAATCCATGCATAAAACGGCTGTAGCTCAGGCCATGCATCCGGGAAGCGGCATTGATGCGGGCAATCCACAACCGCCGGAACTCCCGGCGGCGCACCCGCCGATCCCGGTACGCATACCAGTATGATTTCATCATGGCCTCGTTGGCGCGGCGGAACAATTTACTCCGCGTCCCCCATTGGCCTTTGGTCATACGCAAAATTTTCTTATGACGACGTTGGGTTGTAAACCCACCTTTTACTCTCATGCTTTTTTACCTCGCATTTAGGTGGCGCTGGCGCTCAAGCCTTTCCGTACTCGATTATCGTTACGGTAAAACCGAGGCCAGGCAGCGATAAACAAACACCAATAAAATTATCCGGCCGGCGGATTAGCTTTGTACTGTCGCATATAAGGCAGCAGCCGCTTAATACGCTTCTTCTCGCCTTTATTTTCAACGACTAGCATCTTGTCAAACTGTCGTTTGACGCGCTTGGACTTGCGCCGGCGCAAATGGCTTTTGCCACCCTTTGTGCGCACGATTTCGCCGCTCCCGGTTGCCCGAAAACGTTTAGCCGCCGCTTTGTATGTCTTCAGTTTGTACTTTTTCACTTTTTGTTTAGCCATTTTATTTCACCCTCATAAAAAAGCCCCCAATGGGGGCGGATACACAACACAACTGTGTGGTCACAAAACCCTACAAATTACTGGGCGTCATTAGCAGCGTCATAGACCATCCTTCCAGTTTTGGTTCCTGTTCGATGGTCGCCATCTCACTCAAATCTTTGGCAATCTCATCCAGCGTTTGTTGACCCAACTCTGGATGTGTAATCTCACGCCCCTTAAACCGAACCTGGAATTTAACTTTCTTGCCTTCACCTAGCCATTGTTTGGCCCGCTGCACATGCACATCCTTATGAAAACCAGATGTACGTGGCGTCAGGCGAATGGTCTTGATCTCGATCTGCTTTTGGTGCTTGTGCGCCTCTCGTTCCTTTTTGGTCTTTTCGTAGGCAAACTTGCCAAAATCCATGATACGACAAACAGGTGGATCGGCATTAGGCGCTACTTCAACCAGATCAAGTTCTGCTTCTTCCGCTAACTGCCTGGCTTTGGCAATAGGCACAACCCCATGATTTTCACCGTTGTGATCAATAAGACGTACGTCACGTACCCGAATCTCTCGGTTCACCCGGTAATCGGTGCTTGAGGTTGTTTTATACGCTGTTTTACTTCGTCGCTTCCGAATATTCTATTCTCCGTTTTAATGTAAATTTCTATAAACCATAAACAAACAGCCCGGTCTTATGACCGGCGCCGCGCAGAAGATAATAGCACACGGTCAAAGCAGCGTCAAACAGATCCTTGACAGAAGGTAATGTGCCTGTATAATCAGCAACATATAGATAGTCTTCGATATGAGCGGTTATGAATTCAGTAACATTTGGTAAAGCAATTGCGGATGAGACACGGCAAACTATTATGCGGCTGTTGTGCTGCCAATGGTTGTGCGTGACGGATGTGGTGGAACAGATGGGCACACTTTCCCAGCCCACAGTATCCCATCATTTGAGTATCTTGCGGGATGCCGGATTGGTGCATGTACGTCGTGAAGGTAAGCAGGTTTTTTATTCGTTGAATCAGGGAGCGGTAGCCTTGTGCTGTGGCAACATTATGCAGGTGTTTGCGCCTGAGGTACATGTAGAAATAGGAGAGTAAAGGCTGCTGCCGGCGGTGGTTTTGGCTCTCTTTTTTTAACAAACACATAGACACATATAAATAATTCGATATGGAGGTTTACATGACAACTTTAACACCCGAACAGATACATGAAGAGGTGAAGGCACGCTACGGCCGTCTCGCCAGCGAATTCAAAGTGGAGTTAAGCCCGGCCAATCAGAGTGGCTGCTGCGGTGATTCCGTCAGCGATGGCTGCTGCGGTGATACTGTCAGCGACGGCTACTGTGGTACCGAGTTCTACGACGTGGATGTTAGCAATCTGCCTGCCGATGTCACCGGCATGTCCTTAGGCTGTGGCGATCCGATAACCATTGCTGAATTGCAGCCGGGGCAAACGGTGCTGGATTTAGGCTCCGGTGGCGGTATTGACTGTTTCCTGGCGGCGCAGCGGGTGGGGCCAACCGGGCATGTGATTGGCGTGGATATGACGGAAGCGATGTTGGCCAAGGCCAACCGCAACAAGGAGAAGGTTGGCGCGGACAATGTGGAATTTCGTTATGGGCACATTGAAGCCCTGCCGGTGGCAACCGACAGCGTAGATGTGATTTTGTCTAACTGCGTCATCAATCTCAGCCCGGACAAAACGGCCGTCTTCCGGGAAGCATTCCGCGTCCTTAAACCCGGCGGCCGGGTGGCTGTCTCCGATATGGTCACACAAGGTAGTTTTACACCGGAAGAGCGCGCCGACATGTCGCGTTGGGCCGGCTGCATCACCGGCGCGGAAGATGTAGCCGATTATACGGCCTGGATGCTGGCGGCCGGTTTCAGCCAGATTTCTATTCGGGATAAAGCGCACCCGGATGTTGAACTGGCCAGCGTGCCCCGTGATGAAGGGTCAGCCCGCATTTTCAGTGCCCGGATCACGGCCGTCAAACCCTGACATCGCCCCGTTTGGTAACTGCTAATGGAGGGAGTCTCCATTAGCAGTTACCTGTTTATTGGTTGCACGGCGAAAATGACAGCATAGTCATCCCGGTATAGTTCTTGTAAACCAGGGTCTTTGGCCGCTTCGCGCAAAAAAGCGTCGTGGTTCAGGTCAGAGAAGACGTAGGCGGCATTATTAAATCTTTCGTGAATGGTGGTGCTGGGTTGTGGTATCTCACCACGGGTGATCTGCACCCATTGGGTATACAAGTCCATGTCCTGCAAGGACAGATAAGTGGGGTCCAGACCGACGGTGTACACATTCTCGCTGTTATAAAAAAAGAGACGGGTGAAATCATCCCAGTCCGTTTGAAAGACCATGCTGCCCGGTGGGCTGTACGCCTTGAGCCAGAGCGCGGCGGCAGCGTAGCGGTCGGCAGGCGCAGAACCGGCGACAGCAGCGCGTCCGGTACGCACGGTGTAAACGGCCGGGAGCAACAGCAAAAGAGCTAATCCCGCCCCTACCACGTAACGGCGAAACGGCCGTGCCGGCATCCACTCCCCCTCCAGCGGCGACAGGCTGACGGCGGCAAATAACAACACAAAGGCCGGGAAGTATTCCACAAAACGGCGGGCGCGAAAGAGCATCAGGCCAAAAAGGGTGGCGAGCAAAAAGAGAGTCAACGTGCGGGCGTCCAGGCGACGGCCGTGCCAGTTCAGCAGCAACAGCGTTAACAAGAACAACCCCAACGCCAGCCCCGCATTCTCTAGTAGCACCCAGGTATCATACGGATACCACTCATTACCCACCGGAATGTCGGCAGCGTCCCATAGTTTAGGCAGCAAGTGCCGACCGATAAAGATCAGGTTTTGCGGGAAATAGGGATTGGCAATAAGGCCGATCCCAATGCCCAGTGCCGGATAAACCAAAACCGGCCAAACCAGACGCCGTTCAGTCACAAAGAGGGCGACAAAATAAAGGCCACTGATGACCAGCAGCAGTGGGAAAGCGTCGTACAACCAGACATACAGCGCGCCCAACAGCAGCAGCCAGCGGTACTTGCCCTGAAACAACCAGTGCAGGGCCAAAACCAACACCAGCAGCGACGCCGATTGGGCGCGGGTCATGCTCAGCCGGTAGAGAAAGGCGCTGGACAAGGCAAAAAGCGCCAACGTCCACAGCACGGCTGCGCGTACCCCCTGCCCACGCAGCAGCCACCAGATCGCCAGGAAAGGCAGCGCTGCCAGGATAGCAGTGGCGGCCTTCACCTGCTGCGTCAACACCAGACCGCCATCCAGTGCCGGGTCGGTCTGAGCGAACAGCGCCAGATACAGATGGTACAGCAGGTGATGGTTGTAAAATTCAGCTTCGTTGAGGATGGTCAGGGGCAGTTGGGGCGGCGTGGGCGTCAGCCCTTGCTGGCGCACCAGCAGGCCCATTTTGGCGTGGTAGTAACCATCGTTGCCCACCAGAGCGGGCGTGGCATATTGCAGGTAAATGAACACGGCCGTACACACCGCCAACAGCGCCAGCCCGGTAGCCATCGTCTGCACCCCGGCCCGCACCTGCACGGCCGTCCACCCATTTACCTCTTCCGTCTGCCGGTACACCAGCCAGACGATCACGCTGACGACAATCAGTTCGCCGCCATCCTCCAGCGCGACCAACAACTCATGCAGCGTGGGCCAGGCCGTCACCATTTGTTCCAGCATGTCCAGGCCCACCCCCACAAAACCCAGGGCCAGCAGCGCCAGGATGAGGGATTGGGCAAAGCGGCGGGCATGGCCGTCGCTGCGCTGATAAGCCACCACCAACGCCGTCAATAAAAAAAGGGCTACCAGCCCAGCAAAGAGCAGTTCCCCCAGGTCGCGCGGGCGCAAGCCCATAAGTGGCGGCGGGCCAATGACATTTGCCAGCCATAAACCAACCGTCTCGTGGATGCGCAGGGCATCATCCAGCAACAAAAAGGCAAATAGCGCCAGCCAGACAACATAGAGCGGCTGTCGTTGACCCCTGACCAGGGTCGCCAGCAGCCAGACAATGCCAACCAACTTCAGATATTGGAACCATTCGGCATACCCCCCATCCACATCCAGGTAAAAGGCATTGCTGGCGGGTAAGGGGGTGAATACCAGGACGAGGTGGACGATGACGAAAAGGAGATCACCAATCAACAAAAAGAGGAGCAGGCGAGTAGACCAGGAGGCGGTGGCCGGGGAATCGGGTACGGCCGTTGCCTCCTGCTTGAACAAACGAGTGGCGAAAGACCTGACAGGTTTTGGGAAACCTGTCAGGTCTGGTCTTGAGGACATCCTTAATCGTTGTCGTTACCGTTGCGGTTGTCACCACCGCCACCACCCGGTGGCGGCTGCGGGGGCGGAACAATAATGATAATCGGCTGGTAAATGACGATGATGGGGCCGATGATGATAATGGTGCCATCTATGCGGATGCAGATGGGGAAACTGATGACGCCGTTGTTTTCAATATTACCCACAATTTGCATATCGTCATCATCGTCATCGCCCCACTGGATGGCGGGCCAGCCTTGCAGCAGCAGTTGGTTGGGCTGGACGCCGACGACCAGGGTGCTGATGACAAAACAGCCGAGGCCGAAGTGGGGATGTAACGGCCGTATACTCAACACCTGCCACGTGCCATCAGCCGCCAATCGAATCCGTACCACCACCGGATCACCCACTGTGATATTGCCGATGATAACGGTATCACCCGTCACCAACAGAGGCAAGCCATTCACCACCCAGGGATTAATGTTATTCACGATGCCGATCAGGACGATTGTGTCATCATCATCATCGTCGCCGAGCCGGTCAATGGTGGAAGCCACCCATGTGCCATCGGCCAGAATGACGCCGCGCACTCGCACCCGGTCGCCTATGTCAATGCCCGGTTCAACGGCCGTCCACTCGCGCGTCTCAAAACTGATCCCGGCTACCTGCCAGGGATCTATGCTCTGCACCCGCCCGGCAACGGTAAACGTGGGCACGTCATCCTCCACCCGCCTGATGCGGCGCGCCAGCCAGGCCCCATCTTCCTGAATCCATCCCCTGGCCTCCACCACATCGCCGACGACAATATCGTCATCTATCGTAGTCGTTGCAGTGATGGCAATAGTCACGCCGGAAATCGTCCAACTCTCCGCGCCAATGGCTTCCACTACCCCGGTGAAGCGGAAAGGAAAGCCAGGCTGATCATCCAGTTTTTCAATTTCCCTGGCCTGTAAACCACCACCCAACAGAATAATGCCGCTGACGCGGACACGGTTGCCCACTTCAATGTCATCGTCAATTTGGGTGGCTTCGTTTACCAGAATAGTCTGCCCGGCTACTGTCCAGGTAGCGGCGCTGATGCCTTCCACCGGGCCGGTGAGGGTGAAACGGTTGTTGAGCGTGGGGCGCAGCAAGATGATGCGGTCGGCCATGCGGCTGCCATCGGCCAGCAGGCGGCCGGCCACATACACCAGGTCGCCCACCTGCGGATTGCCGATGATGATGGTCTGGTTGTGCGTCTGAAAGGTTTGCCCGGCGATGATCCAGACGGCGCCAATCTGGCTGACTTCACCTTCGCCGGTGATGCGGAAGTTGGGTGTTTGTGGCGGGCTGCCGGCGAGCACGGCCGTCGTCTGCCCGGCAATCACCGACACCGTCTGGCTCAATCCCGTCACATCTACTTTGCCTTCAGTGACGGCAAATTGGGCGAGCAAACCGGGCGTCACCAGCACTTGAAATTTGGTGCCGCGGGCAATGCCGGAACCGGCCGGGGTATTCACTTCGTAGCGTGAGCCGCCATCATTACGGAACTCCACGTCGTGGTCGCTCTCGCCGACGTGTTGGGTGAGGATGACGGTGCGGAAGCCGTCGGCCGGGCGTTGGGCGTTGAGTTCGTTAATGGAAAGTTCGGTGTGGGCGTGCAAATGCGCCTGACTGCCATCATAAAAGGTGAGAGTGGCCTGGGAGAGGCTGCCGGTGCGCAGCCGCTGCCCGGCGGTGACAGTGCTGAGTTTGTTCACGGCCGTCCACGCCCCATCCGCTCCTTGAATTTCCACCAGACCGGCGACGACCTCGACCGCCGCCGTCTGGGCATTCAAGTTTAATGACGTAGACAGTATGGGCAGGTACGCAGTAACGGCATTGGTGGCAGTAACATCGGTAACGGCCGTGGCAGACACGGCCGTGTCCGCCACACCTTCCCCCAGAGGCAGTTCTTCCGCAGCACCGGTTTCCACCGGTGCTGTGGGTGGTATTTCTGCGGCAATAGTTTCCCCCGGCTGTTCACCGGGGGCGGTGATGACCGCTTCCGCGTCGTTGCCCGTTTGCCCGCGAGACAGCCCCAGCCAGACCACACTCAGCAGCGCCACGATGAGGACAATGGCTAACCCGGCGGCCAGTTCACGGCGGCTGAGCAGTCGGTCTAACCAGCCTTGCAATTGGCCCAGCAACGGTGGCGCCGTGGTGGGGGGGATGGCCGTGGGTTTGAGGCGGGTAACGGCCGTGCCCAACACCAACGCTCGCTGATCGGCAATGCTTGCCACTTCCGCATCCACCAAAGCGAGTGCCCGGATGTCGGCAATCAGCCGCAGCGCCCGCGCTTCCGCCTCCGGCAATCCGGCCAGGCACACTTCCACCGCTTCGCCGCGTTCCAATCGTTCAATTCGTTCCTGTAAGATTTCTTCTATGTCATTCATCGTTATCAATACCTCTGGCTACTCATAAGCCAACGCCACCTGTAAGGCCAAAATACCCCGGTGCTGCAATGTCTTCACCGCCGCCACCGACTTGTCTAACATTTCCGCCACTTCTTTCAACGAAAAACCGGCCACAAAACGTAAGATAATGACCTCCCGCTGGTTGTCATCAATTTTGTCCAGGCCATCCAGCACCCATTCCATCTCCAATTGCCGTTCCACCACCTGGGCCGGGTTATCATGCGGCCGGCTCATATTATGGGCGTTCACCAGCGGGACAATGGGTTGTTGCGCTTCTTTCTGACCTTGTTTAATCACCAGATTGTGGGCGATGCGGTACAACCAGGCAGAAAAGGGGACCTCCATCGGCCGGAAGCCTGGCAGATTGTCCACCATGCGCAAGAACACTTCGCCCGTCAGGTCTTGGGCTACATGGGTATTGGCTACCTTGAAGCGGATATAACGGAAGATGCGCAGCCGGTGCCGATCATAGAGTTCGGCAACGGCCGTCATATTGCCTGCCTGTGCGTGTTTTACGAGTTCCATATCATCTAGTTCCTGCATGTTAAGTCCTCATCCGTCCCGAAAAGAGACATCTACCAGGTATATAATCTGGCTCTGGGCAAAAGGTTTCAACTTGCCCCAAATTCCGCGCCGCCAGGGTGAGAGTATAGTTGACAAGGTAGCACTGGGCAGAGAACAACCTGTATGGCCGTCTACAATGGAGGTGAAGATGGCGCAAAACTAAAGACTGGTACGAAATGAAGAAGAAGGGGGAGAGCAACGGCCGTCACACCACGTCAGACGCTACCCGGCACAGCCGCGCCTTTTAACCGTTCAGTAGTTCCAGTTCACGGGCACGGGCCACAGCCTGGGTGCGATTTTGAGCATCCAGTTTGCTCAAGATGTGGTTCACGTGCCCTTTCACCGTGCCCACGCTGATCACCAGCCGGTCGGCGATCTGATAATTGGAACAGCCCCGGGCGATGAGAGACAAAATCTCCAGTTCCCGTTCGGTCAAAGGATCAAGCAGCAATCCGGCCGGTCCACCGCCGGCCGGTAAGAGGCTTAATAGTTGGGGAACGTAATCGGGGAATAAATCAGTGACCTGGGCCAACAAGGGGGCAATGGCGGCCCCATTTTCCACAAACACCCGGATGTACCCCTCCCCCTGAGCTAATGTCAGGGCCTGGATGATGGCCTGGCGGGCTGCCAACACCTGCCCCCGCGCCGCCCAGGCCAGCGCCTGCAAGACGTTTGCTTCCACGACCAGCCGCAGGCGTCCAGCCGCTTCAAATTGGGGTATTAGTTCTTGCAGCAAATCCAGCGCCGCCGTGTGGTGGCCTTGCGCCAGCCAGATGCGCGCCTGCAAAACGGCGGCTGTTTGGGCATCCAGCGGTGGCAAGGAACAATTACCGTTTTGCTGCTGCCGGGCATAACCGGCAGCCCAGGCGGCGGCCGCGGCCAGATTGCCCCTTGCCAGATCATACTGCGCCTGGGCCAGGGCTACACGGGCCGCAAGAGAGGGGGCTTGCAGTGATACGGCCGTTTCCATCGCCTGGTGTAACGCTTGTCGGGCCGCCGGTTCCTCCCCCTGGGCGGCTTTGGCGGCGGCCAGCTTCAAGTAACCATCCACCTGTGCCAACAAAAAATGCCCCAACTGCGCCAGTTCGATCTCCTGTTCGGCATAAGCCACTGCCTGCTCCAGGTCATTCCATTCCCAGCACAGATCGCTGAGGTAGCCAAAAATTTCGCCGATGGCAATCAGCGGTTCATACCCGGCAGCCAGGGCACGCTGGCGGATCGTTTCATAGGTTTGCCAGGCCTGATGCAGCCGCCCCTGCAAAATCTGAATGTGCGCCATGCGATAAAGAGGTAGTTGCCCCATATAGGCATTGCCCATCATGTCAAACTGTTGTTTAGCCTGGGCATAAGCAGCCAGCGCCGCAGCCAACTCGCCCTTGTACCGATGGGCATTACCCAAAGCGTGGTAGGCGGCGGCCTTGCTCAGAAAATCGGCGGGGTCAATGAGTGGCAGCGCCTGGTTGGCCTGTTGGATGGCCTGGTCAGGCTGGCCGTAGAGGGAAGCGTAAATGGCCTGTACCGCTAACATTTCACCTTGTAACGCCGGATCGGGATCGTCTGCGGCTAACTGGGTGGTTATGTCGGCGATGATTTGATTGAGTTCGGTTTCACTGCTTTCATACACTCTGGCCCAGGCAGCAATCAGACGGATACGGGGCGTCTGGTAGGCAAGGGGCAAAGCCGAAAACCACTTGTGTACGGAAACGAGCAAACCTTTTGCCAGAAATGTTTTATAGGTCTGGCTAAGCAGGTCGGCCATCAGGCGGTAATCGTGGGCGGCCAGGGCATGACGAATGGCATCCTGGGCGTATTGATGCCCGGCAAACCAGCCGGCCGCTCGGCGATGGCATTCTTGTTGGGATGCTTCGTCCAGACGGGCGCATAACATTTCGGCAAAGAGGGGGTGGTATCGGTACCATTCGCCTTGCTCATCCAGGGGGGTGATGAAGAGGTTATCGGCGGACAGTTGAGCGAGGATGTGGGCGGCGTCTGCCTGGCGGGTCACGGCCGTACACAACGACGCACAAAATTGGGGGAGTACGGCCGTTTGCTGCAAAAAGCGGCGCACCTCTTCCGGCTGGTGCTGCAATACTTCCTCCATTAAATAAGCAAATACATGCTGCCGGGCGCCGGCAAACGTCTGTACCAACTGCGACGCATCGGCCACACCCTGTTGGCGCAAGGAAAGGGCCGCCAGTCGTAACCCGGCCGCCCAGCCCTCCGTTTGTTGCGCCAACACGGTAACAGCCTCTTCGGAAATATCCAGAGCCATCTTTTCGGCGAAAAAAGCCGCTATTTCCGGCGCGGTCAGGCGTAAGTCGGCGGCGCGCAATTCCACCAACCGCCCTGCCACGCGCATACGCGCCAGCGAAAGCGGCGGATCAGCGCGGGTGAGCAGCAGCAGGTGTAATTGCGGCGGTTGGTGCTGTAACAGGTAGGTAAAGCTTTGGTGAATGGCCGCATGGTGAATCCAATGAAAGTCATCCAAAACCAGGTTGAGCATGGTATCTGGCGGCAGGTGGGTGATGAGGTCATTGATGAGCAGGGTGACGGCCGTTTCCAATGATACTCTGGCAGGGGCCGCCAACACCGCCTGCGCCCGCGCCCCCAGGCGAGCATCCACCACCTGCACGGCGGCCACCAGATAACGCCAGAAAAGTATGGGGTCGTTATCTTGTTCATCCAGCGTCAGCCAGGCCGCCGGGTATGTCTGCTGCCGAATCCAGTCTACCACCAGGGTTGTTTTGCCAAAACCGGCAGGGGCAGACAACAAGGTGAGATAACCATTAGGCTGCAAACTGAGTTTGTCTGTGAGCCGGGGACGAGAAAGCAAGGTGGCGGTCGCGCCAGGGATCCGTAGTTTTGTGTGCAGCAGTGGGCTTTCCGTAAAGGTTTGGGATTCCGGCGTGGTCAGCGGGAACGGCGACGGCCGTTCCTGAATCGTCATATCCATCATCGTGTACACTACCTGAACAAGGCCCTATAGAACCAGAATATATGGTAGTGGACAATGAGTGGAGTCCCACAGTGATAAATGTAATGGTTACAGCATGATGCAAGATACCAATCTATGACGAAAGCGCACTCCTGGTGATGATGCTTTGATATTGATGGTAGGCGTCTGTCCATACGGCCGTCTCTTCCGGTTCATACACCTGCGACTGTACCATTTCCGCCATCATTTGGCGCGCTTCCCGCAAGTCGCGCAGCTCACCCAGGGCAATCAACTGCACGATGGCGTTACCGAATACACTCGCTTCCACCGGGCCAGCCATCACCGGGATGCCGGCCGCATTGGCCGTCATCTGGTTGAGCAAACGGTTTTGGCTGCCCCCACCGACAATGTGAATCATTTGCACCGGCCGCCCTGAAACAGCCTGTAATTTTTGCAGGGCATCACGATAGGTCAGGGCCAGGCTTTCCAGAATGCAGCGCACGGTAGCCCCGACTGTTGCTGGCGGCGTCTGGTTCGTTGCCAGGCAAAATTGGCGGATATACTCCCGATGGTCACCGGGCGGTAAAAAAACCGGATCATCGGGATTTACAAAAGTAGCCAGAGAGGCGGCGGTTTGACACTGCTTCGCGTCAGCCGTCGCCAATGCTTCCAGGTCGTCGTAGCTATACACCTGGCCCGCTTTGGCCCAACTGGCGCGGCACTGCTGCACCAGCCATAACCCCATCACATTCTTCAACAGACGAATGGTGCCATACACGCCGCCTTCATTGGTGAGGTTGGCGCGAAGCGCGGCCTCATTGATGATGGGCTGGTTGATCTCCAGGCCCACCAGACTCCATGTGCCGCTGCTGATGTAGGCGTAATCGGGGGTGGTGGCGGGCACGGCCGTTACCGCACTGCCGGTATCATGGGCGGCGGGGGTGATGACCGGGATACCCTGATAGTCGCCTAACCGCGTGCCGGGCGGCACGACGGCGGGCAAGATGTGGGTGGGAATGCCCAGCGCGGCCAGCATGTCGGTTGCCCATTCGTGGGTGCGCGGATTGAGCATTTGGGTGGTGGAGGCAATGGTGAATTCGGAGACGGCCGTGCCCGACAACCAATAATGGAACAAATCTGGTACCGTCAAAAAGGTGTGAGCAATCTCTAGCTGGGGTGATTGGCTCTCCACCAGGCTCACCAATTGATACAACGAATTGAGGCGGGCAAATTGGATGCCGGTCTGGGTATAGATCGTTTCCTGGCTGACCCTGGCAAACGCTTTTTCCATCATGCCTTCAGTACGGCCGTCGCGGTACTGCACCACGTTGCCGATCAGATTGCCCTGCCGGTCTAGCAGCCCAAAATCCACCCCCCAGCAATCCACCCCCAGACTGGCCGGTTGGAGCGATTTGCCTTTTTCGATGCCCAATTGGATTTCACGCCACAACGCCAGCACATCCCAATACAACGTGCCGTTCATGGGGGTGGTCTGGTTGGGGAATTGGTGGAGGGGGGTCAGGTGGAGAATACGGCCGTCAAACTGCACCGCCATCACCCGCCCCGATTCAGCCCCCAAATCTATCGCCAATACCGTTCTTTTTCCCATCTATTAGCCCATCACAATTTTTGACAAAACAAATTACCAGCCTTATAATGCTGGTCGTTGTGGAAACGTTCCCACACATTTCCCATCTTTTTCCACAACGAATTTGAAGAAGATTTTTACGCAAAACAACCTCAGTAAACGTAAAACCTGAAAATAGATGTGGCAACATTTCCACACCAATTCCATAGCTTTTACAGATAAAAAAGGTATCACCACAGAATATGGCTGCAACCATTAAAGACGTTGCCAAACACGCCGGGCTTTCTCAATCAACCGTTTCGCGCGCCCTGAACCAGAGCGGTTACGTCAGCGAAGACGCCCAACGCCGCATTGATACGGCCGTTGCCGAACTTGGCTACCAACCAAACTATCTGGCGCGAGGACTGAAAGGTCAGCCTTCTCGTCTGGTCGGGCTAATTGTGCCCGAAGTCACCAGCCTGTATGATAACCTGATCATCCAATCCGTCTCCGCCATGCTCCATAAAAACAATTACGGCATGATGTTGTGCATCAGCAATGAAGATGCCGAGGTAGATCTGTGGTATTTGAAAATCCTGAAAGAAAAACGGGTTGATGGCATCATCTATGTTCATCCTTTGGAGGGCAACAATTCGTCTTTTGTCCGTACTCTAGCCAAAGAGGGAATGCCCATCATCGAACTCAACCGTCGCCGTGAGGAAGACCTGCTGGATGGCGTTTTGGCGGATAACGTTCAGGGCGCTTTCCAGATTACGAATTATTTGATTGGCCTGGGTCATCGGCGCATCGGGTTGATCATGGGCCAAACCGATTTAACGACGGGTCAAAATCGGCTATCTGGATACCGCCATGCGCTGAACGACGCCGGTATTCCCGTAGACCCCGCCCTGATTCGCATTGGGTCGTTTACGCAAGAGCATGGGGAAACGGGCACACGGGAATTATTGCAGTTGGAGGAACGGCCCGAAGTCACTTCGGGGCCGCCGTCTGCCATTCTCGCCGGTAGTAATCGCATCCTCATGGGTTGCTTGAAAGTCCTCAGTGAGCAAGCTATTCGCATACCAGATGATCTATCGGTGGCTGCTTTTAACGATACCGAGTGGTTGAGCTTTTGGAACCCCCCCATTACAACGGTAGACATTGCCACCGAGGAGATGGTGAATTTATCGGTTGAATTGTTACTGCGCCGCATTTCATCACCGTCAAAAGAGTATAAACCGCGAACGTATTTATTAAGCACATCGTTGCTTGAAAGAGGATCATGTAAAGAAGTGAACTACTCTGGCGGATGAATAGCATACCCAATTACCAAATTACATCATTACCAGAAGAGGCTCGCCCCAGCCGGCAAGCGTGACGAGCCTCTTACGAATCGCCAGACCAACCTTGAATGGGTGCTGGCCCTATCTTCCAGATAGGCCCACCATTGTTATTGATCCGCACAGTAGTTTTATCACCTTTAACCCTCTTTCACAAGAAGAGCAGACGATGGTTTAGTAGACAAAAGGAGGTGCAACGAAAAAAAGAACAGGCAGCTTTATTTTTATTGTTTATCACCAATATCAAATTATGAGGAGGATTGAAGTGAAAATGAAAAATCACTTGAGAACATTGTTGTTGGCCGTGACGGCCGTCGCCCTTTTAGCATTTGTTGGTTGTTCATCAGGCGCTGGTGAAGAAGCGACCGTTGAAACCGTTGTGGAAACCATAACCGTTGTGCAAACCGTAGTCGCCACGGCTGAGGCAGAAGCCATGCCCGCCGCCGAAGACAACCCGTACCGCCCCAATGAACTGTTTGCGGCCGTTGCCGATTTGAAAGCCGCTACCGAGGGCCAGAGTGCACCCGCCGGGTCCAAGTTTGCCTTCCTGGCTAATAACCTGTCGCCGTTTTGGACAGCCGCCCAAATTGGCGTTGGCCGCGCTTCGTCAGAACTGGGCGTCCCCATCGCCTTCCAGGCGCCCACCGCCTCTGACCTGCTCAGCCAGCAGCTTTCCATGTTAGAAACCTTTGTTAATGATGGGTACACCGGCGTCACCTTCTCCGCCATTGACCGCGAAGCTCCCGCTTCCATTATTGAAAGAGCCGTTGACCAGGGCACCATCATACTCACGATGGATTCAGACGCTACCGGCAGCGACCGTGCCATGTATATCGGCATGTCCGACTATGACGCCGGCCGCGCCGCCGCTGAAGCCGCTTTGGAAATCATTGGCGAAGGCAAGGTGGTCGGCCTGGTTGGTTTTGCCACCGCCCAAAATGCCCAGGATCGCATCCAGGGGGTGAATGATGTCTTTGAGGGTACGAATATGGAACTGGTAGAAGTCCTCATAGACGACGTCAAACCGGAAGTGGCCCTGAGCAATGCCCAAACCTCCATCCAGAAATACGGCGATGAGCTGGCCGGTTTCATTACCTTCTACTCCTACGACGGCCCCGCCGCCTGCCAGGCGATCAAACAAGCTGGGTTGGTTGGCGAAGTGAAGTTGATCGCCTTTGACGCCGAGCCGGAGACGCAGGCCTGCATGGAAGAAGGGGTGGTGCAGGCAATGATCGGTCAGCGCGTCTACTTCTACGGCTATCTGGCCGGGTACGTCATGCACGCCATGTCCATCCTCGGCGTGGAACGGACGATGGAGATTTTGGCTCCTTACCTGGACGACCTGGGTGATGAAGGCCCAATCCGCCTGAATACCGGCGTGGACGTGATCAAAGCCGAATCGCTGGACCTGTACAAACAATATCTCGATTCAGTTGGTATTGCTTCGCAATAAAGTGGGGTAATTTTGTAATTGAGTAATTGGGTAATTACCCAATTACTCAATCGCTAACTGACTATGGAACGACGGGTATCGTGATGATTGAACAGCAACCTTTACTGGAAATGACGCACATTGTCAAAGGATTTCCGGGGGTGCAGGCGCTGGATGACGTGGATTTTGAGGTGTACCCCGGCGAGATTGTGGGCTTTGTGGGCGAAAACGGGGCCGGCAAATCCACGCTCATCAAAATTTTGTCCGGGGTTCACATGAAGGATGAGGGGACAATTCGGTTTAACGGCCGTGACATATCCCCCCATTCCCCGCAAGAAGCGCAAAACCTGGGCATCAGCACCATTCACCAGGAGTTGGCCCTCATCCCCTATCTCTCTGTCGCCGAAAATATCTTCCTGAATCGAGAGCCGCGCCTGGCGCTGGGCCTGGTAGATTTCCGGCGCATGAACCGGGAAGCGGAAGCGATCTTGCACGATCTGGGCGCCGATATTCCCGGCAAGAAACTCGTGTACCGGTTGAACGTGGCCGCGCAGCAGATGGTGGAAATCGCCAAAGCGGTGTCCCAAAATGCGCGGCTCATTTTGATGGACGAACCCACGTCGGCCCTGTCTAGCAAGGAAGCAGATGCCTTGTTTGCCCTCATGCGTCGTTTGCAGGCGCGGGGCGTGGCCGTCGTTTTTGTCAGTCACCGGCTGGACGAGGTGCGGCAGATTGCCAATCGGGTGGTGATTATGCGTGACGGCCGTCGTGTGGGCACACTGTCTATTGTCGAAGCCGACGAAGAACAAATCATCCGTATGATGGTTGGCCGTGACGTGGGCCTTTACCCCAAAGAAAAAGCAGAAATTGGCGCGCCGGTACTGGAACTGCGCGACTTGTGCGGTGAAAACGGCGTGGAACATATCAACCTGACGGTGCGTCAGGGCGAGATTGTGGGGCTGGCCGGGCTGATTGGCGCGGGCCGTACCGAAGTGGCGCGCCTGATTTGTGGTGTAGACAAAGTGACACAGGGCGAACTGCTCATAAACGGGCAGCCCGTGCACATCAAATCCCCGGTGGATGCGGTGCGCCAGGGGATCGGTTGGGTGCCCGAAGACCGCAAATTGCACGGGCTGGTGCTGGGCATGGACGTGCAAGACAACACCACGATGGCCGTGTTGCCGCGTATTTCCAATGTCCTGGGGGCGGTGAAAAACAAAGAAGCGAAACGCATCACCAATGACTACGTGGCGGCCCTCTCCATTGCCACCCCCAGCATTTCACAAACAGTGCGCAATCTCAGCGGCGGCAACCAGCAAAAGGTGGTGCTGGCAAAATGGCTCAGCACCGAGCCAAAGCTGCTGATTATGGATGAACCGACGCGCGGCATTGACATTGGCGCCAAAGCGGAAGTTCACGCCCTGATGAGCCGTCTGGCGCAACAAGGTATGGGCATTTTGATGATCTCTTCGGAGATGCCGGAGATTATCGGCATGAGCGACCGGGTGATCGTGATGTGCCAGGGGCGGATTACGGGAGAATTTGCGTACGGCCGTTTCAGCCAGGAAGAGATTATGACCTGCGCCACCCAATTCCTGACGGTCGAGGGTGAACAGTGAAAAGGTTCGTAGTAGACACTTCAGGGCCGTCGGATGGCGATAAATCACCTACTACAAACGATGGCGATAAATCGCCTGCTACGGACAATTTTCTGGGCAGAGGAAGATGAAAATGGATAACACAGTCACAAAATCAAAGTCAGGCGCGCGCACCTCGTTTACCGACAAGACGGGCATTCTGGCCTCACCAGAGTTCTTGATATTTTTCGTCGTCATCATTTTGTTTATTATTGGCGCAGTGGTTAATCCGCGCTTCGCGGGTATTGAAAACCTGAAAATTCTCAGCCGTGACGCCGCCATTTTAGCCATCGCCGCCATCGGCGTGGGGTTTACCATCATCACGGCCGGTATTGACCTTTCCATTGGCTCCATCATTGGCCTGGGCGGGGTTGTCACCGCTTACCTGGTCGTCAAGGCTGGCCTGCCGCTGCCCGTAGCCATTGCCCTGACCTTTGCGGTGGCGGTGGCGATTGGCACGTTTCACGGTATGTACGTCACCAAACTGCGGATGCACGGCTTTCTGGTGACATTGGTGACGCTGGGGGTGGCGCGTGGCGCTATCCTGGTGCTGACTGGCGGTTTCCCCATCACCGGCGTGCCCGATTCTTTTGCGTATCTGGGCCAGGGTTTGCTCTTTGGCCTGATTCCGATTCCGGTGATCATTTGCCTGATTGTGGCCTTGCTGGCCCATTATTTGCTGCGCTACACCTACATTGGGCGGCAAATTTACGCCGCCGGGGGCAACATCGAGGCTACGCGCCTGTCCGGGGTGAATGTGGATGCCCGTATTATTTTGTGCTACGTCATCTCCGTGGTGTGCGCCAGCCTGGTCGGGGTTATCCAGGCGGGGCGGTTGAGCCTGGGGCATCCGGCGGCCGGAGAAGGATTTGAACTGCTGGCAATTACCGCCTGCATCCTGGGCGGCCTGAGCCTGATGGGCGGGCAGGGTACGGTGTTGGGCATTCTGGTTGGCTCTTTGCTCATTGGCGTCTTGCAAAATGAGATGGTGATGCTGAACATCAACCCATTCTGGCACCGCATTGTAATTGGTTTTGTGCTGCTGCTGGCGATTACCTTTGATTACAGCCGTCGCCGCCGACAACGAGGACAGTAATTAGGTAATTGAGTAATTACCCAATTACCTAATTACTCAATTACTTACACCTATCTGTAACCACCATGAAACGAATTCTTGTCACCGGGGCAACGGGCAAAGTGGGGCAGGCGTTCATTGAACGTTTCCTGGCCGAACCGGCTTTTGAGCATTTTATCGTCCGCGCTCTTTGTCATCATCGGGTGTTGGCGGGCAACGGCCGTCTGGAAGTGATGCGCGGTTCCATTGAACAACAAGCGGTGGTGGCCGAAGCAATGACCGGCGTCAGCCATGTTTTGCATCTGGCTACCAGCAAAGAGACGCCAGACACGATTATGGATGTGGCCGTTAAAGGGTTGTTCTGGCTGCTGGAAGCGTGTCGCCGCAGCCGCTCGTTTGAGCAGTTCATCCTCATTGGCGGCGATGCCAGCGTGGGGCACTTTTACCACCCGCACCCCATCCCGGTAACGGAGACCCAAAAACACAGCGCGTACCCCGGCTGTTATGCCCTCTCCAAAGTGCTGGAAGAGGTGATGCTGGAGCAGTACACCATTCAGTATGGCTTGAACGGCTGCTGCCTGCGCGCCCCCTGGATCATGGAAAAGGATGATTTCAAATACCAGCTTTCGTTTGGTGAGGATGTTTTTGGCGGCCCGCGCTGGCGTGATCTGGTGGGGGCGGAACGGGCGGAGGCGTATGCGCGGGCAGGGGCAGTGCCGGTGATGGTGGGGGCAGACGGTCGTGCCGTCAAACGCAACTTTGTTCATGTGCAAGACCTGGTCAGCGCGATTATGCGAGCCATTGACAACCCCAAGGCCCGCCAGCAAACGTTCAACATCTGCATGGATGAGCCGGTGGATTATGGCGAACTGGGCGCGTATCTGGCCGAGACGAGAGGCTTGCCCACTGTGGAAATTAACACCCCCTACCACTCCACCTGGCTGGATAACAGCAAAGCCAAATTCCTGCTCGGCTGGCGGCCGGCATACAATTTGCAACAGATGGTGGAAACAGCGTGGGAATACCGGCGGCCGGCCGATGAGCCGCGCGTCATCTGGTATCCGGGTTAAAAGGGGGGGCCTTCAGGTTCCTCTGATTACCGGTTGGCAAATAGTTCCTTTACCAGTTCAGCGGTATGGGTTTGACCATCTGTGGGATAGGTAAAGTGGAGGGCAACGGCCGTTTCCCGTTCCAGCCAGGCAAACAAATCCATCGTCGCCAGCAGCGCTCGCCACACATCTTCTTCGTCATAATGGGCAAAGGCAGCACGCAGTGCCATCACCGCACGGGGATCAGCCCACTCTTCCAGGAAACGGCCGCGCAGCCAGGTATCTATGTTTTGGCCTCTGGTCGCCCTGGCGTGCCATTCCAACATCTGCTGCAAAAGACCTTTCAAGTGCATATCACAGCCCGCTTTAGCCCACCACAGTTCGCCGCGCCGCAAATGTTTGGCTGTCCACAGGGTATGGTACCAAAAGTTTCGCACCAGATTGAGGAAATCCCGTTCTTGCGGGGGTTGCGTCGGTGCCTGAGCAGCGGGCAGGTCAGGCAGCAGAGCGGCTAGATTGTCTTTATCCACCACAATACGAATACCCCGGCGAATCATATCGGCAATATCTGGCGGTATATGGCTTTCCAGCATCTGCCGGAAAGCTACCGCCGGGCTGGGCACAAAATCCACATCCAGGCCGGGTGCAAACAAAACCCGCCGTTCAAAACCCCGCCCATCAGGCGTCGGCTCCACAAAGGTGAGCCAGACTGTGCCCAGTTGATGCAGCCAAGCGTCAAGTTGCCAGTATGGTTCCGGGTCTTGGGCCAGAATGATGATGTCCAGGTCAGACCATTCATCTGCGGGATGGTCTGTGCGGGCACGTGAACCAATGATGATGGCTACCCGCACATTCTCCTCCTGTTTAGCCCAGGCTGTAAAGCGGGCAATCAACTGTTCGTAAGTCTTGTTGTCTTGATGCATGTGCGCTCCTCGCTAAATTACACGGCTATCGGCATCATCAGCACCACTACCAGATCGAGCCGCCTTCATGTCATCCGCGGCTATCCTTGGCAGGTTTGCGAGAAGGAGTGCGTGTGATGGCTAACGGCCGTGCTCTGCTGGCTGGCATCTCTACTCTAGCTGCTGAGTGCCATTCGTGGTTAACAAAGTGGTCAGTGATTCCACATCATGCTGCCACTCTTGCACCGTTTGCAGTTGTTGTTCCAGTTGTTCCGGGTCTTTGACATACCCTTTGGCTAACTCTTGTAAATGAATATAGTACTCTGACAGCATGGTCAGAGGGACACGGCCTGACAACAAGGCAGGGCTATCCTTCTGTTCTGCGCTGCGTTCTAACTGAGCCAAAATTTCAAGCCATCGTTCGACAGGCATACCAGCTACTTTCTTGAAATCCCGAATGACCCACTGCTTCTCAAAAAAAGATCGCTGCTGCCAACCCTCCGCTTGCACGGCCAGCGTCTCATGAACCTTGTGGCTGAGGGTACCTACTTCTTCCAACTGTTCAACCGTCATGGTGGGCTGTGTGCTCACTTTTTCTTGTTTTGCCACTTCAATGCCCGCCGTGAACAGAGCAGCTACCGAACTGATTTCCTGCCCGTGGAAGCGTTCAGCCAGGGCAATAGCTGCGGCAAATCCTGCACCAGCCACCTCCACGGAAATGATCTGGTCTTTAACAATATCGTAAAACTCATCAACGCTCTGACCCTGCCGCTGCGCCAGATAACTGACACCAGCCTGGGCCGTATCCGTCAGAACCATACCCGGCCCCACCGTAAACACCTTGACGCCTGTACCTTCCAGTTCAACCTCAAGCGTATTCGCCAGTTCTACCTGAGCTGTTTTCAGGATTTCATAAGCACCCATATAGGCCACACCCGTTGAGGATACACAAGCAAACACACCATGTTGGCGCTGGATCATGCCGGGCAGGAAAGTACGCGCCAACAAAACAGGTCCGCGCAGATTCACGCCATAGCTGGCATCCCACTGAGCAATGGGTAGCTCTTGCACGGCACCAAGAGGTGCAATCGTCGCGTTGTTCAGCACCACATCTACTTTGCCATAAGAGCGCAAGGCTTCGTGTGCCAGGTGGTTAACGCTGGATTCGTCGGCTACATCCGTATGGATAAAGGTGATACTGTTTTGGCCCAGTTCCCGGTTTAAGTTTGCTACGGCCTCTTTTCCAGCCTGTTTGTCAATCTCGGCAATGACCACCTGTGCTCCCAACCAGGCCAGCGCGCGGGCCGCTTCATAGCCAATACCGTGGCCGCCGCCCGTAACGATGACCACTTCTCCTGCCAGTGATTGGCGAGTGAGTATGCCGTTAGCAATGATCATGTTGCACCTCTTTGAGTCAAATTCTTTGTCTGCTGAAAGTAGATGACTAACAAACCTGTGACGAGAAATAAAATGAATCCCCAGGCCACAAGCCCAACGGCCACCAGTGGGCTGGCCAGGAGGTGGGACACCGCGCTGATAAGAGCCAAAACGCCGTAGAGGATTAACAGCCAGCGTAACCAGCGTTGGTATCCGGGCGCGGTGAAGATGGGCGCAGCAAAGAGCATGGCCAGCCCCAGAAACCAGCTCCAGCCAAGCATTTCCAGAGCAAACATGATGGAGCGTTCGCCATAGGCCAGAAACCAGGTGATGCCTTCTGTTTCACCCAGAGCAATGCTTTGCCGCACCACGCCTAATTGCACAAAGCGGTTGATGGTAACGGCCGTGTTCATCATTTTTCATCCTCTCCTACAAACAACATCCATCATTGTGTGATTACAGCCGTCCTGGTTGCAGTTCCCACTTCTTGAGATCGCCCGTGGAAGAAGCGCACTACCTTGACCACACTAACAATTATCAAGATGAGACCGGCGCTGAATACCAGACCGGCCAGGTCTGGCTGGGTGCGCAGCAGATAAT
The DNA here is from genome assembly GCA_023382655.1 of Anaerolineae bacterium. GTDB lineage: Bacteria > Chloroflexota > Anaerolineae > Promineifilales > Promineifilaceae > CAADGU01. The sequence goes on along the minus strand of JAHDWK010000003.1, from coordinate 483,757 downwards.
CCCAACGCTGCCCGGCCAACCGGGGAATCCCGATCAACAGCAGCAACCCCAGACCCACATCCAGACAGACAGACAAAACTGTGCGCCATACGTGGATCACGGCCGTACCCCTTGACCGTACCACCCGCCACAACCGGAACAAAGCCCAAACCAGCAATCCCAACGCCACCAAATCCAGCAGCAAATAGGATTGCCACAGGCTCATGGCCGGTGGTTTGGGCGTCGGCCAACCGGCTACCTTGTAAGCTACACTCTGGGCAATGGAAGCGGCCGTTGTCACCGGCAGCAGGTCATCCCACAAATGGCGCGTATTGGTCAAAACGGCTACGCCCACGCCCAGACCGGGCAGTACATGAATATCCGCATTGAAGTTCAGCGTGCCGCCGCTTTGGCTGGTCTCCACCGAAGTGGCCGATCCGGGCAGCCGGTTCCAGTAAATGTCGTGATAGCCAGGGGAATCGAGGACGGCGGCAGGACCGTACTGCCCCTCATTCAAATACGCCAACAAATAATGGGACAAATCTTCCGCCGAAGCTATACCGTAACCAGAGGGAATCATGGCCGTCGGAATAGGAACGTGCGCCGGAAAGCGCAGGCCGTAGAAGGTGCGATACCCGTCGGCCAGCCCCACCGCTTCTGCCTCGGAGAAGGCACTGTCGGTCATGTCTAACGGCTGCCAGATATGTTCGCGCACGTAATCGGTGTAGTTCTGGCCGCTGACCGCTTCCACAATCAACCCCAACAACAGGTAATTTATGTTGGAGTATTCACGGGACGCGCCCACGGGCCGGTTGGGCGCAACGGTGGCCGCTTTTTGCACCAACTCGGCGGTGCTGTATTGCGGGTCAAGCTGATACGCTTGCTCACCGGCCGCTTTGGGGATGCCGCTGGTATGGTCGAGAAGCTGCTGCACGGTAATCTGCGCTGCCGCCTGCGGATCCGCCAGCGTAAAATCGGGCAGATAGCGTTGCACCGGAGCGTTCAGGTCAATCTGGCCCTGGCTGGCAAGCTGTTGAATGGCTAATGCCGTAAAAGTCTTGCCGATGGAGCCAATGATGAAGGGGGTTTGCGGCGTCACGGCCGTACCATTTGCATCAGCATGGCCGTACCCCTTCAAATAAATCACCTCATCCCCCTGCACCACTGCCAACGCCAGACCGGGGATACCGGCCCGTTCCATTTCTGCCTGGACAAAAGCGTCAATCTCGTCGAAGTTGACGGCCGTATCCCTTTGCGGCTGATCTATCGCGGAAACACCAACCAGGGGAAACAACAGCAGCATGAGGAGCAGCAGCACAGTTCGCATGTTCATTTTCTCCCCATCATACCGGAACCTTCTCTGCGGCGGGTTCGTGAAGCGTGGTGAAGAGAGGAGGCATGGTAGCCTGACGGCCGTTCCCCACCGGTTTTGCCGCCAACAAAGCCAGGAAACGCTCCGTCTCATACAATGCTGCCTGCGCCGCTGGCGAAAGCCGGGACAAAATCAGGTCAAAGGCATGGTCCGTTTGCGGATATTCCACATGCACCACCGGCACACCCGCCTGCCGGAGTTTGTCCGCGCACAGCCGCACCGCTTCCGCGGAGACGAGAAAATCATCCGCGCCCTGCAGCAGCAGCGTGGGCGGGCAGTGCGGGCCAACATGGGTGATGGGCGACCCCCAACGGAACTCGTCGGGCGCCTCATTCACCGTGCCGCCAAACAGCCCACGCATCATATTCTCTTGCACCGTCATGCCCGGCTGCCAGGTGGTAGGTGTCGTTGTCTCCATCCCGATCTGTTTGTTCAGCCATTCCGTCAGCCAGCCCGATGAGGACGCCTGGTTGGCCTCGACAATCGTATTAAATTTTTGCCCGGCAAAGGCGTCATAGACGCGCATATCGGTCGGGCCATACCAGGAAACCACGCCACAGACGGACAAATCAACGTTGCCAATATCCGCCGGGCGCAAATCAGCTTGTTGGCTCGTGTAAGCGGTCAGCAACGCCAGGTGCCCACCGGCCGAGCCACCGGCAATCACAACCCGCGCCGGGTCAACGCCAAAATGAGCGGCATTGGTTTTCATCCAGGCGATGGCCCGTTTGGCGTCTGCCTGCATCCCGCGCCAGTCCGTCTCCGGGCAGAGGCGGTAGGCTACATCCATGACCACGTGCCCCTGCGCGGCCAACTGACGGAACATGGGCCGTGTGCCCTTGTCCTTGTCCAAAAAGTGCCAGCCGCTGCCATGCAGATAGATAAACGCCAACCCGGATGGGGGAATGTTCACCGGCGGCCGCCAGAGATCACATAAAAGCGGGCGCCCCTGTTCCCCTGCGCCGGGAACAACCGCAAAACAAAGGTTTTGCTGCCAGCGCGGTTCCGGTGGTCTGGCGGGTCGCCACGTCCAGCGCCCACCCATCATATGTTCTCGCCGGGAGGGAGGAATCCGTTCCTGGCAATCTGGGCCAAAAGCGGCGTCAAAATCGCCAACGGCCGTGACCACCCGCCACACATACTGCCCCGAAGCCACCAGCCCAAACAGGCCGGCCCCCACCGCAAACGGCGCACGGGTGATCAGCCCCAATACTGCCCCAAGCAGCCCAAACAGCGCCAGAAACGGAGCCAGTGCCCCGGCAAACAGCTTGGGAAACGTCAGGGGAACGCCTTTAGCCGAACGAGTCCGATAAAAGTGCATCGCGCCCAACTGCGCGGATACGATAGCAAACAAAAAAGCTAACTTCTTCATCCGGTTTTCTCCTTCACCGCAGGCCGGGCAAAATGCCCGGCTCGTGTCCCATCTTCCTGTCATTCCGAACGAAGTCTTCGAAGTGAGGAATCCTTCTTCTTTGCCAGCATGTGGGATTCCTCACCGAAGAAGCCTGCCCTGAGCAGGGCGAAGGGGGTCCAGAATGACATGTAACAGCGTATTACTTGATTTCCAGCGTACTCATCATGGCGTCCAACTGGGTCAAATCCGGGGTAAATGTGTTCGCGGCTTGTGGATTCAAGGAAGCGACCACATTTGTCAGATAGGTGGGGAAATCGCTGGTGAATTCCGGCGGTTCATTCCCGGTAACATTGGCATCTGCGGGCAGGCTGGGATGATTAACCGGCAGCACAGCGGCCACATAATACTTTCCGTCGCCAGTGAGACCCTGGTAGGTATAGATCAACTCGTAGTTGTTGATGGGTATGAAGGCCTGGTCATACTGGGTCAGGTAGCGTAACCCCTGTCCGTCCTGGAAGTCCAGGTATTGGACGTGCGCATGGATCACCTGCTGGGCATTCAACAGCGGCAGGAAGGGCATGAGGGGGATCTCCTGCGGCGACTGGAGCAGCGTTTGCAACGAAGTGATGATCGGTATGGTGCTTTCATTGACTTCCTTCAGCTCCTCAACGGGATAGATGAAAATCTGAGGGGTCATGAGATGATTACTGATGGGATACCCCTGCAAGGTCAAGAGCGTATACTCTGGCATCACTCCCCAATAAGGGCCACCTTCCGCCTCCGTTACGGCCGCGACCGTCTCAGTTTGGAAGCCATCAGCCACGCTGCCGGTATTCAGAGAAATCTGCGGCGAACCATTGGTGGCTGGAACGGCCGTTGCCGCCGTCGTCGCTGTTGGTTCCGCAGTTGCCACAGGCGCAGATGTGGCCGTGGGATCAGGCTGTGTGACTGTTGAATCGGTAGACGAACAGGCTGAAAGCAGCAGCAAGAGTATCAGAGAGATGGTTAGCCACTGCCAGATCAATTTCGAATCGTTGTGCGTAAACATTTTTTATTCTCCTCTGAAAATGTAGGGCGATTTTGTAAATCGCCAGGACGATTTGCAAAATCGTCCTACAAATTTTCATTCATTGTGGTGGGCTGCCGCCCATGTTGAACTCTTTGTCAATCAGGCTGGATGCAGACGTGGAAGGGCAGAAACGGCCGTTGGCCAACCCAACAACAGCGCCGCCACCACACCGGTTGTAAAGTTCTGGCAAAAGATTTCTATGGCGCTGGCCAGCAGCAGCGGCAGTGCCAGCGAACCCGCCTGCCAGGTCAGGGGCACAATGCCGCCAATGACGAACAGCAGCATACCGCTCCACACCGCCAGACGGCGAATAGGCATTTGCGCTGTAAGCAGGAAGGGCAGCACGGACAGCACAATCAACACGGCACGAATCAGTTCTGCTTGCAGCGTAATTTGGGGATCGGGCACGGCCAGGGGTGAACCCTGCGCTTCGTAATACGGCCGTGTTACCAACGCAAAGTTAATCGCCCCAAACACCCAGTACGCCGCCAGGTAGGTGGCAGCGCTGACCACAAATCGCCAGAGCCAGTGATACCAGGGGCGATGAATGGTGAGGGGGGGCGTTGTTGCGGGGCGGGGAGCAAAGAGTAGGTAGACGAGTACGGCCGTGACCAGACAAGGCAAAAACTGCTGTGCCACAGTCACCCAGACGTTAGACACCAGGTCGGGCACAAAGAAGTACCCTTCAATGATGACCGCACCGATGTTGGCAAAAAGCAGCACCGTCCAGATGAGTATGTGACGAGCCGCCGAAGCGGGCAGCCGCCGCGCCACCAGACCGAGCATCAGACCCATGACCACACTGCCAAAAAACATCCACATAAAAACCGGGATCGCGTTGGCATCCGGATCGGCTGTCAACAACCCCAACATGCCCAATACTACACCGCTCAAAATTAACGCCAGGGTGTAACCAATGCCCACCACCAACACCCGCCAGGCCATATCTATTGTTTTGACTATCACTTGTTTCATCACCAACCTCCAATTGTCTCCCCCTGAAAACCCTGAGAATAGTGTGGCAGAAAACGGCCGTGCCCGCCTCTAACTTTGGTTATGCCCGGGGTTATGCTTTTAGAACGTAACCAAAGTTAGAGGACAGAATCAACTGTCCGCCACTATGCTTTGGTCATAGACCTGTTTCAGGAGAAACAATAATGAACGACAAACAAGAAAGTACACTGAGTATCATTGCCGCACTTTTGGTGCTGTTTACGGCCATGATCGCACCGCCCGTTTCGGCGCTGCTGGCCGTTCTGTTGCTGGTCGCTTTTGCCATTTACAAATTCTGGCACAGTCGCCAGACCACGAATTAAACACAGGGAGTTTTGCCCATGACGACGCCTGCTATTCCTCTAGCTGAAAATGCGATCCCGGTGGCAGTGGTTCCCGTACGGCCGTCCACCTGGTTGATCGCCCTCCGCAGTTTTGCCAACGGTGTTATGGCGGCCGCCATTATCGTTTCTGCCCTTTTGGGATTGGAAGTTTCGCTTGGTGTCCCACGACTGGTGGGTATGGTCGTCATGGGCTTCCTCGGTTTTGCCATCGTTTTCGCCGGGGAAGGGTTGGCCATCCTGCTGTGGAACCTGTTGGGACTCTTGTTCCGTCTGGTGCATTTTGCCTGGGGCACACGGGCGCTGCAAACCGTACCGCCAGTGCCCATTGGCCGGATTTGCGGCGTATTCATTTATATGGCCGGGGATATGCTCTGGCCGGACAGTTTTTTCAAATCAATCACTCTGCCAATTGCGGGTGAAATTGCCATTGTGCTGACGGGATTCACAGTGATGATGGTGACCCTGGCGCGGCTGGACCACCGTACCCGCCCCACAAAAATCGTCCTTCTCGGCATTCCCACCCTGCTCACCCTGGTCTTTGCCATTTGGGTGATCAACCCTGGTTTTGATGGGTATGTGGCGGCACTGCCGGACACGGCCGTGACCCCCACCCTCACCCTGGAAAATCCCAGCCAACCCGGCCCCTATACCGTGCAAACCCTCACCTATGGCAGCGGTGTGGACGGCCGTCGCCCCGAATTTAGCGCTGAGGCTGACTTAACCACCCCCGTCGTGGATGGCTCGGCCATCTTTGCCGGTTATAGCAACCCGGTCAATGCTTACTTCCGCTGGTATTGGGGCTTTGATTTCACGCAACTGCCGCTCAACGGCACGGTCTGGTACCCGGAAGGTGAGGGGCCATTCCCGCTCGTCCTCATCGTGCATGGCAACCACCCCATGAGCGATTTCTCCGACCCCGGCTACGCTTACCTGGGCGAACATCTGGCCACCCAGGGGTACATCGCCGTTTCCGTAGACGAAAATTTCACCAACGGCCTGGTCTTTTTTGACGGCGAATTCGAGGAAATGCCGCTGCGTGCCTGGCTGCTGCTACAACATCTGGCGCAGTGGCAAGGCTGGCACGAGACGCCGGGCAACCCGTTCAACGGCAAAGTGGACATGGATCACATTGCCCTCATCGGCCATTCGCGGGGCGGCGAGGCGGTGGCCTGGGCCGAGTATTTGAACCGGCAGCCAATGGCCCCGGTATCGGCTGTGTCCACTCCCGATGACTTCGGGTTTGGCATTCGCGGCGTGGTGGGTATCGCCCCCTCAGACGCTTATGGCGGGCCGGGCGGGCGTAAACCTACCCTGGATGAGGCCAACTACCTGCTGCTGGCGGGCGGCCATGACAGCGACACTTTTATGCTCTACGGGCAGCCACAGTACAACCGCGCTCGCCTGAATGACAATCCGGGCGGCTTCAAGGCGCTGGCTTACGTCTACCAGGCCAATCACGGCCAGTTCAACGCCGTCTGGGGCGTGGAAGATCGGGGATTTTACAACTCGTTGCTGCTCAACCGTGCACCGCTGCTGACGGCCGTCGCCCAACAGCAGGCGGCCAAAACGTTGATCACCAGCTTCCTCAACGCCGCGCTGAAGGATGAAACAGGCTACCGCGAAGTATTTGCCAATCCGGGCACAACGGCCAACTGGCTGCCGGACACACTCATCGCCACCCAACTTCAAGAAGAGCCGTTCATCCGGGTGGATACCAATAATGGCAGCGCCACCTTAGCCGCGACAGACGTGACCGGGGCAGAGGCCGCTGCTCAGGATATGGCCATCGCCAAAGTAGAAGCGTTGAAATTGCGCGACGGGCAGAGCGTTCAGGGCAACAAGGCGCTGCTTCTGGCCTGGGAGGCCGGTTCACAGCCTGTTTACGAAATCACCCTGCCCGCCGAAAAAACCGCCGCCTGGGGGCTGATGCCAGAGTCCGCGCTCACATTTGCGCTGGCGAGTGTGCCCAGTGAAGCGGCGGTGGGGGAGATCATGGTGGAGTTGGAAACGGCCGTAGGCCAGACCGCCCGCCTGCCTTTAAGCGACTTTGCCCCCATCATGCCCCCCCTGCCCGCCCACCTGGTCAAAGCGGCGTGGTTGTATGGACTGAACGGTTTCCCCGACAACATCACGCCGGAGGAAGTGGTCTTACAAACCTACACCCTGCCCTTAAGCGCCTTTCAGTCGGCTAATCCGGCATTCCGGCCGGACCAACTCATAGCCATTCGTTTCCTGTTCGCGGGCGACGCAGACGGGGCGGTCTATCTGGATGAAATTGGCTTTAGCCCACAGCCTTAACGGTGATTTTGCCCGCTTCCGGCAAGATATAACCACGAGCCTAACTTTGGATAGAGTACGGCCGTTCCCCTTACCCTTAAACTATACCCAAACTTAACTTGAAATAAGGCGGATGATGGTATCTGCCTGGGAGGTAAAGATGCCTCGTATATCTGTAAAAATGATCATGATATTGTTCATCATCCTGCTTTTGGCTGGCTGCAACGGGCCAACCCAAACGGAAGTAGGACTGGCTGCGGGCGAGGTCGTGGCAACGGTTGCGGAGACGGCCGTTACCCCAATCGTGCCTACCCCCGTCACCAACAACACCTTCGACTGCGCGGCCGTGACCGAAATTCCCACTGCCGAATGTCAAGCATTGGTCGCCTTTTACCAGGCGGCCAACGGCCCGGCCTGGGTTGACCAGACCGGCTGGCTGGCAACAAACACCCCTTGCAGTTGGTACGGCGTTACCTGCGCTGGCAACCATGTAGACACCCTGGCTCTCTTCTTCAACAACCTGCAAGGTCCACTGCCTGCCGCCCTGGCCGATCTGCCCGGGCTGCGCGTGCTGGACCTGCACAACAATGCCCTCACGGGTGCAATCCCGCCGGAAATCAGCCGCTTAGCCAACCTGGTGCAGCTTGATCTGTCCGTCAACCAACTCAACGGCGCGCTGCCCACCATCCTCGGTGATTTGCCCGCCCTGGAATGGCTCACTCTGCCCTACAACCAGCTCAGCGGCCCCATTCCGGCGGAGATCGGCAAGATTGCCACGCTGCGCAACCTCGATCTCTCCTACAACCAGCTCGGCGGCGCGATTCCTGAATCCCTGGCCGACACTGCCTTAGAAACCATCCGCCTGCGCGACAACCAGCTTGCCGGCAGCATCCCTTTTGGCCTCGGTCAACTGGCCGCTCTGTCTGAAATTGACCTCTCCTTCAACCAACTGACGGGTTCCGCACCGTCGGCTTTGTTCCAGGTTCCCATTCATCGCTTGTGGGGCAATCAACTGGACGGCACGATTTTCGTTGGCGAAAACGGCCGTCAGGACGTCAATTTCCTCGGCGCGACATTTACCTTTGATCAGGCAGCCGGCGACAGCGTATGGCCGGAGTTGGTCCCGGCGCGACCGGCCGAACCAGGGCCAGGCATGATGTGGGCGCCGCCCGAACATATCGTCTTCACCTTTGCCTACAACAGTAGCCCGCAGGAACATGCGCCGTTGGGCCTGTATCTGCCGCCTGAAGCCCAGATTCATATCTACCCAGCGGCCGGTTTGAACGAAGAAGTGCAGCCTATTGTGGCCGCTCTGCAGCAGCTTCTGGCGGACCAGCCAGACGCCGCTCTCTTTGAAAACTTCCTGACAGACGGGGCTGCCGAGCAGTTGGGGCTGACCATGCTGCCGCCCAGCAACGCCGTGCAAACGCTGCGCGCCCAGGCCGCATATCTGTCCTTTGCCGAGGGGCAGGGCATCCGCTACCTGACACAATTGAGCCAGGGGCCGGTGCCGATCAGCAACCAGGATTTGTTCTACACCTTCCAGGGGCTGACGGATGATGGCGCGACCTATGTAGCCGCCTACTTCCCCGTCACCCTGCCCGCTTTGCCCGACTCGCCGCAGTTAAGCGAGGCGGAATGGGAGACGCTCATGGAAGATTGGCAAGGGTATCTGGCGCAAACGTTAACCCTGCTTGATGAGCAGCCGGCATCCGCTTTTACGCCGGATTTGGCGGCGCTGGATGCAGTGATTAACTCGCTGTCGGTGGCAGGGACAACGGCCGTTCCTACTCTGCAACCCATCTGGCCGGAAAACGAGGAATCGGTAGACAGCCAGCCCGTCTTGCAGTGGGAAACATTCCCCGGCGCGGTCAACTATCACGTCATCGTGTTGGATGATGCGGCCTTCCCGCCGCAAGTGGTCATTGACCAGACCGTCAGCGAACCCCTGCTGGCGGTGGAGCAGCCGTTAGCTCCCGGTCATTACAGTTGGACAGTCTGGGCGCAAGATGCGGAAACGGCCGTTCTCGCCCAACTCAACAGCGCCTTCTATGTCAAGGATGTCCTGGAACCGGTTGCCCCGGCGGACGGCGCCGCCGTCAGTCCGGAACCCGTGCTGCAATGGCAAAGTTACCTCGGCGCAGTCACGTATCAGGTCATCGTCGTAGACGATGCCGCTTTCCCGCCCGTCGTTGTCCTGGACCAGACGACGACCGATACATCGTTAGTCGTAACACCCCCCTTAAAACCGGGCAGCTACACCTGGACCGTGTGGGCCTTTGATGGCAGCTATAAACTGTTGGCTGAACTAGACAGCAGTTTCAATGTCGCCAGTACGCCATAAGCATCAAACCGGCGCCTGGCAGTACGGCAGGCGCCGGTCTGCCTAACCGCGGTCATATGCCAATGGAGAGAATATGATGTTCGAAGCAATGATTGAAGTCAAGAATTTTAGCAAGCGGTATGGGGATTTTACGGCCGTAGATGACATCAGTTTTAGCGTCTACCGGGGGGAAATCTTTGGCCTGCTTGGCCCCAACGGCGCGGGCAAAACCAGCACCCTGGAAAGCCTGGAAGGGCTGCGGCCACCCGATGGTGGTATCTTGCGCGTGGCGGGTGTAGACCCGGCGGCTGAACCGGGTAAGCTGCGAAATGCCATCGGCGTACAGTTGCAGTCCGGCGGCCTACCCGCCAGCATCACCGCCGACGAAGCGATGAAGCTGTTTTGCGCCTATCACGGCGTCACGCCCCGTTTTGATTTGCTGGATCGGTTGGGGCTGAAAGAAAAACGGCATGTGGAATTCCAGGGACTTTCTACCGGGCAGCAGCGACGGCTGGCGCTGGCGTTAGCCGTCGCCCATGAACCGCCTGTCGTCTTTTTGGATGAACCCACGGCCGGGCTGGATGTGGCCTCGCGGGTGGAACTGCACAGCCTGATGCGCGAGTTGAAGGCCAAAGGCACCACCATCATCCTGGCTACGCATGACATGGCCGAAGCGGAAGCGATGTCCGACCGGGTCGCCATTTTGCTGCAAGGCAGGCTGGTGACGGTGGATACGCCGCTGGCGATTACGGCCACCGGTGCCGGACTGACCAAAATTTCGGTCAACACCCGTACCGCTTTTTTGTTGAACAACAACCTCACATTCCCGGCGGTCAACCAACATTTGGTGAAGGAGGAATACGCCATCTACTTCAGCACCAATATCGGCCAGACGGTAGCGGCGCTCATCAGCACCATTGAAGCCGAGGGGGATGAACTGCTCGACTTGCGTGTGGAACGGCCGTCGCTGGAAGACCGCTTCCTGGAATTGACCAATGGAGGAACGAAATGACCGCCTTTACCAGCCATGCTTTCATTGCCCATTTTGCTTTTGAATTTCGCACCGGCATCCGCAACAAAAATTTGCTGCTGATGAACTATCTCTTTCCGCTGGGGCTGTATGTGATGATGAGCCTGATCATGCCCGGCATCAATCCTCTGTTTCAAGACACCATCATTCCCTCCATGATTACCTTTGGCATCCTGGCGGCGACGCTGTTGGGGCTGCCGGACCCGCTGGTGCAGGCGCGGGAGGCGGGTATCTTCCGCAGCTACAAAATTAACGGTGTGCCGGCGCTGAACATTTTGCTCATTCCCGCGCTCTCGACCATTTTGCACATCCTGGTGGTGGCGACGATTATCACCATCACGGCGCCCATCTTTTTTGACGCGCCCTTGCCGCAGAATTTGCCGGTGTTTGCGCTGATTGTGGTAGGTACGGCCGTAGCCCTGTCCGGCCTGGGCATTCTCATCGGCGTCATCTCCCCCAATGCGCGGCTGACGGTGCTGTATTCACAGGCCATCTTCCTGCCATCAATGATCATCGGTGGCGTGATGCTGCCTTACAGTATGCTGCCGCCGGTGGCAGCCAAAGTGGCTCTGCTGCTGCCCTCCACCTACGCCATGAATGCCTTCAACGCGCTGGCGATGGGCGGCACGGCCGATTTTTACGCCTGGGGTGGAGTATTAACGCTCTTTGTGGGTGGGCTGACGGCTTTTCTCCTGGCCTGGTACCTGTTCCGCTGGGACAGCCAGAATACCGGGCATCGCCGCCATCCGGCGCTGGCGCTGCTGGCCTTTGTGCCCTATGCCGCCTGGTTGTTCATTGTTTAGAAGCATTCTGCATGAATGCGAGGAGATAGAAAATCATTTACACCCGATTATTTTGTACGAACTGGCTAAAGCCCGTTACAACGAGTTGTTGCAAGCGGCCGAACAGTATCGCCGCTGCCAACAGTTGATGGGCAATTGGCCGTTGCCCCTGCCTCGATTGACTCACTTTTTCCCCGGTGGGAGGCACGAAGGGGAAACGGCCGTGTCCATTCAAACCCGATAAAGCATATTTGGGATCAGATAGCAGTAACATAGCGTGGCCCCAAACAGGAATGTGAGTTATGTATAAAAAATTAGCCCTGCTGGGTGTTTGTTTGTTATTAGCACTGGCTATGGCGCATCTGGTGGCTTATAACCGCCTGGTCGTCGGCCAGGGTGAGCCAGATAACTTTCTGTTTTTACCCCTGGTACGGCAGGATTACCCCCCGCCTGTGGTCAACTATTTTCAGGCGAACGTCACCATAGCCGACCCCGGCGATACGATTGAATTGAGTTGGAGTACCACCAACGCGATCAGCGTGACCATCTACTACATCATGCCATCGGGGCAGTTAGGTACATTTTGGGATGTGGCAGCCACAGGCGCCATGACATACACCATTAGCCCGTCAGCCCGTAATCGCATTGATTTTGCCCTCTTTGCCGGCAATGCCGGGGGGCAGTGGACAGGCGCCGGGGCGCAAATCATATTGACTTGCCCGGATACCTGGTTCTTCTCCCCTGCACCGGAGATCTGCCCGGCAGGCCCGGCACAATTTGGCGCGGGTGCAGAACAGCACTTTGAGCATGGTCTCATGTTGTGGCTGGAAAGCCAGGATATGATCTACGTCTTATCCGAAGATGGGCTGTCCCGCCAATGGCATGTCTATCTGGATGAGTGGGAGGAGGGGATGCCGGAGAATGATCCGACGATTATCCCGCCGACGGGTTATTTCCAGCCAGAGCGGGGTTTTGGCCTGGTGTGGCGCGAGCAAACGATGGTGCGGGAGCGGTTGGGTTGGGCCATAGATATGGAGTCGGCGTATGATACGGCCGTACAGCACACCTCATTCAGCTACAGCAACGTCTACATCCGGGCCGCCGATGGCAATGTGTGGCGGTTGCTGCCCCTATTTAGCGGCTGGGAGAAAGTGATGGTGGAGCCGTAGAAAGTTATCCCTTTCTGCGCCGGTCATGCCCAAAGATACGGTAAGCGGAGATAATCAAAATAATCCCCAGCCCAATCTTCAGCCACGTGGCTGGCACAATGCCCACCAACAAGCCACCCAGAACCGCCCAATCATCGAGCCGATTCCCATCGGGGCCACCGTTTCGGTGAGCGGCTGGCGGTCGGCAAAGGCCAGATGCGAGCGGCGACCGGCGGCGCGATTAGCGGGATCAGGTGATGATGGTTGCATTTTCTGTTTTTTCTCCATTGGGATGCGGTGGGATAATTTCATCGCTGCCCACCAGTTCAGCTACCAAAGCGTTGGCGGGTTGCTAGCGTACTCGCTGTGGCGTATCGAGTTGCAGAAGACGGTAGTTGTCCCGGCGCCAGACCCACCAGGGCGTAATACCAGATTTTCTTACGCGGGAAACAGCGCAAATTTACTGTTGGTAGCGGGCGCGTCGGCCGATGGTGGCGAAACCGAGTTGGGTGTAGGTTTGGATGGCCCCAGGGTTGTTGGTGTTGACGGTGAGTTGGGTAGAAGCAGCGCCATCAGCCTTCATGCGCTGCATCGCCTCAACCAGGAGAGCCGAGCCGAGTTTGCGGCGGCGCATAACCGGCGCTACGCCCACTTGCAGCACAAAACCGTCTGGCGGTTCAGCCGTGCCAACCAAAAAGCCCACCGGTGTGCCAGCCACGCGCGCCAGCAAGGACCACTCAGGCCGGAAGTAGTCGTCTACAATCCAGGCCAGCCATTCGGCCGCACGCCAGCCAGGGAAACCGGGCCGGTCACGGAACGCGGCATCGTAGGCCTGGAAGAATTGTTCCGCTAGATCGGGCTGCCAGCTTGTGAGTGCTACGTCTGGCGGAAGCGCGTAATCTGGCAGCGGCAGACGCAGGTCATGCCGCATTACCAATTCTTCAAACACGGGGGCAAAACCGTGGGCGCGGTAGAGACGGTCGGCCGGTGCAGTCAGGGATTCGGTGGCGATTTGCAACATGCGCGGCCCGGTCGTACGCTCCGCCAATAGTTGCTGCGCCACCTCCTGGCTCCAATGCAGCAGATAAGCGCCAATACCTTTGCGCCGCCAATCGGGCCGCACCTGGCCGGCGATGCTGACCGGCTGGCTGGCTGCCTCACCGCGGTGGTAAACCGCAGCACAGGCGACGAGATGACCGTCAGGGGTGAAGGCCCCGATGGCTGCGCCAGGCGCGTCCGGGAAGTAGCGCTGCTGGAGGTTATCTGGCTGGATCATGAAGGCCAGGCCCCCATCAACCAGGTGGCAGGCGCGGGCCAGTTCGGCGATCGTGGATAGATCGGCAGGGCTAAGAGGACGCCAGAGCAGGCCGGCTATGGGCGGTGGGGCCGGATTGATTGTCGAATTTTGCATCTATTTTGCCTTCAGATGGCGAGTAAGTAAGTGTTCGGGACGGATAGATTTAGGCCGTTGCCAGGGTATGATTGGCGGCGATTGTAACAATTTCTGGCCGGTGCGGTCAAACGGCCGTAGCCCTTTCCGGCCTCGGCATTTTCATCGCCGTCATCTCTCGTAATGCCCGACTGACGGTGCTGTATTCGCAGGCCATTTTCCTGCCCTCCATGATCATCAGCGGGGTGATGCTGCCTTTCGGTATGCTGCCGCCATTCGGCGCTGGCGCTGCTGGCTTTTGTGCCTTATGCGGTCTGGCTGTTGATTGTGTAGGAGAGGGAGATTGGTTCAATCTTGGAGATTGAACCAATCTCAAAACCTCGTTTATGGCGTGACCGACGCGAAGGCGCGTACGGGCCAGCAGATGGACATCGTCTCATCTTCATGCCAGATTTCGTAGGTGGTCATCTCGTAGTCCCAGTTTGGTTCCAGGTTTTGCTCATCATTGACGTAGCGGCCTAAGGCGTTCCACATCTCCAGCAGTTTAGGAAACCGGTTGTATTCGCCATAGGTGCGTATTTGCACCGCTTTGTGGGCGATCAGTTCCCGGACTTTAATCTCCCCGGCGGGCGGCCAACTGTACGGCCGTTAACTGTTTCTCGACGGCCGTGACATGCCCCTGAATCAAGCGCAGCAGCCGGATGCGTCTGGCCCTCGCTACCTGCGCGCGCGTGTAGTAGCGATAGCCGGAGCGATAGCCGGATTCCGGGACAATGCGTACCGGCGTTAGCAGGCCGCAGTCGTCACACAGGCGCAGCGCCTTGCGGGAAAGCTGGCTCAACCGCCCAAACTGCCCAATGGTTAATGTTGCTTCTTCTGTCCGATCGGTCATGGCACTATGATACGCCCTGCCCCAAGGGCCAGGTCAAGAGGCAATTTTGATTTCCAGTCACCTGTTCCTTTAACGAACAACGTCGCTGGTGAACTGCACCCACACATGGCGGAATTTGCCGCTGCGCGGATCGCGCATGGGTGGTTCGGACGCTAATGCCAACTGCACATTGTCCAGACCCTGGCGGGCCAGATAGGTATGTATCTGCTGCTGCAAAGAATTCCAGACGATATCCGTATCGGCAGACGATTTGATTTCCAGGCGCACCTGCAACTGATCGGGCGCGGTCTGGATCGCCTGGAAGCGCTGTACGCCTGGCGTTTCCTTCATTACCGACCACAAGGCCAGGGGCAGCACAGGAACCAGCGTGCCATCGGCGGCCCTGAAGCGGAGGATGTCATCGGTACGGCCGTCTACGCGAATAGCTGGTAGTGGACTGCCGCAGGCACAAGGCTCCGGATTGACCAGAATGCGGTCGCCCAGGTTGTAGCGCAGGATGGGTTGAGCATGGTTCGCCAGATTCGTCAGCAGCACCGATTGGGATGTCTGGCCGGGAGGCACTGGCTGAAACTCCGCGTCCACCGGCTCCAGGATAACCCAATCAGCATGGACGTGCAGCCAACCGTGCCCGCAATTGTAGGCGATGGCCACAAATTCGGAACAGCCGTAATTGTCCCGCACTTTGCCGCCAAAGGCAGCGGCAATGCGCTCGCGTTCTTCGGCCGCCAGGGATTCGCTGGAGGTCATGATCAGGGTGGGATGGATGTGAAGCCGTCCCGCTTCTTGCTCTTGGGCCAGCAGGGAAACGGCCGTGGCATACCCATTCAACATCGCCGGTTGGAATTCATTAAGCGCGGCTACCAATTCTGGCAGCGGGGTTAACACAGAAAAGGCGCGAATGCTTTTGGCCCGTGAAGGTTTTTCCAGGATTTGCCGCTGCGCCATCGAAATTCCCAGAAAATGCCCATCTATGGCCCAGACGGCCGCCGTGCGCGCTTTAGCCTTTAAGATGCGCGTCAGGTCGCCCATTGACAACCAGGCCGGTGTGGCACGCACCACGTTTAACGCCCCCACCACCGTCATCATCAAGGGGTCTTGAACCAAAATCGCGGGGTCGCCTGTTGTGCCAGACGTGGTGCAAACCAGGTAACGATCCTGGCAGAGGTGGCCGATGTTACTTTTATCAGCGATAAATTGTTCCAGACCGGCGCGAGTCAGTTCCCGATCGGTTACCCAATTATCAAAGTCCATCATTAATTCGGCTTTGCCGGTAATCGGCAACTGGCGGACATCGCTGACTTGTTCCGGCAAGGACGCATAACGTTCGGCGTAATAAGGCGAATGTTGCCGGGCAAAATGCACCAGTTCTGCCAGGCGGGTTTGCTGTCGGGCCTGAATCTCTTCGGGTGTGGCGCGTGAGGCTTGTCTCACGTCCCAGGCAACTTTTGCAAAAGAGGGCTTGCTCATCATAAATTCCTTGTAGCTGCAAATTTTGGGGATTTTCGCGCCAAGGCGTTTTCTCCCTTCAATTTTGCGAATTATTTTGAGGATATTGTGGCACAAATCAGCAGGGCTGGCTTCTAACTTAGGTTACGGTTCGGGTTATGGATGGCATAACATAACCTTAGTTAGGCGACGGGATTGGTTCGCTGTTGGTATGCTATCGTCATGAATTAGCTAATGGGAAAAGTGCGTGGAGGCGTGGTGTGCAGCTGACGACCGAACCGGCAAAAGAACGAATAGCGATTGAACCGAGTGATGAGGCTGATTGCTCTTCCTTCGAGCAGTTTGTACGGGAGCATGAAACGGCCGTGTTCACTTTCTGCTTTCGGATGTTGGGAGATACGGCCGTGGCTGAGTATGCCGCCTCGGCTGCTTTCCAGGCCGTCTATCTGCATTTCCCGGCTGTCTCTTTGCTGGATGTGTTGGCCGCCGCCCGGCGCTGCTGCCAGATGCAGTGGCGATCCGGCCTGGTTAACATGGCAGATACGGCCGTTACCGATATCCAACACCTGTTTAACCAACTCACACTTCCGGAACGCGAAGTGATGGCTTTGCGTTATGGCTGCAAACTGAATTTCGACGAGATGGCGCTTGTCCTGAACACGTCTTGTGAAGCTTTACGTGACACTTTACGGCGGGGGCGCTGGCGCATTGCCAGGCTGGAACCTGTGCTCCTGGCGGATCAGAATTAAACAAAAGGAGATTTCCATGACAACTCAACCAATACCCATGACCTCGGAGTTACCCGAAAAGCAGCATCGGTACGGCCGTGTCTGGCGCATACTTTTGATGATTGCTGGTGTGTGGGCGGTGGGTACGGCCGTGTACCTGCTTTTCCTCTGGCCCTGGATGAAAACCTGGGGTGCGACTGAGGATGAAATCGAGGCCACCCTACCCGGCGACGACATCGTGCCCAATGCCAATTTGCGCTCGACCAAAGGCATTACCATTCAAGCGCCACCGGCGGCCATTTATCCCTGGCTGCTGCAACTGGGTGTAGACCGGGGTGGCATGTACAGCTACGATTGGCTGGAAAACCTCTTTGGCCTGAACGTGCATACCACCGACCAGATCATGCCCGAATACCAGAATGTGCAGGTGGGCGATTTCTGGCGTTTCACGCCGAAAGATTATGTGTTGAATCCCGGCCCAGGATTGTATGTGAAGCAGTTGGTGGAAAATGAGGCCGTGCTGTTGTGCTTCGGCATGGAGGGCCAGGCAGAGGAACCGTGCATTGATACCTGGCAGCTTGTGCTGGTTCCGCAGGCCGATGGCTCGACCCGCCTGCTGCTGCGCTCTAACATGGCGATGGAGCCGGAACTGCCGATCAAGTTGACCTACTTCGTCCAATTCCTGATGGAACGCAAAATGCTGCTGACGCTGCGCGGCCGTGCCGAGCAGCAATGAATAAGAATCCACAGATTCCACAGATTTCACCGATTAAAAAATCTGCGTAATCTGTGAAATCTGTGGATTATCTTCCGGGGAGAAAAAATCATGATGATCGCAGAGTTTGTGCAAGAACGTGACCTGACGTTGGCGGATGTGATGGAGATGACCCGTGTGGAGGGGGATGCCTGGAAGTTGTCTCATGTGCGCCGGGTGTTGCAGCTGATTGAGTTGATTGGCGAGGGGATGGTATATGACCATACGGCCGTGACCATTGCCACGTATTTACACGATTGGGGCGCGTACCCGCGCTTTCAACAGCCGGGCGTGGAACACGCCTTACGCAGCCGCCAGGTGGCCGAGACGTTGATTTTGCCACGCATGGGGTTGCCGGACACGGCCGTGGCCATTATCCTGGAAACCATCGCATACCACGACTACCGCGACTTCCGCCCGGTGCAGTCCACCGAAGCCCTGCTACTGCGCGAGGCTGATTTCCTCGATTTTCTGGGCATTATTGGGCTGGTACGTGAATACGGCCGTGGCCCAAAAGAGATAGAATCTGCCTGCCGGGCTGTCTTGAAACGGCGGGAATTGATACAAGATCGCTTCACATTACCCATTGCCCGGCAAATGGCCGCCACCCGGCTGGCGCGGCTGGAACAATGCCTGGCCTGGTTGCAAGAAGAGAGTTTTGATTTTGTGTGACTTTGGCAGAGGCTTCGTGGGTACTAACCCTCCACGATAAATGAAAATCCACAGATTACACAGATTTCACAGATAAAGAATCTGCGCCATCTGTGTAATCTGTGGATTATTTAGGAGCGCATGATGTCAGGAAAAGGATGCGGGCGACGACTACTGTGGGGAGTGGTGGCTCTGATGGGGCTGTGTGTGCTGGCTACGGCCGTGTCCGCCCTGAGCAACATCGGCCTGCCTGATCACTCGGAGCAGGTTGACCATCTGAGCGAGAATCAGAAGGCGCTGCTGGCTGAGTTTTTCCAGGTGCGGGCGGTGTTGGGGGAGCAGGTCTGGCCGGGCTGGGGTGAACTGGACAGCCCGGTGGTGGTGTATAACGAAGCCACCGCTTTTCTGGTGCATTACCCGGAGAACAACCCGCCGGACGGCTGGTTAAAAGTGCCGCAAATGACGGCACGGGGCGGCCCCTGGCAGCCGGTGGGCGGTGATGACTTTGAGGGGCAGCCCTATTACCGGCAAACCTTACCGGCTGCCGGCGAGACGCCGCAGGCATTTACCGTCGTCATCGGTGAGCAGTGGGCGGCCAGCATGACCACCAAAGAGTGGACGGCTATTGGGCTGCGCCAGACGATACGGGACGATTTGCCGCCACCCCTGGCGGCCATCGTGCCTTACCGGTTGGTGGACAAATTCCTCCTGCGCGGCAGCGATGGTTACATCAGCCTGCTGGCGCATGAGTCGTTTCATGCCTTCCAGGGCACGGCCGTACCCGAACGACTGGCGGCGGCAGAGCGGGCGCTGGCGGCGGAAGCGGCCTATCCGTGGCCGGACGCCGGTTTACAGGCGGCCTGGCAGGCGGAACTGGATTTGTTGGCGGCGGCTTTGGCAGCGGAAACGGTGGAGGAAACGGCCGAATTGGCAGCACAATTTCTGACCCAACGGCAGCAGCGCCGCCAGGAGGCCGGGTTAACAGACGTTCAAATTGATTTTGAGCGGCAGCGTGAATGGTTGGAAGGGTTGGCCCGCTATGTGGAGTTGGAAATCTGGCGGCAGGCAGCGCAATCTGACTACCAACCCGTTCCGGCGCTGGCTGATGATGGCGATTTCGACGAGTACAGCGGGTTCACCACCCGCTGGTCGCAAGAAGTAGACCAGATTGGGCGGATGGCCAACGACGAAGGTGAGGGCCGCTTTTATTACACCGGCATGGCCCAGGCGGTCTTGCTGGATCGGCTGCGGCCCGGCTGGAAAGAAACCATCTTTGATGAGGGGGTGTTCCTGGAAGATTTACTGGCAACGGCCGTGGCTGCGCCATAACCCACCCCATCACAAACGTACACGGCCGTAGCCCTCCCCTTTGTTTTTCGGCAAATTGGGTGGTGGGGGGAACGGCCGTTACACACATTATTAGAGAATTAAGACCAATTAGAGATTTATTTCTTGGGTTCTCACCAAGTTTCGGAAAGTAACTAATTGAGAGTGCCAGTAGAGGTCAATCCTCCCTGTTGGGCCATTGCGATTTTTGGCTACGGCGAGTTCGGCAATATGCGGTCGTTCGGTGGTATCGGGATGATAATATTCATCGCGATAAAGAAAGATGACGACATCTGCAAATTGATCCAGATTACCAGGGACATCTCCTAATATTGAGCGCTTATCTTGACGTCGTTCGGGGGAGTGCCCTAATTGAGAAGTGATAAGAATTGGGACATTTAGTTCTCGTGCCAGGTTTTTTAACAATCGAGCAAGTTCAGTCGTTTCTTGTTCCAGGTTCTGATAGACCCTTTCTGGATGTATGAGTTCTAACCCATCAATTACAATCAGATCAAGATCACTTTCAGAGGAGAATCGTTGGCATTCAACGTGCAGTTGTGCTGGGGTTAAAAAAGCTTTATCAATAATAGTCAGCGATGACTCTTGAAGCTGTCTGAGAGCCTCATAATAAGCCGGCCACTCAAACTCATTGAGGTGATGCTGGGACAAACGGTTGAGAGATATTCTTGTATCAAGTGCTATGATTCGTTTAACCAACTGCTCAGTAGGCATCTGTAACGAAAAAAGGCTACTCGCTTGTGATATCTTCTTGCTGCCACGAGTGCAAACGTCGTGACAAGTGACGACTTACCCATAGCTGGCCGAGCCGCTACCAGAATCAATTCGCCTTTGCGTAGTCCACCAAGCAGTCTGTCTAGGTCAGTAAAGCCAGTGGGCACAGGGGAGAAATCACTAAGCTCCGATTTAGAATCAGAGTTATCTACCAATACTGGCATTGTGGAGGGTTGAAATACAGGCCAGGTAACATTGGGTCGAGCTTCGGCGGCAGCCTCGACTAGCTCTGGCAGCAAGAGGCGATTTTTCATATATGAAATAAGCTCACGTACCTTCTCTGGCTTATGATTTCCACCACCTAAACTGTCAAAATCAATGTCAAGAGCAAAAAAGCACAAGTCCTTTAGGTCTTGTAAATCGAAGTGATCTATGAGCAACTTTCGCAGCTTAGTGAGTTGTTTTGCCTGGTCTGATTCTACAGTCATCTGGTTTTCATCCATAGCGTAGCTGGTCTAATGCAAGCTAGCAAAAGCATAAGCCTAAACAAGAACAACCTGTGATGGGCAGTATACTAATGCTGCGCTGCCCCTGCAACAAAAAATAGCTGTATCCTTTAACCCGACGTTTTGCATGCTCCCCTTCCCCCCAAACATAACTTTGGTTAGACGACGGCCGTACCCCTCCGCCCTTATTCTGCCCATTGCCAAAACGGCAATCGGGTGTCGGTCATCGGTGGGGGATGAGATGAAAAATTTGGTTGGTGTGGTGATTGCTAGGAAACGGCGGCGCGGAGACTGCCTCAACCAATCACATAAAAAGGTAAGGGCACAAAAACCAACAGGAACATCACCATGCTAAAAATGGCAACGGCGCGGCGCGGCGGGTCCAGCGGCGTCACATCATCCAGGGGTTCGGCGTGCAGGCGACCAAAAAAGTAAAGCAAGATGAGCCACACCACCCAGGTCAGAACACCCCCGCTCAACAGGGAAAAAATGGCTAACAGCGCCATAATCACCATGACGGGCAGGTAAAATTTGTTCGATTTCTCCCCAAAGAGGGCGTAGGTAATATGCCCGCCATCCAATTGCCCCACAGGCATCAGGTTCAATGCCGTTACCAGCAACCCGACCCAACCGGCCCAGGCCACCTGGTTCAAATAGACATCATAGGTAGCGCTGGGCAAAAACTGGCCGAAGGTGATGTATTTGGCCAGGTAATAGAGGATGGAGTTGCCTTCTATCGGTACGCCGTTGACCACCACGCCAATATCTGATGTATACAACCCATAAAACAGGATGGGAATGGCAAAGAGCAGCCCGGCCAATGGGCCGGCCGCCCCCACATCCAGCAATACCCGCTTGTTGGGCAGAGGCGCTTTCAGGCGAATGACCGCGCCCATGGTGCCGATGGGGGGGATGAAGGGGATGAAGTAAGGCAGGGTCACGGCCGTTTTGTGATACCGCGCCGCCAGATAATGGCCCATCTCGTGCGCCCCCAGGATGAGCATGATGCTCAAGCAATAAGGCCAGCCGCGCCAGATTTGCAGCCCTTGTTCTAAGGTGTCCGCCTCAAAAAAGAGCGCCCCGGTAAACATGGTGGAAAAAACGGTGAGGACAAAGAGCAGCGCATTGATGCGCCAGTCTGAGGGGGTAGCCCGGAAGACGCCCGGTTCGGCGGTGATGACAATACGGCCGTCCACTTCCCGGCGCACGTAGGGCGTAAAACCATGCACGGCAAAGAGGCCGCGAATGTCGGCAAAACAGTCGGCCGAATCTTGCACAAAACGGCCGTGAAATTGCACCGCCCCTCGGAATGGTTCATCCAGTCCCGTATGCAGCACGGTAAACCAATCAGCCATGCCGCTGCGCATGGCCTGCACCTTATCCAATGAGATTGCCGGTTTTTCCGGCATGAAGGGGGAGAGAGGCATAAAACGCTACGATTCTTCTGCCGGTGTTTCTGCCGGTATATCGGCCACGACCGGCTCGTCATCATCGCCCCAACTAATGATCCAGATGCAGGCCCCGGCTACCAACACCGTGATGACCACCAGCCAAAACCATTGGCTGGTTTGTAGCCCCACATCACGCGCCTCATACACCAGCAAAATCACCATGCCCAACGCCAACACAAACCAGGCGGAGAGGTTGGGGTGTTTCATAATCCAGGCTTTAAGTGTTTTCATAATCGTCATCCGTGGCAAAGGCCTGACAGGTCTTGGAGACCTGTCAGGTCTGCTCATTTCAGTCGTGTGTCCAATAAAACTTTTACCAGATAGGTGCTGTCTTCCGGCGGCGATTCGTCAATGGCCTCTTTCCAGTTATTGGCCATTTCGCTGCGTTCCATGGGGGCGTATCCATGCGCCAGAAAGAGACGGCGTAAATCATCGGGAGCGCTATTGGGCACAAAGGCGATGATGATCTGGCACAAATGTCCATAGGCCGATTTTTGAATTTCTTGAATTACGGCCGTGCCCGTCACCCCAATCATCTCCGGTGGATGAATATAAATCTCTTCCACCCGCCCCACCTGGCTGTCAATTTTCCAGCCAACCACCGTACTGATCTCTGACCCCACCTGGCCGATGAAATAACCGCGCTCGCTCAGGGCCATCAGCACATCCCCCCGTTTCATCTTGATCGTCCCACCGCTGGATTGTTGAATGAGCAGCAGGATAGAGGGAATATCATTGGGTCGTGCCCGGCGCACCTGCAAATCTTCCGGCGCATCCCCCATTTCCAGAGGGGTCATGTCGGCCACGTCAGTGGTTTCTGCTTCGTCAGACAGTTCAGTGGGGGCGGACACGGCCGTCGCCTCTGTTTTGGGCTGCGGCCGTTTCAATGGTTCAGGGGCCAGGCTCAACCGCGGTTTGGCCGCAGCCTGCCCCGGCAATGGCAGCCGTCCCCAGGCCACTTCAAACTGCTCCTTGGTATCCTTCATCAAGCCATTCGTGTCAATGACCACATCCGCAAAGGCCACCTTCTCTTCCTGCGCGCCCTGGGTCTTGATGCGGCTGGCAGCGACTGAGGTCTCCATACCCCGGCAGACCCGCAGCCGTTCCAACTGCTTCTGCCGGTCACAGCGTGTCACCCATATCTGGTGGCAGGCATTGGGCATATCCCCTTCCAGCAGTTTAATGGCTTCAATCATCACATAAGCGGCGTCACTTTCTAAAATGCGTTTGTCCACTTCCCGGCGCACCGCCGGATGCACAACGGACTCAAGCAAAGCCAATTGCGCTGGGTCAGAAAAGACAAGTTGCCCCAGGAGATCACGGTCAATACGGCCGTCGGCCCGGCGCACTCTTGACGTGAACTCGGTGGCAATCGCCTCTTGTAGTTTGGGGTCCTGATCCATCAACTCATGCACAATTTTGTCCGCGTCAACAGTCAATGCGCCCCCATCCCTGGCCAGCGCCATCACCGCCGACTTACCGGTGGCAATATTCCCGGTCAGGCCAATGATGACCTTGCCCTCATAGTGGGTGGCATTTTGCAGCTTGCCCTCCAGCTTGCTGTCCTTCTCCTTATTCATGTAACTTCTCCCACTGCGCCAGCAGCGTATTCAAGTTGTTCTCGGCCTCAGCATAAGCGGCGCTCAGGCTTTGTATCTTATCAAAAGATTGGGCTTCTGTCGCCTCTTGTAAGGCAGAGACGGTTCGCTGCAACTCCTGTTCCGCCATTTCAATATGGCGTTCCAGCATTGTTACCATTTCTTCCAGGCGGCGCTGTTCGTTTTTGCTTAAGGCGACCCCATTTTGCGGAGAAGCAGTCTCAATCTGTGGCGGCGCTGTGGCTGCCGCCTCTTTAGCCGCCTCCTTCTCCCGCTGCCGCGCCGCCAGATATGCCTGATAATTGCCGGGGTAGACGCGCAGACGGCCCGCAGCGTCTCCGCCCTCTGCAGCGTCTGCGCTGCCCGCAGCATCCCCGATGCCCACCTCCCACACCTGCGTCGCCAACCTGTCCACCAGATACCGGTCATGCGACACCATCAAAATCGTGCCGCCATACTGCGCCATCGCCTCTTGCAGCGTCTCCTGCGCCGGGATGTCCAGATGGTTGGTCGGTTCGTCCAGCAGCAGAAAGTTCGCCTGCTCCCGCGCCAGCAGCGCCAACGACAGCCGCCCCCGTTCGCCGCCGCTGAGCATACTCACCCGTTTATACACATCATCCCCCCGGAACAAAAAAAGCGCCAGGTAATTCCGCGCCTCGCTGATGGGGATGTTTTCCCGGTTCAGCAGTTCGTCTAGCACCGAATTTTCCGGGTGCAGTGTCTCATGCGCCTGGGCAAAATAGGCTAGACTCAGGCTGGCCCCCAGCTTGATCTCCCCGGCTAGTGGCGGCAATTGCTCCAAAATCGTCTTCAAAAAGGTAGACTTTCCCGACCCATTGGGGCCAATGAGCGCCGCTATCTCCTGCCGGTGCAGCTCAATATCATCGGCCTCAAACAACAGTGTGCCGGGGTAGCCTACGGCCAGCCCTTTGGTACGCAAGACCAGTTCCCCGCTGCGATGGCTGGGTTTTAGATGCATATGCAGGTAAGACGGCCGTTGCGGCGCCTCCAACTCACCAATCTGCTGCTGCAACTCACTCACCGTCGTCGCTATCCGGCCCAAATCCAGTTCATGGGTGAGCTGCATCCACCCCTTACTTTGCAACGCGCCAATCGCCGCCAGACCCCCGGCCCGGTACGCGGCTACCTCTCGCGCCAACCGGCTCAGTTTGCCCTGCGCCATTTGTGTGCGCTGCCCGGCGATGTTACGCCGGATGTAATCCATTTCCTTCTCAATGTGCTGGCGAAAGTCGGCGTAATTTTGCAACTGCTTTTCCCAGCGCGCCTGGCGCTGCTGCACATACGCCGAATAATTGCCGCGATAATGCTGCATCCCGGTGCGGCTCATCTCCCAGATGGTGTTCACCACGTTGTCCAGAAAATAGCGGTCATGGCTGACAATCAGTAGCGCGCCGGGCCACAATTTCAGCGTCCCTTCCAGCCACTCCACCGCCTGCACGTCCAGATGGTTGGTTGGCTCGTCCATAATGAGCAAATCGGGCTGTTCCAGCAGCAGCCGTCCCAGCAGCAGCCGCGTTTTCTGCCCGCCGCTCAGGTGCGCCAGCGGCATTTGCCATTCCGTTTGCGCAAATCCCAGGCCGGTCAACACTTGTTTGAGGCGCAAATCGTACTCATACCCCCCGGCCGCTTCAAACTGCACCTGCAACTGGCTGTATTCGGCCAACAACTCTGGCGAATGGTCGCCGTCGGCCATTTGCTGTTCCATCTGGCGCAGCCGGGTTTCGTCAGTACGCAAGGCGGCAAAGACGGTGAGCAGTTCTTCATACACCGTGTTGTCATGCCCGGCAAAGGCTTGTGACGCTTCCTGCGGCAAATAGCCCAACCGCGTGCCCCTGGCAATGTGAACGCTGCCCGCCGACGGCTGGCTCAACCGGGCCAGGATGAGCAGCAAGGTGGTCTTGCCGACACCGTTGGGGCCAACCAGCCCTACTTTGCCCTCGTGGGGAATACTACCACTGACGCCGCTGAACACGTCAAAGTCGCCAAACGACTGGCCGATATGGTTTACACTAAGAATTGCCATGAGGGGGGATTATACTCAAAAAAAGACCCGAAGGGTTTGGGAAACCCTTCGGGTCTG
The DNA here is from genome assembly GCA_023382655.1 of Anaerolineae bacterium. GTDB lineage: Bacteria > Chloroflexota > Anaerolineae > Promineifilales > Promineifilaceae > CAADGU01. The sequence continues at coordinate 457,511 of JAHDWK010000003.1, read as the reverse complement.
ATGGTGCTTTTTGGAAAAATCGGATTTTTTCCAAAAAATCCGATTTCTAAATTGTCAATTCAAATACTGGCGCAGATGCCCGGCAAAATTGGGGTGGCGCAGTTTGCGCAGCGCCTCTTTTTCCAGCTGGCGGATGCGCTCGCGGGAGAGGCCAAACATCTCGCCCACCTCTTTGAGGGTGCGGGATTCACCATCTTGCAAGCCATAACGCAGGCGCAGGATGCGGGCTTCGCGCGGCGTCAGTTGATCCAAAATCTCGCCCAACTCTTCGGTCAGCATCTTGGAAGCAACCGTTTCGGCCGGTGGCGGCGCGTCTACGTCTTCAATGAAGTCACCCAGTTCGGCGTCGGATTCATCCCCAACGGGGCGTTCCAGGTGGACGGGTTGGCGGCTGGTGCGCAGCATCCAGCGCACCCGGTCGGCCGGCAGTTCCATGTGTTCGGCGATCTCTTCAGCAGTAGGCTGACGGCCGTACTCCTGTTCCAACTCTTGGGCAATTTGATACAGCTTGCTGATGCGGCCACCCAGATGCGCGGGGATGCGGATGGTACGGCCGTGATTGGCTAACGCCCGCGTCACCGCCTGCCGAATCCACCAGGTGGCATAGGTGCTGAAGCGGTTGCCGCGCCGGTAGTCATATTTTTCCACCGCTTTCATCAGGCCCACATTGCCTTCTTGAATCAAGTCCAAAAATTGCAGGCCACGGCCCCGGTATTTTTTAGCAATGCTTACCACCAGGCGGGTGTTGGCGCGAATCAGGTGGGCGCGCGCCGCGTCACCCACCTCGCAAATGTTCACCAGGTGGTCAATTTCATCATCACTGAGAGTGTCTGTTTCTTTGTGCAGTTTGCGGTCGGCAGCGCGGCCAGCTTCTATCTCCATGGCTAACTGCACTTCTTCCTCGGCGGAAAGCAGCCCTTGTTGCCCCATTTCCCGGAAATACAGCCCTACCGAGTCATCAATGGGTACATTGCTCAAGTCAAATAACGGTGCAGAATGAGATGTATCGTTCATCTCACCGGCAACAAAACTAAAACTTTCTAAGATGTCGTCGTCTAGTTCTTCGGCTCCAGTCCCGTTTAAGGATATTGGCGGTGCATCTATTTCATCTTCGCTCTCATAAATTGGCACTCCCGCTGCCTGTGCTTCTTCCATAACTGTTTCCAGCAATTGGAGATTATCCTCAACTTCCGGCAGTGCTTCCATTATTTGATCATATGTCAGATACCCTTGTTCTATCCCCTCTGCAAGCAGAACACTAACTACGTCCATCTCCTCAAATGGATCTTGCATATCGCTCATATATTAAACCCTTTCTTCCCAGAATTTTTGTTGGTGGGGTGTAACGCTCACCCAAATCGTCCTCTTCCTTACACTGCGGGGCAGTCTAGCATATTCGCAAGCGCAAAGTCAAGGGGGGAAACAAAGCAGAGACGAGGGGCTTCAGGCGGAATTGAGGCAAGCTCTTAGAGTAGCGAAACGGCCGTTACCCGACCATCGGCAACAGTTCATCTACACCGGGAAGGGAAGTGTTTAACACGGCCGTTGCCAGCCGCAAATCTAACTCACAATTGAGTGACCAGGCGTCAGCATTGGTAGGGCCAATGGTTAATGAACCACGTTCCTGGATGCCCCAATAATCCAACATCTTCAGGCCAAAATCAGCCCGGCTCATCACCTGGCGGCCGGCCACATGGATGATGCCCGTGAACGTGTGCTGCGCCAGTTCCAGGCAGGCCTGGCTGAGGCTGTTTACCCAGACCGGGTTGCGTATCTGGTCATTAAACAGGGTCACGGGTTGCCCGGTGCGTAACGCCTGGGCCATCCAGGCGGTGCTGTGGTCCATCATCGCCAGACCGTAAATGAGGGAGGTACGGATGATGACATGATTAGCGTGGGTTTGCACAATGGTCTCGGCGTCGGCTTTGGCCCGGCCGTAAGCGTTGATGGGCGTAGGCACGGCCGTTTCCGCATACGGCGCCGCGTCTCCGCGGAAGACCACATCAGAAGAGAGGTGGATGAGCCGGGCATTGACCATCTCGGCCGCCTGGGTCACATGTCTGGCCCCTAGACGAATCACGGCTTCCATATCCTCGCCCCGGTTGCTGCCGGCCGTATGGATGATCACGTCAGGCTGAAAGTCGGCGACGAGACGGTGTACGGCCATCTCATCCCGTACATCGAGCCGTTCACACTGACCACTGTGCCGGGGATCATGCTGGAAATAGGTGTAGCGGGTATTGTATACGGCCGTAGCCAGCGGCGTGAGATGCTGCCCCAAATAGCTACCGCCACCCGTAATCAGCAGGCGTAGACTATTCCTCTGATTCATCCAGTTCTTTGACCTTTGCCATCGCCTGAATAGCCGCTTCCTGGGCGGCGCTTTGTTTACTACGGCCGTCGCCCTGCCCCCACACCGCATCTCCCACCCGCACCACCACTGTAAACATCTTGGCATGGTCCGGCCCACTGGTCTCGACCACATCATAACGCGGCGTAATGTTATACCGCGCCTGCGCCCACACCTGAAACTCGCTCTTCGCATCTTTATGTAAAGATGAAGCGATAATCTCCACCAGCGCCGGGCTGATAAACCGGGCCACCAGCTTCTCTACCGGCGCTAAACCCTGATCCAGGTATACAGCGCCAATCACCGCCTCAAACGTCGCGCATAAAATGGGTATGCGCTCCCTTCCGCCATTTTCCGCCTCGCCATAGCCCAGACGCAAGAAGTGGCCCAAATCCAACTCGCGGGCAAAGGCAGCCAACGACTTTGCCTGCACCAGCGCCGCCCGCAAACTGGTCAACTCGCCCTCATCCATCTCCGGGTAATGGTGGTACAGGTAAGCGCCCACCACAAAATCTAACACCGCATCCCCCAAAAATTCCAGCCGTTCATTATCTTCCAGCGACGCTTCTGGCCGTTCATTCAAAAAGGAACGATGCGTCAAAGCGCGGGTCAACAGGGAGTAATCATTAAACTGCACCCCCAACTTTTCTTCCAACAGCACCAACTCATCCACTACATCATTCATGCTCGTACTTCTTGAACAGCAAAACGGCGTTGTGCCCACCAAAACCAAACGCATTGTTCATACATACGTTCACCCTGGTCGGGCGGGCCACATTAGGCACATAATCCAAATCACAGGCCGGGTCTGGCATCTCGTAGTTGATAGTCGGTGGGATTATCTGGTCTCGAATGGCCTGCACGCAGAATACACTTTCCATGGCGCCTGTGCCGCCCATACAGTGCCCGGTCATAGATTTGGTGGAGCTGACGCCGATGCTGTAGGCATGTTCACCGAGGGCGGCTTTGATTGCGGCCGTTTCGTTGGCGTCGTTCAATTCTGTAGCCGTACCGTGAGCGCTCACATAATCCACATCCTCTGGCCGTAAACGAGCCTCTTTCAGGGCAATGCGCATGGCACGGGCTGCCCCAGAGCCACCTTCCGAAGGCGCCGTAATGTGGAAAGCATCCGTCGTCTGACCATAACCGACAATTTCGGCCAGAATTTGCGCACCGCGCGCCAGGGCATTATCCAGGCTTTCTAGCACCAGCATGGCTGCGCCTTCACCTACCACCAGGCCATCCCGGTTTTTGTCAAAGGGTTGTGGGGTGGCGCTGCTTTTGGTGGAGGTAGCGCCGGCCCGCTCAAAACCGGCGAGAGCCACCGTGGCCATGATGGATTCGCTGCCGCCGGTGAGAGCGGCGTCAATATCGCCGGAACGAATGGCCTGGAAGGCATGGCCGATGGCGTCGCTGGCCGAAGCGCAGGCAGAGGTAATAGTAGTAGAGGGGCCATGAATGCCATAATCAATAGCTAACATGCCGGCCGCACCGTTGGGCATGATCATGGTAATGGCAAACGGCGTCACCCGGCGCAGCCCCTTTTCCACGAATATTTTGCCCTGTTCTACCAGGGTGCGGATACCGCCCACGCCGGTGCCCAAGATGATGCCTATGCGATGGCTGTTCTCTTCGGTGATGGGGAGTTGAGATTGGGTAAGGGCTTCGTGAGCAGCCACCGTCGCCAACTGCTGGTAACGGTCGCGGCGGCGGGCTTCTTTGCGATCCATATACACGTCAGGATCGAAATCTTTCACTTCACAGATAACGCGGGCGGTATGATCGTTAGGGTCTAATAAAGTGAGGGGGCCAATACCGGAGCGGCCAGCCAACGCCGCCGTCCAGGTGCTTTCGGCACTGTGCCCCAGGGCGTTGATGGACCCCAGGCCGGTAATGACTACACGGTGGCGGCGGTGTGTGTTTTCGTGTTCCATAGAACTCTCCGGTTTTTCGTAATCCGTGACCCGTAATCCGTGACCCGTAATTGGTTTACGGGCTTCGGATTACGGATTACGGGCTTATATTATCCTGCTCAGTGGGATGGTAATGACCTTCTATCCATACACTTTTATCTGGCCCTACTTCTTTTTTCCAGACAGGCACAATTTCTTTCAGGCGGTCAATGCCGTAGCGGGCAGCGTCAAAGGCGCCCTGGTCGCGGTGGGCGGCGGCACAGGCGACAAAGGTGGTCATGTCGCCCACTTGCAGCGCGCCGATGCGCTGGACGATGGCGATGCCCTTGACGAGAGGCCAGCGCGCCCAAATTTCCTGGGCGATTTGGGCCATTTTTTGTTCGGCCATGGCTTCGTAGGCTTCGTATTCCAGATGGACGGTTTCATCGGGCAACCCCTGGCGGCTGGTCTGGCCGCGTACGGAGCCGGTGAAGCTGATGATTGCGCCGACTTCAGGAGTGGTGAGGTGTTGGTGGATGGCGTTGATGTCTACGGCCGTCGTCGTAATAGCGAAGTAAGTGGGATAGGGAAATTGCCCGCCACTGACGGGGGGGAAGATGGCGATTTCGTCGCCGGGCTGCACGGCCGTATCCTCCCCCGCAAACGCCTTATTCACCGAGACAATGGAACTGGCCACGGCCGTGGCCAATGCCGGATACTGCGTCACAATCGCCGCCAACACGGTCTGCACCGTCGCCGGTTCGTCCAGGCTCACCAGAATGTGCCCCTGCCCGGCACGGTCTTTGAGGGTAGCAAATAATCGAATGTTGAGTTCCATACTGAAAATCAGTGAGCAGTGAGCAGTGAGCAGTGGGCAGTAAGCGGTGAGCAGTGAGCAATAAAACTGTTCACTGCTCACCGCTTACTGCTCACTATTCACCCCTCCACTCTCCACTTTTCCCGCCTTCCTTGTGTACCAGGCGCACATCGGTCAGGCGCATGCCTTTGTCTATGGCCTTCGCCATGTCGTAAATGGTGAGGCCGGCGATGGTCACGGCCGTCAATGCCTCCATCTCCACACCCGTTTTACCCGTCAAGCGGACGGTGGCTTCAATCTCCACACAGCTTTGCGCCGGGTTGGGCGTGCAGGTGACGGAGATGTGATTGAGCATGAGCGGGTGGCATAGGGGGATCAAGTCGCTGGTGCGTTTGGCGGCCATCACACCCGCCAGTTCGGCCACTGTGAGTACGTCGCCCTTTTTCATATTGCCGGCGATGACTTGCTGCAAGGTCTCCGGCTGCATGTGTATCACGCCGCGCGCCGTAGCCACGCGCACGGTATCATCTTTATGGCCGACATCTACCATGCGGGCACGGCCGTGTTCATCCAGATGCGTTAATTGCTCAGACATAGGCTTCGTATTATAGTTGGCTACCAACATGCAAGCCAATGAAGATGAGATTGGAAGATTGGAGATCACCCAATCTCCAATCTCCAATCTCCAATCTCGTTATGTATGATTATGATGCCATCTACCTTTCTCCTCATTTAGATGATGCTGCTTTGTCTTGTGGCGGACAGATTGCGCAGCAAACGGCCGTCGGCCAGCATATCCTCATCGTTACTATTATGGCCGGCGACCCGGCGGTGGTGGAGTTTTCTGAGTATGCGCGGGAGCTACACGGCCGTTGGCAGTTAGCCCATGACGCCGTCACCGCCCGCCGCGCCGAGGACATTAACGCCTGCGCCATTTTGCGGGCAGCCTACCAGCACGGGGACATACCGGATTGTATTTACCGGGTGGATCAAAACGGCCGTGCCCTCTACACCAATTGGGAGCAAATTACCGGCAGCATTCACCCGGCAGAACAATTACTGGTTACCTCGCTGGCCGAACAATTTGCTACCCTGCCCGCCTGTAAGAAGGTGGTTGCGCCTTTGGCAGTAGGCAGCCATGTAGACCATCAGATCGTGCGCCAGGCGGCCGAACACTGTTTTGGCCGTAACCTGTTTTATTATGAAGATTACCCTTATGCACGAGAGCAAGAGGCCGTAACGGCCGTGATCTCCCCCTCTGCCTGGCATAGCCAGACCATCCCACTGACGGCTGCCGATATTGCCGTTAAAATTGAGGCTATTGCCGCTTACACCTCCCAACTCAGCACGTTTTTTAACGGCCGTGTGGATCTGGAACAGCAAATTCATCATCATGCGGCGATGGTTGGCGGTGAACGGCTGTGGCAGCACAGACTCAATCTTGAGGATGCTTGATCATTTCGCGGGGGTCAACTTATAATTAGCCATCACAGGAAGAGAGACCTGATAACTATGGGGCAATTAACCACCAGACAACTAGCCAGCAAACGGAATCGTCAGAAAGCGACCGCCAAAGCACGTTTGCAACCCGGTGACATGCTGCAAGACCGGTATCGCATTGTGGGGACACTGGGTTCTGGTGGTTTTAGCTCCGTTTACAAAGCGCGCGATATGCGCTTCCCCAATGTGACCAAACTCTGCGCCATTAAAGAAATGGTCATTTCCGCCCCCGATCCTCAGATGCGGGAACTCACCATTAAATCCTTTGAACGAGAAGCCAGTATGCTGGCTATGCTGGACCATCCGGCCATTCCTGATGTGTCTGACTATTTCACCGAGGAAGACCGCTCTTATCTGGTGTTAGACCTGATTCGCGGCAAAGACCTGGATCAATGGCTGGAGGAGTCCACCGATTTGTTGGATCAAACAACGGCGGTGGAATGGGCTATTCAACTGTGTGATGCTCTGGAACATCTGCATAACCAGCGGCCGCAGCCCATTGTCTTCCGCGATGTGAAACCGTCGAACATTATGCTGGATCAATACGGCCGTATCGTCCTCATTGACTTTGGTATCGCCAAAGTGTTTGAGACGGGCGACAAAGGCACCATGATCGGCACCGAAGGTTATTCACCGCCAGAACAATACCGGGGCCGGGCCGAACCGGCCGGCGATATCTACGCCCTGGGCGCGACCCTGCATCACCTGCTCACAAAAAAAGACCCCCGGCTGGAACCACCGTTTACTTTTAACGAACGCCCCATTGCGCAGACAAACCCCAACGTTTCCCCCGAATTTGAAGCGATCATCATGCGTTGTCTGGCGTATGACCCCGTTGACCGGTATCCCAATGCCCAGGCGCTCAAGATGGCCGTGGAGGCCTTGCGCCGACCTGGTTTGGCGGCAACGGCCGTCAGCACTCCCGCCACCGCCGCCACCGCTTTTTCAAACATACCGGCAGGCACGGCCGTTGTGACGCCCACCACCAATGCCGCCACCCCCGCTGTCAGCCAGATCAAACCAGTCTGGACTTTCCGGTGTGAGGATGAAATCCGGCGGCGAGTAGCCGTGGCCAACGGCATGGCTTTTGTCAGCGCCTATGACAACAACCTCTACGCCCTTTCCCAGGCCAAAGGAGAATTTATATGGAAATTCCCGGCACTGGACAATGTAGGGGGTTCGGCCCCCTTTGTGTATGAAGAAAACATCTTTATCGGCTCTGTAGACCGGCATCTGTATAGCATTCAGACGCGCACAGGACGCCAAAATTGGCGTTTTGCCACAGGTGGCCCCATCTACACCTCCCCACGAGTTCGTTTCGATCACGCTTTTTTTGGTTCTGACGACGGCCATTTTTATGCCGTCAACGTCAGAACAGGCCGCTCGGCCTGGAAAGCGCGCGCCTACAGCCCCGTGCGCTCCACCCCTTATGTGGATGATGAACGGGTGTTTTTTGGCACCGAAGGGGGGTACATTTTCTGCCTGGAACTGGCCTCCGGTAAAACGGTCTGGCAGGCGCAGGCCAAACGGAACGTAACCTCATCACCTACCCTGGCAAATGAGATCGTTTACATTGGCTCCCATGACGCCACCATGTATGCATTAGATGCGACCTCCGGGTATGTCATCTGGCGATTCCGCGCCCGCCGACCCATCGTCGCCTCCCCCATTGTCTATGATACGATGGTTTTTATCGGCTCTGCTGACGGCAATCTCTACGCCCTGGATACCGAATCGGGCCGCCAGTTATGGAGTTTTGAAACGAAAGGCCAGGTCACGTCTTCCCCGGCCGTTTCCCATGATGCTGTGTATATTGGTTCTACGGATGGTACACTTTACTGTCTGAGTCTACGGCGGGGGGATTTGCGCTGGCGGTTTGATACCGACGGCCGTTTTATTGCTTCCCCTGTGGTGATGGATGACATGATCTTTATTGGTTCTAGCAACCATACTTTATATGCCTTACCGGCATAACAGCAAACTGGCCGATCGTTTGCGAACCGTCTGCCCGTTCGTGAACGGTCTGGCACACTTGTTTAGGCTTAACGCTAATGAATGAATCAACTACATTTTCAGAATCGGACGATTTGGCAATAGAGGGAGGCAATGACGCCCCACACACCCTGCCGGAAACACATCCTTTTGTTTATGGGGCAGAAGAAACAGCCGCGGGTGAAACAGGTAAAACGGAAGAACTACCCCCACTGGTCATTCCCGGCGCCAAAGGGGTTATCTCTGGCCTGGCAACCTCTGCTGCCAAAGCCGAAGCCGTCATCCATTATGCCAAACGATGCGATATTGGCGCCCGTGAACGGAATGAGGATTCCTGCGTTGCCTTTGCCTCGGAAACCGGCGGGCATTTTACCATGATGCCCTTTGGCCTCTATATTGTCGCCGATGGCATGGGTGGGCACACCAACGGGCATGTGGCCAGCAAGATCGCTTCACGGCAAGCAGCCAATCATATTTTGAAGGAAATCTATCTACCGCTCCTGGCGCATGACACGCCGCCCCAGGTAGGCATTCGGGATACGTTGGTAGAAGCGGTACAGATTGCAAACACGGCCGTCTACCAGGACGAACCCGACGTAGACAGCGGCACAACCCTCACCGTCGCCCTGCTATTAGGCAGCCGTTTGCACGTCGCCCATGTGGGCGATAGCCGCCTCTACCTGCACACCGATGAGAAATTTGAGGCTATCACCAACGACCATTCCCTGGTACAACGGCTACAAGATGTGGGTCAGTTGACGGCCGAAGAAGCGACAGTCTATCGTTATCGTAACGTCCTGTTGCGCGCCGTCGGTCAGGGAGAAGAGGTAGAAATTGACACCTATATGCGCCTGCTGCCCAAGAAAGGGAAACTGCTGCTTTGCAGCGATGGATTGTGTGGTTTTGTGTCTGATGATGCCATGAATGACATTTTGAAACAAGACAAACCGATTCAACAAATGGTAGACGACCTGTATCATGCTGCTATGGCTGCCAACAGCAATGACAATGTGACGGCGATATTGGTGGAGTTCAGCCTGTAATTGTCGCAGCGTAAGAAATAGAAAAACCTTTTGCCCTGATTATAACCAGGTTTCAAATGAGCAAGATTTTTGACTACTATGCCATCTTGGGAGTTGATCCCAAAGCAAAAGCAGCCGCAATCCGTATTGCTTTTGAAACCCTGCAAAAGAGTTTTGCCCTCACAGAACGCGATCCCGCGCGTAACGCCGATTACCAACGTTTGCTCAATGCGTATGAAGTCCTCAGCGATCCCGTACGACGCACCACCTATGACTCGCTCCTGGTGGAAACCACCATGGTGGACCTGGATATTGAGCTTACCCTCAGCCGTGACCAGGTAGAAGTTTCTGATACCGACCAGCGCCTTTACCTGCTGGTAGATATTCGCCCGCCCAAACAAAGCAGCGGCCAACAATTGCCGCTGAATTTGTGCCTGGTGATTGACCGCAGCACTTCCATGCAAGGGCGGCGGTTGGATGCGGTGAAAGCGGCCGTTGAACTGGTTATTGAGAAGCTAACACCGGCCGATGTCTTATCCATCATCAGTTTCAGTGACCGGGCTGAGGTAGTCACGTCGGCCGAGCCGTTGCACCAAAAAACTTCTGTCTTACGCAAACTACACGCCATTGAAGCCTCTGGCGGCACGGAGATTTACCAGGGTTTGGCTGCGGGCGCTAAAGAATTGCGGCAGTCAGCCCTGACTGAATATGCCAACCACCTGATCTTATTGACCGATGGGCACACATATGGGGATGATAAACAATGTCTGGAGTTGGCGGCGCGCACGGCCGTAGACGGCATTGGTATCACGGCGTTTGGCATTGGCTCTGATTGGAATGACCAGTTTTTAGATCAATTGGTGGCCCCCTCTGGCGGTCAGTCAGGTTTTATTGAGCAACCGAAGAGCGTGGTACAAAAGCTGCAAGAGCGCATCACCGGCATGGGCACGGTTTACGCCCAAAACATGCGGCTGCAACAAGATTTCCCTGACTTTTTGTCATTGGAATATGGTTACAAGATTGTGCCTTTTGCCCAACCATTGGTTCTGGATGAAAATGTGATCCGCCTGGGCAACGTAGAGGGGCGTTCCCGTCTGGCGTTTTTGCTGGAAATGAACATCCGCCCGCAGACCACAGAAAGGCGGCTGAGTATCCCCATCAACCTGGTGGCTGATATTCCCGCCAAACAAATGCAGCAGCAAACGTTTAACCAACATGTGCGGGTGAACGTGCTGAAGAATGCCCAAATGCAAACGCCGCCGGAGCCAATTGTAGAGGCGGTGCGGCTGCTCAATATGTACCGGATGAATGAACGGGTATGGGAGGATGTGGAAGCGGGCGACCTGGAAGCAGCCGCGCGCCGGATGCGCCATCTGACCACCCGGCTCGTCGAAGCAGGTGAAGGACAACTGGCGCAGCAAGCCCATTTTGAAGCTGAACGAATTTTGCAGGCAGGGACCATGTCGTTAGACGGCCGTAAAAAACTCAAGTTTGGCACCCGCGCCCTGGTCTCCCACACCTCCTATTTTGACACCGACGACAATGATTAGATGTGTTGAGTGTGGCAAGAACCAATATGTGGGCGCTCTGTTTTGTACCGAGTGTGGTGCTTTCCTGGTGGAGCAAGTAGCTAAGGGCCAAACAACCATCCTCCCCTTTTCTGAGTTTGCCGTCCATGCGCCGCCGCCGCCACTGACCAAAGAAGAGTTGGAAACGGCCGTAGACCCCCGCCATATCACCTTTGTCATTCCCAGCAGCCGTCGCCGTTTGCAGCTAGAACTGCGTAACGAGATCAAAGTAGGGCGTGCTGACGCCGAAGCAACACCCGAACTTGATCTTTCCCCAGACGACGGCGCCGAAAAAGGCGTCTCTCGCCTGCACGCCAACATCAAATCGGTCAAAAAAGGCATCGTTCTCATTGATCTGGACAGCACCAATGGCACCATGCTCAACACCTACCGGCTGCCACCCCACCGTCCCTACCCCCTCAAAAACGGGGATGAAATTCGCTTCGGCGATTTACTCTTGCACATTTTTATTGATTGATTACAGACCCGAAGAGTTTTAGAAACCCTTCGGGTCTTACAGGGAGAAGGCCATGATCAGCGTAATCGTACACATCAATAATGAAGACGCCGTCGTTTGTGAAATGGAAGAAACGCCAGATCCAAACTGCACCTACATTACCTTGCTCAACCCGCGCCTGCGGGATGGCAGCGACCTGCACTACCTGGACGAAAATGTCACCAGCATGATGCTCCCCTGGCATCGCATCAATTTTGTCCAGATTCTGCCGTCTGCTGAAACCGAAGACGTGATTGGCTTCGTGCGTGATTGATCATAACGGTCCAGACCTGACAGGTTTTGGAAACCTGTCAGGTCTCCGAAGATAAATTAGACGATGGTGGAAAAAATCCCAACAACGCTAGAACCGGCAGCGCCGCGCCTTATTTTGGTGGTGGATGATGAAGCCCGGATGCGCCGTTTCATTCGTATGAATCTGGAACTGGAAGGGTACCAGATCATCGAAGCTGATAACGGCCTTAACGCCCTGGAACAAATTCGCGTTTTCACGCCAGACCTGGTCATCATGGATGTCATGATGCCCCAAATGGATGGATTTGAAACACTACGTCTTCTGCGCGAGATTTCCACCGTGCCCGTCATCCTGCTCACCGTCAAAAGCGATGAGGAAGATAAAATTCAAGGATTAGGCTTAGGCGCCGATGACTATATCACCAAACCGTTCAGCCCCCGCGAACTGGTCAGCCGGGTGGAAGCCGTGCTGCGCCGCGCCGAATGGCCGGCGCCACCACCCCGCACCATCCTGCGCATTGATGAGCGCCTCTCGGTAGATTTCAATCGCCACCAGGTCATTGTCGCCGGACAGCGGGTTGAATTGCGGCCTACGGAATATCGCCTGCTATACACTCTCATCCAAAACGCCGGTTGGGTGGTGCCCCATGAAACGTTGCTGGCTAAAGTTTGGGGCTACGAATATCGGGATGAAACCCACTATTTGCGGCTGTACATTAACTATTTGCGGAAGAAAATTGAGGAAGACCCGGCCAGCCCCCATTACATCCTCACCGAGAGGGGGGTTGGTTATCGTTTCATAGATTTTAAGAAGAGTTAGACCTGTTTTAATTTTTGGCAAAATTCATCTATCATTGGCAGCTATGAGCGAGACATTGGCTGCCGACGGCCGTGAGTTTTTCGAGCATATAGATAGTTACCTCAACATCGAGGATCGGGCTTACGTGCAAAAAGCCTTTGCCCTTGCTCGTCGGGAACATGGCGACCAACGCCGTAAATCCGGCGAGCTTTTTTTTACCCATCCCCTTACCGTTGCCTATTACCTGGCTGAATACCAGTTAGACGCCCCGGCCCTGGTCGCCGCTTTGCTGCATGATGTGGCCGAAGACACCCGCGTCACTGTCAAAGAAATAGAAAAAAACTTCGGCAAGGAAGTCGCCCTGTTGGTAGCGGGAGTTACCAAGCTGAAAGATGTCACCAAAGGCGTGGCCAAAGGCAAAACGCTCAGCGACAAAGAAGTGGAAGACGCTACCCTGCAAAAGATGCTCAGCATTATGACTGTAGATGTGCGCACCGTCATCATTAAACTATTCGACCGTTTACATAATATGCGCACCATCAAAGCCACCCAACCCCATCGCCAGGTCTACAAAGCCAGGGAAACCTTAGCCATTTATGCTCCGTTGGCCAATCGTCTGGGTATCTGGAATCTAAAAAATGAACTGGAAGCGCTGTCATTGCAAGTGCTAGATAACAATGCCTACCAGATCATCCGTGAGCAACGAGAACGCCTGACGCAGGCCCAACAAGTTGACTACCAGATGATAAAAGCCGAGATTTTTGATGCGCTGCTGCAAGCTGACGTAGATGTGCGAGATGTCATTTATGCGCCGGAAAATATCTATACCATTTACCAGGATATTTGCCGCAGTGGCGTCTCCTATTTTGACCTGGACAAGACCATACGACTGGTTATTCTGGTGGATGAATTTCCTGATTGTTATCTGGCAATGGGTCACTTGCACCAGATATGGCGGCCCATTCCGGGCAAATTCGACGACTATATTGCCGTGCCGCGTGAAAATCTGTACCGGTCGCTGCACACATCGGTCATCCACACCAATGGGCAGCATTTGAAGCTGCGTTTCCGCACCGCCTCGATGAACAAGGTAGACGAAATTGGCATTTTGTCGCGCTGGCTTTATAAGGGCACACCCTTCTGGACAAAGGGAGTGGCTGACCGGATGGAGGCTTTTTTTGAGAACATCAGTGGTAACATCAATCTGGAACAACCGCCAACGGCCGTCGTCAAAGGTGTAGTTGAGGATGTTTTTGTCAAACAAATCCGGGTCTACACACCACGCGGTGATGTAAAAGAACTACCCCAAGGCGCCACACCCATTGATTTTGCCTACGCCATTCATACCGGGCTGGGCGAGCAATGTTATGGCGCACTGGTAAATGACGAAATGCATCCCCTCAATAAACCATTACAAGATGGCGACCAGGTACGCATTGTCAAAAAGCTGCGGGCGCAACCCCAACGCGCCTGGCTGGATGAAGATTTGGGTTATATCGTCACCAATTACGCCCGCCACCATGCCCGCCGCTGGTTCCGGCGCTTGTCAGCAGAGCAAGCGGTGACCGAAGGCCAACAAATTCTGGAGAATGAGCTGCGTATGCTCGGTTTTCCTGAATACAGTCATATGCGCATTGCCGAGATATTTGGCTACAGCCACACCCAGACGCTTTATCACGACCTGGGGCGCGCCGACCTGCTGCCTACCACTGTAGCCCTGGTCATATTAGAGGAGAAGTGGACGCTGGGGCTGGCCCGCGCCCTGGACAACGAGGTCTGGGGTGATGACAGAGAGCGGTATGTGGTGATGAATGCTGACGGCCGTAACCTGCGCCTCTGTAGCACCTGCCAACCCCGTCCCCCAGGGGTCATCATCGGTTTTGTGCGCAAAGATGGCGGCGTCACCGTCCACAGCCGCAATTGCCCCACCCTTCAGCCTGAACGCATGTGGGGGCGCATCCTAAAGCTGGGCTGGGGCCAGACGCCGCGCCAGGCGCGCCAGGTAGACATTCACGTCAAAGTGTATGATCGTCCCGGACTCCTGTTTGAAATCACCCACCTCATCCAAGACGAACACATGAACATCTCCTACATCCACACCCCGCCCCCCTCCCAGTTAAACGAAGTATATATTGACCTCACGATTGACATTGTCACCCCCCGCCAGCTTGTGCGCATCCTGCACCAGATGAAGGCCCTGCCCAACGTTTTTGCCGTCCACTCCACGCTCAAAAGAGGGCGCGAGGAAGAATTGTTGCCCGCCACCTCACTTTACCGGCCTGAATAACCGTTTCCGTCTTTTGTTAGCCACCATGAAGAGTGTTATGATACGACACTATGCATCTTGTCACCGGCCGATTGTGGCAATCGGCCTCACCCTGTCAGGGACATGAGCCATGATGATCGTTGACCAACTGGTGGTACAGCACCAAACATTGCGCAACAAAGCCGCCGACAATCCGGAAGCGGTGGAAATGAACGAGGTCATGGCGCTCATGGACCAGGTGCGGGCAGCCAGCGCGCATGTAGAAGATCTGCAACAGCGGGAACAACTACAGGCTATTCTGTTTCATTGGAATGGGTATGCACACAGCCAGACCGGGGCGTATCCCGGCATACAATTAGCCCCTTTTGCGCCGCCGCCCGCCGCGGCCGTTCCGGAACGCACAGCGCGCGTCACCACCACCCGCCCGGACATCACCCTGCCACAGGTGCATTGGCTGGTGTGGGTACTCGCCCTTATCTTGTTTGTCGGTGGCGCTATTATTATTATCTGGCCCCTCATTTTTGGTAACGAGGAAGCCGCCGCCGCGGCCCCTACGGCGCAGGCGGAAGCCGTCTTCACGGCCGTCGCCGCCACCCAAACCGCCATTGCCCAGGAAATGGCGGCTACCCGCACCGTCATCGAACAAACGGCAGAGGCGGCGGCGCTCATGTTTGTCACCGCCACCAGCAGCAGTGGCCCGGCCGTCACAGAGGCAGCGCCGCCCGCCGGCCCCACCACCTACGTGGTACAGGCCGGTGATACGCTGTTTACCATTGCCCGGCGTTATGGGCTAACGCTAGAGGAAATTATGATCCTGAACGGCCTGACAACTGATTCTTTAACTATCGGCCAAACCCTCACCCTGCCTCATCCCCCCCTCACACCAGAGACAGGGGCAGCCGAAGCCACGGCCGTTGCCATTACTTCTCTTCCCGCCGCCACTGTGTCGCTCGCTCCCGGCCAACAACTGGCGGAAATGGTCATTCGCGCCGCCAATGCCCACCTCCACAGCGGCCCCGGCCCTCAATTTAGCCTCATCATGCCGCTGCCGCGCGGCTCTTTCGCCTATGCCGTTGGCCGCAGCCAGGCGGGTGACTGGTATCTGCTGCAACTGGAAGACGGCATCACCCGTGGCTGGCTGCCCGCCGCCGATGTCGGTTTGCTTTATCCGGCGGCGCCCGAAACTATCCCCGTCATTGTGGTGCCATGAGCCTGCTGCGCCGCCATGTGCTGTTAGCAACGGCCGTTGCTGCCGCTATTATCGCCCTCTGCCTCTATTGGCCCATCCGCCAGTTTCCCCTCTCCTTTGATGACCTGCTGCACATCCGCCTGGTAAAAGGAGTAAATTACGCCACCGTCTGGCTGCCCACTACCAATTCTGCCTTTTTCCGCCCTGGGCTCCTTCTGCCGGTCTTATTCACCCGCTCATTGTTTGCTTATTATCCCGCTCCCTTTTTGTATGGGCTGAATTTGCTGCTGCACGCGCTCAACGTGGCGCTGCTGGTGGCGCTGGCCTGGCGTTTGTGGCGGCGTTGGCCGCGGGCGTTGGCCGCCGGGCTGCTGCTGGCCTGTTACCCCTTTTCCTACCAGGTAGTGGCCGCATTTGGCAACAATGTCTACCTGGTTTTGCTGCTGCTGGTGCTGCTGGCGCTGCATACCTATTTGCGGGCATTAGACAAAGGGGGATGGTGGTGGCCGGTCACGGCCGTACTCTTTCTCGTTGGTCTGTTCAACCACGAACTCATGGTCTTGTTCGGTTTTTATGCGGCGCTAAGCCACTGGGCTTATACCGGGCACATGGAAATCAGGGTATGGCATTGGCGGCGTTCGCCTTACCTGTTCTTTTTATTCGCCGCCGCCATCTACACCCTCCTCTACCAGTTTTTGCCGTTGGCCCCGTCACCACACACTGCCAATGACTTGCCCATGTTAACGCTGTTGTATCTGGGACAGGCGTTGGTTTATCCGCTGGCCTGGCTGGGCGCGCGGCTGCTGCCAGACGCCGCCCCGCTCATCATCACCCTGAGCCTGTTGGTGTGCATCATCTGGACGGGCCTGGTAGTCACGCGGCAGCCGGAAAACCGACTGGCACTGCTGTTGGGTTGGGGATGGTGGGGCATCACGGCCGTGCTCCTGTTTGTCACCCTGCCTGCCTACTACATTTTGCACGGCCCCCGCCTGCTCTATCTGGGCAGCGTGGGTGTTTGCCTGCTGTGGGCTGTTTTACTGGATGCGCTATTCAGTTGGCGGCGCGCCGGCAAGCTGTTATGGGCGGCAGCGTTGGGAACGATGGTGCTGATTGGCGCTTCTTTTGCGCGGGGGCGGGTGGTGGCGCTGGGCAATCTGGGCGCGCCGGTAGCCGTGATGCAGGCGGAAATGGCCTCACGGCCGTTGCCCGAAGGTGTTTTGCTGGTCAATTTACCCGCCTGGTCGGCCCCGGTGCGCCAGAGCTTCCCGGTGGGCGCGGAGCATGTGGCCCTGATGGGTGAACATGTTTTTGCCGAAGAACTGGTGTGGGAAAATTTGAATCAGGTGCGCCCCGTACGCGCAGTGGCCGCGCCAGAGTTGGGGCAAGAACCAGGTTATCCCTATGGCCTCCATGTGCAATCACCTGATTTAGGCAACCCGGCCGAGTGGGCCTCCGCCGGGGCTACTGTTTTTATCAACAGGGTGACGGAACAGGGAGTTACCACTGAAGTGAGCGGCCGTTTTCTCCCGGCAGACACGGCCGTGCCCCCGCTGGCAACCTGGGGCGAGACGGGGCTAATTGCCGGTACGGCCGTGGCCTGCCAGGGCGAGATCACAGCCGAACTTACCTGGCGACCCGCACCCCAGACCGGCGCTACCACATCGGTCTTTGTGCAGGCGTTGGCTGATGACGGCCGTTTACTCGGCCAGGCTGATGGGCCACCATTGCAACTGCGCCCGGATTGGCTGGCGCTGTCTCCCGGTTGGCTGATCACAGATTACCGCCACATCCAGACGGATGGCCCGGCCGTGCCCACCACCCTGCTCATTGGCCTCTACGATTACGTGACGGGTGAACGCACTCCCGGCGTTGAGACCAACCACCAACCATTAGCGGACAACGCCCTCCGCCTGCCTATCCAGCCCTGCCCCTAGGATCCTTCTCGTCCTCCGCCGGCCCCTATCTTTCGGAGGAATAGGCGATGAATCGCCTCCTACAAACGGGGCTGCAAGTACACAGCCGTGCGCCACACGGCCACCACACTTTTGGCGTCTTGTAGACGGCCGTCTTGCGCCATTTGCACCAGGTCGGCCAGGGGCATGGAGGTGACTTCAATTGTTTCGTCTACATCACCGGGTAGAGGGTCGGGGGTGAGGTTTTGGGCCAGGTAGATGTGCATTACCTCGTCCGTCAGGCCGGGGGCAGGCCAGACTTCACCCAGAGAAGTGAAAGTGTCGGCGCGGTAGCCTGTTTCTTCCCGCAGTTCCCGCTGGGCACAATCCAGCCAGGGTTCGTCCCAATGGCGCGTCCCGGCGGGCAGTTCCAGAATGGTGCTGCCCAATGTGTGCCGGTATTGGCGCAACATGAGCAGTTCGGTGCCGGTAGGCGACGGCCGTACCGGCACCAACACCACCGAACCAGGATGGACGACAACGCCACGGGTGACGGCTGTGCCATCCGGCAAGGGCAGCGTATCCACCCGCAAATGCCAGGAGTCGCCCTGCCAGACAATTTGGGAAGAGGAAGGGGGCACGAGGGTAATGGAGTAATTGGGTAACTGGATAATTACGTAATTACCCAGTTACCCAATTACCTCTTTAACAATCAGGCGGGATGCGAATCTGGTCGCCGACAAAAATAGTGTAGGGGTAAGGGATGTTGTTGTAGGCCGACATCTGGTCTACGGTGCAACCATATTGCAGCCCAATGCGGAAAAGATTGTCGCCGGGTTGCACAGTGTAAACCTGTTCGGTTCCAGGGACAGTGGTTGGCGGCACGGTGACAGAACCGGGAGCCGGAATGACAAGCTGCTGCCCCACAACCAGGCTATTGGGGTTGGTAAGGCCGTTGGCGGCTATAATGGCTTCTTGGGAGACGCCATAACGTTGGCTGATGCTGAAGAGAGTGTCACCCGACGCTACCACATGGACGGTTTGCCCACCATCGGTAGTAGCCGGTTGGGTGGGTACGGCCGTTGCTTCTGTGCCTGGTACGGCCGTCGGTTCAGGGGTTGGTTGCAGGGGATCAACGGTAGGTGGCGGGGCGGTGGGCAAAACCTGGGGGGCGCTGATGGTGGGGGCAGGCGTAGTGGTAGGTGGAAGTTCTTCAGTGGGAACGGGCATCTCACACCCCACCAATAAAAAGGCGATTACCAGAAAGCTGGCCCAGACCGCTTTCCGGTAAGTAATTGAATGATTCATCGGGTTCTCCTCAATCAGTTGTTATGTCAAACTTGAGTAAACATAACGCAGTCTACCATAGGCGACTATGAGCGTCAAGTAAGGCAATACACCCTCCGCACCGCTTTGGCTATAATCCCGCTCCTATGCTAATCCGCGAAGGGCGCGAAGGGCTTCGTGAAAGACACGAAGAGACGCAAAGAGGCGAAATAAAACAACTGCGCGTGGGCATTAACGCCCACTTGTTGTCTGGAGAGGCCGGGTACCGCCGGGCCGGGATTCACCAATACATTGCCCAGGTGCTGCGTTATTTGCCGGTGAATGAAGGGATGGAATATGTGGTGTTTACACGGCATGAGGCGGACTTTTTACAGCGCGCGGGACTCACGGCCGTGTCCACCACCTGGCCCACCGAAAAACGCGCCGCGCGCATTGTCTGGGAGCAACTCCTCTGGCCCTGGCAGGCGC
The DNA here is from genome assembly GCA_023382655.1 of Anaerolineae bacterium. Classification (GTDB taxonomy): domain Bacteria; phylum Chloroflexota; class Anaerolineae; order Promineifilales; family Promineifilaceae; genus CAADGU01. The sequence continues at coordinate 437,721 of JAHDWK010000003.1, read as the reverse complement.
GGCAGCAACGGGTGGATTTGCTGCACAGCACGGCGTTTGTCACCCCCCTATTTCCCCCCTGCCCGGCAGTGGTGACGGTGTACGATTTAAGCTTTTTGCATTTTCCAGAACGGTTTCCGGGCAGCCAACGGTGGTATCTAACCACACAAACGCGCCGCTCCTGCCGCCGCGCCCGCCGGGTGATCACCATTTCCGAATCAGGGCGGCAGGATGTGCATCGCTTTTTTGGCGTGCCGCTGTCGCGGATTGATGTGGTCTATCCGGGGGTAGATGCCATCTACCGGCCCTATCCGGTGGATGAGGTGAACAGATTCCGGCAGGGGAAGGGTTACGGCCGTTACCTGCTGCATGTGGGTACGTTACAACCGCGCAAGAATATCCCCACGCTGCTGGAAGCGTTTGCCCGGTTGGCGGAGCCTGACCTGCACCTGGTTCTGATCGGTGGTAAGGGGTGGCTGTATGATGAGATTTTTGTCAGGGTGCAGGCGCTGGGACTGGCGGCGCGGGTGCATTTCCCCGGCTATGTGCCGGATGAAGAGCTGCCATTGTGGTACAACGCTGCCGAACTGCTGGTATTGCCCTCGGTGTATGAAGGCTTTGGGATGCCGGCTTTGGAAGCAATGGCCTGTGGTACGCCGGTGGTGGCGGCAAATAGCTCTTCGCTGCCGGAAGCGGTGGGAGAAGCAGGACTGTTATTTGCGCCGCTGAATGTAGCGGAACTGGCTGAGCGATTGACGGCCGTGTGTCACGATTCCCAATTATCCGCTAAAATGCGGGCGTTGGGGCTGGCCCATGCTGCCCAGTTTTCATGGGTGCGCGCCGGACGGGAAACGGCAGCAGCCTATCATTTAGCAGCGACAGCCACCGGCGTTGTGGAAGAAGGATGAGTAAAAAGAAGATACGGTTCATCACCATCGTTGGTGATGTTTTCCTCATGAATGTGGGCTTTGCCCTGGCGTATCTCATTCGCTACCAGTGGCAATGGTTCCGCTCTATTTCATTTTATGAACCCTACACCGATTATCTGGGACAGCAAGCGGCGCTGATCCTGCTGTTGATCTTCACCTATTCACAAATGGGGGTGTGGCAGCGGCGGCGCGGCGAAGCCTGGTTGGATGAGGCGGCGCGGGTGCTGTACGCCACGGCGGCGGGTATTGGGCTGATGGTGGTGTTGACCTTTTTTGTGCAGCCCACGCCCTTTTCCCGGCTGCTGTTTTTTTGGGCGTTTGTGGTGATCGTGGCGCTGATCAGTCTGGCGCGGCTGCTGCGCCGCTGGCTGCTGTCGCTACTCTACCAACAGGGAAAACTGGCCGACCGGGTGCTGGTGCTGGGATCGGGAGAAGTAGGGCGTAGTGTGATCCGCACGCTGCTGGCCCGGTCTGATCTGGGGTTTCGGGCGATTGGTTATCTGCATGACGGCCGTAGCGAAAACAACATCGGCCTGGGACGCATTCCCAACCTGGGCGCTTTTGATGACCTGGAACGGGTGCTGCAAAACGAACCACAACTGCATACCGTTTTTATTGCTTTGCCAGGGGAACAGCACCAGGAGATTGCCCGGCTCCTGCAAACGTGCCAGGCGCATGAAGTGCGGGCGCAGGTAGTGCCAGACCTGCTGCAACTGAGTATGAACCGGGTGGAGATGATCAATATGGCCGGTATTCCCACGCTGCGGGTGCGGGAAGCCGGTATCAGCCAGGGGCAGCAGATTGTCAAGCGGCTGATGGACCTGAGCATTATTTTGCTGCTATCTATGCCCACGTTGCTGGTGACGGCCGCGATTGCCCTGGCTATCAAATTCGATTCACCCGGCCCGGTGCTGTATGCCGGGATGCGTATTGGCAAAGATGGACGGCCGTTTCAAATGTTCAAATTTCGCTCGATGGTGGTAGGCGCAGAAGAACAAAAAGAGGCATTGTTGGCCTTTAATCAGGCCGATGGTCCGCTGTTCAAAATAAAGGACGATCCCCGGCTGACGCGGGTGGGCAAATTTATCCGTCGTACCAGCCTGGATGAACTGCCGCAGCTTTACAATGTGCTGCGTGGGCAGATGAGTCTGGTGGGGCCACGTCCCCCGCTGCCGGAAGAAGTGGATGACTATAAAACGTGGCACCGCCAACGACTATCGGTGATTGGGGGGATTACAGGGCTGTGGCAGGTGAGCGGTCGTTCCGACCTGACGTTTGATGAATTGTGCCTGCTAGATATTTATTACATTGAAAACTGGTCATTGGGGTTGGACTTCCGCATTTTGCTGCAAACCATTCCCCATGCTCTGTTTGGCAAAGGCGCGTATTGAGACGTAGTCCGTGATCCGAAGCCCGTAATCCGACTTCGGATTACCGATTACGGATTACGGGCGACTTCTACCAAAGCTGCGACCAGTTCGCGGCAAAAGGCGGGGATGTCCGCCACGACGCGCCCCCAGACCAGGTTGCCGTCGCGGAAAGCAGCCGCATCTACCCAGGTGGCCCCGGCATTGACCAGATCGTCCTTAATGCCCAGGGAACCGGTGGCGGGACGGCCGTCCACAATCCCCGCCGAAATCGCCACCAGACCACCATGACAAATGACGCCGATGATTTTACCGGCAGCGTTCATATCGTGGATGAGTTGGGTAACGGCCGTGTACCGGCGTAACTTATCCGGCGCCCACCCACCGGGTATCACCACGGCAAACAACTCCTGGCTCTCCAGTGATTCAATCGTCGTGGTAGGTGTCATTTCCAGGCCATTTTTGCCGCGCACCGACTTCATGTCCAGCCCGGCGGCAATGACCTCTGCTCCTTCCTCTTCCAGCCGCATCAGCGGCACATAAAACTCCAAATCTTCCACACCCTCCGCCAGGAGGATGGCAATTTTTTTGCCACTTAACCGCATGAGTTTACTCCTCGTAGAAAATCCATTTAGGTGCAAGGGGTGCGCAACCTGCAATCTGCCACCTGCTACTCCTCTTCAAAGCCTTGAGGCTGATCAATGCTAATCACTTCGCCGTGAAAGTTGATGGTGACCCGAAAGCCCATCATGCCTAACATTTCCCGCGCCTGCTGCGGTATGCCCTGGGCGATGATGTCATCCATGTTGATGTTGCGCAAAGAAGCGTCTATAGCTGCTTTAGTCATCAGATCGTCTTTGCCCATGAACTTCATCGCCTGATCCACGGCCAAGTCCTGATTTTCTTGGAGTTGTTGCAGAAAAAAGCCTAACACCTGCCGGTCTACTTCTTCGGCACTGATATGGCGCATAAAACCGGCGTCGTCAATGATGTAGTTGGCTTCACTGCCGACGACGGCCGTGTCTACCAATCGCCCATTTTCGTCATATACTAATCCTTCAAATAATGCTCGTATGACCATAATTTTTCTTCCGCCTGTTGCTGATGGATAAACTGGTGAAAATACGTTTGCGCCCCCCAGATTGCTTACCAACTTATCCCGTTCTCAGAAAGTATACCTGATTGGGTGGCAAAACCGGGTATTTTATGGGCAAAATTGGAGAGGTTCTCACGGTTGGTTATAATCCCCCGCTGGTATTATCTGGGAAGAGAAGGTTAAGGTAACACAAATTGTTTAGACCATTAGATTGGTTTTTGGGCCTGTTTTCACTGGATGTCGGTATTGACCTTGGTACGGCTAATACGTTGGTTTATATTCGGGACAAAGGCATTGTCATCAATGAACCATCGTGGGTAGCCATTAACCGACGTACACGAGTACCCCTGGCTATTGGCGCTGAAGCGCGGGAAATGGTGGGGCGTACGCCGGCCGATATTATAGCCATACGGCCGTTGCGTGATGGCGTTATCTCCGAATTCGAGATCACGGAAGCCATGCTCAAATACTTCATCACCAAATCGCACGAGCAAATGATCGTGCCCTTTCCTCGTCCGCGTGTAGTGGTGGGCATCCCCAGTGGCGTGACTGAAGTGGAAAAGCGGGCCGTGTATGACGCTGCCATTTCGGCCGGCGCCAGAGAAGCGCACCTCATTGAAGAACCGACGGCGGCGGCCATTGGCGCCGGACTGCCGGTGAATGAAACACGCGGAAGTATGATCGTGGACATTGGCGGTGGCACCACGGAAGTGGCTATCTTTGCGATGGGCGGCATTGTCGTCAGCCGCTCCATTCGGGTGGCCGGCGATGAGATGGACGAAGACATCGTGCAATACGCCCGCAACAAGTACAACCTGTTGATTGGCGAGCGTATGGCCGAACGAGCCAAAATTGGTATTGGCTCCGCCTTCCCCTTGCCCGAAGAGCGCACCATGACGTTGCGTGGCCGGAACCTGATTAACGGCCTACCCCAATCGGTGGAGATCAGCAGTATTGAACTGCGCGAGGCCATGTCCCCTTCGATCAACATCATTGTGGATACCGTGCGCGATGCGTTAGATGAAACGCCGCCGGAGCTGGTGGCCGACCTGATGGAAGTAGGCATCTGCCTGGCCGGGGGTGGCGCCCAAATTCGTGGTCTGGCGGAACGGCTGGAAGATGTGGTGAAGATGCGGGTGTGGGTCGCGGAAGACCCGATGACCTGTGTAGCGCGGGGCGCGGGGCGTGTGCTAGAAAACATCGAACTATGGGAGCGCTCGCTAACCGGGCTACATCGCGGCAGCACCCATCATTAGAAATTAGGAATTATGAATCATGAAGGGTGCTTCATGATTCATAATTCATAATTAGCTATGAGTGAGGCACAGAAACGGGTTCGTTGGCTGACATTGGCCGTTTTGGTGGGTGTGGCGCTGCTGCTGACATATCTGGACAGTTCGGGGAATTTAGGAGGGGCCATGTCTGTGGTGCGGGATCCATTAACGGCCGTCCTCTCTTTCACTTCCTCTCGCTCTGAATCTACTGCTGATCTGTTGGTCGGCCCCCGCGATCTACAGACGGCCCGCGCCGAAATTACCGAATTACAGAGTCGCATAGACGAACTGGAACGGGAAAATGAGGAGCTACGAGAAATTGAAGGGGAGTTGCGCATCTTGCAAGACCTGTTTAACCGCGCGCGCCAATCGCCAGAATTTGCGCGGCAGATTGCTAACGTCATAGGGCATGATACCAGCCCATCTGTGCGCAGCATTATCATAGACAAAGGCACGGAAGATGGCATTCGCGTGGGCATGCCCGTAGAGAGTTCACGCGGGCTGGTGGGCATTATCTTTCGGGCGGCGCCGCAATCAGCACAGGTGGCGCTCATTACCGATAACGCCAGCGCCATTCCCGCCCGGTTGGGTAACTCGCGCGCCACCGGCATTCTCAGTGGCGGTGGATTGGGTGGGCCACTGACAATGGACTGGGTAGATTTAAAGTACGAACTGGAAATCGGGGAAGTGGTTTTAACTTCCGGTCTGGACGGTAGCTTTCCTCAGGATATTGTGGTCGGACGGGTGATTGAGGTTAATCGTAGCGAAGCAGACCTGTTCCAACAGGCGGTAGTGCAGCCAGCCACGGATTTTGAGAATCTGGAGATGGTTTTTGTGATCACGAATTTTCAACCGGTCAATACGGCTATCTTTGACACTCCATAAGAATGAAAGTATCTATTTATGTGGCAATTCCGGTCATGCTGGCGCTGAGTTTGCTGCAAACGGCCGTGTTACCCCATTTCTCCTTTTTCCGCCTGTCACCTCAATTGCCGCTACTGGTAGCGTTGGCCTGGGGATTGCAGCGCGGGTTGGATGAAGGCATGATTTGGGCGTTTATTGGCGGTATGTGCATGGATTTGTTCTCCATTACGCCTATCGGATTAACAGCTTTGGCATACATGGCGGCGGTTACGGCCGTGGTTTGGCTACAACAAGCCTTTCCCCCAGGCCACATCATCATGCCCATGTTGCTGGCTGCCCTGGCAACCAGCATTTACCTGATTGTCAATCTCTTATTTTTACGATTATTGGGCTTCATTTCCACTTTTCAAGTAGTTACCAGCTTATGGCCGCTCATCTTGCTCAATGCCGCGGCCATGTTGCCCATTTATTGGTTGCTCTATGGCATTGACCGCCTTTTCCATCCCCGCAACCTTGAGTTCTGAACGGAGTTACTATGTCACGCATTGGTTGGGATCGTCCCGAAGACCGGGAATCATCTACAGAAGATATTGGCTTACGCGGCCGTTTATATTTCTTTCGCATCCTCATCGTCATCATCTTTGGCCTACTGCTCTACCGCGTCTATCACATTCAGCAAACACGGGGCGGTGAACTCACCACCTTAGCCCAGGAAAACCAATTTGCCACCTTACGCACCAAAGCCCCTCGTGGCGTGGTTTTTGACCGTAATGGTCAGGCTCTGGCCGAAAACCTGCCCAGTTTTAATGTCACCATTACGCCAGCTTTTTTGCCAGATACGGCAGCAGAGCGCCAGGCCGTCTATGAACGTCTCTCACTACTCACGGGCGTACCTGTTACCAATACTATCCAACAGCAGGAACTTGTCGCCGAAGCCGATCCCGCCTTGGTGCAGACCTACACCCGTCTTGCCGGTGTCTTTGGCACATCTGCCCAGGAAACATTGGACAATGCCGGCGTCGTTAAACAACTACCCAACAGCATTCAAGGCATTGTGATCGAAAATAGTTTTGCCCAATACATTCCTGCCGTTATCACCGCCAACGTACCCATTACACTGGCTTACAGAGTTGAGCAGGAAAGCATCTTTCTGCCCGGTGTCCGTGTTATCCCTGAACCTTTGCGTTACTACCCCTCCGGTGAATATACGGCCCATATTTTAGGATATATGGGGCCAATACCTAACGAAAACTGGATTCAAGTGTTGGGTTATCAACGAGACGACCGGGTCGGTTGGGCCGGGTTGGAATCGTCAATGGAATTGGAATTGTCCGGGCAAAAAGGGGTGCGTACCATTGAGGTGGACTGGACCGGACGTGAAGTGCGCCAGATTGGGTTAGCGCAGGAGTCACAAGCCGGGTTAAATATGCACCTGACACTAGACCTGGATCTGCAAATTATGGCGACCGAGATTATCCGGCAGGTCATGGAAGAGCGTGAAGCTGTGCTTTCGCGCGATCCGATTACCGGTGAGGAGTCGTTTGTAGAAGTGCGGCAGGCAGCGGCCGTAGCCATGAACCCCAAAACAGGCGAAATTCTGGCATTGGTTAGCTTCCCCACCTTTGACAACAACCGGTTTCAAACAGAAGTACCTGTGGAGTATTACCTGGGGTTGGCTCGTAACGAATACACCCCTCTGGTCAACCACGCCATCAGCAGTGAATACCCCCCTGGCTCCACGTTTAAGATTGTGCCCGCGGCCGGCGCCTTACAAGAAGGGCTGATTTCCCCCAGCCGTCTGTTACGAGCGCCAGGCCAGATCACCATCCCCAACCGGTATGCACCCAATGACCCTGGTCGTGCCCAAACATTTGTCTGCTGGGTACTAAACACCCCCACCGCTGAACATGGCTACATGAACGTCACCACCGGTATGGCCAACTCTTGTGACATTTACTTCTACAAAATCACCGGCGGCTTTAACCAGGACGGTGAATTTGTGGAAGGTCTGGGGGTGGAAGGCGTGGCCAAATATGGGGCACAGTTTGGTTTTGGCCGGGTGCAGGGGTTGGAACTGCCATTAGAAGCAGACGGGAATCTGCCACCAGACCGGGGCTGGAAAGCCCGTTTCTACGGCGAACCCTGGTCAACCGGTGACGATTACAACCTGGGCATTGGGCAGGGTTTTATGACGGCATCACCCATGCAAGTAGCCCAAATGGCGGCGGTTATCGCTAACGGCGGTTTCCTATACAAACCTACTATTATTCACCACATGACGGATGAGAATGGCAATGTGGTGATCACAGACGCCAATAGCCAGATCGTGGCCCGCGCGCATCCGGGGCCAAACGGAGAGACGATTCTTACAGACGCAGACGGAAATCCATTGGACGATCCTTCTATCAACATTCGGTTTGATGAAAACGGGCAACCCATCTACCAGCCCGTGGTCTTAAACGCTCTGGATGTAGATCGCGATTATATTCAGATTATTGCCGACGCTATGCAATTGGTGAACACTTATGTCAGCCCGGAGGAGTTCTACACTGGCTCTACCTATACCGAGTGGCTGGACAACCTGGGCATACCCACGGCGGGCAAGACAGGTACAGCCGAATTCTGCGATAACATTGCCATTGAGAAGGGTTGGTGCAGCTATGATGACATTATCCAGCGGCGTGTATTACCTACCCATTCCTGGTATGTGGGGTATGCGCCGGCTGACGATCCAGAGATTGTGGTCGCAGTCTTTTTGTATCATGGCGGTGAGGGGTCGCAATGGGCGGCGCCGGCTGCCTGTAACATCATGGCGGCATACCTTAAAGTCGGTCAATATGCCCCAACGCCGGAGTTAGCGGAGGGCGAGACGGCGCCACCGGTGGTGAGAACCTGCCCCTCCCTCACCTTTAACCCCGATATCCCGCCGGGCTTTCTGGAGCGCGCAAAAACAGAGGGTACGATACTGCCGCAAAATGAACAATCTATCTTTGACCAACTGGCGCCATAGGGCCACCGCGGACTATCGGCCCACGAATTGTGGACTACACATCAGGAGAATCATTTGACCGACAGCATCCCTTACATCGAACTGGGCGGACATGGCGAGGTACTGCATTTTGCTCATCCGAACGCCTACACACCTGCCTGTTTTCGGCAGTTTTTGGCTCCGTTTACGGAGAGGTACAGGGTGTTGGCGATGGAGCAACGGCCGTTGTGGCCCCAGGCTCAACCGGAATCCTTACCAGATTGGCAGGCGCTGGCCGATGATTTGATTTACTTCTTTGACCAGCAGGGTTTGCGCCAGGTGATCGGCCTGGGCCACTCGTTGGGAGCGGTCGTGACCACTGTGGCGGCAGCGAAGCGCCCCGATTTGTTTCGCCAATTGGTACTGATTGATCCCGTGTTCATGATGCCCCCTATGCTGGCGGCAATTGCCCAAATACCCGGTGGCGTGAAGGAGTTTCCGCTGTTGGCAGCGGCGCGCAACCGGCGGTATCAGTGGCCGGATTTACAGACAGCGTTTCTCCATTATCGGCAGAAGCCAGTTTTTGCCCGCTTTTCTGACGAAGTTCTGTGGGATTATGTCAACGAAAGCTTTGCCCTTAACGGAGATGGCCTGTTCACCCTGCGTTTCCCCCGTGAATGGGAGGAGCATTTGTATGGGCAAATGATGGGGCATGGTGGTTTGGTATGGGAGTATCTGCCGCAGGTAACGCAGCCAACGCTGGCGGTGCGGGCGGCGGAGACTGATACGCTGCACCCGGAAGCATGGGCACGGTGGCAGCAGATTCAGCCCGAAGCCACTTTTGTCGAAGTGGCGGAGGTGGGGCACATGTTGATGATGGAACGGCCGTTACCAGTAGCCACCCTCATCCTTTCCCACTTGAAATCATAGGGGCCGGTAGCCCGTGCCGGCTTCGTTTACGGCAAACAAATCACCTCTGTTTCATACAGCGAGTAGTTGGCGTCCAGTCCGTTTCGCGCTTGTAGCTCTTGCAGGGAAATACCGGAAGCCCGGCTGAGGCCAAACGCCGTATCCCCTTGCAGCACCACGTAAGGCCGCCAGGGCGTGCAAGCGTTGGGGTCGCCTACCGGCAAATTTAACACATTCCCTACCCCGATATTGCTGGCGGAAATGCCAAAGCGGGCCATTAGTGCAATGGATGTCACATGGTTTGTCTGGATGCGGAACAACGTGTCGCCCGGCTGCACCTGGTAGCTGATGAAGATGATACGGTTTGTCGTTGGCTGACCGCCGCCACCAAACGTGCTGGCTTCGGCTGCCGCCGCTTCCGGCGCCACCACCACCGGATCAGGGGTGGCGGTGGGCTGTTCCACTACCTGGGGTAGGGGTACGGCCGTTGGCGGCACAATCATCGGGCGTTGGTTTGGGTCTACTTGTAGGGTAATCTGCTCATTTGCCACGAACACCGTGTTGGCCGGTTGGCTTTCTGGCTGTGCGACCTCGGCCGAAGCGTCAGGGCGACCCTGAATAACAATGCCTAACAAGAATACACCCATCGCCAGGACAATGGCGATAATAATCATAAACATCACGATAGCAAAATCCGGACGCTGCCTCACGTTTTTCCTACCCTGTTCTCTGGAGACCGCCGCGGTTTTTTCAAACCGAGGTGGCCAGAACGATAAGAAGACGGTTATACCACTTTCACCTTATGGTACACTTGTCATAAGCTAATCGCAAGCGTCAATAGTCAGACTGACAGGTCTTCAGAGACCGGTCAAGTCTATGATAGAGGATCATGATGATTTACAAACGCACACAGTTGGAAGAAGTAGAATCGCTGACCTTAGCGCCTTATGCGCAAAAGAGCGCCCGCTCTAAAGGGCGAGTATATCCCGAAGCAGAATCAGACACGCGCACCGCTTACGGCCGTGACCGTGACCGCATCATCCACACCACCGCCTTTCGCCGCCTGGAATACAAAACCCAGGTCTTTGTCTATTACGAAGGCGATCATTATCGCACCCGCCTCACCCACACCCTGGAAGTGTCACAATTGGGCCGTTCCCTGGCGCGGGGCCTGGGCGTGAACCAGGATTTAACCGAAGCCATTTGTCTGGCGCATGATTTAGGCCATCCTCCCTTCGGCCATGCCGGGGAACATGCGTTGAATGCCCTCATGCAAGGGCACGGCGGTTTTAACCACAACACCCAAAGCTACCGCATTGTCACCAGCCTGGAACGGCGCTATCCCAACTTTGATGGTCTGAATCTGACCTATGAAACCCGCGAGGGGATGATCAAACATGAAACAGACTATGATAAAAGCGACGCCAGCGACTATGAACCTGACCGACGCGGCTCACTAGAAGCGCAAATTGCCAACCTGGCGGACGAGATCGCTTACAACGCCCATGACCTGGATGATGGATTGCGGGCGGGCATGTTTGATCTGGTGGCATTAGATGAACTGGAATTATGGCAGGAGCTAAAAGCGGTCGTAGGCTGGCAAACATGGGAACCGTTTGCCACCTTGATACGGCATGAGATTGTCCGTGAATTGATTGGCATGTCGGTAACCAATGTTTTGGAACAAACGGCCGTGAACCTGCGCCACCATCAAATTGATTCCCCTGACAAAGTACAGCTACATGCCGCCAATCTGGTCACCTACGCGCCCGATTTTGGGCAAAAGGTGCGTCATCTCAAACAATTTTTGCTGGACAATATGTATCGCCATTACCGGCTGGTGCGGATGCAAAGCAAGGCGGAGCGTTTTATCACCCAACTATTTGAAGCGTACATCAAAGAGCCAAAGATGCTGCCCACCGACACACAAAAAAAGCTAGAGCAGGCCGATTTACACCGGACAGTCGCCGACTATATAGCCGGGATGACCGACCGTTACGCGCTGGATGAGTGGCAGAAATTGTTTGATCCCTACGGCCGTGCCTGAACACACACGCCTAAAGACCTGACAGGTTTTTAGAAACCTGTCAGGTCTGACAAAAAAAGGCCGCAGTCTATGACTGCGGCCTTTCCCTCCTTAACAGGACGCTGCCGGTTAATATGCCAGCAAATCGTCACCCTCCGCTTGAACATTCACCGTAGCCCCGGCATCACTGCTCTTGGCCCAGGCCGAAAGTTCAATGGTAAAGGTCTCAAAGTAGCTCTGCGGCGGCAGGTTACCCCCTTCGCCGTAGCGCAGTTCTTTAATTTCGGCGTTGATGATGAGCGCCGCCGTTTCCAGCACGATAACCTCATTTTCCGCCGCCAATACCGGTTCCCCTTTGGGGGCCAGTTTGGCTTTGATAGCGTCATCATAAAAGGCGTGGTCGCTCATAATCACTTTGGTCACGGTGCGGATGTCATTCTTGTCAAAGAGCCACACTTCAAACGCCGTCACATTTTTAGGTGAATCTGCGCCAATGGACTCGGCAATACCGACACCACATTCACCCAGGAAATCACCGTTGGTGTTTTCAATGCTGTGCGAATCGTCGAAGTTGTCACGGCCGTAAGTGTAGTTGCTGGGGAAACGCGCCAACGGAATGGCATTTACCTCTTCCGTGCTAATCGGTCCGGCTTCGGGCATGTCATAATACGTGCTGGGGCCTTCATCATCCGACACCGAACTCCGCATCCGCAGCACCAAAATGATACCAACAGCCAGGACAATCAAAACGATGATCAGCAAGATGATCAGTCCATTGCCGCCGCCTTCTTCAGCTGCTGGCGGGGTTATCTGCCCCGTATCACCTGGAAGCGGCGTGGCTACGGCCGCTCCAGTACAATCCTGCCCGCCACTGACAACCCGCGCCATTTCATGGTATGTATTGAGGGTTGCCTGATCAGGCGCTGAAGGGATCGCCGCGCAAATGACCGCGTAGGGGTCACTAAAAACGCTGAAAGCCTGGGTAACAACCTGCGGGTTGTTTGTTTGCCCAAACGAAATGGCGACCGCGTTTACATATTGGTCTTTGTATTGCGGCGCTAAATCATTGGGTGAGGCATTGGCTTCCCATACATATTCAACCGGCGTCAGCCACCAGCCAAAAATGAACAGCCCAACGGCCCAACCCACCACAAACGCCACAATCACGAAAAGATTCTTTCTTATAAAATCCATGCGGCACCTACCTTATTATTGCCCCCTGTTGGGATGCAACATATAACATTATGTACATCCCCTCTGCTGCGAGTATCTTACCATAACATAAAGTTGCGTCAAGTATTATGTTTAATTACGACCCCAACCAACTAACTGATTTCCTAAATGCCTTAAAACAGCAGGTAAATGGCGACCTGCGGACGGATATTGTCAGCCGTACTCTCTACAGCACCGATGCCTCCGTCTACCAGGTCATGCCCCTGGCCGTGCTGATTCCAAAGACAGTAGAAGGGGTGCAAACGGCCGTCACCCTGGCTGCCCAACACGGTATCCCCCTGCTGCCCCGCGCTGGCGGCAGCAGCCTGGCCGGGCAGGGGGTCAACAGCGCCCTGGTGCTGGACTTCAGCCGTCACCTGGACGCCATCCTGGAAGTGAATACTGAAGAAAAGTGGGTAAGGGTACAGCCGGGCGTCGTGCTGGACGAACTCAACCTCCAGCTCCAACCACATGGCCTGCAATTTGGCCCCGACCCCGCCAGCAGCAACCGCGCCTGTCTGGGTGGCATCGTCTCCAACAATTCCACCGGGGCGCATTCCATCCTCTACGGCATGACGGCCGATCACCTGCTGGAAGCGAACGTGCTGCTGAACGACGGTTCGTCTGCCCACCTCGCCGCCTGGAATGAAGAGGAGTTGCAGCAGGTGATGGCGGGCAACGGCCATCTGGCTAACGGCCGTCTGGCCGCCATTACCCGCGCCCTCTACCAACTGACCCAAGACCCGGCCAATCAGGAAATTGTGCGCACCCACACGCCGCGCCACTGGCGGCGCTGTGGCGGCTACAATGTGGATCGGCTGCTGCCCGGCGCAGCCACTTACCGCCTGCCACCCGCGCCCGGTTTTAACCTGGCGGCACTGGTTTGCGGCGCGGAAGGCACATTGGGCGTCATCACCGAACTCAAGCTGAATCTGGTGCCCCGGTCCAGCCACACGGCCGTCGCCGTCCTCAGTTTTGCCACGTTGCGAGAAGCACTTACGGCCGTGCCCACCCTGCTGGAAACCAACCCTGCCGCCATTGAACTATTGGACAACCGACAACTACAACTGTGCCGCCAGCACCCCGGCTTCAGCCGCCAGCTTGCCAGCTTCATTGAAGGCAACCCATTTTGCCTGCTGATTATGGAGTTTTACGGCGAGAGTGAAGCAGAACTAATGGCCCAATTGGACGGAGTGGTGGCCCATGTGCGGCGGCAGGGAGTGGCGGCAACGGCCGTTACTCCCATCCTCCATCCGGGGCAACAGGCCAACGTCTGGGCTGTGCGCAAGGGCGGCCTGGGGCTGCTGATGAGCTTGCGTGGCGACCGCAAACCCATCCCTTTCATCGAGGATTCGGCCGTACCCGTGGCACATCTGGCGGAGTATGTGGATAAACTCACCACCTTCTGCACCGACCTGGGCACTGAACTTTCCGCCTACGCCCACGCCAGCGCCGGCTGCCTGCACATTCGCCCCCTCATCAATACCAAAAAAGCGGCAGAAGTTGCCAAAATGCCGCAAATTGCCCAATTTGCTGTGGAACTGTTGCGCGGGTACGGTGGGGCATGGAGCAGTGAACATGGCGACGGCCGTAGCCGCTCCTGGCTCAACGAAACCTTCTTCGGCCCGGAATTGTACGGCCTCTACCGGCAGGTCAAACAGATATTTGATCCCCATAACCTGTTCAATCCGGGCAACATCATCGCCGCCGGGCCAATGACCGCTAATTTGCGATTAGGGCCAACCTATGAAGTGATCCCCCTGGCCACCCATCTTGATTTTCGGTCGGATGGTGGTTTTCACCGGGCGGTAGAAATGTGCAACGGGGCGGCGGCCTGCCGCAAACGGACGACCGGCGCGATGTGCCCTAGTTTCATGGCGACGCGGGACGAGGAAGACAGCACACGTGGCCGCGCCAACGCTCTGCGCGCGGCCCTCTCCGGCGTGCTGCCGCCCGCAGAATTTACCAGTCCGCGCATGTATGAGGTGATGGAGCTATGCGTGGCCTGCAAAACATGCCGGTCGGAATGTCCCTCTTCGGTAGATATGGCGAAGATCAAGACAGAATTTCTGGCGCACTATTACCGCGTCCATCGCCGCCCCCACCGCGACCTGCTCTTTGCCCACATTCACCCCATCAGCCGCCTCAGCAGCAGTTGGCGCGCCCCGCTGGTGAACTGGTTCTTGCGCAGCGGGCCGGTTCGCCGGGGGATGGAACGCTGGTTGGGCATAGCGGCGTCACGGCCGTTGCCCGCCTTCAACCGCCACCCCTTTGCCACCTGGTTCAAAAAAAATGCGCCAACCGACGGCCGTGCCATTGTCCTATTTGTAGACACCCTCTCCGGCTACAACTACCCACACATCCCCATTGCCGCCACGGAACTGCTGGCGGCAGCGGGCTGCCGCGTCATCCTGCCCGGCGTCATGGACAGTGGCCGCCCGGCGTTTAGCAAAGGGATGGTTGATCTGGCGCGACGCACGGCCGTTACCGTTCTCAATGCCCTGGCTCCTTTTGCTGCACAAGGGCTGCCCATCCTCTTCCTGGAACCAAGCGACCTGTCTATGTTGCTGGATGATTATGCCGCCCTGCTGCCGGGTGATAAACGATTACCCACCGTCGCCGCCCAGTGCCGTAGCTTTGAACAATTCATCGTAGAACTGGCCGATGCCGGTGAACTGAATCTGGCGTTTACCACCGAACCACGCCAGGTCATTTTGCACGGGCATTGCCATCAAAAAGCACTCACGGGCACGGCCGTCACCCGACGCGCCCTCAGTCTGCCCCCACACTACGCCGTCACCGAACTGGACACAAGCTGCTGCGGCATGGCCGGTTCATTTGGTTATGAAGCTGAACACGTGGCTATCTCCGGGCAAATGGCCGAACGCCGTTTGCTGCCCGCCGTCCGCGCCGCCGCCCCCGATGCGTTGATTGTAGCTACCGGCGTGAGCTGCCGCCAGCAAATCTGGCAGGGCAGTGGGCGCACGGTACTCCACCCGGCAGAGGTGTTACGGATAACATTGAGAGATTGAGGGAATGGTCACAAATCAGAACATGACCCTGGCATGACCTCCGGCACTTTTATGGCCCACTATTGTTGGGTATGGTAAAGGCAGCTTACACGTACCCTTAAAGGAGGTATCCTAATCTATGAGTCACACCCTGTCCAATTTGCCACAACAACAAGAGGTTATCGCTACGGCCGTGCCCACCAAACCCAGTCAGCGCATCACCGCCCTGGATGCTTTGCGCGGTTTTGCCATCCTCGGCATCCTCGTCATGAACGTCCAAAGTTTCTCGATGATCTATGCCGCTTACCAAAACCCCGGCGCCTACGGCGACCTTGCCGGACTGAATAAATGGGTCTGGATATTCAGCCACACCTTTTTTGACCTCAAGTTCATGGCCATGTTCGCCATGATGTTTGGCGCGGGCATCATCCTCATCACCGACAGCGCCGAAAAGAAAGGGGTCAGCCCGGCCAGGCTGCATTACCGGCGCAATTTCTGGCTGCTCATTTTTGGCCTCATCCACGCCTACCTTTTCTGGTCGGGTGACATTTTGGCCGCTTACGCGGTTTGTGGATTTATTGTCTATATCTTCCGCAAATGGTCTCCTAAATGGCTGGTCGTCATGGGCATCTTCCTGTTTGCCATTCCGTCACTCATTCAATTTATGGCGCAGGCGTCACTACCGAACATGCCCGCCGACCAACTCCATGAGATGACCCTCTCCTGGCAGCCCACCCCGGAAATGGTCGCCGACGAAGTAACCGCATTCCAGAGCGGCTGGCTGGCGCAAATGGAATATCGCGTGGCAACTTCTCTGGAAATGCACACCTTTATATTCCTGGTCTATATGGGCTGGCGCATTTGCGGGATGATGCTCATAGGCATGGCGCTGTTCAAAGGGGGTGTCTTAACGGCGCAGCGTTCCCGGCAATTTTACACGCGCATGATGCTGTTCGGCTTCTTGCTGGGCTTCCCACTTGTGATTATGGGCGTCGTACAAAACTTTGCCCACAATTGGGCATTCTCCTACTCCATGTTCACCGGTAGTCAATTTAATTACTGGGGCAGCCTCCTCGTCAGCTTTGGCTACATTGGCATGGTCATGCTTATTGTCAAATCGGAACGAATTCCGTCGGTCGTCAATCGTTTTGCGGCCGTCGGGCGCATGGCTTTGACCAACTACTTCCTGCAAACGCTCATCTGTACGACTATTTTTTATGGGCACGGACTGGGCTGGTTCGGTCAGGTGGAACGCGCCGGGCAAGTTTTGGTTGTTCTGGGTGTATGGGCCTTTCAGTTGATATTCTCGCCTATCTGGCTCAATCATTTCCGCTTTGGCCCCTTTGAATGGCTCTGGCGCTCGCTCACCTATTGGCAGTGGCAGCCGCTGCACCATGTACAAGCTCTTCAGGATTAGACTGTTGACTCCTTAATCTTTTGATACTTGAGTGAATTGCGTTGGGGCACGGCCGTTGTTATACTCCCTCCGTCAATCCAATTCCCGGCCTTCTGGCACAAGAACAAAATGAGGAGATGCAAATGACAACACCTGCTGATATTTTGAACAAACTTCCTTCGACTGTAGACCCCGCCAAAATTGCGGGCATGAACGCCACCGTCGTTTTTGACCTTTCCGGCGACAATGGTGGGCAATGGACGCTGAAAATCGTTGATGGTGCGGCCAACGTATCTGATGGCGCCGATCCCGGCGCGGCGGCAACCATTAAAATGTCCGACACCGATTACGTCGCCATGACCAGTGGCAGCCTGAACCCGATGATGGCCTTCATGTCCGGTAAAATCAAGGTCGAAGGTGACCTGAACACGGTGATGAAACTGCAATCCATAATGGGATAAGAAAAAAGCCCGCTCTCAAGCGGGCTTTTTTTATGCATTCATGGCAATTTCGGCGTATTCCTGCCGTTCGGCCGTGTCCGGCGACAGCCCCATTTGCGACAGCATAGCGGCAATGAGGCCCGCCTTGCGTTCTGCGTCAGTACGTGACCAGGTGCGGGATTTGATTTCTAAAAAGTGCCCCGGTAAGTCGGGTTTGAGCAGTTTATCCAGATTCACGGCAAAATCGGTATCCTGGTACAGGATGTGCCAGCGCAGCCGGTCTTTGCACACTTCCAACTCTTGGGCAGGGGCAAAGTATTCGCGGTAAAAACGCAGGCTGCGGTCGGCTTCGGCCAGGTAGCGGGAGCGGGAGAGCATAACGGCATTGGGGAATTCCTGCCGTTCTGCCTGACTGGTCAGGGTGAGTCGGGAGCGGGTCTGGTAAACCAGGTCGTCTTCGCCAATAAATTCGTCTTCGCGGTGGCGCAGGCGGGCCGCGTCTGGGTCATCGCCGCCAAAGATGAAGTAATGGTCATACTGCTTGTAATGGGCGTTGCGGGTGATTTTGCAATGCTCACTGTGCAGGAAAGCGAGTACGGCCGTCTTATCCACATCCGGCACCTTCACCTGCACCTCAAAACTTTCCTGCCGCTTCACGCCAGAGAGCAAAACCAGCTTGTTGTACGGGCTGGCTTCCCTTTCCAGGACAAAAGTGTCAATCTTTTTGGCTACGGCCGCCGCCGCCGCCAGCGCCGCCGCTTCGTCCACCGTCAATAATTGTTGATCACGCAGCAGCCAACGGCCGTTGCACAGTACATGCTGCACATCCCCCGCCTTAGCTGCATAAATCAGCCGCGAATAAATCGCATCCGGGTTATTGGCAAAATGGGGCCGGTTATGTACCCCGTCCATGTTTACAATCGCCAGATCGGCCCGTTTGCCCACTTCCAGGCTGCCGGTGATGTGCCCCATATGCAGCGCCCGCGCCCCGCCAATGGTCGCCAACATCAGCGCCTGCCGCGCCGGTAACACGGTGGGGTCATTGCTTTTAGTCTTCGCCAGCAGCGCCGCCAGCCGCATTTCCTCAAACATATCCAGGTCATTGTTGCTGGCGGGGCCATCGGTGCCCACGCCCACATTTAGCCCCATTTCCAGCATCTCGCCCACCTGGGCAATGCCAGAGGCCAGTTTCAAATTGCTGGTGGGGCAGTGAGCCACGCCGGCATTGGCCTTTTTCAAGGCCACCATTTCGCTCTGATCCAGATGGACGCAGTGCGCGGCTAACAGCTTGGTCTCTAACAAGCCCTGGCTGGCAATCCATTCCACCACCGACATCTGGTTTTGTTCACGGCTGTTTTCGGCTTCCAGAGCGGTTTCGGCCACGTGGGTGTGGATGGGCACGCCATAGGCGCGGGCCAGATCGGCGCAGGCGCGGTCCATCTCCGGCGTGCCGGTATACCAGGCATGGGGGGCGACGGCGGGTTGGATAAGCGGATGGCCGTTCCACCGTTCGATGAAGCGGCGGCACAACACCAGGGCGTCTTCATAGGTGGCCGCATCGGGGGCGGGGAAAACGAGGACGGTCTGGCCGAGCAGGGCGCGCATCCCGATCACGGCCGTTTCCTCGGCAATCGCATCTTCAAAATAGTACATATCGGCAAAGCTGGTCACGCCGGAGCGTATCATCTCCGCGCAAGCGATTTGCGCGCCCAATTTTACAAATTCGGGCGTCACAAATTCCCGCTCCAGGGGCATCAGGTAGCCCAACCACACATCCAGACGCAGGTCATCATTCAGGCCGCGCAGCAGGGTCATGGGGATGTGGGTGTGGGCGTTCACCAGACCGGGGATGATGGCCAGCCCGGTGCAGTCCACTGTTTCCGCAGCCGTGTACACCTGCCGAATCTCGTCCGCCGGGCCAACAGCTACAATCGAATCGCCACGAATGGCAATGCCGGCATTGGGGTAAATGTCATAAGCGGGGTTCATGGTCACGGCCGTGCCGCCCACGAGTAACACATCAACTTTTTCAGTCATAGTTTTCTCCAATTGATGCGTGATGCGTGATGCGTGACCAGAGAGGTTTCACGCATCACGCATCACGACTTCTAAACCTCAAAGTGCCACCTCTTTCTGGCCGACGATATGGGTGATTTTGGCGCGAACCAGCCATTCACCGGGTACGCCATTGCGACGGCCGTATGTCTCCGCCTGTGCCTCGCCCATATAACGCGCGGCAATTTTGGTAGCCCAGAGCAGCAGATCATCTAAATCTTCACTGATGGTCGCTGTGCCTTCCACCAGCACAAAGTCATAGGGCGGATTTTCATTATCTACACAGAGGGCGATACGGCCGTCGCGCTGCAAATGGGCTGCTTTGGCCGATTGGTGCCAGGTGGTGAAAACCAGCTCGTCGCCCTCCAGCAAAAACCAGACAGGGACAACGTGGGGACGGCCGTCGGCCTGCACCGTCGCCAATTTCCCCGTGCGCGTACCATGTGACAAAAAAGTACGCGCCTCATCGGTTGTCATTTTTTGCATCGAATATTCCCGATGTTGGGCCACCACAAGGGTCGCTCCTACATACCTTCCACTATCAGATCGGCCTGGCGGAGGTTCTCGAACACTTTAATGTCCAGGCGGTTGGGCCGCCAGGCGTAGACATAGTTGTAAATGGGGTCCCAAAAGATGACCCACACGGCAATACCCACAAATCCGGCCAATGCCCCACTAAAATCCTGCAAGGCTGGAATGGCAGCCAAGAGAAAGATGGTCAGTAGAATCAAAACGACCGCAATCACTAACGCACTAATGGCTTGACGACGGCTGCCGACGCGCAGTTCTTCAATGGCTTGCTGGTTTAGGTCAATCTGGGCAGCGCCATACCGGTCGAGGGCGGCTTTGAGGGTAGCGGCGGTGTTGGGGGTCACGGCCGTTTGCGGCAGCCGAATGACTAATCGTGTCTTCTCATTCAACTCCCGCCGTTTCAGGCGCAATTGCCCGACAACCTCATCAATACCAGAAAGATAACGACTGTCCGGATCAAAGGGATCGGCGGCGGGTTCGACAAACATCTCTTCTATGCTACTCAGTTTAATTTCAATTTGCGCTGACATGGGGCATCTCCTTTCGTCTGGATTATAGCGGAATCCTGTTATAATCGGGAAACCTGGGTTGAGTAGCGCCAGGAACACCGTTGAAGGCTTTGGCTGCCCCAGACAGTTTACGGTGTGCCTGGCACTACGGGCAAGAGGATTCCCACTATGCGCATGGTAGACATTATCGAAAAGAAACGCGACGGCCGTGACCTGACCACCGACGAGATCACCTGGTTTATCCACGAGCTGACGGCCGAGCGCATCCCCGATTACCAGACGGCGGCGCTGCTCATGGCCATTTTCCTGCGCGGCATGAGCCGCCGCGAAACGGTTGACCTGACGCTGGCGATAGCCCGCTCTGGCGACCAGCTAGACCTGCACGATGTGGCCCCCTTTGTGGTAGACAAACATTCCTCCGGCGGCGTGGGCGACAAGACCACGCTGGTGGTGCAGCCGTTGGTGGCCGCTTGTGGCGTGCCCGTGGGCAAGATGAGCGGGCGCGGCCTGGGTTCTAGCGGTGGCACGCTGGACAAGATGGAGTCTTTCACCGGCTGGTCCTCAGCTATGCCGTTGGCGCAGTTCAAACGGCAGTTGGCGGAGATTGGGCTGGTGTTGGCCGGGCAAACGGCCGTACTCGCCCCCGCCGATGGTAAACTCTATGCCCTGCGTGATGTCACCGGCACGGTCGCCAGTACACCGCTCATCGCCGCTTCCATCATGTCTAAAAAGCTGGCGGCCGGCGCAGACGCCATTTTGCTGGATGTGAAAACGGGCAGCGGCGCGTTTATGCCCACTGTGGAAAGCGCCCGTGAACTGGCACGGATCATGGTGGATATTGGCGCGGACGCCGGGCGCAAAACGGTGGCCCTCATTTCCGACATGAACCAGCCGCTCGGCCACGCCATTGGCAATGCCCTGGAGGTGAAAGAGGCGATTGCTACGCTGCAAGGGGGTGGCCCGGCCGACTTTTGGGCGCACTGCCGGGAAGTGGCCGCCCACATGCTGCTGCTGGCGGGGAAAGCATCTGACCTGGATGCAGCCAAAACAATGGTGACAGAGGTGAGAAATGACGGCCGTGCCCTACAAAAGTTCCGCGATATGGTGACGGCGCAGGGGGGCGACGGCCGTCAGGTAGACAACCCCGATTTATTGCCCCAGGCACAACTGGTTGAACCGATTCATGCGCCCCAAACAGGCACAATTGCCACCATTGATACGGCGGCGGTCGGTTGGGCGGCGGTACATCTGGGCGGTGGCCGGTTGGTGAAAAGCGACCAGATTGACCACGCGGTTGGCTTCATCCTGCGCGCCAAAGTGGGCGACCACTTCGCCGCCGGTGAAACGATGGGCGAAATCCATGCCAATGACGCCACCAAACTGGCCCAGGCACGGCAAGAATTATTGACAGCGATTCAGTGGACGGGGGAAACGGTACGGCCGTTGCCCCATTTCTACGGGACTATTTCTTGAGCATAGCCTGTAACCCGTAAGCCGTGACCCGTAAGCCGATGTCCGAAGTCGGATTACGGATTAAGAACTTCGGATTACGAACTTCAGATTACGAATGACGAAACTTGGTTTGGTACTCGGCGGGGGTGGGGCCAGAGGTGCGGCGCATATTGGTGTGTTGCTGGAATTGGCGCGCCTGGGCGTACAGCCTGACCTGGTGGTGGGCACCAGCATTGGCGGTTTGCTGGGGGCGCTGCTGGCAGCCGGGCTGGCGGCCGAAGATATGATGGACTTTTTCCAACAATTTAATCTGGAACAACTGTACCGCCCGGCCGACCTGCGTATTCCGGCGCTGGTGAGCAACCGGCGCGTGGAAAAAAGGCTGGAAAAAACCATCGGCCGGCCGACCTTTGCTGACCTCAAACTGCCGCTGGCGGTAGTGGCTACCGATCTGGTATCCCGCCAGGAGGTGATTTTGCAGACCGGGGATGTGGTCACGGCCGTACTCGCCACCATTGCCATCCCCGTCGCTCTACCACCGGTGGAATTGGATGACATGATCCTGGTGGATGGCGGCGTGAAAAATAACACCCCGTTTAATGTGGCCCGGCAGTTGGGGGCGGATTATGTGCTGGCGGTAGACCTGACCAACACAGCCCCGTATGAACCGATGCAGCGGCGCTACGGCCGTACCGGGCCACTGACCAAAGCGGCTGAACTGGTGCAGCGCAATGAACTATGGTGGGTGCTGGCGGCTACGCTGGATGTGATCACGGCGCAAACGATGGAGATGCACCTGGCTAAAGAGCCACCCGATTTACTGCTGCGGCCAGAGATTGGCACCATTGGGCTGTTTGATTTTCATCGCTGGCAAGAAGGGGTCTCGGCAGGGCGCACGGCCGTGTGGCAGGTGGAGCATTTGTTGGAGGAAGTTGTCAGTAAGCAGTGAGCAGTAAGCAATGAGCAGGCTGCTATTACTGTACTGCTCACTGTTCACTGCTCACTAACAAGAGGGCACTATGATTGCACTGGGCATAGACATTGGCGGGTCAGGCATTAAGGGGGCGCTGGTGGACACAGAGACGGGCGAACTGGTCAGCGAACGCCTCCGTATGGATACGCCCAACCCATCTACACCGGAGGCATGTATTCAGGTCATTCGCCAGATTACGGAGGCGCTGAACTACCGGGGACCGATGGGCGTGGGGATTCCGGGTATTGCCATTCACGGTGTGTTGTACAGCGCGGCCAATATAGACAAGGGGTGGATTGGTTTTGACGCGCAGGCAGCCATTGCACGGGAGATGGGTTGTACGGCCGTCGTCCACAACGACGCCGACGTAGCGGCCGTAGCCGAACACCATTTTGGCGCAGGACACAACCAGTCGGGCGTGGTGATGATGTTTACATTGGGCACAGGCATAGGATCGGCAATGTTTGTAGACGGCCGTCTGGTACCCAACATGGAACTGGGGCATCTCTACCTGCGCAGCATGAAGGTGGACGCCGAGGGGTACGCTTCTGACCGTATCCGCACGGAGAAAAAATTGAAATGGCAAGCGTGGGGTGAACGGCTCAACATCTATTTTCAGCACATTGAGTTTCTCTTTTCGCCGGAATTGATCATTATTGGTGGCGGCGTGAGCAAAAAACACGACAAGTTCTTTCCCTATATCCAGACGCGGGCCAAACTGGTACCGGCTGAACTGCGCAATGAGGCAGGGATCGTGGGGGCGGCGGTTACGGCCGTGGCGGAATGAGCAATTGACACGCGTTATGCTGCCTGTTACACTTCTTAGTAAGTTTATTTGACTTACAAAGATGGATGACATGGGCAATCATGCAAAAAGCCACCCACCAACTCACTAAACAACATAACTCCCGCCTGATTTTGAGGATGATCTATGAGCAGCAGGATATCAGCCGGGCGGATATTGCCCGTGAGACGAACCTGACGCGCACCACCGTTTCCAGCATTGTGGCCGATCTCATGAACGAAGGGTTGGTGCTGGAAACAGGGCTTGGCCCCTCGATTGGCGGCAAACCGCCGCGCCTGCTGCGGCTGGCAGAGGATGCGCGACAGTTGCTCTGTCTGGATTTGAGTGCCAGTTATTTCCGAGGGGCGCTGATTAATTTGCGGGGGGAGATGTCGCAGCGGGTGGATGTGGCCGTAGACGGCCGTACCGCCGCCGCCGCCCTCGCTTTAGTCCATGACCTGATTAGCCAACTGCTGGCCCAAACTACCACCCCCATTTTAGGCATTGGCATCGGCACCCCCGGTCTGGTGGACGGGGCCTGTGGCATTGTGCTGGATGCGGTGAACCTGGGCTGGCACGACTTACCGCTACGCTCGTTGCTAGAAGAGCAGTATGGCCTGCCGGTGTACGTGGGCAATGACAGCCACGTGGCCGCGCTGGCTTCCTACTCCTTTGATCCCCACGACACGGACAATCTGGTGTTGATCAAGGCCGGGCGGGGTATTGGTGCGGGCATTGTACTGAACGGTCAGCTTTTTGTGGGGGACGGTTTTGGCGCGGGTGAGATTGGGCATGTGACGGTGGTGGAAAATGGCGAATTGTGCAGTTGTGGAAATCGGGGCTGCCTGGAAACAGTGGCCAGTATTCGTGGCATTTTGCAACAAATGGCAACCCAGACAGGCCAACCTGCCCCCACCTGGGAAGAGGTGCTGACGGCAGCCCAACAGGGTGACAGTGTGGCCCAGGCGGTTTTGCATCAGGCGGGGGCGCACATGGGCACGGCCGTTGCCCATCTCATTGGCATCCTCAACACGCGGCAAATTGTGATTGCCGGGCAAATGTCCAGAGCGGGTGCTCCCTTTATGGCGGGGTTACACACGGCCGTGAACCAACGTGTGTTGCCCGCTATGGCCGCCGGTACCCAAATCAGTTATACCACATTGGGGGATGATGTCGTGTTGATGGGCGCGTCAGCCCTGGTATTGAAGCAGCAGTTGGGCGTCATTTAGCGCGGTGTCGTTATGTTGCGCCAAAGGAGCCGCCAATGGAAATGAACTGAAAGCAATCCAACACATTGACAATTGATAGATGGCAAATTTTGTTCGTGTACGGAGCAGCATAGCCGCGGGTTGAAGTAAGCATCACCCGTAGAGGAGGTTCACATGAAAAGCAAGTTCTCCGCTACTGTCATGATGATTTTTATGTTTGGGGCACTCTTTTTACTGCTCAATATGAGCCGGGTGCAGGCCCAAAGCGCGCCTCAGTGGCAACCATACACAGCTTATGCGACGAACAGCCTGGTGAGTTACCAGGGCATAACTTACCGTTGTCTGCAAGGGCATACGACATTGCCTGGTTGGGAACCGCCAAATGTACCGGCTTTATGGCAGCCAGTAGCTGGCAATCCTACCGTTACCTCGCCCCCACCGACGGCAACAGTCACTTCCATGCCACCCACGGCCACATCGCCAGGGAACACCGTCACCCCAACGGCCGTGCCCCTCACACCTACCCCAGGTGGCGGCTGTACGGCCCCGGCCTGGCAGCCGTCGGCCATTTATACGAATGGGAACCAGGTTTCACACAACGGCCGTCAATGGCAGGCTAAATGGTGGACACAAGGTGAAGAGCCGGGCACTACCGGAGAGTGGGGCGTGTGGACAGATTTAGGCCCTTGCACCATTGTGCCTACGAACACGCCGGGGCCAACGAGCACTCCCCTACCGACCAATACACCTGGCCCATCACCCACGCCTTGCCCAAATTGTGGCGGTGACAAAGAGCTGATAGCTTATTTTACACAGTGGGGCATTTACGGCCGTAACTACCATGTCAAGAATATCGTCACCAGTGGCTCCGCCGAGGACATTACCGTCATCAACTATGCCTTCGCCAATATCGTTAACGGTGAATGTATTATGACCACGGCCCCTGGTGTGATGGACGCTTATGCCGATTACCAAAAGAGCTACAGCGCCGCCGACAGTGTGGACGGCATCGCTGATACCTGGGATCAAGCACTGCGCGGCAATTTTAACCAGCTAAGAAAACTGAAACAGATGTATCCGCACATCAAGGTGCTCATTTCCATTGGCGGTTGGACCTGGTCAAAAGGCTTTTCAGATGCGGCGCTGACGCCACAGTCACGGCAGCAGGTGGTGGAATCTTGCCTTGACATTTACATTCACGGCAATTTGCCGGTGCAGGATAACGCTGGTGGTCCAGGGGCCGCCGCCGGTGTGTTTGATGGCATTGATATTGATTGGGAATACCCGGCCGCGCCCGGTGATCCCGGTACCCCTTACCGCCCCGAAGATACACAGAATTTCACGCTGCTGTTGCAAGAGTTTCGCGCACAGCTAGATGCCATTGATCCAAATTTGCTGCTGACCA
The DNA here is from genome assembly GCA_023382655.1 of Anaerolineae bacterium. GTDB lineage: Bacteria > Chloroflexota > Anaerolineae > Promineifilales > Promineifilaceae > CAADGU01. The sequence goes on along the minus strand of JAHDWK010000003.1, from coordinate 411,333 downwards.
TCGCTGCTCCGGCTGGCGTGGATAAGTATGAAAAGATTGAATTGGATGAAATTCATCAACACCTGGATTGGATCAATATTATGACCTATGACATGCACGGTGGTTGGGAGAGTGTGACTAATTTTCATGCCCCGGTGTACCCGTCACCGAATGATCCCTCCGCTTATCCGGCTAACACCTATTCGCTGAACACGGCCGTGCAGGCGTACCTGGCAGCGGGCATACCGGCTAATAAGATCGTGGTCGGCGTACCGTTTTACGGCCGTGGCTGGCAGGGTGTGAATAATGCCAATAACGGCCTATATCAACCGGCCAGCAGCCCCGCGCCGGGCACATATGAGGCCGGAGTTGATGATTATAAAGTCTTGAAAAACTTGAGCTATCCCCAGTACCGGGACCCCATTACCGGCGCTTTCTGGATTTTCAACGGTTCTGTTTTCTGGAGCTATGATGATCCTGTTTCCATTGCCAATAAGATGAATTACGTCAACAGCCATGGACTGCGCGGGGCAATGGTCTGGTCGTTGGACGGTGATGATACCACTAGCACATTGATGACGGCCGTAAACGACGGACTGGGCAATTGATAAATAAACCTTCGTAACGGTAGAAGTATCTAACCCAACCCGCACCCCTGCCCCAGACTGTCTAAGGCAGGGGTGCGGCCATCCCTTTTAGGAATCATGGTTTATTTGTAGCGGGAGAAAGAATGATATGATTGCAATCTGGGATAAAGCAGCCACAACGGACAATTTTGTAACGAATATGATTGAGGACAGAAAAATTATCGTAACCAACACAACTGTAAATGTGGGCCATAAATTGCTGTTGGGATTTGTGGGCACGGAACCACCACCGCCCATTTTGCGCTGGTTGGCTTCACGGCCGTTGGGCGGCTTTACCCTCTTTCGTTACCGGAATGTGGAAAATCCCTGCCAGGTGCGGCAGTTGACGACAACTTTACAGCAAGCGGCACAGGCGGCCGGGTATCCACCATTGCTCATTGGTGCTGACCAGGAAGGTGGGCAGCTCAATGCGCTTGGCCCGGCTTTGACGGCATTTCCGGGCAATATGGCGCTGGGCGCCGTTGCCGACCCAGACCTGGCTTTTCGGGTGGGGCTGGCATTGGGGCGCGAATGTGCGGCGCTGGGCGTGAATGTCAATTATGCGCCTAGCTGTGACGTGAACAGCAATCCGCAAAACCCGGTGATTGGCGTGCGCTCCTTTGGCGAAAAGCCGCAACTGGTCGGCGAACTGGCGGCGGCGATGGCGCAAGGGATTCAAGCGGCAGGGGTCATCAGCGCGGCCAAACATTTTCCGGGGCATGGGGATACCGTTTCCGATTCGCATCATGGCATCCCGGTGGTGGTGCATGACGAAAAGCGGTTGTGGGATGTGGAGCTACGGCCGTTCCGCGCTGCCATTGCCGCCGGGGCCAAAATTGTGATGACTTCGCATGTGGGATTGCCGGCGCTGCATAACGGCCGTGTCCTACCCGCCACCCTTTCTCCTACCATCATACAAGGGCTGCTGCGCCAGAAGCTGGCTTTCCAGGGTGTCATTGTCAGTGACGCCATGGATATGGCCGCCATCCATCAGGGGGCGGGATTGGCCGACGATGTCCTACGCGCCGTGCAGGCTGGTGTGGACATGCTGTTGATGACCGATGATCCCACAGCCCAAGATACTGCTTACCATGCTCTGATCAACGGGTTAGAAACCGGCGCGATCAACCGTGCTGAGGTGAATGATTCCATCCAGCGCATCCTGGCCTTGAAGCAATGGCTGGCCGCGCAAACCCAACCGGAATTGACGGTGATTGGCTGCGAGGAACACCGTCGGCTGGCGCAGGAAGTAGCCAACCGGTCGGTGACATTGGTGCGTGACGCGGCCGGATTGCTGCCGCTGCGTATTCCCGCCGACGGCCGTATCGCCCTCATCCTACCCACCTTCCAAAACCTCACCCCGGCCGACACCTCCGCCTCAGAAAAGATGACTTTGGGGACGGCGCTGCGTCGTTATCACCCCTGCGTGGATGAATATGTGATCCCTCAGCAGCCGGATGAATCCACCATCAGCACCTTCCGCGAGCGGGCAGGGCAATATGATCTGGTCATTGTGGGCACGATTGCCGCGTCCCGTCAAACAGAACAGGCAGCATTGGTGAATGTGCTGCTAGACACCGTCGTCCCCTTGATCACCGTCGCCCTGCGCACCCCCTATGACCTGGCCGCCTATCCCCGCGCCCGCACCCACATTTGCACCTACAGCATCCAGGAACCGGCCATGCGCGCCCTGGCGGCGGCGTTGTGGGGCGAAATTCCGTTTCAGGGTAAACTGCCGGTACGCATCCCAGATTAGAGTTATGTTCACCATTCAGGCAAACATCCTCACTCCTGACGGGGTGATTCAAGATGGGGTCGTCAAGGTGACAGACGGCCGTATCACGGCCGTCGCCCCTGCCACTGCCAGCCCGGCCACAATTCACGCACCAGACCACTTGCTCGTGCCCGGTTTTATAGATTTGCAGTTGAACGGTGCATTTGCTCTGGATTTTACCCGGCAGCCGGAGACAATTTGGGAAGTGGCCGCCCGGCTGCCCCAGTTCGGCGTCACCAGCTTTTTGCCGACGGTAATTACGTCCCCACTGGTGACGGTGGCAAAAGCGCAAGAGGTTATGGCCCAACAGACGTTGGGGGTACGGCCGTCCCCTTTGCAAAAGGCCTTTTCTGGCGCGGAACCAGTGGGGTTGCATCTGGAAGGGCCATTTCTCAATCCGCAAAAAAAGGGGGCGCACAATCCCCAATACATGCAACTGCCCAGTCTGGAAGCGATAGCTGATTGGTCGCCAAAAACACACGTGCGGCTGGTGACGCTGGCCCCGGAACTGCCCGGCGCTCTGCCCGTTATCACGGCGCTGGCCGAACGAGGTGTCATCGTCAGCGCCGGACACAGTATGGCGACATTTGCCGAGGCCAAAGCGGGCTTTGCCGCCGGCGTGTGTTATGGGACGCATCTGTTTAACGCCATGCCAGGTTTGCATCATCGCGAACCGGGGCTGATTGGCGCGCTGTTGGACGATGAACAGGCGACGATGGGCATTATTCCTGATGGCATCCATGTGCATCCGGCGCTGTTGAAGCTGGTCTGGCAGATAGCCGGGCCGCGCCTGAATGTGGTTACAGACGCCATGGCCGCCCTGGGGATGCCGCCGGGTGATTATGACCTGAGCGATTTCCGGGTGACGGTGGACGAAACAACCTGCCGGTTGCCGGATGGCACATTGGCGGGCAGCATCTTGGGCATGGACACGGCCGTGCGCAACTTCATCACCTATACCAGCTGCACGCTGGCTGAAGCCATTGCTACCGTCACCACCATTCCCGCCGACCTGTTAGGTCTGGGACGGCACAAAGGTCGCATCGCTCCCGGTTATGATGCCGACCTGGTATTATTGACGCCTGATTTACACATTGCCATGACGATTGTGCATGGCGACGTGGTCTATAACGTGATGCGTGACCCGTGACTAACCAATCACGCATTACGGGTCACGCATCACGAGAAACCCCATGTCTCTTTACGAGGAAATCCACTCTCAACCAGAAATTTTGCAGCGGAGTTATGAACGGAATTTGACGGCCGTGCAAGCCATTGCCCAGGATTTGCGACAGCGCCAGATTCATTATGCCTTTATCGCCGCGCGGGGCACTTCTGACAATGCTGCCCGTTATGCCAATTACCTGTGGGGCGCGTTTAATCATCTGCCGGTGGCATTGGCCGCCCCCTCGCTTTTCAGTCTGTATGACAGCCCACCCCGGCTGGATGGCGCGCTGGTTATTGGCGTGTCCCAATCCGGCCAGTCGCCGGATATTGTGAATGTGGTGGCCGAGGGGAGACGGCAGGGGCGCCCCACATTAGCTATTACGAACGCCCCTGACTCACCGCTGGCACAGGCCGCCGATTACGTCATTGACATTCACGCCGGGGCAGAAAAAGCGGTGGCTGCCACCAAAACGTACACCACGCAACTGCTGGCCATGGCCATGCTCTCGGCGGCATGGGCGAATGACGAGGCCCGGCTGGCGCAATTGGCGCAACTGCCGGAATGGGTGCGCGAGGTGCTGCGCCAGGATGAACACATTGCCCGGTTAGCGCCCCGTTACCGCTATATGCAGCAGTGCGTGGTCTTGGGGCGCGGCTACAACTATGCTACCGCGTTTGAGTGGTCGTTGAAGTTGAAGGAACTGACATATGTGGTAGCCGAGCCATACTCGTCGGCCGATTTCCGGCATGGGCCAATTGCAGTGGTGGCCGATGGTTTTCCGGTGCTGGCGGTGGCTCCCGGCGGCGCGGTGTATGCCGATATGCTGGCGCTGTTGCAAAAACTGGCCCAGGAGCGACGGGCGGAACTGCTAATCATCTCCGATCAGCCGGAGGCGTTAGAACTGGCGACCAGCCCCATTCCGCTACCGGCCAATGTTCCCGAATGGCTGACGCCATTGGTGAGCATTGTACCAGGGCAGTTGTTTAGTTATTGGTTGACGGCCGTGAAAGGCTACAACACGGAAGCGCCGCGAGGGTTGAACAAAGTCACCAAAACGACGTGAGGGGGTTGAAGGTTGCAAGTAACTTGCAACCTTCTTTAGCGCCTTTCAAATTTCACAGCATTAAAGGCAATCAGAACAAAAAGCGGGCTACAAGTAGCCCGCTCTGTACCGTTTACTGTCCACTGATTATCGTATCGCTTTACACTATTTTCCCGCGCAGTTTCGGATCCAGTATATCCCGCATCGCGTCACCCAACAGGTTCCAGCCCAGGCCATAAAACAACAGCGCCAGCGCCGGGAAGAGAATGACATACCAGTAAGTATCCAATGACACAATGTAGTTGCGGGCAAAGCTGACAATCTGCCCCCAGTCAGCATAACCCGCTTCCACGCCCACACCCAGAAAGCTGAGGGCGGCAAAGCTCAGGACAATAGACCCCATATCCAGCGACAAAAGCACCAATGTGGGGAAAATGGCATTGGGCAGCACATGTTTCAAGATAATGTGAGTATCTTTGGCGCCGCTGGCTCTGGCGGCCATCACATAATCCCGCTCCTTGTTGGACAAAATGTCACCGCGCAGCAAGCGGGCGTACCCCATCCAACCAAACACAGTCAGCGCAATCATCGCCGGCCACAGGCTGCGGCCAAAGATGGGTATCAAAATAGATGACAACACCAGCACCGCTACCAGACCGGGAAAGACAACAAAAATTTCGACGAAACGCATCAGCACTTCATCAACGACGCCGCCAAAATAACCGGCTATAGAGCCAACTAAAATGCCAATGATAGCGGAAACAAAGACAACGGCCGTGCCCGCCAGTAAAGCCGTGCGTGTCCCCCATATCAACCCATACCAGATGTCATATTGCCCGCCGGTGGTGCCTAACAGATGCACCCACTCTTCATTACCGGTCAACTTATACCATGCTGGTATGTAATGAGGCGCATTCTTCTCCCAGGGCGTTCCTGGTGGTAGAGGTTCAGGACGGAAACCATCACGGGGAATACTGGTTGTTTTCCAGGTCGGGCTGGGTGGTGGCGCCAGCACCGGCGCCAGCAAGCCTATAAGAAGAAAACCCGCCACAATAATCATGCCCACTACCGACAAAGGGTTCGTCACCAGCCCCTGGATCAATCGTGCCCATTCCGGCCCAACCGTTTTTTCCAGACGGGAAGGTGGGCGTAAAACGTTTTCTGCGGCCGAAATACTGGCTGGCTTGCCAACTGGTGGCAAATTCTCATTTGTTGCTGATGTCATTCCGTCACCTCTATACCTTTATGACAACCGTATGCGCGGGTCAATCACCACGTAAAGTATGTCCACGATCAAATACGCACCGATAAACAGGATTCCGTTGAACAAGGCAAAACCGAGCAGGGTTAACACATCTAGTGCCACGGCCGCATCAGCCGCCATTTTCCCCAATCCTGGATAATTATAAATCGTCTCTGTTACTACCGCTCCATTCATCAACCCGGCCAATGTGGCCCCAGCAATCGTCACCACCGGAATCAGCGCATTACGCCGGATGTGCCGGTTGATCACCATCCGCTCTTTTAAGCCCTTAGAGCGCGCGGTGCGCACGTAGTCCTGGCGCATGGCTTCCAGCATGGAAGAGCGCGTCACGCGCAGCAGCAGCGCCCACTGAATGACAGCCAGTGTAATAACCGGCATGATCAAATGTTTCAAGGCGTCCCAGAAAATATCAAACCGCAAATTCAGGAGCGCATCCACCGTCATCATATTGGTGTACTGGGTAAAGCCGGGACGACCCACTTCCAGCATAAACTGGGTAGACAGACGCCCAGGCTGCAACCAATCCAGGCGGGCATAAAAAATGAGCAGCAGCATCAAAGCCAAAACAAAAGTAGGAATAGACCAGCCTAAAGTGGCAAAGACACGCGCCGCCTGATCGATGGGTTTGTTGTGGTTCAAGGCTGCCTTCATGCCCATCCAGATACCGCCGCCTACAATCGGAATCATCGCCCACAGCGCCAGTTCTAGCGTAGCCGGAAAGCGGCGTTTGAGCATCTCCGTCACCGGTTCACGCCCGGTGCGGGAAAAGCCCAGGTCACCCCGCAAAATGCCGCCGATGGTTTCACCCGTCTGTGGGTCAGTGCGCCCCACCATCCAGTACCAGTATTGCAGATGAATCGGATCGGCTAACCCGTACCGTTGAATAATGGCGTTGATCTGGTGTTCGGTTTTGGGCACATCACGCACATACAACGCGGACCGCTCCACCGGCCCCAAAATTTGCAGCATGGCAAATATGAGAAAAGTGACACCCAACAACGTGATGGGCATAATGAGTAATCGGCGAATGATAAATGTGGTCATCCTGGTCTCCTTTATCAGGTGAGTTGCCCAATTGTATTGGGGTTTACAACATTATACGCAGGCGTCCAGTTGTCTTATGATCTTGTACCCATTCAGACCTGACAGGTTTTTTACCAGTTCAAATTGGAAACTTCACCTGTCAGGTCTCTTGAAAATCTCGACGCTTACAATCCTACGTCATACTTCAAGAAAATCCATTATCTACTCTGCGAGCAAAAGCACAATCTACAATGGGCTTGCTTGAAATCAAGAAGAAAGAAGGCGGCATTCTTCCTGGAAGAATGCCGACCTTCTTATGGAATCAAACGACTACAATCGCAGCAACGAACCTGATTACTTCATGCTTAAAGCGTAGAAGTAGGTGCCAGATTCGATAGGATTGTAATACCAGCCCTCTACCCAACGCTGCTCATAACGGGCGCCAATGGCTTGGGCCAATGTGATCTGAATGGCCAGGTCATGGTGCAGTTGTTGCAGTTCAAAGTAGATCTGTTCGCGTTCGGCCGGGTCGGCGGTGGCAACACCGGCGTTGACCAACTCGTTAAACTGGGCAATGATGTCCTCAGGCAGGACCTGGCGGCCGGCATAGGTGCCGATGGTGAACGGCTGCACCCAGTTGTGCGGGTCATGGATGTCTTCCACCCAACCGCTGGCGATCATGGGGATTTGCGACGCACGGAAGGTACGCAGGAAAGTGGGCCACGGCAGACCAACAACTTCGACCTGGTACAGTTCATTGATGGCACTCAGCTCGGCTTGCAAAATTTCGCCTACCGTCTGGCGGGCGGTATTGCCGGTGTTGTAGGCGATCTGGAAGCGGAAGCCGGTCTCTGGCAAGACGCCATCCCAGGCCTGGGCCAGCTCGGCCGCACAAGCTTCGGGATCATATTGGTAGTAGGGGCCATCTTCGTTGTAGCCCAGCATGTCTTTGATGATGGGACCGTTGTTGCGCACACCTTCGCCATTGAGGGCTTCGGCAATGTAGGTATCAAAGTCAAAGCAGTAGTTCATAGCTTTGCGCACATGGATGTCGCTGAAGAAGTTGGGCGGGACGCCATTGCCGTCTAGCTGGCCACTACCAATGTAGGGTGAATCCGCGCCCACATCGAAGGTCATGAACACATCGGTGCGGGAGACGGAGGGCAGGTTGGCCCATTTCCGCAGCTGACCATTGGGATTGTCCGGGTTGGGAGCGCAGTTACCATCGGCGTCACAGATTTCGCCAACGAGTGAGTCTGCCTGCGGACGGTCGGCCAGGTTGACAGCCACGTTGTCGGCGTCACCGGCTTGCAGAGAGGCGAAGCGGGTGCCCCATTCATCCACTAACTGAACGACGATGGTTTGAATGGCGGGCTGGCCGGCCGGGCCGCCTTCCCAAACAGGTTCGTCATCGCCACGCCAATAATTTTCGTTGGCGACCAACACATAACCCTGACCAGGCGTCCAGCTTTCCAGTTTATAGGGGCCGGTGCCATTCATGACTTCCGTCAGTTCAGAGTTTTCGGAACCGGGAGCATAATGATTCTGCCAGGTGTCGCAACTGCCATCCCATGCGCCTTGCTCAATGGCCCATTCCATGTCCAGAATGGAACCCCAGGCGGGCGGCAGGGTAGCCAGGAACGGCCCCCAGGGAACAGCCAAGTTGAATGTGACGGTGCCGGCTTCGTCATCGGCCACAACGGCTGCTTTGACGAGTTCACAAGCGCCCACCAGTTGTTCGGGCGTGGCGGTGGCGACCAACCCAGCCGGATCACCGGCCAGGCTACATTCGGGATCAATACCTTCGGTGATGTCGTAGCACTGGTTGTAACCGAGGATTGGTTCCAGCAGCAACCATTGGGCGCTGTTGGGGTCAGATTGCAGCAAACCGCGCTGGAAGGTGTAGGCGACGTCATGGGGTTCCAACGTGCCACCTTCATGGAAGGTAACGCCTTCACGGATGTTGAAGGTGTAGGTCAGGCCATCTTCAGAGATGAGGCCATTTTCCAGGCTGGGGACTTCCAGGGCCAGGACAGGTACGAAGGCGTTGGCGTCTTCCCGGTTGTAGCGGATGAGCGGTTCCAGCACGTTCAGGGCCAGAGTGCCGCTGGCGGTGTCGTAAATCAGGTTCGGGTCCATGGTGTCAATGTCACCGAAGGTCTGGTTGACGTAGATGGTGGGGTCATCAGACATAAACTCTACCGGGCCTTCTTCGGCCGATTCGGCAGGGACTTCCACTTCCACGGTAACGGTTTCGACAACGGTGCTTTCGACGACGCGCGTAACTTCGATGACCTGACCTTCTACGGTGACGGTCTCGACGACGGTGTTTTCGACGACGCGGGTAACTTCAACCGTCTCTACTTGCGGTTGGCAAGCGGCAATAACCAAAGCAATAATGGCTAAGGCAGCTAACCATAAGAGTGACTTCTTTTGCGTAAACATTGAATCTCCTCCACATTTGAGATTATTGGGGTTCTGAATAAGGTGTACTCCTCGCTCTATTGAGGAAACTGTTCATGATTCTTCTGTGTGCATCACCTCCTTAAATATGATAGTTTGTAGTAAGCGATTTATCGCTGTATGCAGGCGATAAATCGCCTACTACAAACGTCACAAGAACTTTTCGGCATGGTGGCAGGCAACCATATGGGGTTGTACGGCCGTGCCTAAATTACGAAACTCCGGGTCTTGCTGGCTGCAAATCTCCGTCGCATATTGGCAGCGGGTATGAAAACGACAGCCAGTTGGCGGGTTTGCCGGGTTCGGCACTTCCCCTTTTAAGATTATACGTTCCCGCCGAACTTCTTTATCAGGATCGGGAATGGGAATAGCCGAAAGCAATGCCTGAGTGTATGGATGCAGTGGACGATCATACACATCATCCCGGCTGCCCAATTCCACCAGCTTGCCCAGGTACATCACCGCCACCCGATCACTAATGTAACGTACCATCGAAAGATCATGCGCAATAAACAAATACGTAAGCCCCAACTCCGCTTTCAGGTCATCCAATAAATTCACGACCTGCGCTTGAATGGAAACATCCAGAGCCGAAATCGGCTCATCAGCCACAATAAAGCTGGGGTTTGTAGCCAGGGCACGGGCAATGCCGATGCGCTGCCGCTGTCCACCGGAAAATTCGTGCGGGTAGCGGCTGATGAAGTATGGATTCAGGCCAACCACACGGAGCAGTTCTTGCACCCGTTCTTTACGGCTGGCACTGTCGCCCACATTGTGAATTTCCAGCGGTTCGCTGATGATGCTGCCTACCGTCAGGCGGGGATTGAGTGAAGCTTGTGGGTCTTGGAAGATCATCTGCATATGGCGACGGGCGCGGCGCAAATCCCCTTTACTCAGTTTTGTCAAATCGCGGTCTTCAAAGAAAACTTCACCGGCTGTAGGCTTGAGTAGTTGTAAGATGGCGCGCCCGGCTGTGGATTTACCGCAGCCACTTTCGCCCACCAGCCCCAGGGTTTCACCTTTATAAATATCAAATGATACCCCATCCACTGCCCTAACGGCGCCCACTTGCCGCCGAATAACGCCCCGCATGATGGGAAAGTGTAATTTGAGGTCATTTACACTGACCAGGACTTCTTTGCCATTCTTTTGACTCATGCAGCGACTCCAACTTTTGCAGATTGTGAACGGACTGCTTCCCAGCGCCAACAGGCCGCTGAGTGGGCAGGCGCCACAGATATTAAAGGAGGATTTTCAGCCCAGCACTGCTCCACGGCAAAGGCGCAGCGTGGTGCAAAAGGGCAATACTTTGGTTCAATCAATAAATCGGGGGGTAAGCCTTCGATGGAAGCCAGGCGAGTACGTTCTTTGGCGTCTACCTTTGGAATTGAATTGAGTAATCCCAGGGTATAGGGGTGGCTGGTATGTTTGTACAGTTCATTAACGTCGCCGTACTCGACGATGAAACCAGCATACATGACGGCCAATTTTTGCACCATACCGGCCACGACCCCCAGGTCATGGGTAATCCAGATGATGGCCATGCCTAACTCTTTTTGTAACTTTTGCACCAACTCAATGATCTGGGCTTGAATGGTTACATCGAGGGCTGTGGTGGGTTCATCTGCAATCAGGATGGAAGGATTGCAACTGAGGGCCATGGCGATCATCAGGCGCTGTCGCTGACCGCCAGAGAATTGGTGAGGGTAGTCTTCCAGACGGTCAGCGGCGTTGGGAATGCCTACCAACTCTAACATTTCCACGGCCCGCTCTTTGGCCTGGGCATTACTCATATTCAAGTGGAGTTCAAGGGATTCGGTTAGTTGCAGACCAACGGTGAGTACCGGGTTGAGGGAGGTCATGGGGTCCTGGAAGATCATGGCGATCTCATTGCCGCGCAACTGCCGCAGCTCTTCCTGAGTGAGTTTAACCAGATCGCGGCCAGCGTACCACACTTCGCCGCCTTCTACTCTGCCAGGTGGGGAGGGAATCAACCCCATAATGGACATGACGCCTACGGATTTGCCGGAACCGCTTTCACCGACAATGGCCATAGATTCGCCTTCATCCAGGGTATAGCTAATACCATTCACGGCATAAACCACGCCGTCTTCGGTATAGAACCGTGTTACCAGGTTACGAACGTCTAAAAGTGGTGCCATAGTTTTATGATTAAGTTGTTCAATGTATGTGCTAGATGATGTTTTTATTAGGGTAGTTTCACCAGGATGCCCCGTAAACGTCCCTATTTTTACTCCATTCTTTCCCTCATGACAACAGTTTACAGGTGATCGTTTTTTTAGGCAACCGGCATGAGCCGTGCTTTTTGTGTTTTTGCGCTTTTTGTGAAAGTCAGGTCAATTATGGACGCACGGCCGTACCCCGCCCCCCAAACTTTGTTACAATCCAGTTGGTCTTGACGGGAGCATGTTGAGTCACCTAAATGGTGACCAACCTGAGAGGAGAAATGGAAATGTCCCCTAATCAATTAAATTTCGCTTTACGACGAGTCCTGGCTTTGTTGGGCACGGCCGTGTTGCTCACCTTTGCTGCCCATTTTGCCCATCAAGCGGCGACGGCCCAGGGTAACCAGATTATCTACCTGCCCATTATTACTTCCCCTGGCCCATTCGTGCATAGCATCAATCGCCTGCCCAACGCCTCTTTTGAGGATGGCTGGTACCATCCCGGCGGCATCCCCGAACTGCAAATCCCCGAAGGCTGGGTGTTCACCTGGCAAACCGGGCCAACCGGCTTCGGTAATGAACCCTGGGATATATGGGTACGCCCCGAAGTGCGCGTGTTGCCTTCGGAACAACTACCGCCACACGAACATCCCCTCTTTATTTGGGATGGCAATCAGACGGTCAAAAGTTTCAAAGGTAACGGCGCCATCAGTTTTCAGATGACTACAGATGTCACCCTAGAGCCAGGCAAGTACGTGTTTGAGATGAGCGTCTTCCCTGATCTGATCGTGGGTTATAATCCGGACGGCAGCAAAATTTGGGCGCCCGACCCCCTGTCCGGCGAAGTGAAATTTGCCGCCGGAAGTAATGCCACCGACTGGGTACTACCGACTTTCGGCCAGAAGAATACCTTTTACTACGTCTTTATCATCACCCAAACACAGACCATACCCATCAGCGCCGCCATGCGTGGTCGGTACGCCATTCTCAACAACGGCTGGTTTATGGATGATTGGTGGCTGTGGCAGCAAGACGACCTGCCGCTGCCGCCCGGCGTCTACACGGAGTGGGGCGAGCCGGCTTTGTTTGCCGCAAACTATGTGCCACCGGTCACACCATATACTTTCCCTGTGGGAAGGCCGGCGGCGGGGATTGATGAGTAACATTGGTATATTGAAGGAGGGGTCGCTTCATGCCGGTTTGAAGGTGTGGTACGGCCGTGCCCATGACCAGTTCGAACTGCCGGTAGACGGTTACGTGGTGGACATCGTGCGCGGTGGGCAATTGATTGAAATTCAGACCGGCAACTTCACCGCTATCAAACCCAAATTAACCCGGTTGCTGGAAAATCATCCGGTTCACCTGCTCTACCCGGTGGCGCAGGAGAAGTGGATTGTGCGCGAAACGGCCGTTGGCCATCCCCTCAGCCGCCGCAAATCCCCCAAACGCGGGCAGGTGATAGATGTGTTCGACGAATTGGTACGCATCCCCCACCTGCTATCCCACGCTAACCTGAGCATCGGCGTGTTGATGACCCAACAAGAGGAAATCTGGCGTGACGACGGCCGTGGCAGTTGGCGACGCAAACGGTGGAGCATTGCCGAGCGCCGCCTTTTAACTGTTACCGAAGAACTGATTTTCAGCCAACCAGCTGATTTTCTGGCGCTGTTACCGGCGGCTTTGCCCCATCCCTTCACCAACAAACAACTGGCGCAAGCCCTCACCATTCGCCCCCACCTGGCCCAACGGCTCACCTACACGTTGCGCCACTGTGATGTGCTGACGGCCGTGGGCAAAGATGACAAAAGCTGGCTTTATGATTTCCACCGCCATGGGGAAACCTGACAAAAGATGTCATAAATCTTCCCTAAACTCACCCATGTTTACCCAATGTTTTAAGGTCGAAAAGTAGCGGCTGCGGCATGGCCGTGATACAATCCCGTCTACCAATCAGAACATATGTTCACATAAGGTACAGCATATGGAACCCCAACACATTATTGTGCGCGGCGCACAGCAACACAATTTGAAACACATTGACGTGACCATCCCCCGCAACAAGCTGGTCGTTCTCACCGGCGTCAGCGGCAGCGGTAAATCCTCCCTGGCCTTCGACACGATTTATGCCGAAGGGCAGCGGCGTTATGTGGAAAGCCTGTCGGCCTATGCCCGGCAGTTTTTGGGGCAGATGGAGAAGCCAAAGGTTGACGCCATTATCGGCCTCAGCCCGGCCATTGCCATTGAGCAGAAAGCGGTGAGCAAAAACCCGCGCTCGACGGTGGGCACGGTGACGGAGGTGATGGATTATCTGCGTGTCCTCTTCGCCCGCGTGGGCACACCGCACTGCCCGGACTGTGGCACGGCCGTGACCCCCCAATCCGCCCAATCCATCACCAATCAGTTGGCCCATTTGCCCGTCGGCACCCGCTTTCAACTGCTGGCCCCCATCGCCCGCAACCGCAAAGGGACGCATGTGGACGCCCTGGCCCAGGCGCGGCAGGATGGCTTCGCCCGTGCCCGCGTCAACGGCCAACTGGTAGATTTAACCGGCGACCTGCCCGAACTGGACAAAAAACGCAAACACAATATCGAATTGATTGTAGACCGGCTGATTGTGCCGGATATATTGGATGAAGGTTTCACCTCCCGGCTGGCCGATTCGGTGGAGACGACGTTGAAGATGGGTGACGGCCTGCTCGTTGCCGATCTGGGCGATGGGTTGGAGCAGTTGACGCTCAGCGAACACAATGCCTGCCCCACCTGCGGGTTTAGCTTCCCTGACCTGTCGCCGCAGTTGTTCAGCTTTAACTCGCCGCTGGGCATGTGCCCGGACTGCCACGGCATTGGCACACAAATGCAGGTGGACCCTGACCTGATTATCGAGGATGAAACGCGCTCCATCATGGAGGGCGGGCTGCGCTGGTATGGCAATGTACGCAAGAAGAAAAACAAGTGGACGATGTCCACCCTGCAAACCATTGCCGAGCATTACCAGTTTGACCTGGACACGCCCTGGCGCGAGTTACCCGAAAAGGTGCGGCACATCCTGTTTTACGGTTCCGATGGCGAGATATTGACCTTTAAGTATGGCGGCGAAAATGACGAGGCGCAGTGGTCGGGCGAAGCCAAACGGCCGCTCAACGGCATCGTCAACAACATCAACCGCCTCTTTCACCAGACCCATTCGGAGATGACGCGCAAGTGGTACGCCAGCTTTATGAGCCAACGGCCGTGCCCTACCTGTGCCGGTTCCCGCCTGCGCCCCGAAGCCCGCGCCGTCCAGGTCGGCGGCAAAACGATAACGGAAGTAGGCCGGATGGCGATTGACGAAGCGCAGGCGTGGGTGTTGGCGTTGGGAAGTAAGCAGTTAGCAGTTGGCAGTGAGCGGTTATCGGTGAACGGTAATCGGTTATCGGTAAACGGTCATCAGTCATCGGTAAACGGTAATGGGAATGGCAAACCACCGATTACCGATTACGGATTACCAATTACCAATTCTCTCTCCGAAGAACAACTCGAAATCGCCGCCGAAGTGCTGAAGGAGATACGGGATCGGCTGCAATTCATGTTGAACGTGGGGCTGCATTATCTGACGCTGGATCGGTCGGCCCCGTCATTGAGCGGCGGCGAAGGGCAGCGCATCCGGCTAGCCAGCCAGATTGGCTGCGGGCTGGTGGGGGTGTTGTACATCCTGGACGAGCCTTCCATTGGCCTGCACGCCCGTGATAACCGCGCCCTGCTGGACACCCTGCACCAGCTACGGGACATGGGCAACACGGTGCTGGTGGTGGAACACGACGAAGAGACGATGCGCGAATCGGACTGGCTGGTAGACCTGGGACCGGGCGCGGGCGTGAAGGGCGGGCGCATCATCGCCGCCGGGACGCCCCAAGAGGTGGCCAATAATCCCGATTCGTTGACGGGCCGGTATTTGCGCGGGGATTTGATGATTACGGCGCCGAATGGCTACGGCCGTCGCCACTCCGACACGGCCGTGACCATCAACGGGGCGCGGCTGCACAATTTACGCAGCGTCTCCGCCCGTTTCCCGCTGGGCACCATGATTTGCGTCACCGGCGTCAGCGGCAGCGGCAAGAGCAGCCTGGTCTCCGAAACGCTGGAACCGGCACTGGCGCGGGCACTGAACAACGCCCAGACTACCCCCGGCCCGTACAGCAGTTTGCACGGCCTGGAACACCTGGACAAGGTGATCAACATCACCCAGGACCCTATTGGCCGCACCCCCCGCTCCAACCCGGCGACCTACATCAAACTATTTGACGAGATTCGTAACGTCTTCGCCCAAACGCCCGCCGCCAAAGCGCGGGGTTACAAATCGGGCCGTTTTAGCTTTAATGTGAAGGGGGGCCGCTGCGAAGCGTGTGAAGGGTACGGCCTGCGCAAGGTGGAGATGCACTTTTTGGCCGATGTGTGGGTGCTGTGCCGGGAGTGCAACGGCCGTCGCTTCAATCACGAAACGCTGCAAATCACCTACAAAGGGCAGCACATCGCCGACGTGCTGGACATGGATGTGCAGGAGGCGCTGGAATTTTTCGAGAACCACCCCAAGATTCACCGCCAGCTACAAACGCTGCATGACGTGGGGCTGGATTACATCAAGTTGGGGCAGAGCGCCCTTACCCTTAGCGGCGGCGAAGCGCAGCGCATCAAGCTGGGGAAGGAGTTGAGCCGCGTCGCTACCGGACGCACCGTTTACATTCTGGATGAACCAACCACCGGCCTGCACTTTGCCGACGTACAAAAGCTGCTGGACGTGCTGCACCGGCTGGTGGATGCGGGCAATACGGTCATCGTCATTGAACACAACCTGGACGTGGTGAAGACGGCCGACTGGCTGATTGACCTGGGGCCGGAAGGCGGCGATGGTGGCGGGCAAATCATCGCCCAGGGCACACCGGAAGAGGTGACGCAGGTGGAAGCGAGTTATACAGGGCGATTTTTAAGAGAAGTGTTGGGGGTGGGTACGGCCGTGTAATCCGGCAACGTAGTCAATATGTTTGGTAAGGAAAGGTCAATTGCAGAATTTGTATTTTCAATATTATGTGGCTAGTTTTCTTTGCCATTGTGTATGTGCATTATGGTATGAATTAGGTGAACGTTCTCTATTGGTTGGGACAGGTCGTCCAACAGCTAATACCCCATCAGTAGATGAAGTAGCAGGCATTGTTACAGATTTAGCTATGGAGGATAGAAACGTAAGAGATTCAATACAGCAATTTGGAAAACGGATTTGGTATATTGAACGGGACGTTAGCGAATTAGCTGATAATTGGATAACAAGGCTTCAAGAGGAAGCAACTTCCTTAGTTAATGATCAAGTATGGGAGAATTTTTTGTTTAATATCCAATATCTCTACTTTGCTTTCCTTTGCCAGGTAGTTCATAAATATTGCAACTTAGCAAAACAGATTGATTCTCAACTTAAAACACTTAGCGAACATATTGCTGCATATTCCCAATTACTTGAAATAACAAACAAGATCGAAGCAGAGTTGGACTTAGTCGAAAATGATCTGGGTGTTAGTCAAAAGAAAATCAAATTACTTAATGATCGAAAATCGCGTTTTTCAAAAGAACTCGCACTTTCGTGGCAAACATCGGTATTTAATTCATGATTACTGGAGAATGGCCCTTCTGGACTGAGAGGTGGCCCGATCTCATTACCGGTGACAGCGGGATTGTCATATCATTTACTGCTCAACCACTACTAAAAACTTAACAACCCCAGTGGTTTGCTATGGAAAAGACATCACCAGAAACAACATTCGCCGAATTGATAAGGAGTGATCAGCAGATGGCGACAAACCCATCCAAACAGCAATTTCCAAAACCACAGGAATCGGTCATACAGTGGTTGCTCGATTCTGATCCGGCGATCCGCTGGCAGGTGATGCAAGACCTGCTCGGTGCATCGGCGGCGGAAGTCGCGGCCGAACGAGCGCGGGTGGCCACCGAGGGCTGGGGGACGCGGCTGCTGGCTCTTCAGGGAGCCGACGGGTCATGGGGTGGTACAGCATTTAACCAGGGATGGGATTCTACCATGCACGTCCTGTCGCTGCTGCGAGAAATGGGTCTCGATCCCGCAAGCGACGCGGCACAACGGGCGGTGGGGCTGGTGCGCGACCAGGTGCGGTGGCAGGGATGGGACTGGGACGGGACGTGGCGGGGCTGGGAATTTGTGGGCAATCCCTTCTTCGCGGGTGAGGTCGAGCCGTGCATCAACGGGCAGGTGGGGGCGAGCGGCGCCTACTTCGGCCAGGACATCCAGCGGATACTTGACCTTCTGCTCGGCGAGCAGTTACCCGACGGCGGCTGGAACTGCGAGGCCGAAAACGGCTCAACACGGTCGTCGTTCCACACCACAATCTGCGTACTGGAAGCCCTGCTCGAATATGAGCTGGCGGGCGGGAGCAGTGCCGCGGTGACCGAGGCCCGGCTGCGCGGGCAGGAATACCTTCTGGAGCGCCGTCTCTTGCGGCGGCTGACGACGGGTGAAGTGATTGACCCTGCCTGGACGCGCTTCTCCTTCCCGACCTGGTGGCACTATGACGTGCTGCGGGGGCTGGAGTACCTGCGCCGCGCCGGCGTCACGCCGGATGAGCGGGTGGCCGAGGCGATTGAACTGGTGGAATCGAAGCGCGACAGCGACGGCCGTTGGTCGCTTGAGACCGAGTATCCCGGCACGAGGGCGGTCGAGTTGGACGAGGAGGAGGGCCGGCCGAGCCGGTGGACCACCCTGCGCGCCTTACGAGTGTTAGACTGGTATGGAGAGTAACCCGGAGGTTTGATATATGATGGAGACGTTACCAGAAACAACATTAGCCGAACTCATTCGGTACAACAATTGGGCTAACCAACAGGTGTTGGCAGCGTGTGAGCAATTAGATGAGGCGCAGTTGGCGGCTGCCATGCCGGGGGCCTATGGCACGATTCGGGAAACGCTGGCACACATGATCCGGAGCGAAGCGTTCTATGTGAACATACTGACCGGGCAACGGCCGTTGCCCCCTTTCCAATGGGACGCAAAGCCAACTCTGGCTGAAATGCGGGAATATGGCGTGCAAGTTGGGGAGGCGCTGGTAGAGGCCATTCAGCGCATCCGCCCCACCGACCTGGTCTACGAAGAAGAGGAGGGCCAGAAGTTCCACTATCAGGCAGTGGTCATCTTCATTCAGATTATCAATCATGGCGTCGAGCATCGCACGAACATCACCACCATTCTGAGCGCCGGGCAGCACACGCCCCCCGGTGTGGATGGCTGGAGTTACCTGTTTGCTTTCCCTGAGCGGTTTACTTACGAATATGAATAGACACCCCAGACATCCGATTTCTTGAAGAAATTGGATGTCTACCTACACAGTAGAGGCACGGCATGACCACAAAAGACAGTGAAAAAGTTGCGGGAAATAAACCGGAGAGTCGCTTTCTCTCCCTCCTCAGCGCCCCTGCCCGCAACGCTCTGGAACACGCGGGCATCACCACAGTTACTGAACTGTCGCAACACAGCGAGCGAGAGATTTTGGCGCTTCACGGCGTTGGGTCAAAGTCATTACCCACTCTCAGACAGACGTTACAGGAAGCGGGCCTGGCCTTTGCCGAACCAGTCAAAAAGAGGTAGGGCTGTATTTCATGACGAATGAACGTACTTACCCGATTCTGCCGTTGGAGAAAATATGAACACCCCCTATAAACCAGACAACTATAATAGTGTCTCCCCTTATCTGATTGTGGATGGCGCAGGTAAGACTATTGAATTCCTTAAATATGTTTTCGGGGCGACGGAATTACGCCGGTTCGCTGGTGCGGATGGCCAGATCATGCACGCCGAAGTACGGCTTGACGACACCGTGTTGATGCTGTCGGATGGCGTTGAGGGTTGGCCTTCGGTACCGGCGCATGTACACATCTACGTACCTGACGTGGCGGCCATCTACAAACGTGCTCTGGAAGCTGGCGCAACATCGGTGCAAGAGCCGGTAAAAAAGGAAGATGAAGATAAACGTGGCGGCGTGAAGGATGCCGGCGGCATAACCTGGTGGATCGCCACGAAAGTGGAATAGGTGGCACCAGTATGGAGATTGCTCATGGAACAAAATGTTCAGAATCTTATCGTGAAAGAGACCATTGAAATTAGCGCACCCATAACAAAGGTGTGGGAGGTCCTGGTAACCCCGCGATATATCAAGGAGTGGGATGATGTGCCTGAAGGATTCGCCGACGACCGGCTGCGGATGGGCACTGTTCTAGAATGGCCGGGCCACGCCAGACTTACGGTTGTTACGTTTGAGCCGTACCAACACCTGAGCCTGGTGCTGGTGGCTGCCAGTTGGCAACCACCGATCCCGGACGATATTGCCTATACTTTTAACCTGGCAGAAAGCGAGGGTCCCGAAAGCGAGGGGCAGACAATTTTAACGGTGACGGTTGGGGATTTCGGCCGGCTGCCGGATGGTCAGGATTATTACGATGCCTCGGTTGAATTTGCGCAAACGGCCGTGCCAAAGATAAAGGAACTGGCAGAAAAGTGATTTCTGGCTGCGGCTGGGCCGTGCCGTTTCGCCTGGTTACAAACTGAGAGGAAATGATGACAACCAACGAGGAAATTTTTGACAGCCCCACAGGCTGGGTGCGCAGTCATATTGAGGAGTATGTGGAGAGTGACGGCCGTAAAGGACACAAATGGCGTGGATTGCCAACGCTGCTGCTGACCACCCGCGGCCGTAAAAGTGGCAAACTCCGGCGCACGGCCTTGATTTACGGCCGTGACGGAGCCAACTACTTGCTGGTGGCCTCCAACGGCGGCGCAGCGCACCACCCGGCGTGGTATTTGAATCTGGCCGAAAATGAGGAAGTGGAACTGCAAGTAGGTGCAGAGCAGTTTACGGCACGGGCGCGCCCGGCCGACCCGGAAGAAAAATCCCGGTTATGGCCGCTGATGGCCTCTATCTTCCCTCAATACAACACCTATCAGGCCAAAGCCCGCCGGGACATCCCCCTCGTTATTGTGGAACCATTGAATGGCTCTTAAAGAATTTAGGAGGGCGACAAGCCGTGATGCGTGATGCGTGACCGGAGAGACCTCACGCATCACACCATCCAGAACCCCCAAAGCGAGTGTTTATAACCATGACACATCCATTAGTTACTCAGTTGCGTTTTACGCGCAGTGAATTCAAACGTGGCCTCAAAGGTTTAACGGAGGAAGATGCCAGCCAACGCTTGCTGCCCATGAACTGCATCAGTTGGAATGTGGGGCATCTGGCCTGGCAAGAGCAGCGATATTTTCTGCATTATGGGCAGGGGCACATGCTGCTGCCGGAGATTGACCGGTTGTTTTCCTATGGCGCACCGGCATCTACCCCCTCTCTCAAAGAGATGATGGCGGCGTGGAACGCGATTACCAAAGCGGCCGATCCCTGGCTGGATACGTTGACAAGCGCCACATTGTCGCAGCCTTTTACCAGAAAAGATGGGCAGCCTGGGCAGCGCACTTTCGGTTCGATGCTGCAACGGACGATTTATCACTACTGGTATCATACGGGCGAGAATCTGGCAGTGCGGCAACTGTTGGGTCACGGCCGTCTGCCCCAATTCGTGGGCAACATTGACGACAGAGCACCCTACCAACCAGAGCAATCGTTCGTAATAGGCGATTTATCGCCTTCTGACCGGCACTAAAGTGCCTACTACAAACGGTTTGAGGAGCAAAGAATATGTACGGATTGATGGGAAAAATGACGGCCGTACCCAACCAACGAGACACCTTGATTGCTATTTTGCTGGAAGGCATCACGGAAATGTCCGGCTGTTTGAGCTACGTGGTTGCCAGAGACCCGGCTGACGAAAACGTCATCTGGATCACGGAAGTGTGGGACAGCGAAGAAAACCACCGCGCTTCGCTGTCGCTGCCTCAGGTGCAGCAGGCCATCGCCCAGGCCAGACCGCTGATCGCCGGCTTTGACGACCACACGGTGACGGAACCTGTGGGCGGTCATGGATTGTCCACTACACAGCCGCATAATCGCTCGATGCCCACGGCCGTTGTCATCCCCGAACTTGCCTATCCCGATGTGCGTGAAGCGGTGGCCTGGTTATGCCACGTTTTTGGTTTTTCGGAGCGGCTGCAAATTGGCAACCATCGCGCTCAACTTATTTATGGCGATGGGGCCATCATTGTAACCGCCCAATCCACCGGGACCGCCACCGAATTCCACCATGCAGTCATGGTACGGGTGGCCGATGTGGACAGCCACTACGAACACGCCCGGCAGCAAGGCGCGCAAATCGGCCAGCCGCCCACCGATTATCCGTATGGAGAAAGACAGTACACGGCCGTAGATTTGCACGGCCGTCGCTGGACATTTTCCCAAACCATTACCGATATTGACCCGGCAACCTGGGGTGGCCGATTGATTGACTAAGGAATCATGTTAATGACCAGAAATATGCAGTCACTTCACGAAATCTTTGATGGCTGGGATGGGCAACAGACCAGTCTGGTACATGCCGTCGCTCCGCTGACGCCAGAACAACTGCGCTGGCGGCCGGCGGCCAACCTGCATTCGGTGGGGGAATTGGCGCGACACATTAGCCTGGGGCGGATTGAATGGTTTGCCCGGATGGATGCACCCGGCAGCGCCGATTTGGTCGCCCAAATCAACGATTGGCAGCAAGACGGCGACGGCAACCGCCACATTGTGGAAAGCAGTATCCCCATCGCCGAACAGGCGGCCGAACTGGTTCACTGGCTGGACATCAGTTGGCAGATGATCGCAGCCACACTCCGCGCCTGGACAGTTGACGATCTGGCGCAAACTTACCGGCATACCTGGAATGGGCAAACCTATGCCATTTCCCGCCAATGGACGATCTGGCGCATTATGACACATGATGTGCATCATGGTGGGCAGCTATCGCTTATGTTGGGGATGCAGGGAATCGAAGCGTTTGAATTGGGTGACTTGTTTGGTCATATCACGCTGCCGCCGCTGGCCGATGCGGCCTAGGCAGGAGACACCGCATGACAAAATATGTAGCCTTTCTGCGGGCCATTAACGTGGGCGGTCATATTGTGAAGATGATTGACCTGCGCCAACACTTTATGGATGCTGGTTTTGGCGATGTGGAAACGTATATCCAGAGTGGTAATGTCATTTTTGAATCTGGAGGTGGCGACAGGGATGCTTTGGAACAGCAGATTGAAGCCCACCTGGAGAGCATCTTGGGGTATGCGGTTGCCACATTTCTGCGCACGTTGCCAGAGTTGGCGGCCATTATCGCTAACCAACCATTTCCCCCGGCCGAATTTGAAGCGGGCGCGTCGTTGTATATTGCTTTTCTAAAGGCCGAACCGGCGGCAGAAGTTCGGGACAAGGTGTTGGCGTTTGCGAATGAAGTGGATGCGTTTCACATAGACGGCCGTGAACTGTATTGGCTGGGGCGCAAACAACAAATGCAATCCACTTTCTCCGGGGCGCTGTTGGAAAAGACGCTGGGCAGTCCGGCCACCGTGCGCAACATCACCACGGTGCGGAAGATTCACCAACGATGGTCATAATTGCGCTTCTTAATCCGGCGTAAACAGGTCGGGGTCAATGGTTCCGATGCCGGGAGTGTAGGCGAAGTAGTGGCTACGGCCGTAATCCCCCACCGGTGCAATGAGTAAGGCGGCCTCGTGGGCAATGCCGCCAAAACCGCCACCCAGATACCAGATAGCTGCTCCCTTCACCTGCGGATAGGCCGCATACAGCCAGGAGGCCCATTGAATATGCTGCATGGCAATTTCCGGCGGTGGCACATGGTTATATTCCCAACCCCACTCCGTAATCAGCACCGTTGGCCGCTCGATACCGTAGGCATCACATACCTGGAACAACAACTGGAAGCGCCCCACCAGATAGGGATACCAACGGCCAATATCGTCCACTTCGTAGCTGTATTCATGCAGGGCAATGGCTAACCGGTCGGGATGTTCCCCCACCAGTTGCAAGAATTGGCGCATGGTGGGCTGCGCCCAATGGTACGGCTCCGGCTCGCCGCTCGACCAGCCAAAAGCGGCCCATTTATAACCATCGGCCAGGGCTAACTGCGCCGTTTCCAGGGCAAATTCGGCCAGCCAGGGGGTGCGGTTTTTGTCTACCTCGTTCACCGTTTCAATCCATACCAGGCTGGGGTCAAGTTCTTGCGGCCAGACGGCCATATGCCGCGCCCAATGCTCCTGCGCGGCCACTTGCGGCGGCAGGTTGTAGTTGGGTAAATCATAGTCCGGGCTGCTGCGCCGGTAGATCAAAATGTGGGGGACGCCGCTCTGCTGCATCAGCCCCTGAGCGTAAACAAGCGGTTGGGCATTGTCCACGCTCTTGAGGACAAAGGGCACACCGGCCGCGTCCATCGCCATCATCCATTGCTCCAAATGGGCGCTATAATCCGAAAAGGCGGTGTGGAAGCCAAATTTGTTGAAGGCCAGGTCTAACCCTTGTTCCTGGAGGTCGGCGCGCACAGCCGTAAAATCAATGGGCGGTGTGGCGGAATAAGGAATGGGCGGTGGCAATGGGGGCGGTAACGGCGGTGGCGGTGTAAAAATGAGTGGCAAGTAAATGGTGACGGGTAAATTGGATGTAATGACTTGTGAATAATAGGAGAATCGTTCGTCTGCGGCGATTGTCTGTTCACCACTGACCGCTGACCGATCCCCCTCCGCCGAAACAGGCATAGCAAAAATAGCTTCTCGCAAAGACAAAGCCAGCCAGCACAACAACCCAAAGCTCCCCACAAGTGCCAGGATTCGTCGCATAGAGGGAATAGTAGCAGAAAGGCACGGCCGTGCCCATTCCCTCATGCTACCTTCAGGTCAGCGCCGCCAGCGCCGCCAATACCTGGTCTACCTCGTTGTGGCTGTTGTAATGCACAAAGCCGATGCGTACCAGGCCCCCTTTGTCGGCCAGACCCAGCCGCTCCATGACGGCAACTGCGTAATAGTCCCCGTGCCAGACAAAAATACCCTGCTCGCCTAGCCGCGTGGCGACTGTTTCTGGCGTGTGCCCGGTCAGACTGACGGCGAAGGTGGGCGTGCGCTGCACCAGATTTTCTACGTCGGTGATGCCATAGACGCGCAGGCCGGGAATTTTGGCCGCGCCTTCCAGGAAGTGGTAGCTCAGGCTCATCTCATACTCTTTGATCTGGGTCATCGCCCATACCAGTCGCTCGCGGCGACTACCGGAGGTCTGGCTCAGCGAGGCGATGTAATCCACCGCCGCCGTCACCCCCGCCAGACTTTCAAAACTTTGCGTGCCCGTTTCCCATTTGCCCGGTGGTTGGGGGGAAGACGGCCGTACCTTATAGGCGGGCAACCTGTCCAAATGTTCATACTTGCCATACAGCGCCCCCACATGGCCGCCAAAAAATTTGTAAACGGAGGCCGCCAGGAAATCACAATCCAACGCCTGCACATCAAGGGGGCCGTGCGGGGCATAATGTACCGAATCCACATAGACCAACGCGCCTGCCTGATGCGCCATTTGCACCACACGAGGCACGTCGGTGATGCTGCCGACGGCATTGGAAGCGTAGGTCACGGCCACCAACCGCGTCTTTTCATTGAGCAAACCGGGCAGCAAATCCAGGCGCAGGGTGCAATCGGTGGGGTCAAAATCCAGCCAGCGCACGGTGACGCTGCGATCTGTGGCCGCCATGACCCAGGGGGTAATGTTGGCGTCGTGGTCGAGCCGGGTAACGATGATTTCATCGCCCGGCTGCCAGGTTTGGGCCAGGGCGCGGCTGAAGGCAAAGGTGAGACTGGTCATGTTCTGGCCGAAGACGATTTCTTCGGGCCGCCGGGCGTGATAAAAGTCCATGATGGCGTGGCGGGCGGCCATGATGACGGTATCGGTGTATTGGCTGGTGAAAAAGGGGCCACCCTGGTTACTGCCGCCCTGCGCCAGGTAATGGGCAATGGCGTCAATGACCGGCTGCGGAACTTGCGTGCCGCCGGGGCCATCCAGGTACACGGCCGTGCGCCCATTCACTTCTAACTGTAAAGCCGGAAACCGGCGGCGAATTGTCTGTAGATCAAAGGGGGGTTGTGTTTTCATGCGCCAATTATAGATGACAAGATGACGGGGTGACAGGGTGAAAAGGTGACGAAATGCCAGATTACACCCTTTCTCACGGACAGGCTATCATTGTTTGTAGTAGGCGATTTATCGCCTTCAAGAGGCGATAAATCGCCTACTACAAACGACGAACGAGGAGAGTGATATGACAGAAACGAAACGGCCGTTGACGGCCGAAGACCTCTATAACTTGCAACTGGTCAGCGACCCACAAATCTCGCCAGACGGACGGTATATTGTTTTCGGGTTGAACCGGGTAGACCAGAAGACGGAGAAGAAGTATATAAATCTGTGGCTGGTGGCGGTGGACGGCCGTACGCCGCCCCGCCAGTTCACCTATGGCGACCAGACCGACACGTACCCCCGCTGGTCGCCGGACGGTTCAACCATTGCCTTCCTCTCCAACCGCAAAGACGAAAAGCAGATGCAAATTTACGCCATCCCCTTTGGCGGCGGTGAAGCCCGGCCCATCACCAATGCCCAGGGCAGCTTGGGCAGCTTTGCCTGGTCGCCGGACGGGGCGCACTTTGTGGCCCAATTCCGCCAGAAAGACGAAGAGGCCCGCGAGCGGGAAAAAGATGAACAAAAGAAAAAGCTAGGCGTGGTCGCCCGGCACATTACCAGCCTGAATTACAAATACGACGGCGCGGGCTACCTGCCCCAGGAAAAGTGGCACATCTGGACGTTTAACGCCCAAACCGGCGAAGGCACACAGCTTACCAGCGGCGACACCCAGGAAACCGAGCCGTGTTGGTCGCCCGACGGCCGTACCATTCTCTTCGTCGCCAACCATCACCCGGAACCCGACCTGCACCCGGACGAGACAGAACTGTACCTGATTCCGGCGGCGGGTGGGGAAGTGGTGCTGGTGGAAACGGGGCATCACGGCCGTAAATTCTCCCCCTCCTTCTCCCCCGACGGCCAGAGCATTGCCTACCTGGGTCGCGCCCGCCTGGGCGATTGGGGGCAAAATAGCTGCCTGTATGTAGTGCCCACTGCTGGTGGGCAGGCGCGGAATCTCTCCATTGCCCATGATTTACACCTGAGCCTGACCACGCTGACCGACGTGGGCAGCAATACGCCCCAACCGCCACCGATCTGGTCGGCGGACGGCCGTCGCCTCTACATCCAGGCCACCGAACTGGGCAACCAACCGCTGCTGGCCTTCGACGTAACCAACGGCGACTACGAGCGCCTCATTGACGAACCCGGTCTGGTGGGCAACTTTAGCCTGGACGCCGCCCAAAACCAATTGGCCTACCTGTGGGGCAACACCACCGCCACCGGGCAGGTCTGGCGGCGCCGCCTGCACGAACCAGACGCCACCGCGCTGACGCACTTTAACCAGGAACTCTTTGCCGAAATCGCCTGGGGACAACTGGAAGAAGTGTGGTTTGATGGCCCTGACGGCAATGAATTACACGGCTGGATTTTGACGCCGCCCGATTTTGACCCGACCAGACAATACCCGGCGATCATTGAAATTCACGGGGGGCCGATGATGCAGTACGGCCGTGCCTTCATGCACGAATTTCACTTTCTGGCGGCACAAGGTTACGTGGTCGCCTTTAGCAATCCACGCGGTAGCCAGGGATATGGCGATGCCCACGCCAGTGCCATTGCCAACCGCTGGGGCACCGTAGACTACGCCGATGTGATGGCCTGGACCGATTATGTGGCCGCCCTGCCCTACGTGGACGCGCAGCGCATGGGCGTCATCGGCGGCAGCTACGGCGGCTACATGACCACGCTCATCATCGGCAAGACCCACCGCTTTAAAGCGGCCGTTGCCCTGCGCGTGGTCAGCAATCTGTTCAGCTTCTACGGCTCGTCGGATATGAATTGGATGACACAATTTCTGGTGGGTCTGCCCACCCCCCCCTGGGAAGATATGGCCGGTTACTGGCAGCAATCCCCCATCAGCCACATTGGCAATGCTCGCACCCCCACCCTGATCATGCACAGCGAAGCGGATTTACGTTGTGACCAGGAACAGGGCGAGCAGGTGTTTGTGGCCCTCAAACGGTTAGGCGTGGACACGGAACTGGTCTTGTTCCCGGAAGAGTCACACGGGTTAAGTCGTGACGGCCGTACCGACCGCCGCATCCAACGCCTGCACCACATCAAACGCTGGTTTGACAAATATCTGAGTGAGTAAAAGAAAAGGGGGCCGGCCCCCTTTTCTTTTACTCACACCCAACCACGCAGCCGTACCGCTTCCGCCACCCGGTCAACCGCCACCAGGTAAGCGGCCACGCGGGTATCCACCTTCTTCGCCTGCGACATCGCATGAACCGCCTGGAACGCCGTCGTAATCTTGCGATCCAGTCGCTCATTCACCATCGCCTCGTCCCAATAGAACTGATAGCCGTTTTGCACCATCTCAAAATAGGAGACGATAACACCACCCGCATTACACAAAAAGTCCGGGATGATGTACACACCCTTGTCATTGAGAATGTTGTCCGCTTCCGGCGTCGTGGGGCCGTTCGCCAGTTCCGCCACAATTTTGGCCTTGATGCGATCCGCGTTCTGGCTGGTCAGTTGGTTTTCAATGGCCGCCGGAATGAGGATTTCCACCGGCAGTTCCAACAATTCCGTGTTACTCATCTGCTCTGTCTCCGGGCAGTCAATGACCTTGCCGGTGCGGCGCACGTGTTCTGCAACCACTTTGGCATCCAGACCGTGCGGGTTGTAAATCGCACCAAATTCGTCACTGACGGCTACCACTTTCAGGCCAAATTGGGCCGCCAGTTGGTGCGCATTGCCGCCCACATTGCCATAGCCCTGAATGGCGCAGGTCGTCTCATTGAACGTCATCCCCTGCACTTTGGCCGCTTCACGGATGGTGAAGAGGCCGCCTAGAGCCGTAGCCGGGGTGCGCCCCTGTGAACCGCCCAATGGCAGCGGTTTGCCGGTAATCACACCCGGTTCATGCCGGCCGGTGAGCACTTCATATTCATCTAGCATCCAGGCCATGATTTGCGGATTGGTATTTACGTCGGGGGCAGGCACATCTTTGGTAATGCCGATATGCCGGGCGATATTGCGCATGTAACCGCGACTGAGCCGCTCCAGTTCGCCCTGAGAAAGTTCGCGGGGGTTGCAAATGACGCCGCCTTTGCCACCGCCGAGAGGAATGTCAGACACGGCCGTTTTCCAGGTCATCCACGCCGCCAACGCCCGCACGGTGTCTATGGTCTCGTCGGGGTGGAAGCGGATGCCGCCTTTGGCGGGGCCGCGAGCGTCATTGTACTGTACGCGGAAACCCTGGAAGGTTTGGGTACGGCCGTCATCCATGCGCACCGGAATGGTGAAATGGAATTCCCGCATCGGTTCCCGTAAAAAGGCGTGCATGTCGGGGTCGAGTTGTAAAACTGCCGCAGCTTCATCTAACTGAGCCTGCGCGATTGCAAATGGGTTCAGGTTCTCTTTCATCTTAACTTGTACTCCGTTTTCAAAGTGGGATTTGTGGGCGTGGCCGCCCACTGACAGGAGTGTCTATGATTCTGTGTGCAGTGTCAAGTGATTTTAGTCAGGCTGGTCGCACCCTATTGGCACCTCAAACAGGTGTATATGCTCATGTTCAGGCCACCACCGTCCGGCCTCTTGCCTTCTCTGGAAAACGACACATTTACATCAATGGGATACCTACACCAAAGTGACAATTCTTTCTGTAAATATAGGGTCTTTTTTGGCCGGGAAGTAGGGTAATTCCCCATTCAACGACCGCTTCTTTTCCGGCATGATGAGACCATCAGATACGCAGATACGCGCTCAGGCCAAAGTGAATAGTGAGTTTACTGACTAACTTTATTACTTTAGTTAAAGGGTTACTTTAGCTGAAGAAAAGGATTTTGAAGATGAGTATCAACATGAATATGGATATTCTGGAAGGTAAATGGAAACAACTGAAGGGTCAGGTTAAGCAGCAGTGGGGTGATCTGACAGACGATGATCTGGATCGGATCGAGGGCCGCTATGATGAGCTGGTTGGCCTGGTGCAGGAAAGATACGGCCGTTCTCGCGCCGAAGCGGAACAAGAGGTGAGCGACTTCATAGACAGGCTGTCATAAGCTCACCCACCCTTAACAACCTTTTTACCCAACCACCCCGACCACAAATGGCCGGGGTGGTTGATTGTACAGGCTCTATCTCCAGTCTGAATTTGCCTCACATCACTTCCCCAGATAATGCCTTAACTTTTACGGAGGTAACAAAAATGTCAATTATAGGTTTGTTGGTATTACTGCTTATTGCCGCTATTTGCGGCAGCATTGGTCAGGCATTGGCCGGTTATTCACGCGGCGGCTGTCTGATGTCTATCATAGTTGGGTTTATTGGCGCTTACTTGGGCATGTGGCTGAGCAGCCAGCTTGGTTTGCCAGAGATGCTGGCCATCAATATCGAGGGCGAAATGTTCCCCGTGGTGTGGGCAATTATAGGCTCAGCTCTTTTCACGGCCGTTCTTGGTCTGTTCGCCCGCCGTTAGGCTAAATCAAACTTGAACTGTGACAAATTAGGCTGCGGGATGGTGGCGGTGGTGGCTATATCCGCCGGCAGAAGTCGGTGAAAACGCCCCATTTCCAGCCGGTTGGCTCAAGTGGTTGCCATCTCACGGGCCACTTTTTGCCGCCTTGCTGCATCCAGCGGCGGCAGCTGAGTAAATGGCTGGCGAACATAGAACGTGCCAAAACGCAGCAGATCATCCACCACTGCGCCTGGCGCGGACAGCGGGCCGCCAAACAGAACGACTGTGCCCGGCGGGTAGCTGCGGTCGGTGTGGGCGTCTACGGCCGTGATCGCCCCCCATCCGCGCCAATGTTGCTGTAAATCTCGTGCTTGTCTAGCAACTCCTGTAACTTCTCATCTGGTTTCCACTCCCCCAATCGCCCTGTTTGCAGATAACGGGCAAATGTTAACTGCCCCACAATTTTGTGAATGCTCTCGTCGGTTACTGGGCATAGGCTTCGACGATATTGATGCGTTCGCCCGACGGCCGTTGCTTGCGTTTATCCAGGCAATCCTGCCATGCCTTTTGCAGATCGGGCAAAAAAGTTGTTTTCTAACTGGGGGTTGACTATACGTTTGACCTGTTGGTCATATACCTTGAGGATGCCAGTGAGAGAGAGGAGGATGGGGTTGGTGAGCGGCTCACGGCCGTAGCCAACGTCTCATTTCCCACCTCGGCGGCGGCTTCCAGTTTGAGCAGCGCCTTGTGCATGGGGAGGGCGTCGGCTTTGTTTTCACCCGCCAGTTTCACGGCCGTGTTCAAAGCCCCCATGACTCCCTTTAATACCCTGAACTGCGATTCTAACTCTGCCTGGGCAGCTAATAATTGTGCCAACACAGATTCCATTTATCTATTTCTCCTTCCGTGAAAATTGGCACGATTATAGGGCAGAGGATTTGATTTTCAAAAGAGTGAGAGTGCCAACCTGCCGGGCTGCGGGCAGCCCGGCGGGTTTGATATTAGTTGCTGATTACCGGCAGGTATATGGTGAATGTCGGTGGTTCAACGGTAGGTGTGGGTATCTCCGGCGTCGGCGTCGGTATTTCCGGTGTCGGCGTGGGCGTTTCCGGCGTGGGCGTGGGCGTTTCCGGTGTGGGTGTAGGTGTTTCCGGTGTTGGTGTGGATGTGTACGTAGGTGTCGGCGTATCCGGCGTTGATGTAGGTGTGCCCGGTGTTGGTGTGAACGTGGGCGTGGGTGTATCCGTCGGTGTGGGTGTAAATGAAGGTGTAACGGTGATAGTAGGCGTCACCGTGTTGGTCGGCGTCCAGGTGGGCGTCGGTGTGTCTGTTGATGTAGGTGTAAACGTTGGCATATTTGTCGCTGTCGGCGTAGGTGTCGGTGGTTCGCAATATGAATATGGCGTTGGCGTCGGTGTGGGAGGTGTCGTTGAAGGTGTTGGCCCCGGTGTGGGTATCGGTGGCAGGTCAGGGACGTTTAACTCTACCGAGCCAATGTCACAGACCAGATTGTAGGGGCGGCAGTAACCACGTTGATCTATAGGCGGGCAACTGGCATTATCCCCACCATCAACGGCCGGAGATGGGCCGGTAAAGATATGCGTTTCGGTGGGGCCGCCATTGTCTTGCAGCGGGCCTAAAACGGGGTCTGTGTTACTTAAGTCACCGGGCGCATTCAGGCCACACGTGATGCCACTATCCAGATTGTGCCCGCCAGAAAGCGGGGGATAACCAGCACAGTTACCCCACAGGTTATTGGCAATAATGCTATTGGTCAATGTCACTACAGATTGGGGATCAAAGATATAAACAGCGCCACCCTGAGCCGTATTGCTGACAATCGTGCTGTTCAAGATGGCAAAATCCTGCTCATAAACGTAAATGCCAACACCGTTCCCTCCCGCCTGATTACCGCTGATGGTGACATTGGTGAATGAACCGGCGCCTCTGGCGACAAACACACCACCGGCATCATACGTAGCCGTATTGCGGCTGATGGTGCTGTCGTTCAATGTCAATGTACCTGTAAGGCTTTCAATAGCGCCGCCCCTCAAAGCGATATTTTGGTCGAACGTGAGGTCTGTCCCAACTATAGAGGCAGCCACTTCATAGTTATATAATCCGCCACCATAGTCGGCATTATTGTGAGCCAGCCGGGTATTTTCCATCCGAAGTATTTGCCTGTTAAACAGGCCACCACCGCTTTGGTTTGGCGCATGGTTGCTGACGACCTGGCTATCGGCTATGGTAAGCGAACCCAAATTGAAAAAGCCACCACCGCCTGACCAGCCAGGGGTACTGCCGTTGGCAGTATTGTTTTGCACCGTACTGCTGATGATGACCCCTACCGTACCGGTGATGACTAAACCACCACCACCCAGTCCCACGGCCGTATTCCCATCTACCAGGCTATTGGTGAGGGTGAAAGTACCGGCACTGCCAAAAATGCCACCTCCGGCCCAGGCGTTGTTTTGGGACAACGACAGGTCGGTGCCCACAATAGAGGCTGCGGCATCAAAGTTGTAGAGACCCACCGCCGTAAACAGCATTGTTATACGCCACCTCTGTATTTTCCAGAATAAGTGTATCCGCGTTCAGCAGGCCACCACCGCCATAGTTAGGGGCATGGTTGCTGATGACCTGGCTATTTCTGATGGTAAGTGTGCCCGCATTGGCAATGCCGCCGCCGCCGGGCAGCGTCGGATTGTTGCTATTGGCCATGTTATTTTGAATGGTGCTGCTGATCACCAGACCATTGCCGCCGTTGAAGATGCCACCGCCAATGGTCACGGCCGTGTTATCTTCCACCACACTATCCGTCATCGTCAAAGAGCCGAAATAAAACGTCAAGCCGCCACCATCATTAGCCGAATTCCCACTAATAACAGAATCTGTAATCTGTAAATTAGCGGCATTGATGAAGAGGCCACCGCCGGGACCGTTCACACTGCTATTACCGCTAATGGTACTGTTGCTAATGATTATTTGTGGCGAGGAACCCAGTTGGGCAACGCCCCCACCGGCATTGCTACTGTTTTCAGTAATGATGCTGTCCGTGATCGTCAGGTTACCATTAAACAACATGTTAATGCCACCCCCGCTACCACCATTAACAAACCCACCCCGCACCGTGACGCCATGTAGTGAAAGGCTGCCCTGAAACTGAATGTCCAGGACTCGGTCCAGGCCATTGGCGTCAATGATGGTGGTGGCGGCGCCCGCGCCACTGATGGTTAGCAGGCCGGCAATGTCCAGGTCGCCGGTGGCGGCATTGTTTTCATTCGCGCCGGGAATTGTCAGCAGGTAGGTGCCGCCCGGTAAGATAATCTCATCCGCCCCGGCCAGAGCATTGCTTTCCCGGACAGCAGCACGCAGCGTACAAATGCCATTGCCCGGCGCTGTTTCGCAGACGCCATCGCCCGGCACAGCATCGGTGGCGTCGGCCGTGCTGTTGACGGTGAACACGGCCAGCGGCGCCGCCTGACTGCCCAGGTGGAATATGCCCAGGAGCAAGATGGCGGTGATGAATACGCCGCTCACAATAGAGAACAAATAGGTAACGCGCATGATTTTCCCCTTTTGGGGTGGTATGGCGCACGCACAAATCACAGGCTGTCAACAATTTGGCGAAGGGCTGGCCCACCACCCCACTTAACCGGATAATACGAGCAGGAATTCTATCAGGTTTCACCCGGGGGAAAATTTCTTTTCAGGCCAAACATTGGGCGCCTGATATTCCCAGGTATGCCGCCTGCCATACATGTCATTGTTTCAGCACCACAGGCATATAGGCAGCGTAACCAATCACCTCACCACGCGCCTGTTCCATAGTCATACCGATGAACGTGTCAAAGGGGGGCAGGTTGGCCCGTTCTTCGGCGATGGCTTGTTGCAACGCCGGGCTACCAGCGTTAGAGAGGGCGTTGAGGAAATCTTCAACGGCTTGAATTTGGGCGGCGGTGATCACGGCCGTGTCCCCCTCCCCGGCCACCAAAGCTGCAAAATGAGACTCCCACTGGAACAGCCCCGCCAACGCCAGGTCCCAAACGGCCGTGTCTGCCAGCACCAGGTCACTTACTTCATCGCTGTGGGTGTAATAAACTTGCCGGTAGTGCTGACCCACAGGCGTGGTGAAGATGTCATCTCTCAGGTGATAATAAAGAGCCAATTCAGGAATATATGTGCCCAATGTATCTACAAATGTCTTGTTATCGTTGTGCAGCAAATGACCCGCCAGACTCCCTGAAGGCGCAGGCGGGTTCAGTTCGTAGAGCAGGCAGACAATATCATCCAGCAGGCAACCATCCACCGCCTTACATTCGTAGAAATGGGTGGTCAAAACGGCGTCATTATTCGTTACATCGGGGTCAACTTCGGATGAAGCGACCGCACCGGAAATTGTCACCGAGCCTTGATAAACCTGTGTATCATCTGCCTGGACGGCCACCCCTACCGTAACCGTTACCCCATTCCCGCTGACAATATTCCCTAAGGTACAAGGGTTACTGTCTGGGGAGCAAGAACCCTGAGAAGGAGTCCAGTTTGAGAAAAAAGCCCCCATTACCGACCGCTGCATCAGGGTATTGACGGCCGTCTCCGGCCCCAAATTTTGCACATGCATAACAATGGCGGCTCCTGTGCCCAACACGGCTTCTGGCCCGTTAACCGTTAGCAATAAATCTGCGCCTATGGGACTATTCTGATTCAGATAGAGCCTGTCAGCGCCGTCAAAGTTGGCAACAAAAGCATCGCTATCATTATCTCCATCCACGTCACCAACTGCCACCGCGTAACTGCTGCTACTGCCCAAAAGCAGCCCACTATCCTGAAATGCACCAGCGGCCCCGCCCTGGTTGCCACCCTGATTGATCCAGACGTGATTGGCGCCATCCTGTTCGGCCGTAAACATATCCACATCACCATCACCATCAAAATCGGCCGCTGCCACCTCGTATGTATTACTCGTCCCCAAAGTCTGCCCACTATCAGCGAATATGCCAGGCGTCCCGCCTTGCAGACCCCCTTGATTGAGCCAGAGCGCATTCGCCCCCACATTGACCACAAAAGCATCTAAATCCATGTCATCATCCACGTCCACCAGCGCCACGCCAAAGCTGACCGCGCTGCCCAAACTCTGGCCGCTATCTTGAAATTCACCTTCTATGCCCCCTTGTGCGCCACCTTGATTCAGCCAGACGGTGTTCCCCGCAGACACATTAACCACAAAGGCATCCAGGTCATCGTCTCCATCCACATCGCCCAAAACCACATCCCACCCCTGAGCGCCGTCCAGGTTTTGGCCGCTATTGCTAAACTGGCCGCTGCCATCATTCAACCACACCTGATCCGGTACATTGCTGCGGGCAAGATAAGCGTCTAAGTCACCATCACCGTCCACATCACCCAATGCCACCCCCATCGCCAGCCCATCCCCCATAATCTGGCCGCTCCACTGAAAAATGCCCGGTATGCCAGCTTGTGCTCCACCCTGATTGATCCAGACCTGATTATTGTCGTTTTGGGTGGTGCTGCGCGTGAGGAAGGCGTCCAAATCGTTGTCGCCGTCCAGGTCGCCCAGCGCCAGGGCGACATAGCTGAATGAACCGATGTTTTGACCGCTATCCTGGAAAACGCCGGCCGTACCCCCTTGTGTGCCACCTTGATTAATCCACACGGCATTGGGGGCATTGTGGAGGACAAATATATCGAGATCAGTATCTCCATCCAGATCGGCCAGAGCCACATCAAAACTGGCCTGCGCACTGAAGATTTGGCCGCTATCCACAAACAGAGTGCCCTGAGAGGCAGTGGTATCATTTTGCCAGAGTAAGAGCATGATGATGAAGATGATGGGGGTAAAAAGAGCCATTATATTTTTGATCCGGGTCATTCGATTGCTCCAATTTCGGCCGCCATCATTCGAGATGAGGGAGTAAGGCGACGGCCGTTATCCAAAAATCTCGTCAATACCTCATAGCAATATTTATGGCCTCGCATCTGCCGACAGCGCGCAGTCACCGCGTCATTGTAATAGACAAATGGGATTTCCCAACCCTTTCCCAAATTATTTCCCTGATTTCCCAAATCAAATTTGGGATAAATTTGGGATAAACGGCCGTCTTTTCCCAAATCCCTCCCGCTCAATTTCCCAATCCTGATATAATCCGCGCAACTCAAATAAAATAAGAGCCTAAGGGTTTTCTGAAACCCTTAGGCTCTTGGTAGCAATCATGACGCTCACCTTGCAGTTTTTATTGATAGCTTTGCTGCCACTCAGCTTTATCGCCATGATCATTTATTTGTGGCGGGTACGGCTAAAGCGGCGGCGTTTGTATGTGCGCTGGACGCTGACACTGCTGCTGGCGGCGGTGTGGGCCAGCAGCGTACTGCGTTTTTTTGGCGGCCTGTCGTTCCCAGACATTCTGGTTTTTAACTGGGGGGTGGTGGGTACATATGCGCTGAATTTCACGGCCGTCACCCTCCTCCTGACTACCGTTGTTTACTTCAACCTGCCCAAAGGGCACGGCCGTGTCGCCCTCTTCCTCAGTTTGCTGCTCATCGCCGCCGCCATCGCCCTGGACCCCACCATCTGGGGCTTTTACCTGCCGTTGTTTGTGGCCGGGGGGCAGCGGATTTCCCAGGGGGGCTTGTGGACGGCCGTGTGGATTACCGCCTGGCTCATCCCCATCCTCGCCGCCTGGATTTTGACGCAACAGGTGAAAACAAACCTGCCCCACTCCATTTACCGCAACCAGGTTAACTACTGGCTACTGGTCATTACCCTATTCATGGTCGGTTTTGGCTTCGCCTCCGTGCAACAGGTAGGGCAATCTGGCTGGCAGCAGTTTGGCATTCTGGTCATCATCCTGGCAGCTCTGGTGGGTACGCTCACCCTCACCCGCCCCCATCTGCCGGAACTGCAACTGGCTTCGCGGCAGGCGCTCAGCCGTCTGGCCGGGGCGCTCATCATCTTTGGCCTTACCTGGCTGGCGCTGTCGGTCATTGTGCAAACGGTGTCGAATTTACCGGCGGCGACGGCCGTTTCCACCCAAACCCTCATTATTACCATTGCCGCTGCCCTCTTTGCCGCCTTTTTCACCCTGGTCTACCGCTGGGTGAACGAGTTTACGCGCCGCATCTTCTTGCACGGCCGGCAAAAACGAGATGTGGTGTTGGCCGAGTTCAGCAACATCGCCGGCAACATGCCCGAACCAGCGCAGCTAGGGCAGATTTTTCTGCGGTTGGTGCAGTTGAACCTGACGACAGATGACGTCTGGTTGTTTAAGGCGGATGATGGGCCAGGGGGTCGGCTGGTATTACGGCCGTTAGCCAGCCTGGAACAACTCCCCTACGTGCCCGCCGACTTCAACCCAGACAGCCCCTTCAGCCATCACCTGCGCCAGACTAACACTCCCCTCATCCATGCCGACCTGGATACCGTCGAGCAGTATGCCCACATTCCCGAAGCGGAACGCGAACTGCTCAACCGGTGGCAGCGGGTACTTTACCAGCCGCTGCACGCCGGGGATACGCTGATCGGCGTACTGGCGTTGGGTCCCAAATACACCGGCGAAGGCTACAGCCAGGAAGAGTTGGCACTGCTGCACGGCTGGGCGGCCCAGATCAGCCCGCTGTTGGCCCAGGCGTACAATCTGGCCAGTCTGCGCCAGATTAACGATTTTGTCTTTCGCCAAAACCAGACGCTGGCCCGCGAAAAGCAGCACTTGCAAGAACTGGTGAACCTGTACGCCGACTTTATCGAGATGATCTCACCGGATTTGCGACGGCCGTTTACCGACATCAACCGCGAAATGCAAAAATACCAGGGTAAAGCAGGTGAAAAAGAAGGGCAGATCGTCAGCGAAATCAGCCAGCAAATTGCCGCCCTGCGCGCGCCCATTGACAACCTCATCACCATTTCTGCCCGCATCCAGATGCGCAGCCAGTTCAAGTTTGAGCCGGTTCACCTGGATCAGATTACCCAGGAAGCGATCCGCAACCTGCACAGCATGGCCGAAGCGCGCCGCGTGAAAATTGATTTCCATGCCGACGCCAGCTACGCCACCGCGCTGGGTGATGCGCCCCAATTGTTAGAAGCCACCCAACATCTGCTCCACAACGCCATCAAGTTCAATAAAATTGGCGGCATGGTGATGGTGGAATGTGGCAGCGAAGGTAGTAACGCCTTCGTGCGCATCCTGGACAACGGCGTGGGCATCCCCGACGAACGGCTGCAAACGCTATGGGATGGCTTCAACCCGGCCGGTATAAACGGCAACGGCCGTCGCACCGGCATGGGGCTGGCGTTAGCCCAATTTATCATCAAAGCGCACGGCGGCCACATTACCGCCGAAAGCAAATACGGCAATGGCAGTACCTTTACCATTTACCTGCCGCTGGTTTATGAAGATCAGTGAGCAGTAAGCGGTAAGCAGTGAGCAGTTAATACCACTGCCTACTGCACACTGCCCACTGCTCACTGCTTACTATGTTCTTCACCACCCCCCTCGCGCTCCTGTTGTTACTGGCAATTCCCTTCATCGCCTGGGTCGGTTGGCCGCGTGGCGGGCCGCGTGGCGGGCCACGTGGCGGGCCGCGTGGCGGCGGGCAGAGCCGGGTACGGGGGCGGCGGCGAGAGTGGGCCAGCCTGGGATTGCGGCTGTTGATCCTGCTGCTGCTGGTGTTGGCATTAGCCGGAACGCAGCTTGTACAGGCCAATGACACCCTGGCCGTCGTCTTTCTGGTGGATGCCTCTGACTCCATCAGCCCGGAACAGGCAGAACAGGCGGAAGGGTTTGTACGCACGGCCGTGGCCAGCATGAAACCAGATGACCAGACGGCCGTCATCCTCTTTGGTGGCAACGCCCTCGTGGAACGCCCCATGAGCGGGCTGGCCGAACTGGCCCCCATCACCTCCGTCCCCCAACCACTGCAAACCGACCTGGCCGAGGCCATCCGCCTGGGACTGGCCCTCTTTCCGGCAGGCAGCGGTCGCCGCCTGGTCATCCTCAGTGATGGCATTGCCACCATTGGCGACACCGAAGCGGCCGCCAAACTGGCCGCCAACGCCGGCGTGGAAATCAGCTTTGTGCCTTTAACACGCGAAACAGGGGGCGACCTGGTGGAAGCGTGGGTCACAGATGTGCGTGCCCCCACGCGCATCAGCCAGGGCGAGATTTTTCGCATTGACATTACGGCCGAAAGCACAGCCAACATGCCCGCCACCTTGCGCATCCTGTCCGGCGGCACGGTGGTGCATGAAGAGCCGGTAGATTTGGGGCGGGGCGTGAACAATTTTTCCGTGCGCCTGCGCGCCGGTGAGCAGGAATTTGCCCGTTACCGGGTGCAAATTGAGCCGCAAAATGATACCTATTTCCAAAACAACGAACTGGCCGCCTTCACCGAAATCACCGGGCCGCCGCGTGTGCTGTTGGTAACAAATGATGGCACCGTTGCCGACGATGGCACGCCGCAGCCGGACGAATCCCCGCAGTTGCAGGCGGCGCTGGAAGCGGTGGGGCTGCCCGTTGACCGTATCACTCCGGCCGATTTCCCTTCCAGCCTGGCCCAATTGAGCAACTACGCCACCATCGTCCTGGTGAACGTGAACGCCAAAAACCTGACACCGCGCAAAATGGAAACGCTGCAAAGTTACGTGCGTGACCTGGGCGGTGGCCTGGTGGCGGTGGGCGGCCCGCAAAGCTACGGCATGGGCGGCTACTTCAAAACGCCGCTGGAAGAGACGCTGCCGGTGGAGATGCAAATTAAAGACCAGGAGCGCTTCCCGGCAGTGAGCATGGTGATTGTCATTGACCGTTCCGGCAGTATGGGCGCGGACGAGGGCGGCGTGAGCAAGATTCAACTGGCGGCCGAGGGCGCGGTGCGGGTGGTGGAACTGCTCAATGATTTTGATTACATCACCGTCATCCCCGTAGATACAGCCCCGGACAATCCCATTGGCCCCCTGCCCGCCAGCGAGCGGGTCACGGCCATCAACCTGATCCGGGAGATTGGCGCGGGCGGCGGCGGCATTTTTGTGCGCACGGGGCTGGAAGCGGCCGCGGAAGCATTAGCCCAATCGCCCACGCCTATTAAACATATCATCGTTCTGGCCGATGGCTCGGATTCCGAGGAGAAGGAGGGCGTACCGGAACTGCTGGATGGGCTGACGGCCGAAGACGTGACCATTTCCTTTGTGAGTATTGGCGGGGGACCGGATGTGCCCTGGCTGCAAGAGATGGCGGAACGGGGCAACGGCCGTTTCCATTTCACCGACCGCGCTGCCAATCTGCCTCAAATTTTCACGCAGGAAACGACCAATATCCAGCGCAGCTATTTAATTGAAGAGCGCTTTTTCCCGGAACTGAGCAGTAACAGCCCGATTTTGAGCGGGATTACGGCCGTGCCCCCCCTCTACGGCTATGTGGGCACCAGCCCCAAAGGTACGGCCCAGGTGATCCTGACCACACATCAGGGCGACCCGCTGCTGGCAGCCTGGCAGTATGGGTTGGGGCGGGCGGTGGCCTGGACTTCGGACGCGACCGGGCGGTGGGGGCGGGAGTGGGTGCAGTGGCAAGGGTTCCCGGCGTTTTGGGCGCAGGCCGTCCGTTGGACGGTGTCGCAGGACCGAGATACCAATGTGGAAACGGCCGTGACCTTCAATGACGAACAGGCCACCTTGACGGTAGACGCCCGCAGCACGGCCGGGGACTTCTTGAATAATCTGACAATGGAAGCCAATGTCGTCGCCCCGGATGGGCAGGTGCAAAACGTGACCCTGACGCAGATCGCCCCCGGCCGGTATGAAACCACCTTCACACCGGAAGCGGATGGGGCGTACTTTATCCGCATTGCGGGCAGCGACTCGGCCGACGCGGAAGCGGTAATCGGGCAAACGAGCGGTTGGGTATTGGGCTATTCGCCGGAGTACAGACAGTTTGAGGCCAATCCCGGCCTGCTGGAATCGCTGGCGGCGCGCACCGGGGGGCAAGATTTGGCCGTGTTAGAAGGGGAGAATGCGGCAGCCGATTACATTTTTAACCACAACCTGACCACACAGCCGGTGTCACAGCCGATCTGGCCCTGGCTGGCGCTCATTGCCGTGCTGCTGCTGCCGCTTGATATTGCTCTGCGCCGCTTGGTGATCACGCGGCGGGATATGGAGCGGGCGTATGCGGCCACGTTCGGCCGTTGGCTGCCGCAGCCGGTGCAGCCCGCGCCACAAACGGAGCAGGTATCGCGCCTGTTCCAGGCGAAGCAGCGGGCCGGGGTGCAGAAACAGGGGGAGAACGCAGAGGGGGTACCGCCGCCAATTCAGCGGGGGGATGCGGTGCAGGCAGAGAAGAGAGAGGGGGAGAGGGTACGGCCCGAAGCCGCTTCGGGTTCGCCGTCCGCTCCACCGCCGCCCAAACCCACAGCCACGCCGCCCCCGGCCGGCGGCACCCTGGCCTCCCGCCTGCTGGACAAAAAACGGCAGCAAAACGAAGATAAATGAGCGACTTAAACTCCTATCTTGATGTCATTAATTTCCTGGCAAAAGGGCCAAAGCCTGATGAAATTGCCGCTATCCAGGCTTCGCCTGTGCTGCAAGCACGGATTGCTGATCTGTTGGAGAAGAATCGCACCGGAACGCTGAATTCACAAGAAGCCGCCGAACTCGACCGTTATGAACAGTTAGATTATTTGATAACTTTAGTCAAAGCCCGTGCCCGCCGTCTGACAACCACCGGATAAATCATTACTACACAGCGAGAAGTTGCGGTTCAGGGAAGGTGACGGTGATAACAGGCTTAGGTAAGGTATTGGTCTCAGACCAGTGGAAAAGTGACTGAACTAAATCTTCAACCTGTTCGGCCACTTCCCAATCCAGCATGGCATTACCTCAGAAGGGGCAAACAGCCACAGACGGTATGCCCGTCACCGTGACGACCGCGCCATGCCGCCGAAAAACCTGCGTGGCAACGCCTTGTTCGCCAATCTCATTCCCACAAACAGAGCAGTTCATCGGTTTCCACCTTTTTGCGTTGTTTACCTCACTTGCTCTGGTCGTACCACCTGTGACAATACAGCGTAGCAGTATGGCTCTGTTAAGTCGCGGCACATCGTTGCCAGTCGTGTCTGGATTTTTTCTTGTTGGTGATACCAGTTGTTGATCATGGCCTGATCATATGTTGCCAGGTAGTGCACGCCTAAAATTGAACCGTTCTCAACTGTTCCAAATGTTGCCAGGGACAATACTGCCGCATCTTCCCTCGTAAAACCATAATCCCGTAACCGCCGTGACCAGCGTGTAAAATATCGCGCAGGATAGACCGTCTTGGTTGCTTGTAAGAACAATTGAAGCAGAGGAATATGTGGGGATGTTTGGGGGAACCGTTGCATCACACTGAGAGTGGATGGCACGATGTACAGTTGAATGTTAGATTTTCTACCTTGTTGGAACAAGTCAAGGGCAAATAACTCCTCAGGTAAAACCTCAATCCTAGCACTTATTTTTACCAGCCCTTCGAGAATTCGCCGGGCTGTGACTTTATCGAGCAAGCAGCGCATCTGGCCGGACATCTTTCTCTTTTATTGTGTCTAGCCAGGCGTTGTCGTCAGCTAACTTTTCCCAGAGTGATTGGCGTTCCTCTTCTGGCAATGAAAGATAATCGTGCAAACTCAGGTCGCCAATAAAAGGGTCTCCTATAGCCAGCTTTTTGCCAGCGAAGAGTTGATTGACTTCGGTTTGAAGTTCAACCAGAGAAATACGCGCCTCCTCTTCATCCCTTTCGTCTCCCACTTTCTCTTGCAACTCTGGCACGAGTTCCAGCAAGCGCATTCGCTCAGCAACATTCATTTGCCTAATTGCCTGGGCGATCTGTTCTACGGTCACAGGTAAAGCCACTATTGCGCTGCTCATAAGATTTTCCTTTTCATGTCCACATGCCCAAAGATAACAGAATTATAGCATAACCCTCACCCCGTTATATCCTGCCGTTTGAATAGCACCAGGATCAGGCCGATGCCTACCACCAGCCAGACGGCCAGGACGGTGAGTGAGAAGGTCACGCTGTCTACCGGGGGTGTCAGGTTGCGCATCTCAAAAAAGAAGTGGGAGAGGTTGGTGGGGGTATCAAAACGGACCCAGGAACTGATATTGTTCACATTGTAGGTCGGGGTAAAGCGGAAGATGTGCAGCAGCCAATCCCATTCCAGCCAGGCGGCTAACGGCATGAAGAGAAAGGCCGTCACCGGCTCGATGATGACAAAACCCAGCCCGACGACGATACCGCCCACCATGGAACGCATCAACATGGCGGCAAAGGCGGCGTACACGGCCGTGATCAACACCGTAATAAACGCCAGCGCTGCATTCAACGCATAATCCCCGGTAAATTGGCGCAGCACCGCTGCCGAGATCGCCGGGCCATAGGGCACATCGGCAATGCGCGTCAGCACAGCAAACCCCAGCCCCACGATAATGGACATGAGGACAAAGGAAAAAACGACCAGGGTGCCCAACGTCAGAAACTTCACGCCAATGAGCGCCGGACGGCGGTGGCGGGGGAGGATATTTTTCCAGGTGCCCCATTGATATTCACCGGCAAAGGTCACGGCCGTTAACCCCAACAGCAGCATTTGTACCAGCGTATTCGTGGGAAAGCCCCACACGGCAATGACCGTATCCGTCCACAAGGGCGGCTCTGCGAAAAAATTCTGGGCAAAGTTCTCCATGGCCAGCGCCAGCAAGCTGACAAACACCAATACCCCCAGCGCCCCCACCGGAAATATCCACAGCAGGAAACCTGTTACCCACTTGTTCCCTACCGTCTTTTGTAATTCCGCGCGATATAAGTTCCACATATTTTATTCCCCCGTCACTTCCAAAAAGAATTGTTCTAGGCTTTGCCGCTCGCTGCGCACCTGGTAGACGGCGACCTCATGGGCGACCAACGTTTGCACCACAGCGGGCGCGTCATCGCGGGCAGCCAGGACGGTGATGGTTTTTTCGTTGGCGGTGACGGGCCAGTGGGGGGTGAGCACGGCCGTCGCCCTATCCACCGGCACTGCTTCCACCACTAACTGCGTCTGCGCCGCCAGCAAATCGGCCACTATTCCTTCACGGATAATGTGGCCCTTGTTGATAATGGCTACCCGGTCACATACCTGCTCCACTTCGCCCAGTAAGTGACTGGAGAGGAAGACGGTCTTGCCCTGTTTTTGCGCCAGGTCGCGGATGAAGGTGCGCATTTCCTGAATTCCCGCCGGGTCGAGGCCGTTGGTGGGTTCGTCCAGAATCACCAGGTCGGGGTCATGCAGCAGGGCGGCAGCCAACCCCAACCGCTGTTTCATGCCGGTGGAATACCCTTTCACCTGCCGGTCGGCGCGGTCGGCCAGACCCACCTGATCCAGCATGGCCTGGATGCGGGCAGCGTCGTAATGATTGCCCGTGCGGGCCAGCACTTCCAGATTTTTGCGCCCGGTGAGGAAGGGGTAAA
Organism: Anaerolineae bacterium; assembly: GCA_023382655.1. Lineage (GTDB taxonomy): Bacteria > Chloroflexota > Anaerolineae > Promineifilales > Promineifilaceae > CAADGU01. Next base: position 366,725 of record JAHDWK010000003.1, on the reverse strand, counting down.
AGGCGGCCCCCTCGACCAACGCACCCACCCGCTGCAAGACGGTGTGGTCGCTGTGGACGTTACGGCCGTAGACAAACAGGGCGCCGGTGGACGGCCGTATCAAATCCATAATCATGCGGATGGTGGTCGTTTTACCGGCCCCGTTTGGCCCCAAAAAGCCATATACCTGCCCGGCGGCCACGCTGAGGCTAATATCCCGCACGGCCTGCACGCGGTATTTGCGGCGGCCAAACGTTTTGCTCACATCTTCTAACCGAATGGCGATGGTGTCACTCATAGGAATATCTCGCTAACATTGTCTGGGGGATGGGACACGGATGAATGCATGGCGCTGATTGTATAGTTGGCATCTGACAGCGTCAATAACGGGTGAGCGTTATAATCTGCGCCATCCTTCGGTAAACTCAGGACAAGTTCCGCGTAATCTTTGATTATTTTCAGGAGAAGAGAAGCAATGAAACCAGAACAAGACGCCTACGGCCGTGAAGTGTACGATTTTTACCTGGGGGAACCGGCCACAGAAATCATCGAGCGCGAGGATGGGTATGTGGGTACATCCGGCGGCCCGGCGGCTTATTTTGCGCCCTATGCCGCGTGGTCGCCCGCCCAACAAGAGGCGATTGACTTGGTGCTTGGCGAACCCGAAGCGGCTTCGGGCCGTGTGCTGGACATCGGCTGTGGCCCTGGGCGCGTTTGCCTGTATCTGCAAGAAAAAGGGCACGAGGTGGTGGGCATTGACAACTCACCACTGGCGATTCACACCGCGCAACTATGCGGGGTGCGGGAGGCGCGGGTCATGTCCATCACCCGCGCCAGCCGCCAAACATTGGGCGTGTTTGATACGATCATCATGTTTGGCAATAACTTTGGCTTGTTTGGCAATGCGGCGCGGGCCAGGTGGCTGCTGCGCCGGTTTGCGGGGATGACGACACGGGACGGCCGTATCCTGGCCGAAAGCCGCAACGTTTACCAGACCACCGACCCCGACCACCTGGCTTACCACGAGTGGAACCGGCAGCGGGGACGCATGTCCGGGCAGGTGCGCATTCGGGTGCGCTACAAAACCCTTATCGGCCCCTGGTTTGATTACCTCATGGTCTCGCCGGAGGAGATGGCGGCGATTGTGGCGGGGACGGGCTGGCAGATTGGGCGGATTATTGAGGGAGAGGGGTCGTATACGGCCGTGTTGGAGAAGGTGTGATGATGGATAAAAAACGGATAAGGCCCATTGTCGTTTGTTTGTTTCGGCATAACGGCCGTATCCTGGTGGAGATACAACCGGACTCGGTAAAGGGAGATTGGTTTTGTCGGCCGTTGGGCGGGGCCATTGAGTTTGGCGAAGATAGCCGGACGGCGCTGGTGCGGGAGATAGAGGAAGAATTGGGGGCGGCAGTGGAGAACATCCAGTTGCTTGGCGTATTGGAAAACCTCTTTGTGTATGAAGGGCAGCCGGGGCATGAAATTGTCTTTGTCTATGACGCCGCGTTTGTGGACAAGTCGCTCTACCAGCAAGAGACCCTCCAGGCTTACGAACATGGCAATCACAGCCACTTCACCGCCCAATGGCAATCCCTGGCGCAAATGAAGGAGAAAAACATCCGGCTGGTGCCGGAAGGGTTACTGGCGCTGCTGACCGGTTAACATAAGTAACATTACGGCCGTGACCTTGGAATCGCTGGGTCGTTTAGCCCATGCAGTGGGCAAACAGGTGCGGATAGAGTTTGTGTAGGGTCTGATTTTTGTACGGCCGTCCCCTATCCCGTCGTTTGTCGCGTTTATGGGGCACGGCCGTATACCAATTGCCACCTTGTTCTGTTACGTGGCACGCAACGAATTGTATAATCCAATATCGTTAATTATGAGGATTATCACTAATGAGCATGTATGATCCACCCCATCCTGGGAAATTTATTCGAGAAGTATATCTCGAAGAGTTGCAGGTTAGTTCGCGTACTGTGGCTGCCAAGCTAAAGGTGTCTCCATCTACGTTTACCCGCTTACTAAACGGAAAAAGCAGTGTTACGCCGGAGATGGCTTTGCGTCTCTCCAAGGCATTGGGCCGCTCACCGGAAAGCTGGCTGGCAATGCAAAACAGTTACGACCTTTGGCAAGTGCGCAAACATTTGAATGTGGATGAGATTGAAAAACTTGAATTTGCGGCTCAATAATTATCACCTGGGCCTGTACGGCCGTGCCCCATCGCTTGTCGCGTTTATGGGGGAGGGTGACGGCCGTGACCCTGGAATCGCTGGATCGTTTAGCCCGTGCTGTAGGTAAACAAGTTCGGATAGAGTTTGCATAGTTTCTCGCTTTTGTATAGTTGACATACCCACCTTGCCGTCAAACGCCTATTCCACTTAATGCGCCACAAATGTAGAGGAACGGGCGTGGCCCGACCGATTGAAGTTGAGGGGATGATGGGGTTTCCTCCTGCAGGGTAAATATCCAAACAACGGTGTTTACTTTACGACTGATTGCAGAGTATCATTCCGAAACAACCACACCTTGCAACAGATGCAGAATAATTAATAGTTGAGCGCACAGTCACAGTAACTCAGTAAATAAAGGCTTTTCCTATGGCATATCTCTACCACAGCTATGTAGAAACATTAGCGAAAAGGTTTGTAGCCAATTTGTCTACTGTGGAAGCTGAGCACAATTTTGAGTTTGGCCCCGAATTCGAGATAGTGCTATGCAAAACTTTGCGAAGTGCGCTTCCTGATAGGATTGGGATAGCTCGTGGCTACGTCGTAAGCCAAGACAGCGCAATAGCAGGAGATGACATAGTTCTATTTGAACGGAGTCGCTTTCCTACACTCATGTTGCGCGACCACGGGGATTTTGCGAGGAAAGAGTATATTCCGGCTGAGGCAACATACTGCTACATTGAAGCAAAGCACACACTTAACTTGATAGGGGATGACGGCCAAAGCCTAACTTACGCATGCAATCAAGTAGGGAAAGTGAAAGAGTTACTTTCAAAGAGGGAAAAACTACCGCCAAGTCAGATCGTGCCTAATTTTGTTCTGAGCCACGACATGAAAGTGACAACGCCCGAGAATTTTCCCGACCACCGTAACCCAGCATTTACGGCTATATTCGCCAAGCAAGTGCGCCGGAAGAAAGGTGAGAGCGAAATAGCCGATGCAAACCAAATAAGTTCTATACTGAAAAACACTGGAATGCCTGCTTCCTCACACCCACCTGACATCATTGTTCTCGGACAGAACGTCATTGTCTTCCCTAAAGTTCCGACAGGACAAGGGGATGGTGCAAGAGTAAGTTCACCCTTCTATGTGCCTGACCTGTCAATGTATCACATAAGCATTGTGGACAGCATCGCTTTCGGAATAGGACTTATCGCCATTATGTGGGCTACTGATTGGATCCAACTGGGAGTCATGCCTTGGTCAAATATTATTGCGGACGCACTCAGGCTTCCCCTTACAGGAACAAAATAGTAGTGGTGCGCCCCAAAACGGGTTGCACCCGACTGTTAAACGGCCATAGCCCTTCCTCTCATCCCTCACACTCAATTGATTACCCGCAGCGGAATACCGGCGACGGTAGGCACGGCCGTGACCACTCCTTTGTGGTGGCTGCGTTTGGGTACGGGCGGGCACTCCCACGCGGCTGGTTCGGTCTCCCGGCGAAGGTCTTTCAGCTTCGGCAGAATGCCACAGGCAAAACAGTGGTGGCGGCAGTCCACCCGCGTCTCCTGCGCCTGGCTCATCAGGTAATCCTGCGTCAGGAACTTCTTCGTTATGGCCACATCCATATGCTCCCAGGGGAACACCTCATCAATGCGCCGTTTGCGGTGGGTGTAAAAATACGGGTCTAGCCCTTCCGCCGCGAAAGCGGCCAGCCAGGCATCCTCCCGGAAATGCTCCATCCAGGCGTCAAACTTCGCTCCGTTGCGCCAGGCACGCTCCACCGCCTCCGCCACCCGCCGGTCACCCCGGCTCAGAAAACCCTCAAACACCGATTCGCGGGGATCATTCCAGCGCAGCCGCAACCCTTGTCCGCGCACCTCGTTTCGCAGCAGTTCCAGCTTGGCGTAAATTTTGTCCAGTTCATCCATTGGCTCCCACTGGAAGGGGGTGTGTGGTTTGGGGATGAAGGTGCTGACGCCCACATTCAGGCTGGCTTTGTTGCCGTGAATTTTGCGCCCTTCGGCCAACACCTGTTTGCACAGGTCAATGATCGCCTCTACATCCTCCATCTCCTCCATCGGGTGGCCGATCATGAAGTAGAGTTTGATGGTGCGCCAGTCGCGCCGGTAAATTTCGCGGGCCGTTTCCAGCAGTTCGGCGTGGGTGACGTATTTGTTGATGATGTTGCGCATCTTTTCGGTGGCAGCTTCGGGGGCAAGCGTGAATCCACCCCGACGGCCGTCGCCCAAATTATCCATCAACTGCGTGGACACCGACTCAATCCGCAGCGAGGGCAGCGAAATATTCAGCCCCAAATGGCCGAACCGCTGCCCAATCTTCTCCGTCAGTTCCAGCACGTGCGTGTAATCGCTGGAGGACAGCGACAGCAGGGCAATTTCCTCATAGCCTGTGCTGTCCAGGATTTTTTGCATGGCATCCAGCACCTCTTCCACCGGCCGTTCCCGCACCGGGCGCGTCACCATACCGGCGTGGCAAAAACGGCACCCCCGTGTACAGCCGCGCATAATCTCTATCGGGGCGCGGTTATGCACCGTCTCCACAAAGGGGATGATGAAATCCGTGACTGGCGGCGGCAGTACGGGCACAATCGTTTTCAGCACTTTGGCGGGCGCTTCCGGCATGTGGGGCGTGATGGCGGCAATCGCGCCATCTTCGTGGTAGGTCACATCATAAAAGCGGGGCACATAACACCCCTCAATCTGGGCGATGTAACGCAGTTCCGTCTCCCGGTCTAAATGGGCGGCGGCGCGCATGACACCAATGATTTTCAGGATCGCCTCTTCCCCTTCGCCAATGACAAACACATCAATAAAGGGGGCCATCGGCTCCGGGTTGTAGCAGGCATGGCCCCCGGCAATGACCAGCGGGTAGGTCTCGTCCCGCTCCAGGCTGCGCACCGGCAGCCCAGCTAAATCCAGCAGGTTCAGCGCGTTGGTGTATAGCTGTTCGTAGGGCAGGCTGAACGCCAGCAGGTCAAATTCGCGGATGGCGTGTTTGCTTTCCAGGGAAAAGAGGGGCAGCCCCTTGTCGCGCATGATGCTTTCCATGTCTGTCCAGGGACAGTAGACACGCTCGGCCAGCAGGTTGCGGTGTTTGTTGATGATGTCGTAGAGGATCATCAGCCCCAGGTTGGACATGCCAATGTCGTAGATGTCCGGGAAGGCCAGGGCCACGCGGTACTCAATGTCCGCCCAATCTTTGACAATCTGGTTGTATTCGCCGCCGGTGTAGCGCCCTGGTTTGCTGACGCGGGGTAAAATACGCTCCAGGGCAATTTCGATTTGTTCGGGTGTCATCATGGTCCGTTCCTGCTTTTGCGAGTTGTGACTCTGATTATAACAAAGTTGCGCAGGCAACCGACAAATTAGTCAATTTGTCACTCTCAAAACTCTTTACATGTAAAAATTTCCGGTTATACTGCTGAGGCTATTGGCGCAAACGCTAACCAACCTGATGTGCAACTTTCATTGCACCCGAGGAGCGGGGCACACCTCATGTGAGACACGGGTATCTCACACTCCTCAATCAAAACCAAGTAAAAATTAGCACATTGTCTATTAACCAACATCTGAGACCAACCCCATAAATTCATGAAGCTCTGGCTAAAATCAGCCAGTTCATTTGACGCTGTTTACACCCTGTCAAAACCGGCCTGGCCGGATTCAAAAGTGTAGTGACCAGGGATGCCTGCGTTCTTGGTTTTTAATGATTCAATTCAAAGTTGGAGATAAAATTAACATGAGAAAGAATTTTTTATTAGGTTTTACCGTGTTTTGCCTGGCGCTCATTGTGAGCATGATCGGCACCTCAACCGCCCGGTCGGCTCATGTGGCGGCTGACAGCCAGGTCAGCGCCGCATCCTCAGACCGCCATCCGGGAGATGTATCCTTTTTAACCGGGCCTGCGGCGGGCGCTCCCCTAGACATTATTCAATCCTATATTTCTACGCACCAGACCGATATGGGTCTGAGCGCGGCCGACCTGGCCGATGTGGTTGTAACCGACCAGTACACCGATGCTGACACCGGTACCACCCACATCTACATGCGTCAGCGCTATGAGGGCAAAGAGGTGTTCAACGGCAACCTCAGCGCCCATGTAGCGCGGGATGGCGCGATCATCAACCTGTACAGCGACTTTGTTAGCAACCTGGCCGGAGCCGTCAACACCCGCAGCGCCGTGTTAAGCGCAGAGCAGGCGGCAGCAGCGGCCATGGCGGCCATTGGGCTAAGCCCCACCCAGCCGATCACCGTGCTAAAAACAGACGATAGCTTAGACAGCCGGACAATGCTGAGTGACGGCGGGGTGTCGGCCACGGATATCCCCGGCCGGCTGGTATACTACCGGACTGAAACTGGTCTGCGGCTGGCCTGGGAATTGCAAGTGGAGACGTTGGATGCCCAGCATTACTGGGTGCTGTTGGTAGACGCCGTTAACGGCGAGTTGCTGCACCAGATAGACCTGGTCGTCCACGATCATTTTGGTGAGATGGACGACCATGCCGTTAGCGAAGTCAATGAAGAAACCAGCGCCAACGTGACTACCGGCGTCTGGAACCAGAACGCAGCCCCGCCCAATTCTTATGAAGTTTATGCCATGCCCAGCGAATATCCTGATGATGGGCCACGAGTCATCGTCAGTAACCCGGCTCATGTTGTGGCCTCACCCTTTGGCTGGCACGACACGAATGGCGCGCCTGGCGCTGAATTCACCATCACCCGCGGTAACAACGTCAGCGCCTACCAGGATCAGGACAATGATGGCAATCCAGAGCCAGGCGAGCAGCCCGATGGTGGCGCTACCCTGGACTTCACCGGCGCGTTGGTGCCGTTGGACTTGACCCAAGACCCACTGTCCTACGTGAACGCCGCCATCGTCAACTTGTTCTACTGGAATAACATCATTCACGATGTGTTCTATGTGCATGGCTTTAATGAGGTCTCTGGCAATTTCCAGGTTAATAATTACGGTAATGGCGGAGTGGGTAACGATGATGTCCGCGCCGAAGGGCAAGATGGCGGCGGCACAAACAACGCCAACTTCTTGACACCGGCAGACGGGTCACGCCCCCGGATGCAGATGTACCTGTGGACGCAGACAACACCCCGGCGGGATGGTGACCTGGAGAATAGCATCATTGTCCATGAGTATGGTCATGGCATATCCAACCGGCTGACCGGTGGCCCTGGCAACGTGGGCTGCCTGAGCAATAGTGAGCAAATGGGTGAAGGGTGGAGCGACTGGTTAGCTCTGGTACTGACGGCCAAGTCTAGCGACACCGGGCCAACGGCACGCGGCATTGGCACCTACGTTTTGGGCGAGCCGGTGACCGGTCAGGGTATCCGCCCGGCGCCGTACTCCACCGACTTTGGCCTGAACAATTATACTTACGCCAACCTCCCCGGCATGGCCGTTCCCCACGGAGTGGGTTTTATCTGGGGCACCATGACCTGGGATATGTATTGGAACCTGGTGGACGCACATGGTTTTAACCCTGATTTCTACGGAGATTGGACCACAGGCGGCAACAACCTGGCTATCCGGCTGGTGTTGGACGGGATGAAACTACAGCCGTGTAACCCGGGCTTTGTAGACGGCCGTAACGCCATTCTCCAGGCAGACGTCAATCTCACCGGTGGCGTTAACCAGTGTACTATCTGGGAAGCATTTGCCGGGCGCGGGCTGGGCTTTAGCGCCAGCCAGGGCAGCAGCGGCAGCACCAACGATGGCACGCCTGCCTTTGACATTCCCCCAAGCTGCAACTTCCTGGGGGTGACGCCGCCAACACAGAACGTTTGCGCCGGACAGAATGCAATCTATAACGTTACCATAGGCGCAGCTTTCTCCTCACCTGTGGCGATGACCGCGACCGGTCACCCGGCGGGAACCACAGCCACTTTTAACCCCAATCCGGTAATCATTATTCCCGGCAGCACCGACCTGACCATAGGCAACACAGCGGGCGCTGCCGCCGGGAGTTACACCATTACAATTACTGGTGACGACAGCACCACTTCTAGCGATTTGGATGTCGACCTGAACGTTGTGAACAGCACCCCGGCTGCACCAACGCTGGTGTCGCCACCTAACGGAACTATGGGGTTGGGCACAAGTACCCAGCTTAGTTGGAACGCCATCCCCGCTGTGTCTGATTACACCGTAGAAGTGGCTACGGATATAAGCTTTACCAATATCGTCTATAGCAATAATGTGGTCGGAACGAGCGATACCGCAACCGGTTTGTCTGCTCAGACCACGTATTTTTGGCGGGTGCGGGCGACTAACCCTTGTGGCACAGGTATAAACTCCTCTGTCTGGGTATTTGTCACCGGTGAACAATACTGCAATACGGACGCTATCAGCATCCCCTCTAGTGGTGCGGCCACGCCCTATCCATCGAATATCATTGTTAGTGGCGCCGGCAACGCGGTGGTGGACGTAGACGTGCAGTTAACGAGCTTAAGCCACACCTGGCCTGATGACATTGATATCTTACTGGTTGGGCCACAGGGCCAAAACTTGATTGTCCTGTCCGACGCTGGAGGTTCGACCGATGTTGTGAACGCCGATATCATTTTCGATGACAGCGCGGCCGGGACGGTACCGGACAGTGGACCGCTGGCAGCAGGTAGCTATCAACCGACCAATTACGAAGGCATTGACGCCTTCCCGGCCCCGGCCCCGGCAGCCTCTGCGGCGACGACGCTGTCCACCTTCAACGGCACAGATCCCAACGGCACGTGGAGCCTGTATGTGGTAGATGACACCGGCAGCGACGCCGGTAGTATTGGCAGCGGCTGGTGTTTGCAGATAGCCACGAACCCGGACAACAGTCCACCAAGCACCACCGATCCTAGCATCACAACGCCAATTAATGAGAATGGCATGGCTACACTGAGCGGCACAATTGTTGACCCGGATGTGGGGGATACCTTCACCCTGACGATCCTCTGGGATGATGGCTCGCTGCCAGAGGTCTTTAACCATTCGGCTGCCCCGGCTGCTTTTAGCCATAGCCACCAGTATCTGGACAATGGCTCATATACGGTTGGCCTCCTGCTACAAGACAGTGCCGGTAATCCGTATTTTGAATCGTTGAACCTGACGGTGAATAATGTGGCCCCCACTGTTGATGCCGGGGCAGATAGAACAGTGGTCATGAACACGGCCGTCGCCTTCAACGGCGCTTTTACCGATCCGGGCACAGTGGATACCCATATCATCGAGTGGGACTTCGGCGATGGCAACACAGCCAGTGGCTCGTTGACGCCCAACCACACCTACACTACCGTCGGTCTCTATACAGTAACGCTGACCGTCACCGACAATGACGGCGGTGCTGACACAGATGAACTGGTGGTACAGGTAGTTGAGACGTATAACATTTATCTACCTGTGGTCCTAAAACCATAAACCGTAAGGGGTGGTTTGTTACAAACCACCCCTTTTTTCTTCTTTGTACTCATGTACCCAGAACGCCAGGATGAGTACACCGAGGCCCATCAGCACTGCCGCCGCTACCCCATTGGCGCCAAAACCCCAAACGGAAAATAGCTGTGGCCCCAACCAGGCTCCCATCACTCGACCCAAGGCCATCGCCGCAATAACGGCCGACATCACTACCGCCCGCGCCGACGGCACCAACTCTGTCATCAGCGGTACACTGCCCACAATCGCCATTTCAAACAGGAAAAAGACGGCAAAATAAGCCACTTGCGCTGACGCCAGAGTCACACTGACAAAGGGTAGTAACAACATCGCCAGCGCATTCAACAGTCCGGTCGTAATGACAATGGGGCGTTTGCCGAAACGATCTACTGCCCAGCCGGTGCTCAATTCGCCGGTGGCCTCCGCCAGGCCAATGATGCCGGCCGAAAAACCCAACGCCACCAGCCCCAGGCCAAAGGTGCTTTCCATCCAATCGCCAAAAACAATGAGCAATGTTTCACTGGCGGTCATCGTCAGCGTGACATAGGCCATAGCCGCCCAGATAACGCGGTGGCGGCGAATGATGTGGGCTGTTTGCCACAGCGTGACGGCGCCTCCTGCTGCCGGGGCGTGGGTACGTGATATACCCCGCCAGACGGCCAGCGCTGCCAATACGCCGGCCACCGCCAGCCAGAAAAAAGGGGCGCGCCACCCCTGGCGGGCAATGGTCAGGCTGAGAACTGGGCCGCCAATCAGCAAAGCGCCCGCCCAGGCCAGTTCGGTCACAGAGATAGCCCGGCCCCGTTGGGCATAAGGTACCCGTTCGCCAATATAGGACTGCATGGCCGGGTCATAAATAATTTTGGCCAGAGAGATGAGGCAGAGGGTGAGGCCCAGGGCGATGTAGGTGGGCCAGACTACGACGACCAGACAACCGAACCCAAAGAGGAGCATGGAGAAGACGAGGACGGGCACACGGCCGTAACGCTCTGACAGGGGGCTAAACAGGGGGCTGAAAAACCCGGCAAAATTGCGGATGAAAATTAACTGGTAAATGGCTTCCACGGGCACGCCCAGGCCACGCGCAAAGGCGGGCGCAAAGGGGTACACCATCCGCAGACCGGTGTTCAAACAGAGCCGGGCCAGGGTCATAATACCTAATTGTGCCAGAAGGGGAGATCGGGGTGATTTAAGCATGGGCGGGAAGTGTAGCCGGATGGTGACAGGTGGCAAGTGGCAGGCAGCCGGTAATCGGTGCTAAAATCGGGACAATGGCAGGCAAGAAACGGGCAAAACAACGGCAAGAGGTACGGCCGTCACGCACGACATTATCGCGGCAAAACCGGGTGATTGTGGCGTTGGCGGCGCCGGTTATGGCGGGTGTGGGGGTGGGCTGGTTGACCGGGGGCGCGGCGGCGAGCAGCCGGGCACCGGTGTGGGCAGCCATGGGGCTGGCCGCCTGGTTTGCGGGGTTGGCGTTTTATGGGCTGCCGGGCATGGGGCTGAAAGGGGGACGACCGTTATTTGCCGGTATTGCTTTTGCCACGCTAGGCTGGATCACCTTTTTGCTCTTTCGGGCGGTTTTTATCCCCATCAACCCAGAAGTGACCGGCTCTACCCGTGCATTTATCTACATTTTGTTGTTTGAGGCATTTGCTCTGCAATTGTGGACGTTTGGCCTGCTCTTTCGGGCGGTGGCAGACTGGCGCGGCGCGTTGACGGCCGCGGCGACCAGCGGCATTGTCTTTGGCGCGGCGGGCTTTTTGCTCTTCCAGTATGTGTATACCGCTTCGCTTATCACGCTGATTTACTATACAACCTGGGGACTCTTTTACGGTATCATTCGCTTACGCACCGGTAGTTTGTTGGGCACAGTATTCATCCAGGCTTTGCAGATTTTTACGGCCTGGGTGGCACTGGGCGGGGCGCCGCCGGAAACGGCCGAGGCGCAGCTTCTGTGGGTATATGGCTTAGCGGCGGCGGTTACGGCCGTGTTCATCTGGCGCTTGTGGCCGAAAGTGGAAAGCGACTATAGGGTATAATCAAGTCATTGGTCACTGGTCATTTGCAAAAAGCAAGTGACGAATGACCAATGACCGATGTTAGGAACAGCCATGACAACGATTGAAGTGAAAATTGATGACCGGGCAAGATTGGTGACGGCCGTACTCGCTGCCAGCGATTGGCCGGATGAAGAGCAAAAACAGGTAACCCATGCCATGCATCCCCATGCCAAACAAACACGTCAGTTTGTGCAGAAATACAAATATCACCAGGCAGTACGCGGCGTAAATGAAGCCTTACTCAATGGGGTAACGTTGGAAGAATTGTTTAGCACGGCCGTGCGCTGTACCTGGCCCACTTTTGAACCGGCTGAACCGTTGCCCCACCTGTTGAAAATTGAACGATGGGCACGTTCGCTGGCCGATTTTGAACACGACACGGACATTATCACCTTTTGGGAGCAATACCAGGATGTGTGGCAAGAAGCGGTTGATGCCTTGCAAGGGATTTTTGCCAACGGCCGTGTGGCCGCCTTTTTTGATCGTCTGGTGAAAACCGGCGACCTTCCCCAGATTGTGATCATGCCCAACATTGTGTATCCGGCCTTGACGGCCGTTCTCGCTACCACCCAAACCACCGTTTACCTGCTGCCGCCGCCGCCCAAAGCTGTGGGCGAATCCCCCCCCTGGCCTTATGATGAAGACCCACCCACCGTCGTCGCCACCGTTTGCCATCACCTGAGCATCCGCTTGATGGCCCCACACCTGGCCGAACTGGAACGGCCACAGCGTGAGCTATTCCGCCATGCCGCCATCACCCTCTGCCTGGAAACCGCCTTTGATGAATTTGAAGCCCAGGCGTACCAACTACGCATCAAAAAAGCAGAAAACTTGCCCACTCTGCCTGTCGTCACCGAACAATTGCGTCGTTATTTGCATGGGGAATTGGGGACGTTGGCTGACATTTTTCGTGATGCGTGATGCGTGACCCGTGAGGTCTTTTTAGTCCCGCATCACGTATCACGCATCACTCACGAGGAGAAAAACATGAGTTACGAGTACATTCTCACGCGCGTGGACGGCCGTGTTGGTATTGTCCAGATCAACCGCCCCAAAGCACTTAATGCCCTGAATGTGGATGTGATGATGGAACTGATGTCCGCGCTGGAAGCATTTGATGTGGATGAAGCCGTTGGTTGTATGGTTGTCACCGGTAACGAACGCGCTTTTGCGGCCGGCGCAGACATTAAAGCGATGGCCGAAGCCACCCTCGTCGCCATGCTCAACAGCCCCATGATTGACCAATGGGATCGGCTGCAAAAGGTGACCAAGCCAGTGATTGCGGCTGTTTCCGGTTTTGCCCTGGGCGGTGGCTGCGAGCTGGCGATGGCCTGCGACATGATCGTCGCCAGCGAGAGCGCCCAATTCGGCCAGCCGGAAATCAACATTGGCGTGATGCCTGGCGCCGGCGGCACACAGCGGATGACGCGGGCCGTAGGGAAGGCATTGGCGATGGAGATTGTGCTGAACGGCCGTTTCCTCTCCGCCTCCGAAGCTCTGCAATATGGTCTGGTAAACCGGGTTGTACCCGTCGAACTGTATCTGGAAGAAGCTATCAAACTGGGCCAACAAATCGCCGAGCGCGCGCCCGTGGCCATTCGCCTGGCCAAAGAAGCGGTTAACGCCACCTTTGAAACCACTCTGCAATCTGGGCTGGCGCTGGAACGCCGCCTCTTTTACATGCTCTTTGCCACCGCCGACCAGAAAGAAGGCATGGACGCCTTCATCAATAAACGACCGCCGGCGTGGAGGGGAGAGTGATAAAGTAAGCGGTAAGCAGTGAGCGGTAAGCAGTAAGCTGCTCACTATTCTGGTTCGATGGTAAAACGAAAGGGAAACCCTTGCAGGCGGGCAGCTAAGGTGGCTTGCGCCACGCGCCGTTCCGCTTCTGCTTTGGGTAATACATCCACCACCGACTGCCCCTCTGTATGCACCTGCCACATAATGGCCTCGGCAAAGATCAGCGGCTTGTAGAAAAACTGCACCAATGCCCACACCACAAAATCCATCGTCGTAACGGGATCGTCATGGGCGATCACTTTCCAGCGGTCGTCGGCTACGGCCGTATCTTCTACTACCGGCGCTTCGTCTAGCTCCGGGGCCGGGCCGATTAGCATTTGCGTCAACATGGTCATTCTACGGTCTCTTTCTCCTGATTTGGTCAGTCTTCATTGTGATACGAACGGCCGTGTCGGTCAACCCCCGCCGGAAATGTTTTGCCCACAAAAAGCCCTATCTTGACCAAATGAGGGAAGATTGTTACTATTTTATGTAAATTGCTAACTCATCATTTGATGGGTAGGAGGTAGTACCTATGAGCAGTGACGATTCCGAAACAGATTTTGCGGACTTAGAATCAGACGAGGCCAGGTTGGCCAACGAAGAAACCCCCAGGCCATATCAGACAGAGGTAGAACAGATCGTCAATGCGCGTTTGACCGCCATACAAGAAGAAAGCGCCGCGCGGCGGCGGCGAAGAGAGTATCTGAAGTTTGGCATTTTAGCCGCCATCTTGTTGGGCGCTGTGATTGTGATCGCGTTGGCTCAGCCCTTGATTTTTGAGGCGATTGTACCGGCTGTCATGGGTGGGGATGGTAACACGGCCGTGTTGGACGATAGCCAACCGGCCGATGGGCCGGTGTCTGACCCAGACGCTCCCTCCACCCCGGACACAAGCGACGCCAATACCCAAAACCTGCCCATCATTTCCGTACCTGGTAGCGATGACACCGGCACAGGAGGCGCGGGAGAAGAAGAGGCAACGGCCGTGCCCGCCCAAATCTATGTCGTGCAACTGGGGGACACGCTCAACAGCATCGCCCGCCAATTCAACACCACCGTCGAGGCCATCATCGCTGCTAACAACATTCAAGACCCGGATGCATTACTCGTAGGGGCTACCCTCACTATTCCCCAGCCTGTTCAGTGAGCGGTGAGCAGTAGGCAGTAAACAGTTGCCTACTGCTCACCGCTCACCGCTCACTCCTCACCGCTCACTCCTCAACGCTCACTGCTTACTGTTCTTCCGCCGCCCCGGCTTCACCCCACCCCGATAACTAGGCGCTTCAATCAGAAAGAAAGTGCAGCGGCTGCCGTCCAGCATCCGCGTCGCCAGACGCGGATCAATTTCGTCTATCGGCGTGGCGGTGGTGATGACGGTGGGCAGGCGAGTGTTGTAACGATAGTTGAAGAGCTGGTACAGCTTTTCTCGCGCCCAGGGAGTGGCGCTCTCGGTACCTAAATCGTCCAGCACCAGTAGCGAAGCGGTCTTAATCTCATCGAACAACTTGTCATAACGCTGCCCACTGGCGGGGTTGAAGGTGGCGCGCAGGTGATCCAACAGATCGGGTACTACAATGAATAAGACCGGCTCGCCCTGTTTGGTGATGGCGTTGGCAATGCCGGCCGCCAGATGTGTTTTGCCGTTGCCATAGCCGATGCTGTTGAAGACCAGCCACTCTTTGGGAGATTGGGCGAACTCGACGGCCGTTTCCAACGCCCGTCGCAAATTATCTGACTGCGACTTCGGCAATTCCCGCTCCCGCAGATCAAAATTGTCCAACGTCTTATCGTGGTGCAAACTGAGCGTGGAAAGGTCTGATTGCTCCTGATCCACACCGGTCCGGCGAAAATCGGGGGCGGCAATATGGATAATTTGCACCAGGCTGGGATCAACCATGCGCGAGCGAATGCGAATCTCAACCCCTTCTAATTCCAGATTGGTGGTGATAATCGTAGGCAGGTGAGCGTTATAGCGATGGTTGAAAATCTGGTACAGTTTTTCCTGCGCCCATTCGCTGTTGCTTTGTGCGCCCAGGTCATCCAGGATCAGCAACCGGGTGTTGCGCACCTGTTCAAAACGCTCATCATAGCCAGTGGTGGCGTTGGGGCCAAAAGCAGCGCGGAGATGATCCAGCAAGTCCGGCGTGTTGATGAATAACACGGAATGTCCCATCGCCAGCCGGTAGTTGGCAATGGCTGCCGCCAGATGAGTCTTGCCGCAGCCATAACCGCCCTTAAAAACCAGCCAGCCTTTGGGTTCTCTGGCATAGGACATTGCCCGTTCATACGCCATTTTCAGGTTGAGCTGCTTGCTGGGCGTCAGGCCGTGCCCATCAGCCAGAAAGGTGTCAAAGGTGCAATGTTGCAGCGCGCCAATCTGACTGATGCGCTGCAACTTTTCCATGCGGCTTAACTCGCGCTCCACAGCGCGGCAGGCGCAGGGCACGGCCCGGCCGAAGCTGGGGTGGATGGGCGGCACGTCGGGCATGACGTAACCCAAACCGCCACAGTGAGGGCAGTCGGGTTTGCCCAGCCCGTCAAATTCGTCGGCTGCTGGCTTACCGCTTGATGATGTCCTTGAGGTCATCGGGGATTGGTTGGCGTAACTCCTTTTGAGTATCTCGCCGGCCGGTTCCATGTTGTTTTCCTTCTTGCCGCCAGCGTTCCAGGATGCTGACGACGTAGCGCCATTTGCGGACGTTGTTTTCCACAGCCAGTTGAATGGCCTCTTCAATCCAGCGAGGCGGGTAGGTCTGCTCGGCGTCACGCAGTTCGTCGGCAATGACGGGGGTGAGTGGGCCGATGTTTTGCTCATACAGGACGAAGATATTCGGCCGTTCCACCATGAGGGTGATCGGTTCGTCCTGGTCGGGGTTGGGTCGCCATTCGCCGCGGGTAATGCCATCTACGGCCGTGCGCCCCTTCTCTGTATTCAAAAAATACAAATCCATCTTACCGTCCGCACTCTCGATGTTGATGTGCAAAAAGGTGCCCCGCGCCACCGCCCGCTCCACTCCATCTAGCAAATTTTCCGTGGCAATCTGGATGGTTGGCCCCATCCCTTTTACAAATTCCGTGTCATTCATAAAGTCAGTCAGGCGCAGGTAGCGTACTTTGCCTTCTTTCTGGCCCAGCGCCCAAAAAGCGTACAGCGTTACCTTCAGTTCGGCCAGATTGTCAATGATGGGCAGCAAATCACTGAAGAACAGGTTGGGTATCTGGGTTAGCCTGAGTTTGCCTTCGGGGAAGCCGGGGAAGCCTTTCATAATGGTCATTGGTCATTGGTCATTGGTCATCTGCCAGTAACAAATGACCAATGACCAATGACTACAGGTTGATTTCCTGGCGTTGCAGGTTGCGGAAGGTCGCCAGTTTGCCATGCCAATACAGGTCAATGCTGCCGATGGGGCCGTTGCGGTGTTTGGCAATAATGATTTCGGCGATGTTCGGCCGTTCGGTGGTATCGGGATTATAGTATTCGTCGCGGTAGATAAACATGACCACGTCGGCGTCTTGCTCGATTGAGTTATGGGCAATAATGTCATTCGCCACAAAATTGTGCGGGCCAGGAACGGTAAGATCATAAACCTCTTCTTCACCAACATATTCTACGGAAACCACTTTGTCCCAATAAACATCACTTTGAGCCAAACGCTGTAAAGGATCAGATTGCACAGCCTGGGCGACACGGGCGGCCCGGTCACGACTCACATTTTGTTTGTACAAGGATGTGCCGCAATAGGGTTGGTTGATAGCCGCTTGCATTTGTCGGCTAGTCATTCCAATCATGGACATAGCTGGTGTTACATATTCGCGCCAGACGGTGAATGGAATAATGTCCCGATTTGTGTTTGCTACCGACTGATTAAGATATTGTTCCAATTGTTGCAGACTGTGTAATTTATAAGCACCGACGGCACCGATATGGGCCACAAACTTTCGTAAATCGGCATTTCCACTGATAATTGCATGATATTGATCACGACCTTTCCCATTTTGAGGCAGGCACTTGAGACGGGCATTGATGCCTAAACGGAGTAAGAGGGTCTGCACATCACGCGCCAAATGCGGGCTGCTTGAAGCGTAATAGACAGCCGGATAGACACGGCCGTCAACCTCCCGCACTTTTATACACCCATCTGTTGCCCAAAGGTGACGCAGGAACACCGCAATGCCTTCGGCTGGTTGTGTAAACACTTTTTCCGGCACAAACTTTTCATAGGAGCGCAAGCCAAAGATACCCAATTCAGTAAACCAGTCTGTCACGGCGTTGTGAACGCCATGTGTGTGATGGCGTGTTGAAGTCAAATAGACCTGGTAACATGTGCGCTCCCGTTGAATGCGCGGAGCGATGGCTTCACCAAATGCTGCAAGAGACAAGGTGGCGACCTCTTCCGCCAAATCATGTTCTCGTGTGGTGTATTGAATAGCGTGTCGGGGCAAAACACAGCCATCCCCAATCAGATGGCCCAACAGAGCTAATTCCGCGTGGCGCATAGTTGGCTGTGTGTCAATGGTAATGCTTCGTGGCAGTGCCAGGAAGTCTGATGTTGTCAACTCATCCAATCGTTTCCAACCGTCAAATGTGCGGAATTGATGGTTGGCTGTAGCGCGAATGGTACGGCCCAATTGTGTTCTCAATTCATATACAGGTTTGATGCCTGTCGAAAATGCGCGGCTGGCAACGGCCGTCTCCACCTTCAAAGTATTGTCATTCAATGCCAGCACCCGGAAACTATGACGCCCTACCAGATTGCGAATGGGCACACGCTCGCCCGTATCGGCCATCGCTACCAGTGAATCACCTGTCAGACAGCCAGAATCACGCAGGTCAGAAAGCAACGGCCGTTTCTCTGATCGTTGTTCAACGGCCCGGCTGAGTTGGGCGGCAGCCAGCACGGGCACATCCAGTTCCCGCGCCAGCCCCTTCAGGCTGCGCGAAATCTCGCTGATCTCCTGCACCCGATTGTTGGTGGAGCGTTCGGCCTGCATCAACTGCAAATAGTCAATGACGATCAAATCCAGCCCATGCTCCGCATAGAGACGGCGGCATTTGGTACGAAGCTGGTTGGAGGTGATGGAGGGGGTGTCGTCAATGAAAATGCGCGTCTCCGACAGGCGACCAATGGCCTCCATGAAGATGGGCCATTCATGCTCTTCCAATTTGCCGCGCCGCAGCCGCTGCGAATCTATGCGCGTTTCGGTGGCGATCATGCGTTGCACCAGTTGTTCGCCGGACATTTCCAGATTAAACATCGCCACCCGTTTGCCATAGCGGGTAGCGGCCGTCAGGGCTATCCTGGTCTGAAGGGCCGTTTTTCCCATGCCCGGCCTGGCGGCCAGGATGAGCAGGTCGGATTTGTTCAGGCCGCCGAGCAGCCGATCTAGATCGGTGAAGCCGGTGGGCACGCCGATGATGTCGTCACCGCGCTCGTGTAGTTGTTCAATGCGTTCCAGATATTCGCGGGCGATTTGTTTAACAGGTAACAGATCGCGGGTGGTCCGTTGTTCGCTAATGCTAAAGAGGGTTTGCTCGGAGCGGTCTATGACGATGTTGACATCTTCGGCTTCATCGTAGGCCAGGTTGGCAATGGCGCTGGCGGCGGCAATGAGTTTGCGGCGGAGGGAGGCGGCTTCCACGACACGGCCGTAACTCACCGCATTGATCGCCGTGGGCACCGCATTAATCAGGCTGATAATATACGCTTCACCACCCACCTTCTCCAGTTGTTCCTGCCGCCGCAGTTCTTCCGTCAGCGTGATCAGGTCGAGCGGCTCGCGCCGGTCGGTCAAGGACAAAATGGCGTCATATATCGTCTGGTTTTGGGCGCTGTAAAAGGCATCCGGGCGCAGGAAGGTCGCTACGTCAAAAATGGCGTCCGGGTCAATCAGCAGGGAGCCCAGAATCGCTTCTTCCGCTTCCAGACTATGAGGGGGCAGGCGGTCTATGGTGGTCATACGGGCAATTGTACCAGAATGCAAAACGTGAAACCGGAGCGTTTCACGTTTAACTACACAATATAAGATTGTATAGACCCAAAAGGTTTTATCGGGCGGCAAATAACCTTCTCAGGTTACAAAACCCTTCGGGTCTTTGTGTTCGATTACTCGTCAAAATCCTCAAAATCCAGCGAATCCACAAAATCAGAAAAGACATCCAGTGTTTCACCTTCTGCCTCTTTGCTTTCCTCTTCCAGAATATCTGGTTCAGGCAATACGCCGACTTCATCCATCACCGCTTCATTCACAAAAATGGGCACTTTCACCCGCACCGCCAGAGCAATGGCGTCCGAGGAGCGGCTGTCAATTTCCTTCAATTCGCTGTTCATATCCACAAACAGGCTGGCATAAAAGACGCCGTCATGCAATGCCTTGATCAATACATGAGATACCTTGCCCCCCAGGGCCGCAATCACATTCTTTAATAAATCATGTGTCACTGGCCGGGAAACTTCCACATCTTGCAGTTCAATGGTAATGGCATCTGCTTCGTAAGGGCCTATCCAGATGGGCAACTGGCGTTCGCTATCTACTTCTCGCAAAACCACAATGCGGTGCTGCGAGACCAGGCTAATGCGAATGCTGTCTACTACCACTTCAATCATGAGATTCCTCTTCAACACTTTTTCGTCAAGTGGTCAATCCCACTATTAAGCGGCATTGTAGCATAAAAGCCAAAATGATCCATCTTGCCGGCGACCAGTCACCGGGCGCCCCCTCATTGCCACAACACCCAATCTCCTCCAGAGAGGATAATGGTCAATTCCATCAGGTGGACATCATTATAGGGAGTGGCTTTCACCAAAGCCTGGTTGCCGTTTAGCTCAATTTGCTGCACTTCAAAGTCAGCTTCACTGGCGGTGCGCACTACTTCCAGATAGTTACGCGCCAGCGGGTCTATGAATTCGCCGCTGTTCAGCACTCGTTCGATGCTGTCGAGTAAGATGTTGGCCTGTTCGTAATTGCCGACGCGCACGGCCGTGTCTGTTGCCTGCAACATCACCTCCAACGTCACATTCACCTCATCCTGGGGATGCCGGGTCAGGTCAGCCGGATTGCCCTCTCTTTCCAATGTTTCCGGGTGGGGCAGCCACGCCGTCAGGAAAAAAGCGGTAGGGTCATAAAGCTGCTGGTAATGACGCATGATGTTGTAAAAACGAATGGTAGCATTCAGATCGGCCACCGTCGCCGGGTCTGGCGGCAGTTGCGCCAGATAAGCCAGCCATTGACTCTCCGCTTCGGCCAGTGTCAGGTTAAAGTGCTGCTGCAAGTTTATATCTACTGCGCCGGACAGGGTAGTGGCATCATCGGCCGACACGCTGCTGTAAAAGTCACGAAAGCGCCGCCAACCATAGTTATCAATGAGGAATTTGACGAATCCGGCCGATTCCAGATAACCAATCTCATGCTGCACCGGATAGAAATTATCAAAGAGTTGCGCCAGCGGCACATATTGGCCGATGCTCACCAGAGCCGCCGCCCGCCGGTCTATGTTTTCCGGCTTGTAATGTCCATCGCTGGCCCACACCGCCACCCCTTCGGCCAATGAATTGATGCGTTCCGGGGCAAACTGGCGGTCGAGAATGTGGACGGCTTCATGGGTCATGATCTGGTGGAAACCATTGTTCGCGTAGCTGCGGTCCAGATACGAAACAACAATGGAGTAACCGGCATACCCACCCTGGCCTATGACGCGGTCTATCAGGTAAACATCCAGTTGACGGGCCGGTTGTTCACCTAAGCGGGTGGCGGCTTGCTGCACGGCCGTTTCCACCGCCACCATCAATTGGTTCAAATCCCGTTCTGCGGCCGTGCCTTTGACCACATGCAACACACAGCAGTTCGTTTCGGCCGTGACCCAGGCGGCATTACGCTGTGGTTGTGACAATGCCACCGGGTCTTGCACGGCCACTTCCAGCACCGCCTGATTATTGTCCCGGTTTTCGTCACCGGTCTGGATAGTGTCATACCGGTCTAAAATGATATGCACCAGGTGTGTGCCCACGGCGTCACTGGTGTCCCAGGCCCACTCAAACAGACCAACGCCATTGCCCTGTAAGTTGGAGGCGTTTAATGTGCCGCTGACCACATCCTGGTAGTTCACCAGTAGATGAACGGTGACATCAGCCGGATTTACATTATCCGGCACGTGAGCCAGAATTTGAAAGGTCACTTTTTCCCCGGCGTAAATGTCCGGCACAGGGTAAAGGCGCACTCCTTCGGGACTGATGGACAAATCGGGGGGAAATGGGGTCGGGGTGATGGTGGGCACGGCCGTGTCTGTGGGCACAACGGTTGGCGCGGCGGTGGGGGTGGGCAGGATGGGGGTGACAATGGCAACGGCCGTTGGCGATTCCGGCGACGCTTCACTCATTAACGTACAGGCAGAAAAGGACAACAAGAACAAACAGATTAACAGTAGACGAACCATGCGTTTTTCTATTGAGGCGCTTCTCACTCCATAAAATTAACCAACGAGTGGTATAGACCCTATTGTATACCAGGCAAAAGACGGAGATTGGCTCTCACCCGCCCCTATTCAGGAATTGCTAAGAAGGTGATTGAGTAAATGAGTAAATTGGGTAACTTGCAGCCCAATCAGACAATTACCCAATTACCACTAGCAGCAGCGTTAGCAGTAGAAAGGAAATGACCGGCAAGAAGGACGGCCGTTTCACAAAATACCACACACGCGGCGGGCCAAACAACAGCAGTAAGGTGGGTAGCAAAAGGTACCAGGGCAGATGGAGGGATTGGAACACGGCCGTCAACAACAACATCATCCCATTCACCCCTGCCAACCCCAACAGCGCCAGGGGCACATACCGGCGGCTGTTCACCAGGATCGTTTCCCGTGTCGGCGCACTCAGCACCAGAATATAGAACAAAGCGGCAGCGATAAACGCGCCCGGCGCATACACAAAAAACGCCGACGACTCACCCGCCCCCAACCGGCGGTCATCCACAATAAAAATGGATTCCCAATACCCCAACTGGTTCAACAGCAGCACCGCCAGTGTCAGGCCAAAGACGACGGCGAATACAGTCATGGACGGCCGTCGCGTCAACCATTCGGGAATAGTCAGCTTCGCTTCAGCCGCCGTCAACTGTGGCTCCAACTTGCGAATCAGGTAGACTGCCACACAAAAGACAAAATAAACCAGCGTCAGGGCAACTACATTGGTTGCCCGCCGCTCGGCAAACCAGGCGCTCAAATCGGCCAGAAAGAAAAAGCCAAGCAGCACGGCCGTGCCATCCACCACCGGCGCCAACGCTTCTAAAACCACATACGATCGTTTCAATAACGTGTCTCCTTCAAAATTATGAATTATGAGGGATGAATTATGAATTTCATCCTTCATGGGGTAAGCTCCAAAATCCTGAATCCATTGTACGTCAGGTCTGAAAAGGTGACAGCTATTGATGATTCGCCCTTATGAACAGGCTGACGCGGCAGCACTCACGGCCATACACAACACGCTCTTCCCTCATCAACCGCACACCCGCCAAAGCTGGGGGGCGCATGTAGACGGGATTTTGCGGATGAACGGCCGTGCCTGGACGCTCACCGTTGACAACACCCCCATTGCCTACGCCGCCATCCTGCCCGTGCCCGGCCTGCCCGGCCTGGTAGAACTGGAAGGGTTTGTGGCCCCCACCTGGCAGCGGCAGGGTTATGGCACACGCCTGCTCACGCACATCAAAGAAGAATTGGCGGGCACGGCCGTCTCTCAACTCTCCTACCCCGTCCCCCACCTGCACACTCCCGCCGCCCACTTCCTGCGCAAAAACGGCTTCTTCATCGAACACGAAGAACGGATGCTGGAATTGACAATGGTCAATGGTCAACGGTCACTAGTCAATGATCATCAGCCACCAACCACCAGCCACATGCAACCTGCAACTTGCCACTTGCCACTCCCCACCGCCATCCCCCTCTTTTGCCAGCTTTACGCCGCCTGCTTCACCGGGCTGCCCTGGAACCAGCCATTTACTGAAGCTGAGGTAGCGGCCATGCTGCGGCATCGTGAGGAAATGCTCTTTTTAATGGAAGATGACGCGCCCATCGGTTTTGTCTGGTTACGCCCCCAATCTAACCACACTGTCCAGCTAGAACCTATCGGCATCATCCCGGCGAAACAAGGGCAGGGCTACGGCCGTGCCCTCCTCCACCTGGTCTTATCTCATCTGGCCGAAAAGGGGGTCACGGCCGTGACGCTCGGCGTCTGGGCCAACAATATCCCGGCCCTCCACCTCTACCACAGCTTCAACTTCCGTCAGACAGAGTCCATCACCTATCTCGCCTATAACCTGCATACAGCCTAATTTAGTCACCGAACCAGCACATGACCCAAAATCACTTGTCCGGTTAAACGAAGCTGATACAATCGGCCAACCCCCTTGCCTTTCCCGTTTTCCGTTCTACAATCAACAATAAGTCTGGCGACTTCCCAACTTACTGAACGAAGGTCTAGGGTGACAAATGGGATACGGCCGTTAAAATGTCTGAGCAGTGCCAGGCACAGGGCAAAAGACCTGGAACGCCGGACATTTTCTGCCCCGTGCCTGGCACTACAGCAAGACCGCAACTTAAAAATGGAGAAACCATCATGTTCAAAAATATAGATGATGTCAGACAGCAGTTAGGCCGCCAGCAATACATCGCCTCCGCCGAAATCGGCACCGTTGTCTACCTGGCGCACGCCCTCTGCAAACCCGTTCTGGCCGAAGGCCCGGCCGGCGTCGGCAAGACCGAACTCGCCAAATCCTGGGCCACCGCCCTGGATATGCCCCTCATTCGCCTGCAATGTTACGAAGGACTGGACGAGAGCAAAGCCCTCTACGAATGGGAATACGCCAAACAAATGCTCTACACCCAACTGCTGCGTGACACCTTGCGCAACGTCCTGGGCGACGTGAACAGCCTGGCCGAAGCCGCCAGCCGCCTGGCCCAGGAAGAAGACGTCTTTTTCTCCGAAAACTTCCTCCTGCCCCGCCCCCTTCTCACCGCCCTCACCTCTGACCGGCCTGTTGTCCTGCTCATTGATGAAATTGACCGCGCCGATGTGGAATTTGAAGCCTTCCTGCTGGAAGTCCTCAGCGACTTTCAGGTGAGCGTACCCGAACTAGGTACCATTGTCGCCAAACACCAACCGATGGTGCTGCTGACCAGCAACAACACCCGCGAACTCAGCGAGGCGCTTAAACGCCGCTGCCTTTACCTCTATGTGGATTACCCTACCCAGGACGCCGAACTGGAAATTGTGCGCCTGAAAGTGCCCAATCTGCGCCCCGAACTGGCAAAGCAGGCCGTCGCCGTTGTCCACCAACTGCGGCAAATGGATTTACGCAAAACCCCCAGCATCAGCGAAACACTGGATTGGGCGCGGGCGCTGGTAGCCCTCAACGCCGACCAAATTGACGAACAAACGCTCACCAACACCCTCACCGTCCTGTTGAAATATGAAGCCGACGTGCAAAAAGCCCGCCGCATGATGGGCGGGGGCGGCAGCGATACGGCCCGGCGGGGGCGGTATAACCGGTAATTCGTAACCCGTAATCCGTGAACCGTAATCCGTGAACCGTCGGATTACGGCATACGAATTACGCATCACGGAGGAAAGATGGACAAACGAGTCGTCGAATTCATACGGGGATTGCGGGCGGCCGGGGTGCGCGTGTCATTGGCGGAGTCGGTGGATGCGCTGCACGCCGTGGAGAGCCTGGGCATTACCGACAAGACACTCTTCCAGGCTTCGTTGCGGGCCACGCTGATCAAAGAGAAGGATGATTTCCAGGCATTTGACGAACTGTTCCCGCTCTACTTTGGCAGCGGTGGGCCACCGTTGCAGAATGCGATGGAAGACCTCAGCCCCGATGAACAGCAAATGTTACAGGCAGCCCTGGCGGCAATGAGCGGCCGTTTCCAGCAGCTCATGGATTGGCTCACCAGCGGCAATGGCCCCACCAAAGAAGAGTTGGAAGAGATGGCCAACCGCGCCGGGGCGCAGTGGGCCAACGACCCACGTGAAGCGCGTTGGGTCACACGGCGCATGTTGCAGCAAATGGGCATGGCCCATCTTGAAGAACAAATCCAGCAGCTAGTAGAACAATTGCAAAAGATGGGCATGAGCCAGGAAGCGATTCAAAAGCTGCTGGGGGTGGTGGAGGCCAACCGCGAAGCATTGGAACAGCAGGCGGCGCAGCAGGTGGGCGCCCAAATTGCCGAGCAGCGCGCCAACCGCCCCAACGACGAACTGCATGGCTCTGACCTGATGCACAAGCCGTTACAATCATTGACGGAGGAAGAGGCGAATGCCCTGCGCAAGGAAGTGCAGCGGCTTATCACCCAACTGCGCAGCCGGGCGGCGCTGCGGCGCAAAAAGGGTACCAAAGGGCGTTTTGATTCTAAATCTACCATTCGCGCCAACCAGCGGTATGGCGGCGTGCCTATGGAACTACGTTGGAAGAAGAACAAACTGAAGCCCAGTCTGGTGCTGATTTGTGATGTCTCTACCTCGATGCGCTCGGTGGCGGAGTTTATGCTGCGGCTGACGTATGAACTGCAAGACCAGGTGGCCAAGGCGCGTAGTTTTGCCTTCAACTCGGACATGCACGAGATTAGCGTGACGTTAGCAGGGGCACGGGCGGCGGAGGCGGTGACACAGGTATTGTATGCCATTCCACCGGGTTACTACGCCACCGATTTTGGCAACAGCCTGGATACGTTTTACCACAACTGGCTGGAAGCGGTAGACGGCCGTACCACCGTCGTCATCCTCGGCGATGCCCGCAACAATTACAACTCGCCACGCATTGATTTGATGAAGGATTTACAGCGCCGCGCCCGCCGCCTCGTCTGGCTGAACCCGGAACACCAGCAACAGTGGGGCACCGGCGACAGCGATATGTGGGACTATGTGCCGGTGTGTGACGAGGTGTTTGTGGTGCGCAACCTGGCCCAGTTGGCTACGGCCGTAGACAAACTCCTCACCAATAGTTGATCCGCGAAGGCTTGCCAGAAATAATTCGCGCCATTTGTGGCCGCATAAAATAATCAAAGATTACGCCGATTGCGCAGATGAAGCCGATTTTCATCTGCGCAATCTTTGATCTTCAAGTAGATTTCCCCCCAATTTCCCAAAATTGAAAATTGCCTGTTATAAATGGGCGTATGGCGGCGACATAGCTGTAGACACAACGAAAAACGCTCGTCAAAAACTTCATGAAGAAAATAACAGCGTTCGTTGCGAATGGGCCCTGGTCAACCAAGTTCGCCGAACATAACCCGTTCAACATCGTTGAACAAAACTCTGGAGATCATGCATGAACACCAGTTCGCCGCAAACGGCGTCCCAATCAATGCTCTGGCTGATAGCCGCCCTGGCTGACGCGCCGCCACTGGAGGTGGATGATACGGCGCTGGTACGGCAGGCGCAGCAAGATTTACAAAAGTTTACCGAATTATATGAACGCTACGTGCCGCGCGTGTACCGGTATTTGCTGGTGCGCGTGGGTAATGTAGCGGACGCGCAAGATTTAACGTCGCAAACGTTCATCGCCGCGATGGAGAACCTGGACAAATATAAAGGGCAACGGCCGTTTCTGGCCTGGCTGTTTGGTATCGCCCACAACAAAGCGGCTGACTATTACCGCCGCAGCCGCCCGGAAACCGACCTGGAAGAGGCCGAAACCGTGGCCGACTCAGATGAGCACCCGGATGACCTGGTAGACCAACGGCTGAGTATGGAACTGGTGGCGCGTAAGCTGCAAACCATTGCCCCCGACCGCGCCGAAGCCATTTCCCTGCGGCTGATTGCCGGGCTGGAAGTGGCCGAGGTGGCCCGGTTGATGGGCAAAAATGAACCGGCGGTACGCATGTTACTTCATCGCGGCCTGCGCGATTTGCAGACGCAACTCTATCAAGCAGGGGAGAGTGGTTTGAAGAGTGGTTTGGAGAATGGATCATGAACAAGACAGAACAACAGTTAGCCGATGAATTGGATCAGATGGTTACGGCCGTCATGCAAGGCAAAGCGGCTGAGGAAACGCCCACCAACGAAGCCCGCCTGGCTGCCAACCTGATTGATCTGTCTGCCCAGACCAACCCGGATCCCAGCTTTGTGGCGCAGTTGCAGCGGCGGCTCTCAGCCAGAGCCAACCAATTAAAAAAAAGTAGAGCGGCGCCAGAACAGGCATCATTCTGGCGCGACTTAACTCAGATGCTCAAGGAAGGATTTACCATGAAACGCACACTCGCGCTTGGCGCGGTACTTACACTGATACTTTTGTTCGGGGCAGTCGCCCTGGGGCGCGGTTTTCTGCCGGGTAGTGATACCCCGCAGGTGGCCGAGGTCACGCCGCTCCCTGAAGAAACCTTAACAGAAACAGATAATCCCACAGAAACGCCAGGGGAAACGGCCGTAGCCGAGCAACCCACCCCTGCCGAAGAGTTGGCCCAACTGCCCCGCTTTGAAGCGCAGGCCCCTGGCATGGGCGGTGGCGGCGATGGCACTGCCGCAGCCGACGCGCCCATGCCCATTGAGGAGTTCGATCTGAAAATGATGGATCCGTTCTCCGGTACAACCTTCATCTTGAATGGCACATTGCCAATTGAACCTGTCAGTGGGTTTGTGCAGTTGCGGCAGCCAGAAGTGGCTCTGACCCCGGAACAGGCACGCGCCATTGCTGACCAGTATGGCTTCACCGGCCCGTTGTTTGTGGAAACGTATGGCTCGGACGTACCTGAAGATGTACCGCCCGTTTACATTGTGTTTGACGGGCCACGCAACCTGCGCCTGGATTCCTGGGCGATCAACTATACGGATGAAACGGCCGTGGCCGGATTCGATTACGAAAACCCGAACTTTACCGTTCGCCCAGAGATTGTGGCTATTGCCGAGGCTTTCCTGGCGCAGCGTGGGCAACTGAACTTCCCCTATGAAGCGGAAGCGCAGGTGGGTGACAGCGTGGTGTTCTACCGTCTGATAGACGGCCGTCGGGTCAACGAACCGGAAATCTCCGTCAGTGTGAACCCGAACAACGAAGTGGCTTATGTGTGGGACAATACCGCGACGGAGTGGACGGCCGTAGGCAATTACCCGCTCATCACTGCCGAACAGGCCTGGCAGCGGGTGCTGGGTGGTGTGTTTGAAAACAACATCCAATTCCAGACCATCATGCCCGACTCTGGCATAAGCATCCCGGTGGAAGAGGTGCCGGATTACCTGGCCGATTACCAATACTGGGGCCGTGAATTCGCGCCGAACATCGAAACGCACCTGTATGAATGGCCGGTCGTTTATCGGCCGGTAGATGGCGGTACACCGCTCCTTAAAATTCGCGGCTTCACCATTGCCGCCGATGACGCTACGCTCAACGCCCTGACCGAAGCACGTGACCAACAACTCCACGTTTGGGGCACGTTGAATGAGGACAAGACCTTGTTCCAACTGGCCGGTTGGGAAGCGTTGGTCGAGTACACACCTATCTTCCAGGTTGGTGTGGTGCGCTGGCAAGGTGAAGAGTTACGCTTCTACGGCGAAGATGGCAGCATCTACATCCTGCCCAATGCCCCGGCTGACATTGCTGATGGGTTGAAGGTTAACCTGTTTGGGTATGGTGTCCGTGATACCGGCCTGGAATATCCGGTACTGGATTGGGAAAGCATTGACAAATACATCGAGTACCCTGAACCAGAACTACCTATCGAAGGTGAAGGCTACCCGGCCGGTGGCGATGTCAGCATTCTGCCCATTGATGGCCCCTTTGCCCCCTTCCGCTACGGGCAGGTGACGGTGGACAATGTGGAACTGGTCTTTTTCATCACCTACGCCTTCCCGGAAGTGCCGGAAGGGGAAGAGATGATGATGCGGTCAGCCCCCACCATCTACTTGCAACCGGCCTGGGCCTTCACCGGCACGGCCGACAACGGTGATACGATTAAGTTGTTTGTGCAAGCGGTGGCGGATGAGTATTTGCAGCCGTAGTTCGTAAGACGTAAACCGTAAATCGTGTGCCGTAATCCGAAATTTGTGAGCCGATGTTAAGTCGGTTTACGGATAACGGGTTACGGCTTACGTTTTTATCGTTCCAGGGCAATAATCCCTTTTTCCAGCGCCACCGTGACGGCGGCGGTACGGCCGTCAACCCCTAACTTGTTGAAAATATGAATGAGATGGCTCTTAACGGTCGCAGTGCTGATGTGCAGTTCTTTGCCAATTTGCTGGTTGCTGGCTCCTTTGGCTACCAGTTGCAGCACTTCAATTTCGCGGGCGCTCAGGTTTTCTTCGGCCGGGGCACGCATCCGGGTCATCAGCCGGGAGGCGACGGCCGGGGAAAGCACCGATTCACCTCTGGCAACGGCGCGGATGGCCCGGAACAACTCTTCACGTGGCGCATCCTTGAGCAGGTAGCCGGTGGCCCCGGCGGCAATGGCCCGCACAATGTCGGCGTCGGAGTCATAGGTAGTGAGGACGAGGATATGGGCGGTGGGCTGCGCCTTTTTGATGGCTTCAATGGCCCCCACGCCGTCCAGAGCGGGCATCCGCAAATCCATCAAGGTTACGTCGGGGGAAAGGGCGAGGGTGAGGGTCACGGCCGTACTCCCATCCGCCGCCAACCCCACCACCTCAAAATCATCCTGCCCGGCCAACATCCCGGCCAACCCTTCGCGTACCACCGGATGATCATCAGCGATCAAGATGCTGATTCTGTTCATAAAATTTCTCTGTGAGGCTAAAACTTATAGATTAAATCGGGCGATAATTCCCCGCAGCAGAATGATTTCGGCTTGTAGCTCACGAACACGGACTTGTAATTCTGCATTTACAACTTCTGCCTGATGAATTGCTTCTTGCAAACGTGTCTCGTTTTGCTTCCACTGTCGAAAAGCAACCAACTGCGGGCGATTCAAGTGCAGCCAATGTATATGAAACCAACCGCGAGAAGTCAGGCCAATGAGACGGCCGTCTGTGGTTTCTTGAATATGGTGTGACAGATTGTCTTGCAGTAGATGAAGCAGATATAAACTCTCTGGTGTAATTTGCGCTGGCCAGTAATTTCCCTTGAATCGGTTACAAGTAGTACACGCATAAACCAGACTCTGTGGGGCATCTGTTCCCCCTCTTGAAACTGGCTGGAAGTGATCAATTTCTAATTCACTGCCGATACTGATTTCAGATACGCCACAGTATCCACACGCAAAATTGTATTGCTGGCGTACATTGTTGCGGATTTCGACAGAGATTGCCATCAAACTGGAGAAGTGTTGCCTGTCAGGAGAGAATAAGACTTTTGAATTTGTGTGTTACGTCGGTCAAATTCGGCCAGCCAGCGACGAGCATCGGCCACCAATTGTTCTTGTTGAATCACTAACTGGCTTAAGGATTCGTTTTCATCCTGAACAGCCTGCAACTTTGTTTGCAATTGCATATTGTCAGTAGCCGCTTGCTCGAAATATGCCGTTAACATAGTTGATTCGCCTACTTCAACTACTTGAATCAATTGGGCAAGTTCTTCTTGTTCTTCGGCCGTCAAACCACCTGCCATTTGCCTTAACCGCAACTCATCAAATCGGTCAGCTAGTTTCTCATTCCATTCCATCATCCACCTCATTTGCTCAATGGTCACATTATACATGATCGTTCAACTAGAAATAGGAATAGACACAACGACGGTTGTGCCTTCGCCGGGTTCACTTTCGATTTCCACAGCGCCGCCTAATTGGGCGGCCCGTTCACGCATGGCCTGAAGGCCATAGCCCCCGCTCAAGGACGAGGGGGTCGCACCGTTGAGGCCGACGCCGTTGTCTTGCACATCCAGTATGACCATATCGCCCATATAGGAAAGGGTAATTTGCACGGCCGTGGCCTGTGCATGTTTGCGGATATTGCTCAACGATTCCTGAGCCGCCCGCAGCAGGGTGACTTCCATGTCTGGATGCAATGCATTGGATGTGCCGGTAACAGTTGTGGTGACCGGAATGTTGGTTTCTTCTTGCCAGCGCACGGCCATGCGCCTGATGGCGTCCGGCAACGACTGATTTTCCAACATACCAGGCCTTAAATCCTGCACCACCCGCCGCGCCTGTTCCAGGCTGGCGCGCGCCGTTGTGCGCGCCTGCTCCAGATGTTTTTGCACCGTTTCCGGCTGATCCGGCATGGCCTGTTCGGCCGCTTCCAGGTGCATAACAATACTGGTGAACCCCTGCGCCAGCGTGTCATGAATCTCACGGGCCAGCCGCTGCCGCTCTTCCAACATACCCTCGTGCCGTTTGGTTTCCGCCAATTCTGCCTGGGTTATCTCCAGTTGTTCAATCAACTGCCGCCGCTGCATACTTTGATTAATGATGGCCGACATCCATGCCCCCAACAGGATACTGGCTGCACCGGCAAACAGATAAATCCAGACAATAGGATTGTCCAGTGAAACAGGCTGTCCCTCATCACTGGTCTGTTGAAAGATGATAGCGGTGGTGAGCAGTAAGGTAGCAACGATGGCATAGGGAATGGGGAGATGGCGAAATATCTGGCTAAATAAACCAGCCAGGACAAAGTAGTAGGCTGGTGACAGATTGACCAACACAAACCACAGGCCAATATCACCCAGGATAATGAAAAATTGTAAATACGGCCGTGTCCCTCGCTCCCTGTCACCACCATAGGTCAGTTTGAAGCCAACGCCATGCCACAGCAGCAGTACGGCCGTCAGCGCCAACGGCAGCCAGATAGTACGGTCACGGCCGTCATCCACCAGCATGAAAAAAGTAGAAACGGCCACAGACGAATAAAAGATGGTTGTCCACAGCCAATCCCATTTGACCCAGACATCGGTTTGTTGGTGACGGTTTGTGCTTGACATGCGATTTCTAGAGCGACGCACTGCCAAAGTGCGTCGCTCTTAGTGTATCACTACTCCCAGCGAAAGGTGAACCGGGAAATAATGAGACCGAGGATGAGTACGGCCGTAATCACTGCGACGGCCGTCAGATTCCATTCACCGCGCAGCCACAGGTCTTCCAGCAAAATGACCACCTGCGTCAACGGCAGCACTTTGGCAACCTCTTGCAACCCTTCGGGCATAATAAAACGAGGCATGGCTGCGCCAGAGAGAAAAAGCATGGGGAAAAAGATCGCCATGCCCACCGCCTGTGCCGTGCGCGGCGTAGGCATCACCCCCGCCAGCACAAAACCGATGGCAAAAAAGCTAAAGGCGCTCAGCAAAATTCCCGGTAAAATCATCACATCCCCGCCGCTGGGTAATCGCAGATCAAACAGCAGCAGACCGGTAATCACCAACAGCGCAATGCCCAGCAGCGCGATGATGGTTTGCGCCGCCACCTGTGACCAGAGGATAGATTTGGACTGCACCGGCGTGGCTCGTAAACGGCGCAAAACGCCATTTTCCCGGTAAGTGGCGATGCTGAGGGGAATGCTCAACATGCCAATGGTGCCGATGATCATGCCTATGTAACCGGGTACCGACAGGTCTACCTGTCCATACCCGCCCAGGAAGGTTTCAGCCTCGTTGCCAAAGATGAGGCCAAACAAGACCATCAACATGACGGGAAAGGCCAGCGTGAAGAACAGCCCTACTGGTTCACGTAGTTGCAGTTTCAGTTCTGTATATGTGAGTTTGAGAAAAGGTTTCATGGTTGTCTCCTGGTGGGGCGACCCGACGGGTCGCCCTACACACGAATGTTCCGCCCCGTCAGGGCCAGGAACACATCTTCCAGATTGGCCTGCTGTACGCGCAGGTCGTGGGGGGCAATGCTGTATTGGGCCAGGGCGGCGGCTACGTTTGCCAGCAGCGGGCCGCTGCCGGTGACGGTGACTTGCTGGTTGTGTTGGTTCACGGCCGTGACCCCCGCTACCTCACGCAGCACATCGGCATCAAACCCATTTGGCGTGGTGAAATGCACCTGCGTTTCACCATGTAGTTGGGCAATCAGATTAGCCGGGGTGTCTAAGGCCAGGACACGGCCGTGATCAATAATCGCCACCCGGTCTGCCAATGCTTCAATCTCGTCCATAAAGTGGGTGATCAGCACCACCGTCTTGCCTTTTTCCCGAATGGCGCGTACCAGATCCCAGGTGGCGCGGCGAGCCTGCGGGTCTAGCCCGGTCGTCAATTCGTCCAGAAAAACTATCTCCGGGTCATTGAGCAAGGCCAACGCGATAAACAGTCGCTGCTTTTGCCCACCGGACAGATTGCCAAACTGCGCCTGCTGTTTGTCGGCCAGCCCCCACGTTTCCAGCAGCGGTTCCCAGGGTACGGTACGCTCATAAAACGAGGCATACAAATCCAGCGCCTCCCATACCTTCATCCGGTCGGGCAGCGCCGCTTCTTGTAGCTGCACGCCAATGCGATTGCCCATCTTCTTCGGTTCGGCCTGTGGGTTCATGCCCAGGACGGAAACTGACCCGCCATCTGGTTGGCGCAGGCCAATGATGGACTCGATAGTGGTAGTTTTGCCGGCGCCATTAGGGCCGACGATGCCGAAGATTTCACCCGGCTGCACGGTTAAGGAGACATCTTCCACGGCTATGGTACGGCCGTAAGCCTTACGCAAATTTTTCACTTCAATAATGTGGTTCATTAGATTTTTCCCAGAGGCAGGGCGGCCACAAGGGCCGCCCCTACCTTAGCGGCGGCTGCCCAACCAGACAGCAATACCACCAAAAATGAGGCCCAACGGCCACAGCCCGCTCCAGCTCAAGTTGAACAGGAAGACGCCCATCATCACCAGAATAGCCAACCCGCCGATGAGCGGGCCGGTGCTTCTGCCGGTGAGATGGCCGTGCGCCTGATAATCTACCCACACAGCCCGCAGCATGCCGGTAGCCGGTATGAGCATAAACAGCGCCCACCAATTGTTAAACGAGAACTCTGTAAAATTGCTGGCCAATAGACCAATGCCCACCACAATCATAACGAGAGCCACAATCCAATTGCTGCCATTGCCTTCGGCGGCCCCTTCTTTTTCTTCATCTTTCAAATCTTTCATTTCGTCGCCCACGATTTTTCTCCTGGTGAAAGTCTGCTGTTGCCACTTTCACCTTGACGGTGACAGATAGATTCAAAATGACTGCCACCTGGTTTTGATTAAGATGCGCAAAGCTTAACTTCTTGAGAAGGGAAAGTAAGCAATCGGGGGATTGAATTTGGATTGTCGGGGGATGGATTGTGGGGTCAGTCAGGTGGTTACGGCCGTATCCACCAAATGGTTGAGGGGAAAAGTTGCCAGTAGCCCATTACCTGCCACTGTAGTTATGGCGCTTTGGGCACTTTAGGGCGGGAAGCAGCCAATTTGCTGCGCAAAAATCCGATGATCATCGGCATGAAGGAGAGGATGAGGATGCCCATAAGTATCGGGCCAAAGTTTTTCTGGACGAGTGGATGGGAGCCAAAGAGGTAGCCCCCAAAGAGCATAATAGAAACCCAAATGGTATTGCCCACGATGCTAATGGGCAGGAAACGGTCGTAGGTCATCGCCCCCAATCCGGCTACCAGTGGTACAAAGGAGCGCATAATGGGCACAAAACGGGCCAGGATAATTGCCTTGCCGCCATGCCGGCTATAAAACGTCCGTGTTTGTGCCAGGTATTGAGGTTTCAGGTAACGGTAACGGCCGTCAAACGCGCGTGGCCCAATCAAACTGCCCCAAAAATAGTTCAACGAATCCCCCAAAGTGGCTGCGGCTAAAAACAAGAAGAACAAAACGACGATGTTCAATATGTCCAGACCGGCCAACGCCCCTGCTACAAAGATGAGCGAATCACTGGGTAAAAAAAGGGCGACAATCAGCCCTGTCTCACAAAACACCACCAGAAACAATAACAAATAGGCCCACAACCCCAACACATCCACCATCTGCGCCAGGTGTGCGTCCAGGTGAACAACAATATCAAACAGCCCAGTTAACGTATCCATTTTAAGGTGTTGAGATATTGAGATACTCCTGCTTGCTCTCAATACCTCGAAATGTTTTTGAATGGTTACTGACCGATCAGCGTGGAAAGCTCCACAATAGACCAGCCACCGCCAAGAATGAGGAAACCGAAGTAAATGACGCTAGCCAGATTAGAAAGATTGCCATAGAGGATAAAACGGCCGTCGCGCTGCATCATACCCACCGCCAAAAAGATAAGCGCAAGTGCGGGCAGGGTATTGCTAAAAGGAATGAACCCAAACGGGGACATCAGCAGCAGCGCGGCAAAAATAAAGGAGAGGTTGTTAAACACCGTCATCATGCCTGCGGCCGTCAGGCGGCTCATGCGGTGCGGCTGGCTAATCTTTTCCAGGCGGTGCAGCCAGACAAGGGCGCGGGTGAAACCCTCGCGCAGTTTTTCGGCCGAAAGCTGGCGGTTGGCAATCTTCTTGGGCAGCCAGAGATGGCGGGAAAAGAGGTGCGTAACGCCAATCAACAAAATACCAATGCCAAACACCGTGCTGACCCCCGGAATGGAAACGGGCACCAGAAAGACCAGGGAGAGAAAAACCGTGAGGAGGAGCAAACTGTCTGGGCCAACGATGTCCATGATTTCCACCAGAGTCACAGAAGTCGGTGGCATCTTTTCAATAACAAGTTCGATTTTTTCCCCCAAAGATTCGGTTTGAAGCACCGCCTCTTCACTGCTTGATAAATCAATATGAGTCACTTTGCTAATTCCTTCATTCAAAAATTCGGCGCAGATTTTGCAGGCCAGAGAACAATCATAGCATCTTTTTCGACCGTTGAAATTTACGGATAGGGCTTGTGCCAATCTCTAATCTCTAATCTCCAATTTCCTATGACCACTAATAAGCTGCATCGTCCAACGCCTGATGCTCTTCACGCAGGCGCAGGTAGCTTTCATACCGTTGCGGGGAGATGTCGCCGCGCTGCACGGCCGTGCGCACCGCACAACCTGGCTCATGGTGATGGCTGCAATCGCTAAAACGGCAGTCAGCCACAAAGGGGGCAATCTCCCGGAAATAGGCATCCACCTCCGCCGGTTCCAGGTCATATAGCGCCAGCCCACGAATACCGGGCGTATCGGCTACATAACCGCCGTCATCCAGCGCCAGAAGTTGAGCAAAGCGCGTCGTATGTGTCCCTTTGCCGGAATAGTTGCTCACCTCGCTCACCTTCAGCCCCAGGCCGGGCTGGATGGCGTTCAACAAACTCGATTTCCCCACCCCGGATGACCCGGCCAGCACCGAAATTTTGCCCTGCAAACAGCGGCGTAATTCGTCAATGCCCGCGCCTGTTTTAACACTGGTGTAAATGATCTGGTAACCAATTTGGGCGTATACGTCAAACAGTTCGTGTGCTTTTTCAGGTTTGACCAGGTCTATTTTGTTGGCGCAAATGACGGCCGTCAACGCATTCATCTCCGCCACTACCAAAAAGCGGTCCAGTTTGCGCAAGCTGGGGAACGGATCCTTCACGGCAAACACAAACACCACCTGATCCACATTCGCCACCAACACCTGTTCCTGGTCAGAGGCAAGGTCGCGGTCGCGGGCCGACGGCCGTGAGCGGGACAACACACTCTTCCGTTCCGCCACCTCTTCAATGACGCCTGTGCCATCCGCATTCAGGGACAGGCTCACCCAATCCCCCACCGCCACGATGGAGCTTTCCTGCCACTCCTTCTTCAACCGCCCCGGCAACTGCGCCACAATATCGCCCTCGTCCGTTTGCACGGTGAAGAAACCACTAATCGCTTTAATGACACGGCCGTTTAGCGTTTCCAGATGTTATCCTCCAAATGGTGTTTAACGCGGAGACGCAGAGGCGCAGAGATGCAATCCCTCGGCGACTCCGCGTCTCTGCATTGGAACAATCTTAATCTCCCAGAAATGATCGTGCCCCGGCAAAGGTATCCCGCAAATGGTTCACGGCCGTCACATCATCCACAAACACCCCATTCCGGCTGCGCGACGAGTGGATCATCTGCCAGCCGCCCAGGCTCATGCCCACGTGGGAGATGTGCCGGTGGCCGCTTTCGCTGCCGAAAAAGAAGAGGTCGCCGGGCCGGTAAGGTGGTTCCACCGGCTGCCCGGCGGCAAACATCATGTCCGCGTCGCGGGGCAGGGTCACACCCGCCAGCCGGTAGAGCAACTGCACATAGCCGGAACAATCTATGCCATAACCAGAAACACCGGCCCACAGATAGGGGACGCCGGTAAACCGGGGGGCATCGGCAATGAGTTGGGCGCGTTGGGCAGCGGCCGCCTGTGGCAAATCGGTCAGCGGGCGCAGGTGAGCGGCAGGCAACCAGCCGCCGGGCAGTCCGGCCCAGGTGATCTGTTGCCAGCCATTTTGGGTGTTGGTGACGACAACGGCCGTACCCGCCAATACCCGGTTTTCAAGGCCAGCACGCTCGTCTGGTTCCTGACGCAGCAAGGCGACCGGTTCACAAACCAGGTGGGTGGGCGCCGCCGACGGTGCATCGCCCAGATAGGGGGCGTAAGCCCAGCCCAGGTAGCCATCTTCCTGGCGCACAAACAGCCAACGGCCGTCCGCCTGCAACGGCTCCACCAACATTCCATTCAGCAGATAGCTGCCCGGTTCCGACAAAAAACCAGGGCTGTTATGCAGGCCCGTGATGGTTGTACAGACGACCATCTGGGTGTACGCGGGCTGGCGCAAGATGGTTACGGCCGAGGCTTCCAGAGCGTATTCCGGGCAGGTCGCCGCCAGATGAGCGAGAACGGCCGTCAGCGTGGCCTCGTCCAGTACGGTACCTGCCAGGGTAATACGGCCGTCAGTCACGGCCGTCACCTCCATCTGGCAAACGTGTGTCCGCTTGTCCGCAAATTGCCCCATCACTTCTGCCAAAGCCTGTTTAATTTCATCTATCATCTTCTCCATCCTTCTGAAAGCAGGTGTTCAAATGATATGACGCCGAACGCCTTTAATTCGTCAACTGAATCCCCGTCTCCTGCAACCGTTCATGTACCAACGCCAGCAGACGGGGGCGCATCTCTGCACCCATGCCAAAGCGGGCTTTGGCCAGCAGCGTTAGCTCGGTTTGTTGGCCCATTTCACCCGATTCACTGATGATGCGCCAGGGTTCCAGCAAATTGGGCAGCAGCATGACTGCCTCCTTGCCTAACGTTTCCAACACCGGCAACGCCTGGGGTAAATCGCCGGCGGCCAGCTTCAGGGTAATGGTGGCCGGTGAAAAGAGTCCCCGACTGTAATTGCGCACCAGGCGAATTTCTCCGTTGGGCACCACCAGCAGTTCACCGCTGGGGGAGCGCAGCATGGTGGTGCGCAGATTTACCTTTTCCACCACCCCTTCCTCTGCCAGCAATGCTACCTTATCACCCACATCAAAAGGGTCTTCAAAAAGAAAACTGATGCCGGTGAGGAAGTCGCTAATGAGTGGCCGCGCCCCCAGGCCAAAAGCCGCGCTAAACAAGCCAACCATCCAGATCAGGGTTTCGGCACGGACAAACTGGCTGAGGGTGAGAATAACGGCTGCCAGAAAAGCGAGAATGGTGATGGCGCTGGCGAAGAGGCTGCGTAATGTCTGGTACCGCTCCGGGCGCATCTGCCGCCCCTGTTTGGAAAGCTGCCCCACCCGCAACAGCCGGTCAGCCAAGGACCAGGAGAAGCGATACACCAGCCAGGCCAACAAAAACAACGCCACCACCCGCAGCAGATAGCTCCACCAGGTAGGGGTTGTCCAGAGGGCGAGGATTTGTTCAAGCATAGAGGTTATCGGTCATCGGTAATCAGTAATCGGCAAACCGATAACCGATTACCGATAACCGATTACAGGTTGACGGCCGTCACCGGCAGACAGACCGTAAACGTCGTTCCTTCGCCCAGGGTGCTGCTAACCTCGATACGGCCGTGATGCTCTTCCACAATTTTCTGGGCTACCGACAACCCCAGGCCGCTGCCTTCGCGCCGTTCGCTGCCGGGGATGCGGTAGAAACGCTCAAAGAGGTGTTCCAGGTCTTGCGGGGAGATGCCGGGGCCGGTGTCAGCAACGCCGATGTGAACTTCTTGCTGCACAGGTTGGGCGGTGATGGTAATACGGCCGTTGTCCTTATTGTACTTCGTGGCATTGCTCACCAGATTGAGCAGCACTTGTTTCAGCCGGTCGCGGTCGGCCAGCAATACCAGATCACTGCTTTCCGTGGGTAGATTGTCGGCGCATTGTACGTGAATAGTGATGCCGCGTTCGGTTGCCTGCGACTGCGAAATATGCATCACTTCGTCTACTACCTGGGCCACCGCCACCGGCGCCATTTCCAGCCGCGCCCGCCCCGACTCCAACCGGGCATAATCCAGAAAGTCGCGGGTCATTTTAGACAGACGCTGCGACTCGCGCTTGATCATGGCAATCAACTGACCGTGCCGTTCAAGGGGGACTTCCGGGCGGCTGAGCAGTTCCGCCGCCGAGTTGATTGCCATGAGTGGCGTTTTGATCTCGTGCATCACTTCGGCCAGCAAGTCAGACTGGTTGAAGAGATGGGCGTTCACAATAGCCACCGCTGACTGCGAGGCCAACGCTTCCATGAGGGCCACATCCTGGCTGGTGTAGGGACGGCCGTCTCGTTTGTTCAGCACTTCCAGCGCGCCAATAACACCTTTCGGCGTTACCAGAGGCACAGCCAACATGGAGCGGGTATTGAAGGCGAGGTCTTCATCCACATTAGCATAATGGCGGTCATCCTGGCCTACATCATCAATGATGAGGGAACGGCCGTGCCGTACCACCCAACCGGCAATACTACCATCCAGGGGCACGGCCGTGTTCTCCGGCACCGAGCCACTGGTAGAGGCCACAAAATGAAGCTGGCCCGACACCCGGTCTACCAGCAAAATAGAAGCCGCTTCTGTATTGGTGAGTTCCGTAGACACATCCATCACCAGGCTGAGCAGTTCACTGAGCCGCAAGGTAGAACTGAGCCGGGTGCTAATTTCTAGCAGCCGTTGCAGCCGTACCGGGCCTAATGCCTCGGCCACGGTCTGCCCGCCAAATTCATGTCCGTGTAAAGGTTGATTTATATCCATAAGAGATTATGAGATTGGAGATTAGAGGTTGGAACAATTCCCAATCTCTAATCTGCAATCTCCGATCTTTTTCTTTGGGTTATAGCCGCCGCCAACTGTGGCAATATCTCCACCACGTCAGCATGGATGACCACATCGGCAATTTGATCCAGGTGAGTTTCCGCCAGGTTGACGATGATGAGCCGGGAACCCTGGCGTTTGGCCTGCCAGGGCAGTTCGTTGATGGGGCTTACTTCCAATGAGGAACCGGCGACCAGCATCAAATCGCAGACGGCCGTTTCATACTGCGCCTGCTGTAACACAGGCAACGGTAGCATCTCGCCAAAAAGAATAACATTCGGCTTTAACACCCCGCCACAAGTAAGACACAAGGGCACATCACCCGTTTCCAGAAAATGCGGCGTCACCAGGTCAGCATTGACTATGTCCTCGCAGGCCATACAGGTAAATTCGCGCATGTGGCCATGTACTTCGTACACCAGTTGGGAACCAGCCTTCTGGTGCAGCAGATCTATATTCTGGGTGACAATACAGGACAGCGCCCCGGCCTGCTCCATGTGGGCCAGCGCTACATGGGCGGCGTTGGGTTGAGCCTGGATAACAGTTTGGGCCAATGGATGCAACCACTCGTAAAACGGCCGGGGATCATGCTTAAAGCCATAGATGGAGGCCACTTCCAGGGGGTTAGCCTGGGCCCATAGGCCAGAGTTTGGACTGCGAAAATCGGGGATGCCGGAGGGGGTGCTGATGCCGGCGCCGGTAAGGGCAACGATGGTATGGGCTTTCTGCACCAGACTAATGGCTTTATGGAGGAGATAGTCTAGCTCATTCATCACCCACTCCTATTTTTTTACCAGTTGGTGGGCTAACTCATTGATGAGGGTGGTGGCTTTGCTTTCTGGATTTAGCTGCACCAGTGGGATGCTTTTGTTGACGGCGCGGCGCAATTCCTGGGACGGGATGGGAATAACAGCCGCTACCGGCTGCCCTAAAAAAGTTTCAATAGCCTGCTGGGGCACATTGGCGTTGCCACTAAAATCCAACAAGACAAGATGCAACCGGGTGTGGGGAAAGAGGATGTTCTGCAATTGGGCGATGAATTGTTTGACGGCGGCCAGACCAACACGCTCTGGCTGGGCGCAAAGCAGCAGGTGGTCAGCTTGCTCAATCACGGGGAGGTTCACGGCCGTGATCCCCAAACCACAATCCACCACAACGGTAGCCCCCAGAACCGCCAACGCTTCCATGATTTCCTGCACCTGGTTGGCCGATGGCGTATCCCCTGTATCGGCCAAATCACTCTCCGTCAATAACAGTTGCAAATGGTCGTTGTAAGGCATGAGTCGGGCGGATACATCTTTGGTCAGCATATTTTCCGGCAGACGGGCTAACTTGTTAAGGCCGTTGCTCACTTTCTGGTTCAAATATAGTCCCACATGCCCCTGCCGCACATCCAGGTCTACCAAAGCGACCGGATGTTCCGGGGCAGCCAGGGTAAGGGCTAAGTTGATGGCTAATAGCGTTGTGCCCGCGCCACCACGCGCGCCCAGAACAGCTACAACCTGGCTGCTAGAGGCCAGTGTGACCGTGCGCCCTATGTCGGCCGCTTTAGCCACCGGGGACGCCGACTCTGGAGCGGCGACGCCGACTAACTCTGGGCGTGGAGGCACATTTTCCAGCAAGTTTTGCACCCGTTCAATTAGTTCTACGGGTTCGGTAGGTTTGGTGAGGTAATCATCCGCGCCGGCGTTAAATCCGGCCAATTTTTGTTCGGCCACGTTGACGGCCGAAAACATGATGATGGGCGTTTGGGCAATTTTGGGATTGTTGCGAATGCGGCGGCACACTTCCCAGCCATCCAGGTCAGGCATCATGCCATCCAGCAGGATGAGGTCGGGTTGTTCGGCGTCAGCCAGGGTCAATGCCTGCATACCGGAGGTTGTGGCCGTGACGGCATACCCCTGCTGGCGCAGGACACGGGAGATAATTTCTAATGTTTCGGGATGGTCATCTACAATGAGTAATTTGTGTGTCATGACGGCCGTTTCACCTGGTCAGGCGCCACTACTTATACGGGGGGCCAGGG
Organism: Anaerolineae bacterium; assembly: GCA_023382655.1. GTDB lineage: Bacteria > Chloroflexota > Anaerolineae > Promineifilales > Promineifilaceae > CAADGU01. The sequence continues at coordinate 324,170 of JAHDWK010000003.1, read as the reverse complement.
GTAATGACGACCTGGCCCTGGAGTGATAAATCTTCCTTCATTTACAATGGTGCGTGTGCGACGCTGCAGAGCGGTTAGTTCACGCGCCGATAGCAGTTGCGACATCTCATCATACAGTGAACCAGATTTTCGTGCCAGCGTTTGCAGAAAAAGGGTAATGTCGGCCAGCAGTGGGGTGGGTACGACCGTGCCCGCAAACTCCCAAATGACGGTGCGCAGTTTGTATTCGGCATGAAAACAGATGCCGTGATCAATCAGCCACAAGCGATCTGATTCGGCCGGCGCGGCCGGCTCTTCAATGAGAACGTGTCCTGCTTTACGGTCGGCGTTGTTGATCAGAATATCGAGCAGAGTGATTTTTTGTAATTGGGGGGCAAAGGCGGCGTTGCCTTCAATCGTAAAGTAGTGGCAGTCGGGGTTATGGGGGATGAACAATTGCACAGAGCCAATGCCGTGCGGCCCATCACGCAAGACGGTGGGCGGCACCAGACCCCATTGCAGGGCATCGCTCACCAGAAAGGCGGCCCGTTCCCGTTGGTGCAAAGTGCCCTGAGGGAAATCCCACAACGGCCGTTCGCCCCGGCGTGGTTTATAAACGGCTTCAACTTCTGGTAGTTGCATGTTCTCATCACTGATGGCCTGGGTAACGGCCGTGTTGGGGCAAATACGCGCCAAAAAGGTGTAATTGGAACTCCAGGGCAGCAGCCCTTCGATGTGCATATCACCGAATTGCAGGAGTGTGGTAGTGACGGCCGTGTCCATAAAAGTCGCTTGCTCAGGCGGCATGTCCATTCCGGTGGGGGCAAAAATGACCGTCGGGGTCTATCGGCCGGCCACAATTGCCACAAATGGGTCGGCCGGCTTTTACCACCTCATTGGCATGTTGAATCAACGCCTGCACCTGGGTACGGGTGGCCCAATAGCTGACCACATTTGGTTCCTCGCCTTCTTCTACCAATTCATAAGCAACCAGAACGACCTGGTCGCTGTCCTCGTTATACCCCAACCCCATATTTCCCACGCGGAACAGAGGTTGTATGGGTTCTTTTAAGCGCATGTCCGTCCAAATTGGAGCTTCCTGAGCCGATGGGGGGTATTTGGTGTTTAGTTCGGCCAGAAGCGACTCGAAACTGCTGGCAAGCATACGCGCCTGCTCTTTCTCAATGACCAGGGAAATGGTTTGTGACCCCCGGCTGCCTTGCACATAAAATGTGCGTTGACCGGGTTCACCAATTGTGCCGACTGTGAGATGCGTCACCGGGTTCAACTCAATATGACGCGCCATGTGTACAAAATCCTTTGGGAGATTTGAGATTGGCAAATCTCCAGCCTCCAATCTCAAATCTCTATTATAGTTTATTGCTTGTCTTTTTCTTTTCTGGTTTTTCGGCTGGTGGGCGCAGCGGGCCATCGTCGTTTATGCGGCCAATGCGAACGCCGCCATTTTCTGGTAATGTTATCACACTTAGGGAAGCGGGGGCGATGGTTAGCCGTTGGAAAAGGTCTATATGTACCCCCAGGTAATGAGCTAATACCAGCTTGATCAAGTCGGCATGGGAAACGGCAATAATCATGTCATCGGGGTGCTGCTGTGCCAGCTTTTCTAGTGCCTGGATGGCGCGGAACTGGACTTCACGCAGGGCTTCGCCGTTGGGAAAGCGCAACCGGCTGGGGAAAAATTGCACTACAAACCAGAGCTTGTTTTTGGCCAGGGTTTTTATTTTTTCGCCTTCCCAGTCACCATAGCGAACTTCGCCCAGTTCGGCGAGGGGGGTGATTTCTAGTTGGTGAGGAGCGGCGATGGGCACGGCCGTTTCCATGCACCGGGTAATGGGACTGCTGTAGATCGCTTTGATGGACAGGTGGCTCAATCTATCGGCGGTAGCGGTAGCCTGGGCACGGCCGTTGGCATTCAAATGGACTCCTTCTATCCAACCGGCTAACCGATTCTTTTTCACCCAATCATTCTCACCATGCCGCACCAAAATTATAGTTGACATAGGCGGAATAATAGCACAATTAGATTTTTGAGGTTAGCGGCTGAGGGGAAAACAAAACGGCAGTCCGGGGTGTGGACGGCCGTGATAATAAGCAAAAACGTGGGTTAATTGGTGGTTGATTGGTTGGAACTGACCACAAAAGAACCGTCCAGGACAGAATAGCCTTTAATCGCGTCCATGTGTTCCAATAGTTTCATAATACATTCGCGCGCGCCTGTCAGGGTGAGACTAAGGACAACGTCTTTCTGTTCCGGGTCTCTTTCGCTTCTTTCTGTTAGTTGCACAACCTGTTCTTCTATCATCATTCGTGAATTCCTGCTGATCACTTTAATCTAAAAAGGATTGAACACTGCTGTCCCAAGTTTTCATTAAACCAAGTGCAGCTTTTTATAGCTTAATGGAGTTGGCTACCAATGCCAACAGCAAAAAGGTCATATATCTATTGTCTTGTTGACCAAATGGGGAAATCAAGGATAGGGCAGGTAAATTGATGAAGGGAAAACAGGAGAAATAGTGGCCGTGACTGATTGATGTCAGTTCACGGCCGTACTCATTATCTAGTTACTCATCCTACTTTGTTGGCGTCCGGCAGTGGGGCCATTCCAGGTGGTACTCAAAAGCTCGATCAGCTCCGTTTTTTGCTGACGTACATCATGTAATTCTTTCAAAGTCCGTTCCATCACGTCTTCGTAATACTTCACCTGCGCTCGAGCCATCTGCAAGCGCCGGGTATCTTCGGTGAGTTGATCATGCAATTCATGTTCCCGTTGCTCCAACTGTAACCGTCTTTCAACTGCATTTGTACTATCCATTGGAATCCTTCCTTGAACTACATATAAAGCCATAAGATTATTCCGTCCTATAAAGAAATAGTGCTTCTGTTGCGGAGAACATGGAGAAATAAACAAAACCCGTACTTTAGTACTATATGATATACGGGGACAGACGTCTGTCAAGTGAAAATTGGGTAAGCATCCGGACATTCTCTTGATTTTCGTCAGATGAAGCCCACCTCAGGGAATTGGCCTGCTATTTGTATGTATGGCACAATGAATGGCTGTTAGCGAAGACTTTAGATTGAGGAATTGGCTCATTGTTAACTCGAAACTTGCTAATCATCATCACCATATTTTTACTGGCATCCTGTCGTCAGGATGCGGCAGAAACGATCACGCCAACTATACTGGCCACACCAACCACTACTGTCTCCGTGGCTACGGAAACTGTAGTCAGCAGTCAAACGCCTACGCCCACCGGCGCCACATTGCCCACGCCCACCGCAGAAGCGACGCCGACCATACCGCACATTGGCATCAATGACCAGGTGCTTACGGACGAGGGACAGGTAACAATTTCTTCTGTGATGAGTCCGCAACCAGGCTGGTTGGTCATTCACACGCTGGAAGGTGGTGAGTTAGGTGAGATATTGGGTTACACGGCCGTGACAACCGGCAGCAACACCAATTTAACCGTCACTATCAACCCCCTGAACGCCACCCCCGTCCTGGCCTCCGTGTTGTATGTTGACCAGGGTACGGTCGGCGAGTTTGAATTTCCTGATGGGCCAGACGTGCCCTTGATGTTTGAATCCGGCATCATCGCCCAAACCTTCAATCCCCAATTTGAGTTGTCGCTGCCTGTTATTACAGTAAACAACCAGGAAATTTTGGAAGACGGTCTGGTTCATCTGGAAAAGGTGGTGGCGCTCACACCCGGCTGGCTGATCATTCAGGCTGATGATGACGGCCAACCGGGAGATTACCTGGGATCAACGCCGCTCACTGCCGGCGCCAATGACAATCTAACTGTGCATATTCCCTGGCAGCAGGGCACCACCATTCTTCATGCGCTGATTTATGCCGATAACGGCCGTGTCCGTCAGCTTGAATTGCCCGACATTGATGTGCCCTTTCAGGTAAACGGCCAACCCGTTATCGCCTCTTTTCAGGTTACGTATCCCCCGGACTTGTATGTGCTGGACCAACCTGTGATTGATGGCGAATTTGTCGTGGAAAGAGCAACGAGCAACGGCCCTGGCTGGTTGGTTGTTTATTATGATGATGGCGGGCAGCCAGGTCTGATCATTGGTTATGAAGCGCTGGTAGATGGCGTCAACGAACAGATAACTGTGGAAGTGTTGCATACGGCCGTGACCAACCCCCTCTATATTCGCCTGCATGAAGATACCGAATCGGGTGACGCTTTTGACTTTCCTCGCGTAGACCCCCCCATCGTGTATCAGGGTCGCCAATGGTTGCCTTATAGTTTCAACACCGAACCCGGCAGTTACATCATCACCCGTGATCAAGCGCCCCCAGAGACGGCCGATGACTTGTGGCAAGTCACCGTTCCCTATGCCGTCGTAGACCAACCCGCCTGGGTTGCCATTCATGCTGACGCTAATGGCGTACCCGGAGAAATCCTGGGGGTGGCTTCCTTGAAGATTGGGCTAAATCGGGATGTTGTCGTGGAATTTAACGCCGCCACCGTCACGGAAACAGTTCACGCTGCCCTCTATACCGATGTTGGCGAAGCTGGCGTCTTTGAATTTCCTGATGGGGACGATACACCCATCCAGCGCAATCGCCGCATTCTGTCCGCACCATTTGCGCTGTTAAACTTTACTGAAATAACAAGCTCATCTGCTGATGAGTAGCAGGGCCAAAAATACTCAATAAACTTCACGCACCAGGGTCAACATGTCCCCCATGACACCGGCTGCGGTCATCTCTACCCCGGCGCCTTTGCCGCCAATGAGCAGCGGCTCATCATCGTATCGTTCCGTGCGGAAGCTAATATATTTGAGATTTGCCAGTGCGCTGGCAGCCGGAATGGCTTTTAACCCCACCGCGCCCCCTTGTTCATTCACTTCGGCCACATAGCGCAGCACCTGCTCATTCGCTTTGGCGGCGGCTACGCGCGCCTGCATGGGTTCATCTAATTGGGCAACGGCATCCATAAACTCGGAGACTGACAGCGAGGCCATAGGCGGGGCATACAACGATTCAACGGTGATGTTGTTTTCCTCAAAAGGCCAGCCAGCCATGCGCCCTAAAATGAGAAGTTTGCGCATGGCATCCATGCCACCCAGATCATCACGTGGGTCTGGCTCGGTATAGCCATTCGCTTTGGCTTCGCGCACGGCCGTCGAAAAAGCCACCCCCGCATCCAACCGCTGGCAAATATAACCCAACGTCCCGCTCATCTGCCCTTCTATCTGGTAAATGAGATCATGCGTATCCAGCAGATAACGCAGCGTGGCAATAATGGGCTGCCCACCGCCGACTGTGCTTTCATGGCGCACACGGGGATGATGAAAAAAGCCTGAGGCTCTTTCCCACGGGGAGGCCAGCGGCTTTTTGTTGGCCAGCACCACGCTGTACCCCAGGTTAAGCGAGCGTTTTAACACGGATTCCATGCTGTCTGCTGCCGTCACATCTATTACCAATACATTCTCCAACTCTGCTTCGCTGGCGGCATCTAACACGCCATGCTCCGACGGCCGTTGCATTTCCGCCGGCGCCGCTTCCCGCCACTGCGGGTCTACGGCTTTATTCTGCCCTTTAGCTGCGACGATATCCAAAAGCTGTTCGTCGCTTAAACCGTTTACCGCCCATTGCCATGTTTTGCTGTCGGTCACAGCCACCACGGAAAAATGACAATTATTGCGTGACGCCGTCTGGTCACGGCCGTGAACAATTTGCCGCAACAGCGCACTACCAACCCCCCCGGCCCCATACAAAATTACCGGTACCCGTTTCATTCAACCAATCTCCTCTTCATGCAATAAGTCCGTGCCCACCACAGCATTTAGCCTCATTCCGTCCCTCCCAAAACAAAAGCCCCGTCCGAAAACGAGGCCTTTGCTTACACCGTAGCGCTAACTTTCCAAAGGAGGCAGCGCTACGGTGTGTTTAGGTAAATAACTATCCATGAGCACCACCTCCTCATGATATAAGATAGCAAACAATAAATTGAGGAAATGATGAGCGCATTATGGCACACATGACAGATAGTGTCAAATAGGAATTCACCTCATCTCGTAATTCGTTGACAACTTTTCCTGAACCGCGTAGCCTTGTGCCAGAATTGACAATGCGCAAAGAAAACCCCTCCCTGATAGACCCTACCGGACGCCAACATCCGCTGGCGGGCACGGCCGTGATCATTGGCCGCGCTGTGGAAAATGATATTGTCATCAGCAGCGGGCGCGTATCGCGGGAACATGCCCGTGTGCAGCGCCAGGGCTGGCGCGTGTTGCTGGAAGATTTGGGCAGCACCAACGGCACCTTTCTCAACGGCGAACGCATTCACGGCCCCCGGCAACTGCGCGATGGCGATCAGATCAAGGTGGGCGACGTGGTTTTCACCTTCCGCGACCCGGAAGTGACCACCCAGGAAACGGCGCTGCCGGAACTGGAAGTGGACGTGGTCGCCGGAATAGTGCGGGTGAACCGGCAACTGGTGACGCTGGCCCCCAAAGAGTTTGACCTGCTGGCCTACCTGTTTGCCCGGCGCGGCGAAGTTTGCGCCAAGGATGACATTGGCACAGCCGTGTGGCCTGAATACCAGAGCGGCGTTTATGACTATCAAATTGAAAACCTGGTACGCCGCCTGCGCACCCGCCTGGAGGCCGACCCCGCCTCCCCCCAACTGCTGCTCACCATTCGCGGGCGGGGTTACAAACTCACCCTTTGATAGCCGGTTGTTAGCTGGCAGTTAGGTGGGATAGGGAGTACGGCCGTACAATAACAAACACTATGAAATCCTTCCGTCCACCCGGATTGAACCTCCGTCCACATGGACTGCCCCCATCAGCAAGTTGCCACCGGGCAACATATGGATTCCCGCCTACGCGGGAATGACCACCGGAATATTTATATGGCCGCCACATCATTAGCAGGACAAACACTCGGCAAATATCGCGTCTTAGAGCCATTAGGCAGCGGCGGCATGGCCCGCGTCTATCGCGGTTATCATCCCCAATTAGACCGTTTTGTGGCCATCAAAGTGCTGCGCTCAGACCTGGTAGAAGATGAAACCTTCCTCGGCCGTTTCCGCCGCGAAGCCCAGGCCGTCGCCGCCCTTCGCCACCCGCACATCATCCAGGTGTTCGACTTTGACACCCAGGACGACATCCCTTACATGGTCATGGAACTGCTAGACGGTGACACCCTGCACGCCCGCCTGAACGAATACCGCGTGCGCGGCGAAACCATGCCCACCGGCGAAATGGCGCGCATCCTGCTCGATGTACTCGACGGGCTGGCCTATGCCCACCAGGAAGGCATGATCCACCGCGACATCAAACCGGCCAACATCCTGCTCACCCGACGCGGCCAGGTGGTGCTGGCCGACTTCGGCATCGCCCAAATAATTGGCGGCACGCGGCACACCGTCTCCGGCGCCCTGCTGGGCACACTCAACTACATGGCCCCCGAACAAGGCTTAAAAGGAGTCAGCGACGCCCGCAGCGACCTCTACTCATTAGGCGTGGTTTTCTATGAGATGCTCACCCGCCAACCCCCGTATGACGCGGACACACCCCTGGCCATCCTGATGAAACACGTCAACGACCCCCTGCCCTTGCCCCGCGACATCGAACCCACTATCCCCGAACCGTTTGAGCGCATTGTGCTAAAGTCGCTGGCAAAGTCGCCGGAAGACCGCTACCAAAATGCGCCCGAAATGGCCGCCGCCCTGCGCCAGGCCACCCAAGAAGCAGCCATTTCCCTGCCAGAGCGCATCTCGCTGCCCCTCTCCTTCACCACCCCAGATGCTCCCGCCGAATCCGTCGCCGTCTATTCGGGACCATCCCGCGCCGGGCTGCAAGCGGCCCCCTTTGCCGCGCCAGACACCACCGCCACCCAGGACGGATCGTGGACAGGCCAGCTCGCCCAATTGAAAGAGCAGGAAGCGGTAACAATGCAGCCGGAGAAGTTGGACACGGCCGTGCCCCTTGTCCCCTCCGCCCCGTTACCCCCCGTCACCGGTGGGCAGGTAGCCCAGGCCATCCTCACCGCGTTTACCATCTTCATCACCGGCAACCTCATTCTAGCCATGCTGCTAGGCGTGGCCGGGGACATTTTTGCGCGGGGCTGGCCCATCGAACTGCTGCTCATCGCCGCCGGATTTGCCCACATCATGTACAAAACGCGCGTCATCTGGCTGCTCATCCCCACCGGCTTTTTCCTGGGAACTGGCTTTTTGTTTATGATTTACAACCTGACCGGCAACTGGCGGTTGAACTACGTTCTACCATTGGAAATTTTTCTAATCATGGGCGTTATCTGGTACACCGTCAGCAAAGTCACCGAGGGGAAAACAGAATGGTGGAGCCAATCCCTCGGCCGCCGCCTGCGCCGCATTTCCCTCGTGGCCACCTTCATCTTCACCCTCATGGCAATTTTTGTAGATTAAACAAACACCTGACAGGTCTGGCAGACCTGTCAGGTGTTTGTTAGCCAATGGTTAGGTGGGGGATAGGCAACGGCCGTGTCCCATCCATTACCCTCTTCACAATTGAAATTCATCGTTCGTAGTAGGCGATTCATCGCCGTCCGCAGGCGATAAATCGCCTACTACAAACAAGAAAAAGGAGTGAACGTGATGGTTACGAATAGACGAACAACAAATATACTGGGCCTGGGCCTGATCCTCTTAGGCGGGCTGGCGCTGCTGAACAACACCTTTCTGGGTTGGATTGGGCTGCGTATGGAATTGTGGCCGTTGTGGATCACGGCCGTAGGCATGGCCTTCATCGCCGCCCCCTTTCTGGCCGGAAATCCCCGCCAATTAGCCCCCCTCTTCATTCCCGGCTTCCCCATTCTCATGGTCAGCCTGCTACTGGTGTGGGATGGCGTCTTCTGGTGGGGCGCGTGGGCCACTTTCTGGCCGACGATCCTGCTGGCGCTGGCGTTGGGGTTTGCGGCCACGGCCGTCTTCATGCGCATCGTCTGGTTTCTCATCCCGGCCATTAAAATTGGGGTACTGGGCATGATATTGCAGTTCACGGCCGTAACCGGCTGGTGGGATTCCTGGGCCGTCTTGTGGCCCGCACTGCCGTTCAGCACCGGGTTGGCCCTGCTCGTCTGCGGTCACCTGGCGCAAAAGCCCGGTCTGGTAAAGGCCGGAATGATCATCAGCTTCCTGTCGGCCGGCCTGTTTGTGATGATGACCACCATCCTCTCCGGCGGCGTCAGCCTGCTGGGCGGGCTAATCCTCATCGGCGGCGGCAGCGTGATGGTACTGCGGGGGATGCTGACGGGTGAACGGCCGTTGGCCCTCAGCGAGAAAGAGATCGAAGAAAAGTTACCAATTGCCTAATTGTGGCAAGTGGCAGGTGGCAGGTGGCAAGTAATCACCTGCCACTTGCAACCTGCCACCTTCTCTTTACATGCTATATAGCAACCGCTCCCGGTTAAACAGGCGCAGGGCAATGACGGTGACCACGGCCGTCGCCACCAGACTGCCCACCACACTAAAAAGAATGGCGTTCGCCGGGATAACCCCACTCTGCGCCAGTACCCCCACCACCGCCGAGGTGCCATAAATGGGAATCAAGAACAAGACACTCTGCGTCGGTGGCACAAAAGCAGCGGCCATGGCCACAAAAATCACCCCAAACGTCACCGGCGTCATCGCCGACTGCGCTTCTTTGAACCCTTTAGTACGAATGCTGAGGATCATCAACAGCACATTAGCAAACAGCGCCAGCGGCAGTGTGATGAGAATAGCTTTCACGATCACGTCCAGTGGCAGCGGGCCAACACCACCCGTCATCGAAGCAGGCAGGAAGGCTGTACCGGCCCAAAATCCGAGCAGCGTCAGGGCAATGGGCACGGCCGTGACCACAAACACCGCCAACAACTTCCCCACAAAAATTTGCACATCCGAAGCCGGCGTCATCAGCAGCGCTTCTAGCGTGCCCCGCTCTTTTTCCCCGGCGGTCACGTCAATGGCAATAAACGAGCCGCCGTTAATGGCTCCAATCGCCACCAGCATGGGCAGGAAGAGAGCGGCCGTAGCCCCGGCGCGTTGGGCAGCAGTGGACAGGTCTTCGGCCGTTAATCGTACCGGCGTCAGGACACTGGGGTCTACATCACGCACTTGCAGCCGCTGTATGGTTAGCTGTTGGTTATAGGCGCTCAGCGCCAGTTCAATGCGGCTGAGGGAGATGTTACCGCCAAAAGGGCCACCCGCCGTCGGGTTCATATAGAGGATGAGGTTGGCGTCGGCTTCGCTGGCCACGTTCTCGCTGAACCCCTCGGTGAAGATGATGCCCGCCGTTTCCCTGGCTTCGCGCACGGCCGTTTCCATATCCCCCTCAAACGGTTCCAACTCAATATCATACGCCGCAAACGTCTCCACAAAAGCCGGATCGGCATGTTCCAATCCTTGCACCGGCAGGACAATAACGCTCTCACTGCGCCGGTTGATCATTTCCCCCAACATGGGGTTCAACACCGCATAAAAGACACCCAGGATAAGCGGAATGAGCAAAGTGTCGCGCAGCGCCTTCCGGTTACGCAGCATTTCCAAAATTTCTTTGTACCAGATGTTTAAATAGTTCATGTTTACTCCTGTTCTTGGGGCAGGTTGCCTGTTGCCGGTCGTTACTTGCCACTTGCCACTTGTAACCGGCCACCCGCCACTTGCTCTCTGCCACCCTCATAATCCGAATAGGTCAGATGTTCCCGGCCAGCCAGGGCCACAAAAGCATCTTCCAGGCGGGACTGGCCCGTTTGCTGCATCAGTTGTTCCGGCGAACCCACGGCCACAATTTGGCCGCCCACGATGATGGCAATGTTGTCGCACAGCCGCTCTGCCTCGTCCATGTAATGGGTGCTGAACAAGACGCAGCGCCCCTGTTTTCTCATGGCTTGAATGGTGTCGCGGGTCTGGCGCACGGCCATCACATCCAGGCCGTTGGTCGGTTCGTCCATCAGGATGTTGGGTGGATTATGCACCAGCGCCCGGCCCAGGACGATCTTTTGCCGCTGCCCCCGGCTGAACCCTTCCGCCTGGCGGTCGGCAATGTCCTGCATGTGCAGTTCGTCTACGACGGCCTGTACCCGCTCCTCCAACTGTTTACCGCGCAGGCCATAGAAACGGCCGTAAAAGCGGAACTGTTCACGCGGTGTCAACCTGGTGTACACGCCGGTGGCATCGGCCTGCACACCCAATAGCTGGCGCACTTTGCCGGGTTCACGGGTCACGTCACGGCCGTCTACAATCACCGTACCGGCCCCCGGTTTAATCAGCCCGGTGATCATGCGCAGCGTGGTCGTTTTGCCTGCGCCGTTGGGTCCTAGTAATCCTGTGATTTGCCCATCCGGGCAGAGAAAGCTGACATCATCCACCGCTTTAATGGCGTCGTTTTCGCCATAATACTTCTTCAGATTTCTGATTTCGATCATGTTTTTCTCCTGTAGGGCGATTTTCTAAATCGCCGCTCGATTTGGAAAATCGAGCTACAAATTACCACACCGGCTGGCGTTGTAACCGCCAACGTACAGCCCCAAAAAAGACGGCCGTGAACAAACACAATACCAACAAATCAAACCACACGTTGGCCCAGGTTGCTGTGCCCCCCAACGATTGGCCGAGGATGGCTATCAGATAGGTGGTGGGCAGCAGACGCAGCACGGCCGTGACCGGCAGCGCCATGTTCTCCGTTGGTATCAGGGCAAACCAACTGGGGATCACCAGTACAATGCCAATCGCGCCGGTGTAAGCGTTGCACTGGTTTTTAGATTGGGACCACAGGCCAAACAGCAGCCCCAGCCCCAACAATACCAGCGTGGTCAGGATGCAGGCGACGGCCGTGACCCACACATTGCCCGTCAGCCCACCGTTGATGACCAGCAAAATGCCGGTTAACAGCACGGTGTAGAGGAATACGGCCGTACTCTGCCCCCACAGCACATCACCAAACGTCAGCGGCGAAGCCAGCAGCGACGGCAAAGCGCCCGTCTCCCGTTTCTCCACTATCGTTTGCGCCAGGATGCCCATTGTCGTCATGCAAATACCCAGGATGACGAAGATGACGACGATGTAATTTTCGACGGATTGCAGCGGCAGGTCACGCTCGCTGCCGCCCGTTTCTTGCCAGGTGATGATGGCTGGCGGCGGCGCTTCATTGATGGCCCACACCTCCTCACTGAGGAGCCGCTTGAAATCAGCAATGTGGGAGGCGCGGGCATCCTGGTTGACATAAACGACAAGTTCGGGCGATGGCCCGGCGGCAACGGCCGTGTCAAAACCAGTCGGAATGAGGATACCCCCTGTTGCGTCACCTGTCAGTGCTTGCAAGACGGCCGTTTCCGAATCCACCATCTCCACCCGCGCCTCAGACCAACGGGTCAACGTGGCCGCCCAGTCAGAGTTACCGGCGTCATACACCACCACAATCAACTCATCCGTGTCCTGCATCGAAGATACGAACAGCATAAATGCAAACGACATGAAAATGGGGATGGCAAACGAGACCAGGTAATACGGATGGCGGGCAATGTTAGCAATTTCCTGCCGCGTCACCGCCCACCGTAATTGCCATCGGCCTGGTTGTCTGGATGCAATCGTTTCGTTCATGTTTGCCTTCCACTTTTTCAGGTATCGGATGTTTTTGACCGCCCTCAACAAGCTATGTTTGTGGAGTGAGGAGAGCAGCACGAGGGCGTGCGAACTCCTCAAATTCAGGTAGGTGGTACTAGAGCAAGAACATTGTCAGGATGCCTGCCACCAATATGAACAAGAATAAGAGAGCCACTAACAAGCGGGCCGGTCCCGGTAGATGTTTGAAATTATGCAACATGTTTATCTCCTTAATTGGTCAGAAGACCTTCGCGCCCTTAGCGGAGCGTCAAAGCACAATCGGCAGCGCCAGCAAGATGAGCAGGTAAACGCCCGTTAAAGCCCAACACAATTTGCGCGGCGGCTGACCTGCGCCTACCGATGTTATCAGCAATACCAGAAATAGCAGATTAGCCCAAAAGCCTAATTCCGGTAAATAAACGGCTGCCCACTGTGCCGGGTGAATGAATGACCAGGGTAGCACAATCCCCAGGGATAATAGCGTGGCCGTGCCAAACAACCACCAATCGCTCTGCAACGGCCGTACTAACATCGCCGCCACCAATGGCCCCAGCATGTACAGCGCCGCCAGCGACCACACGGCCGTGACACCATCCGTTGACATGAATGCCCCGCCCAAAATCACGGCCGCCACTACAAGGGCCGCCGCGATAATGCGGTTTTTGTTTTCGCCTTTTTTCAACTTGTATTCGCTCATCGTATCTCTCCTTATTGATCCACAGATTACATAGAGGGACACAGATTTTTGTGGTCAAAATTTGTGTCATCGGCTCATGCGTGACCGATGCCTATACGGTAGCAGGTTCAGGAAAGTGGCGCAGCAAATTTGGGCTGAAAGGCGGAAAAGAGGGCTGAATGGCGGCAAAAAGGGGGTGAATGGCGGGTATTAGTAGTGGTGTAGGCCGCCATTCACCCCTGCTAATACCCCAACATCTCCCGCAAATCGCGGGCGGCCGTTTTGCTGAGGGGGATTTCAATACGGCCGTCGCCGCCATTGTGCAAAATGAGGGTGTAGCTGTTGCGGGTGTAGGCAATCACTTCGCTGATGTGCTGCACATTGACCAGGTAGCTGCGATGGGCGCGGAAAAAGCCGCTGCGCGCCAGCCGCTGTTCCACTTCATTCAGCGTCAGGTGCGTGGGCACACGGCCGTCCGGCGTACACAACACCGTGCGCCCCTCTTCGGCGGCCACATACACAATATCGGCCGGGTTCACCAGCACCACCTTATCTTCCAGCCGCGCCGGAATTTTGAAGGGCAGGTTGGATTGGCTCTCCCGTTCCTCTGGGCGATACTGCTGCGCCACACGGCCGTTTTCCATCTCCACCACCGTCTGACACAACGGCCGTAAACCCGCCAGATCACGGCTGATGAGCAGCACGGCCGTGCCCTCCGCCGCCGTCACCCGAATCAACCTTTCCAACAAACTGGTAGAGGCCAGATCGCATTCAGCAAAAGGTTCAACCAACAGCAAAACCTGGGGCTTGTGCAAAATGGCCCGTCCTATTGCCAACCGCCGTGCCAGTCCGGGAGACAACTTTTCCGCCTGTACTTTGGCCTGGTCTTGCAACCCCACAACCAGCAGCATGGCATCGGCATGGTCATGTGGCAGCCCATACAAATCACAGAAAAAGGTCAGATTTTGCCGCGCCGACAGCCGGGGATAGAGGCCATTTTCGGCCGTCAGCACCCCCACCAGCCGGGCAAAGGCTGCCCGATCATGCCAGGGGTCAATGCCCGCCAGCCGCACCGTGCCCGCCGTCGGCGGTATCTGCCCGGTGAGCAGTTCCAGGAAGGTGGTTTTGTGAATGCCGATGAGGCCGGTCACGGCCGTGATCTCCCCCGCCGCCGCCGTCAATGTCTCTATTTCCAGCAGCGTCGTGGCCCCATCTACCTTCTGCAAATGGCTGATCACAATCATGCGCCCATTGTACAGACCGGGCAGTGCCAGGCAAGGGGCAAAACGATTTGGAATAACCGAACAGGCCATGCCCCTTGCCGGGCACTGTTATAACGAGATACACTCTGACGGCCGTCTTTCATACGCTCATATCATCCTTTGGCTTGTAGTAGCGGCTTTAGCCGGTTCTGCCCGCTAAAGCGGTTACTACAACTCAGACCGCACGAGGCAACACATGACACAATTTGGCGTTCATTCCGAAGTGGGCGTCCTGCGCAAAGTAATGGTACACCGACCTGACCTGAGCCTGTGCCGCCTGACCCCCTCCAACCACGATGAACTGCTCTTTGATGATGTCCTCTGGGTGGACCGCGCCCAGCAGGAACACGACATCTTTGTCGAAATCATGCGCAGCCGGGGCGTGGAAGTGTATTATCTGGAAGAGCTGCTGGCGGAAACCTTGGCGCTCAGCGAAGCGGTGCGGCGGCGGGTCATCCACCGCGAAGTGACGGAATTGACCGTCGGCGTTTCGTTGGTAAACGAATTCCGTGCCTACCTGATGGAGATGCCGACCGACCGCCTGGCGCAGCACCTCATCGGTGGGCTGGCGCGGGCAGAAATCCACCGACTAAATCTGGATGAGATGAGTAAGCGGTCGCTAACGGCCGTGTCCACCGCCGCCAATGAATTCATCCTGCCCCCGTTGCCCAACACCCTCTTCACCCGCGACTCCTCCTGCTGGATTTACAACGGCGTCTCCGTCAACCCCATGTACTGGCGCGCCCGGCACCAGGAAGCTATCCATGTTGGCCTCATCTACCGCTTCCACCCCCTGTTTCGCGGCGCCGGTTTTGAATTTTGGTACCCACCCGCCGGGGACGACGACCAGTTTGACCTGGAAGATTTTGGCCGCGCCTCGCTGGAAGGTGGCGACGTCATGCCCATTGGCAATAAAACGGTGTTGATCGGCGTCAGCGAACGCAGCACCGTGCAAATGGTGGAGCAGCTCGCCCGTGCCCTGTTCAAAAAAGAAGCGGCGGAACGTATCATCGTCGCCCAACTCACCCGCGACCGGGCGCATATGCACCTGGACACCGTCTTCACCATGCTCGACCGCGACGCCGTCACCATCTATCCCACAGTAGTGCAAGCCATTCAAGCATACAGCATCCGGCCCGGCGAAAAACCGGGCACGTTTGATGTGCGCCGCGAAGCCGGCTTCTTGGAGGCGGTGGCCGACGCTTTGAGCGTGGCAAAATTGCGCATCATCACCACCGGCGGCGATGATTACCAGGCCGCCCGCGAGCAATGGGATGATGGCAATAATGTGGTGGCGCTGGAACCGGGTGTGGTCATCGCCTATTCCAAAAATACCTACACCAATCAAAAACTGCGCGATGCCGGCCTTGAGGTCTTGACGTTTGACGGGTTTGAACTGGGCAAGGGACGTGGCGGCGGGCACTGCATGACGTGCCCTCTCCTGAGAGATGGGATATGATAGGTGAGCAGGTGATGGGGTGATGAGGTGATAAGGCAATCTCCAATCTCCCAATGACCAATGACGAAGGACGAAGGACAAAAGAAAAAGGACACAGCCATGGACGAGCAGCAAGATGAGCGATTGGTATTAACGGCCGAGGAGCGGGCGGGATGTGAACGGGTGGCGGCAGGGGAAGCGCCACACAGCCAGCGGGCGCAGGCGGTATTGGCATTGGCCGATGGTGCTTCTCTGGCGGCAGCGGCGGCTAAAGCAGGTCTGACGGAAAATCAAGTCAAACTGTGGCGCGGGCGGTTCCGCAACGGCCGTCTGGCGATTTTCCCCGAGGAACTGTTAGTGGTGGAAACGGCCGTGACCACATCCACACCTGACCCAGGTCTTGTCACTGTTGAACTGCTGCCCCAAATTGCGCCAACCAAACAAAAGAAAGAGAAGAAAGCCAAAAAAGACAAGAAAAAAGACGACAATAAGAAAAAAAAGGATAAGGATAAGAAAGGTAAGAAGGATAAGAAGGGCAAGAAGGGCAAGAAGAGCAAGAAAAGCAAAGACAACAAAGATAAAAAGGGGAAGTCAAAAAAGTCAAAGAAAAAGAAGACCTGACAGGTTTGAAAAACCTGTCAGGTCTATACGTATCCTTCGCGGAAAAAATGAAGCAGTGGTTATACCGTTTACCAGATAATTTGCCGGCGCCAGGCCAGATTGCAGTCGCGTCAGAATCATTCACACTCTTGCCGGAAACAAGCCAGCAGAGCCATGATGTTTACTATGATTCCTTTGACTGGCGACTGTACCAGCAGTCGCTGGCGCTGGTGAGTAACAAACACACCATTTACCTGGCCGACCTGGCGGCGGCTGAAGACAGCCCCAAAGCCCCCTGGCGCCAACGCCCCACCTTTGCCTGGAATTTACCGGACGGGAAAATTAAAGAGCGACTGGCGCCACTACTGGATGTGCGCGCCTTGCTACCCCAGGCCGAACTCTTCATCTCCCGCACCCCTTATCGCGTGTTGAACGAAGATGAAAAGACGGTGGCGCGCCTGGTGGTAGAAACAATACGGCCGTCCACCACCGACGCCCCTCCCCTGACCACCTGCGCCCGCCTGCAACCGCTGCGTGGATATGCGGCCGAAACCGAACGGATTGCCGGTTGGCTGGTAGCGCAAGGGGCAACGGCCATCACTCCCCCCGAACTGTATGAACGGATTTTGACGGCCGTCGGCAAACAGCCGGGTAATTACACCGCCAAGCCTAAGTTAACGCTCGACCCAACCATGCCGGCGCCCGCCGCTTTGAAACAACTGCTGCAAGCCGAACTGGAGATCATCCAGGCCAATACCCCCTACATTCCCCAAGACCTGGACACTGAATTTTTGCATGACTTTCGCGTGGCGCTGCGTCGCACCCGCTCCATTATCAGCCTGTTTAAGGATGTGCTGCCCCCTGATATCGTCGCTCGCTTCCGCGCCGACCTGAAAACCATTGCCCAATGGACAAACGACCTGCGCGACCTGGACGTTTATCTACTGGCCGAACCCATCTACCAGGCGATGTTGCCCGATTTTATGCAAGCAGACATGGCCCCCCTGTACGTGTATCTGCGGCAGAAGCGAAAGAAGGCATTGCGCACGGCCGTGTCCGCCCTCCACTCCCCCGCCTATCGGCAAATCATGGCCGATTGGGAGACATTTCTGCACACTCCTGACCGTAATGCCCATACTTCCCCCATTTTGCCCCTGGCGCAGCAGCGCATCTACAAACGTTACCGGCGTATCATCAAGCAGGGCCAAAAAATCTTGATCACCGGGAACGAGGTAGAAATGCACGCCCTGCGCATTGAATGCAAAAAGCTGCGCTACCTGCTGGAATTTTTTACCACCCTCTTTCCCGCGGAAGAAATGGCCGTGCTCATCGGCCAGCTCAAAACATTGCAAACCAACCTGGGTGATATTAACGACCTACATGTGCAAGAGGCTTATCTGCTGCGGTTGGCCGGGGAACTGCCGCTGCCCCAATCGCGGGCCACACTGCTGGCAGTGGGCGCGTTGGTGGCTCATTTGCACCAGCAGCGGGAACAGGCCACAGACAAATTCAGCACCGCCTTTACCCAATTTGCCACCCCGGAAAACCGCCGCCTCTTCAAACAGCTTTTTAAGGCGGAATCAACATGACGGCCGTCATCGCCATCTACAGTCACAAAGGCGGCGTGGGCAAAACGACAACGGCCGTCAACCTGGCCTATCTGGCTGCCCAAAACGGACATAACACCCTGCTTTGTGATCTGGACCCACAGGGAGCCAGCAGCTTTTACTTTCGCATCAAGCCCAAAGTGGTCAAAGATGCGCGCCACCTGAACACGACACATAACGCCATCGCCCGCAGCATTAAAGGCACCGATTATGACCATCTGGATTTGCTGCCGGCCGACCTCAGCTACCGCAGCCTGGAATTGGCCTTCTCCGATAAAAAACAGCCCACCAAACGGTTAAGCCGGGTTCTTCGCCCATTGCGCCAGGAGTATGCGTACATCTTCTTGGACTGCCCACCCACCCTGAATTTGTTGGCCGAAAACATCTTCACCGCCGCCGACCGGCTGTTGATCCCCCTCATTCCCACCACCCTGGCCGTTAATGCCTATGCCCAAATGTTGGCCTTTATGAAAAAAAAGGGACATGATACCCAGGCACTCTATACTTTTCTTTCCATGGTGGATGCTCGCCGCAAGCTGCACCGGGAAGTGGCTACGGCCGTTTACCAACAATATCCCCGCGTTCTGTATACTCCCATCCCCGCCCTCTCTCAAATTGAGCAAATGGGCCGGCATCGCCAACCATTACCCGCTTTTGCCCCCCGCTCCACCGCCGCCAAAGCGTACCAGGCTCTCTGGACTGAATTCCAACACAAAGCGCTCGTGAACCGAAATCTGTGATCCGACTTCAGGCTGGCGATGGTCGCCAACCAACGGAGAACAAAAAAGCCCTGGCGATATACCAGGGCTTCATCAACACGGCCATTGGCTAATGCACAAATTCAATCAGACCGTAACTATCCTCATCTACCGGCAGCGCCGTAATTTTGATCAAGGCTTCATCCCCCGCCTCTGTTCGTAATACCAACTGTGCCTGGGAATGCCATTCGGCCCACAAATCCCCATCTACTATTTTGAAACTGCATAAAGCCCCATGCCGCCCCAACGATTTGCTCTGCTCAATGCTATACCCATTCAACACGACACGCGCCAACGGGTTAGCCGATTGTGAGCCAAGCACCAACAGCGTCCCCTCAATCGGGGATGTTTGTTTTAATGATGATTTTTTTCGTCTAAACATCTTTTACTTGCAAGGGGTGGGTTTGGGCGAAGGAATATAACCCTTCTAAAAATAAACCGAACACCTGAATGGCTGCGGTTGACCGTTTTTCTTCCAATACCAGGTCAATGAAAACTATTATATCGCTTACGTAAACTACCGGTCAACCGCAGCCACACTTTCCCAATCCTCTTCTCGCACCTGTTCACTGCCTGGTGGTTGAAGGACGGCCGTTCCCTGTTTTCGCCTGAACCGCCATCACAAATTCGTTATAATCGTATACTTGATCAATCTGAAGAACTGGCTGACAGAAAAGTTATGGTACGCAACGATATGAATCTTTCTGAGTTACTGGCCGATCTGCGCCTGAATCGAGACTTTATGGCTAACGTGGTCGCCTGGGAACGGCTGCGGGCACGGCCGTCACAGACCGCTACCCTCCCCTTCTCCCTGGATGAACGGCTGCGGGCCGGTCTGGCGACGCGGGGCGTGGACAGCTTTTATACCCATCAGGCAGCGGCGATTACGGCCGTTTCCCAGGGACATAACGTGGTCATTGCCACCACCACCGCCTCCGGCAAATCGTTGTGTTACACCGTGCCCGTCTTGCAACGATTGCTGGCCCGCCCCTCCGCCCGCGCCCTCTACCTCTTTCCGACTAAAGCATTAGCCCATGACCAACTGGCAGAGACAACGGCCGTCATCCACTCCGGCAAACTGCCCATCCCCGCCCACAGTTACGACGGCGACACCCCCCGCAGCCAGCGCGGCAAAATCCGGCAGAGTGGCGGCATCCTCATCAGCAACCCAGACATGCTGCACGCCGGTATCCTGCCCTACCACACCACCTGGCGCGACCTCTTCGCCAACCTGGAATTTGTGGTACTGGATGAAATCCACGCCTACCGCGGCATTTTCGGCAGCCACATTGCCAACGTGCTGCGCCGTTTGCAGCGCCTCTGCCGTTTCTACAGCAGCGATCCCCAATTCATCTGCTGCTCGGCCACCATTGCCAACCCCCAGGAACACGCTGAACGGCTGGTGGAACGGCCGTTCACCCTGGTAGATGAATCGCAAAACGGCGCGCCCACCGGCGAAAAACAGTTCATTCTCTACAACCCGCCCATCATTGACGAAGAACTGGGGCTGCGCGCCAGCACCGTCATGGCCGCCCGCGATGCGGCCCTCGTCTTTTTGCAGCAAGACATCCAGACCATCGTCTTTGCCCGCGCCCGCAGCACGGTGGAACTGCTGCTGAGTTATTTGCAGGACGAACTGGCCTACGTCGGGCAAGACAACAGCAGCGTCGCCGGCTATCGCGGCGGCTACCTGCCCCTGGAGCGGCGCGAAATTGAACATGGCCTGCGTACCGGGCAATTGCGCGGTGTGGTCGCCACCAACGCCCTGGAATTGGGCATTGATATTGGCGAACTGGATGCCGCCATCATCACCGGCTATCCTGGCTCCATCGCTTCCGTCTGGCAGCAGGCGGGGCGCGCCGGGCGGCGGGCGGCGCAATCGGCGGCCTTGCTCATTGCCGGGAACAACCCGCTGGATCAATACATCTGCGGCCACCCGCGCTACCTCTTTGGCCGGTCGCCGGAACACGCCCTCACCAACCCGGACAATTTGCGCATTCTGGTCAAACATCTGCTGTGCGCGGCCTATGAACTGCCCTGGCAGCAGGGCGAAGCCTTTGGCAATCATGGCCCGGTGGATGAACTGCTGCCCATTTTGCAGGCGGAAGGGGTGCTGCACGAAACGCGGGGTCAATATCACTGGTTGGGGGATGGCGCACCGGCCACGGCCGTTTCCCTGCGCACCAGCGGCGATGATACCGTTGTCATTCAAGATGTGGATGCGCCCGACCGCCCGGTGGTAATTGGCGAGATTGACCTGGAGACGGCCCCGGTGATGGTGTATGAAGACGCCATTTACATGCACCAGGCGCGCACATATCTGGTGGAGCGGTTTGATTGGGACGGCCGTATCGCCTACGCCCGCTCCGTGGAAGTGGATTACTACACCCGCGCCAGCATCGGCAGCACCATCCGGGAACTAAGGCCGGAAGTCGAGGACACGGCAGGCGGCGTCTACCGCGCCTTTGGTGATGTCTCCGTGGTCACCAAAGCCACCGGCTACCGCAAGATTAAACGGTATTCCCACGAAACGCTTGGTTTTGGCCCCATTGAACTGCCGGAACTGGTGCTGGAAACCAGCGGTTACTGGTTGGTTTTCAGCGAAGAGTTAACCGAGCAGTTGTACGATGCGGGTATTTTGCTGCGCCCTAACGATTATGGCCCGAACTGGCAGGCGGCGCGGCGGGTGGTGTTGGAGCGGGACAATCATCGCTGCCGCCTGTGCGGCGCACCGGGTAAAGACCCTTCGGGTTTGGGAAAACCCGAAGGGTCTACTATCGTGTTGCATGTGCATCACATACGGCCGTTCCGCGAATTCGGCTACATCCCCGGTCAAAACGAAAACTACCGCGAGGCCAACAAACCAGAAAACCTGATCACCCTTTGCCCCAGCTGCCACCGCCAGGCCGAAGCCGGACAGCAGGCGCGTTCGGCGTTGGGCGGGCTGGCCTATGTGCTGCGCAACCTGGCCCCCCTCTACCTGATGTGCGACCCCGGCGACATTGAAGTGAGCGCCGAAAGCCGCAGCCCGCTGACGCAAGCGCCGACGGTGGTGGTATATGAACGGGTGGCGGCCGGGGTGGGTTTTAGCCAGCGATTGTTTGAACTACATGACGAATTGCTGACGGCCGCGCGGGAACTGGTAGCCGACTGCCGCTGCCGCGATGGCTGCCCCGCCTGCGTCGGCCCCCCCGGCGAAATTGGCCCAGACACCAAAGCCGTGACGCGGCGGTTGCTCGCCTTGTTGGCCAGTAATCGGTTATCGGTAAACGGTAATCAGGGGGATGTCTGAAAAGAATTAACACAGAGACGCTGAGGCGCAGAGAATTGAAAAGGTGGCACATGTTGAACTCTCCCCAGAGCAAGGGACAACACCTGCTGTGGCGCTATCTTCCGGGTTTGCTATGGCCGGTGTTCCGCACCGTGCCACATGTGTTTGCCAGTCACCAGCCCGTTTTTCATCAGCTGCTGCATGGTTTTTCGCACGGCCGTGATCCCCGACGTAAAATCTGCCGCATGGAAAGGTGTCCGAGGCGACCTGTTGGCTGCTAGATACATCGAGATAGATAGAGATGACATTGACGGAGGTGGTGTGGTGAGCAAAGAGGTTCCGTTCGGCCAGGGTGAGGCGGCACGGTGGGGACACCGGCCGCAACGCAACCACAGTAAATCAGAAGACCGCGCCGTAGCAGGGCCCCTCGCATCCTGGCGTACAATTTGTCCTTTGGAAACGTATCATCCCACACAGTGCCACAATAGCCGCAGGGTGGCACGGTCTGGAAGACCGGCCACGGCAGGGGGTGAATTTTATGTTTAATAAGATAATCCCAACCATCGGTTTTCTTATTTTAGTTTTCACTTTCAGTGCAGGATGTAGACAATCAAATGACCTTCCACCAGGGTGCTCAGGTGAAGATATCTTACTTGATGGATCTGAATTTCCATCTGGCGCTACAGTTGGCAATGTGCTTTCACCCGTTCCCGAAGGAACTAATAATTCAGCTGGAGTTACAATACATTTTAGTCGCGGTTTTCTTGTTCAACAGGTAATTCCATTTTCATCCTCCCATAGAGCAGAGCTGGAGTATCAAGAAAATCTAAAAGATCCTGTTTTTAGTGAACAAGGGGAAGAAAAAGCATGGGCAATACCCGACGAATTAGAAATGATAAATATTAATGCAGATAATTTTCGACTGGCTTGCGGAGAACAGCATAGTATTCCTATGTGCCGCACCATCCTCCAACATGATCAATACTATGTTTTTGTTAATGCACATATGCATGAGGAGGATTTGTCATTTATAGATTTTATACACATTATTAATGAGATAGATGCTCGTATCCAAAATTGTTTGGAATGATACCCGCTGATATGGCGAGATCTACATGGTGGCTGTGGCCGTTATCCCCACCGTGTCACATGTGTTTGCAAGTCACCAGCCCGTTTTCCCCACGATTGCCCAGCTTTTAGCAGGGCCTCATCTCCTGGCGCACATTCCGCTTTGTGGCAATGTGTTGATTGAGGGGGAGCGGTTGGGGGTCACGGCAGTACACCCCTTCATCGTATCTCCCCAACTGTTCCCATTTGCACTACAAAAACAAAAAACGCCACCCCTGTATCCAGAGTGGCGTTTTGCTTATTGACAGGGATTAAATGGCGTCATTTGCCCTTCCAGGCCGGCGGGCGTTTCATCAGGAAACTTTGGGCGCCTTCCATGAAATCTTCAGTGTGGAAAAGCTGGCTCTGTGCCCAGCCTTCGAGCATCAACCCCCGGTCAATATCACTGAGACCATCAATAACCCGTTTGGCCATGCCTACGGCCAGTGGCGCGCCCTGGCATATTTCGGTCGCCAGTTCTTCAGCTTTGGCGGCAAGTGATTCCGGGGGCAGCACATAATTGACAATGCCCCACTGTACGGCCGTGGTCACATCAAACTGGCGACCGGTGAAAATGATCTCTTTGGCGCGGGCGGGGCCAACCAGCCGCACGAGCCGGGTGGTGCCCCCCACATCGGGAATCATGCCCAGGCGGGTTTCCGGCAGGCCCATCATGGTGCCGGTGGCCGCCAGGCGTATATCGCAGGCCAATGCCAGTTCCATGGCCAAACCCAGACAGTAGCCGTGTAACAGGGCGATGGTGGGCAGTTCCAGCCGTTCCAGGCGCGTCAGGACACGTTGAAAGTCATCGGTGATGGCCCGCATACGGGTCTGCCAGTGGGGACCGTAACGCTCCGCCATACCCAAGAGAGAACTGACATCAATGCCGGCGGAAAAAGCCTGGCCCTCGCCGCGAATGAAGACTGCGCGCAGACCAGGGGTGCGGTTGGCTTGTTGCACGGCCGTGTCAAACTGCGTAAACAGTTCCACATTGATGGCGTTTCGTTTGTCGGGTCGGTTGAGGATGATTTCAAAAATGGCGTCACGCTGCCGGGTTAAGACGAGATCGTCCATGGAATACCTCCAGAGTTGGGTAGTTGCGTAATTGGGTAACCGGGTAATTGGCGCAATTACGCAATTACCCCGTTACCCAATTACATTCACGATAACAGGAGGCGGTATTTTAACCCGCTGCCGGTATTAAAAACCAGGATGCGTTCATCGGGGTGCAGCCATTTTTGGGCGACCAACTCTTGCAGGGCAGCAATGGTGGCGGCGGCTTCCAGAGAGACAAAGATGCCTTCGCTGCGGGCCAGGAGTTGTTGCGCTTCAAAGATACGGCCGTCACTTACCATCACCCCGGTGCCCTCACTTTCCCGCAACGCTTGCAACATCAAGCGTCCGCCAATGGTCACAGGCACACGCAGACCACCGGCCAGCGTGGAGGCGTTTTCCCAGGGTTGGGTGGTTTCCCAACCTTCATGGAAAGCCTTGACGACCGGCGCGCAACCATCAGCCTGGGCGGCCACCATGCGCGGCCGTTGGCCACCAATCCAGCCCATCTCTTCCATTTCGGCAAATGCTTTCCACATGCCAATCAGCCCGGTGCCGCCGCCGGTAGGGTAGATGATCACATCTGGCAGTTCCCAGTTGAAAGCAGCGGCCAGCTCATACCCCATGATTTTTTTGCCCTCAACGCGGTATGGTTCTTTCAGCGTGGAAACATCGAACCAACCACCCACAATAGCGTCGGCGGCGGCTTCCCGGCCCGCATCGTTGATCAGGCCATTGATCAGGCGCAGGTCAGCGCCGGTCATTTGCACTTCATTGATGTTGATGAGAGGAGCGTCTTGGGGCATATACACATGGGCGCGCAGCCCGGCACGGGCAGCATAGGCAGCCAATGCACCACCGGCATTCCCGGCGGTGGGGATGACAAATTCGGTAACGCCCAGTTCGCGGGCACGGCTGACGGCCGCGGCTAATCCCAACGCCTTAAAGCTGCCGGTGGGGTTTTGCCCTTCGTCTTTCAAATAAAGATGGTTGAGGCCAAGTTGAGGGCCTAATTGGTCTAACTTAAGGACGGGTTTACCACCTTCACCGAAGGTGGTGATGTAATGTGGATCACGCACAGGCAGGAGTTCACAGAAGCGCCACATGTCACACGGCCGTTGCAACAGGGCATCCCGATCCAACTCAGCCGCCGCTTTGGCCAGATCATACCGGGCCAGGAGCGGCTGCCCGGCATCGCTGAGGCGAATGACCTGGTCGGCGTCATATCGCTGTCCGGTCAGGGAACATTCCAGGTGGGAGAGGTAGCTCATGGGGAATTATGAATTATGAATTAGGAATTATGAAAGGGAGCCTCCGGCTTCATAATTCCTAATTCATAATTCCTAATTTTAGAGGTAGGCGACGTGAACGGCCGTGCCTGGTTGGGTGGTTTGGGTTGGCTCACCCAGGTATTGATGCAGCACGGCGCGAATCTGGCGAATGTCGGCCGGTTTGCGTAAAAAGTCATTGCAGCCCGCTTCCAGAGCGGCCTCCTCCGCTTCATCGTTGCCAAAGGCGGTCAGGGCGATGATGGGGGTATGGGCAAAAGCGGGGAGCTGCCGGAGTTGGTGCGTCAGGTCAAAGCCGGTGAGACCACCAGGTAAGTGTAAGTCCATGAAGATGAGGTCGGGTTGGTGGGTAACGGCCGTGTGCCAGCCCGTGGCGGCATCGGCTGCGGCTAAAAATTCCAGCCCTTCGGCCTGCACAATACGCTGCACCAGCAATCTGTTGTTTGGGTGATCTTCAACATACAAAACCTGCTTGTTCATGGCCACTATCTCCGTCATTTGGTAACCAATGGGTTGCTCCCACTCAATAATGATGACAGGCAGATTACCACAAACGTCTGCTGGCCTCAAGGCTATAATAGCTATACCCAATATAGAAAAATTTGATAATATGAGGGGAGGACAAACTACACTGCCGGGCAATCACGACAGGCAGGGGAACCCTTATTAACTAAAATTGGGTTATACTAAAACCGTAATTGTGATAAATTTCTCACTCCTGGTGTGACTCTCACCATACCAGGCATCAAGGCCGCGACAATGGAACTAGGGCAGATAGAAGCATTTTTAGCCGTCGTGCGGGAAGGAAGTTTTACGGGAGCTGCCTCCCGGCTTAATCTAACACAACCATCGCTCAGCGCCCGCATTCATCAGCTAGAGCAAA
Source organism: Anaerolineae bacterium (assembly GCA_023382655.1). Taxonomy (GTDB): domain Bacteria; phylum Chloroflexota; class Anaerolineae; order Promineifilales; family Promineifilaceae; genus CAADGU01. The sequence continues at coordinate 297,630 of JAHDWK010000003.1, read as the reverse complement.
GTTTGGGTGGGGAGTTGTTTTTTCGGGATCGGCGTCCGGTGCAACTGACATTGATGGGACGCACGTTTGTGGATTATGCGGAGCGGGCGCTGGGAATTTTGGATGCGGGTTATACGGCCGTGCGCGCCGCCCAGATAGGCACAGTGGGCAAGGTGACGGTGTGTACGCCCTTTTCACTGGCTACCTATCTGTTGCCGGAGGTAGTCAACCGGTTTGGGCAGGCGCATCCCCAGGCGGAATTGTATATAGAGGCGGGCCATTCCGATTTTGCGGTGAACCAGTTGTTAGATGGTGTGGTCAACCTGGCCATGGCGGCAGCTTTTCCCCGATATGCCACCCAAACGCAGACACTGCTACGGTTGCATGATGAAATGGTGGCGGCGGTGTCGCCGGAGCATGAACTGGCGGGGGCCACGGCCGTACCCATTTCCCAACTGTGGCGATACCAGCTCATTATCATTCACTGGGGCGCGGCGTTTGACGCTTATCTGGAAAGCCTGCGCCAGATCAGTGTAGCTACCGGCCCCACCGTGCGCGTCCCCCTGCCCGCCGCTCTGCCGATGGCCCAACTGCCCAACAGTGTCACCTTTTTGCCGCGCCGGTTGACGGCCGTGTCCCATCTGGTAGAGCTAAATGTACCTGACTTTCAGTTTGATTGGGACGCCATTGTCATCACACGCCGGGAGCGGTTGCTGACCGAATTGGAACAATCCTTTGTGGATATTGTGGCGGCGGTGTGGCAAAGTACACGGCCGTGAGAATCGTTCATCAGTACAGGAGAAACCTCGGATGCCTATCAAACGAATTGAGCCAGGGCCAGATCAGGAATCGGTATGGGATTACCCGCGCCCACCGCGTCTGGAAGATTGCCACAAGCATATTCAGGTGACATTGAACGGCGTCACTATTGCCGACACCCGCCAGGCCAGGCGGGTGCTGGAAACCAGCCACCCACCGGTCTATTACCTCCCCCCGGAGGATGTGCAGGTGGAGTACCTCATCCCCCGCTTTAATCGCTCATTTTGTGAGTGGAAGGGCGAGGCTCATTATTATGGGGTGATGGTCGGCGACAGGGTAATAGATATTGCCGCCTGGTATTACCCCACACCTACCCCGGCTTTTGCGGCTCTGCGTATGTATATCGCTTTTTATGCCCAGTACATGGATTTTTGCACGGTAGATGGGGAAGAAGTAATACCACAACCGGGGGGCTTTTATGGTGGTTGGATCACCCACGATGTGGTTGGCCCATTCAAAGGTGATGCCGGGTCAGAGTTATGGTAATGGCGTCAGGGTTGGTTTAACGGTAATCGCACCGTAAAGGTGCTGCCCGCGTTCACTTCACTGTCCACAGAAATAAAGCCCAGATGCGCTTCTACCAGGTTTTTGACAATAGCCAGACCCAGGCCAGTGCCAATCGCTAAATTTTGGTGCCCCTTGACGCGGCTGTAACGGTCAAAAATGTAAGGCAGTTCATCTTCCGGGATGCCGTAGCCGGTATCGGTGATCTCGACCAGAGCGTAACGGCCGTTGGCGGCCACGGCCACACCCACTTCCCCTTCCTTCGGCGTATATTTGATCGCATTCGAGATCAAGTTGGTCAAGACCCGTTCGATCTTCTTCTCATCCGCCGTAATCAGAATGGGCGTCGGTACAGGGTTAAATTTAAGGGCGATTTGTTTTTCCAGCGCCTGTGCCTGCACCGTTTCGGCCGTGGTTTTGGCCAGCAGCGCCAGATCAAACTCTGTCAGGTCTAGTTCCAGCCCGGCGCCGGATGTCATCTTTTCCAGATCAAGAATGTTGTTCACAATCTCCAGCAGCGTTTCCTGGCTGCGCAAAACCACATTGGCAATCTGCACCTGCTGTTCGCGGGACAATTCACGGTCACGCAAAATGCTGCCATACCCTTTTATGCTGGTGAGCGGTGTGCGCATATCATGGGTTAAAACGGCCAGGAATTGATCCTTTTCTTTGTTGAGCCGTTCTAATTCATCGTTGGCTTCGGCCAAAGCCTGGGTGCGCAAAGCCACCAGGTCTTCCAAATTATCCATCTGTTTTTTGGCATTGTTCACGGTGACGCGGAAGGAGTAGGCGGAGAGGATAATAGGTAAGACAAAGATGGCTAAACCGAGCAGACCAAAGAGGAAGACGGCCGTATACACCAACCCACCCCCAACCGCCATCACCGTTACATTCATCGGCACTGCCCAACGATTATCGCGCCACATCTCCAGCGGCTTAATGCCATGCGCCAGAAATATGATCATGGCCAACAGCCAGAAATTGACCTGATCGCCAATGACGGCGCCCACCAGCCAGGGAACAGTGCGGACGATGATATTGTCGCTGCCCAACAAGACGCCCGTTAGGTAGAAAGCGACGCCAGCCAGGCTCATGGAAATGGCCTGCATCCCGGCATTAACCCCCAACCGTTCCAGTTCTGCTTTCCATACCCGTTGGCCGGCGCGCAAATTAACCACCCACAGCCCAATTTCGGCAATGGCAGCGACGGCGCCGCCAATCACAGGGCCATACAGACCAACCACCGCATAACTCATGGCCCCACTGACGGATACACCGAAGCGTCCCCCGACCATATAGGTCATCGTACTCTGGGCCGCGATAGCAATAAGCAGCAACAGTAGAAGCGTCACCTTGTCATCCTCATGCCAGAATGACCAGACGCCCCAAATGACAATTATCACCCCGACCAGGGTCAAAAAGCCTGAGTAGATATTGCGTAACTTAAGCATAACTGATTTTGAGTACGCAAGTTTGCCACTGTAGATTTGCCACCATCCGCCAACTTTAAAATAAAAACCCCATGATGCCCATAGGAGATCATGGGGAATTATATGTTTATGGGGGCTGATAGTTGGTGGTTGGTGGTTTTTAGCAGAAACCACCAGCCATTAATTGCGCCAAAGCGTTAATTGTTATAATCAATCAGCCCAGTCCAGGAGTAGCCACCTGTCCACGAGTAACCGCCCGTCCAGGAGTAGCCGCCTGTCCAGGAATAACCACCCGTCCAGGAGTAACCACCTGTCCAGGAGTAACCGCTTTGCCATATATCACCTTCTTGCCATTCTTCCCAGTCCGTGCTGCCCGTCCAGGAGTAGCCCCCTGTCCAGGAGTAACCACCCGTCCAGGAGTAGCCGCCTGTCCACGAGTAACCACCCGTCCAGGAGTAGCCGCCTGTCCACGAGTAACCGGCGGCGTCAGATAAAGGTATACCATCTTCGCCTACGATAACAAAGGCGTCATCCTGGAAGGTGGCCGGGCCGACATACATTTGGCCGGGCATCATGTTGGCATTGGCCTCACCGGCTGGGGGATTGAGCACGGCCGTCGCTGCATCCACGCGCCCCGCCCCTTGCTGAAAAATACTCCAGGTCAGGCTGCCATCAGCATAAGCCGCCGGGCGGGCTGCTGCCATTAAGGCATATTTGATTTGATTGGGCGTCATGTTGGGGTTGGCTGCCACCATAAGGGCAACGACGCCGGAAGTTACGGCCGTCGCCGATGAAGTCCCGGCAATCTGGTAGAATTCACCCCAAATGCGTGCCTCCGGGTTGCTTTGTGCCCAGTTGGTGGCAACTTTGGTCATAGCCACCATATGCGCCCCAGGCGCTACCACGTCTGGTTTGACAAACCCCGTCTCTGTGGGGCCGGCGCCGCTAAACGGTGTCATGTAATCATCGCTTTCATCGGCCGGCGTGAAGTTATCTGTATAAGCACCGACAGTAATCACAAACGGATCATTACCGGGCACGGCAACGCTCATTGCCCCGGGCCCATCATTCCCGGCTGCCGCCACTACCACAACGCCGGCGGCCCACAGGGCTTCAACTGCCTGGTTGATGGGGTCGGCCCAGTAGGGGCTATCAATACCACCTACTAGCGAGAGATTTACTACCCGAATGTTGTAGTTATCCTTATTTTGCAGAATCCAGTTTAGCCCTTCCAGGATATCGGTGTAGGCACCTTTGCCCTCTTCATCCAGCACCCGCACATCGATCAAATTGACGGCTGGGGCCACGCCGATCGTTCCATTAGAATCAAGGCGGTTATTCCCGATCAGGCTGGCCATCATGGTGCCGTGCCCATGTGGGTCTGGTTGGTTTGAGCCATTATCTAGCGCATCATAACGGGCGATGACACGCCAACGATTCCAGTTCGTGGCGGCAATGCCGGTATCCACTACGGCCACGCCAACGCCGGCGCCGTCATAGCCAGCGCCCCAAACGTCAGACACGCCCATCACTTCTGGGGCGTCCATCTCTGGGGCATAACCGGCAGCTTTTACCTGTCCATCTTCATAAATGGCGATCACTCGATTATCGCCAGCTAAGGCATCGCCTTGTTGCGGGGAAATCCGCACGGAGACGGCATTGATGATGCCCAGTTCTGCCTGAACCTGCCCACCATATGACTGCGCCACTTGTTTGGCAATATGGACATTGGCGGCTTGAACCACCAATGAATGGGTTGTGGGCGAGTTTGAGGGGATGGCACTGATGATGGCCGTTAATAAAACAAAGAGGGCAACGATAGTTAAAATGCGCTTCATGATACTACTCTCCTACATTGAATTGCTGCTTATGATTTGAAGCTGTTTCTGTTTTGGGGGTAATGGGTAAATGGATCAATCTCCCAGCCCCTGTTTTATATTATCGGGGATGCCCTCTTTCCACTCAATAGGAAAAGGGGTGAATGACTATTTTCCTATTGCTGTTTATGAGAATTTTGTTGTTGCACGTAAGATAGACTTTAAGGATAATAGCTTACATAATCTGAAGTAAATTAGTTTCCTTTTGTAGTGCAAAAAATTTTATACCTGCCATCAGTGTGGATGAGCACACAAAGTGTGTGTTGTTCTTGTGTTGTGATGGTGTCCTTGCCGACCTGTTGCAACGCAACTTATTGTTGTTGGGCTAACCGTATTTTAGGAAGGAGTGTGCAGCATGAAAAACGGTTATTCATGGACAGGTTAGTTTAGGATTGGTAAACAATCCGATAAGGGTCACGGCCGTGTACGGCCGTGACCCTTATTCCCGTAGACAAAAAGAGAAAAGGGGAGAAACCATATGAGCAGTGTCCTTTCCGCATCTGAAACCGTTGTTTCCCAACGTCATGTATTGGCATCGCGCAATTTTCGGCTCTTATGGCTGGGGCAGGCCATTTCCACGTTCGGCGACAAATTCAGTGAAATAGCTATCCCTTTTATGGTCTATGCCATCACCGGCTCGGCCGTGCAATTAGGGCTGGCTTTTCTGACGCAAACGATGGCCGCCTTGATATTTGGCCTGTTTGCCGGCGTCATTGCCGACCGCTGGAACCGGCAGCAAACCATGATCTGGTCAGATGTCATCCGGGCTGTGTTTATTTTTGCCATCTTATTTGTGCCCCTACTGCCGCTGACGATGACAGGCCAGTTGGTGGGGCTTTACACCTTGAGTTTTATAATTGCCGCCGTTAAGCAGTTCTTTTTACCCGCCAAAATTGCCACCATTCCCGAAACAGTGAACGAGGGGCAACTCATGGCGGCTAATTCGCTAGACCAATCCACCATGACGTTAATCGGATTTCTGGGATTTGCGGCAGCCGGTTTGCTGGTGGAAGCGGTTGGCGTGCATAGTGCTTTTATCATTGATGGGTTTACCTTTCTGGTTTCCGCATTTTTCATTGTCCTGATGCGATTGCCCCAGGGTGAAAGTACGGCCGGTGTGGTCACGCCCAAACCTGCTGTACTGGCCGGCATTCGCGCCGGTTTTGCCCATATATGGCATGTGCCCATTTTGAAAGGCACTGTTTTGCTGAGCCTCATAGCACCTTTAGCCGTGGGCGCCACCCAGGCATTGCTGCTGATATTTGCCCGCAACGTGTTGGGCGCCGGTGCGTTAGGGTTTGGTTTGTTGGAGGGGGTGTTTGGCCTGGGCATTGCCTGTGGCGCTTATATTCTGGCGCGGTTTGCGGCTGACGCCCCCCGTGCCCGCTTGCTGGCCGGAGGCGTTATTGGGATGGGCGTGGGCCAATTTCTAGGTGTGCTATTACCCTTGTTGCTGGTCACGTGGTACGAGGCGAATACGGTGCTGCTGATGGCGGTTTCGTTGCCTTTCTTTTTCCTGGGAGCGGTCTGTAATGCGGCTGTATTCATCGGCATACGCACGATCGTGCAGGAGAATGCGCCACGCCCCATGATCGGCCGTGTGTTCAGTGTGATTATGGTGGTGAGCAGTATGGCTATAGCCGTGGGGGCAAGTCTGGCCGGGTTAGCAGATTGGCTGGGTGTAGGCCCTATGTTGATCATCTGGTCGTTGGTGTTAATCGTCACCGGATTGTTGGCGCTGACCTGGAGAACATTTCGGGAGGCGTAAATGTTAACAATGCAGGCAGCGATGACAGTGGATATTGCCGATTACCAACGCCGGGCTGAGATTTTCTGGCAGGCGGAAGTTTTGGCATTATATCGCGCAGAAGCGGGGTTGGCGGCGCAGTCAGAACTGGCGAGTCTTTATGAGGAATTTGCTGAACTGTTTTCTGTAGATTGGGTGCGGGAACTTATAGAAACATCCCGTTTGCATCCAGACAGTGAGGTTCGTTATCTGGCCGCTTTTGCGGCCATGCGCCATTTACGACAGGTGTCTTCGCCTTGTGATGAGGCGTTTTGGGGGCAGTTGGGCACAGCGGCCATGGTCTGGGAAGGAGAATCATTGCCGTTTCACATCACCACCGGAGTGCTTGGTACCGAACCAGACCCGGTAAGACGGCAGCTTTTATATAGGGGGCGCAGCGAACTGGTAGCCGAAAGCAACTGGATGTTACAAGAGCGATGGCAGCGCATTAACGGCCAGGCAGGTTTCTTGGGTTTTGAAACGTATCATGCACTGTGTGATGAACTGCATGGGCTGCGCCTAGAAAGCCTGGAATTGATGGCGCAAGCATTTTTGAAGGAAACGGCCGTTCCCTATTTTCGCGCTCTCAGCCATTGGAGCCAGACAATTTTAGGCGCTGCCAAACCGCAAGCGGCCGACATGTTCTATTTATTGCGGGGCAATCAGTTTGATGGTTTGTTTCCGGCCGAAAAGCTGCAAGCGGCCGTCTACAGGGCCGCCCACTTGTTAGGTTTTTCTCTGGAACGGGTGACCGGCCTGGAGATTGATTTGGCGCCAAGAGAGGGCAAGTCACCACGGCCGTTTTGCGCGTTTGTGCATGTGCCGGATGACATTAAACTGGTGGTCAATCCGGCGGGGGGGCATCAGGATTACAAAGCCGTGTTCCACGAATTGGGGCACGCTTTACACGGCCGTCACATACCGGCCCATCTTCCTTTTGCCACGCGCTACCTGGGCGATGATTCGGTGGGAGAGGCTTATGCTTTTTTGTTTGAGCAACTACCCACGAATCCCATATGGTTAAACGACTTGTTGGGGACAGCTGATTACAGTGCCTATGTGGATTACATGCGTTTTGTGCGCTTGCTGTTTGCCCGGCGCTGCGCGGCCAAAGTATTGTACGAGAACCAATTGCACACAGGGTTGTCTGATCCGGCGGGGTTTTACACGGCCGTCCTTCAGGAACATCTGGGGCTAAACATCTCTCCCGCTTACCATTTGCTGGATGTGGACGATGGCTATTACAACGCCCAATACTTTCGCGCCTGGATGTTGGCGGCGCAAATCGCAGCCTGGTTAGAAGTTGAGGTGGGCAAAGAGTGGATGCTTTCCCCCGCAGCCGGCACATTTTTGCAGGCCCTATGGCAAAAGGGGCAACCGGCTGCCGAGATTATCTCTATACTGATCGGAGAAAATGGACTGAACCCGATGGCACTGATTCGCAGCTTCATGCCCTGAGGCAATCATGTTCCTTTAATCTTTCAAGCCGATAGTTGACACATCAACCATTATGCTTATAATGTGCTCGGTCCTGGCGAATTTTTAGACCAGGAGGGACCCTGAAAAAAAAGAGCCGCTCCCCAATGGGCGGCTTTTTCTATGTAATTGGAGATTTTACAAAATGGTTAAGAAGAAATTTTTCAAAACAAGTGAAGAGTGTGAAGTTACCTTTGAAGTCAACAATGCTGATGCCCAGGAAGTGGTATTAGTTAGTGAATTTAATGGGTGGACCCCAGTGGCGATGAAACCGGTTAAGAATGGCCCGTTCCGCACCAAAGTTCGCCTGCCCAAGGACGGCCGTTACCAGTTCCGCTATCTGGTCAACGGGCAAAGCTGGCTGAATGACGAAGCCGCGGACGCCTACTGGCCCAACGAACATGGCGGAGAAAACGGCGTGGTTTTCACCTTCTCTGAAAACTAAAGTCGGTTAGGGGTATGCCCTAAAACAAAGAGAGGGCAGGTTTCGCACCTGCCCTCTCTTTTTCTTTGTCTGCTGCCATACGATTTATTCGTCCAGCGTGGCTAACCCCTGCCGCAGGGCATACAGCGCCGCCTGGGTACGGTTTACCAGACGGAGTTTGCCCAGGATGTTGCTGAGGTGCGTGCGCACGGTGCGTTCACTGACAACCAGTTGATTAGCAATATCCTGGTTGGTCAGACCATGAGCGACCAATTTGAGGACTTCGATTTCCCGGTCAGTGAGCGGCTCTTCACTAACCGGGAGACGAGCAGATGGTTTGTTAAGTTCCGGGATGACTTTAAGGGTACTATTTGGTTGTAGGGCGGCACGGCCGTCAGGCACATGGCGAATCGCCTGCCTCAACTCCTGGAATGAGGACTCTTGAAGCAGGTAGCCCATGGCGCTGGCTTTGACCGCTGTGAAAACGGGATCATCCTCGCTGAAACTGGTTAGCAACAAAACGTGAGCGTTGGGGTAGGTGGTTGTGATAAACCCTTCCATGACCACCGCGCCGTCTGGTTGTGTGCTGGCTCTGCCTTTGTCCAGCACCCACCGTTGTTCACCGGTGGCGGTGGTGATGCGATAAATGCAGCGGTACGGCCGTGCCTCTTGTACGGCCGTCGCCAATTCTTCAAACACTCCGCGCCGGTCACTCTCCTGGATTAAATCGGCAAAAGTCAGTGTGTTGTTTGCCACCAGTACAACTGCCGGATAGCCGGTTAGTTCCAGGCAGCCATCGCTGGCAAACAGAAGTGAGCGTTGGGCATCAGGTTGGCAGCGGTAAACCATGCCCGGCAGGTTGTGTATGAGAGAAATCAGGCTGGTATCTGGTTGGTCGCTCACCGGGATTAAAAGGAGATAGACTGTTAGGACAAGGCCGTTTCCGGCTCACCCACCGGCGTGCCGTCCGCGACCTGTTTCGGCTTTTGGGCGCTGATGCTTTCGCCTTCCATCGCCCCCACACCCAGCGGCTGCCATTTGGCCGCCAGATCGCCGCTGCGCAGCCGGTGCTCGCCACCGCCCCGTGCATGAGTCGTGTCAAACCCTTCCGGCTCAATGGTCATGCGCTGCCCTTCCAGCAACCCAAAAATGCCTTCCTGCCCCGGCTCTAACCGGCGGTGTACTTCATACTGCTGCAACTCCACCTCATGCGGGTCATAATCCAGCGGCTCGGCGTAAGTGGTAATAAACCCTTCAAAGTTGCGCAGCACCGTTTTGCCCGTCCCTTGTGAAATGATGTAATTGGGCATCACCGGAATCTTGCCGCCACCGCCGGGTGCGTCCACCACATAGGTGGGTACGGCATAACCAGAAGTATGGCCACGCAGCCCTTCGATGATTTCAATTCCCTTGCTGACGCTGGTGCGGAAATGGCCGGCCCCTTTCACCAGATCACACTGGTAGAGGTAATACGGCCGTACCCGAATCTTCACCAACTCATGCACCAACTGCCGCTGGATATGTACGGAATCATTCACCCCCGCCAGCAGCACACTCTGGTTGCCCAGAGGCACACCCGCCCGCGACAGCCGATCACATGCTGCTGCCAGTTCGGGCGTAATCTCTTTGGGATGGTTCACATGGATATTCATCCACAGCGGATGATACTTCGCCAGCATCTCGCAAAACTCATCCGTCACTCGCTGCGGCAGAAAGACGGGTACGCGGGAACCGATGCGGATAATCTCGATATGGGGAATGGCCCGCAAGCGCCCCAGGATCATGTCTAGCTGTTTGGGGGCCAGCACCAGCGGGTCGCCGCCGGAGAGCAGCACGTCCCGGATTTGCGGCGTCTGTTCAATATAAGCAATTTGGGCGTCAAACTCCTGACGGCTGAACGTTTCGCCGGGGTCACCCACAATACGGCTGCGCGTGCAGTAGCGGCAATAACTGGCGCATTGGGTAGTAATGAGCATCAGTACCCGATCCGGATAACGATGCACCAGCCCCGGCACGGGTGAATGTTTATCTTCCGCCAGCGAATCTTCCATCATCGCTTCAAAGGGTATAATTTCGCGGCTGGTAGGGATGATTTGTTTGCGCACCGGGCAGTGGATGTCATCCGGGTCCATCAGACTGGCGAAATAGGGAGTGATGTCCACGCGGAAGAGGTTGTTGGTTTGCAGCGCCTGGCGCTCACTGTCGGTCAGGTTGACTACCTGGCCTAGTTCTTCCAGGCTGTTCAGGCGATGGCTCATTTGCCAACGCCAATCGGTCCATTTTTCGGCCGGTACATCTTGCCAAAACGGAGCGCGGGTGTGAATGGTGGGGGTTAATTCATTCATGGGTTAGTCCTCGTCATCAATAGTGGTTGGATTTATACAGCGGTGGCACGGTTAGAAACCGGCCACCGCCAGTATAGTCCATTATCCCCAAATTGGGGCGCGCTGGCATTAGTACCGGGTGACAAAATGTTTGTAGTAGGCGCTTGGGCGAGATAAGCAGGCGATAAATCGCCTACTACAAACGTGTTTTTGGAGAGTTAACGAGAGTGGTCAGAAGAGTGGCCAGAAGAGTGGCCAGAGTGGGAAGTAGAACGAGGGAGGAGGAGGGCGGGTTCGGCTACGGCCGTACCCCCCATTGGCTGCATCACGGGTCGCGGCAAGTTAAACCGTTCCGCCGCCAGGTATAGGATTTCGGTGATAAGCGTTTCATAGGGCAGCCCTTCGGCGCGGGCCATAATGCACACATCGCTCACCGCCGGGTTCAGCCCCGGCAGGGTGTTAATTTCCAGTAACATTGGCTGCCCCGCCGCGTTCAGGCGAAAATCTATACGGGAGACATCACACGCGCCCACCGCTTCGGCGGCCTGCCGGGTAAGCGTATAAAGCTGGTCACACAGTTCAACGGAAATATCGGCCGGGCAGAGGTACGCCGGCGCGCCATGTTCATCCAGTTCCAGCGCTTTGGCGGCGTGGCCGTAAACGCCGGGGGTAACGCTGCGGCTGGCATCAATCTCCAGCACCGGGAAGAAATGGTAGCCTTCAAAATTGTACAGGTACGGCCGTGTCCGTCCCCCCGGAAAACCCGGATTCCCAATATACCCCACCGTAAATTCACGCCCGGTGAGCAGTTCTTCCACCAACGCCGGCTGCTTGTACGTTTCAATCACCCAGGCCACCCGCGTTCGCAGATCCGCCTCGTTGGTCACAACGGATTCTTCACCCATACCCATGCCCGTGCCTTCGCGGGCCGGCTTGACAAAAAGCGGATAGGGCAGTGCCGGGTCAACCGGCTGGTCACTGCTGGTAAACTCCTGAAAATGGGCGGTGGGCAATCCCATGCTGTGCCAGATGCGCTTGGTCTGCGTTTTGTCCAGGGACAGGGCATTGGTCAGCACCCGTGACGCTGTGTAAGGAATGCCCATCAGTTCACACAAAGCGGGCACATGGGCTTCGCGGGCGTCGCCGCCCATGCCTTCGGCAATATTGAAGACAAACTGGGGACGTAAATTGATAAATGTTTCGGGCAAGGTGTGGTCGGCCATACAAATGTGGACAAAATGGCCGTCGGCTTCCAACGCGGCGGCAATGGACTCCACCGTTTCGCGGGCGTCAAATTCGGCGCCGGCATCTGGCGGTTGCCCTGGTTGCCAATACATCTGGCTCTTGAGGTTGGCTGTGAGGGCAATACGCCAGGGAGGTTTGCGTAGGCGACGTTGAGGGGGGTGCCCATTGATCTGTAAGTTCTCGTAATAATCCATCGTTATTCTCCTTCAAAGTCTGTAAAATCGGCTATATTTTAATGTCAGTAAATGAGAGATTGGGGTATGTTTAGCCTTCCATTGGCAATCTCTAATGCAATCTTTCAGACAAGTGCTAATCTGGCAAAAATTAAGAGCCATCTACAGCTTACTGCTCAGTGGATGGCTCTTTGCCTCTTCTTCTTCAAGCGAATAGCAGCGGGAGTCATGACGCTGATCATCACTGTTTACCGCCGCGTATCATAGGGGATGATGGGATGCTTCTCATCCGCAATATAGTGCATTTTAGGGGGAGAAAGGTACGTCATTTGACGTAGTTAAGGCAGGGGCAATCCGTACGGTCGTACAACAAAAGCCAACAATGACGGCCGTTTTTCTCCGTCATTTGACGTATCGTTGAATGTTGAGCCACTGGAACAGGTCTGTTACAATTGGCAGGCCACGAGACAGGAAGTAACAACCATAATGAAAGTGGCAATTTTCAGGCAACCGATTGATGACACATCTGGCTTCTCCTTCTTCTCCCCCTTCCCGTGTTCTGGTTGTAGATGACAGCGATACTTCTTTGTATACCGCCGAGCGCTATTTGCTGGATGCCGGTTTCCAGGTGATGACGGCCAAATCAGGCGAAGAAGCATTGGTGGTGATGGAACAAATGGGGCTACCACACCTGGCGCTGGTGGATATTAACATGCCCGGTGGTATGGATGGATTTGAGTTTTGTGACAAAATGCATCAATTTTGTGATGTGCCGGTGATCATGCTCACGGCCGTAGATGATGAGGATGTCATCATTCAGGCCATTGAAGATTATGCCGAAGATTACATTAAAAAACCGGTGAGCCAGGGAGAGTTGGCGGCGCGGGTGCGGCGGGTGTTGCACCGGTTGGGGGATTTTGCCCTACCTCTGGAAAGTTATACACGCGCCAACGGTGATCTGGCCGTCAATTTTGTGCGGGGCGAAGCCATTGTCCGCCAGGAAAAGGTCATGCTCACCCCCACCGAAACCAAGCTGCTTTACCTGCTCATGCGCGCCGCCGGTCGGTTGGTGACCACTAACTACCTTATTCGGCGGCTGTGGCCGGAAGATGCTCCCAAAGCGCATGAAGACCGGCTGCGTGTTTACGTCCACCGCCTGCGCAGCAAAATTGAACTGACGCCCACTGAACCCCAATACATCGTTTCCCGGCGCAACAAAGGCTATATTTTCAATTACGAGGGTGCAAAACATGAGTGATTCTGTGGAACAAGGAGCCAAAATTTTGGCTGTGGATGATGACGCGTTTAACTTACGTATTGTGCAGCACGCTCTGGAGCAGGCCGGATTCCGTGTCAATACGGCGCAATCAGGGGAAACAGCCCTGGCGCATCTGGCCGAAAAAGGGCTGCCCCATCTGGCAATTGTAGACATTCATATGCCACCGGGCATGAGTGGTTTTGAGTTTTGTTATAACCTGCACCAGTTTAGTGATGTGCCGGTGGTGATGTTGACGGCCGTGAACGAAGAAGAAACGGTCGTTCAGGGGTTGGAAGAACACGCCGAAGATTACATTACCAAACCGTTCAAGCCGGGGGAACTGATAGCGCGGGTGAAGGGCGTTTTGCGGCGCATGGGTACTTTTGCCTATGATCTGGATGCCGTGACCCGCGTAGACGAGCGGCTCAACATTGATTTTCCCGGTCGCCAGGCATTGGTATACGGCGAACCGGTAACGCTGACCCCCACCGAGACCAAACTGTTGTTCATCCTGATGCGTGCCGCCGGGCACACCGTGAATACCGACTTCATTTTGCGCCGCCTCTGGCCACATGAACCGGCCTTTGAAGACCGCCTGCATGTGCATTTGCACCGGCTGCGCCGCAAAATTGAGGACAAAGACAAAGCTCGCCCCCGCTACATCACCTCCGAGCGGGGACTGGGTTACGTCTTCCGTGCTTCTGAAGCGATGGTTGCCTCCAACCTGTGATCCGTAAACCGTAATGCCGGTGTACGGCTCACGGATTATGAATAACGCCCCATGTCTCCCATCACCTTACAACACATCCAGGCAGCCCTGGCGCTGGCGCCGTTTGACAGCCAGGCGGCGCATTACCTGATGGCGCCGTTGACGCGCCCGGCCAGCCGCCCGGCGGATTTACCGGGCACGGTGCGTATTGGCAGTGTGCTGCTGCTGTTGTATTGTCACCGGGAAGAACTACATCTGGCGCTGACGCGGCGGCGGGATGACCTGAATTCGCACGCGGGACAGGTGTCGTTTCCCGGCGGGCGGGCGGAGGCGGGGGAGACGTTGGCGGAAGCGGCGCTGCGGGAGACGGAGGAGGAGGTGGGGGTACGGCCGTCCGCCATTACCATCCTCGGTGAATTGACCCCCATCTGGATTCCCCCCTCCGACTTTGAAGTGCATCCCTTTGTGGGGTGGGTGCATAGTGGAGTACGGCCGTTGTTTACGCTCGCAGCAAATGAAGTGGCCGAACTACTGGAGACGCCGCTCAGCTACTTGCTGCAACCAGACAGCCGCCGCGAAGGAGTCATTGAACGGCAGGAGTATCGCCTGACTGTGCCCTACTTCGATGTAGGTGGGCACATGGTCTGGGGGGCTACGGCTATTATCCTCAGCGAGTTTTTGGAACGCCTGCGTTCCGTAATCCGTAGCCCGTAATCGGATTACGGGCTACGGATTACGCTTCCCTCGTTACTCAGGTAACGATGCCACGATGATCGGCAGGAACAGCGTGTAACCGGGGGTGACGACGGGGGCGATGACTTCCACCACGGCCGTAGCCACATCCACCCCTACCGCATTACTCACCGTCAAGGTGACGGTGAATGTGCCGGTGGTGGCGTAGGTATGGCTGGGGCTGCTTTCCGTGCTGGTGGTGGTGTCGCCAAAGTCCCACCAGAAGGAGAGTGCGCCGCCGGTGGAGGTATTGGTGAAGATGGTGGCGCTGCCCAGTTCGGTGGGGTTGGTGGCGGTAAAGGCGGCCTGGGGCATGGCTAAGATGGAAACAACAGCCGTGGCCACATCACTACCCACTTCATTTTGTGCCGTCAGCGTCACGGTGTAATCCCCTTCGGCCGCGTACAGGTGGCTGGGGTTGGTCTCGGTGCTGGTATTGCCATCGCCAAAGTCCCACAGGTGGGTCAGGTTGTCGCCGGTGGAGGTGTTGGTGAAGACTGCCGTTTCCCCCAACGGCAGCAACGATGGGGCGATGAAGCTGGCCTGGGGTGCGTTCCAGATTTCGACAACGGCCGTAGCTACATCGCTGCCCAGGTTATTCGTTGCCGTCAGGGTGACGGTGTAACTGCCGACAGCGGCATAGGTGTGCGCGGGGTTCACCAGGGTGCTGCTGTTGCCATCGCCAAAGTCCCAGGCAAAGGTCAGTTCAGAGCCAGTAGATTCATTGTTAAACTGGGTGGCTTCGCCCAAAGCATCCGGGCTAGAAGTGGTGAAACTGGCATTCGGCGCCACATAATCCACACAGGCCGGCCCGGCCCCGCGCAGCCGAATATCATCCACATGCCAGCCATCATCCACCAACGACACGTCAGACGTGAAGCGGAAGCGGATGCGGGCGTTGGCCTGATTGTCCAGCAGCGAAGCATCCAGCGTTATCTCTTCCCACTGTGTATGCGGCCCATCGAAGCTCCCAATTTCGTACCAGTTTGTCCCGCCGTCAGCAGACACTTCTACATGACAGAAGTCGTAATCGGCTTCGGTGTCGCATATTTGCCAGTAATTCAACCTGATATTTGTGTAGTCGGTCAGATCTATGATGGGTGAAGTAATGGCAATGTTGCGGTTATTGGTGTAATTCCCGCCAGGGCTGTCTGTCCAGGAGTGGGTGGGGCTGTGCGACGCTTCAGTGGTAATGGCCCAGGGGGGATCGAATGTCCAGCCGATATTGCCCGCTTCCACATCATCAAAGAAGACATCACAATAGGGGTAAAGCTGGAAATCTTGCACGACGGTCTGGCTGTTTTGGGCCACAATGCCGCTGACGGTGGCGCTGGCGTAATTGGGGTCGTCGGGCACGGCCGTGATCGCATATGTATCGCTGATCACCTGCATCTGGTAAATGCCGGTGAGCGGATCGGTCTGAGTCTGGAAGATGGTGTTGGCCGTGATGGTAGCCGCCAGCGGCAAGCCAGTATCCGCCGCCGACACTTCGCCCGCCAACACGGGGGCGATGGCCGGGTCCACAATAAAGAGGAAGGCGGCGCTAACGACGCCCCACTGACCAGTGGCGTCCTGACCCCGCACGTAAATGAGGTGACGGCCGTCGGCCAACACCGAGGTATCAATGACCGCATAAGCCGCCTCGACCGGGCTGTTAAAATTGCCGTCTACGGCCGTCAGCGGCAGCGCCACCGGCGTCGTTTCCGTAATCCAGGGGGGCGTGTCCAGGTAATACTCGCCGGCAGCGATGTTTTGGGTGGGTTCCGTGCCGTTCTGGTTGTTGTAGCGAGTATCGTTGAGCACGGCCGTGAGTGTCACCGGCGTGCCCGATTCTACGATGATCTCGCTCACTTCCACATCTAGCGGCTCTGGCCCGGCCGGGGCCAGATATGGTTCACGCGCCGCCTTGGCCGCGTAGATCAGGGCGGGCATGTTGCCGGGAATAATGTCGTTTTCAAAAAACCCACATCCCTGGAAGAAGGCGGTGCCCAGTTCAAAGGTATAAGAGGGCAAGCCTAACTCGCCATAGCCAAAATCATCGGTGGTGCCATCGGTGGGGTACAGGCCAATGGCTTGTTCGGGGAAGTAGCCGTTGAAGTAGGCCATTTTGCGGCCCAACGTCTGCAAAGCCGTGCCATTGGCGGTGGGTGTGGCGGTAAAACCCCAGGACCACAACACCAGTTCGCTGTAGCTGTGAATGTCCAGGTAGATGCCGGTAGTGGTGACAGGGGCAGCCGCGTTCAGGTCAGGGTCGCGCAGGTCGGGATAGTTGGCGAAGATGTAATTTTGTACTGCCTGCACCTCTGGCTCAGAGGCGGGGGATGGGCCGCGAAAGGTTTCACTACACTCGTTGCCGCTGGAGCCGCCGCAGCAGCCCCATTGGAACTGGAAGTTACGGTTCAGATCGGCTCCTCGGCTTGAAGATGTAGGCCCGCAATAATTCTGGTTGGTGTTTTTGCGCCAGGAGAGGCCGGTTTCGGCTTGTTTACGGCCGTCCGGGTTCGTGTGCAACATCAGGTGAACTTCGTGGTGATCCAGCAGCCAGGTGGCGTCGGCGTCGGTGTTGTAGGCGTAGATCAGGTATTCGGCAAAACGGGTCATCAATTCGGCGGTGGTGTATTCACGGGCATGAATGGCCGAAGTGACAAACAGTTTGGGTTTATCAGCCTGGATCGCCTCGTTGGTCAGGATCAACACCTGCATATCATAACCACCCAAACCGGCGGTCTTTTCCCACGAGTCGCCCACGTCTATCCATTCGGCCAGGGTGGGGTAGTTGGCGGCCAGGGCCACGGCCGTGGCGAATGTCTCTTCCACCGTGCGGTAACAAGGATAGCCGGGAATACCGCTCACCTGGTCAGGCAGCGGCAGGCGGATTTTATTGATCTCGGCCGTTAGCTCCGCGTCCACCTCCAGCCGCAGCCCCAGCCGCTCCAATTCCTGGTATTCGGCGGCGTCCACTTCCAAAACCATGAAGTTCTTGTGGTAATCCACTTCCCAGGGTTCCTGGGTGCGGGCCACCACGGCCACAATGGCCGGATCATCAAAATAAGCGCGCACCACCACAATCTCATGTTCCAGCGTGGGGTGGTTGGCGGCCGGCGCCGGCCGGGCGACCAGCCAAAAGGCCAGCCCCGTCCCGGCCATTAACAGTATCAGCAACAAACTCATTCTTCTCATGATTTCACCTCTTATGTAAACACTTCTGTGCTTTTGTGTTATACTTCCCCCCGAAATGTTATACGTTTGTGGTAACAGTTTTAGCCAGTTTCGCCCGCTAAAGCAGTCACTACAAACAGCGCCCAAGGGGGCATTGTCTACCATTCTTAACGGTTGGTCAATGCAAAATCGGACGTAGAGGCCACAGTTGTCAAGCGATTTTCCAAATCGCTCTACGCAAAGGAGGAAATCTATGAAAGAACTTTCCCAAAAATTGCGGGATTTGCCTCCCTCTATGACGCTGGCGGTGAACGACAAAGCCAAAGCGATGCAGGCCGCGGGCCTGGACGTAATCGCCCTGGCGGGTGGCGACCCGGATTTTGATACGCCGGAACACATTGTCCAGGCCACGATTACCGCTTTGCGCGACGGCCGTACCCATTATCCCGCGCCTATGGTAGGCATCCCCCAGGCGCTAGAGGCAGTGGCGGCCAAGATGGCGCGGGAAAATGGCGTACCCGTGCCCGACCCGCGTCACCAGATTATCCTGACGCCGGGTGGTAAGTGGGCACTGTATCTGGGGCTGTGCGCGGTGCTGAATCCGGGCGACGAGGTGCTGATTTTAGAGCCACATTGGGTTTCCTATCCACCGATGGTGACGCTGGCGGGGGGCACGGCCGTGCCCATCAGCCTGCCCAGCGAAGATAATTTCCGCGTGACGGCCGAACGGCTACGGGCAAAGCTCACCCCGCGCACCAAAGCCATTATGGTCAATAATCCCTGTAACCCCACCGGGCGTGTCCTCACCAAAGAGGAGTTGGCGGCCATTGCCGCCGTTGCCCTGGAAGCGGACCTGTTTGTGATCGCGGATGAGATATATGAGAAGTTGGTGTTTGACGGCCGTGTCCACCTCTCCATTGCCGCCCTCCCCCACATGGCCGAACGCACCCTCACCGTAGGCGGTCTGACCAAATCCTACGCCATGACCGGCTGGCGCATGGGCTGGCTGGTGGCCGCGCCGGACATCATCCGGCTGGCCACGCGCATGAACGGCCAGACCGTCTCCTGCGCCGCCACCTTCACCATGTACGCTTGCATCGCCGCCCTGAACGGCCCGCAAGATAACATCGCCGCTATGTGCGCCTCTTACCAGCAGCGGCGCGACTTTATGGTCAAAGCGTTAAATGAAATTGAGGGCGTGGCATGTCGCTCAATAGAAGGGGCGTTTTATCTCTTCCCCCGTTTTACCCATTCTCAACGAAACAGCCTGGAATTGGCCGATACGCTGCTGGAGAAAGCCCAGATCGCCAGCGTGCCCGGCAGCGCCTTTGGTCGCAGCGGCGAAGGCCACCTCCGCTTTGCCATCTCCACCGCCCAAAGTGACCTGGAACGCGCCGTCGAACGACTGGCAAAAGTGGCTGACGAACTCTAAACCGGCAATTGTCCCTCACCTCTTATAGTCAGGGTACAACTCGGTCATGCAATCGGGGCAGATGCCATGACTAAAAATGGCATCGGAATGGTCGCGGATGTAGGCTTCTACCGTGTGCCAGTAGCCGTCATCATCCCGTATTTTTTTGCAGTTGGCGCAGATGGGCAGCAAGCCGCTCAGGGTTTTGATGCTGTTGAGCGCGTCTTGCAGGTTTTCATTTTGCGCTTGCAGTTCCCGGTTTTTCTGGGCCAGTTCTTTCTGCAATTTGCCGATGGTGAGGTGCGTGTGCACGCGGGCCAGTGTCTCTTCCGTCTGGAAAGGTTTGGTGATGTAGTCCACGCCGCCCACAGCAAAGGCGCGGACTATGTCCATCTGTTCGTGCAGGGCGCTAATGAAAATGACGGGGATGTGGCGGGTAGTTTCGTCCGCTTTTAGCTGCTGGCATACCTGGTAGCCATCGAGTTCAGGCATGAGAATGTCCAGCAAAATGAGGTCAGGTGGGGCAATTTGGGCAGCGGTGAGGGCCATACGGCCGTTGGATATAGGCCGCACTTTATACCCCCGTTCCACTAATAGACGCACCAACAGTCGCAGATTTTCGCGTACATCATCTACGACCAAAATCTCTGAACCGGCGTGAGGCGCCCGTGTTATGCTTATAGTTTCGTCCATTGCTTTTTGCTGCACTAACTTTTCCGGCGGAATGACGACATTATAAAGGATATGGTGGGGAACGAAAAATGATGCACGGGGCACGGCCGTGCCATATAATCGGTAATCCGTAATCCGTAATCGGAAATCCGTAAACCGAAGCCCGATTACGCATAACCGTCCACAGGAGGTTTACGTGTTTATTGCTTTGCTCAAAACAATGCGACCGCGCCAATGGCCGAAAAATGGGTTTGTCTTTGTCGCCCTCTTTTTTGATGGCAAATTGGACGAACCCGAAAGTGTATTAAGCACGGTTATAGCCTTTATACTTTTGTGCCTTATGTCAAGCGCGGTCTATTTGATGAATGACCTGGGGGATATTGAAAGTGACCGGCAGCACCCCACAAAGCGGCTACGGCCGTTGCCCTCCGGCCAACTCAGTCCCACCGTGGCTGCTATCGCCGCTGTTGTCTTTGCTGTGGGCAGTCTCATCGCCGGTTATTTCCTCTCGGCCGTGTTTGCCATCATTCTGCTCACCTATTTGCTTAGCCAGATCGCTTACACCTTCTGGCTAAAAAACGTGGTGTTGTTTGATGTGATGATCGTCGCGCTCGGTTTTGTGCTGCGCATTGCCTCCGGCGTCGCCGTTATTGAAGTCGAACGATTTTCGCCCTGGCTCTACCTGTTTGGCGGCTTTTTGGCGCTCTTTCTGGTGTTGGGCAAACGGCGGCACGAACTGGTGCTGCTGGGCGAAGACGCCGAAAAGCACCGCAAAATCCTGCAAGAATACAACCTGGATCTGATTGACCGTATGTTAGGCTTGGTCACCACCAGCGTCCTGGTTTTTTACAGCCTGTACACCTTTCTGGCCGAAGGGTTGCCCACCAACCATACCATGATGCTCACCATTCCCTTCCTGATGTACGGCATCTTCCGCTATATGTACCTGATCCATGTGCGCCACGAAGGCGGCGCGCCGGAAGAGATCGCCCTACGCGACCGCCCGCTGCAGGTGACCATTGCTTTGTTTGCGCTCACCGTTTTTGCGGTGATCTATGTTTTTTGAGATTAGGAGATTAAGAGACTGAGAGATTAATCTCGCTCCCAATCTCCCAATCTCCCAATCTCCCAATCTCTTCATGGCTACTGCCCCCGGCAAAATCATCCTCTTTGGCGAACATGCGGTGGTCTACGGCCGTCCCGCCATCGCCATTCCCCTCACCCAACTGCGGGCCACGGCCGTCGTCGCTTCCGCCACGCAACCCGGCATCCGCCTCATCGCCCCCGACTTAGGACAAGATATGTTGCTCAGTGACGCCCCACCGGATGATCCCCTGGCGGCCGTGATTCGGCAGGTGCAAACGGCCGTGAACCTGCCCACCTTGCCCGACATGACCATCACCGTCAGCAGCCAGATTCCTGTGGCCAGCGGCCTGGGCAGCGGCGCGGCCATCACTGCCGCCGTCGTCCGCGCCCTGGCGGAATTTTTGGGTGTGTCCCATCTAGCTACGCCTGAATGGGTTTCCACGCTGACTTATGAAGTGGAAAAAATCCATCACGGTACGCCCAGCGGCATTGACAACACCGTTGTCGCCTACGAAATGCCCGTCTACTTCATTCGCCAGCAACGCCAAAACCACATTGAACCGTTTACCGTGGCCCGGCCCCTGCACCTGCTGGTGGCCGACACCGGCGTGCGCAGCAGCACCAAAATCGCCGTTGGTGACGTGCGCCGCCAGTGGCAGGAAAACCCGGTAAAGTTCGAGGCACTGTTTGACGGCTGCGGCCGTATCACCCAGGCTGCCCGCGCCGCTATTGAAACGGGTGACGTGGCTGCCCTGGGGCCGCTCATGGTGGAAAATCATGCCCTGCTCCAAGAAATGACCGTTTCTTCACCGGAACTAGACCGGCTGGTCACGACCGCCATTGCTGCTGGCGCCTCAGGCGCTAAACTCAGCGGCGCCGGCCGGGGCGGGAATATGATCGCCCTGGTCACGCCAGAAATGGAAACGGTCGTACACGCCGCTCTGCTCGCTGCCGGCGCTAAAAGGGTGCTGATCACCACCCTGGCTTAACCCATAATGGGGGCTTGTGATACAATTCGGCCAGGAGATTGAGAGATTGGAGATTCGAGTAAATCTCCAATCTCCTGAAAAAATATATGACCGTACAACACGACAATTACGGAATGATTGATATTTCGACAACGGCCGTGTCTACCATTGCTAACCAGGCCATTAACCAATGCTACGGAGTAGTGGGCATGGCCGAGAAAAATGTAGCTACCGGCATTGCCAAACTGCTGAGCCGCGACAATCGCCGGGGCATTGACGTGACCCTGCGTGATGGCGGCATTGTCATTGATGTGTACGTCATTGTGGAATATGGCGTGCGCATCAAAACCGTCGCCGAGAGCATTCAGCATACCGTCAAGTTTCACCTGGAAAAAGCCCTCAGCCTGCCTGTGCATGAGGTGAATGTGTATGTGCAGGGGCTGCGGTTGAGTAGAGAGGAACAGTGAGCAGTGAGCAGTAAACAGTGAGCAGTAAACAGTGAGCAGTAAACAGTAAAACTGCTTAGTGGATGAAGAGAAAAGAGAGGAAGAAAACCCACGTGACCCAACCCACAGTGGCCGAGATGACGGCCGTGCCGGAGAAATGGCTGCATTGTAGCGGCCAACAATACAAAAAAATGGCGCGCGCCGGTCTCATCTGGCTGGAACAAAATCACCAACACGTTAATTCACTGAACGTCTTTCCGGTGCCCGATGGTGACACGGGCACAAACATGCTGCTGACCATGCGTTCGGCTTATGGCCGTGTCCAGGATAAAGAGGATACCCACGCCGGCAAAATGGCTGACGCCCTGGCGCAAGGGGCGCTCATGGGTGCGCGCGGCAACTCCGGCGTCATCCTCAGCCAGATATGGCGCGGTCTGGCACGCAGCCTGAAAGATAAAGAAACGTTTGACGCCCTTGACCTGGCTAACGCCCTGCAAACGGCCGCCGATACCGCTTACGGCGGTGTCATGCGCCCGGTAGAAGGCACCATCCTCACCGTCATCCGCGAAGGCGCAGAAGAAGCGGCCGAAGCGGCCACTAAAAGTCTTGATCTGCGCTTTATGCTGGAACGCACCCTGGGGCGCTGCAAACAGGCGCTGGAGCGTACCCCCGATCTGCTGCCCATCCTCAAGCAGGCGGGCGTGGTTGATTCCGGCGGGCAAGGGCTGGTATATGTGTTGGAAGGAATGCTGCGTTATGTCAACGGGCAGATGGGCAGTCTGGATGAAGCGGCAAGAGCTGTAGCCCCCGCTTCCCACACCATCACCGCTCAGGAACTGGCTATGCCCGAAGGCGGCCATCTGGAAAATCCCTATGACGTGCAATTCATCCTTATGGGGCGCAACCTGAATGTGGCCGAAGTGCGCGCCCGCATAGACGCTATGGGCGACTCCACCGTTGTCGTCGGCGATGAAACCACCATTAAAGTCCACATCCACGTTAAAGACCCCGGCGAACCCATTTCCTACGGCATCAGCCTGGGGCACATCACCGATGTGGTGGTGGAAAATATGCAGATGCAAATGGAGGAGATCGTGCATGGTGGGCAGACGGCCGCCCCCCCCCCGCCCACCATTGAGCCGGGACAAATTGGCGTGGTGGCCGTGGCCGCAGGCAGCGGATTGGCGCAAATCTTTCGCAGCCTCGGCGCGGCCTTTGTCGTCAATGGCGGGCAAACCAATAACCCCAGCACGGAGGAGATTTTCCAGGCTATTCAGGATGTGCCTACCGACAAAATCATCATTTTGCCCAACAATAAGAACATTATCCTGGCGGCGGAAGCAGCACGGGATTTAAGCCCAAAGGAAGTAGCCGTCGCTCCCACCCTCACCGCGCCGCAGGGTTTCAGCGCCATGCTCGCTTATGACCCGGACGGTGATTTGCAGGCCACGGCCGTGGCCATGACCGCCAGCGCCCGTGAAGTGGCGACCGGCGAAATCACCCGCGCCACCCGGTCGGTGAACCTGGACGGGATTGAGGTGAGGGATGGCCAGATGATTGGGTTGGTGAACGGCCGTCTCTGTGCCTCTGGCGCAGATATGACCGAGCTCCTGCAAACGGTCTTGCAGATGATGGAACTGGATGACCGCGAACTGCTCTCCCTTTACTACGGCGCGGACGTCACGGCCGCCGACGCCACCACCATCGCCGCCCAAATCGAAGCGAGCTACCCGGACATCGAAGTGGAAATCCTGCCCGGCGGCCAGCCGCATTATTACTACATTTTAGGAGCAGAGTAAAAATGAGATTGGGAGATTGAGAGATTGGGAGATTCTATTCTCCGCCAATCTCCTAATCTCCTAATCTCCTAATCTCCCATGATAAAAATCGTCACGGACAGCGCCATGGATGTCCCCCCGGACATCGTAGAAAAGTACGGCCTTACCGCTGTGCCAGTTTATGTCAACATCGGCGAAAAGGGGTATCTGGAAGGCGTGGAGCTTTCTCGCCAGGAGTTTTACGATAACCTGGAAAAGTACGAACCGTACCCCACCACCGCTGCCCCTTCGCCGGGCACATTTGCCGAAGTGTATGAACGGCTGACGCAAGAAGGGGCCACCCAAATCCTCTCCATCCATCTGGCGGCCGCCCTCAGCGCCACGTATGACAATGCCCGCATCGGCGCGGAAGCGGCCGAAAATAGCTGCCCCGTGCATGTGTTTGACTCGCAGCAGATTACGTTGGGCGGCGGGTTGTTGGTGATGACGGCCGTAGAGAGCCTCGCCGCCGGACAAACTCTGCCCGACATCGTGCAAATCCTGAATGAGCGTGTGCCCCGCACCCGCGTTTTTGGCATGATTGATACCATGGAATCGCTGCGGCGCGGCGGCCGTGTCAGTTGGGCGCAGTTTGGCATCGGTACATTGCTGCAAATCAAGCCGGTGATGATGATCAGCGCCGGTGAAATTAACGTCATCGCCAAGGTGCGCACCCGTAAAAAGGCGCTGCCGGAGATGCTGCGGCTGGTGGAGGAGTTTGGCCCGTTTGAACGGATTGCCATCTTGCACGTGCGCGCCCCGGAAGCGGCCGTGGAGTTACAGCAGCAGTCCGCCCATCTCTTCCCGGCCGGCGAACCACCCCTCATCGCCGAAGTCACCCCGGCCATTGGCACACACCTCGGCCTGGGCGCGGTCGGCTTCGCGGCTATTGCGGCCAGATAGAGAGATTGAGAGATTAGGAGATCAGGAGATTGGCTACGTTTGCAATCTCCTGATCTCCTAATCTCTTACAGTGAGAAGCCCAATGACCAGCAACATCTCGCTGCGCGACGTGGTAGAAACTGACCTGCCCATTTTTTATGAACAGCAGCTTGACGGGGAAGCCACCCAAATGGCGGCGTTCCCGCCACGCGGGCGGCAAGAGTTTATGGCGATTTGGGACACTGTTTTACAAGATAAAAATTTGGTCCAGAAGACCATTCTCTTTGCCGGACAGGTGGCTGGTCATGTGGTGAGTTTTGAACAGTTCGGCGAACGAGAAGTGGGCTACTGGCTGGGCAAGGAATTCTGGGGCCAGGGCATTGCCAGCCGCGCGCTGGCCGAATTTTTGGATTATGAGAAGACACGGCCGTTATATGCCCACGTCGCCAAACACAATATCGCTTCCCGCCGGGTACTGGAAAAGTGCGGCTTTGTGGAACATGGCTTGGTGGTAGGCACGATAAACGAGGATGGCATAGACGATACCGAACTGATGATTATGGAGTTGGTGTGAGAAGTGGGCACGGCCGTGCCAGTAGCGTTCTTCCCTATCCAAAGCTACACTAAAGGGGAGAAATACAAATGTGACCAAAAGAAGGCTAGAGCTTAAATTTCATGTCTCGATCATTTAATCGTTTACAACGAGTTTTAGATTTAGAAGCAAAACAGGGATACAAAAATACGGCCGTCGTCGGCGGTATTCGTCAGTTTGCCACCTTTTGGGTGGGGCAGGCGCGTGAAGAAGCCGGTGATGAACTGGACGCGGCCCTGGTGGAACAGATTGCCGATGTATTGGCCGGGTATGACCGGCTGCCCGGCCCCGAAGCCCGCGCCAAAGCCATCGCCGACCTGACTGCGCAGCTACAGCGCCGCGAAGAGCGGGTGGGCAAAGCCGGCGACAAGGGACAAGGGACAAAGGAGGAAAGACGGCCGAAGCCTGAAGTCCGAAGTCCGAAGCCCGAAGCCCGGCTACCGATTACCGATAACCGCTCACCGGTTACCGAACCAGAACCAGACGAGCCACCCCAGCCGCTTGAACCGGAAGAGGCGCCCCGTCCCAAACGCGCCTTCAAACAGGTGGAACCAGACCCCGAAGGATTGTCCCAACAGGTCAGCGCCCTCAAAGGGGTTGGCCTCAAAACTGCCGAGCAGTTGGGCAAACTGGGCGCGGCCTCAATCTGGGAGCTACTCTACACCTTCCCCCGCCGCTATGACGACTACACCCTGATGAAGCCGATCAACCGGCTGCAATATGGCGAACAGGTGACTGTCATCGGCACCATCTGGGAGACCCGCGCCCGGCGCACCAACAACCGGGTCATTGTGCAAAGCACCATCAGCGACGGCACGGGCAACATCCAGGCCACCTGGTTTAACCAGCCCTGGCTGACCGAATCGCTCAAAGCGGGCACACAGATTGTGCTCAGTGGCACGGTGGATCAGTTTTTGGGGCGGCTGGTGTTTAGCTCGCCGGATTGGGAACTGCTGGAACTGGACCCCCTCAAGACGCGGCGCATCGTGCCCGTCTACCCGCTGACCAAAGGGCTGAACGGCAACAAGATGCGTGAGATTATGCGCACGGCCGTCGAACATTGGGCGCCGCGTGTGCCCGATCCCCTGCCCAACAGTGTGCGCCAGCGGCAAAACCTGGACTTGCTGCCGGTGGCTTTAGAGCAAACCCATTTCCCGGACAGCCAACAAGAACTGCACAACGGCCGTCGCCGCCTCATTTTTGACGAACTGTTCCTGCTGCAATTGGGCATGGCCGGTAGCCGTCGTGAATGGCAGTCACAGCCCGGTATCAAGATTGAAACGGACACGGCCGTCTTCACCCGCTTCCAGGAGGCACTACCCTTTGAACTTACCGACGCACAGCAGCGGGTGATTGGTGAAATTACTGCTGACATGGCTGCCGGTGTGCCTATGAACCGGCTGCTGCAAGGGGATGTGGGTGCGGGCAAAACGGTGGTAGCGGCGGCGGCGATGCTCACGGCCGTCAGTGCTAACCATCAGGCCGCCCTCATGGCCCCCACCGAAATCCTGGCCGAACAACATTACCAGGGATTGAGCCGGTTGCTCACTCCATTGGGCATTACCACCGGCTTGCTAACCGGCAGCACCCCGACCATCGCCCGCGAACAAATTTACGCCGGGCTGGCCGATGGCTCTATCCACGTGGCCATTGGCACCCATGCCCTGATTCAAGAGCAGGTACAGTTTCACAGTCTGGCGCTGGCGGTCATTGACGAGCAGCACCGTTTTGGCGTGGAGCAACGGCAGGCGTTGCGTGACAAAGGCAGCAATCAAGGCGAAAAATACAATCCCCATCTGCTCTCTATGTCGGCCACGCCTATCCCGCGCACGTTGGCGCTTTCCCTCTATGGCGACCTGGATGTCTCCATTCTGGACGAGATGCCACCGGGCCGCCAGGAGATCAAGACACGCTGGCTGCCGGGGCGGGACCGGGAACGGGCCTACGCCTTCATCCGCAAGGAGGTGAAGGCGGGGCGGCAGGCGTTTGTCATTTACCCACTGGTGGAAGAGTCGGACAAGCTGGATGCGCCCGCGGCCGTGGATGACCACAGGCGGTTGGATGAGCAGGTGTTCCCGGATTTGCGCGTGGGGCTGGTTCACGGCCGTTTGCCTGGGGCCGACAAGGAAGCGGTGATGCGCGCCTTCAAAGAGGGCGAACTGGACATCCTGGTTTCCACCTCCGTCATTGAGGTGGGGGTGGATGTGCCCAACGCCACAGTGATGCTCATTGAAGGGGCCAACCGCTTTGGGCTGGCGCAGTTACACCAGTTTCGTGGCCGGGTGGGGCGCGGTGAATACCAATCCTACTGCCTGCTCATCTCCGACAGCGAAGCCAACGGCGCGGGCGAACGATTGGCCGCCCTGGAACAGAGCAACGACGGCTTTGTGCTGGCGGAGAAGGATTTGGAACTGCGTGGGCCGGGTGAATTTTTCGGCCGGCGGCAAAGTGGCTTGCCGGAACTGAAGCTGGCCTCGCTGCTGGACATGGAAATGCTGCAAAAAGCACAGCAAGAAGCCCGCGCCCTCTTCGCCGATGACCCGCAGTTAGAAAAACCAGAACACGCCCTGCTTAAAGAACGCATTGCCCAATTTTGGGAGGATGCGACAGATATTAGTTGACCAAAGTGAGACGCATTTTGAAAGTGCGTCTCACTGGAGAGGATTCCCACCCATGAAAACCAGACGCGCTTTATACCCTGGCACATTTGACCCGGTGCATTACGGCCATATTGACCTGATGAAGCGGGCGTCCGCTATTTTTGATGAGTTGGTGGTGGCGGTGTATGACCACAACATGCCCACCAAGTCGCTGCTCTTTTCGGTGGAAGAGCGGGTGGAAATGATTAAAACGGCGCTGGGGGAACTGGACAACATCCGGGTGGTGCCGTTTACGGGGCTGACGGTGGATTTTGCACGGCAAGTGGGGGCGGAGGTGTTTGTGCGGGGGCTGCGCGTCTTTTCGGACTTTGAATTTGAGTTCCGGCTGGCGCTGGCCAATAAACGGCTGGCCCCCGAAATTGAGACGGTGAGCCTGATTACGGACGAGGAGCATACCTTCCTGAGCGGCACGACGGTGCGGGAGATTGCCTCGTTGGGTGGGGATGTGACCAGCATGGTGCCGCCGAATGTGGCTGCCGCGTTGTATGCCCGCTTTAACGGCCGTGCGCCCGCCGAATTTAACCGCCCTGTGCCGCTAAGAGATTAAAATAGACGGCCGTAGCCACTACTTCGCCTACACCCCCGACATCGGCACCATTGAGCCCAACCTGTCCGCCCCAGATTGAAACGCTTATCCAAATAGGAATACCTTTTAGCAACAAGCAGCCAAATATCAGGTTTAGCGGCCTAGCTCGCTCGATGGGTGATTGCCATCAAAGCACAATGACAAGGCGATATTTTATCTGTGTGTAAACTTGCTCCAATCAATATTGAGAGGCTCGTCATCACGCAACCACTCGAAGAGATATTCATAAGGCTCATCTTCGTCGGTTGCACGAAACGTTTGGCGCAATGTCCATCCTAACCGCAGATACTCATCTGCAATCTGCTTTGAGTGAGCCTTGATCATTTGCGGTTTTGTTTTCATGGTGATAATAGCAACAAACTATTTGTTTGCAGGATTTGTCGTACTGCGAATTTGCATTCGCCAATGATTGTATATAAGAGATTCCACATCCAGAGGGGCGGCATTATAACAGAAAAAGAGACGGCCGTACCCGCTACGGCCGTCTCTCCCTATTCACCGATTACCGATAACCGTTTACCGATTACCGTCTCAGTCCCCCACCACCGCTGCCTGCGACACGGCCGTGGGTGGCACGGCTGCCGCGTGCGGCACAAACACCTGGTTAAACTGTGCCTCTTCCGTCGAGCCTTTCAGCGCCGCCGTGGAAGCCAGCCCACCCGTCACCACCTGCTGGATTTCATCAAAGTAGCCCGCGCCCACAAAACTCTGGTGTTTGATAGCCCGGAAGCCCTCTTTCTCCATGGCAAACTCCTTCTCTTGCAGGCGAGAGTAACCGGCCATGCCTTCTTCCTTGTACGCCTGGGCCAGTTCAAACATGCTGGCGTTCAGCGAATGGAAACCGGCCAACGTCACAAACTGGAATTTGTAGCCCATCTCGCCCAATTCCTTCTGGAAATTGGCAATGGTCGCTTCATCCAGTTTCAGTTTCCAGTTAAAGGAAGGCGAGCAGTTGTAGGCTAGCATCTTGCCGGGGAATTGGGCATGAATCGCCTCGGCAAACTGCCGCGCTTCGTCCAAATCCGGCGTGGAGGTCTCGCACCAGATCAGGTCAGCATAGGGCGCATAAGCCAGGCCGCGGGCAATCGCCATTTCGATGCCGCCGGTAATGTGGTAGAACCCTTCGTGGGAGCGTTCGCCGGGGACGATAAATGGCTGGTCTACCGGGTCAATATCGCTGGTGATCAACTGCGCCGAATCGGCGTCGGTGCGGGCGATGAGCACGGTGGGTACACCCATCACGTCGGCCGCCAGCCGTGCCGCCACCAACTTTTGGATAAATTCACGGGTGGGCACCAACACTTTGCCACCCATGTGCCCACACTTTTTGGCCGAAGAGAGCTGGTCTTCAAAATGCACCCCGGCCACGCCCGCTTCAATCATCATCTTCATCAATTCGTAGGCGTTCAAATTGCCGCCAAAACCGGACTCGGCGTCGGCCACAATAGGCGCATACCAGTAGGTGCCGTTTTTGCCGTCCATGTGGTAAATCTGGTCGGCACGCTGCAAAGCGGCGTTGAGGCGGCGGGCCAGATTGGGGGCGCTGTCGGCCGGATAGAGGCTCTGGTCGGGGTAGGTTTGCCCGGACAGATTGGCGTCGGCGGCCACCTGCCAGCCGCTCAGATAAATGGCTTTCAGCCCGGCCTGCACCATTTGCACGGCCTGGTTGCCCGTCTGTGCCCCCAACGAGTTGACATAAGGCTCTTTGTTGAGTAACTGCCACAGCCGTTCCGCGCCCATGCGGGCCAGGGTATGCTCAATGACAATGGTGCCGCGCAATCGGCAGACATCGTAACCGGTATACGGCCGTGTAATGCCCTGCCACCGCTTATCAAATTTCCAACTTTCTTCCATTTGTCTGACATCGTACTGTTTTAACATGAGATCATTCCTCCAGGTGTGGGTAAATTGGTAATTAGGTAAATGGGTAATTTAGGTAATTACTCAATTACCCAATTACTCAATTGCTCAATTCAAAAATTTATACGCCGGCAAAGTCATAAATTCGGTGAAGTTATCGTCGTTGATGATTTGCCGGAATAGTTCGCCGGCCAGGGCATATTGGCCGTTGATAAATGGCTGGCTACCAACCGATTGTTTGATGTCTGCCAGCACAGTGGGAATCAAGTTGTTTACTAATTCTTGGGTAAGCGCACGGCCCGAAGCCGCTTCGGGTTCGCCGTCGTCCAGCTTCGTCCCCGGATTGTGTACCCACTGCCAGATTTGCGAGCGGGAGATTTCGGCCGTGGCCGCATCTTCCATCAGGTTATAAATGGGCACACAGCCATTACCATCCAGCCAGGCAGCCATGTATTGAATGCCCACATCCAGGTTCACGCGCAGCCCATTTTCGGTGATATGGCCTTCGGGTACGGCGAGTAAATCAACGGCCGTCACCTGCACATCATCTCGTTTACGGTGAATCTGGTTGGGTGTGGGCATGTAGTGGTCAAACTGCTCTTTGGCAATCGCCACTAGACCGGGATGGGCCACCCAGGTGCCGTCGTGGCCGTCTTTGGCCTCGCGCTCTTTGTCGGCGCGCACCTTGCCAATAGCCATGTCGTTGGCCGCCGGGTCATTTTTAATCGGAATTTGGGCGGCCATGCCCCCCATGGCGTGAATACCGCGCCGGTGGCAGGTTTTGATGAGCAGCAGCGAGTAGGAGCGCATCATATGGGTGGTCATGGTCACGTCAGCGCGGTCGGGCATGAGCCAGCGCGGATGGTTGCGGAATTTGCGGATGACGCTGAAGATGTAGTCCCAACGGCCGCAGTTCAGTCCGGCCGAATGGTCACGCAGTTCCCACAAAATCTCGTCCATCTCAAAGGCTGCCAGGATATTTTCAATGAGGACGGTAGCCCGAATCGTGCCGCGCGGAATACCCAGTTCATCCTGGGCCAGATTAAACACGTCGTTCCACAACCGCGCTTCCAGGTGGCTTTCCAGCTTGGGCAGGTAAAAGTACGGCCCCGTGCCTTTGGCAATGAGAGCGTGGGCGTTGTGGAAAAAGTAGAGGCCAAAGTCAAAGAGAGAGGCGGAAACGGCACTGCCGTGCACCAACACATGTTTCTCCGGTAAATGCCAGCCGCGCGGCCGTACTAGCAGCGTCGCGGTTCGTTCATTCAGTTGGTACTGTTTGCCGTCGGGATTAGTGAAGGTGATGGTGCCGCGGATGGCGTCACGCAGGTTCATTTGCCCTTCAATCGTTGCCTGCCAGGTGGGGGAATGGGAATCTTCAAAATCGGCCATGTAGACGTTCGCGCCGGAGTTCAGCGCATTGATGATCATTTTGCGGTCTACCGGGCCGGTGATTTCCACGCGCCGGTCTTGTAAATCGGGGGGGATGGGGGCGACAGTCCACTCGCTCTGGCGAATGTGCGCCGTTTCTGGCAAAAAGTCGGGCATCTGGCCCTGGTCAATGGCCGCCTGCCGCCGCTCGCGCTGGTGCAGCAGCTCCCGCCGCCGTTCGCCAAAGGTACGCTCCAGCTTTTCCACAAAAGCCAGCGCCGCCGGGGTGAGAATTTCTGTAAAATTGGGCGAAAGTTCGCCCACAATCTGAACGGAATCTTGTGCCATTTGCGCCTACCAGAACAATTGTCATTTCGAGCCGTCTGCGGCGAGAAATCCCTGGTTATGTCAATTGAGAAGGATTCCTCCTCGAAGACTCGTCGGAATGACCCGTGGGAAAATTCTGTGGGTGTAAATTTCTTCTTAGCGAATTTTCGCTAACTGTGAATAGTATACAGATTGATGCTGCACTGTGTCAAGGGGTTTCAGGCGATTTTGTGCCTTTAGCGAAAATTCGCTATAATATCGTCGCAGTAAACGGGCACATTTCCCCGCGCTCTCTACATTATATAGAGCGCCATTAAAAACTGATTGCAAGTACACCTATTGAGTGGCAGGTGGCAGGTACTTGCAGCCTGCTACCTGCCACCACTCACTGATCAAATGAGCGCAAACTTAGTTAATATCATCTTTGGCATGAAAATGCGGCAGGCGCGCACGGAGGCGAACATGACGCTGACCGAGTTTGCTGCCGCCTGTGACCTTTCCCCCTCCTACGTCACCGAAATAGAAAAAGGGCGCAAATATCCCCGCAGCGACAAAATCATGAAGATCGCTGAGGTGCTGGGTAAAAGATACGACGACCTGGTCTCTATCCGGTTGGATGAATCGCTGGCGCACCTGGAAACGACGCTGGCCTCGGCCACCTTCCAGCGCTTCCCCTTTGAGGAATTTGGCCTGGAACCGGGCGACCTGGTAACGCTGCTGACGCGCGAACCGGAAAAGGCCAGCGCCCTGTTACACGCCGTCATCGCCATTGCTCGCCATTATGATTTGAAGGAGGAGGAATTTTTGCGCGCCGCCCTGCGCTCATACCAGGAGATTCACGAGAATTATTTCCAGGAGTTGGAGGACACGGCCGTCGCCTTCACCACTGAGATAGGCGCCCAGTACGGCCTGACGGGGCAGATTCCGGTGCAACGGGAGGTGCTGGAAACGGTCTTACGCCAGAAATATGGCTATGAGATTGACACCACCGCCATTGCCGACGATCCCCGGCTGCGGCGGTATCGTTCGGTGTTTGTGGAGGGGAAACGGCCCTATCTTTGTGTAAACCCCGCCCTCCATGACAACCAGATCAACTTCGTCCTGGCCCGCGAAATAGGCTACCAACATCTGGGTTTGAAGGAACGCTCGTTTGCCTCCACCCCCAGCCGGATTGACTCTTTCCAACAAATTCTCAACGATCACCTGGCGGCCTACTTTGGCGGCGTACTGCTCATGCCGCGCCAGGCGATGTTTGCCGATTTGCAGGATTTTTTTGGCCGCGCTGCCTGGGAGCCACAGGCGTTGCTGGATTTGCTCAGCAAATATGACGCCACGCCGGAGATGCTCTTTTACCGTTTCAGCGAATTGATCCCCCAATTTTATGGTATCCGCCACCACTTTTTGCGTTTTCACCAGATGGGCAATGAGCGGTATGTGCTGTATAAGCAGTTGAATCTCAATCAGTTGATCGTGCCACACGGCATTGGCCTGGACGAACATTACTGCCGCCGCTGGCTTTCTATCCGGCTGCTGCGTGAACAGTTGAACGGGGAAACCCCGACTTATGACCACCCGTTGGTGGGTGTACAAATGTCGGAATTTGTGCAGACGCGGGAGCGGTTTTTGTGCATTGGCGTGGCCCGGCCCCTGACCCTCAATCCGGGTGTACTCAGCAGCGTCATCATCGGCTTCCGCGTAGACGCGGAATTGAGCCAGACCATTCGTTTTGCTGACGACCCGGCCATTCCCATGATCTACATCAACGAAACGTGCGAACGCTGCCCGCTAACGGCCGATCAATGCAGCGACCGCGCCGCCCCACCCACCATCTTGCAAGCAGAGGAGGATGCCACTGCTCGCCGTTTGGCTTTGAGCCAGTTGCGGGATAGGGTGCGTACTTAGCTAGCCCTTTATAAAGCGATAATCCCTTCTTATTAGCAGCGTCCAAAACACGCTTTATCCTTCATTGGTTACGGCTCGTTTCAAAAGA
This sequence comes from Anaerolineae bacterium, assembly GCA_023382655.1. Lineage (GTDB taxonomy): Bacteria > Chloroflexota > Anaerolineae > Promineifilales > Promineifilaceae > CAADGU01. The sequence goes on along the minus strand of JAHDWK010000003.1, from coordinate 263,070 downwards.
TGATGTAGACTGCGTATTATTCCAATTGATAAACCTACCGATACTCCCAGAATTGTGGAGAGAAAGAGTGATGTTATCATGAGGACGAGAGATCCGATCATACTCGCTTCAGTGCCGCTTCCAAACCGCCATGAGGCATACCGCATAGAAAGAAAGGGCGTGGGAATGGTTATTGCCAGAGTCAATATTAATCCCCAACCAAGGCCCTTTAACAAGCCGTCAATGCGATGCGCCGCTAATCCTCCGAGGACGCCAGTTGCCACAGTGACAAAAACAAGCGGCGGGAAAATGTCCAGAATATCCTCAATTGAAGAAGCTTGTACAGCCGTAATAACAAACAGACCAGCAACAGCAATCAAGCCTACTAAGGCTCCTATAATCATGTCCAGGATGGCCGTATTTGTCTTCCGTTTAAGTAACAACCAGATAAGAACGATGACAAAAACCGCCCAACTAACAACTTCTATAATCTCCCAACTAACATACATACTTGACCTTCTTTTGCCTCACCCATCTTCTCCTTTCAGTTAAATATAGTGCAAAGAAGACGCCACCGCCCATTGGTTGGCGCTCAGCAAGTAGTCGGTAAACGGTAATCAGTAATCGGTATTTGGCATTGCTAAACCGCTGACCGTTTACCGATCACCGATTACCGTTTTCAGACGGGCCAATTCCGCTTCCACGGCCGTCTCCAACCCCACATACTCCCCATTCAGCGGCACGGCCGTGCCCATCAATAACTCATCACGCAGCGCCCCATCCAGCCAATCGGCGCGCGCTTCCAGATGGTCAGTATGTGCTTCGGCCGCTTCAATTGCCTGCCCCAAATCGGCCAGATCGTGGAAAATGTCCTGGATCGCCTTGTTCACTTGCGCCTGGGAGACGGCCGTCTGGTAACGGGCGGCTATCGCTTCTTGCCGGGCCACATACGCCTCAATTTGGGCCAGTAAGTGCTGCTCCACTGTCAATAACCGCTGTTCTTTGTGGGCAATGGTCTGCAACTGGCCGGTGATGGCATGCAATTCGATGGTCGTGACCTGACGGCAACGTAGGGCTAACCTGGCTCTATCTTCCTGCCCATTGCCCAACGCCAACTGGGCCTCCCTTTCTAATGCCGGCAGCCGGGATTGCATAACGGCCGTTTTCGCCACCAACTTCTCCCGCATCTGGGCAATATCTGCCAGCGCCGCCTGCACGTTGCGCAGCAGGTCATGTTGGCGTTGGGGCAGATAAGCGGCCGTCTGGCGCGGGTCTTCGGCCGGTTTGAGCAAAGCCTCCAGCCCTTTTTTCAGCCACGATTTTGATTGGCGGGCCATGTGAACCTCCGGCTGTTGGAAAGAAGTGAACAGTAAGTAGTGAGCAGTAAGCAGTAAGCAGTAAGCAGTAAGTAGTTCACCGCTCACTGTTTACTGCTCACTGTTCACTATTTCCCCCGCCGCCGTTCGCGCTGGATACGCCAGTAATAGGTGCCCAGACCACCCATAGAAGCCAGGGTGATGAGCCGCATGAACAGCAGTTCCACCTGGCTGGGGTCAGCTATAAAGTGTAGGCCACCAATGAGGCAGGCGATGATGTAGGCGGTGAGGGTGATGATGGTGTAGACGGCCGTAAACTCTGGCCGGAATACCAGGGCAAACGCCGTCAGCATGGGGTAATACAGCACAAATAAAAAGCTCGCCAACCCTTTTTGTCCGGGCCAGGCCATCAGGATGAGGGTGATGACGGCCAGGTCAGCAAAGCTCAAGGCCAACAGTAAATATTGGTTGATAGGCTGCTCCATGAGGTAACGGCCGTGAACAAAAAAGTTGATGCCCATCATCAGGGCGATGAGCAAAATGGCAATGGTGAGTTGGCCCACCGTGTTGGCCGACCACAGGGCATAAATACCAGCCCCCATAATCACAAACCATCGTGCCCAAATGAGGACAATTTGCCCAAAGAAAATATCTTCGGTCGCTTCCTGGTGACGAGTCATTGTTGCCTGCATGAGAAAACTCCTTTTGTATGCCGCGTGATGCGTAACGGGTCACGGGTGACGGGTCACGGATTACGGGTCACGAATCACGGATTACGGATACTGCCGTAGTTCGGCTAACAATTCTTGCTGTGCCCGGCGCGCGGCTTGCTGCCGGTTGAGTTCAATCTGCCAGTAGAGAGCGCCACAGAAGGCAACGGCCGTGAACATCAACACACGCATAATGAATAACTGCGCATCACCAACGGCCGTAACCCCACCCACCAGGGCGATCAGGCTGTAAAGGAAAATGACACCGCCGGTGAAAAGTATCGCCACAAATGGGTTAAAGGCGACTGAAATAGCCAGCAGCGCCGGGAAATAAAAAATGTAGATGTTCGACTGAAACCCACCTTGGGTAACGATCAGCAAGGTAATTACCAACAGATCAAATGCGCTGGCCCCAATCATCACCGGTTCCAGCGAGGGTCGCTTCATCAATAACTGCGCTTGCAGGAAAAAGTTCACCACTGCCAACAGCAGTAAAACACCCACCTGGAAACGTAATTCTCCCAGAGGCTCCGGATTCCACAGCACCAGGAATAACCCGGCACCCACCAGAATCCATCGCGCGGCGACCACCACCATTTGCCCATCAGCTAACCCAGAGGTAGCTGGCGAGGGGCGGCGGGGTTGGGTACGGCCGTCAGGACGGCCGTTTGTCCGTCTTGGCTCTTCACGAACCGCCGAAACAACTTCATTTTGTGTTGTCATGTTCATCTCCTTAGGAAGACATCCGTTTTTTGAAGAAATCGGATGTCTGGTTGTGTGCCGTTGGCGAAAACGGCCGTGCCTGCGTTATCATTGCGCCACACCATAGGCCATCCGGTGTACACGCTGAACAGGGAGATACTTAAATTCGCTCAAGTAGCACTTAAATGTCCTTTGTCATTGGTCATTTGTTCCACTTTTACCAGCGACCAATGACCAATGACCAGTGACTAATGACCAATGACCACCTTCGGCCATCTTCTGCGTCTCTATCGCCGCCAATGCAGTGATCCCCTGCGTGGAGGAGCGTTAACCCAGTCCCGGCTCGGCGAACTGATTGGCGACGAAATCGGACACGCCGGCTATTCCGGCGCGGCCGTTTCCGACTGGGAACGGGACAAGAGCAAAATCCACGCCGATGACCGGCTGGTGCTGGTGGCGCTGCTGGCAGTGCTGCACCAATGTGGCGGCCTGCACACCCCAACCGAAGCCAATGCTTTCCTGGCCGTGGGCAACTACCGCGCCCTTGATGCGACGGAATCGGCTCAGATCTTTCCTGACCAGGAGTCAGGGTGGCCAGGTGACCCGGTGACCAGACCACCCCCCATCACCATCTCCCCTGGTCACCCCGTTACCTTGTCACAAGAAAGGCGGAAGCGGCTCATCCTGCTCGACAAGGTGGCGCATTTCTGGGTGCAGGGAGTGCTGGAAACGGCCGTAAAGGGAGCCATCTGGTTGGATGTGGCGCGCGAACGGGAAGACACGGCCGTAGCCCATCCCTGGCAAAACGTGGTGGAAACGGCCGTGACCCCACCCCCAAACCAAACCATTCTGGATGCCTTCCTGGAAGCTGACCGCGCCCTGCTCATCCTGGGCGCGCCCGGCAGTGGCAAAACCATCACCCTCATTGACCTGGCCCGCGCCTTGATTGCCCGCGCCCGCGCCGACGAGACGCAGCCCCTCCCCGTTATCCTCCACCTGGCATCCTGGGCCGAAAAGCGTGATCCCCTTGAAAAGTGGATTGAGGCGGAATTGACGGCCAAATATCAGATTCCTGAGGCACTGGGGCGGCAATGGGTGGAAGATAATGACCTGATTTTGCTCTTAGATGGTTTGGATGAAGTTGCCAGTCGCCAGCAGGTTGCCTGCGTTCGGGCCATCAATCACTTTCGCCAGACGCACGGACTGATGGGTATTGTGGTGTGCAGCCGCCAGGACGAGTACCAGGCGTTAAACATCCCCCTGAAATTAAGCGGGGCTGTTTTATTACAGCCGTTATCTCTGGCGCAAATTGAAGAATACCTGACGGCCGTTGGCCTGCCCTCGCCTGAATCTGACCATGCGCTTTTCCGAGAGCTTGGGCAATCGCCGCTGATGTTGCGTTTACTGAGCGAAACGGGGAAGAGCGAGACGGCCGTGCCGTCCCCCGCCCGCACCGATCTCCGCTCGCAGATATTTGACACTTATGTCAACCAGATGCTCACCCGGCGAGGCTCTCTCACCCATTCACCGGCCCAAACCCAAACGTGGCTGGTCTGGTTAGCCCGTCAGATGAGTGTGCATAACCAGACCATGTTCTTGATCGAACAGATTCAGCCAAGTTGGCTGCCCACACCCCACCACCAACGCCTGTTTGTGCTGACTTCGCGTCTGATTGATGGCTTCTCGTTGGCTTTTGTCATCTGGATGTTTTGGCTGCTGGTGCGGTTAACGCTGACCGGATTTGACACCATCTGGTCAGACGCCGTTAGCGACGCCTTGCCCCTTCCCGCACCGACGCTCAGTCTGGTTTTGTTTTTACTGCTGTTCCTCTTGTTGGGGCTGCTGGCGGGTGGCGTGGATGTGCTGTTTTATGAAAGACGCGCCCGCCTGGGGGAAGCATATAGGCCACGTCGTCGAGACAAGGTATGGCAAACGGCCGTCGTCGCTTTGGCCGTATCTCTGGTTTCTTTTTTGACGATTGGCCTCTACCGCATCCCGCTGGTTGGTCTGGCATCCGGGCTGTTCACCGGCTTCTCCTTTGCCCTCACGGCCCATTTTATTCACGGCGACAGTTACCGCAACGATATACGCACGGTGGAAGCGTTAAACTGGTCATGGCACGGCGCGGTGATGGGACTGCTCATGGGCATCGTGGCGGTGACGCTTTTTGAAACGGTGGAATATCAGGTCGTGGGGCCTAATCCCATTTTCCGCACCGTCTTTAGCATCAGCCTGCTGTTCACCCTGTTGGGTGGTTTACGGGGCAACCGGCTGCCCACGACCACCATGCCCAACCAGGGCATCTGGTTTTCGGCCGCCAGCGCGTTGGCTGCCGGTGGGATATTTGCCATTGTGATGAGTCTGGTAACGGCCGTTTTCTGGAGTACCGACTTTGGCGTGTTGGCCGGTATTTTGGCCGGCTGGATTGCCGCGGCCCTGTATGGGGCCGGCACTGTCCTCAATTACCTCTGGTTACGTCTGTGGCTCACCCGGTTAGGATACATGCCACCACGCATGATCAAGTTCCTCAATGAAACCGCCCACCACACCCTGCTGCATAAAGTCGGCGGTGGTTACATCTTCATTCACCGCCTGCTGCAAGAGTATTTCGCCGGTCTTGATTCACCAGGCAGAAAATAGCCACTGCGGCTTGCGCCCCCTTATCTCTGTGACCATAGCCGTCACAGAACTGTGTTATAATCAATCACATTATGTTAAAAGAAAAACCGGGTTCACGCCTTGCTTTTTTACCGGCAGCCGACATTGAACCACTGGCGGAGTGCCTGGTGGCGCTGGCTAATGGGGATGGCGGCCTGATTGTGCTGGGGCTGGACGAAAACGGCCGTCCCACCACTTCCATCTGGGAAGAAGAAGCCGAAGGCGCGCTGCGTGAAGCCGCCGGGTTATGCCGCCCGCCCGTGCCCACCACCTGGCAGCCGGTGGAAACGCGCAGCGGCGTCCTCATTGGCCTGCACGTGCCGCGCAGTACGGAACTCCATGCGCTGGACGACGGCCGTGTCCTCATCCGCAGCGGTAGCCAAAACCGCCCGCTCAGTGGCGACGAAGTGCGCGACCTGGCTGCCAGCAAAAACACCGCCGAATATGAAACGGAAAGTGTGCCCGGCGCCCGTCCGGATGACCTGGATGCTGACATCATCCGTGACTATCTGTCCCGGCGGGAAGAACGCGGTGCCCCACGAACACTAGATGTGGCTGAATTGCTATATGAGATAGGGGCCACCAACCGGGAAGGGGATCCCACCACCATTGGTATTTTATTGTTTGGCAAAAAGCCGCAGCTATTCTTCCCCCAAAGTGGCATCACTTTTGTCCGCTTTCCGGGCACCGAGCCACGCGGGGAAGATGGGGGGATTGGCTACGGCCGTCGCGATGAAATCTCCGGCAATCTGGCCCGCGTCATCGAACGCGCCTGGAACATCATCTTTGAAGAAATGCGGGTGGGCGCTACCGTCAACGGCCTGGAACGGGCCGAACTGTTGGAATACCCCCGCTTTGCCGTGCGTGAAGCATTGGTCAACGCCGTCGCCCACCGCGACTATCGCATTCGTGGCCGGCGCATTGAAGTGCGCATGTACGCCGACCGGCTGGAAATCATCAGCCCCGGTGGTTTGCCCGGTTATATGACGCTAGACAACCTGGTGGAGGAGCATTTCTCACGCAACCCCCGCCTGGTGAGTGGCTTGTTCCAATGGGGTTACATTGAGGAGTTGGGGCTGGGCATTGACCAGATGATCGAGGAGATGACCCAGGCCGGGCACAAACCACCCGAATTCAAAGCCACCCCTCACCTCTTCACCGTCATCTTGCACAATAAACGGGAACGCGCCCCCACGCCCAAATGGACAAAGAGCATGAATGAACGACAGGCGCGCGCCCTCACCTTTGTGCGCGAAAACGGCAGCATCACCAGCCGCGACTACCAGCAGCTATGCCCGGACGTGACGCCTGAAACCCTGCGCCTGGACCTCAAAGACCTGGTAGACCGCAGCATTCTGCTCAAGATCGGCTCCAAAAAAGGCACCCACTACATCCTAAAATAACGACAAAGACCCGAAGGGTTTTCTGAAACCCTTCGGGTCTGCTGTGTAAATAGCCATTCGGTTTTTTCAAAAACCTGATGGCTGGGGTGACTATTCTTCGCCGGGGCTAACCGAGGCATAACCAATGCCGATGATGCCCAAACCGACTGCCCCTAAAATGGCTACCACAAAAATAATCAAGGCAATAAGGCCAATAATGAGCGTAAGGACAAAACCGACGCCATCGCTGCTGCCTTCTTGCGCCCCCACTTCTTCTTCCGTATTCTCATCCTCATGCTGATAAGACACGGCCGTGCCCTCTTGTTTACCGCCATTGTTTTCCAGAGCAAATACGGCCGTCGGTGCGACCATCGCCACCAAAAGCGCCAACACCATCATCAATCGCCACCATTTTCCAGTTTGCATAACCGGTTAAACTCCTTCTGTGAAAATTGGCACGATTATAGTGCAGAGGATCGGGTTTTCAAAAGGGGGAAGTATGGAGAGAGTCGGTCAGCGGTTGGCTGGCCGGGGTGACGTCTGTCGGTGCGGGTGATTGCCACTGCACCTGGCCCTGGGTGATCACGGCCGTCACCAGCAATACGCCTAACAACAGCACAAATATGGCGGTGCTGAGCCACACGGCCCAACGTGGCACCTGGGGTTGCACCCGTATCTGTCCGGCTTTCACCTGCTGCTGGCCGTTTTCGGTGCGTACTTCCACTTCAAAGGGGAGTAATTGCTCACGGCCAAATAACGGCCGTTGTCGGGTGCGTACTGTGACGACCTGGGTAATTGCTTCACCGGGCCTGAGCTGCATCCGGCCCCGTTGCCCACCAAACTGCACCAGGCTCTTTTCATCACGCCCCACCAAACTGTAGATGTTGGGCACATTGCCCTCATTGCGCAGCAGAATGCGGATATTGTCACCATCATCAATCTGCGTCGGCCACAGATTGAGCGAAAAATGCTCTTGGGTGGTCACGATGAGCATACCGGCGATAACGGCCGTCTCCGCTTCATTCGTTTTGGAATGTACTAGCAGTTCAAATGGGTAATTGCCGGCAGCAATACGATAAGACATCAATGTACCCGTTGTTGGTAGTTGCAGCACCAGGGGGATATTGGCTCGCGCGCCTGGCGCCAGCGTTAAAAAATGCTGGGTCAATGAATAGATACCCGACGGCAACCCATTAATCGCCAGCTTCAACGTATCAGTAGCCGGGCCTTGATTAAAAAGCTCCACCTGGACAGTGGTTTGGTCGCCGGCCATCATGGTCAGCAGCGCCGGATGCAGCGCCACACAGAAGTGGCCGCTGGTGCTTTGCACCTGGCTGGTGTCCTGAGCCACTTGGAACAGTTCCGTTTTTGGCTCTTCGTTAACCACATTGGCGGTGGTTTCCAGTTCAGTGGCGGCGGCCCAATGCAGAAAATAGGAGCCTATCTGCATGATCTGCCCCGGCAGCCAGCTTTCCGGTTCATTGACGCTCAGGCGATGACCATCGCCAAAGGTGCCGGCGCTACTATCCAAATCGGTGATCCGCCAACGGCCGTTGACCCAATCCAGCCGGGCATGATACCGGGAAACGTCGCGCGCGTTTAGCACAATATCATTGTCTTTGGCCCGGCCAATCAAAATCTGGGGTTTGTTGAGTGTGGCCCGACGAGGGCCACGCCCCTGGCGAATGATGACAATTTGGGCCGCCTCTGGCGGTACGTCCAGCACATGCACGTCGGTGGGCGCGTCCGCTACCGCTGCCGTGGCCGCCACAGGCATGGCATATGGCGGCGTAGGCTGCGCTGGTACCGCCTCGTTAAAAGGCACGGTAAATGGCGGGACTTCGGCCTGCCCTAAGCCTGCCGCAGGGGCCGTTTCCGGGATGTGGTTGACCTGAATGTCCACATCATGCGCCACGACATTAAAAACAGGCGTGTCAAACTGGGGTTGTACCGGCATTGTCTCGGATAAGGCCAGCACCGGTGAATTGAAAATTGGTTGCCGCGCCGGTGGTAGAGTGGATTCAGGCGGGGTAGGGGGTTCGGTTTGCACGGCCGTTGTTTCTTTTCCCAGCCCATTCTTGTGACGACCGGTCAATTCGGCCAGGGTGCGGGTGCGCGCCGGGACAGACGGCCGTATGGCAATCCCATTTTCTGTAACCAATAATGCCTCACCGGCCTGGCGTAGGGCATCGGCCATCTGCTCGGCTATCTGAAACCGTTTAGCCGGGTCTTTGGCCAGAGCGGTATACACCACATTTGTGACCGCAGGTGGCACGTCCGGGCGCAAATCCCGTACCGGCAGCGGCGACTCCACCGAATGGCGCATAATTGCTTCAGTGGGTGATTGCACAGCAAATGGGACACGCCCTGTTAACAACTCATATAAAACGATGCCCAGGCTGTAAACATCGGTACGGCCGTCCACCGCCCCATTGGTGCATTGCTCCGGCGCCAAGTAGGCATAGTTACTGTGCAGGTCAATAAATGCGGTTTGAATGCCGGTTTCGGGGATGAGCGCCAGGCCAAAATCTGTCAGCATGGCGCGCAAGGAAAAATCGCCGGGGCGGGACGGCCGTTGCTGCCGTTTGATGAGAATGTTGCTGGGTTTCAGGTTCAAATGCAAGGCGCCGGCCTGGTGAGCGGCGCTCAACGCATCAGCCGCCTGCGCCATGATATGCAGCACTTCATGCAATGGCATAAACTGGCTGCGGCTGTTCAGACGCAGCAGAGCTTTGTCCAGGCTGATGCCGTTCACAAAGTCCGTCACCAGATAGGCACGGCCGTTCTGGTTGCCCAAGTTATACAGCGTGACAATGGAAGGATGGGTCAGGGAGGAGACATTGCGGGCCGCCTGCGCCAACTGGCGCTGAATGCCAGGATGGATAGCCAGTTCGGGGGATAACAGCTTAATGGCCACCGAGCGATCCAGATTCAGGTCACGCGCCTGGTAAACGGAGCCGGTTTTGCCTTTGCCCACAAACGACTCAATTAAAAATTGCTCTATCTTCTTGCCGATAAAATTGTCCATACAACACCAATACGGGAGCAGCGCCCGGCTTTTTGCAGCAAGTATAAATTTGGTATGCTACCATACCATTCAAGGGGCGTGAATTATAAAGGAGGGGTCGGGCCGGTAGGAACAAAGTACATGGTGGGTGAAACGGCCGTAAATTATGCACACTATATCCCCCCACCTATGTTAAAATGCCCAGACCTGACAGATTTTTGAAACCGGTCAGGTCTAAAGGTGGACAATGACAACCAACGCCCTTTTGACCCATGACACAATTCAACTGCTGCACACAGCCTTTCCCGACCTGAGCCGCAATGACATCGAAGCACTGGTGCAGGCCGCCCAGGTGCGTACCTTCCCGGCCAATTTTGACATTTTCCAGGAGGGGGATGAAGGGGACTCCCTCTTCCTTTTGCAGGAAGGAGAAGTGCATATTGTTGTTCACGCCGATGATCACCAGGAAATTCTGGTAGATACGCTTGGTCCCACCCGTTACTTTGGCGAAATGGCCTTCTTGGGTGAAACCTCGCGCATGGCTACCATCCGTACCAAAACAGAATGTCGCGTCATCGAGATCAACGAAACTGACTTTATGTCCATTGCCCGCACCAATCCCAGTTTGCTGCGTACCCTCATGCGCCAGATTATCGGCCACATTCGCCGCACTGACCGGGCGGTTATTAACGAATTAAACCTCAAGAACGAGGCCTTACAGGAAGCGTATGCCAACCTGGAAGCTCAAGAGGCGCTGCGGTCCCAGGTGATTGTGACTCTGTCCCATGAACTGCGCACCCCGCTTACTTCTATTCGTGGTTATCTGGGTCTGATTAACCAGGGGGCGATGTCTGGCAATTCGCTCAAAGTGGCGCTGGCTTCCATTACACGCAATGTGGAGAAGATTATCGGCCATACCAATGATCTGCTGCTGCTGTATGAAATGCACCCCAAAGCGACCGATTATGAATACATCAATGTGCCCGATATTTTAATTGAGGCGTTAAACACGGCGCGTGCTACCATGGAAGCCGAAGCGGTACGGGTGACGATGGACATTGCCCCGGATGTGCCCGAAATTTTCGCTGACCGGCGCGGTCTGGTGCTGGCCATTCGGGCGCTGTTGGAAAATGCCTTCAAGTATTCGCCGGATAAGACGCCGGTGGCCATCCGGGCTTACCGGGATAATGGGATGGGGGTGGCGATTGCTATTCAAGACGAGGGTATTGGCATTGCCGAAGCGGAAGCAGAACGTATTTTTGATGCGTTTTACCGGCTGGAAAAGGAGGGGGCTACGCACCTTTTCCCCGGTTTGGGTGTGGGGCTGACGATTGCCAAGTTTGTGGTGGATCGGCATCACGGCCGTATCACCGTCGGCAGTACACCGGGGGCGGGCAGCACCTTTACCATCATCTTGCCGCACCGGGCCGCATAACGCGGGAATCGCCTTTCCCCCTGGCTTGCAACATCTGTTAACCCACTGCGTATGGCGCGCAGGAAAAAATCATGGATGAATCACCAGAAATTCTCAAGATCGAAATTCCCGACGAAGAGGAAACGCCACCGGCGACGCCGGACGACGGCCGTGCCGCCACCATCAAAGAGCGGGCCGCCCAGGCGGGCAAAGGCGCGGCGCAGGCGGTGACCGGCGCGGCGGCACAGGCGGCGCAGAAAGGGTGGGACAGTGAAGCGCGCAAAACCGTGACCGGAGCGGTGAAAAAGGGGGCACAAAAGGGGGCTACGGCCGTAGCCGCCAAAAGCGCCGACCTGCTGCACGAACATCTGGTAAAAGCGGCTGAAGAGCAGGCCCGCCAGCAAAAGGCCAATCTGGAAACCCGCCTGCGCGAAACAGACTGGAAAGCTGAAGGTGGGAAAGCGGCCACGGCCACCCTCCGTTGGGCCAGCCGCCGGGTAGACCAGTTGGCCCGCCGCCTCGCCGCCGACAACCCCCCGGCTGATGACCAGGAAAACAAACCTCCCGCGGCTTCATAAGAGCCATATATACTGATCTTGAATTTAGCTTTGCCGATCCTTGCCAAGAGTACCTACACAAACGGCCGTTTTCCGCTATCCTTGTAGACGTCGGGTTTCGCCAAGAAACCTGGATTCTCACGCCCTGTATGCTCTGCGTATTGGTAAAAGCTCATGTCAACTATTTCCCCTATTCCGGTGTTACAAAGTTATGTGCCTGATCCCATTGCGCGGCAGTTGGCTGCCGGGCAGCCGCCCACCCTGGCCCCGACCTACGACGAATGGCCCGCTGCCGGATTGGTGGTGGATATTTCCGGTTTTACCCGGCTCACGGAAACGTTGGCGGTGCGGGGTGTGGTAGGAGCGGAAGAGCTTTCCCACATTCTGAATCGCTACTTTGACCAGATGATCACCATCATCGCCGGACAGGGCGGCCAGATTGTGCATTTTGTGGGTGACGCCGTGATCGTTGTCTGGCCTGCGGCTGCTGAACAGCCGTTACCGGCAGCAGTCCAGCGGGCGCTGCATTGCGCCTGGCGGTTGGAAGAGGCGCTTAATGGCTATGAGGCACAGCCCGGTATGCGGCTGTATATCAAATGTCTGCTAACGGCCGGTTTGGTACGCGCCACCAGTGTGGGCGGTCTGCATGATCGCTGGCAATATCTGGTGACAGGGGCATCAGTAGCCCAAATTGGCCGACTAACGACATGGGCGGCGGCGGGTGAGGTGGTTGTTTCTGGCGAGGCCTGGGCGTTGGTTGGGGAAGCGGCGCAAGGGGAGCGGCTGGCGGACGGGGTGATGCGGCTGAGAGGAGTGAAGGAGTTACGGCCGTTACCCCCCCTATCTCCTCTTGTACTGCCCCCGGAAACAGAGAGCCAACTACGCCGCTACGTCCCCCATTTTGTGCAGCAACATCTCGCCGCCAGCCGTCATGGCTGGCTGGCCGAACTGCGCCGCCTGACCATCCTGTTCTTGCAGGTGGATATTGATTATGAGCAGCCGGAGGCCATGTCCACCTTGCAGCGGGCCGTGACGACCGTGCAAGAACTGCTCTACCGTTATGAAGGCCACTGGACGCGCATCGTGGTTGACGATAAGGGTACGTATCTGCTGATGGTCTTGGGATTGCCTCCGTTTACCCATGAAAACGACCCTCTGCGCGGGGTGCAATTTGCTCTGGCGCTCAACCCGGTATTGGCAGCGTTGGGCGTGCGGGCAGCGCTAGGCATTACCACCGGGCGCGTCTTTTGCGGTGAGCAGGGAAATGATACACGGCGTGAATACACTTTCCTGGGAGATGTGGTGAACCTGAGCGCTCGGTTGATGTCGGCCGCCGGGGAAATGAGCCAGGATGTGGGGGTGGTCGCCTTGTGCGATGAAACCACATACCAGGCCACCGCCCATAGCGTCACCTACCAAACCATGTTGCCGCTGGCGCTCAAAGGCAGAGCAACGGCCGTTACTGTCTACCAGCCACAGACAACGATTCAGCCCGGTCTGGCAAACCGGCAAGAGATAGCCGCCCACTGGCCGTTGTTAGGCCGTTCCATTGAACTGGCCGCGTTGCAACAGCACATAGAGGCGCTCATCAGCAGAGGCGAAGATGGGCTGGCGCTGGTGGAAGGGGAGGCCGGGATCGGCAAATCTCATCTGGTAGAAACAGCCTTACAAAGCGTCATTCGGCAGGAAATTCCGGTCTGGTATGTGGCGGCAGAGGCGATTGAGCAACATACACCTTACCATGCCTGGCGGCCGTTGTTTGTCAATCTGTTGGGATTGGAGCATGAAGGCCGGCCGGATGTGTCTACCGTGCAGCAATTGTTGGCGGAACGGTTGGCGGGCAGCCCGGCGCTGCTGCCTCTGCTGCCTTTGCTCAATCCACTACTGCCCGTAGATTTGCCGGACACGGCCGTCACCGCCCAAATGGCGCAAGAAAACCGGGCCGACAACACCCGCGATTTGTTATTGACATTGTTGCAACGGCAAGGCCCGCCGGGCCAACCTCATGTGCTGCTGGTAGAGGATGGACAATGGCTGGATTCTGCCTCCTGGCGACTGCTGGCGGCGGTGCGGAATCAAATTCACCCGTTGCTGATATTGCTGACGGGGCGGCCGTTGACTGCCCAGGCAGAGCAAGACCTGCCCGACGAAGCGCGTACCCTGCTCAACGCCCCCACCACTCACACCCTGCGCCTGGAGTCGTTGGGCAGCAATGCAGCGCGGGAACTGGTGCAGCAGCGGTTAGGTGTGGCCTCTCTGCCGCAGAGCGTGGCCGACCTTATTCAGCGCACCGCCGAGGGACACCCCTTTTTCAGCGAGGAGATCGCCTATGCACTGCGGGATGAAGGGCATATTGTGGTGGCGGACGGCCGTTGCCGCGTCACCGGCGACCTGCAAAAAATCCAATTTCCCACCACCATCGAAGGCGTCATCACCACCCGCATCAGCCGCCTTTCCACCGAACAACAACTCACGGTGAAAGTCGCCAGCGTCATTGGCCGCATTTTTGCCCTGCAACTGTTGGCCGGCATCTATCCCTTTGCTGAAGAGCGCGAACAGGTTTCACTTTATGTATCTGACCTGGATCGCCTCAATATCACGCCCTACTACACCGCCGAACCGGAGGTCAGCTACATCTTTCGCCACGTCCTCTCCCGCGAAGTGGCCTATAACCTGATGCTGTATGCCCAGCGCCAGCAGATGCACCGGGCCGTGGCCGAATGGTACGAACTCGCTTTTACCGGCGACCTCTCCTCCATCTACCCGCTGCTGGCTTACCACTGGCATCTGGCGGCCAGCCTGGGCCAGAGCGATGAGCAGACGGCGCGTAAGGCCATAGAGTACCTGGACAAAGCCGGAATGCAGGCCCTCCATAACGGCGCGATGCGGGAAGCGGCCCAATTCTTGGGCAATTTGTTGGCGCTGCTCAAACAATTACCGGCTGATTCCCCGGCGCGGCAGGAGATAACCTGGCTGCAAGAAGGCAAATGGAACCGGTACATGGGCCAGGCGCTGCTGCAATCAGGCCGATCTACTCTGTCCATTGCTTACCTGGAACAGGCGCTCATCCTGCTCGGTTTTCCGGTGCATCAAGCAGCAGCGCGGCTGGCGTTGGGCACGGCCGGGCAATATGGCTTGCAGGCGCTGCACCGGTTTTTCCCCGGCCGTTACCTGCACACGAAAGCGGCGGAATCAGAGCGATTGGTGACGGCGGCCTGTGCCTATGATTATCTGGCGGAGGCGCATTTTAACGCCAGCCAGACGGTGGCGGCCATGTATTACTCCATTTGCCGCCTGAATGTGGCTGAACTGGCGGCCCCCTCGCCACAGTTAGGGGCGTATGCCAGTATCTCCATGACGATGGGACTGCTGACGTTGGGCGGGCTGGCTGACAAATATGGCGAATTGGCGCTGGCGGCGGCGGCCGAGATGGAGGATTTGTCCACGCGCGGACTGACGATGCTGCGGGCGGCCACGCAGTACATGGGCTACTGCCAGTGGGATAAGGCGCGCCAGTTGGGAGTGGAAATTCGGGCGATTTGTGAACAGTTGAACGATGCGCAATTAGGGGCAACCAATGCCGGTCTGGAAGGAGCAGTGGCTCGTTTTACCGGCCGTTTTCAGGAATCAAATGAGTTTGCCCGGCAGGGATTGGCTTATTCACAGCGCAGTGGCAACCGGCTACACGACACCTGGCATTTGAAGCAGCTATTGGAAAATTCGCTGGCGCTGGGCGAGTTGGATGAGGCGCTGCGGGTAGGGCTGGAAACGCTCGATCTGTTGCAGGAATATCCCAATGATCTGGTGGAGATCAGCGTGTATGGCTCGCTGGCATTAGTGTATTGGCGGCTGGAGGAGCGACGATTGGCGTATGAAACGGCCGTGAAAGGGGCCAGCATGATCGCCAACACCTTACCCATCGCCTTTATTTCGCAGCCGGGACACTGTGGCGTGCCAGAGGTGCTGTTGCGGCTGCAAGAGGCGGGCTATGATGCGCCGGAACTGCCCGCGCAGGCGGCGCAGACGGTGAAAGGACTAAGAGCCTATGCCCGCTCGTTCCCCATTGCCCGACCGTATTTGCATTTGTGCCTGGGGCTGGCGGCGTGGCTGGCAGGCAAACCGGATAGGGCGTACAAAACATGGCGCAAAGGGATTGAGGTAGCGGCGGCCCAGGGAATGCCTTATCCACAGGGATTGCTGTTGAGTGAGTACGGCCGTCACCTGCCCCCAGAGCATCCCGAACGCGCCGCCACATTAGCCCAAGCCGCCCACATTTTCACCGCACTGGGCTGCCGGTATGATTTAGCGTTCGTAGTAGGCGATTTATCGCCTTCATAAGGCGATAAATCGCCTACTACAAACTTTGTTCAGGAGGAAAAATGGCGACGATTCCCTGGTATTTCACAGGCATTGAGCTTGGCGCGTATGTATTGGTGGTGCTGCTCTTGTGGCAGGCCGGTAAGCAGGGGCGGTATATGCTGCTGACCCTGATCATGGCGATGTTGTACGGCTATCTGCTGGAATACATGGACATCCGTGATTACCATGCCTATGTGTACGGCCAGTTTCACATCATGCTGCCGGGGGGTGTGCCGCTGCCGGTGGCGGTGAGTTGGGGCATGATTTTTTATGTGGCTATACAAACGGGTGATAAATTGGGACTGCCCTGGGCGCGACGGCCGTGGCTGGATGGGCTGTTGGCAATCAGCATTGACCTGTGCATGGACCCGATTGCGGCGCAATTGGGTTATTGGGACTGGACGCCGCCCGGCCCCTGGTTGGGCATTCCGTTTGGCAACTTTTTTGGCTGGCTGGTGGTGATTACGGCGCTTTCGTATGTATGGCGAGCCGCCAGCCGCCGTTTTCACGCGCCGACACAGGGTATTTTGTTCCAACTGCTGATTTTGGCGGGGGTAATGGTTCTTTCGCTGCTCATCTTGTTTGTGGCGCTGGGGGTGTTTGAACGGCTGACGGTGACGCCGGTGCTGCGCGAAGGCTGGCAGGCGGTGATGGTGTTAGCCTGGATGGTGGTGGCAGCAGCACTGGTGGCCCCGTATTACCGCACGTTTGTGCGGAATAATCCGGTGGATTGGTTGCTGCTGGCGCTGCCACTTTTCTTTTTTGGTTACCTGACGCTGATGGTGTTTACGGCCGTGACTAACCCATCCGCCGCGCTGGTGGTCAATACGCTGGTTACGGCCGTGATTGGTCTATGGCTGTTTGCCCTGCCTTATTCAAGTCGCGTATTTAATCGGTGAGCGATGTATAATAGCGAGCATGGCAAAAATTATGTCTCCATTTGAGTCAGATATGAAAACGTTGTCTCCGGCTGAACTGTTGGCCGGATATCGCCGTTTCAATGCGTGGGAAAATAAAGAGCAAATGATTGAATTACCCGGTTTGTCAGTTGAAGCTGGTTTAATTCAATTCTTTCAACTATGTTCCCTGGCACAGCAACTGGCCGGAGAAAAAGACATGTTTCTCACCACGCAAAACAAATCATATTGGATGCAACAACTGGCAACTCGACAGAAAGCAGCCAGGAGCATGGGCTATGCTCGATCAACTACAAGCCCTTCACGAAGTTAAAACCTTTCTTGAAGAACACAATATCAATTACCTGATCATCGGCGGCATTGCTAATGCTGTATGGGGCCGGCCACGAGTCACTCTGGATGCAGACTTTAAAGTTCTCCTGGAGGATTTGACTATTGATGACTTTGTTAAATTAGTTGGTCAGAAATTCACCTTTCGTGTTCAGGACCCCAACTTATTTCTGAAGCAAACATATGTTGCACCTATTCTTGCCAGTAATGGGGTCGCCGTTGATCTTGGTCTGGGTTTCCTCCCCTATGAACAATTAGCCGTTGAAAATGCTGTGATCATTGAATTGGAAGGCGTGTCATTTCCGGCATGTACGGCCGAGGATTTAATCATCCACAAGGCAATTTCGGAGCGAGAGAAAGACTGGGACGATATTGAAGGGGTTTTGATTCGTCAGGGGGAGAAACTAGACCAGGAATACATCCGCCACTGGTTAGAACAATTTGCAGAAGCTCTGGAACGCCCTGAGTTATTGAGCCGGTATGCAAAATTAAGTAGCCGGATAACCGGTGAATGAAATCAGGCCAATGGTACGTGCTGCTGGCGGCGGTGCTGTGGGGGACGACGGGCACGGTGCAAGCGTTGGCGCAAGCATTGGCTCCGGCGGGTGTGCCGCCGCTGGCGGTGGGGGCGGTACGTTTAGCCATCGGCGGTGGGGCGCTGCTGCTGTGGGCCTGGGGATGCGGGCGGTTGGCAGACGGCCGTGTCTGGGACAAACGGCCGTTACTCCTGGGCGCGCTGGCGGTGGCCGCGTACCAGCCCTTTTTCTTTGCCGGGGTGGCCCGTACCGGCGTGGCGGTGGGCACGATGGTGGCCATTGGCAGTGCGCCGGTGATTGCCGGGCTGTGGCAGTGGGCGGTGTGGGGTGTACGGCCGTCGCCGCGCTGGGTGGCGGCGACGTTTTTTGCGGTCGCTGGTTGTAGTTTACTGGCGCTGGCCGGTGGGGCGGTGACGGTGAATATAGCCGGGATGCTGCTGGCGTTAGGGGCGGGGAGCAGTTACGCCCTGTTTGCCCTGATGACCAAAGAGTTGTTGGCTGACCATGCGCCGGAGACGGTGACGGCCGTTGTCTTCAGTTTGGGCGCATTATTGCTGTTGCCTCTCCTCTTTTTTATTGACATAAGTTGGGTGGCACGGGCGTCTGGTTTGTTGGCGGCTGTATGGCTGGGCCTGGGGGCGACGGCGCTGGCCTATTTGTTGTATACACGGGGATTGGCGCAAACACCGGTGGCCACGGCCGTGACCCTCTCCCTGGCCGAACCGCTTACGGCTTCTTTGTTAGGCATTTTCCTGTTGGGGGAGGCTGTCAACGGGATGATGCTGGTGGCCATGGGGCTTGTTTTCGCCGGGTTGGTGGTGCTGGCGACAGCTACCCCAAAGCGCGTAGATGCCAGCGGCGGGTGATGGCCAGATCAACATCGGTCGCCAGGGCAGCGGCCCGTTGGTAGCGATCTTCCCGGTTTTTCGCTAAGGCTTTTTGCAGGATGGTATCCCAATAGGCGGGCAGGTCAGGGCGGTGTGTATTTACCGAGGGGATAGGGTCATAGAGAGCGGCTCTGGCAGCCTGCGCCGGGTCTTTGTAAGGATAAGGTAGGCGGCGGGTGAGGCATTCAAACAGGACCACACCCAGGGCATAGATGTCGGCACGGCCGTCCAGCGTTTCGCCACGAATATGTTCGGGACTCATGTAATGGGGTGTGCCCATGACCAATTCTCTGGTAAAGCTGGAACTGCGGCGGGCCAATTTTGCCAGGCCAAAATCGGCCAGATACGCCTGGTCTTGCAGGTCATAGAGAATGTTAGCCGGTTTGACATCGCGGTGAATAATCTCCCGGCTGTGCGCCTCATCCAGCGCCCCGGCAATGCGTTTCATGAGGCTGTTCAGTTGTTCGGGGGCAATTTCACCTGCTTTGAGCCGGTCAATGAGCGCGCCGCCCGGCAAATAACGCATCACCATGTACAACTGCTCGCCATGCCAGCCAAAGTCATAGACGGGGGCAATGGCGGGGTGGGAGAGGGCGGCGATGGTTTCGGCTTCGCGGCGGAAGAGGTGGGTAAAGAGGGGGTCATCGGTACGGCCGTAGGGCAGCACCTTGATGGCTACCTGCCGCCGGGTTTGGGGGTCATGCGCCAGAAAGACGGCGGCGGTGGCCCCTTCGCCTAATTCTGCCTGAATTTCATACCGGCCAATGGTTTGCATACGTTTACTCCCAATAGTTGCCCGCTATCGTAGCAGATTTTAAGATTGGTTCCAATCTAACCTGCTAACACAAAAAAAGCGCCAACCAAAATTGGTCGGCGCTTTTTTTACAGAAAATGCTTTTTCACAGAAAAAGGAGGAGGAAAGTTATTCAGTGCTGTTTACACAGCTTTGATTTCAATGCGCTTTGGTTTCACTTCTTCGGCTTTGGGGACGTGCAGGCTGAGGACGCCATTTTCAAAGTTGGCAGTCACGGCCGTGCTGTTCACCAATACCGGGAAGCGGACACTGCGGCTGAAGCTGCCGGTACGCCGTTCGCGCACATGGTATTGTCCCTCTTCAATCGTCTCTTCCGCTTTCAGTTCGCCCTTGATAGTCAGGACGTTATCTTCCAGGGTCAATTCCACATCATCCACGGTAATGCCGGGCAAATTGGCCTTGACCACATAGCCGTCTTCATTCTCGGCCACATCCAACGCCACGCTCCACTCATTGCCCCAACGCAGCGCCGGGCGGTTCAAAACGCGGTCAAATTCTTCAAAAAGATTGGTAGGGTCTACCCGATTCCAACGTACAATTTTGGTCATCTTATTATCTCCTTTATTGAACAGGTTTTTTGCTCAAATCGGTTCGTATGACGGGTATTCTGGGTGACGGCCGTTAGAAAAATGTTGGCGATAGATCGGAGAACTGTTGGATTTTTGTATGAAAAACGTTAACGCTTGGGTTTTATAGTAGGCTGCTTTACAATTCAGGCAATTCGGTAATTTCCCCCTCGAAAGATGAAATTCATAATTCATCCTTCATAATTCATAATTCTACAGGAGGCGACCTATGCGATTGGGGATCATGTTGGGTTATGCCGGGCGGCGGATTGAACTGCCCATCGAGTTAGTGCAGGAGGCGGATCGGTTGGGCGTGTATGCAATATGGACGGCCGAAGCGTATGGCTCGGATGCCGTTTCGCCGCTGGCCTGGCTGGGGGCGCTGACGCAGAACATCAAATTGGGCACGGCCATCATGCAGATGCCGGGGCGTACCCCGGCCAACGCGGCCATGACGGCCATGACGCTGAATCAGTTGAGCGGTGGACGCTTTCTGATGGGTCTTGGTCTCTCCGGGCCGCAGGTGGTGGAAGGCTGGCACGGGCAAAGTTATGCCCGACCGCTGCGGCGTACCCGTGAGTACGTCAGCATTGTGCGGCAGATTTTCCGGCGGGAGGAGCGGTTGATGTTTGACGGCCGTCATTACCAGATTCCCTATCGCGGTGAGGATGCTACCGGCCTGGGCAAACCACTCAAAAGCACCCTGGAAGCCGCGCCGGACATCCCCATTTATCTGGCGGCCATTGGCCCCAAAAACGTAGAACTGGCCGCCGAGATTGCCGATGGCTGGCTGCCCATCTTCTTCTCGCCGCAGAAGTACAACGACATTTACAAGCCGCACATTGAAGTGGGCTTCGCTAAGGCGGGCGGTAAGTCGCTGGCGAATTTTGACATTGCCCCCACCGTTTCCGTGGTGATCAATGACAACCTGGATATTTGTTACAACATGTTACGGCCGTTTCTGGCGCTCTACATTGGCGGCATGGGGGCCAAGGGACGGAATTTCTACAATGATCTGGCCGGACGGTACGGCTATGAAGCGGAAGCGGCCGAAATTCAAGACCTCTACCTGGCCGGTAAACAGGGGGAAGCGATGATGAAGGTACCGGCCGGGTTGATTGACGAAGTGGCCCTGGTTGGCCCGCGGGAACGGGTGAAAGAACGGCTGGCCCTCTGGCTCAACTCCCCCGTCACCACCATGAACATCACCGTCTTCGACATCGAGACCTTGCGCGCGATGGTAGAATTATTGGCAGAGTTGGAGTAGTGAGTGAGCGGTGAGCAGTAGGCAGTGAGCAGTAAAAAGAGGCTGACAAATGAGAGAGGTGTTTATTTATCCAGGTGAAGATGGCTTTTGGGTGGCTGAGTGTCCAAGTCTCCCTGGGTGCATTAGCCAGGGAGAAACGAAAGAGAAAGCTGTTGTGAATATCCGGGAAGCAATTGATCTATACATTGAAGTTTTAGAAGAAGATGGGAATCCGATTCCTGAGCGTGGATGAGCTAATAGACCTGTTATGAGAAAGTACGAGGCGAATACGATAACACCACCGGCCGAGGTGCAGGCGTTGGCGGCCGAATGGCTGGCGCAGCATGAACCGGTGCAGTTGGAACCGGCGCAGGAACGGCTGTTTATCCAGTTTGTGCAGGCGTTGGCGCGGGCACGGCCGAAATCTGGGGCGGGTTCGTCGTTAACCGGGCCTGCCTACCAACGCCTGATGCGCACATTTGCGGGGCGGGGGCTGCCCTGGCTGGGCAAGAGTGATGTGCTGTATTTGTATGCGCAACTGTGTGCGGACGGCCGTCTCGCCTATGACTCTGATTTTGTCACTCTCCTGCAAAAAAAACCAACCCGCAGCCAGGCCGGTGTAACGGTGGTGACAGTCTTGACCAAACCATACCCCTGCCCCGGTGAATGTATCTTCTGCCCCACCGATGTGCGCATGCCCAAAAGTTATCTGCATGACGAGCCAGGCGCTCAACGCGCCGAGCGGCACGGCTTTGACCCCTACGCCCAAACCGCTGCCCGCATTCAGGCTTTGGAGCAAATCGGCCACCCGGCGGAAAAGATTGAACTGCTTATCCTGGGCGGCACCTGGTCAAGCTACCGGCGTGATTACCAGGAATGGTTTGTGCAGCGCTGCCTGGACGCCATGAACGGCGAGGATTCGGCCTCGTTGACCGAAGCGCAGGAAAAGAACGCCGTTGGCCCGCGCCGCAACGTGGGGCTGGTGGTGGAAACGCGCCAGGACTTCATCACCCCGGACGAACTGCGCTGGTTCCGCACTTTGGGCGTGACCAAAGTGCAGGTGGGTATTCAAAGCCTGGATGAACACATTCTGGCGATCAACAAACGGGGCCACGATGTGCAATCCACCCGCGAGGCCTTCCGGCTGCTGCGGCTGGCGGGGTTTAAGATTCATGGGCACTGGATGGCAAATTTGCTGGGAGCGACGCCGGAAAGTGACCGCGCCGATTTTGCCCGGCTGTGGTCTGATCCGGCCATCCGCCCGGACGAATTGAAAATTTACCCCTGTATGTTGGTGGAAAATGCCGACCTGTACACCTACTGGCAGCGCGGCGAATATGAGCCATATGACGAGGAGACGTTGACGGAATTGCTGGCCGATTGTCTGGCGCAGGTGCCCCGGTACGTGCGCGTAAACCGGGTCATCCGCGATTTCCCCACGACGAATGTGGTGGCGGGCAACAAGAAGGCCAATTTGCGGCAGGTGGCGACAGAGCGGGTGGAGGCAGACGGCCGTAGCCTGCAAGAGATCCGCGCCCGTGAAATTCGCCGCCAAAAGGTGCGCCGTGACGAGCTGCAACTACGGGTGACAACCTATGAAACCGACGCTACCACCGAACATTTCCTCAGCTTTGAAACGGCCGATGAACGGCTGGCCGGTTTTTTGCGCCTCTCCTTCCCCCATCCAAACCAGGAGTTACCCATTCCCGAACTCGCGGGACACGCCATGATCCGTGAAGTCCATGTCTATGGCCCGGCGCTGAACCTGAGCGATGACAGTACGGGCGAAGCACAGCACATGGGCCTGGGTTCGGAACTGATTGCCAAAGCCAAAGAGATGGCTCACGCCGCCGGATTTCCCAAGATCGCCGTCATCAGCGCCATTGGTACACGGGGGTATTACGGCCGTTACCACAACTTTGTGATGGACGGGCTGTATATGACGGCCGTGTTGTGATACAGTTTATAGTCAATCCCTCAATTGGGGTGAGGGCCTCAATTGGGGTGAGGTAAACGGTTAACAATTTTGTTAACGGTCAACAATTCTGTTAAGGAGAAAAAGAATGGTAACTTCTGTTTTTATTTCAAGTACGTCCCAGGACTTGCGGGAACACCGCGCGGCTGTGCGTGAGGCGCTGCTCCATGCTGGTTATCATCCCATTGACATGGCCGATTTCATGGCGCGGGCGGAGGGAGCTACAGATGCCTGCCTGAACGAAGTTGCCGAAGCTGATTTGTTCGTGGGCATTTATGGCTGGCGCTATGGTTTCATTCCCAAAGGCAACAAAATCTCCATTACCCAGCAAGAGTTTGAAGAGGCAAAAAGGTTAGATAAACCCTGTTTTTGTTTTATGGTAGATGAGAATTATACCTGGCCTGACGAATATAAAGAGGGAGGTAAAGGGGCAGAACTGTTAGCCAAGTTTAAGGCAAAGATTGACTCCCAGTTAGTGCGCACAACCTTTACCACGCCGGACAGCCTGGCAAAGAAGGTGCTTAGCTCCTTAACTCGTTGGGAGAAGGAACAGCACAAGTTAACGTTAGAAATAGCCACTGAATTACTGTCCGGTATCTCTACCATGGAGGAGGCGCAGCAACTGATCACCGATGTCTTTGAAGAACGGGGTATCGAATATGAGATAGACAAATACGGCGGCTATAACACGACATTTGGGACAACCACATTGACCGTTCAGGCGATCACGGATGACCAGCTTGGCTTGATGATAGATTTTCGGGCGGACCTGGCTTTGGATGTTGATCTGGAGAAAACACCAGCCGAGGTAGCCTTAAACTTGTTGGCTTATAACTGGACTTCGCCGATGGGCGCTTTTGCCATTCAAGCTGATAATGGCATTGTTTGGTACAGCTATAAATTACCGGCGGCGCTGCTGAATCCCGAAGCGGCGTTCCTGTGCATGACCTATGTAGCCACCATTGCTGATAATCTGGATGAGCAAGTAGCCGAAATGTTCCCGACCCGCCCGCGACGGCGCAGCCGCCTGTAACATTGACGGCCCATGAAAATTTTCTACCTGGAAATGCTTTCCCCGGAGAGGTTACGGCCGAAGCACACTAATGATCCGGAGTTTCGGGTGTTGGAAACGGCCGTGCCCCAACCCACCTTCAACCAATACCTCTACACCCTGGTCGGCCAACAGTGGCAGTGGATTGACAAACAACACTGGACGGACGAACAGTGGCGCGACCATGTGCTGAGCGGCACACTACGCACCTGGGTGGCTTACAAAGGGGGGACGCCGGCCGGATATTTTGAACTGCAACAAATGGGACACGGCCGTGTAGAAATCCTCTACTTTGGTCTGGCTCCCGACTTTGTCGGGCAGGGGTATGGCGGCCCGCTGCTCACCGAAGCCATCCGCCAGGCGTGGGGCTGGGGCGCGGAACGGGTAACGGTGCAAACCTGCACCCTGGATCATCCTGGCGCGTTAGCCAACTACCAGGCGCGAGGGTTCGCCATTTATGAAGTGGTAGAGAAATAAGCGGGTAGGAGGAGATGGGCAGAGATTGATGCGGATAAATAAAGATCAGGTGATGACGGCCGTGACCCGCCTGCGCCAGATGTACCCCGATGCGCACTGCGAATTGAATTATGAGACACCCATCCAACTATTGGCGGCGACGATTTTGTCGGCGCAGTGTACGGATGAGCGGGTGAATCAGGTGACGCCCACGCTGTTTGCCCGCTTCCCGGATGCACCCGCGCTGGCAGCAGCCGACCGGGCCGAACTGGAAGAAATTATCCGCCCGACCGGCTTTTTCCGGCAAAAGGCGAAGTTTATTCAGGAATCGGCACAGACCATTGTGCATAAATATGGCGGTGACGTGCCCCAACGGATGGAAGATCTGCTTAAATTGAACGGGGTGGCGCGCAAAACGGCCAATGTGGTGTTGGGGGAGATTTACGGCCGTGCCGAGGGTATTACCGTAGACACCCATGTCAAACGCATTGCCCACCGGCTGGGCTGGACAACGACCAATGAAGACCCGGTAAAGGTGGAACAAGAGTTGATGGCGATCATCCCCCAGGAGAATTGGATTGAAATTTCGCACCTGTTGATTTTTCACGGCCGTGCCCTGTGCAAAGCCCGTCGCCCTGACTGTGCCCGCTGCGCCTTACGGGATATTTGTCCTGCGGCGATCTAAAGGCTTGCCTTTCCTCTTTAGCTAGATTACTATTCAGCCATGTTACCGGTTGAGCAGCCCGATACAAAATTACAAACCATCCTGGTGGTAGATGACAGCCCCTTTATTTTGAACGCGGTCAAGCCGACGTTGGAGCATGAGGGGTTTCGGGTGATCACGGCCGTGTCCGGCGAAGAAGCGCTGCAACAAATTTCCCGGCATGGGCTGCCCCACCTGGCTATTGTAGACCTGAATATGCCCGGTATGGACGGTTTTGAACTGTGCCAGGCTATTCTGGATTTCTCCGACCTGCCCATCATTATGCTTACCGCCATTGACGACGAGCAAACCATCATCCAGGGATTAGAGCGGTACGCTGAAGATTACATCGTTAAACCCTTTAGGTCTGGTGAATTGGTGGCCCGTGTGCGGCGGGTGCTGCGCCGCCTGGGCGATTTTGCTTACACGCTGGAGCCGGTCATTCGCGTGGACGCCAATTTGCAGATTGATTTCCCAAACCGTAAAGCCTTTGTGCCCCAAAAGCCAGAGCCGGTACAACTGACGCCCACGGAAACAAAACTACTCTACATCCTCATGCGCAACGCCGGTCATACCGTCACTAATGAGTTTTTGTTGCGCCGCGTCTGGCCACAAGATGATGCCTATGAAGACCGGCTGCATACCCATGTGTACCGTCTGCGCCGCAAAATTGAGTCTAATCCCAAAGAACCACATTACATCCACTCCGAATGGGGCACGGGGTACAGTTTTTTGGCTAATCCCCATCTTCCGGCCTGAAGCCGTCATCCGTAATCCGTCGGCTTACGGATAACGGCTTACGGGTAACGGTTTACGGATTACGAAATGAACCCCCTCACCAACAAAGTCGCTATCGTCACCGGAGCCGGGCAGGGCATTGGCACGGCCGTTGCCCGTGCCCTGGCAGCGGCCGAGATACGGGTAGCCGTCAATGACCTGAACCCGGATCGGGCGGAACGGGTGGCAGCGGAAATTGTGCAGGCGGGCGGGCAAGCCATTGCCGTGACCGCCGATGTGGCTAATAAATTTCAATGTGTGCATTTGATCGAAACCACCCGCGCCGAATGGGGGCAGATCGATATTTTGGTAAACAATGCCGCTGTCATACCCCAGGCGACCATTTTGAAGATGGATGAGTGGGATTGGAACCGCTGCCTGGACGTGAATTTGAAAGGCACGTTTTTGATGAGCCAGTTGTGTGGCCGGGTGATGGCCGATGAAAACGGGGAGCGGGGCGGGCTGATCGTCAATATCGCCTCCGCAGCCGGGATGCAAGTTTCTTTTGAGAACCGGGCTGCTTATTGTGCCAGCAAAGCAGGCGTCATTGGCTTCACCCGTGAATGTGCCCGTGAGTTTGCCGGGTATGGGATTCGGGTGTATGCGTTGGCGCTACCAGAAAATGAACCGGGGGATGTGGCTACGGCCGTAGCCTTTCAGGTTCTTAGCCTATGCAACTTTCCTAAAGATTACCCTGCCTGGAATCCTGAAAAGCCGATTATCCAGGTTGACCCCCGTTTTAACAATTCCTGAACAATTCCCCCATTATTTCTAAACCTGAGTAGATTAACATGTCTGACTGACAGGCAGGTGATGGTTTCTGCCTGATTATCTACTAAACAACTGAGGAGTGAATGTATGAACTTGAAACGATTTTTATGGGGTGGGGGATTGTTGTTGGCCGCGGCCGTGTTCCTGAGCGCCTGCGGTTTATTGCAGGAACCGGAAGCGGCCAGCGCGCCGATTGAAGCCGTGCCGCTGGTCATTGAAACGCCAACAGCGGCGGCTGTGACTGAATCGGATACGGCCGTTACAGACCAAACCGAACCGGCGACAACGGACACAACAACCATCGGCCCGGTCATCTTCCAAATAGACCCGGCTCAGTCCCAGGTGCGTTTTGAACTGGACGAGGATTTACGTGGCAGTCGCATCACCGTCATCGGTACTACTGATCAGGTGGCAGGTGAATTGGCTATAGACTTGAACAACCCGACCGCTACCCAGGTGGGCGTCATCCAGATTAACGCCCGCACCCTGGCGACGGACAATAACTTTCGCAACAGGGCCATCCAGAACGAGATTTTAGACACGGGCGCGTATGAATTCATCACCTTCACGCCCACGGCCGTGACCGGCCTGCCCGAAACGGTAAACATCGGTGACACGGTGACGTTCACCATTGCCGGCGACCTGACCATCCGGGATGTGAGCAATGCGGTGACGTTTACGGTGCAGGCAACGGCCGTGTCTGCCACGCAGCTGACCGGCACCGCCACCGCCATCGTCAACCGGGGCGATTATGGCCTGCAAATTCCTAGCGTGCCCAATGTGGCCAACGTGGAAGAAGAGGTGGAACTGATTATTGATTTTGTAGCGAATGCGTCGTAGAGAGTGGTAATCGGTTATCAGTAAACGGTAATCGGCAAGAGAGGGACGGCCGCAGCGGGTATGGCCGTCCCTCTTTTTGTTTTACTGCATAGCCCCTTTAAGGGCGGCAACGGCTTCGGTTTCGATGTCGTGAATATGCATCACGTGGTCGGCGATGTTTTGGCGCACGGCCGTAACCCCCGCCGCATCCAGTGGGAAATTCTGCTCCATTTCATCCATGATGGCGGCTAGACGGCCGTCAATCCATTTCATCTCCTCTACAGCCGCATTACCCTGCGTGGTGAAAATATCCTGCCGCCGCAGCATCAATTCGCGGGTCTCTTTGAAAGGGGCCACCTCATCCGGCAGCAGCGCCAGACTGAGCGCATCCCAGGCAACAGCGCTGCGGCGGAAATGGGCAGCAGCTTCTTTGAGAGCCGGTTTATTCAGCAAAACGGCCGCTTCCTCCAGAAAATCGGCGTATACATCTCGTTCGGCGTGCCCCTGTTTGCCAAAAATGATGATGTCGCCAAAAGCATTGGTCAGCCCGGCTAACATTTTGCGGCCGGCGGGGAACTCTTTTTCCCAACTCAGGCGGACAGTGGGTTTGGTCAATAGTTCGGCCCACGAGCGGTAGGCTTGCAAACCAAAGTTGTTCCGGCTGCCCTTCGGCGGCTTTTCCGTAAACAGCTTGATGCAGTCCCAAATGCCTAGCTGCACGGCCGTTGGCAGCTTTTCCGGCAGTGGTGGTTCCAGCGTCAAGAGACGGAACTTGTCTTTTTTCACCCGGCCCCGCGCCGCGGCCAGTTCGCTTATGGTGATGGTCAGCGGCACCTGGGCCCGGTCGGCAATGTTCACCTGATTGACCGTTTCGTTATAGCCATAGACCAGAATGGGGAACATCGCCCACATGCCCTCGTCATAGGAGAGGGCATTGTACGGCAGGCTCCACATATCGGCCCAAACGATGGCCGGGATGCCTTCTTCCAGCGCGGCCACCAGATTGGTCACGCCCTTTTCCGGCTTGTTGGTTTGCCGCACGTTTTGGACTACGCCCAGGCGGGAAAGCATGGTGTCGAACGGGTCAAAGGTGTTGCGGGTGAGGATGCGGGCGTGAGGGTCATACCCTTCGTAGGCGAAGGAGAAGTACCCCATCACCGCGCCACCGCTGACGCCCATGAGCAGGGCTTCGCTGTACGGCCGTCCGGTATGCGGCGCTTTCACCCCAATGTAGTCAAAATAGTTGCGTACCGTGCCTGTTTCCCAGTGACGGCCGTTAAACTGCGTGTAATTTCTCAAAATTGTCATTTCCATTTTCCTTTGAGCGAGTTATACCGGCATTATAGGGCAGGTGACGGCCGTAACCGCAAAAAAGAGACATAGTATGCAAAGAAAATGACATCTGACACTTGCCGCCTTGCCTCCTCTGACTAAACTCATACTAATAGACAAAAATCCACCAAAGAGTTCGTGGATGGCCAGATTCTTCTTTTTTACTTCATCTTTGCGATTCTCTGCGCCTCTGCGCCTTTGTGTTGAAAATTCTTGAAGGAGACAGCATGGACAAGCAAACTTTTATTAAACATCTAAACGAAGACCTGGCGGGTGAACTGGGCGCCATCATCCAATACATCACCTATGCCGCCAAAGCCACCGGCCCTTACCGGCCCCAACTGGCCCAATTTTTCCTGACGGAAGTGGCCGATGAACAACTACATGCCCAATACCTGGCTAATAAAATTGTAGCCCTGGGTGGCGAACCCACTACCCAACCCCGTCCCGTGCCCGCGGCCCACAATAACCGCGAAATGTTGCAAGCCATCTTAGCCGCCGAACGACGCGCCGTGGAGGATTACACCACGCGCGCCCAGGAAGCAGAAGCCTTTGGCGATAAAGGGGCGATGGTACAGCTAGAAGATATGGTGCGCGACGAAAGCGGCCACTCCGAAGAAACAGAGCGGATGTTACGCGACTGGCCGTTGTGATAAGTAATGGGGTATGGCCGTATCCCTTTTAGCACGCCAGAGGAGGGGGTACGGCCATGCCAAAGAGGGTGATGTGTTACCATCACCCTCTTTGATTCCCACTATTTCCCACTGAACCGCGCATTTCAGCACAAGTCATAGAGAAGTATAGGCGATTGGTCGGGGAGTCTCTACGGTTAAGTTAACAGAAAGGGGGTTGTTTTCGTTTGGCAAAAGTGTACAGATGAATGCCGCCGCCGCCGATTATTGACGCTCGGTGGCAGGGGGAGGCAGATGTTTACGCACGATTTTTACCAGGTCTTCCAGAGAATAAGGCTTTTGCAGAAAGGCAACCAGACCGTTGCCAAAACCGCGCACCGCTTCCATCTCGTTGTAACCAGAAGTGAGGATGACCTGGACATCAGGGTTTAGTTCTTTGAGCCGGGTAAAGACTTCTTCGCCGCGCAGATCGGGCAGCGAAAGGTCTAATAAGACCAGGCTGATCCGGTCTATGTGTTGTTGATAGGCAGCAATGGCGGTGTAACCATCTACGGCCGTCACTGCCTGTATCTCTTCCATGTCCAAAATATCTACGACGGTGTCACAGACGGCCGGTTCGTCATCAACCACCAGCACCATGCCGGGGGAGGTGGGGGGGGCTGAAGGGGGAACGGCCGTTGCCACCGCCACCGTTACCTGGCTCACCGGAAAAAGCAGTTCAAATGTCGCCCCCGCCCCCGGTTCACTGACTACCCGCAGCCCCCCCCGGTGCCCACGCACAATGCCCAATACAGCCGCCAGCCCCAACCCGCGCCCGGTAAACCGGGTGGTAAAAAAGGGTTCAAACAGGCGCGACAATGTGTGGGCATTCATGCCCTCGCCATTATCTTCAATAGTAAGGTTGACATAATCGCCTGGCGGTAGGGGCATGTTGGTAATTTGCCAATAGACATCATCGGCGGCGGTGATGGCGGACACGGCCGTTGCCAGCCGGATCACCCCCTGGCGCCCGCCAATCGCCTCGCTGCTATTGAGTACCAGATTCAGCAGGAGTTGTTGCATCTGGCCGGGGTCGCCTTCCATCAAGGGCAGGGTCGGAGCCAGATCGAGCTGTAGATGCAGGTGTACACTGAGAGGGATTTGCAGCAAATGGAGGTTGTCGTGGATGAGATGATTCAGGTTGATGGGCACGGCCATAAACTGCCCCTGCCCGGAATAAGCCAGCATTTGTTTGGTGAGGGTAGCGGCGCGCTCGGCGGCGTCAATCGCTTTTTGGATGTGGCGTATGGCCGGACTATCCGGCGGTAACAGGGCGACGGCCAGGGAGGTTTGGGCCATGATGCCGACCAGCAGATTGTTAAAATCATGGGCCACACCACCGGCCAAAATAGCCAGACTTTCCATTTTTTGGGCATGGTTTAGGGCCGCTTTGGTCTTGTTACGTTGGGTAATATCACGGGCGGCAGAGACAACGGCCGTTACCCTCTGCTCCTCATCTTTGACCGGTGACAAAATATATTCCACATCACGCACACCCAAACGGCCCATTATTTGTACTTCACCCTGAATAGGTTTGCCGTTACGGAAAATCTCCTCCCGGTCTCGTTCTATTTGGGCAATGATCTCCGGCGGCAAGAAAGCCAGTTCCGCCATCGTTTTGCCCAATACATCGGTCAGCGACAACTGCAAAGGGTGCAGCATGGAGGGGCTGGCAAAGGTGATACGGCCGTCA
Source organism: Anaerolineae bacterium (assembly GCA_023382655.1). GTDB lineage: Bacteria > Chloroflexota > Anaerolineae > Promineifilales > Promineifilaceae > CAADGU01. The sequence goes on along the minus strand of JAHDWK010000003.1, from coordinate 231,442 downwards.
CGATCATACACCGCAAATTGATCCGGCGTGGTAGACAACACTTCTTCAAAAATCCGCGCTTGCTTCACAATTTCCGCCGCCATCGCCCGCAATTGGTCATCAGACCGTTTTCGTTCAATAGCCGCTGCCACCTGGCCGGAAACAAAAAATAGTAATTGTTTTTCCCGTTTGGTATAGGCCAGCCCATTCTGATAGTTTTGCACCACAAGCGCCCCAAACACTTTGGCCTGGGTGCGCAGGGGCGCTCCCAACCATACCTCTGGCATAGCGCCAATCACATGTAGTAAATCCAGTTGTATCAGGCGGGTTAGCTCTATGCGGGTTAACAATTGTGGCTGCCCGGTTTCAATGACATACGCCGTCAACCCCCCACTGCCATCAAAAGGTAACCCTTCATACTCATCCATCTCATCTACAAAGTAAGGTAAATGAAGCAGTCCGGAAGGCTCTTCTACCAGCGCAATATAAAAATTACTTACATCCATCAAGTCGCCCAGAATGGCATGGATGGCCGGATATAGCTGTTCCAGTCCCAGGTTGGCATTCGCTACCGTGGCAATGCGGTAAAGCACTGATTGCAGCATTTCCGCCTGTTTACGTTCGGTGATGTCGGTGATGCTGCCTTCCAGAAACAGCAGTTCCCCCGTTTGGCTATAAACGCCCTTGCCAAATTCCTCTACCCATCGCCAGGCGCCCGAACGATGGCGTATCCGGTAAATGAGTTGGAACATGCCGGCCAATGACTGTTCTTCCCGTTCAGGTTGAATGCGATAAGAGTCATCGGGATGATACAAGTCCCGAAAGGTGATCTCGCCGCGTAGAAACTGGCTTTTGGAATACCCGGTAAGCGCTTCAACCGCATCGTTGAGATAAAGCATGTCGAAGGTATAGTTGTTGGCACATTGGTAAATGACACCAGGTACGTTTTCGGCCAGGAGGCGCATCTTCTCTTCGCTGTGCCGTGTTTGCTGAAAAAGACGAGCGTTTTCAATGGCAATGGACAGGTGGTTGGCCAGGGCGGTTACGGCCGTACAATCATCAGCCGTCATGTTCCGGTCTGCCAGATACAAAAGCCCACTAACCCGACCATCCATGTGCAGAGGAGCCAGTACACCGGCCATACCACCAAACGCGGCGATAAATTGGTGGGAAAACGGCCGTGCCTTCTCTGTAACCAACGCCCGTAACAATGGTGTGTTATCAGGCACAAATACGGCCTGGCCGCTTTCAAAAACGCCGCGTTGGGCCTCAAGTGCCGTCACCGATAGTTGAAAGCCGACGGCCGTTCGCCCCACCATTCGTTCAAACCGGTGCAACAGACGCATCAGGCGCGGCGGAAAAACAACAGCAGCAATCGTCAATGTGGTATAAGCGTCATCAAACCAGTTAATACTGCCTTGCAGCCCCAAAGCCGTCATCTGTTCCCGGAATGTCTCGTAGACGGCCGTTTCCGAATGAGCCGCCCGCTGCAAAGCGGTGGCCGCCGTATTCAAAACTTCCCAAAAATTGATGCCTGCCTTTTCCTGGCCGGGCGTTGTTTTGCCCGCGCGCCATTTTTGCCACATGTCCATTACTCCATTTCACCCCGTGATCCTGCCCACGAGCTAATAATCATAGTGTAACATTAAGAAAGTCGGATGGAAATTGGGCAGGGGGGCAGATAATGATCGCTTGATGATAACTGTCCTTTTCTTTACAGTGCCCGCCACAGACCTGCTCACGCCATTCCCCCTGCCAGAAAAAATCTGCTATACTACGCGGGCAGGTTCACATAATGACAACCCACAGGTTTTCATAAAACCCTGTGGGTCTTTCACAGAGGAGTTCCCAATGGCTACTATCCTGGTTATTGACGATGATGAACTGGTGTCGCGCACCTTGCAGCGTGTCCTGAAAACCTATGACCACATTGTCATGGTAGCAAACAGCGGCACCGAAGGGCTGCAACTGGCGCACCGCCATCCCCCTGAGTTATTCATTCTGGATATTATGATGCCCGGCATGGATGGCTACCAGGTGTGTCGTCAGGTCCGGGGCGACCCGCTGCTAAAAGAAATTCCGGTACTGTTCCTCACCGCCAAAGCTAAAGATGAAGACAAAATTGAGGGGTTCCGCGCCGGCGCCGATGATTATCTGGTGAAACCTTTCAACATGGAAGAGTTACAACTGCGCGTGCGGGCTATTATGCGTCGCATTGCTCCCAAAACCCAGGTTGCCACCCCACCCGTGGAAGTGGTGGCAGGCAAAGTGGTACTGGATACGCGCAGCTTCAAAGTGACCTCACCGCATGGCGTGGCCCTGCTCACCAACGTCCAATTTGACCTGCTTTACCATCTGATGAGCCATGCCGACCAGGTTTTCAACAGCCAACAGCTTTTGCAGGATGTATGGGATTACCCTCGTGACACCGGGAGTCCGGAACTGGTGCGCGCCCACATCAAAAACCTGCGCGAAAAGATCGAGCCTATTCCCAATGAACCACGCTACATTCTCACCGTGCAGGGGCATGGCTATACCTTTACCACTACGCCAGAAGAGAGCTAAAGCCTAGAGATGGGTGATTAAGAGATTGAGAGATTTCCTACCCAATCTCCTAATCTCCCCATCTCCCCATCTCCATGTTACCTCCCTCCCACCTCCCCGCAGACACCCCACCGCCATCTCACTTGCTCATTGTGGATGATGAGCCGGAGATTGCCGAGTCGCTGGCCGATTATCTGATCAAAAAGGAAGGTTTTACTGTTTCTATTACCAGCGATGGCGAAGAGGCAATTTCATTTCTGCAATCCACCGTCCAAAACCAGACGGAAATTGACCTGGTGTTGCTGGATATGCGGATGCCGAACCTGTCTGGGTTGGATGTATTGACGTGGATTCGGGAGCATCCCGATTTGCGTTATACGCGGGTGGTGCTGCTGACGGCCGCCGCCGGTAGCAGCGAAAAGGTAGAAGCGTTGACCGCCGGGGCGGACGATTACATTACCAAGCCGTACCGCCCCCAGGAATTGCTGGCCCGCGTGAAAACGATTCTACGCACACAGCAGTTGGAAAAGCAGTTGCAACGACAGGGGCAGCAGTTAGCCGGGCTGAACCGGCTGGCGCAAACAGTGGCGGCCAAACTGGAACAAGCCGAGATTTTGGAAACGGCCGTTGAAGGCATCCACACCCTCATGGAAGTGGAACTGGCCGCCGTGCTGTTGCTGGAAGGGGGCAAACTGCGTTACAAAAATCTGCGCAACCGCGACGGTGATGTACCGGTGACGGCGCTACCTTCCCTCGCCACCGATGAAGGGATCATGGGCTTGTCTTATAACGAGCAAAAGGCGCTTTATTTGAACCAGGCGCCGGCCGACGGCCGTTACTTACCCACCACTGACGCTCCCCCTAACTACGATGTGCAATCGTTGATCATCGCCCCCCTGCTGGTGCGGGGACGGGCAGTGGGTATCATTTGCGGCTATAACAAGCAGGACGGCCGTTTTTCTGACTTTGATCTGGATGTTTTTAATTCACTCGCCAGCTCCGTCAGCGAAGCGGTGGAAAACGCTTGGCTTTTCCAGCGCATTCGCCAGCGCCAGCAAGAGCTATTGGAAAACCGCAACACCTTGCAGGCGCTCATAGACGGCATCCCCAACCCCATTTATACCATCAACGATAAGTGGCAATTGGTAGCTGTGAACAAAACCAAAGTGGATGAATTGGACGCTACCCTGGAAGAGTTGGTGGGGCAGGTGTGTTATCAGGCGTTTTACGGCCGTGCTGCCCCCTGCACCCATTGCCTTATGACCCACACCCTCAGCGAAAAACAAGCCGGCCACTGGACGCTCAACTACAAAGGCGAAGACCACCTGCCCCGCGAATGGGAAATTAATGCCTACCCCATTCCCGGCAAACAGGCCAGTTCCGCCCGCGCCGTTGTCGTCTGGCAAGACCGCACCGAAGAACGGCGGCTGGAAAGCTCCCTGTTGCAAGCGGGCAAACTGGCGGCCATCGGCCAATTGGCCGCCGGCGTGGCCCATGAAATCAACAACCCGCTCACGGCCATCAACGCCAATGCCGAAATCCTCAAACTGACCATTCCCCCCGATGATGATAATTACGAATCGGTAGACCTGATTCAACAAGCCGGGGAACGCGCCACCAAAGTGGTGCGTGGTCTGCTGGATTTTGCCCGTCAGGAGCAATATGCCTTCACCGCCGATGACATCAACAAATCTATTCGCCAAACTCTGGCCCTGGTGCAGTATCAATTATTAACGGCCGATACCCAGGTCATACAAAACATGGCCGATGATCTGCCCCGCATCGTTGCCAGTTGGGAACATCTCAAAAGTGTCTGGCTTAATCTGATCATCAACGCCCGTGACGCCCTACAAGGCATGCCCCAAACTCGCCAGATTGAAATAACTACCCGGCTGGCTCCAGACCAAAACTTCGTGCAAGTTTTATTCCGCGACAATGGCAAAGGAATGTCGGCCGCAGAATTGGCTCATATTTTTGAACCGTTTTATACTACCAAAGACCCAGGCAAAGGTACCGGCCTGGGTCTGGCTACCAGTCACCGCATCATTGAACAACATGGCGGTGAAATCAATGTAGTCAGCGCACCGGGTGAAGGGGCTACCTTTATTGTCCGTCTCCCGGTGAATAATGATACAGAGTAGCGATTCGAGATTGGCGAATGCTGTCATTCGCCAATCTCGAATCTTCAATAGCAAATATGAGCAACCAACCTTCGCATGGTGAAGTGAATATCGGCGATGTACTGCGGCTGGCGCTGCCGCTGCAAACGGCCGTCGCCGCCGGCAAAGACCCGACCCGCCGCAAGGTGGATTGGGTGGTTGTCCTGACTTCCTGGGACAATCTGCCCTTGCAAGCCCAGATGCATGATCTGGTCATCCTGCCATCCACCCTGCAAGAACGCCTCACTGACAAACTATTTATCCCCAAATTACACACGCTGGCTGAACTGGATGTGGCCGGTATTTTGTTGTTCCAGGCCGTGTCTGAACAGACGGCCGTAGAAGCCACCCGCCTCGACCTACCCCTGCTCATAGCGCCCCCGGAAACCTCCGTGCGTGAAGCCAACCGGGCCATTGCCGCCTTGCTGGTAGACCGCCACTCCGCCACCACCGAGCGCGGTTTGCAGCTTTACCGCACCCTGTCCGAAATGTCCCGCGAGGAACAGGGCATTCCGGCCATGACCGACGTGATTGCCAAGCTGACCGGCAAAATTGTGGTGGTGCAAGATAAACGGCTGGAAATCAAGGCGATCAGCGTCCCTAGCTCCAATACGCTGGATGTGGAAAAAATCGTGGAGGAGCTAACCCAGCGCGAAGAACTACCTGCTGTTTTGCGCAACCGCAAAGCGGCTGCCCGCGCCCGCCAGAGTCATTGGCAGCAAATTCTGCCCATTGAAAACATTGGCCGTCTGGTCAGCCCTATTATTTCTGGCGACCGGGCGCGGGGCTACCTGTCGGTGATTGGGTTGGCGGATGAGCTAGATTTGCTGGATCAGCAGGCGGTGGAACATGGGGCGGCGGCCTTTGCTCTGGAGATGGCCAAGGCCAAAGCGGTCAGCGAAGCGAAAAAGGCGCTGCGCGGCGACTTCCTGGAGGGACTACTGGCAGGCACGCTACCACCACGCGAGATTGATCGGCTGGCCAGCCGCCTGGATCATGAGACGAGTACACCGCACGCGGTGATGACATTTACCTGGGTGCGGAAAGAAGCGCCCTCGTTACGCCGGTTGGAAACGGCCGTTAACTGGGCCCTCTCCACACACGGCCGGGCTGCCCTCGTCCACGTGTACGGCAGTGCGCACATTTGCATCTTCCAGGAACTGCGCACCGAAAACGATATGGATTCCGCGCATGAATTGGGGCGGCGTATCCTGGAACAGGTACGCGCCGAATTCCCCAAAGAAAGCGTCATTGCCGGGATGAGCGGGCCGGCCTCGTCGCTGACCGATTGGCCGCGCATTTATGGCGAGGCGCTGCAAGCGATGCAGCTCAGTGAGCGGCTGCAAATTCAAGATGAGGTGGTGGAGTTTGGCAGCCTGGGGGTATATCGTCTGTTGGGGCAGTTGGAAGACATTCCGGCAGTGCGGGTATTTACGCGGCAGGTCATAGGCCCGCTGATTACCTATGATGAACGGCACAACAGCGCCCTGGTGCAGACGATGGACGCTTATTTTAACCATCATGGCAACATCAGCCAGACGGCCGAATCGCTCTTTGTGCATCGTAACACGCTGCTGTATCGGCTGGAGCGCATCCAGGAACTGACGGGGCACGATCTAAACCAGGCCAATATGCGCCTGGGGCTGAATCTGGCATTAAAACTGTGGCAGTTGCGGTCAGACAAGTAGAGACGTTGCAGGGCAACGTCTCTACTAGCGATTTTTCACGGCCGTGCCACAATTCCCACAAAACTTATCCTCCGGCCCCATCGGGGAGCCGCACTCATGACAAAATTGCCCAGCTTTTGGCGTGGGCGTGGCCGCGCGTTGGGGCGGCGTTTTGCGCGGCCGTTTCGGCTTCTGGCGGCGGCTGGCAACCTGCCAACCCACCGCCACCAGGATAAGAACGCCACCGGCAGCCGCCAACAACAGCGGCCAGTTGAAATCATCCTCTAGCGGAGGAGGGGTAGCGCCTGTATTGGCTGGCGCTGTGTCAATCTGGGCCACGCTCAAGGTTGGTTCGTTCATGGTGTAATCAACTTGCACGGTGTAGGGTTGCCCGGCGGGCACGGCCGTTACCGGCAGTACATGGTAAGTGAGGCCATCATTGCTGTTGGCGCTGATGGAAGATGCAATCGGTTGCGTTTGCATATTGGTAGCGGCAGCGGGCTGCTGCACCGCCACATCCATCTCATTGACTGTCAGGCCGGCCAACCAGGAGAATTCAAAGGTATGTTGGCTGCCCTCTGTATCATATGGCATGTAATATTCCACCCGAAAACGGCTGTCAGACGTGACAAAGGTGAGGCTTTCCTCCCCCTGTGTGTATTGCACATCGTCAGTCATGACATTGTCGCTGGTGATGCGGGCGACGGCATTCAACGTCGCCCCCGGCGGTAGGGGAATGGTAACCGTAGCCGGCAGAAGGGTGGCGTCTGGTAATGTGCCGGTAAGCAGGACCAACACTGCCGGCCGATCATAATCCGGCCACAAATCAACTGCCAGGTTTTCGATGGCCGTAGCCTCCAATTGGGCATAGGCAGGACGACCCAAACTAAGCAAAATCAGGAATGCCAAAAGAACCAGGGCACGTGCCTGACCCCCCATGATACGAATTCTTTTCTTTGTGTCTCTGCGCCTCAGCGTTGAAACCTTTTGTCGGAATGACGGGTGACGAAATAATGACATTTGGCAATCCTTTTACCGCTTCAAGATTGTTATAATGAGGGTAATCGTAGCGCAAACCGGTAGTTTTTGCACAGGCCGATTGTGCGCAAAAGGAGTAGCCTCATGTCCCCAACAGTAGATAAAGTCCATGAGGATTTAGAAGTTCTGGCAGCTATGGCGGCCGAAATGGACGAATATCTGAAGAGCAATGTACTCTACTGGCCGATGGTGCATGGTGATATGCCAAAGTTGACGCTGGGTGGTTATTTGATGCGCCAGCACCGATTACAACATCTGGTAGAGACATTGCCTGATGCAGAAAGAGAGAAGTGGGAGACGGCCATCCACCAGTTCCAAGAAGCATTGGCGGAAAAGGTCGTACGCACCGAACAGCGCGCCCACGAAGAATTGGGGGTACGCGCCCGTCAATGGGGCACCTATCTTAATGATGTACAGCATGAGCGGGCGGTAGCGGCAGTAAATTATGAAACGGCCGTAGAAAACCGGGCCATGGCCGCTGCTTTGGTACATTTTCTGCAAACCCCACCTTACCAACTGGACACCGGCGCCATACCCAACCTGGGAATGCTGGATGCCGGTCTGCGCCCCTATTGGCAGGCTGGCGACTTTATCTGGCCTGCGGTTTGGGAAATGGCATATCCTAAAGCTGCATACTGGTGGTTGTACGGCCGACCGCGGAAGACGTAATCCGTAATCGGTTATCCGTAATCGGTATTGGGATTACGGTTTACGCATCACGGATTACGGGCTACGGATAACGACGCCGACGGCGGGATGACAGGCACATAGTTCGGGTCGCGCCAGCGAGTGAAGCGGATGATCACCCGCGCCGCCTGCCAACCCAGGCGGAAAAGCCAGGGATAACGCAGCATGTAAGCAAAACGGGCCAGTTTGGTGCGGATTTCTAACTGCTTAAACAAGGGGTCGGCCAACACCCTCTCCCGGTAAGTGGCAAAAGAGAAATCGGCGCGGGCAAAGGCGTCCACAACAGCCTGCGCGCCCACCACGCCATAACCCAGGGCAAAGGCGATCCCTTCGCCCATCAGCGGGTCAGCTCCGGCCGCATCGCCCACCAAAATGACACGGGGGATGGCGAAACGGCCGTCCTTTGACCACCAGCGAATGGGATGCCCCTTGATCTCAAATTCGTCCAGATTGCGGTTACGCTCGGCCATTTCATCACGCAGCGTTTGCGGCAGATCGGCTTTTGGCCGTTCCGGGCGGGCGCGGCTGTCAAACACCCCCCGGTTCATAAACGGTTTGCCCTGCACAAAGCTGGGAAAATCCCAATAATACCCCTGTAATTGGTGCGTGGTCATGGGGGTGAAGTCAAAAATGGCGACGCCATCGCGGAATTCCGGTTGGGCACGGGCGTCTTCGGGCGTCAGCACTTCAATCAATCGCGCTACCCGCGAATCATCATCCCATTTCAGCCGCCGCCGCACAAAACTGCGTGAGCCATCGGCCGCCACCACCACCCGCGCCTGAAAGGTGTGGTTTTCAGTGACCACCTGCACATAGTCGTCATGGGGAATGATGTCCGTGACCGCTTCGCCCTGGTAGACGGTAACGCCGCGAGACACGGCCGTTTGCAGCAGCCAATGGTCAAACTCCGCCCGCCGGATGATGCGGAAAACGGGATTGCCAAAAAAGGAGTAGGCTATATCTTCATAGAGCAACTGCACCTCGCGTACATCAAAACTGTGGGGTTCCAGTTCCAACCCCAACCGGGCTAAGGTGTTCAGCCCCAGGTGTGTAATGCCGCCGCCACATAGTTTATCGCGGGGGTGTACGGCTTTATCCACCAGGATAATACGGCCGGCCCAGGCCGGGTCTTGCTGAATCAGATGCAACGCGGTGGATGTGCCCGCCGGTCCCGTCCCCACAATCAACACGTCTATTTGTTGAATATCCGTCATTTGCCCCAATTCCTCTGAGGAAATTGGAGATTAGAGATGAGAGATTGGGTGAATCTCTCATCTCTAATCTCACTTATCGCTGAATAACGGGCAGCATTATAGCATGGGAGAGCAAAATTGACTGACTGGTGTTGATATCCGCGGTAGAGTGGGCCGGCTCGGCATTGCCAACGGCGTCTATGGCCCGGCTGCGGAATTCATAGACCTGGTTATCTGGCGGTATAAAGTGGGTGGTGGTGGCTAAGGGAGGCAGCCCCACGAACACCGTCCAATCGCTGCTGCCCTGTGGCCGATATTCAACAAAGTAATGCGTAATACCGGCAATCTCATCTGTACCCGACCAGTGAACAAAGTAACCGGCAGTATTCGGCAACTGATAGACGCCGTTGACGCCAGAGGTGGGTGGAGTGGTGTCCAGGCGAAAATGGGTGGGGGTGGAGGAGACAGTTTGGGGATCATCGCCAGATGGTTGGACAACGGCCGTTACCCGCCAATATAGGTGTGGGTAATCCTGGGTAAAGGGGTGACTGTGTTGCAAAACGGGGCCTGTCCAGGTCTGGTCATATACCACGTTATTCATGGCCGTGTCCGTGGCTACTTGTAAACGGGTTTGCACAACCGGCGCACTACTGACAATTTGCCAGGCAAATTCTACCGGGTTGGCCGTCACCCAGATATCGGGGGCCGGCGCACCATTATGGACTTCGCTGACACTTTCCCCCAGGTGCAACAGCCGCACACCATCAAACCAGACGCCACGGCCGTTGTCCGTCGTGGTCAGGTCAGTCAGGCGCAGTTTATGGTTGCCAACGGCCGTCAGGTCAAATTCACCCACTGTCATCCACAGGCCCACGTTGGCGTCCTGGTTCACGGTGACGGTGCTGGTTCCGGTGGCGTGGTAAACCGTGTAGCGTGCCCCGACAGTTTCCGGCGCGCCGGTATCACAGTAGGGGGCGTAAATCTGGATGCGGTAACGGCCGTCTACCGGCACATCGAGCTGCCATTCCCCCCAATTGGTGCTTTGACCAGGGTCAGTGGTAGACCAGGTGTAGTACGAGTGCCCATTATTACCACAGCCACGTTCTCCTTCATACCAGTTGGCATTACTGCGGGTGAAACTGCTGCTCATCTCATCCACATGGATGTAGGGCGACACAAAACCCATACGCGACGCCACCGCATTGCGCAACCAGGGCAGGTAATTAAAGGCGTTGCCACCGGGACAGAGCGTGTTGGTGCCGCCATATACATCCCGGTGCCCCAAGATATGCGACAGTCCCCAGTTCATTTCTACCATGCGGCTGGCGCCAAAGGGATCAATGTTGCGTTGGTCGGCTTTCCAGGCAAAAAGGTCGGCCAGGGCATTGAGCATGGCGGTGGAAGGCATGATTCCCCCACCTTCGTCCGGCGAAGTGAAGTTGCCGATCAGCGAAGCGGCCATGCCGCCCGCATTAGCCGCGCCAGAGTGGACGCCGGTCACATCCCAATCCTGGTAGTTGCCGTTGAGATGGCCTTCAAAGATGACGCCATTGATGTCAATCAGGTAGTTGTAGCCAATGTCGCCCCAGCCTTGCGTGAAGGTGTGATATTCCCAAATGGCGCGCAAGGTCGCGGCCGAATCACCACCGCTGCTGGTGACGGTGTGGTGCATCAGTAGATGGGTATAGGTTTGATATTCCAGACCGCCATACCAACATTCCGGCTGGGTACACCAGGCCGCGCGGCTGATGACAAAGGGGCGCGGGAAATCTTCCGGGTTTTCGGGCGCTTCAGGCGGTGTGGCGGCGTCGAGTTCCTGCTGCCGGGTGATGAGTTCGGCCGTCGTGGGGCCATTGCTGGTATCTATCAGCACGAAGTCAAGTTGACGCAGCAGCGGTGAAGGATCACCCCAATAACGGGTGGCGCTAACCTGGAATTGCAGGTAATGGTGGGTTTTGTCGGTGGCCGGAACCGCCACCATGTCGCCATATTGCCAGGCGTTGCCCGGTTCGTTCCAGTCGGCGTGGGCATGGATATCGTACCACTCGCTCCATTGCTGACCATCGCGGCTGGTGCGCAAATGTATTTCCAGGCTGGCGCTTTCGGGCACATCGGCCAGCCAGTGGGTGACAACGGCGTTGTAGGCGCTGGGGGTGTGGAGGGGGGGGGATTGGTAGTGGGCGATAACGGCCGTGTCAGCCATCTCCAGTCCATTGATAGTTACCTGCATCCCCTGGCTCTCACCGGCGGCAAACGCCTCCCCTTGAAATGTCATGATCTCGGTAGTTGACTGCGCCTGACCGGTTTTTGTCTCTGCCCAGCCCAGTGCGGCCAACAAACCAAGTAACGTGAGTAATATTAATGTTTTGAACTGCATGGCGTGCTCCTTCTTGTTCCATTACGTTATCATCGTTCACACCTGGCGCTTGAACCAATCTTTGCCAGGTTGATGCCGAACGGTTACTTTGGCTCAAAGTATGGCAATCATAACAAGGGGATGTGAGTGAAACGGTATAAACAGGGTGAATTCTGGTACCTATAGGTAAATGCGACCCGTAACCACTCTTGTTAAACTTGCACTATTACGTCAAAACGGTGATTGAATAAGGTGTCGTTTAATGAAACCAGGTGAACCATCTCTTCGACCCTGGCACTGGCTTGTACTGGTGGTTTTTATTGGCTGGCTGTTTTTTAGCCTCAGCGCCTATTTTGTGGCGCACAAGCCGTTGGATGCCGCCATTTTGCAGGCGATTGGCGCGCAGATGGGCGGCTGGGCCGATTTCTCTTTTTCAGGGAACGCTGTGTGGCGCAGCCTGCTGGATGTGGCGGCGGCGCTCTGGATATGGTTGGCGGTGTTAGGTGTGGGCTTATGGCTGTGGCGCTGGTTTGGCCCAGCAAATAGCAGCCCCGGCGAAACGGCCTTGTTCGCCTTTGGTCTCGGTTTTGGCGCGGTTGGTTTATTGATTTTGGGGGTGGGGTTGGCCGGATGGCTGCAACGGCCGTTTCTCTTTGGCTTGCTGGTCGTACTGACAATGCTCGGCCTGCCCGTGTTGATTCCGTTTTTGCGCCAGCTACAGTTTCCGCAACGGCCGTCCCCCCTGGTCATCCTTTACCTAGTGCTGACAATAGGGCTGGCCTTCACCCTGGCACTGCTGCCCCCCACCAGTTGGGACGGCCTTTCCTACCACCTGCGCGGCCCCTGGCTTTATCTGCAAGCCGGTCAGATTTACCCCGATATTGATGTTTTTTCGCTCAATTATCCTTTTTTGCTGGAAATGCTCTTTATGCTGGCGATGGCAGTGCGCAGCGACATCACCGCCCAACTCATGCACTTTTTCTTTGTCTTTTTGCTGAGCGGGCTGGTCTACCAGGTGGCTGTATCCGGATTTAAGCTGCGCGATGGGTGGACGGCCGTACTCCTGCTCTTGGCTACCCCGTTGGTCTTACAACTGGCCCCCGTCGCCTATAATGATCTGACCCTGGCTTTTACTATGCTGGCCTCCCTCTATGCCTTCATCCGCTGGCACGAAGCACAGTCACCCCGTTGGCTGCTCATCAGCGGCCTTTTCTCTGGCCTGGCGATGAGCCTGAAGTACACCAGTTTCGTGGCACCATTGTTTATCGGCCTGTGGCTCATCGGCCTGCATTGGCGGCAGCCGCGCCAGATGTTGCCCCTGGGGCTGATGTTTGCCGTTCCGGCGCTGTTGGTGGCGCTGCCCTGGTATGTGAAAAACTGGGCGTTTACCGGGAATCCAGTGTATCCATTTGTGTGGGACGGCCGTTACTGGGATGAGTTCCGCTCCATCGCCCACCGTGCCCCTGGTACGGGTATTGGTTGGGATATCCCCGCCCTGCTCACATTGCCCTACACCCTCACCCTGGGCATTGGTGATAACAGCGGCGACGGGCAAACTGGCCCCCTCTATCTGGCGCTGTTGCCTCTGTTGCTGCTCTACGCGCTTTCCCGCTTCGGCCGTCGGCAAGCGCCCTTTGCCTTCCGTGTTTTGCTGCTTTTTGCCCTTTTCCAATATGCCGTCTGGGTAGTGGGTGTCATAGATTCGGCCCCTTTGCGCCAGGCGCGGCTGCTGTTGCCGGCTTTTGTGGCCTTGTGCCCGGCGTTGGCCTGGGTCATTACCGATTTACAACGATATGACCATCCGCAATTTTCGTTGCGGCGATTCATCAACCTGGTGCTGGCAGTGGTCATTTTGTTTGAACTGGTGACGCAAGTCGGCCAATGGCTGCCACAAAACCCACCGGCTTTCATTGTCGGCCCGCAATCACGCGACGCCTATCTGTCCCATAATCCGGCTGTCGCCTATGTATACCGGGCTTCCCAAGCCATGAATGAAACATTGCCCGCCCAGGCAACAGTGCAATTTCTATGGGAACCCCGCACCTACTATTGCGAAGTGGAATGTCGCGGCGACCATATTTTGGACAAATATACATTTCTGGAATACCAGCACGATACGGCCGACCAGATCGCCCAGGCATTGGCCGCTGAAGGGGTGACACATTTGTTGATTTTTGAGCAAGGATTGGCGTTTTTGCGCGAGGCAGCGGCAGCCGGGGTAACGCCGGCAGACGAAGCCGAATATGAACGGTTTATCGCCGAACACACCCGTCTGGTGCAGCAATGGGGACAGGTGTATACACTGGTTGAATTGATCCCGTAATCACAGACAGCTTATGAACAAAAAAAATCTGTTGATCGCAGTTCTGTTGTTGGCGTTGTATGCCGCCAGTGTGGTGGGCATGTATGTGACCTTTACTTCTAAAGTACCGGGGGCGAATGATTTTTATTCGCGTTGGCGGGGGGCGCAGCTTTTCTGGCAGGAGGGGATGGACCCGTATTCGCCGGAAGCGTCAGAGTTGATTCAGATTGGCATGTACGGCCGTCCCGCCACCCCTGAAGAAGACCAGGTACTCTTTGTCTACCCGTTTTACACCGTCTTCCTGCTCTGGCCGTTGGTGAGCCTTGAGTATGCCTGGGTGCAGGCGATCTGGTTGGTGACGATACAGTTTGCGCTGATCACGGCCGTGATCCTCACCCTCAAACTGTTCAACTGGCGGCAACCGCCCTGGCTGCTGGCGTTGACCCTGCTCTGGGCCGTCATCTTTTACAACAGTACCCGCACCATCATCCTGGGGCAGTTTGCCGCCTTCATCTACCTGTGGATGGTGGGCTGCCTGCTGGCGCTGCGGCATGACCGGGACGTGTTGGCCGGGCTGCTGCTGGCGCTGACGACCATCAAACCGCAGATGAGCTTTTTGTTTATACCGGCGCTGCTGCTGTGGGCGCTGGGGCAGCGGCGTTGGTATTTTATTGGCGGCTTTGCGGTTTCCATGCTGGCGCTGGTGGGACTGTCATTTGTGCTGCTGCCATCCTGGCTGAGCGGCTTTTTAGACCAGGTCAGCTACTACCCGGCCTACACCATCACCGGCTCACCGCTGTGGGTGATTACTGGCTATTACCTCCCCTGGTTGGGGCAGCCGGTGGAGTATGCGCTGATTGCCGGGCTGCTCGTTTACCTGCTGTGGCAATGGCGCTGGCTGCCGAAGGTGGGAGTGGACGACGGCCGTTTCCATTTCATCATCGGCCTCACCCTTATCATCACCAACATGGTGGTGGTGCGCACGGCAACGACCAACTACATCATCATGTACATCCCCCTGTTTATGGTATTGCACACTCTCAGCCAGCAAGCGCGGCGGGGGAATCTATGGGTGGCGCTGTTTTATGGGGTGAGCATCATTTTTACCTGGGCGCTCTTTTTGGTAACGATTACCGGCGATCAGGAACACCCCATCACCTACCTGCCGCTGCCTTTTTTGCTGCTGCTGGTGATGGTCTGGTGGCGGCGCTATTGGACGGAACGGCCGTTGCTACCCTCAGAGGCTTCAGGATGAGTGTGGCATCCCGTTGGCGGCTAATGGGGTTATTGGCATTGGCCGGGGTGGGGTTGGTGGGTACGGCCGTACTCGCCGCCCCTCACATGCCCCCTATTCGTGACTTCGACCAGACCTTTTACCCGGCCATCCGCTATATCCTGGCGGGGGAAAACCCGTATACCGCTCATTACCAGGAAACCGACCAGGGCGCGCCGCCCCTCTTTTTCAGCCCACCCTGGCTGCTGTTCATCCTCTTGCCCTTTGGCCTGTTTCCATTGGCGATGGCGCGGGTTTTGTGGCTTTTGTTTCTCATTGGTGTGTCGTTTGCTTCCATCCGTTTACTGGCAGCCTGGCGAGTGCAAGGATTATGGACGCTGGCGCTGGTAGCGCTGCCCTGGTCACTCATTGGTCTGTTGTTTGGGCAGGTGACGCCGCTGGTGCTGTCAGGCGCGCTGGCAGCCATCATCCTGGTTTACCAGTTTCCCGAAAGCTGGCCGGTGGCGCTGCTTTTGTCGCTCTGTTTTTTGCTCATGGGGCTGAAGCCGCAGGTGGGCATCTTGTTGGCCGCGCCGCTGTTGCTCTGGATGCTGTGGACACGCGACCGGCGTTTGGTCGGGGTTGTGCTGGTGGGCAGCCTGGCGCTGTTGGTCACACTTTTGCTGGTACCGCCCTGGCTAATACGGCAAACGGGGGAAATCTCCCAAACTATTGCCCCCCATTGGCAATCAACCTTAGAGCGAGAGTTGAAACTGTGGCAGTTACCGCCGCTCGCAGCGGCGCTTATTGCGCCGCTCGTCCGCCTGTTTGTGGTTGGCGTGATGGTGGCCTGGGCCTGGCGCGCCAGAGGATTTCCGCCGGCCTGGTGGAGCGCCTGGTTCACGGCCGTGCTCATCATCACTCCCTACACCCGTGCCTACGATGGCATCCTGATGCTGCCCTTGTTGGCGCAAATGATGGTTTACCGGCGTTGGCATTTTTTCGCTTTTGTGGTTTTGATGGGACTTTACATTCTGCTGCCCACTGGCGAATTGGGCAGCGTGGTTGCGCCGCTGACGGCGTGGCTGCTGTTTGTGCCCTGGCGCAGCGTGGCCGGAGAAATTGAGGATTGGAGATTGGAGAATAATCAATCTCCAATCTCTAATCTTTAGTCTCAACTGGGCTGGAGCCATTTGATACCATAAGGGGGCAATTGTAGCTGGACACGGCCGTCCCCCACCACCACCTTTTCCGCCCCGGCCAATACATTCACCAGCACACTGGCATCCGGCACAGCCACCGTCACTTTTACCGACTGGTTGGAGACATTGTGCAGGCAGAGCAGGCGCTCACGGCCATCGGGACTGATGCGCCACAGGGCAAAAACCGCCGGGTGGCAAAATAGCATCTGCTGTTCCCCCTGGGGCGCAAAAGCCGCTGTGGTGGTGCGCCGCCGTAGCAAATGGGCATAACCAGAAAACACATGGTGCCGTAACGAAGCCGGGTCGGCCAGTTCATCAATCAATTGGGTATGCTGGCACTTTTGCCGGTTGATGGTGCGGTTGTGTCCCGTCTGCCGTACCCCTTCTCGCCAGTTCTGCGCCCCAAATAGGCTGTGGAAATAGATGCCCGGCACGCCCCGCAGCGCCAGCATGATCGCCTGCGCTGCCAGGAATCGCTGTGCTTTCAGGGTAATGGCTTCATCAGGCTGGTCGGGGTCGCCCAGGGCATCCAGGTAGGTGCAGTTCAGTTCGTAAGGGCTTTGGCTACCGTCGCTGTTGGTTTTGTAATTTACCAGCCCGCCCAATGCCTTGATGCGGTTGGCCATGGTGGTCACGGCCGTGTCCGGCAGCAGTCCGCGCGCCGGCTGCACGCCAATACCATCATGGGAGGCCAGGAAATTGAAAAATGTCACTTCGTCGGAAGGCAGGGTGAGCGAATCAGCCCACTGCGACAAAATTTCCGCGTTGCCGGTGTGGAAGGCGTGTAGGGTCAGGGGCGGTAGGGGGAAGTTATAGACCAGTTGCGCTTCGTCACGGCCGTTGCCAAAGTAAGCGATATTCTCGGCATGAGGCACGTTCGTCTCGGTGATCAGGCTGACATGGGGCGCCACCTGGTTTAAGACAGTGCGCATGAGTTTGACGATCTCGTGCGCCTGAGGCCGGTGCAGGCAGTCTGTGCCCAGTTCTTTCCAGATGTAGGCAATGGCGTCCAGCCGAATAAATTCCGCCCCCTGTGCCACATAAAAGAGCAGCACGTCCAACATCGTTAGCAGCACGTCAGGGTGGGCAAAGTTGAGGTCAACCTGGTCGGCGCTAAAGGTCGTCCACACATGGCTTGTGCCTGTTTCGGTGGCAAACGGGGTGAGCAGCGGGTGGGTACGCGGGCGAAAAACCATGGACAGGTCGGCGTCGGGGTCGGCGGTGGTGTAAAAGTCGGTGTACGGCCGTTCCCCCCGCAAAAACGCCTGAAACCAGTCACACTGTACGGAGGTGTGGTTCACCACCAGGTCAAACATCAGGCGAAAGCGACGGCCGATCTGGGCCACATCCGGCCAATCGCCCCATTCTGGGTGAACGGCTTTGTAATCAATCACCGCAAAACCATCGTCAGATGAGTAGGGGGAAAAGGGCAGCAGGTGAACGGTGGAAACCAGCCCGGCCAGGTGGTCTTCCAGAAAGTGGGCGAGGGTGGTCAACGGCCGTTCCCCCTCCGTCTGCACCATGTCGCCATAGGTAATGAGGATGGCATCCTGGTGGGAGACGCGGGGGCGGGTGGACAGCCGTAACGCCTCGGCGTTAGCTTGAAAAGCGGCCAGCATCCTGTCCAGCCGTTCGGCTACCGTCGCGGCCATCTCCTCCCCATAGATCAACTGGAGATGCGAAAATAAATCCTGGTTCATGGTCTCACAACCAGCGGCAGATAAACCTCCATGAGTGGGTCTACGATGATCTCATCGTCATCCTGAATGGTGATGGCAGCCGAGGATTGGCCCAGGCGGGCAAAGGTGGGGTCGGCAATGGTCAGGGTGAACTCCCGGTCAGGTTCGTCCAGTGTGTTGTCCAGAATGGGGATGGCGAGGTTCTGGCTGGTGAGACCGGGTGGGAAGGTGAGTGTGCCGGAGATGGGGGTGTAATCTATGCCGGGCACGGCCGTACCCGGCACTGTCTCATACCCCACCGTCACCGTAAAGGTGGAGGTATAGCTCAGTTGCACGTTCAGCACGGCCGTGCCCGCTGCTTCCGAAACGGTCAGGTTAATCGGATTAACATTGAGCAACGGCGTTGTCTCTGTGGTGATGGCGACATAGGCGATCCAGATTTCGCCCTGCGCCGACGAAGTGTTGTCACTCAGGGCGATCAGGTTGGGCTGTTCATAAGGGTCAGGCACAAAGGGAAAGGGAGGTTCCCAGGCGGTGTAATCACGCAGCATACCGCTTAAAATGGGGACGCCATTGGCCGACAGTTGGTACACATCTTCCACCATTTCCAGTTCATAATCAACCATGCTGGCGGTAGTATCATAGGCCACCCCCTCCGCATGGGTAAAAAGGTTGGGTGGATCGCCACCCTCTTGCGCCCAGATTTCATTTTCCCAAAACGCAAGCTCGATACCCAGCAAATCCTCAGACAACATGGTAATGCTAAATCCGGCACGGTCATTGTTGTTATGGTCTTCGGAGTGGATGCGCATAGAAAAATCGAGCCGGAAGCCGACCTGCCGATCCAGAATGGGGGCTAATGTGGGCGTAACGGCATAACCGGCCAGATCGCCGATCTCCGGCGTCGTGTCCAGAATCGTCGCTTGCAGCGCCGGGCTGTATGTTTGGGTGGCCTGCGCGGGCGGGAACGGGAAGGTGGGGTTTACGGCCGCATACTCAAAATTTTGGGTGTCCGGTGTGCCCCCCAACGCACCATCGTATAAAACGAGGGTATCGGTGGGGGCAGCGGCTACGGCCGTGTCCAAAATCGTCAGCAGCAAATGGGTGGCGAGTACGGCCGTGACCACCGCCATGCCTATTAAAAACAATTTTCGTGTCATAGGTACTTCCCCTGGTAATTGTCAATGGTCAATTGGCAATTATCAATTGACCATTGATCATGCCACCATCGCCCGCATCAACGCCACATTCGGCGTGTGCCCCGTCCATAACTCAAAGGCGCGGGCGCCCTGGTAAACGAGCATACCCAGGCCGTTGGCGGTGGGTAGGCCAGCCGCCTGTGCCTGGCGCATGAAGGCAGTTTCACGGGGATTGTACACCAGATCATAGACAAACGCGCCCGGCGGCAGCGGCAGATCATCCGGCCAGGGGGAGACTTCCGGGTGTGGGGTCATACCCACCGGGGTGGTGTTGACGATGAGGGGCGCGGTCAACCTGGCGACAATGGCGGCTAAATCAGTCGTTGGCCGTGCCGCCACATCACCGGCATACGGCCGTAACGCCGCCGCCAATTCCCCCGCCTGTTCCGGCCGCCGCGCTACCACCTGCACCCGCCCGCCGGACTTCGCCAGGGCATAGACCACCGCCCGCGCCGACCCACCCGCACCGAGGATGAGACAGTCACGGCCGTTGACCTCCACCCCTAGCTCTACCAGATCGGCCAGGAAGCCAGCCCAGTCGGTGTTGTAGCCGGTCATGGGTAATCGGTAATCGGTAATCGGTAATCGGTGATGCGTGATGCGTGATGCGTGATGCGTGACCGGTTCACGGGTTACGGATAACGGATTACGGTTTACGGGTAAAGGGTTACGGCTTACGACAATGGTATTCACCGCGCCAATGGCCTGGGCGGCGTCTTCGAGTTCGTCGAGCAGGGGCATGACGGCCTGTTTGTGGGGGACGGTGACGTTGACGCCGCGGAAACCGAGGGTGGGCAGGGCGGACACGGCCGTACTCACTTCCTCAGGATGCACCGGCAGGGGCACGTATACGTAGTCCAACCCCCGGTCGGCCAGCGCCGCGTTGTGCATGGCCGGGCTAAAGCTGTGCGCCACCGGCCAGCCGATGATGCCGAGTAGTTGGGTTGTGCCGGTAATCGGCGGATGCAGCATCCGCAATCGGTAATCGGTAATCGGTGGTCGGTGGTCGGAAGTCATCGGGCAAGTAGACATCCGATTTCTTGAAGAAATCGGATGTCTAGGCTATGGGCTGTCGAAGTAGGGGACGGGCAGTTCGCCGCGAACGAGTTTGAAGATGAGGGGGATGCGCCCGGCGTGGCCGGGGGAAAGCGGGGGCAGGTCGTCTTCGGCAAAAAAGCCCACATCAATCGCTTCTGTGGTCGTTTGGGGGCTGCCTTCTATTATCTCCACCTGAAAGACATACATCAGAACTTGCACATTGATATGGCTGGCCCAAATGCGCGAATCAAAGATGCCCAACAAGCGGGAAACCTGCCCCTTTACGCAAGTTTCTTCCCGCAATTCACGTACGGCCGCTTCTATTGGTGTTTCGCCGATGTCCATCGCGCCGCCGGGCATGGCCCACAGATTGTTATCGTGTCGTTTGATCAGCAGCAGTTTGTTGTCCTGGAACACGGCCGTGTCCACCCCTGAAATGGGCGTAACGTGGAAGAGCAAATCTTCAAACTGCGGGACTATTTCTTTGGGGTCACGCTGTTCAATTGCCGCCACCAGCCGCGCACTCAAGGCCAAAACCCGGCGATAGTTTTCGGCGTCATGTGGATTCCGGGCAAAATAGCGACCCTGGTTAGCAATCCCCCGCAGTTCATCGGCAATTTGATACAACGCTTCAGTTGAATTCACTCTCTGCGCCTCCGCGTCTCTGCGTTAAGATCACGCCACCCATTCCATTTTTGCGCCTAATGCCTGCATCGTTTCCACGAAACCGGGGAAACTGTCGGCGACGCAGGCGGCGTCATGCACCAGCGTATCGCCGGTGGCCACCAACCCGGCGACGGCCAGCGACATGCCCAGGCGGTGGTCGTCGTGGCTGTCTACTTCGGCCCCACACGGCCGTACCGGACCATACACCGTAAAACCATCAGCGTACTCAGTCAATTGGATGCCCAATTTGCGCAGTTCCCCGGCCAACACGCCAATGCGGTCTACTTCTTTTACACGCAGTTCGGCGGCGTCACGCACGGTGCTGCTGCCCGCTGCCTGCGAAGCAGCTACCGCCCAGATGGGCAGTTCGTCAATGCCGCGCACCACGCTCGCGCCGTGTAGGGCCGTACTGTGCAGCTCATCAAAACGCACCGTCAGGTCGGCCGCCGGTTCACCGCCTGTCACCCGCTCATTGCTGAGCGTAAAATTGGCCCCCATATCCCGCAGCCATTCCAAAATGCCGGTGCGCGTCTCGTTCATGCCCACATTCTCAATTGTAATCTGCGAATGGGGCACAATGGCCGCCGCCACCAGCGGAAAGGCCGCCGACGACGTATCACTCGGCACCGTCAAATTCAGTGGTTGAAGTGAGCGGTGAGCAGTAAACAGTGAGTGCATGGTGATCCAATTGCCGTTTGTTTCGACGTTTGCTCCCATCGCCGCCAGCATCCGTTCGGTGTGATCACGGGCGGGACCGGGTTGGTAAACGGCCGTTTCCCCCGCCGCGTACAAACCGGCCAGCAGCACGGCGCTTTTCACCTGGGCGCTGGCCACGGGCATTTCATAGTGGATGCCGTGTAGGGGGGCAGGGGTGAGGTGCAGGGGGACACGGCCGTCGGTCGTCTCGATCTGCGCCCCCATCAGCCGCAGCGGTTCGGCAATACGGCGCATCGGCCGTTTGCGTAGCTGCTCGCTGCCATCCAGCGTCACCGGGAAACGCTGCCCGGCCAGCAACCCCGCCAGCAGGCGAATGCCCGTGCCCGCGTTGCGTAAATCCAGCGGCCTGTCCGGTGACTGTAGTCCGTGCAGCCCCCGCCCTTCAATTTGCAAATCCCAGGCTATGGGCGACTTTTTGTCAATCTCAATCTGCACACCCAAGGCCCGCACCGCGCCCAACGTCGCCAGCGTATCCCCGGCGGGCAGCCAGCGGTGAATCACACTCACGCCCTCAGCAATAGCCGCCAGCATCACCGCCCGGTGGCTGATGGACTTGTCGCCAGGCACGGTGATCGTGCCCCGCAGTGGGGTGGTTTGGGGATGGATCAGCAATTTGGTGGACATGTTTTCTCCGGTACGGCCGTGGGTGGGGACGTTCGTAACCCGTAATCCGTGAGCCGTATTCGGCTCACGGCTCACGGATTACGAATTACGGGTTACGGATTACCGCTTTAGCCGCTTCATCTGGCGCACCACTTTTTGCGTCTTTTTATCCTCGCGGTCGGGGTCCAGGCGGGCCACAGGCGGACGGCGCTGTACTTCGGCCTGGGCCAGGGCATGGTGAATGAGCAAGGTGTTTTTCTCCCGCATGAATTGTTCGTGGGTGGCGTCAGGGTGTTCTTGCTGGTAAGCCGCTTCCGCCGCCAGCATCTTGTCTTTCACGTCCTGAATTTCGGCGGCGGGCAAATAGGCGGCGTTTGTGCTGAACTCCAGCCGATCCAGCACCGGCGCCAACCGCGCCAGGATGACCTCGCCAATTTCCACAATACCCCGCCCGCCGGCGTCATACACCGTAAATTCTTCGCCGGTGAGGTAATCACGCAGGAAAAGGGTCTGCCCTTCATAACCGGTCAGTTCATAGGCGCCGGCCGGCCGGGGCTGCCGCCATTCGTCCAGCGCCGCCTGCTGGTGGGTGGAAAGGTCTTCGCGCCGTTCGTCGTAGTAAAGATTGATCAGGCGCTGACCATCGCTCAGCGTGTAATCAAAGACAAACCAGTCAAAAAAGCGGAGCGCCTCCGGCTGGCTCATCTCTTCAGCATTATCAAAGGTGTAAAACTCATTCCAATACTGCGGCAATGCTTTGGCAAAATCTCCATTGAAGCGTTCATCGCGGGCAAACTTGAGCAGGTCACGGCGAATATAGCGCACCGCTTCCTGCCGGGCGCGTCGCTCACTCTCTCTGGCCTGGTCTTCTTTCAGGTGGCACTGTTTGTACTTTTTACCACTGCCACAGTAGCAGGGGTCGTTTCGTCCGGGTGTGTCCATGGTTATTCCTTGAGATTAGGAGATTGGGAGATTCAATCACTTAATCTCCAATCTTTCTAATATCGGTAACAATTCACTCAATCGCTTAATCGTGTAATCAGGCCTGGCGCCGTTTAACTGGTAATTGAGATGCGGTGGGCTGATTAAGACGCTGGTCAATCCGGCGGCATTGGCCCCGGCAATATCGTTTTCGGGGCGGTCGCCGACAAAAACGGCTTGGGTGGGTTCCACCGCCAACAGATTCAACACGCGCTCGTAAATGGCCGGGTGGGGTTTCATGTAGCCGGTATCGCCAGAGGTGACGCGAGCATCCAGGTAGGGCAGCAGGCCGTAAGTTTCCAGTTCCACATCGCGCATCCACATGGGCTGCATGGCGTTGGTGATCAGGCCGAGTTTGTACCCCTGTTGGCGCAGGGTTTGCAGGGTGGGGATGGCGTCGGAATACGGCCGTACCCCCGGTACCGGCTGCCAGTTATAGACACGCAAGAGTGTATCCATGTCCATTTGGGCCACATCCAGGCCAGACTCTTGCAAAGTCTGTGTTATCACCTGCGCCAGTGAGACGCCGGCCCAGGTCAGTTTGGCCTGGTTCCACAAACGCACCAGCACCTCGCCAAAACAATCCAGAAAATCTTCCTCAGCGGGCACAGCCTCACCCTGAGCCATCAGGTAGGCATACAGTTGCTTCAGGTGGCGCTGGCCAATGGCCGCGCCATGAATTTCCTGGCCCGACCAATCAATCAGAGTGTCGTCCAGGTCAAAAATAACGGCCGTGATATGCTGTGTCATCCTTTGTTTAGACCGGTACATGTTCCGTCGGCGGGGTCTCTTTTTCTTTTTTGTTGGCGACGCGGTCGAGCAGGACGACGGCCGTGATTCCCACCCCCGCCAACAGCAACGCCACCATAAACTCAATCACCCCTGCCTGTGTAGACAAATCCGGCAGCACGTTCAACTGCTTGATCACAATGCGGAAGCCCTCGCTGTCCAGCACATATTGGCCCAACGCATCTTGCAGCCATTCCATGTCCTGTTTCCACGGCCACACCTTGCGCAAGCTACCAATCATCAGACCGATCAACACCGCCACCGTCCAATCGTGATACTTCTTAAATAGCCAACTGAGTACCTGAGCAAAGGTGATCAAACCAATGGCCGCGCCAATACCCAGACAAAAAATGCGCCAGGCTTCGCTGAACTCTCCGGCCCGCAGTGCATTCACCGTCGCCAACGTATCCAGGTATTTACCCATCACCACCAGCAGAAAAGCGCCGGAAATACCGGGCAAAATCATGGCGCAACTAGCCACCGCACCCGCCAGAATCCAAAACCACCAGGTATCGGGGGTTTGCAGCGGCACCAGCCCCACCAGGATATAAGCGCCAACCGCGCCCAGCAGCAGCAGCCCGATTTTCCCCGCCGACCACTGCTTGATCCGTTTGGCTACCACAATGGCCGAAGCCAGCACCAGTCCAAAGAAAAAGCTCCAGATATACACCGGCTGGTCTACCAACAACGTTTCCAAAATACCGGACAGGGTGATGATGGCAATGAAAATGCCCAGCCCCACCGCCATTAGAAATTCCCAGTTAAAAATACGCAGCGCCTCCCGAATACGGAAACGGCCGACCGTCAGCAAAAACGAAGGGTCGCCCAACGTCTTGATGGAATTGATCAACTCTTCATAAATGCCCAAAATAAAGGCCATCGTGCCGCCGGAGACGCCGGGCACAATGTCAGACGCGCCCATACAAATGCCCCGCAGCGTCAACCCGGCATACTGGCGCAGAGAGCGTTTTTGTTTACCTTCTGTCTGTTCACTTGTTGTTGATTGCATAAATTACTCTTTCAAATCCTTCGTAGTGGATCATCACGATTATCGTTCAAAACAGGGCATTATAACATCACGCTGCGTTTCGGGCAGATTTTTGGGAGAGACCGGATCAGTCTGCGTTTGCCACCTGCCGGAGATATTCCCTATAATCACGCTCATGGCACTTCTCATATTCTTGCCCATTCTGGAGGAATAATATCTTGAACTTGAAATTTGGCAGGGAAGTTTGCAGCCATCTGGAAATGGCTCGTTCACGTGAATGGCTGGTCGCCAATGGCCTCGGCGGTTTTGCCTCTGGTACCGTCGCCGGGATGTTAACCCGGCGGTATCACGGCCTGTTATTCGCGGCGCTGAAGCCGCCCGTCGGCCGCACACTATTACTGACCAAGCTGGACGAAACGGCCGAGTACGATGGCATCTACCCGGAAAGTGGTCGTTTCTACCCGCTGTATGTCAACCATTGGGCGAATGATGCGGTAGAGCCGGACGGCTGGAAGTACCTCGACAGCTTCCACCTGGAAGGGACAACGCCGGTCTGGACTTATGGCATTGCCAATGCCCTGTTGGAAAAACGCATCTGGATGGAACATGGCGCGAACACCACTTACATTCAATACCGGCTGGCGCGGGCTACCGGCCCATTACGCCTGGAAGCCAAAGCTTTCGCCAATTACCGCGACTACCACAGCACCAGCATCTCCGATGATTTGGAACCGGCGATTACGGCGATAACAAACGGCTTGCGGCTGCACATGGACGATGATGCCGTCCCCTTCTACCTGCTTAGCAGTCAGGCCGAAATGGAGAGCCGCAGCCAGTGGTACGAAGATTATTACCTTTCGCTTGAGGATTATCGCGGGCAGAATGATATTGAGGAAGACCATTTGTGTGTGGCGCGCGTTCAGGCGGTATTACGGCCGGGTGAATCGTTTACCCTGGTTGCCAGCACGGAAGCAGACGCCGACCTGGATGGGGACGCGGCGCTGGCGCGGCGGCAGGCGCATGAAGCAGAACTGCTGGATCGCGCCAGCCGCCAGTTTAGTATGCCTGTGCCCGCGGCCATCCAACAATTGGCGCTGGCGGCCGACCAGTTTGTGGTGAAACGGCCGACCCACAATGACCCGCACGGCCGTTCCGCTGCGGACGGCCGTTCCCTTATTGCCGGGTATCACTGGTTCAGCGACTGGGGTCGGGACACGATGATCGCCTTGCCCGGTCTGACACTGACCACCGGCCGACCGGAAATCGCCGCCAGCATCCTGCGCACCTACGCCCAATTTGTAGATATGGGCATGATCCCCAACCGTTTCCCCGACCAGGGCGAGCGTCCTGAATATAACACGGTAGACGCCACCCTCTGGTATTTCCAGGCCATCCGCGCTTACCACGCCACCACCGGCGATATTTCATTGGTGCGTGACCTGTTCCCCGTGTTGCAAGACGTGATTAAGTGGCATACCCGCGGCACCCGCCACCGCATTTACCTGGATGAAAAAGACAGCCTGCTTTTTGCCGGGGAGGAAGGGATACAGCTTACCTGGATGGACGCCAAAGTGGATGATTGGGTGGTGACGCCCCGTGTGGGCAAACCGGTGGAAATCAATGCACTCTGGTACAACGCCCTGTGCACCATATCCGAATTTGCCCATCTACTGGGCGAAGATGCTACCGCTTACGAGACCCTGGCCGAGAAAGTGGCGTTGGGTTTCCGCCGCTTTTGGTACGCCAAGATGGGTTACTGTTACGATGTGCTGGATGGCCCCGATGGGCACGATGGCAGCCTGCGCCCCAACCAGTTATTTGTCATTGCTTTACCCCACAGTCTGCTGAGCCACGAGCAACAGCGTTCGGTGGTGGACGCCTGCGCCCGCCATTTGCTGACGCCACACGGCCTACGCTCTCTCTCGCCCGATGATCCTCTTTACAAAGGACATTATGGCGGCGACCGTTACAAACGAGACGGAGCATACCACCAGGGTACGGTGTGGGGCTGGTTGATTGGCCCCTTTGTCAGCGCCCATTTGCGGGTGTATGGCAGCCCGGCCGAAGCCCGCACCTACCTTTATCCGTTGCTGTCCCATCTGGCCGACCACGGGGTGGGCAGTATGAGCGAGATTTTTGACGGCGACCCACCGTTTACGCCGCGGGGATGTATTGCCCAGGCGTGGAGTGTGGCCGAATTATTGCGTGTATGGCGAGAGACGGAGAATGGTGATTGATAGATTCTCAACCTCCTGATCTCATAATCGCCTTCCAGGAAGATTATGTCTGAACAAAAACCCAGATTTGGCCCCGAACATTTTGCGGCGGGGGAGTTTATTATCCGGCAGGGAGATGAGCCGGATAAGTTTTACATCATCACGCGCGGGCAGGTGGAGGTGGTGCTGCAACCGGCCGATGGGTTGGACGAGGTGATTGATCAGCTTGGCCCCGGCGACCACTTTGGTGAGGTGGGCATGGTGCGCCGCAGCCGCCGCATGGCTTCGGTGCGGGCGCTGACGGATGTGGATGTGATGGGTATGGATTACCAGACGTTCACGAACTGGATAGACAGCGCGCCGGAGGTGGCCGACGAGATTGACGCGGTGATTGAGGAGCGCCTGCTCAATGCCAGTGAAATTCCGGAGCAATTTACAGAAGCGGAACCAAAAGGGATGTTGGCCCATCTGGCACAGGAGGCGACGGATGAGGACACGGCCGTACCCCCCGCCATCTTCTTCCCCAAGGAGACCATCATCATTCACCAGGGCGACCCGTCTGAAACGTTTTATGTGATTATTGAGGGGTTTGTGACGGTGAGCCATGTGGCGACCGACGGCCGTGAACAGACCGTCACCCACCTGACCATCGGCGATTATTTTGGCGAGATTGGGCTGCTGGACGGCCGTCCGCGCATCGCCACCGTCACCGCGCTGACCGATGTAAAGTTGCTGGCCTTTGACCGAGACACGTTCAAAAACTGGATGCGCAAATCACCTGGCAGCCAGGACGACTTGCGCCGCGAAGCAACGCGCCGGTTGAAAGATACAGGGATGTTGTCCACGCCGGAGGAACGTAATCCGTAATCTGTCAACTGGAATTGGTGTGTTTAAGAGACCCTTGACATTATGAAGACAACCCTTCGAGTTATTATTGGAATTGTCGCAGGTACCGGATTTGGACTTGTATTAAGTAGTGGGATCGCCTCGTTTCTAAGTGCTCTGTTTGGAGGCTTTTTACCCCCAACATGGTTGATACCGATCTTGGCAACGCTGACAGCTTTTACTATTTGCGCTTTACTTCTGATTATTGCCTTGAAAATCGTCCCTGAGTTCACTGGCTTCAATATCGGTACAAAGATAGTCATTTTGGGAGGCGCAGGCTTAGGTGCGGTGAATGCTTTTGTAATCTCTGGTCTTTTCACTCTTGGTCTTTTAGCTGTAATGGAGGAGACCCCTTCAATAGACATGAACACCGTGCATTTCACGGGCACACTTTTTGCTGTTGTCATCAGTAGTATGATTAGCGGCACGTTGTTAGGCGGGATAGTGGGGGGGTTGATAGGATTTCATTATGGACACGGCCGTGACGCGGCCCCAGAACGCTCAGAAGCCTTTGACGCTTTTCTCAAACGGCGCAGTTAGCTGGTATGCCTTTTTTGAAACATGGATATTGAGACCTTAAAACAGCAGGCGGGGGAGGAGGCGGTGGCATTAGCGGTACGGCCGTCCATGATCATCGGTTTGGGCACGGGCAGCACGGCCGTACACGCCACACGCAAAATCGGCCAACTGTGGCAGGCGGGGGAGCTGCCGGGCATTGTGGGCATCCCGACATCGGAGGCAACGGCCGTGGCCGCCGCCCGTTTTGGCATTCCTCTGGGCGCGCTGGATGCGTACCCGGTGATTGATGTGGTCATTGATGGCGCAGATGAGATTGACCCGCACTTCAACCTGATTAAAGGGCTGGGTGGGGCGCTGCTGCGGGAAAAGATTGTGGCAACAGCTGCCAAACGGATGGTGGTAGTGGCAGATGCACGGAAACAGGTGAATTTGTTGGGGACACGCGCGCCGGTGCCGGTGGAGGTGGTACGCTTTGCGGCACGGCCGTGCTACGACTACCTCACCACCTTAGCCGCCCGTGTCGAAAAACGGACGGAACCAGACGGCCAACCCTATCTCACCGATGAAAACAATTACATCTTCGACTGCTATTTTGACGGCATCACCGGCCCGGTGGCGCTGGCGCAGGCCATTCGCCAGCAGCCGGGCGTCGTCGAACATGGTCTCTTCCTCGGCCTGGCAACGGACGTGGTGCTGGCTACGACACGCGGCATCGAGATTCTACATAGAACCTGATATAATGAAAGCTGTGCAGATCGCTTTTGAAAATCGCCCTAACATTATGAGGAGTAAGTTGATGAAGCAGTCAGGTTTACGGCGCGTGCAGGCATTGTTCGTGGGGGTGGGGGTCACGGCCGTGACCCTGCTTGGTATGTTTTTCTTCTTTGCGCAGCCGGGATCGGCCGGGAAAGAAACACCCTCTCTCTTCCTACCCCTGGTTGTGTCCCCCCTGGACGGCCCGTGTTATTACGTAGAAACGGACGACGCCGTGGTGATTGAGATTGAATCCATCCCCGCCGTAGACCAGTGGCAGTTGCAGACCGGTTTTCCCGGCTATACTGGCAGCGGTTATTATGTCTGGACCGGCCCCGACTATCTGGCCCAACCGGGCATTGCCGTCCTCACCTACCCCATCAGCCTGACCAAATCCGGTACCTACCGGCTAAACATCCGCAACTCCCATCCCCTCAGCCCTTCTGACTTCAACGATGTATGGGTACGCCTGGATGATCGCCCCTGGATCAAAGGCTTTTCCAACGTGGTAGATACCTGGACCTATGACTTCAGCTTTGATTATGGCGGCGGCATTTTAGGGCCAGCCGATTTTCCCAATGTACAACCAGGGCTGCATACGCTGGAACTCTCCGCCCGCTCCGCCGGATTCCGCATAGACCGCCTGGTGCTTTCCAGCAATGGCATGGGGCAGCTTGATGATTGGCCGGAATCACCCTGCCTCCCTGTGCCATAGATTGGTTCAATCTTTGGTGATTGAACCAATCTACCCATCAATCCCGCCGGATCATGGGCAAATAAACCTGCTCATCTAGCGCCATCACTACAATGGGCAAAGTCGTCAGACCGGCGGCGTCGCCGCTGTTTGAGCCATTGCCATCCACAGAATTACCGGCGCCATACATGGTGATGGCCACGGTGCCGGTGATGACCGGCGCCGTCCAGGCATAGCTAAAAACCACCGCGCCATCCTGGTTAACAGATTTAGGATCCGTATGGGTGATTTCATCATTCACCAACTGCGTCTCGCTGCTTAACGAAAGCAAAGCGCCATCGCTCACCGCCACATTGAGACCGCCGGATATTTGTTGCCCACCGGAAATGGTCAGGCTATACAGTTGGGTAGCGCCAGGCAAAACAAGTTGCGGGCCGGTGATGCTGACCTCTGGGGTAATGCCGCTGTGGTGGCAGTTATTACAACTGTTACCGCCATTCATACCGGAAAAACCGGTAATACCAGATGAAAAACCGAAGACGTATTGCACGGCGCTGATGCTCAAAACAGTAATGACAAACACGATCAAAGCTCTTTTTTTCATGTTGAATTATCCTTTTCCCTGGTAGAAAATTACGGGGAAATGATATTGCACATTCGTCGTTCCGGCTATGTGGCCGCCGCTATTTTGCTGCTCTATGGACTTCTCACCCTGGGATATGCGGTGGCTACCCCTGTTTTTGAAGCGCCCGATGAAAACCATCATTTTTATACGGTGCAGGCCATTGCCACCACTGGCACATTGCCGGTAGCGGCCACCCGGCCCGGGGTGGGGGACAATCTGGCCCGGCAAGAGGCAGCACAACCACCGCTTTATTATGTGCTGCTGGCTTTATTATGGGGCCGGTCGGGAGAAGCGCCGGTTCTGCAAATAAATCCCTACGCCCAATTAGGCCAGACAACGGGCAACCCCAATTTATATGTGCCTGAGATGGGGAAAACGGCCGTTTGGCAAACGGCCGTCCTTCGTCTTCGTCTCCTCTCCATTTTCCTGGGCGGGCTGACGCTGCTGGTCATATACCAGGCGGGGCGGCTCTTATGGCCGTCGTCGCCGGACCGCGCCTGGCTGGCTATGACCCTGGTCGCCTTTTTACCACAGTTCAATTTTCTCCACGCCGTCATCAGCAATGATAGCCTCATGATTTTGCTGAGTTCCCTGGTCATCTGGCAAGTTTTACGATTGTGGCTAACGGGGGTTACCCGACGACGACTGTTTGTCCTGGGTTTGTTGCTGGGGGCCGCCATGCTCAGCAAAACGGCGGGGCTGCTCCTGCTAATGTGGGTCATAGGCGTAGCCGGCTGGTGGGGATGGCGTGATGGGTCGCCGTACGGCCGTTGGCCCGCCGCCCGCGATTTTATTTTACTCACCTTACTGCCCGCTTTTCTCCTTGCCGGTTGGTGGTTCTGGCGTAACTGGCTACTCTATAACGACATCACCGCGACGAATGTGTTCATTGAACTGGCTGGCGGTGAACGAACCTTGACCGCCAGCCAATTGTGGCGTGAGCTTGTCACCGTCACCCAATCCGCCGTCGCCTATTTTGGCTGGATGACGGTGCAGCCACCGGCATTTGTCTATTGGCTGTGGGGCGGGATTGTGTTGTTTGCATTGGTAGGAATAGGCACGGCCGTACACCGCCGCCACTCTATTCGCTGGGATTTGGTAGTGATCCTGGCCGGTTGGCTGCTGCTGTTGACGGCCGGCTGGCTGCAATTTATGCTAAAAACTCCAGCCGAACAGGGTCGCCTGCTCTTTCCGGCGCTGCTACCTGTGACCCTGGCGCTGGCCTATGGGCTGAGCCAATTCCGTTATGGCTGGTTGGCCGGGTTCGCTGCTTTTGTCACTTCTTGTTATGCCCTTTTGGTAGTCATCCCGGCGGCTTATGCCCCGCCACCGCTCATGGCCGCTGCCGACCTGCCGACAACCGTTCACCTGATACAGGCCCCGTTGGGCGCATTGGAATTGGTGGGAGTAGAAGCGTTACCGGTTACGGCCGTGCCCGGCGAACCCATAGCCCTGACCCTATACTGGCGCAAAAACGGCGAAGTGACACAGCCGCCCACCGAGGTAATTACCATTTTGGGGCATGACCTGGCGTTGGTCGGCAGTCGCCACACCTATCATGGAAACGGGCTTTTCCCGGCGATCTTCTGGCCGGATGACCAAATCATCATAGACCACGTTTCCGTCTATCTGGAACCTGCCATGACTGTTCCCACCGAAACCCGCCTGTTTGTCTCCATTCTGGATACATCCGAACGTGTGGAAATCGGCCGCGTGAAGGTTATTCCGGCGCAATGGCCGCCACCGGACACACCGGCTCTGGCGCAATTCGGCGAGGGGATATGGCTCACCAACGCCCAAGTCCTCACGACCACCGAACAAATTGAGGTTCAGTTACAATGGCATATCACCCAATCGCCGGGCCAGGAATATACCCTGTTCCTCCACCTGGGTGATCCCGCTTTGCCGCCGGTAGCCCAGGCAGATGGCCCGGCGCGAAACGGGTATTATCCCACCCGTTTATGGGCGGCGGGTGAGGTGTTTACCGATACGGTGACGCTCATGTTGCCTGAGGGGCTGGGGCACGGCCGTTACCCGCTCCATATCGGCTTCTATGACCCCACCACTGGCAGTCGCCTGCCCCTTGCCATCAACGGCCAACGCCAACCCCATGACGCTTATTGGCTGGGTGAATTTTCCACCACAATCCGGTAAACACGCGCCTGGTTGTTCGCACTCCAGGTGCCCATGTACAACTCGCCGGTCGCATCTTCGCCAAATGTACTGATAAACTGCCCGGTACCCACCTGTTGTGTGATGCCCCATGCTTCCGCCGACACACGGCTCAACACCTTGACCACCCCATTGCAAAAATCGCCAAACACATAATGCCCCTGCAAAGACGGATACGCCTGACCGTTATAAACAAAGCCGCCCACAACAGAACAGCCCCCAGCCTGGTCATATTCATAGATCGGGAACGTGTAATCCACCAGAGGCAAACACCTGTCGGCTATAATCGGGTGGGGGATTGTTTGATCATATGTCCCCTCCCAACAACGCCAGCCATAATTCAGGCCGCCGGCAGAACCGCCCGGTTCTCTGTTCACCTCTTCCCGTTCCCATTCACCCACATCCGCCACAAATAAATCGCCGGTGGCATAGTCAAAGCTAAATCGCCAGGGGTTACGCAGCCCTCTGGCCCAAATTTCGTCGCAATTAGGACCATTACCATCGGCAAAAGGATTATCCGCGGGAATGGTATAGTTGAAATTGACGATACCGCTGTTGCAATTATCTTGTGGTGGGAGTCCGGTTCCATTCACGTCAATCCGCAAAATCTTGCCCAATAGCGTATCCAAACGATGGCCGTTGTTGGCCGGGTCATGGACATCCGTGCTGCCAAAATGGGGATCGGGGCCACCATCCCCTATACCAAAATAGAGATAACCGTCCGGCCCAAAACTCAGGTCGCCGCCATTATGCACCGGACTATCCACTGTTGTTTTGTTAATGCGCAGGATCAAAGTTGCCGTGGTTTCATCGGCAACATCGGGCGTTGCCTGGTTCACCGTATAGCGCACCACATACACCTGGTTGTATTGAACATCGGTGTAACTCACATAAAAATAAGGCGTGGAAGGGTAGTTGGGATGAAACACTAACCCTAACATGCCTTGCTCCCAATTATCTGTGACTACCAATTCATGGATGTCCAAAAAGGGCGTGGGTAAAAACTGCCCGTTGGGCTGCAATATACGAATAACCCCATTACGGGCCACTACAAAAAGCCGTTGATCGCCGGCGGAAGCTATATCGGTGATGGCATCTGTATTCACCGTTCCCGAAAAGGGGATAGCCCGGATAGGCGGCGCTGGCAAATAGGGCGTCATCACCGCCGGCATATAAAGAGTGGCCCCGCCAGAGAAGGATGCCCATGAGTAAAGCGCATTGCCTTCCGTTGCCTGAACCTCCGCACTGCCTGCCTGTGTCATAACCACGACGACGCCCAAGAAAATGACAACAAACAAGAAATGAAACAACTTGTTATGACCTTCCATGCTTAATCCTGTAACTCTAAAACGATGGGTGAGGAAACCGCGCCTTTGTAGCCAAATATGTTTTCCTGCACCACCACTATGATATTAAAACCACCGTTTACATGGGAGCGGCTCAATTGCACCGGCAAATGAATCGTACCCCCGTTGGAAAACCGTTCATATTCGCGGGCCGTCAACGCCGTGTTGGCCTCAAAGGGGTCAAGATCGAAACCACCACCGGGTACACCCTCGGTAAACAGGCCACCTTCGATGACCAACGCTCTGACGAGACCGCGTGACGCGGTTTGAATTTGTAAAATTTGGTGGGTGTCGGTGACAACGGCCGTGCTCCCCAACACCCCCTCCACCTGCACCGGCAGCGCCGGCGGCAGGTGGCTGCGCACAATCGCCTGTGAGCCACCCAGACTATGTGGTAGCCGAAACGTTTGCCCGCTCAACACGGTATCGTCGGCAAACGTAACCGTTACCAACGCCCCCACCAACTCCAGCCCAGACACACTACCCGATTCATAAGGCCCTGGCGCTTCCACCCCCCGAATACTGGTGGGGTCCACATCCACCGAAAAAGTGAAAGTTTCCCCCGGATCAAAGTGGGCAAAGGCCAGATGGAGCCTATCATACCCGCCATCATGCGGGCTATCAAAACCATGGGCCAGAAACCCAACAAGGCCTCCACCACTATCCACTTCCAGGTTTTTGGCTATTAAGTCACCGGCCCCCCCATTCGGGTCATACACCATATCCATGAATGCGACGGTGGTTAAATCAATGGTGACATGCACAACCGATTGCGTATTGCCGGCCGGGTTTGTTAATACAAATGAGTGCGGCTCAAACGTGCTGCTGAACAATCCCCCTGTTGGCGTAATCTGTAAAGTGAACTCTTGTGAAGGAATCAACTCCTCAGGACGCTCGATGACCGGCAAATAAATAAAATGGTTTCCCGCCGGTTGTGATGCTGACGCCACCAGGGTGAAAAACAGGAGGAACAAAAGAACCAAAAAATAACGCATATGCAGTACCTCAAGGAGCGGCGGGGCAAGGGCTGGTGATAAGGGGTAAAAAGACCGCAGGCTCGCCAACCGTTTGTTGGCTGGCGTGTACCAGTTGGGTGTTCTGCAACAAAACCACCCAGTCAGAGCCAATATCTACTGGCGGTAACCCGATGTTGACCATGCCGTCCCCAGAAACGGTGCGGACCTCACCGACAAATATCCCGTTTCGGGGGTCAAACCAACGCAACCTGAACGAGCCAGGAGCGCCTGACAGGTTAAGCTGGCCGCTGCCATCAGCCACCGGCACAAACAAGGCGTAAACCTCATCCGGTTTTACCAGAACCTGACCATCCCCCCGGCTGATATTTTCGCCATTTAGCAATGCATCATGCGGGTGCATCTCCCAAAAAGGCAGGTTGTGGCCGATAAAGTTCCGGGCATAACGGGTATAGCGCCACATTTTTTCACGGGTGCGGAAATCTTCCAGGTTCAAATCGCCGCCCAACGGCAAATGATAGTATCCCATGTACCACTCGATATTTCCACCACTGAAATAAACCGGATACAACACATCCACCCGCAATGCATCTTCATTCCAGCTAGTTAACGAGGTGAAATTTTCGTCCATATCCAATACCCAGGGGTGGCCCGTGTTGGCGGAGTAAATGCGCCAGGAGTCCACAAAAATGTTAGCCATATCCGATGTGTACTGAATGGAGGTATTGGTGAAATTCTGGTCCCCCAGCAGTTGCAAATAATCGGAAAAATCATCCAGGTGCGTGTGTACGGCAATTTGATGTTTGTTCCAATCCAATGCCCGAATGTAGCTGGCAAACTGCTGTAATTGATCAATTGAGTATTCGTTTTCCTCGCTCAAATTCCATTTGATCGCCAACAAATAGCCAAAGCGGGCAATTAATTCCCGGTAAAACAGCTTTCGTTCCACACCAAGACCACCACCATCCAGCCAGATGCGGTTGGGAAATTCTGTTTCCGCCAACACAAACTGGAGCGCAATGCCTTTGTTTTGGGCATGGTTGAAGACAATACCCCATTGATGGAGTTTGCTCACGTCATAGTGGGTTTTGTCATAGGGCGTGTTTTCCGGGCCAACAAAAGGGTAGACCTCTTGGCCATCGCCGCCCAGATTCATGGGCAAAAAATAGATGGAGTTGATTTCCTGTCCTGCCAGGTAATTTAGAGCGCCAATGATCCCTTTGGCGTCATACCCCCGCTCCTCGCTCACAAAATTAGGGTCGCCGGGCTGCCAATCGGCTACATGTGGTTGGTAATAATGAAGAAAATCTGGGATGAGACCGCCCTGGTCAAAGGTATTGTCAAAACCGGCGTAGGCCAGGAAGTTTTCCGGGCTGTCGGCCCCCCCTTTTATCCAATACCCACCGTCAGCAAATTTGAGATAGTGTTGCCCCACATATTCCAGCCGCCCATACCCTAAAAAACCCGGTTGCTGGCACGCCGAATGATTCACCTGGATTGTACCGCTGGCCCCATGAAAGCTGTGCGGGGCGCCGTTATTCATGCCTAGTTCAACGGCAATGTTGGCGCCGGCATGGAAGGCGGCAGTATATTGCCAGTTACCGGCGCTGTCGGGAGCAAAAATGACGCGCCATATATTACCGCTGCCATTTCCCAGGCCATCTCCGGCAAAAAAGCCAGGCACGTGGTAGGTCTGGCCTTGTGGCCCGACGAAGGTGACTTGCAGCCGATAGTCGAGAAACGGGTTGGGGTTGTCGTCAGTTTCATGGGCGAAGGGGCCGGTAAAGTCAATGGTAACTGGATGCCATTTGAGTAATGTCCCGGTTACGGCCGTCTGCGGCAGCCCATATGAGTGCAAGGCAACTTCCGGGTTATTTGGGGGAAAAATGACGGCCGTGCCCCCCACCAAACAAAACAAACTCACGATCATGAACAAAATCTTCTTTCTTCTCAGCATGTGGCAGTTTATCCCTCAAGTATTATGCAAGAATCAAAAAATCTAACAACCCATATGGAAACAACCCCCAACTATGAGCTGCGATCAACCGCCAATAAATGCCACTGGCGCACGCCAAAGGGGGTAAGAACGTAGTTTTGCAGTTCCGGACTGACGAGCACGGCACTGAGGCCATGATTAAGAAAAACAACGGGGGCGTCAGCCACAATTTCATCTTCGATTTCGGCGTATAGGGCCATGCGTTGGTTGACATCTCGCGCCACCCGCCCTGTTTCCAGCAGGGCGTCTACGGCCGTGTTTTGGTAGCCGCCGATGTTTTGGCGAGAGCCACTGTGGTAAAGAATGTCCAGGAAGTTTTGCGGGTCGGGGTAATCGGCGCACCAACCGCCGCCAAAAAAGTGGCCGACGTTGCCGTTGTATATTTCATCATAGTATTGAAAGGGGTCTATGATTTGTGGCTCGATGGTGACGCCTAAGTTTTCCTGCCACATGGTGATGATAGCCGCATCATAATCGCTGACATCACCGTAGCCGGAGGTGGTATACGTGAGCGTGGGAAACTGGCTTATGTCGCTGTAGCCTGCTTCGGCCAACAGTTGCCTCGCCTGAGTGGGGTCATACGGGTAGCCGCGTTCCGGCTTGTAGATATAACCGGGCATTCCGGGTGGCAGCGCGCCAGACGCGGGGATGGCGTTGCCATCAGAGAACGTTTCGATGAGCAGTTCCCGATCCAATGCCAGGTTAAACGCCTGGCGCACGCGCACATCATCAAACGGGGCCAGCCGGTTGTTCAGGCCAATGGTCGCGGTGCAAAGGGCAACGGCCGTTGCCAATTCATCATAAAAGCGATTATTCGGGTCGCGCGCCCTTTCCAGATTTGCCCCACCAATACCCACCAGATCAATCTGCCCCTGTTCGTACCGCCCCAATGACAACCCCGGCCCCAGATTGATGACAATGTGGCGTGTGGCTGCCGGTTCCAGGTAATAGTTATCAAAGCGTTCCAACACGATCAGTTCATCATCACGCCAGGTTTGCAGTTTGTATGGCCCGGTACCGTTGGGGTGATGTTCCCAATTGGCCGCCGTTACATTGTTTCTATCCACGACGAAGGCGACGGGGTAAGCCAGTTTTTGCAGGAAATAAACCACCGGCTCGCGCAGTTGCACTTCCAGCGTATGGTCGTCAATGGCGCGCAGCCCCCTGATGTGGTCGGCCTGTCCATCCAGCATTTCCTGGACGCCGACAATGTCGCCCAGATAAGTCTGGGCCGTGTCTGAGCCGGTGTCCGGGTTGGCGGCACGTTCCCAGGAGTAGATGACATCCCCGGCAGTGAGCGGACGGCCGTCATGAAACAGGGCGTTTTGGCGCAAATAGAAGGTGTAGGTACGGCCGTCGTCGCTCACCGTCCAGCCCGCCGCCAGTTCCGGCTGCACCTGCATGGTCTGATCCAGCGTCACCAACCCGCTGAAAATGTGGCCTAACTCACCATCCGGCCCGCCATGCGTTTTGGCCGGGTCCAGCGTTTGCGGCTGCCCACCATCAAAGAAGATGGCGTCGTTGCGATCTACCCCGGCTGGCGTCTCGTTGGCTCCACTCTGGAACGCTTCATCCACCAGCCGGCAACTGAGGGTAAATAAGGCAAGCAGAATGAGCAGGTGAAGGCGGCGCAGACGCCAGGGTGAAAGGGGGAGAGGATGGGGGAGTGTCTGGCGTTTCATAGTGCATCAAATTGTCATTTCGAACCGACCCCGGTGAGGAATCTCGACATTCAATCTGTCGGCTGGGATTCCTCACTCCGCAGACTCCGTTCGGAATGACATATAAAAATCAATTATGGTGGCGTCTTCTGGCAAAGAACAGACCAGTTAGCAGCAAGGGCACAAGCCCCAGATTGCAGATGCCGGGGTTGTTGGATGAGGTGTCGGCGACGGGCACGGCCGTCGCCGCTGCCGCTGGGGGCGTCGGTAAATTGGTGGGCAGTCCTTCGGGCACGATGGTGGCGATGGCCGCCGGGTTGATGGCCGTCGGCGTGGGTGGGATGTCCCGCGCGGGTAGCCCCAGATGTGCCCGCCACTCCAGTTCCAACCCATCTACGTTAAAACCATACACTTCTTCCAGGGCAGCGTCGGTGTTTTTGCCTGCGGCCAGGGTGAGGACGAGTTGCTGCAAGGGTTCACGGCCGTATGTTTCCAACAAATAAGCCACGGTGCTGTAACTCTGGCTGTAGGCGATACCCGCTTCCGCCCCATGCGCCGAAAACGCGCCATTCAGACTGCGCAGTGGTTCAAAGCTATTATTCGCCAGACCACGTTCAATGTCGGCCTGAATA
This sequence comes from Anaerolineae bacterium, assembly GCA_023382655.1. Taxonomy (GTDB): domain Bacteria; phylum Chloroflexota; class Anaerolineae; order Promineifilales; family Promineifilaceae; genus CAADGU01. The sequence goes on along the minus strand of JAHDWK010000003.1, from coordinate 191,969 downwards.
TCGGGTGAAGTGTCGCCCTCAGCGTAAACCGCCAACCCCTCTTCCAGCCAGTTGGGCCGGGAGCCGCCGACGCAGCTACGGCCGTATTGCGCCACCACCAGGTGTGCCAGTTCATGTGGCACCACATCCTGCCCCCAGGTGTTCGCCAGCGACGGCGGAATGCCCATGAGAATGACGTTGTAGTCGCTAAAAGCCACACCGCCGGCCCAATCTTGAATGTACAAGACGGCGTCACGCATATCGGCCGTATCGCCATAAATGAACAGGTTGACCTCGTCCTGTAACTCAATGCCCATCTCGCTTTCCAGCCGCTCCAGGCCATCTACCGCCGCGTTCAGCAAGTTTGGCCCCACGTTGCCCTCATACCAGTGCAGTTTCAGATTGTCCGCTTCGACGGTGCGCCAGTTGTAGCGGGTGTCGGTGAAGGTGTGCGTTTGTGGCGGCGTGGTCAGGGTATTGCCGTCGGCGTCGGTGAGCGTCCAATTCCAGGTCACGGCCGTGCCCGGCGGTGGATTCCCAGAGCGCACCATCTCCCACGTCCACTCAAGCGTTCCCCCCTCAATTTCTACAGGCACGTCAGCGGCGGCGTCCAGGCAACTCACCTTACTCACGTCATAATGCAACATCGCCTGGGTGATGACGGCCGTGCCGTCCACATCCAGCCGAAACGTGACGCTGTTGGGGTAATCCGCGTCATCCAACACATCACTTTGCACCGTAATGGGGGATTGGGCGAGGAGAGAATAGGGCATCGCTATTAACAAACCAATCCCCACGAAAAAGCCAATTAATGGAAAAGACTGTCTGTTCTTCATACCTTTATGTTGCATATATATCGCCAGATCAGGTTATACAGCACCAGCATTCTCTGTTTATGGCGACCACGCTGGTGTCCAATCGCCGGAATAAACTGTTAACCTCTCCAGGTTAGAACCATCAGCATCAATAATGTAGATCCCATCATTCTCATTGGGAAATATTGGATTAAACTGAAAGGCGATTTTCGTTCCATCTGGCGACCACGCGGGAAAACCTGCGCCGCTGTCAATGAAAGTTAATCTCTTCTTTTCAGAACCATCCGTATTGATAACATACACTTCCCATAATCCATCTCTGGTTGAATTGAATGCAATTTGTTTACCGGAAGGTGACCATACCGGCATCCAATCAACTCCTTCATGTTCGGTAAGACGGTTTAGATCACCGCTCTCAACGTTTATCGTATACACATCCCAATTATTATTCTGGTGGGATGCAAAAGTGATATGTGTACCATCAGGTGACCAGTCTAATTGTTCTCCTCCTATACTGCCAATGTATGTTAAGCGGGTGATCGTCCCATTGCCTAAGTCAATAATGAAAATATCATAGTTCCCATCTTGGTTTGAAACAAAAGCCACTTTATCATCTACTGGTGACCATTTTGGGTATTGATCAACAACTCCGTTATTGGTCCAACGAACGAGATTAGAGCCATCAACATTAATAACGTAAATCTCCCCAACTCCATCTTTGTGCGACTCAAAAGCTATGTGTATTCCATCGGGTGACCAGTCAAAACGGCTTATATGTCCAATGCCGTAAGTGAGCCGCGTTTGGTTAGAACCATCCGGTGCCATTACGTACCATTCATGATTGCTATCACGATTTGATATAAAGGCTATCTGCTTGCCGTTTGGAGACCAAGCTGGATAAGCATCGAGATTTTCCGCCTCTGTACCTCCATTTCTTGTCAAACGCACCTGGTTTGAGCCATCAGCTTTCATTAGATATATTTCATGATCTCCATCGCGAGTTGAAGTAAAAACAATACTCTCTTTTGAGATTGTTGCGCTTCTCCAAATCAACACAACAACTGTGACCACCAGACACAAAAATAAAAGCATTGCAATCCAATACGGTTTTCTCTCCCGATCTATAAAGCGCTGGGGTTCTTTGTGATTGACCATGATTCGATAGACTCATTATCCCAGCTATGAAAACAGGGGCCTACGGTCACGGCCGTGACCGCCACCACCAGCCCGCCAACCCTACCGCCAACAAGAGGCCGCCGCCAATAAACAGGAAGGAAAGGTTGTTGGTGGCGGGTGGTTGAGCCTGCTCTGAGCGATTCAACTCCGTTGAGTCTGCCAATGTGGTGCTGGTAGTTGACGTCGGCAGCAATTCCGCGATTTCAGTAGCAGGGATGGGTGTAGGAGATGGGGTAACAGAGGGCACGGCCGTTTCTGTTGGCGCAGGTGGGGCTGTGTGGGTAGCAGTTGGGGGGCGGGTGGGGCGCGGCGTGTTAGTCGGTCGGGGGGTGTTGGTCACGGCCGTGTTCATTGCTTGGGTTGTGGATACGGCCGTCGTGAGCGCCGCTGAAGTGGCCGTGAGGGTGGGTGCATTGGGGTCAGGCGTGGATGTGGGGACGGCCGTGCCTGCCGGTGTACCTGTTTCGCCAGCGGTGGTTGGCGGCGGCGGTGCATTGCCCCCCGGTGGCGCGCCGGGCACAGAACCACCTTCTTTTGACTGCACCAGATAAAACACCGAACCGCCGATCATGCAATAATCCCCGGCTGTTTGCACACACAATGCGCCGGGCAAATCTACCGTAAACACCCCATTCTGCGCGGTAATGGTGCGGCGACCACCCCACATGTCTACGAGGACGGCCGTGTTCGCCGTCGCCTCAATCTCCGCCTGCTGCGGCGCAGGCAGCCGGGAAAAGAGAACGTGCGTGGTATACGTGCCCTGATCCAGCCGCACCTGCCCCACCTCATTCCACCGCTCGCGTCGCACACCTTGTGCCCCGGCCAGGTACCGAATGGCCACCTGATAGCTGTTAAAAGCGGGCCGCCGTGAACCATCCAGGCGCAGCAGACCAAATGGTTCCGGGTTGGCGGCTTCATCGCCGGGAATGTCTTGCAGTTTGTAGATGGCGATACGCTGCGCCCCGGCGGCCATAGCCACGGCCAATGCCTGGGGAATGTATGCCGCCTGCTCATCCAACGTCACCTGAAAAGTCCAGTTCGCCACCGGCCAGGTGGGGTCATTACTGGGCGGCGCATTGGTCTCCACCAGCCAGAGCGGTTTCCAGGGAATGCCCCGGCTTTGCACCGCGCCATAAAAGGTTTGAATGAGCGAAAAGACGGAGTCGGGCTGGAAGTATAGATGGGCGGTGATGGCATCAAAGTAGTAGTTATGCTCCGGCGCGGCTGGGTCCGCCACCACCACGTCTAAAAATTGATAGATGTAGTGGGGATTCCAGAAGTAGGTGAAGGCGGGCAGATGGATAACGGCATTGGGGTCGGTTTCTTTGGTGACCAGATAGGCTGTGCGCTGCAACTGTAAAAAGTCTTGTGTGGAGCCGGGCCAGGTGAAACCGGGGGCGTTGGGGTCGTTGATGTCCGGCTCGTTCCAGATGATCCAGTGGCGAATACGGCCGTTGTACCGCCCCACCGCCTCGCGCACAAAGTTGGCCCAGGTGTTGTTGGGGTCATTGTGCGGCAAATTCAGCCCGGCAGGCAGGCCATTGTTCCAGGCCCAGTCCGGCACACCAATGAGCAAACCGACAACGGTACGGCCGTTGGCAATCTCGTTGTTGATCTGGGCATCGCTGACTCTGGGCGTCCAGGTACCGGGGCCACCGGCCTGCACCTCCGCCCACTGGAAGCGCACCCGCGTCCAGGCCACACCCAGGTTGTTGGCCTCCGCCGAGTTGACATAACTTTCAACAATACCAAAACGGGCATCCACCGGAGCGGCTGCCGGTCTCTCGGCCGGCGCGGCCGCCGCACTGCCAACAATGATAAGCAAAACAAGTAGACATAATGATGATTTCCAAAACTTCATGCCCCAAGTTTACTGGCGGCATACGATGGCTGGCAAATTACTATAGCCCAAATAAGAGGAACTCGAACCAAACGTTAACCGGTTTGGAATCTATCGAGATACGTTTGCCGGCGTAGTAAGCCGGGTGTTCCTTTGGCACATCCAGCTTTTTTGTTTGAGATTTAGACTAAAACGGCCGTTTTTTGGACTCGTCCCCCTCTGTAATCCCCTATGCTGAACACCAATAACTGGTTAATACCAAAGGAGATTAAAAGACCATGAACCAGAACCAGATTCAATTAGTACCGGAAAGTTTGATGCAAGATAAACCGATGGCTGAGAACGGCCTGTCCTATCATGCCGGCTCAGGCCGCCGCCATGCGCTGGTCATTGGCAGCGGTATCGCCGGCCTGACCGCTGCGCGTGTACTCACTGACCACTTCGACCGCGTCACCATCGTTGAGCGGGATGTGCTGCCGGAGGAACCCGTTTACCGCAAAGGCGTGCCGCAAGGAAACCAAATCCACGCCATCTTGCTTGGGGGATTGCGCGTGTTGGAACAACAGTTTCCCGGTGTCACGGCAGACCTGCAAGCGGCGGGAGCTGTGTCCGTCAACCTGGGATCGGAAGCACGTCTGTACATGCTGGGACGCTGGCGTGTACGCTTCCCCTCGGCTTACACGGCGCTGGCTGCTACCCGGCCTTTGTTGGAGGGAACGGTGCGCCAACGCCTGGCGGCTCATCCGCGCGTAACCTTTGTGCAGGGTGTGGAAGTCACCGGCATTTGCACCAATGAAGCCGGAACACAGGCCACAGGTGTAAAGTTACGCGGCCGCGGCGGCGAGGCGGGCGCAGTGCCACAGATCGAAGCCGATCTGGTTGTGGCCGCCACCGGGCGCGGTTCGCGGGTACCGGAATGGCTGACTGAACTAGGTTTTCCCGCCCCGCGCGAGACGGTTGTAGATGGCAAGCCCGGCTACGCGACGCGCGTCTACCGGTTTTCCCAACCGCCCGCTTTTGACTGGAAGGTGATGTACTTGCAGCCGTTGGCGCCTGACCAGCGGCGTGGCGCTATTCTGGTCAAGGTAGAAGACGATCAATGGCAGGCGTCTCTGATTGGCATGGGCGGCGACTACCCGCCGACAGACGAAGAGGGCTTCCTGGAATTTGCGCGGACCCTGCCGGCGCCGGATTTCGTCAATATCATTCAGAATGCCGAGCCGATCTCACAAATCCGAGGTTATCGCCGTATGGAGAATCGTAGGTGGCATTATGAGGACCTGCCACATTACCTGGAAAATTTCCTGGTCTGTGGCGATGCCGTCTACGCCTTCAACCCGGCCTATGGGCAGGGCATGTCGGTGGCGGCGATGGCCAGTATGAAGCTGGACAACTGTTTACGCCGGCAGAAGGGAGACCTGACCGGGCTGGCCGCACGCTTTCAGAAGGATCTGATGAGCGTTATTGAAGCGCCGTGGCAGTTAGCCACCGGACAGGATCGTGACTGGCAAAACGAACCGGGTACGTCCAATGGTCGCATGGCGCGCTTGATGCAGCGTTACATTCGCCGTGTACTAGAGGCCATGATGCACGATGCCACCGTCGCCGAAGCCTTTCTGGCAGTGCAGCAAATGCTGGTCTCCCCTGTGCGTCTCTTTTATCCCGATGTCCTCTGGCGCACACTGCGGCCACACGGCCGTGCTGTCGCCCAGCCCCGGGTGGAAGCCTCTCCCAGGCTAAATCCTGCCAGCAAATCGCCTTTGTAGAGGGTAGAGGGTAACGGTTGTAAACGCACCCAAACATGAGAGACATTTGCGGTTTTGACATGACACAATCAACAATGAACGGCCGCGCCTTACGGCTGCTGCTGTTGCTGTTGGCTCTGAGTCTCTAGCTGGCCGGTTCTTCCGGGTTGGAGACCGTATTGGCCCGGTGAGTTTTACAACTTTCGGCAAGATAGATAGTTCGGAGGAGAACAACACCTCCGAACTATTTTTGCCTGAACCCCCTGGTCAGGCGTCGAATGCGATCTATACCGGTTCTTTGAAGTCATAAAGGCCATCTTCGACGCGCCATTGTTGGCCGCAGGTGAAACTGAGGCAGGTGAGACGGCCGTCCACCGACTCGGCCAACGGTGTTTTGCAGGTGGGGCAGGCGAAAAAATGGTGGGGGGCTGTTGGGCTGCCAGATGCCGGGTGGTTTACTTCCAGGAAAACGCTGGGGGATAACTGCCACCAATTGCCCGTGCGCTGGGCGATGGCATCTAGCTTGACTAACAAGCCAGTGGGGACTGTTTTCTTCAGCGGGCCAAAGCGGTAGTGGGAAACGGTCAGGGTGCGCTGTGGCGCAAAACCAACGGCCAATAACTGCTGCCGAATCCACTGCGGGTGAAAGTCAAAGTTGAGGGCAGCAAATTCAACCGGCTCTGGTGCAAAGGGAGACCAATCCTGGCGGTTGGCCACATAACGGGCGATGGCTTTGAGGTTTTTTTTGTTGGCAAATTCCAGGATGTAACGGCCGTTGGGCCGGGCAATACGCGCCAGTTCATGAAACAGGGCGGGAACGTCGGCGGCATGATGCAGGGTACGGATTTGCACCATCGTTGAAAACAGGCCGTCTACAAACGGCATGTTGTACCAGTTGCCGGAAACATAAATGAATCGGGGATCATCACCCAGGTGCGCCTGGGCTTCACGCAGCAGGGAACGAGAGTAGTCAAAGAGGACAACTTTGTTATAACCGTGATATTCGTCGGCGAGACGGCCGTAGCCCGCCCCAATCTCAATCAGCGTCTCCCCGGTAGGGGGCATCAAGCGGCGCAAAGCAGTGCGCTCAACCTGGTCCTCATAGTCCCGACCTTGCCCCTCCCAAAACCGCGTCCGATAATCCGAACCTTCATAATCACAAACAGGCGGTGTATCACTCATGGCGCCGGATTATAACCCGATTTTCTGCCAGAACCTTATCGCGGTTCCAGCGCCGCGCTGGACGCGCGCTGCACCAACTCCTCGTTAGAAGAGGGCAAGTTTGTCACCAGGGCATTCAAAGGGTTAAAAAGATTTTGCAGTTTGGTAAAAGGCACGCCCAGGTCGGTCTCGCTGAGTTTAATTTGCACAGGCACATCGGTAGACACATGAACCGCCTGGTTAACAGGCACGTCCAAATTGAGGGCAACGGGCAGGCTGGTATTGGCCGGTAGCGCCAAAACGACCGTGCCGTTGATGGTGCCACCACCCGCCGGCAGAATAAATGTGGCATTGACACTCAGGGGCACATCTTCAATGATCCGCACATTGGTCGTTGTGGAAAGAGGGATAGTCGTTTCCAATTGCAGGTCTTTATTCAAGGGAATGGTGGTAGAGATAGTGGCATTGCTCATTAAAACAAAACTGTCATTTAGCCCACTGACAATTGGTTCCACCGTGTTGTTGAGGATGACGGGGACTATCAGTGGCCCCATCAGTAATAACACAATTAAGAGAATGAAGTTCAACACAAAGGAAAAGATGATGGCAAACGATTTGAACGCCTCCCAGGGTTTTCCTTCCCAGACCCAGTTACTTCTTTCGTTCATTTTGACCTCCAATTGCGCATCAAGTTGACATATTATTCAAAGAACATTATGGTAACACGAATTATGAAAAGTGTAAACCGATGTTTCACGGGAAACAATTGCGGGAACGAATGATTAGAGTAGAATTAGCACAAAGTGAGATCGGGAGAATCCGGCTGAAATCGCATGAATGATGGGTCAACAAGCAGCCACCCAACAGCGGGTAATACAAACACTAATGATGTGGCTGTCTTTTTGGATTTAGATAATTTGGTAATCGGGGCCAAACAAGCGAACCTGAATTTTGATATTAACCTCATACTTGACCAGATCAAACGGATGACCCACGGCCGTATCGTTCTCCGTCGTTCGTATGGGGATTGGCGACAAAACCAACAGTTGATGAAGGACCTGGCTGTCGCCGGCTTTGCCACGCAATCTACCATTCGCATCAACAACTTCAGCAAAAATCTGGCGGATATGCAAATTGTGGTGGATACAATGGACACGCTAATTGATGGGCACCAATACAGCACCTACGTCCTCATTACCGGCGACCGCGATTTTACACCGCTGGTACAGTCGCTGCGCAAACGGGGTAAACATGTGATTGGTCTGGGCATTCGGCATACGGCCAGCAAGAGTTTTGTGAGCCTGTGTGATGAGTATGTTTACTATGAAGACATTGTGCCCTCGACCAAATTAAATGATGCCCAGGTAGAGATGCTGGTGCAAACGGCCGTAGATAAATTACTGTCCGAAGAAACTCAGGTTCGTGCCAGCGTGGTGCGCCAGCTTCTTTCCGAATTAAGCAATGGCGCTTTTGATAAAAGTTCCTATGCGGAGGGCAGCTTTCGGAAATTTTTAGAAAAATACAACCAGATTGTGGAAATTAGACAGGTAAACACCACCCTATATGTTTCTCGTCCGCAAAAACAAGAAGTGCAACGGCCGTTACATGAACGCTACCGCAGCCAGCTAAAAAAAGCGCGTTTGCGCATTGTGCCTGTGGAACAGCGTTTTCCTATCCTAAAAGATATGATTCTCACTCTGCAACAAAACGATCAATTGCACTGGCGGGGGTTGATTGATATTCTGGCGGAGAAGTATGAGCAGGAAACCAAAGATATTTCCAAGAACACAGTGAATGCCATTTTGCTGGTAGCGCGCCGCGCTCAGGTCATTCGCACCCTGAAAAGCAAATCGCTTTCCACTGCACCATTGCTACTGGAAGTAAAAGGAGAAAAAGCATTCCAGGAAGCGGTCATGCGTTGCGATGCGGCCTACTTGCAGGAAATGTTGGCTCTATCTGAACCCTTTGACCTGGAGGAAGCGGCCCTGGCCCTTTACTACACCCCCGGCCATACCCGCTACTTGAAAGTAGTGATGAAGACCTATGAGCAGGGAGAAAATTAGTCCACCAGACTTACCTCATCACGGTGTCCCAAACCTTTGCTGTTATCAATGAAATAAAGACGTTTAGGCCGCAAACGGTACCAATTCACCTTTACCAGGGCCGCTTGCGTGGCCGGGTCAGCCTGCCCGACAAAGGGGTATTTTTCGGTGTAAAGGGCAACGGCCGTGGCCCGCTCATCCGCCATCACCACCACCACCTCACCTTCCAACTGAATCCCTTTAATGTCGCCCCAATCCCGGTAATCTTCCTGAATGGCGGCGGCTATGTCGGCCCGCTGCCCCATATTGCGCCCGTGCCGGGTGTGGCCCGCCGACAGGAAGTAGAGATCAAAACCATCATTGACGTAAAACACGGCCGTTGCCCAAGCCCCCTCCACACCTACAGTCGCCAATGTCATCACCTGGTGACTGTGTAAATAGGCCAACGCCTCCGCCTGCACCGCCGCGTCACTCACTTTTCACTCCTTGCCAGCGGGCAAACAAATCTTCTGGTAGGGAAATGTCTAACAGATCGAGCAGCCGGTTCACCGTCTGATCGACAATCGCCATCACCGTTTGTGGTTTGTGGTAAAAGGCGGGCATGGGCGGCGCCACAATAGCCCCAATCTCCGTTGCCTGCACCAACAGCCGCAAATGGCCCAAATGCAATGGTGTTTCACGGGGAACAATGATCAACCGGCGGCGCTCTTTCAAGACGACATCAGCCGCGCGCAGCAACAAATTATCACTAAACGAATGGGCGATCCCGGCTAATGTTTTCATAGAACACGGCACCACCACCATGCCATCCGTCTTAAATGAGCCGGAAGAAATGGCGGCGGCAATATCCATGAAACGATAATGCACATCAGCCATGGCCACGACCTGTTCCGGGGTATAGGTTGTTTCCAAACTGATAGTTATCCCGGCTGCACTGCTCATCACCAGATGGGTCTCAACTTCAGGAACAGTGTGGAGCACTTCCAGTAAACGAATGCCATAGATAACACCGCTCGCCCCCGTTATACCAACTATGATTTTTTTCATCTTGTATCCTTCGCGCAGGGATCGGCTGTGTGCCCGCCCAATCGCAAGCGACCACCGATTGCCCCTTTCGGGGATTGTAGCCAGAAAAGCCAAATCCCTCTACAATCTCCTGTAACCAACCAGCCAGGAGAAATAAACGGCCGTGAAAAAAACATTTGTAGCTGACTTACAAGCCGGAAATTTATTAGAAAACGAACCCTTTTTATTGCAGGATGCCATCACTCGCCAAACGAAAGACGGCCGTGCTTACCTCCTCGGCAATCTGCGTGACAAATCAGGTCAGGTGAACTTTATCTACTGGGACGTGCCCGAATATATCCTCCGTTGGGCGCATCCCGGTCGCATTGTTCTTATCACCGGACGCACCAATAACTACAAAGAGAGTTTACAAATTACAGTAACAGACCTGAATGAATGTCTCAATCCTGATTTAGCCGTCTTCTTGCCCACCAGTTCCCGTCCCCGCGAGGCCATGCTGGCCGAATTGAAAGACATCGTCGGCTTATTGGTTGAACCCTGGCGAGCCCTTGTGGAACAACTCTTATTGGCTGATGCAGCTTTTCTCCATCAATTCTCCATTGCTCCCGCCGCCCGCAAAATGCACCACGCCTACCTGGGTGGGTTGCTCGAACACAGTCTGAGCATGGCCAATCTGGCGCACACATTGGCCGAGCATTACCCTCACGTCAACCGTGACCTGTTGGTGACGGGCGCGCTGTTGCATGATATGGGCAAGGCGATTGAGTACGATGTGGCGCAAGGTTTTGCTTTTTCGGACGACGGCCGTCTCGTCGGTCATATTGTGCGCGCAGTGGTGATGATTGAACAGGCCGCGGTACGATTAGATGATTTGTCCGAAACCGATTTACGCCAACTGATCCACCTGGTCACCTCACATCACGGTACGCTGGAATGGGGATCACCAACCACCCCCAAAACGTTAGAAGCCATTCTGCTCCACCAGCTAGATTTGCTGGACAGCCGGGTACAAGGGTACTTCGACCACCTCAACGACGATGTGAGCCAAAATGATTGGACCGTCAAAGCCAGCCCTATGTTTGGCACAGAATTACGTTACCCGCACACCTTTCCCCGCCCCTCATTGTCCGAATCCGACAACGCGGCTCATGAATGAACAGACGCGACGCCTGATTACCGCCATTCACAATAATCCACGCCAGGTTGTTCTGGTCACAGCCGGCGCGGGCGCTCAGGCATTGGCGGATTTGTTGGCGGTAGCCGGGGCCAGCCGCACCTTGCTGGAAGCCATTGTCCCTTACAGCGCCGCCGCTTTCGATGATTTTCTAGGTTTCACACCGGTAAAGTATGTGGCTCAGGACACGGCCGTAGCCCTCTCTGGTTGTGCGCTTGCCCGGGCCCGGCAGCTTGCTCCGGACACGGCCGCATTGGGGCTTGCCTGCACCGCCACCATCACCACCGACTACCCCAAACGTGGTGACCACCACGCCCACATTGCCGTCTGGCAGCCGGAAAACCTGATTATTTATGACCTCCACCTGGACAAAGGCGCACGCAGCCGGGAAGAAGAAGAGCGACTCATAAGCAATCTTATGTTAAACTGCATGGCGCAGGCCATAACCCTGCCGGATCATTTACCGCTAGACTTGTTCCTCGCTGACAACCTGACAGCTACCGAAACGGACTTTGCCCGGTGTGCCCAACAACTCTCTAACCAGGAAATCGCTTACTTTGGCATCAGCGCCAACGGCCGTATCCTCACCACGCCACCTGCCGCCATCCTTTCCGGCGCATTCAACCCACTACACCAGGGGCACATTCAACTTGCCCAGGCGGCTGGACAATACCAGGGTATACCGGTGGCGTTTGAATGCACGGCCGTCAACGCCGACAAACCCCCTCTGCCGCCCGAAACCTTACTCAACCGCATGGCCCAATTTGCCGGTCGCTGGCCCGTCTTCGCCAGCGCGGCGCCCACCTTTCTGGAAAAAGCTCGCCTTTACCCCGGTATTCTTTTTGTGGTGGGGTATGACACGGCCGTGCGCATCCTCCAACCTCGTTTCTACCAGGATAGCTCCCAAAACCTCCACGCCGCCCTGTCCGAAATTCAATCGCTGGGCAACACCTTCCTCGTTGCCGGCCGCCTGGAGGATGATGGCCTCTTTCACGACCTGCACGATCTCGCCATTCCCCCTCAGTTCAGCCACCTCTTTTGCCCATTACCCGCCGAATTCTTCCGCCAGGACATCTCCTCCACCCAACTCCGCGTACAAACAAACAGTTGACATAATTCCCCGTTTGTCCATTCCTTTAATCCGCTCTACAATGCCACATTACCGTGCGTAGTAGGCACTTGAGTGCCGTCAGAAGGCGATGAATCGCCTACCACGAACGTATTTACGAAGGAGATAAGCATATGCGCATTTTGATCACCGGCTCCAGCGGGCAAATTGGCACCAACCTGGGCCTATACCTGCAAAATCAGGGACATTACGTTTTTGGCATAGACAAACGCCCGAACACCTGGACGCACGATTTAGAAACCCTGTTACAAGACCTCAGCGCCCCTTACCGCGACTTTGACAAAGGCATTGGCAACGTGGAATACCCACCCAATCTGGACGCCGTTGTCCACTTTGCCGCCCATGCCAAAGTGCATGAACTGGTACAACAACCCCACCGCGCTTTGGAAAATATGACCATGACGTTCAACGTGTTGGAATTTTGCCGCCATCACAACATCCCCATCATCTTCAGCAGCTCGCGGGAAGTGTATGGCGATATCCACCGCTACATCACCGAAGAATCCTATGCCGACTTTGCCTTCACCGAAAGCCCTTATTCTGCCAGCAAAATCTCTGGCGAGGCGCTCATCTACTCCTACGCCCAATGTTACGGGCTGAAATACCTGGTTTTTCGCTTTAGCAATGTCTACGGCCGTTACGACAACGACATCGAGCGTATGTTGCGCGTCATCCCCTACTTCATCCGCGAAATCCATCACGGCCGTCCCATCACCGTTTATGGCGAAGACAAGGTGTTGGACTTCACCTACATAGACGACTGTGTCAGCGGCGTCTACCGGGGAATAGAGCGATTAGTCAATGGGCAAATTGCCAACCACACCATCAACCTGGCCTACGGGCAGGGCAACAGCCTGGTAGATATGGCCCGCTTCATCGGCGCAGAATTGGGCCAGACACCCCACATGACCATCGAACCCCCCCGCGTGGGTGAAGTGACCCATTACGTCGCCAACGTCGGCAAAGCCCGCGCTCTGCTGGATTACACCCCACAGACCGCTCTGCGCGAAGGCATTGCCAGAGCCGTCGCCTGGTCAATGGATTGGTGGGCAAAAAACCCGTGATGCGTGACACGTGATGCGTGAGACAAAAACCGATTGCGCATCACGCATCACGCATCACGCATCACCCAAATGGATTACATAGACATCTCCGCCGCCGTCCACAGCAAGACCGGGTTGGGGCGCTACAGTGAATCACTGGCGGCTGCCCTCATCCAAACCCAACCAGATCGCTTCGCTCTCTTTTACAATCAGGGCAAGGACGGCCGTTACCCTCCCGCTTTACCGCCCCATATTCCACAGCGCATCATCCAGTATGGCTACAAACCGTGGCGGGCGGCCGTCCTTACCGGGCATTGGGCGCACGTCGGCTTTAATCGGTTGGTACCCGATGCCCGGCTGTTCCACAGCACCGAACATTTGCTGCTACCCTTGCAGGGTATTCCCACCGTCCTCACCGTGCACGATCTCATCTATAAACTGTTCCCCATCTATCACAAAAAGCTCAACCACTGGTATCTGAATCTGGCAATGCCGCTTTACTGCCGCCGCGCCAACGCCATCATTGCCGTTTCGCAGGCCACAAAGCTAGATATCGTCAAACAATATGGCATTGACCCGGCTAAAATTCATGTTGTGTATGAGGCGCCCTCTTCCCTGTTCAAACCCTCGCCCCCGACCAGGGTCGCCCACATCAAACAGACATACCAGTTACCTGAAAGGTTCCTTGTACACCTGAGTACCATTGAGCCGCGGAAAAATCTCAACCGCCTGCTCGATGCGCTCCGTACCCTCCGCCAGACCCACCCCAACTTATCCCTCGTCCTGGTCGGGGGCAAAGGGTGGCTGTATGATGACTTTTTCGCCAAAATTGAACGCGATGGACTGCAAACGGCCGTACACATCCTCGGCTGGATTCCCGATGAAGATTTGCCCGCCATTTTAGCCGCCGCTGACCTGGCTGTGCAGCCCAGTTTGTATGAAGGGTTTGGCCTGCCCATTTTGGAAAATATGGCATGCGGGCAGGTAGTAGCCGCCAGCCGTACCAGCAGCCACCCGGAAGTTGGCGGCGTGGCCGCCGCGTATTTTGACCCGGAAAATGTGGCGGAGATGACGGCCGTCATCCACCACCTGCTCACCGACAAAGACGAATATCACCACCGCCAACAACTGGGGCTTGCCCAGGCTGCCCAATTTAGCTGGGCGCGTGCCGCTCAGGAAACGGTTGCCATTTATGACCAACTCCTTGGAAAATGATCCCCAGATTTCACAAACGGGAAAACCTTCACATTTCTCTGTATCCTTCGCGGATCACCGCCTGGCTATGCTCTTACTTCTATTGATCGTTTTCTTCAGTTACCTGTTTACTCTGGCGCAAACACCCGTCTTTGGCGATCCGACCGAATACACCTTTGTCGCCCACATTTTGGGTATTGCCCACCCACCCGGTTATGCGTTCACTACCCTGTTGGGCAAAGTCATCCAGACCATTGTCCCCTTTGGTAGCATTGCCTGGCGAATGCACCTGCTGGCGGCCATAGCCGGAACATTGGCCTGCCTGTTTGTGTTTGGCACAGTTCACACCGCCACCAGCAGACCAGACCTGACAGGTTTCTCAAACCTGTCAGGTCTCAGCATGATGGCCGCTTTATTCGCCGGGCTGTCCGTGGGCACGGCCGTGAACCACTGGCAGCATTCCATCCACGCCAACCCTCACATCATCACCGCCGCTTTCCTGCTGGCAAACCTGTATTTCCTGACCAAGTGGTGGGCCGCTTCCCATGACAAGGTGATAACGTGGCAAGGTGACAAGGTGACTGAGTTACGTGTCACCATGTCACCTCTTCACCATGTCACCTGGTCAAACAAGTGGCTCTACATCTTCTGCCTCTCTGCCGGGCTGGGTATTACCCACCACCCGCTGACCGTGTTTGGCTTTGTGGGGTATGCGCTGTTTATATTGGTGGTACGGCCGTCCATCCTGCGGGACTGGAAAACGCTGCTCAAAATGCTCGCCTTTGCCCTGTTGGGACTGGTGGTCTGGCTCTATTTCCCCATCCGCAGCCCCATGAACCCCGGATTTGGCCCCATCACCATGAACACCCTGGACGGCTTCCTGGCCCACGTACTGGCGCGCGGCCTGACGGAAAGCCTGCCCACCTTCCCCCTGGCCGAACTGCCTCACCGCCAGCTTGTCTTCTGGACACTGCTCCGCCTGCAATACACCCTGCCCACCATCCTGCTGGCGCTTTGCGGTTTTGGCTGGCTATTGTGGGTGTCACGTATCACGCATCACGCATCACGCATCACCTCATCGCCCCTTCACCTTATCATCTTATACACCTTGCCCGCTCTGGGCACCTATGCCTTTGTCATCAGCCTGCGGGCGCAGGACATCATGGCCTACCTGATTGGGCCATTTGCGGTGGTCGGGTTGTGGGCGGGGATTGGGTTGTTTGGGCTGGGGGTGGTTTTTGACGCAAAGGCGCAAAGAAGCAAAGAGGGCAAAGGGAAGAAAGTGGGGGTGATGTTGCTCGTTGGTTTTTTCTTTCTGATGGGACCGGTTTATCAGCTGGCTCGGAATGCGCCGCGCGTTTCGCTGCGGAATTATGATGAGGCGCAGCGTTATGTAAATGCAGTGTTTGACCAGTTTGCCGGGCACGGGGAAGGGGCAGTGCTGCTGAATGATTGGGAGCATATGACGCCGTTGTGGTATGCACAATGGGTAGACGGCCGTTGGCCGAACGCCACCGACGTGCGCCCCGAATTCATCTCCACCGGCGGCGCCAACCCCTGGCTGGACGCGATTTTTAATTATCTGGGGGGCGGTCCCGTTTACCTGAGTAATTTCCGCCCTAACGCCATTGCCGGATTAGAATTTCGGCTACGGCCGTCTGGCCCCTTTTACCAGGTCCTCGACCCGGGCGATGAAACGATACCACCTGAATTGACTTCAGCTTCTCTGACGGGGGGAGAGGTGGAGATAGTGGGCTATTTGCTGCCGGAAACCACAACCGCCGGCGATTTTGTGCCCCTCACCCTGGCCATGCGCGCCCCCCAGGGCACAGCCGATTATTACGTACCGGTCGTAGAAGTGGGGGAAGGCGCAAACGCCATTCGCTACGAATTCACCACCGACAGCCATCTCATCACCCCCGCCTGGTGGGTGGGTGA
This sequence comes from Anaerolineae bacterium, assembly GCA_023382655.1. Classification (GTDB taxonomy): domain Bacteria; phylum Chloroflexota; class Anaerolineae; order Promineifilales; family Promineifilaceae; genus CAADGU01. The sequence continues at coordinate 175,707 of JAHDWK010000003.1, read as the reverse complement.
AGTGATCGTGGAGCGGTTCGACTTTGCCCTGCCCCATGATTTGCCCGGTGGCGATTATCCAATAACAGTCAGCCTGAAAAATCTCAGCCAGGATGAGGAGTACCCGTCCCAACTGGAAGTGGGTAATCTGACAATAACACCAGCAAACGATCCGCCCGAAACAAATGATTTGCTGGCAAACTTCCGGCAGCGGGTGGGATTGGTAAGCGCCAGGGCATGGGCCAACGGCCGTACCACCTCCGCTCCCTGGTCAGACCCCATCACCACCCAACCCGGCGATGTCATCCACCTCATTTTGGAATGGGAAAGTTTGGCACAGGCCGAAGAAAGCTATACCGTCTTTGTGCATCTCATTGACGGCAACAATGTGCCCCATGTGGCGCTAGATTACACCCCACTCGGCGGCTCCGCACCCACCCATTTGTGGATTCCCAAATGGCTGCCCGGCCAACAAATGCTGGACCCCTATCGGCTGGTTATCCCCCCGGAACTGCCACCCGGCAATTATTGGATTGAAGTAGGACTGTATGAAATGGTAAACGGCCGTCGCCTGCACCTCTCAGACAAACAGGGGAATCTCAACGGCGACCGGTTCATTTTGGGGCAGGTGGTCGTCAAATAGCAAAAAGATTGAGAGATCAGTTAATTCGCCAATCTCTCAATCGCCTTCTTCCCCCTCATCCTCCCAACTCAACGGTGGCGGGGTGCGGCGCGGCATACGTCCCTGCTCCTCCTCCTGTTTGTATACATCCAACAGCACCGCAAAAGATTTGTGACGGCGGGTCTCCTCAGCTTCGCGCTGCCGCTGTTTTAACTCTTCGATCTGTTGGAAAATATCACTCTGCACTACCCCCGGAAAGGGTACATGCTCAAACACAATGTTACTGTCTACCCCGGCCGTTTCCACTTCCACAAAACCATAATTAAAAATCGTGTGAATCAGACCAGGGGTATACGCTTTCACATTTTGGATATTTTGCAACTGGGCCTGTTTCCGGCTCTCGCCAAAACCAAATGGCGTCCGGTCAATATCCACAATAAAACGGCCGTCTAACTGATACAAATCATTGCGCCAGTCTTCCAAATCCCAAACCAGCCACAAGAACAGTAAAAAATAAATCGGCGACAAGACCCCGCCCCCCAACTGCCAGGTCACCAAATCAAAACGAACAGCCAGATAACCCAGTACCGTAATAACACCGCCAATCAGCAGTGGCCAGGCCATGGCCGCCAGCGCCACCAAAAAATGTTTGTGGTAGATAATCATGCCATCTTCTTCTATGCGCCACCGGTACCGATTCATAATACTACCCAAACAGCCAGGATTATCTGATTCAGAAACGGCCGTGCTATCAACTTCTTCTCCCACCAACTCATACGACTGCGTAAACCCAAAATACGTCTCAATAGATTGGCGCACCAACGTCTGTTCTCGGCTGGAATCCAGCGTACTCACCCGCTTCGTCAATCGCTCCAATATCTGGGACACTTGCTTTGGCTGGCCGATATTGTCAAATAAAATCACCCCATACTGCGACGCCGTCGTTAGCTTAACCGTGCCAAAATTAAACAAATTAGCAATCAATGATGGTTTCAATACCGTTACGCTCTGAATTTGATCTATACGCGCTATTTTTATATCCACGCGAAAGGCGCGCAGGTTAAACTCCCGGTGAATGACCCGCCGGTTTGTCACAATAAAATAATCATTCGTCCAATCAAACAGGCGAAAAAGCCCCCAGACCACAAAAAAAAGCGACAACACCCCCGGACACCAAAATTGCATATTGTATAAGAATGACCCCGGTGGTTGACTGGTAAGGAAGGCAAATGGCAATACCATCACCAGCAGCAAACCCAAAAAGACTGGTATCAACCGTACAAACAAATACCAACCACTTCGCCGCGCCAGAAACTCGATCAACTCATCGGGTAATATCTTCATTGTGTTACTGCGCCGATCTCGCTTCGCCTTCATCTTCAACGCCTCAGCATATTGCTCCTCCGGGAAACCGGCTACCTGCGTATCGGTGGCATCATATACCGGTTCCAGATCATCTATAACATCATGATTAACGCTGAGAAAGGGTAAAAAGTCGCGGCTGCGCAATACCAGCAATCGTACCGGGCGATCATCATGTGCCCTGGCCTGAATCGTAGCTGGTTGCACACTGGGGGCAAAAAGCCACTCCACTCCAAAATAGTCGCCGGGCAAATAATGGCGGCTGTGGGTAACAATGCCACGCTCCACCGTTTTGGCATAGAGCCGGCCACTTTTGAGCATAAACAGACTATCGGCGGCGTCACGTTGATAGGCAACCACCGTGCCATCGCGGTACTCATACTCCTGTACCAGGGCGGCCAGTTCCGCTAAATCTTCCAGGTCTATCTTCTTGAAAAGGGGATGATTTTTCAGAAAATCGAGTTTACTTGTCATTATTCTGTTCGCCGCCGCTAAACTTCATGGGGCAAAAGCCAATCATGTCCGTTTGCGCCAGGATTTTAACATACCAAAAAGATTATGTGAAGCAAATCGGCATAGTAGCGCCACACACCGGGAAAAACCACCGTTCTGCTATCCTGTGGCTGACACTACAATGTTGGCGGCAGCACAAAAGAGCCATCAGCCTGTGGGGGAAATTTCAGCACCCGCTGCACGGCCGTCACGTTCAGCGGCCCATAAATATGTGGAAACAGCATCCCCGTCTTATAACAATCTTCGTACACCAGCGGCGATGCCAGCATGATGGGGTCAATACACAGCAATAGCAAATCAGTCTGCTCTCGAAAAAGTTCATTCGCCGGAATCAACACCTGCTCAGCGGTGGAGCAGTGAATGAAGCCTTCCGTTTCCAATGAATCAACTGTGTACTGCCCCAATGTCACGGCCGTCTCCCATACCCCTTGATGCGCAATATGTAAAATAAACATATACTCATTATCCTCCGTTATCTCCCTCTTGCCAGTCAGTGTTATAATGACCCTCATTTGCTCAAGAACTCGGCGCATCCGCGGAAATGAGGGTCTATGATTATCTTTTACAATCCGCAGTCTTCGGCCAGCCGCAAACCGGTTCTGCCCATGTCCTTGCTGGCAGTGGGCGCGGTGCTGGAAGGCCACTATGAATACGAAATCGTTGATGGCAATCTGGAAGATGACCCGTTAGCGGTGCTGCACGGCCGTATCCAACAAGCCGGCCCCGCCGCCATCCTCGCCGTCACCGTCATGCCCGGACCCCAGCTACAACAGGCCGTCCCCCTTTGCCGTGAACTCAAACGCCGCCATCCCCACCTCACCATCATCTGGGGTGGCTACTTTCCTACCCAACATTGGGATGTCTGCCTGCGCGCCGACTACGTGGATTACGTCATTCGCGGTCACGGTGAATACGCCTTCCTCCAACTTCTCGACCACCTGCACGGCCGTACCCAGCCATTACTGCTCACTGCTCACCGCTCATCGCTCACCGATTTCCAAATCCCCGGCCTCGCCTACAAAGACACCGACGGCCGTCCCATCACCAACCCGCTCGCCCCCATCCCCGCGCCCAAAAACCTGCCCTCCTGGAACTTTGATCGCGTCCCCGTTAGCCGCTATGTGCGCCCCACCTTTCTAGGGTCACGCACCCTGGGCTACCACTCCTCCTACGGCTGCCCCTTTTTCTGTAACTTTTGCGCGGTGGTTAATATGGTCAACGGCCGTTGGCTGCCCCAAACGGCCGTGCAACTGGAACACATCGCCCGCCTCTACCATGAAAAATGGCAGGTCAACGCCATTGAATTTTACGACAACAACTTCTTCACCCAGGAAGCGCGCATTGCTGAATTCAGCGAGCGTATCGCCGATCTCGGCCTGGCCTGGTGGGGTGAAGGGCGCATTGACACCATGATGCAATACAGCGACCGTACCTGGGCGCTCATGCGCGACGCCGGTCTCAAAATGGTTTTCCTCGGCGCCGAATCTGGCTCCCTGGACACACTCAAACGCATGGACAAAGGTGGTCAGATGACCCCGGAAAAAACGCTGGAAATAGTGCGCCGCATGAAAAGTTACGGCATTGTGCCCGAACTCTCCTTCGTCATGGGCAACCCGCCCGACCCCGAAGCCGACGCCCACCAGACCATGAACTTCATCCGCCAGGTGAAACAAATCAACCCCGCCGCCGAAATCATCATGTACCTCTATACCCCTGTACCTCTGGCCGGCGACCTGTATGACGAAGCGCAGGCCGAAGGCTTTGTTTTCCCACAAACCCTGGACGAGTGGGTCAGCCCGGCATGGCTCAACTTTTCCCAACGCCGCAGCCTGACCATGCCCTGGATCAAACGGCCGTTACACAAACAACTGCATGACTTCGAGCGCGTCCTCAACGCCTATTACCCCACCTCCACCGATACCCGGCTCACCGGCGCACGCCGCCGGTTGCTCAAACTGCTCTCCTCCTGGCGTTACCACACCCGCTTCTACCGTTCACCGCTAGAACTACGCGCTCTGCACCGGCTCATCGCCTATCAACGCCCGGAAACCTCCGGCTTCTAATGGGCCTATGAAACCACCCTCTCCCTCATCGTTCGTAGTGAGCGATTTATCGCCTGCCCTGGGCGATAAATCGCCCACTACGACCATTCTTTCCTTCACTTCCCTCAGTCGGGGGGCGTTTTTGCTCTTCCTGCTGCTGGCGCTGCTCAGCCATTCCAATGGTTGGCAGCAAGGCCCATTCACCTGGGCATCCGTCGCCTTCGCCGGTTGGCACATTGGCCCGTTAAGTCTGCTGCCACTCTTGCTGCTGGGCGCACTGCTCATCCACTGGCAACAAACCAACACCTGGACATGGGGCGACCGGCGCGTAACGCTGCCCCTGACAGGTCTAACCCTGCTCACCGGCAGCAACAGCCTGATTCATGCCGATTTTGTGCCCATCCAGTCAATGGGCACGGCCGTGCTCATGCTCCTCCTCTTCTGGCTCATTTACCTCAGCGCCCTGAATTTGCATCCGCCTGCCGCTATCTGGTGGGCACTTATCGGCACATTTGCCGTGGTCATTCTGGTGCAAGCCAGCGTGGCGCTGGTGCAATTCTGGCGGCAGCAAGACCTGAACCTCACCTGGTTGGGCGAACCCCTCCTCAATGCTGCCCGTTTCGATGTCAGCATCGTGATGAATGGCAGCGACCGTTGGCTGCGCGGTTATGGTCTGAACAGCCACCCCAACCGCCTCGGCTGGAAACTGGCGCTGCTCTGGCTGATGATCTGGCCGCTGGTCAAAACCGTCTCTGGTAAATGGCGCATCTTTCTCCAAATATCCCTGGCGGCCGGGTTAGCTGGATTGCTTGTCAGCCTTTCGCGTACGGCCTGGCTGGCGTTGGCGGCCGGATTACTGGTATATGGGGTTGCCGGCTGGCGGTCACGGCCGTCCATCCGCCCCCACCTCTCCCCCACCACTTTCATCTGGTTACTGTTAGTCTGTGGTGGGTTTGTCCTCTTTACCCTGACTTATGCGCCGGTGCTGTTGGGGCGCATTTCTCGGCCACGCAACCTGGTCGAAATGGCTTCCTTTTTAGAACGCACCCGCGATTGGCATGTGGCCTGGGAACTACTGCAAAACCATCCCTGGCTGGGCGTGGGGGTTAATCAATTTGTGCCCGCCGCCCAAGAACTGCTCCATTACGCCGGGCTGGTACATGTGACGCCGCTGCTCCTGGGCGTAGAATTGGGTATAGTCGGCATGTTTTGTTGGTTGGCCTTGCTGTTATGGCCTTTAGCCCGTCGCCATTTATTGGCAGCCTATGCCCCGGCCACGGCCGTCTGGCTGGCGCTCCTCGTCATCAGCCTGCTGCAACCCGAACCCACCCCTTTCACCATGCAAGGTGCTATCATATTGGGGTTGGCCGCCGCCATGTGGGCCGCCCCCACCTGGAAGGAGCAGACCGTATGAGTACCCTGGCTACGGGTGACTATCCCCGTCCAACGATCATCCCTCAACCAACACCACCAGCGGCGCATCCCGCGCTGACGCCATTGGAAACGGCCGTCTGGCGCACCCTCGCCTACGTAGATGTTTTTGACTACCCGCTCACGGCCGTCGAAATCCACCGCTATCTGGCTGAAACCCCCGCCACCTTGCCTGAAGTCGAAAGGGTATTGACCAACAAACGATTCATCACCCAGCACCTCTGCCGGGTTGGCCCCTATTATGCGTTGCCGGGGCGGGAACAAACCGCCGCCATTCGTCAGGAACGGAGCCGGCAGGCTCGCCAACTATGGCCGGTGGCTTTGCAGTACGGTCGTTTGCTGGCCAGCCTGCCTTTCACCCGCATGGTCGCCGTTACCGGCTCCCTGGCCGTAGACAATGTCGCCCCGGATGGGGATATAGATTATTTATTGGTGGTGGGTAACGGCCGTGTCTGGCTTAACCGCGCTTTTGCCATAACCATTGTCCGCCTGGCTGCCCGGCGTGGCTATACCCTGTGCCCCAACTACATCCTGGCCGAGCGTGCCCTGCACTTCGCCGAACACAACCTGTACACCGCGCACGAAGTAACCCAAATGATCCCCCTCTCCGGTCTGGCTGTGTACACCAAAATCCGGCAGATGAACAGTTGGACGCACACCTTTCTGCCCAATGCGGTTGGGTTACCCCGGAATATAGAGTACGGCCGTATTCCCCATCAACGCCTGCAACGCCTGGCGGAACTCCCCCTGCGCACTCCCCTGGGCCGCTGGCTTGACCAATGGGAAATGGAACGTAAAATTCGCAAATTCCAATATCACCCCCGCAGCACGGAAACTGACTTCTCCCCCGACTGGTGCAAAGGCCACTTCGACGCCCACAAACAATACACCCTCACCGCTTACCAGACTCGGTTACGTGAAAGACCCTAAGGGTTTCCGAAAACCCTTAGGGTCTGAATCAGGAAGTAATATGACAGACATCCTTTTCGGCCAATCCTACTATCTCCGCTTCGACCCCAAACTGTGGGCTGCTATGCAGCCCTACCCACCGCTCGGTACGCTCTACGCCGCCAGTTTCATGCGTGCCCAGGGCTACAGCGTGGCCTTGTTCGACGCCATGCTGGCTGCCTCTCCTGAAGAGTGGGCGCAGGCGCTCGACTACCACGGCCCCCGCTACGCCGTCATTTATGAGGACAACTTCAACTACCTGTCCAAAATGTGCCTGCTCAATATGCGTGAAGCTGCCTTCACCATGATCCAGATGGCCCAGGCGCGCGGGTGCCAGGTCATCGTCTGCGGCTCAGACGCCACCGACCACGCCGAAGCGTACCTGAACGCAGGCGCTGATTACGTCTTGCTTGGCGAAGGTGAAGAAACCCTGGCCGAACTCCTGCGCCAATTGTCAAGTGATAATTGGCAATTGGCAATTGACCAATGTGCGGCCATTCCGGGGCTGGCGTATCACACACCGGATGGGCCACATCGCAATCCGCGACGGCCGTCCCTGAAAGATATAGACCGCCTGCCTTTTCCTGCCTGGGACTTGGTAGATGTGCCCCGTTATCGCCAGATATGGCAGGAAAAACATGGCTACTATTCCATGAACATGGTCACTACCCGCGGCTGCCCCTACCATTGCAACTGGTGCGCCAAGCCCATTTGGGGCCAGCGTTACAACTCGCGCAGCCCGCAAAACGTCGCCGCCGAGATGAAATGGCTGCAAGACACTTACCAACCCGACCACATCTGGTTTGCCGATGACATCATGGGGCTAAAACCGGGCTGGTGGCTGGAGTTTTCTGCCGCCGTAGAAACGCAGCAAATTCGCCTGCCCTTCAAATGCCTCAGCCGCGCCGACCTGATAGTGCGCGACCCCGCCAATGTCCATGCCTTGCGCCACGCCGGTTGTGATATTGTCTGGTTGGGCGCGGAATCGGGCGCGCAGCACATTTTGAATGCGATGGAAAAAGGGACCACCGTCGCCCAGATTTATGAAGCTGCCGGGCAGCTTCGTGCCGCCGGTGTCCGGGTTGGCTTTTTCTTGCAATTCGGCTATCCCGGTGAAACGCGGGCTGACATTGAAAAAACGCTGCAAATGGTGCGCGACTGCCAACCTGATGACATTGGCATGTCGGTTTCTTATCCACTTCCCGGCACCCGCTTTTACGAAAAAGTGCAAATGCAGTTAGGCGACAAACAAAACTGGACAGACTCGGCCGACCTGTCCATGATGTACCAGGGGCCATTTACCACCGCGTTTTATCGCCAGTTGCATGTGACGCTGCATAAAGAATTTCGGGCGCGGCGCGGCTGGCAAGAATTGCGCCAGGTGGCGGGAAAACCGGCCCGCTGGCGACCTTACCATATCCGTGAAGCTGGGGCTATTCTGTATCGGCTCGGCACACTGCCCGTGGCGCGGCGGAAATTGTCACGCCTGGAAAAAACAGGTCCTAGCAACCTGTCTGCGCTACCCCATATGTCGCTGGCGGAGGCGGCCCAACCCTCGCCGCAGCGAGATTAAAAGCACCTGTTTCCCCCAGAAATCTGTGGATAACTGCGCCATAATTGTGGAAAACCTCTTTGTTTTGTGGAAAACGGGTTGTAGGGGTTATGTTATCTCTTTCGGGGAGAACGCCAGATATGGGGGTGCTTTTGTCGGCTCACGCAGATGTGGGTGCAGTAAAAAAAGGGGGGCACGGCCGTGTCCCACATCCCGTATCAGTTTCCAGCAATCTACCCTGACTTTTCCCGGCGACATAGGGCCAGATATAGGGGATGTACCGCGGGAATGGCTGCATGTCCGGCAAAAAACGACTTCTCCACAAACTCACAGCCCCTACTAAAAAACTACTACATAAAAGAACCTATAAACAAAACTCAGGGATAACTTTCTCAGGGAAGCACTTCGAGCGAATTCAACGCAATGAGGGACGCCTGGTTGTCTGTTTGCAGGCGGTGGCCCCCGCCACCATACATGCCGGTGTTGAGGGTATATATCCCGGCAGCGGGCAGTGTCAGGGTGTGCGTATCCTGGATGTATTCGCCGGGTAGCCAGCCGGTGGTCGGCCGTGTCCATCTGGCCGGAACGGCATCAGACTGCGCCACAATCTGCCCTTGGGCATCGAGCAAATGCACAAATACCCGGTAACTGGCAGGGAAGGGGTTATCCGCCCGCCACAGCAGGGAAATCTGGCATTCGCCGCCGGCCTGCCGGCAGCCCGCACCGAGGGTATAACCGACCAGGGTTGTCAGCGGTTGGTCATTGGTATGTAGGGTGGTGTTCACGGCCGTCTCCACGTCCATTGCCGTAAAAACCCGCTCCGGCCCTTGTATGGTAAGCGCCTGGGGCAGCACGGCCGTTGTCCCACCAACACTCTCGATCTGCCAGGTGTAACGGCCGTCTGGCAGTTCAACCGGCAGTGTCAGTGGCAACTGGCTACGCCACCAACCCGCCCCATACGCCGGCAATGTCACCGGCCATGTTTGCCAGACCCGGCCCGATCCGTCCCGCAGCGAGATGGTGACGGCCGTGTCCTCTGCCCCGACCAGCGACCAGAACAAAGTTAACCATGCCGTATCGCCGGGAGCGGCAGTCGGGCGGTCAATATCGGCGGCATAAATAGTCATTGCTGGGGCGGAAAGCAGAATGGTATCCAGCCCCGTTTGCTGTAGCGGTGGTTGCACCTCAATTTCTCCCAAAGACAGGTAAGGGCCAACGGGCTGACCCTGCGCGTACACGGTCAGCGGCGTTAAGGTAGACCGATCAAATAGGGACAATTGCAGGTGGTAACGACCCGGTGGCGTGCCCGATAGCAAGTCTACCAATAGCGCAGTTTGGGCATAGTGGTCAGTCGGCCAGGCGATAGTCGGCGGCGCGGCGCGCGACCAGCGCTCATCACGCAGGTCAGCCGCCGACCAGCGCACCCCCGCCTCATCCACCAGCACCAACCCCACCTGGTACTCTTTTTCCAGCGCGGTCAACGCCTGCCAATACAAGGTAACAGGTAGAGGCAGGTCGGCGGGCACGGCCGTCGGCCACTCCTCATAGCCCAATAACTGCACCAGCGCCGGATTTGCGGGACTGCCAAAAGTAGCCGACGGGGCCGCTAACCCCGCCAATCCGGCATCGCCTAAGCGGCTGTGGCGCAGTGGCGTGTAGCCCGCGTCAACCAACAGCCACTTCGCCGCCACCAGCGCCAGCGCCACCAGCAGCAGCGCCAACCACCAGCGGCCAGACGAGTTGTCCGCTGTGGATTCTTGCCGGGGCGAAACGGGTAGCCGCCAGAGTATTATCACCAGCGCCGCCAACGCGACCAGGGACACCACATCAGCCAGCCAGCGCAACGGCGTTTCGCCAAAAGCAACGACCAGGGTATGACGGCCGTCTGGTACAGCAAAAGTAATCAGCCCTTCGGGAGCAGACGGGGTAATGGAGACCGACGCCCCATCCACCCAGGCGCGCCAGCCGGGGAAGGCGAACGTGCGGAAACGGGCGGTAAAGGGTACGGGCGTCTCCATTTCTATTTCGGCGCGCAGGGGGTGGTAGACGGCCGTCAGAATGGTCGCCCCTTCCGGCAAATCCACCGGTGACAGCCGCGCCGCCCACACCGGCCCACTACTCTCATCCTGGGGCATCCGCTTGACGGTGGCTGGCAGAAGTTCCCGGCTGGCCGTTGTTCCCAACGTGTCCGTCCCCTGCTCCCAGGCCACCATGCCTGCCAGACTTATATCGGCCGGGGCCGGGCAGTGCTGCGGATACAGCCAGCCCCAGTGGGCAGCGGAGAGAAGGAGGATGAGGGCCAGGGGTAATCCGTAATCCGTGATCCGTAATCCGTGCGTTGACGGTTTACGGGGTACGGAATACGGATTACGATTCACGGACATCAGCCCACCGGTAAGCAAAGCGGCCGCCAGTGTAGCTGGGGCCAGGAAGCGCCAGGGAAATTGGAAAGTTTGTAGCAGGGAGATGGCATCCCACAACGGCCGTGACGCCGCCACCGTCAACCACACATATCCACCCAGGGTCAGGAGCAGAAAACCGGTCAGCCAGCGCTGGCCGGGCAACCGTCGCCAGGCCACGATTGCGCCCGCTATGGTCAGCAACGCCAGTAATGCGCCTAACCCGCGCTCCGGCCAATCATTGAGCAAGGTGGGGTCTGCCTGATGGGGTAAAGCGAGCAGTTGAGACAGGGGCAAAAAGTTATTGAAATAGAGAAAGGGCCAGGCACTCGTGGCCCGGTCAAACTGCACAAAGTGGCGCTCGGCAAGGGCCGGCAGCCAGAAAAAGGCGCTGCCACCCAATCCCAACGCCAACGCCAGCAGGCCGCGCCATAAGCTGTCGCGGCGGTGTACGTTTAACGCCACCGCGATCAGCCATCCTACCAGGAAGGGGAGGAAGGCGTAGGCGGTAACATCGTGGGTGAAGATGAGCAGAATGAAGGAGAGGACGGCCGTTGCCAGCCCTACCTGTGTATTTTCCACCTGCCAGCGTCGCAGCCCCCATAAGAGTAAGGGCACAATGGCCCAGGCGACTGCTTCTGATAGACTGGCTCGGTAGAGCGTGACATAGGCGTGGTAAGGGGCGTAAAGGTAGGCAACGGCCGTGACTACCGCCCCCTTCTCACCCCACAAATCCCGCGCCAACAGCCATATTGCCCAACCCGACGTCACTACCGCCAGCGCATATACGCCATTCAGCGCCGCTGCCCAATCCAGCCCTGCCAGATGCAGCCCCGCCGCCAGATACGCGGAGAGGGGGGATTGGAACTGGTACAGCGGGTATCCATAACCCTGTGCCATGTGCGGCGCCCACCGGCTGAACAATACCCCCTGCCGCAGCAGCGCCTCGATCTGCACCGCCCGCCACAGGTGAAACACATTATCAAAGCCACAAGTAAGCGCTCCCCGCAGCAGCGGCTGAATGGCCGGTATTGCCAGTAATGTCACCAACGCCAGATTCCAGAAACGGCCGTTTGTGCGTTTTTTCTGATAGGGCAGCTGTGTTTTCGCCACATTCTCAGCCTGCGTATTCATATGGGCTGAATGTTAACACGCTTCGCGCAAATTGTTGTTTCCTTAGCGGTATGCTAGAATCCTCCTTTGCCCACTGGCGCAATCCCCGATTGCGCTATATTTTTGTGGGCTGGCTGGGTAGTTTACCGGTCAAACGAATAAAGCGGGTGAGTACCGGGAAGAGGACACCCACGGAGGTTCTAACAATGAAAATGAGAATGTTACTGTTGCTGGTGGCGGCGCTTATCGCTGTAGCCGCAATCAACCAGCAGGCCGCGGCGCAGGAAGTTGTCTCCGGCAACCTGTTCACCAACCCTGGCTGGGAATCTGGCTATTATAATCAAGACAATATCCCCCAAATTGCTGTACCTAATGGTTGGCGTATGCACTGGATAGATGGTCAGGCGTTTGAAGGCACCAATGGCATTGTGGCCCACCGCCCTGAGACGGTAGTGTGGAATATTGAAGACGCGCCGCCTCATGAACGGTCGGTGTTCTTCCGCGATGGTATTTATACCCTCAAGATTTTCAAACCCTGGGCGCCCTTGTATGCCGCCATTTCCCAGGATGTGACCGGGTTGGAGGTGGGGCGTAAGTATCGCATCTCCGCACCCATCTACGTGGACATCATTGAAGAATATGCCGATGGTAATAAAGTTCCGCCTGCTGATCCGCGTATGGGTTTTGTGCGTTTTGGGGCGGGACCAACTGGTTCTACCTGGTTGAATGCCTCACAAATTACATATAGCCCTTACTGGACGGCCGAAACCGTCAATCCCTTTTACCAGAGTATGCCCACGTTCGTTTGGGATTTTGTGGCTACACAGTCAAACATGACCATTTTTATTGAAGTGGGTTCTCGTTATCCTTATCCGAATAATGGCTTTTTTATGGATACCGTCGGCTTATTTGCGCTCAATGAAGTCAGCGGCGTGGCCCCTGGCGGCAATACGGGCAGCGGCAGTGGCAGCAGTGGTAGTGGGTCGTCTGGTTCGGCGGCGCCGGTTGCCCCACCTCCCCCCGCGCCAACCGTGGCCGTGACGCCACGCGAGGATGGTTCTATTGTGCATGTGGTGGTGACCAATGATTCCTTCTGGACGATTGCTATTCAATATGCGCCGGTGTTAGGTATTCCGGCAGAGCAGGCGTTGACCCAGATTCGGGAATTAAATGGCAATCCCCAATTTGTAGTTACCGGGCAAGAACTGTTGATTCGGGAAGCGGGCAACTTTGTGCAAGGGGGAACGTCTGAAACCGAAGCACAGCCCACGGCCGAAGCCGGTGAAGAGACAGCCGCTACAGAAGGTGAAGCCGAATCTGCTACGCCTGAATCTGACGGCCGTACCGCCGAAACCGAGGCGCAAACCATTATCGTAGAAGGCGAACCGCTAGAAGGGGCAGAGGCGTCGGCCGCCACAGAAGCACTAGCGCAGCCCGCGGGCAGTGTATGTGCTTCTGCTTTTGACGATACCAATGGTAATGGGCAGTTTGAGGCCAACGTGGATACGCTCAAAGCCGATGCCGCAATTACCCTGTTCAAAGATGGGCAGACGGTATCTACCTACATTACTGATGGTTTGACCGATGTACATTGTTTTGAAAATCTAGAGTCGGGCGCTTATCAGGTGCAGTTATTCCCGCCGGCCAACTTTGTGCCGACGACCGCCGATTCCTGGGCTATTAGCGTGACTGATGGGGCACTGATACCGGTGCAATTTGGGATGCAGTATCAGGAACCAGAAGTAGTAGCAGTGGCTGACGCGGGGAGTGCCGAAGCAGCTGGTGACACGGCCGTCACCGATGTGGCCACTCCCATACCGGCCAGTGGCGAAAACGCTGCTGATAATGGTTCTTTTCTGGATAACATTGGCGTTGTGGTCATACTGGTGGCCGTTGTATTACTGCTGCTGGCCGGCGCCGGTGTTGTTATGCTGCGGCGTGGCTGATGAGAACCTTAAGTTGCGACGCACTTCAGAAAGTGCGTCGCAACTTTACAACTCAGGTGGGGCGCAATCGCTCATACTCCTCTGGTGTATCCAGATCACAAATGACAGAATCGGTATCTACCGGCAGCAGGTAGAGTGCGTCCGGGTGCGCTTGCAGCAGGGCGCGAGGAGCAGACTCGGCAGGCAAACGAAGTAGCTCCGCAAAATAGCGGCGGCCGATCAATACCGGGTTGCCGCGCTGCCCGTTAAAGGTGGGAACGATCAATTCTCCTTTGCCTTGCCAGAAAGCCGCCAGCAGTTGGTCATAAATGGGTGATTCCACCATTGGCTGGTCGGCCAGGATGACGAGTACGGCCGTGACCCCCACATCCAATCCCCACACTGCCCGCTGCAACGACGAGAGCATCTCCCCCTTCTGGTAATCAGGATTGTGAATCAGACGCGGCGTCGGCCACCCATGAAAATGCCCGACCTCTGCGCCAATAGCCTCAGCCGCGTGCCCGGTGACGACGATGATTTCATGGACGAGACTCTGGCTGATCTGATACAGCGTCTCCCCCAACACGGTGCGCGTGCCCCAGGGCAGCAGTTGTTTGGGCTGGCCCATGCGGCGCCCTTCACCGGCTGCCAGGATCACGGCCGTGACCGGCGTCTGCACCTCCCGAATCGGCGGTTCCTTTTGCACCGCAGCAATGACCACGCGCTGGATACGGCCTTGTGATTTTGCCAACACTTGCCGTGCAATTTGCTGTGCGGCTGCCAATTCTGTGGCACTTTCCACTTTGTTGATCAAGGGGATGACACGCGCACTCTCCGGTACGTTTTTCAATCCGCTTGCCGGGTGGGTGAGCAGATGAGCAATCGCTTCTGGCGTGAGCCGATCATCAGGTGACAGACCGGTTAGTTCACTCACACGCTCCGGGCGGTGGGCGACAGCGGAGATGGGGTACTCCAACGCATCAATGCCCACCACCGGAATAACTAGCGTACTTGCTGCGGGGATGACCGGCTCATGGTCGGCGGGTGCTTTGACCGGGCGCATCCGGGAGCCATCGGCTTCTACCAGGACGTGATGGACAAACGGCCGTTGCCACAACGCCACGATCTGCTCCGGCGACAGGCCAAACGCCTTCTCCCCCTCCACACGCCCCACAACCAATGTACGGCCGTGTTGTTTAAGCTGCTCTTCCAGGGGCGATAAATCATCCACAAACGTAACGACTGGAGATTGCCTGATCTGCGCCTGAAAAATGCGTGTCGTGGTGCTGGTGACAACACCCACTCCCAACACCCGCGCCAGGGCAAACATCAGACTGGTTTTGCCCCCACCGCCCACAATGGCTGCCAGTTCCGGCGCGTCCCCAAACCCAAAAGCCTCTGGAAGATTCATACAGGCTGGTTTAATCCGGCTCAATGCCCAATGCGCGTAACTGTGCCGCCAGCCGCTCTGCCCGTTCTTCAGCCGCTTCGGCTCGTTCTTCGGCCAGTTCGGCTCGTTCCTTGCCGGTGAGCAGCAGGTTGCCTTCTTCGTCTTGCCAGCGCAGCCAGATAGCTTCCATGTCCCGGTATACACCTTGCCACAAGGTGACACCCACGCCCACCTCGGCAAACCAGGTTTTTTTGCTCTCCTGATACCGTGTCCCTTTCAAGGTGTAAATGTGCAGTAGCTTGTTACTTAGCTGGCGATTAGGATCAAAAACGGCATAAAAGCCAATGCCCAGGCGGGCGTATTGTGTCAACTTATACCCGGTTTCCTGACCTTTGCGATTGAAAACAATTTCGACAACAACATCCGGCGGCTTGCCATATTCCCAGATGAAGTAGGATCGGTTTTCCTTTTTCCATACATCGGCTGGGGCTTCCACATCCAGGCTAAGCAGTACATCGGGCACCAGCGGTTGTTGGCGGAGGGCAAAGTAAAGGGCGACATTGGCCATGGCCAGAAAGGGACGGCCGTCTTGTGGCCCACGCCACGACGCATACAGACTGTCAATCAGCAAATCCATTTGTCGTTCGGAAAAGATGTTGTCCACGGGCGTATCATCCTCCGTTACCAGGTGGCTGACATCTATGGGATCTGGCAGTTCGTGTTCTTCTTGATAGATGAAGGTGCGTTCCAAAACGGGTTCGGCCATTTTTCTATACCTCCGTGAGGGTAATTGTACCGCATATTTCCCGTTGCTCAATCGTCCTCTGGGCGACAGGTGGGGAATGGGGGGGAATTGTAGAATGATGGCTATATTGTTTTTGAGACTGGGAGATTGAGAGATTAGGAACTGATTCAATCTCCCAATCTCTCAATCTCTTAATCTCTAATTGATGGTGACACAATGCAAAACGAAAAGACACGGCCGTATCTCCCTTACCAACCTGCCCCCACTGCCACACCCAAACGGGGCTGCCTGGGCTGCATGGGCAAACTGTTCCTCGGCGGCATTTTGCTGCTGGCGCTGGCTATTTTTGCCGGCGTTCTCATTGCCGGAACATTGGTTTACTCCAACCTCTCGGCGGAAATTGAAGAGGGCATTACCAAGTTGGACGCGGCCCGCGACCGGGAAACGTTTGAAACCACCCAGATTTTTGACCGCAATGGGGAACTGTTGTGGGAAATTTTTGGCGAGGGCAAACGCACGGCCGTGCCCCTCAGCGACATTCCCCAGGATGTCCTCAACGCCACCATTTCGGTGGAGGACGATAGCTTTTATGAAAATGTGGGCGCGGACGTGCCCTCGTTGGTGGCGGCACTCATTGCCAATGTGCGGAATCGGGACGGCCGACCGGTGGGCGCATCTACCATCACCCAACAACTGGTGCGCCACCTGGCTTTTGACTACGACGAGCGCACCGAAGTTTCCTACAACCGCAAAACCAAAGAGATTATCCTGGCCTGGATCATGAACCGCGATTACAGCAAAGATGAAATTTTGGAGATGTACCTGAACGAAATTTATTACGGCAACCTGGCCTATGGTATTGAAGCGGCAGCGCAAACCTACTTCGACAAAGCGGCCACCGACCTGACCCTGGCTGAAGCCAGTCTGCTCACTGCATTGCCGCAAAGCCCGGTGGAACTGGACCCGCTGCGCAACCTGGAAGCGGCCAAAGAGCGCCAATGGTTGGTGCTGAACCTGATGGTTAGCGAAGGGTTCATCACCCAAACCGACGCCGAAAATGCGTACCAGCAGCCGCTCACCTTTGCCGCGCAGGAGGTCAGCCTGACCGCGCCCCACTTTGCCGTTTATGCCCGGCAGCAGCTAGAGGAGATGTTTGGCGCGGAGATGGTGGCCAATGGGGGGCTGCGTGTAACTACCAGCCTGGATTTAAGTTACCAGCGGTTGGCCGAGCAGTTAGCTCGGCAGCATGTGGCCTCCATTCTCCCCGAACACAATCTGACCAACGCGGCGCTGGTGGCGCTGAACCCGAACAATGGCGAAATCCTGGCGATGTTGGGCAGTGTGGATTATCACAATGACGATATTGACGGCCGTGTCAACGTCACCCTCTCGCCGCAGCAGCCCGGCAGCTCCATCAAACCGCTCACCTACGCCGCCGCCCTTTCCCCGATTGGCGAAGAAGCGCCGGCCTGGACGGCCGCCGACCTGCTCTGGGATGTGGAAGTGAAATATCCCCAATTTGATGGCACCAGCTACAAGCCGGTCAATTATGACGGCGCGTATCATGGCCCGGTGCGGCTGCGGGCGGCGCTGGCGAACAGCTACAACGTGCCCGCCATATTGACGCTGCAAGACATCGGTGTGCCCCGCTTCATGGAGTTTGCCCGGCAAATGGGCATTACTACCTGGGGCGATGACCCGAATAATTATGGCCTGTCGCTGACGTTGGGCGGCGGTGAAGTGACGCCGCTGGACATGGCGGCCGCTTATGGCGTTTTTGCCAACGAAGGGCAAAAGGTGGCGCCGGTTGCCATTTTGCGGGTGCAAAAGAGCAATGGCGAGGTGCTGTTTGAACAGCCGCCACAGGCCGGTGCGCAGGTGCTTGACCCGCGTGTGGCCTTTCTCATCAGCGATATTCTGGACGATGATGCGGCGCGGGTAGCGGCGATGGGGCGGGACAATCCGCTGGCGCTGCCCTTCCCGGCGGCAGCCAAAACGGGCACGACCAACGATTTCCGGGACAACTGGACGATGGGGTACACCCCTGATCTGGTAGTGGCGGTGTGGACGGGGAACACGGACAACAGCGAAATGGTGAACATCTCTGGGCTGACGGGGGCTGCGCCGCTGTGGCGCGATTTTGTCACGGCCGTGTACGGCAATTACGATCTCCTGTCCACATTGGGCGTGGAGGGGCCACGTGAATTTACGCCGCCGGAGGGATTGGAAAAACGGCCGTTGTGCGCTCTTACTGCTATCACCGTTGGCTCGGTCGAATGTGCGCCGTCGGGTGAGGAGTGGTTCCTGGTGGATGAGGCGGCTGACGAGCCGACGCCTGATCCGAATGTGGTACGGTGGGAGCAAATTGAACCGGCGGTGTGGCGGGCAACGGCCGTGCCCCTCCCCCCACTACCCGCCGAGGTTTTGGCCGCGCAGCCAGTGAATGAAGATGCCCCCCCGCCGCAGCTATTTTGCCACTTTGCCCAGGGGACGGATGTGACGGTTCTGCCCCCCGACGCTCTGCGGCAGCTTTTCCTGGCCCCGCCGCGCAACAGCGAGAGCCTGAAGGCGGCCCACGAATGGGCGCAGGCGCACAATCTGCCGCTGCTGCCCACGCAAACCTGCACCGATGACCTGTTGGCGCTGGCCCGCGATCCCAACCGGACGGCCGTCTACCGCATCACCAGCCCGGCGCAGGGGGATAAAGTGAGCGGTATTCTGCCCATAGTGGGCACGGCCGACTTTGATCCGCAGGTGGTGCAGTTCTACAAAATTGAACTGGGCATCCCCAGAGAGGATGGCAATTACGACTGGGTGACGTTGGGCGACACCCACAGCACGCCCGTCATCAATGGCCCGCTGGAAATGCTGCACGCCGATGCCCTGCCCCCCGGCGACTACCTGCTGCGCCTCATTGTGGTCAAAGACAGCAACTACGTCGGCGAACCACACACAATTGCCATTACGATTGGGTCATAAACTATCATTCACGGACTAACCGAATCTCCAGGTGGCCGCCAACGGCTTTGGCATACTTTTGCAAGGTGGCGATGGAGGGCGAATGTTTTTGGCTGCCACCGCCAGCCTCCAGACGAGCCACCGCTGATGTTTTGGTGCCCATTCTTTCGGCTACTTCGGCCTGGGTCAATCCTGCTTCTTTACGCGCCCGTAACAATTCGTCAAACAAGGAAAACTCAGCCTCAAGTGCTTCATACTCTTGTTTGAAGTCAGGGTCTTCCATCCATTTATTAACCATCTCATTATGTGTTCTCATCATATACCTCTACCAGTTTTCCAGAACGTCAGCCATTCGGCGACGAGCTATTTCAAGTTCCAATCCATGCGAGGATATTAACGTATTTGTTAATAACTGTCTATCTGAAATCAGATTAACCCGGTCTGATGTGCAGGCCGAGTTTTTGTTATACTTTGGGCGCTATGGAAAGCAAAGCCATCGAAAGAGTAACCAGCGCCCGTATTCCCACTAATTTTGGGCTGTTTCACTTGAGCCTGTATCGCAGCCCGGCCGATGATAAGGAACATCTGGCGCTGGTGATGGGGGAGGTGGCCGGGCAAGAAGAGGTGTTGGCGCGTATCCACTCGGAATGTTTTACCGGCGACGTGTTGGGGTCGCGGCGCTGTGATTGTGGCCCACAGTTGCAACATGCGATGCAGCGTATTGCCGCCGAAGGGCGGGGCGTGATTGTTTATTTGCGGCAGGAAGGGCGGGGCATTGGCCTGGCGGACAAGCTGCGGGCATACAATTTGCAGGACATGGGTTATGACACGGTGGATGCGAACCTGATGCTCGGCCACCAGGCGGATGCGCGTGATTACACGGCCGCCGCCCACATTTTGCACGATTTAGACATACGCTCGGTGCAATTGCTGACGAATAACCCGGACAAGATCGCCGGTTTGCAGGCAGCAGGCATACCGGTAACGGAGCGGCTGCCGTTGACCACGGCCGTGACCCCCGAAAACGCCGCTTACCTGAAAACCAAAGTGGAAAAAATGCGTCACATGCTCGATCTGGACGCTTTCCCTGCGGCCAATGGGGCGGGGCGGCCGTCTACGCCCCGCCCCATTGTCACCCTCAGCTACGCCCAAAGCCTGGATGGTTCCATTGCCGCCCGGCGCGGCCAACCCACGCCACTCAGCGGGCCAGAGGCGCTGCGCATGACCCACTACCTGCGCGCCAGCCACGACGCCATCCTGGTGGGCATCGGCACCGTGCTGGCCGATGATCCCCGGCTGACGGTGCGGCTGGTAGAGGGAAATCAGCCGCAGCCGGTGGTGATAGACGGCCGTCTCCGGTTTCCCCTCACCGCCCGCCTGCTGCAACACCCCAAGCCACCGCTCGTCATCACCACTCCTCAAGCCGCCGAGTCTCGACAAACGGCACTGGAAGCAGCGGGGGCGGAGATAGTACGGGTGGCGGCAGCGCCAGACGGCCGTGTCTCCCTCTCTGCGGCACTCTCCATTTTGCAGGCGCGGGGCTTGCACAGCCTGATGGTCGAAGGTGGGGCAAACATCATCACCAGTTTCCTGACGGCGCAGCTTGTTGATCGCGTTGTCATCACCATTGTCCCTCGTCTCCTCGGTGGATTGCCCGCCATCACCTACTTGAACGGCCACACCCTGCCCACCCTGCGCAATGCCCACTACCACCAACTCGGCGCGGACATGGTGGTGACGGGAGAGGTAGGGTGAGGGGATGAGCAGGTGAGGGGGTGATCGCCAATCTCCTAATCTCCCAATTTCCAATGACAAGTGACCAATGACCAATCACCGTTTATGGTTCACAGCGCCGGGGCAAGTAGAAGTGCGGGCCGAACCAATGCCGGAGTTGGCGGCGGATGAGGTGTTGGTGCAAACGGCCGTGTCCGCTATCAGCGCCGGCACGGAAATGCTGCTCTATCGGGGGCAGTGGCCGCCCGATTTGCCGGTGGATGAGACGATAGCGGCGTTACAAGGCGCTTTTGCCTATCCGTTGACCTATGGCTATGCCTGCGTGGGGCAGGTGGTGGATGTGGGGCGCGACGTGGCGGTGGGCTGGCACGGCCGACCCGTTTTTGCCTTCCAACCGCACCAAAGTTACTTCACCATCCGCCCGGAAACGCTGCTGCCGCTGCCAGACGGCATGTCGCCGGAGACGGCCGTCTTTCTGCCCAATATGGAAACGGCCGTCTCTTTTGTCATGGACGGCCGTCCGGTGATAGGCGAGCAGGTAGCCGTGCTGGGGCAGGGGGTGGTGGGTCTGCTGACCACCATGCTGTTGGTCCAATTCCCGCTGGCGGCGCTGGTGACGGCCGATGGCTACCCGCTGCGGCGGGAATGGTCGCGGCAGGTGGGGGCGACGGCCGTGTTTGACCCCACCGCGCCTGATGTGCTGGCGGTCATGCGCGCCGCCTTGCAGGGTGACCGCCCCTATCCCGGCGCGGACCTGGTATTTGAACTGTCCGGTAATCCGGCGGCGCTGGATATAGCCATTGGGCTGGCGGGGTTTAACGGCCGTGTCCTCATCGGTTCCTGGTATGGGCAGAAACGGGCGAATGTTGACCTGGGCGGCGCCTTTCATCGGGGGCAAATGCGGCTGATCAGCAGCCAGGTGAGCAACCTGCATCCGCGGTGGCACGGCCGTTTCAGCAAAACCCGCCGCCTGCAAACCGTCTGGCAGATGTTAGCCCGGCACAATCCGGCCCAACTTATCACTCACCATTTCCCCCTGGCGGAAGCAGATAAAGCTTATGAATTGTTAGATCAGGAGGGGGGGACGGCCGTGCAGGTCATTTTTACTTACGATTGAATGGTCATTCGTCATTGGTCACTGGTCATTAGCTGCAAACGACCCATGACTAATGACGAATGACAAAGGACATCCCATGTACACAGTAGCCGTAAAACGAGATTTTGTGGCGCAGCATTTTTTGATTGGTGGGGATTGGGGCGCAGAGAATGAGTGGCATTCGCATCATTACGCCGTGGAAGTGCAGTTGCACGGCGTAACGCTGGATCGGCATGGCTACCTGGTGGATATTGTGGACATTGAAAGCCACCTCAATGCCCTGGTGGCCCATTACCGGGATAAAACGCTCAATGAGCTGCCGGAATTTGCCGGGCTGAATCCCAGCATTGAGCATTTCGCCCGCATCTTTTGCACCCAACTGGCCGAGCGCATACAGGCAGAAACATTGACGGCCGTGACCGTGAAGCTGTGGGAAAATGAGATTGCCTGGGCGTCTTTCCAGTTAGCAGTGAGCAGTAAGCAGTGAGCACTATACCTCGCTGTTGACTGCTTACCGCTCACTGCTTACGCCATGAAAATCGGCCTCCTCATCTACGGCTCGCTGGACACCATTTCCGGGGGCTACTTGTATGACCGGATGCTGGTCAGGCAACTGCGAGAGTGTGGTGATGAGGTGGAGGTGGTGTCGCTGCCCTGGGTGGGGTACGGCCGTGCTCTTCTGCACAACTTCTCCCGTTCCCTCTACCACCAGTTGGCAACGGCCGATTTTGACCTGCTGCTGCAAGATGAATTGAACCATCCCTCCCTGTTCTGGCTTAACCGGCGGCTCAAACGGCGGGCACGATACCCGTTGGTAAGCATCGTCCACCATCTGCGCCAGAATGAACAACATCCACGCGGATTACGTCTGCTGTACCGGTTAGTGGAGCGACGTTATTTGCAGAGCGTGGACGCTTTCATCTTTAACAGCCAGACAACGCGGCGAGAAGTGGCGAAGTTGGCCGGGGAGACATCCGATTTCTCCAAGAAATCGGATGTCTGGCGGTATATCGTTGCCTATCCAGGCGGCGACCGGTTTCAGGCGGCGCTCACGGCCGTAGAGATAACGGCACGTGCCCACGAGCCAGGGCCGCTGCGGGTGTTGTTTGTGGGCAACCTGATCCCACGCAAAGGATTGCACACACTCATCGAAGCGTTATGTCAATTGCCCGCGACAGATTGGCGATTGGACGTGGTGGGCAGCACGGCCGTGAACCCAACTTACACCCGCCACATTTTACATAATCTCAAACCAGGCATCACCCTGCATGGCCCGCTGCCAGACGCGGCGCTGGCAAAATTGATGCGCCATAGCCAGGTATTGGCCGTGCCTTCGCAATACGAAGGGTTTGGCATCGTTTACCTGGAAGGGATGGGTTTTGGTCTACCGGCGATAGGCACAACGGGCGGCGCCGCAGCAGAGATTATCAGCGATGGCGTCAATGGGTACGTGGTGAATGTGGCGGACACGGCCGTACTCGCCCACCATTTGCGCCATCTCCACCAAAACCGGGACGTCTTAGCCGCCATGAGCCTGGCGGCTCGCCAACGTTTCCTGGCGCATCCCACCTGGGCGCAGAGCATGGCAAGCGTGCGGGTGTTTTTGCGTGAGCAGGTGAGCAGGTGAGCAGGTGAAGGGGCGAGGGGGTGACAAGGTGATCTTCAATCTCTCAATTACCCAATTACTTCATGACCAATGACAAATGACAAAGGACAAATAACCAATGGACTTTCCTCGCTATCTGGCAGCGAAAAAGACGGTGGACGAGCGGGCGATCAATAAAGAGGTGTGGCAGGCGCTGCGCGACCATTTGCCACCGGCCCCGGTCATTATTGAAGTGGGGGCGGGCATTGGCACGATGGTTGAACGGCTGGTTGAACAAGGGTTCATATGGCAGGGCCGGTACACGGCCGTAGACCACCACCCCGCCAACATTGCCATGGCTCGCCAACGATTGGCGCACTTACCACCGGCGTTGCGTCTGGAATTGGTGGCTGATGACCTGTTTGCTTTTGCCCGGCGGACAGACGGCCGTAACCGTTGGGACGTCCTCATTGCCCATGCTGTGCTGGATTTACTGGACATACCATCGGCGCTGCCGGTATTGTTCTCCCTGCTCAAACCAGGCGGGCTGTTTTATTTCAGTCTGAATTTTGACGGGGCCACCATTTTAGAACCGGCCATTGACCCGGCGTTCGATGCCCTGGTGCAGCAGTTGTATCACCGGACAATGGATGAGCGGGTTGTAGGTGGACGGCCGTCTGGCGACAGCCGCAGCGGGCGACACCTGTTTACACAGTTGAAAAACCAGGGAGCGGACATTGTGGCGGTGGGTAGTTCCGATTGGGTGGTGTGGGCGCGGCACGGCTGTTACCCGGCCGATGAGGCCTACTTTTTGCACTTCATCATCAACACCATGCACAAAGCATTACAAGGCCATACCGAATTGGATACAACACAATTTGACCAAT
The DNA here is from genome assembly GCA_023382655.1 of Anaerolineae bacterium. Classification (GTDB taxonomy): domain Bacteria; phylum Chloroflexota; class Anaerolineae; order Promineifilales; family Promineifilaceae; genus CAADGU01. Next base: position 151,426 of record JAHDWK010000003.1, on the reverse strand, counting down.
GGATTGCCCAACGCCACGCCCAAATTGAACGCGGCGAACTGGTCTACATCGCCCACCAGCTAGACTTCTTAGGGCGTATTCCTTCTACCGAAACGGCTGTTGCAAAATGAAAGACCACAGCCAGGCGGCGGCCACACCCCCCAGGAACCCAAAAAAGTGCCCCACATTAGACACGTTCCCTTTTTGCGGAATAAAAATGAGGCGCAACAGGCCATAATAAACGCCCACCATGACAAAGCCGATAATGACGGCGGCGGTATCGCGGGTAAAAAAGCCGCGCAGCAGCAGAAAACCAAAATACCCGGTGATCATGCCGCTGGCCCCGGCCGTGACCACATTCCCTTTTTCAAACAGCCACAGCCCCAGATTGTCAATGATGATGATCACGGCCGTTGCCAACAAAAACTCCTGTGGGTCCGGCAAGGCAATAATGGCCGCCATGGGCAGCCAGCCAATGCTGTTACTCCACAGATGTCGCCAGTTCAAATGGATAAACGGATTGAGAAGCCAGGCCAGAAAATGATTGCCTTTTGGGGCGCGCAGCCCCCGCAGCCCAAACCGGGCAACCATGCTATCCCGAAAGATAATCCAGTCAATGAGGCGGATGACCAGCATGATCGCATAAAGTCCCACAACAATTTGTAGACCATCCGGCAGGCCAAGATACAGTTGTAGCAGGGCGTTATCGGCCATAGGACTTGGCGATTAGGAGATTGGAGATGGTTTGATCTCTCCTAATTATCATTCCTGTCCAGCCACAGCAGGACGATCAACACCAGTTCCACCGCTTTGTCCAACAGACCTACGGGGCCAAAAATGTCAGGCCAGTTGAAGACAAAGTAGAGGATGAACGTCACGGCCGTATACCCGATCAACGCCCAGCGAATCAGACTGCGCTGTGACGCCAGTTGGGGTATGAAGTACAGGCAGACAATCAGTACCAGATAGCCAATGCCGTTGGCAATAAACATCGGGTTACTCCAGCCACCGCTGATCCCCAGGTGAATGAGCGCCGTAACCACAACCAGCCCGGTAATTACCCACTGTCGTGTTGATAATGATAGATTCATGTCCAAATCCTCCTTATGACAGAGTCTATGACTCTGTTATAAAATTGTGGAAATACTTGTGTAAGCGAGCTATATCAAATGTAATGTAAGTCGCCCAGACTGGCAAAAACTCCTCACCGCCACCCCCGCACCTCATCACCTGCTCACCGCATCATCTTCATCCCCCACCACAACCCAACCAACCCCAACAGCACATCCCGTCCCCGAATGAGCACACTGGCGGCTACGCCGATAGCCGGGTCGGCGCCCATCAATCCCAGGGCAAAGACCTGGCTGGCTTCTAATGATCCCAGGCCACCGGGCAGCGGCAGCAGATAGGCCAGCCGCATGGCCGTCAGCGCCACAATGATCTGCACCGGGGAGAGCGATGCTCCCAGGAAGGAGAACATGAGGCCATATTCCAACAGCAGCACCAACCAGCTTGCCGCCGACAACAGCAGCGTCAGGACAAACAGGCGCGGTGAACGGTGGCAAAGCTGATGGGCCTGTGTTTCGCTGGCAGCCAGAGCGGCCACGGCCGTCTCATACCATCGCCACCGCTGCCCCACCGGCTGCCCCCACCGGAACGCGCCCGTTAACGGCCGTCGCCCGCCCCATATTGCCGCCAGATAAAACATGGGAAACAGCAGCAGCCCGCCCGCCAATCCGATGGCTTCTTCCCCCATACTTGCCCGCAGCAGCCCGGTGCGCCATGTGACCAGCACGCCAAACAGCAGAAAGGCAAAATTTACCAGGAGTTCCAGTGATTTATCTAACGACACAGCGGACACGGCCGTGAGGCGTGGTACACCGTGCCGCTTTTCCACCAACAGCACTTGCACCGGTTCACCGCCAAAATGGGGGCCAGGCGTGAAGTAGCTGACGCCAAACGCCGCCAGCCGGTGGCCCACGGCCATGCCCAAGGGCAGCCGCCAGCCCATCCCCCACAGCAGCAGCCACCACCGCCCCGTCAACCACACCAGCGCCGCCCCGTTCAGCACAACCAGCGTTGCCACCTGCCACCAGGTCAGGCGGAAGAGGGTTTGCCACACGGCCGTCAGCGGTACCGCCTGCACCACCCAAAGGAGTAAAACAAGTGCGGCCAGCCAGGGCAGCCACATCACATACCGTTTTTTTGCCTGAACCATATTCCCATTATCTACCGATGCGCCGTTTGCTAAAAATCGGAACTTTGACAAAGGAGACAACACGGGCAGCCGCCCACCACAACCGGCAGTGAACGCGGTGAAGTGATAAATGAAAACAGGACGCGGATGAACGCGGATCTTGACTCTCCCCAAAGGGCAGGCTGTATACTCCTGGCATGAGTAAGCCTGACCATCTGATGCGAATTGGCCAATTCGCAGACGCCTCTCTTCTCTCCATCAAAGCCCTTCGTCTGTATGACCGACTGGGTATCTTGCAGCCAGCTTATCTGGACCCGGAAACGAGTTACCGGCATTACCAGCCGGATCAACTGGAGACAGCCCGGTTCATCCGTACCTTACGGCAGATGGACGTACCGTTGGCGTTGGTGCGGGAGTTGGTGACGGCGGATAGAGATACGGCCATGTCTCTATTGACCCAATATTGGCGGGCTTACGAAGCACGCGTTTTACTCGTCCGGCGGACAACAAATGAGTTAATAGCCCAACTACAAAATGAGGTGAAACAAATGACAATGGAAGTGGAAGTTAAAGAATTGAGTGTGCAGCAAATTGCCAGCATCAGTAAACATGTCACCGTGGCTGAATTAGATGCCACCATTCGTGACAGCCTGGCGGTCTTAGGCCAGTTTGTGGAAACACAGCATGGTCAAACGGCCGGAGAACCCTTCGGCATTTATCATGGCCCGATTAACGAGACGGAAAACGGCCCCATTGAGGTTTGCTGGCCGGTGAACGGCAAAGTCACGGCCGTAGGCGACATTGTGGTCAAAGAGCTGCCTGCCACCAAAGCTGCCAGCGTCACCGTGCGCAATGAGATGTGTGACTTCCCTCATATCCTCAAAGCATATGATGCGGCGTATGATTGGATGCAGGCCAACGGGTATGAAATGGCCGATTCACCGCGTGAGGTGTGGTGGACTGCTCCTGGGCCTGAGGCCAGGATGGAGATTGTCTGGCCGTTCCGGGAACGTTAAACAGTTATCGGTAATCCGTCATTGGTGAGCGGCCTCCGGGCCGCCCACCCCCTCACCATTCATTCCCCTGCTCGCCAGACCAACCACTTTTCCTCCGGTCGCCAGATGGAGAGAGTGCCGGTGCCTAGGAGCAGGATGAGAATGGTGCAGGTCACGGCCGTTACCAAAGCCAGTAGCGCCCATGTACCGGTGCCTTCTAAAACCCGCAGCGTGAATCCCAAAGGAAACAACAGCGGCAGCGTCATCAGCCGCCCCATGATGCCCAGGATGATCAGCACGGCCGTGACCACACCCACCACCAGCCACACCTGCGCCAGCACGTCCGGCCTGGGCAACTGCTGGGCGGTAAACAGCGCCACCCAACTATCTGTATCAAGATTTATGTAAATATAAACCAGGGAAATCAGGAGAACCAGGCGAAACAGAGGGGGGAAGTAAATGGTCGTGACCTCATACACCCGTCGCTGCCATTGCTGGTACACGGCCGTGGCCGGATCAATCCAGCCAATCGCTACCAGCCAATCCCGCAAAAAGCTGGTCGTCGTCGCCAGACCAAACAACGTCCCGGCAATCGCCGCCCCCGTCGCGGGCACAATCGGCCACAGCACCACGCTTATAAACGCCATCTGAAACCCGGCAAAGATGCGGCGGTGCCGGCTAGGTGGCAAGGCGTGTATCGGCAGGCTGCGCTTTTGCCGCAGCCACAGACCAAACACAAAGAAGTACCGCGCCAGTCCAATGGGCAAATACCAGAGGGGAAGCTGCCCATACCACACCGCCAGCAGCGTCACGATCACCAGCCCCAGCCCGTCAAACTCCATATCCAGCCGTTCGCCGAGACGGGTGGCGTGATGCGTGATGCGGGCGGCATAACCGTCCAGATAATCGGCGATGTCGGCGATGGTGTAGAGGATGGCGGGCAGCCAACCGACCCAACCGCCGGGCCAGGGCGAAAGCAAAAAACCCGCCACCAGACTGATCGCCAGTCCGCGCAGCAGCGTGAGCCGGTTGCCCCAGCCGAAACGGGGCAGCAAATCAATTTCGCCGGGGCGATGATTCTCCGGCAAATGTCGCCACACGACCCAGAGACAATAGGCAGCGGTCACGGCCGTGATCACCAACCACCGTTCCGCACAGCATGGCCACACACCCCGCCACAGTAGATAAAAAACAAGGATAGTAGCTGCGTAGACGGCCGTGACCACCCCCCATCGCCTTCTCAATCTCCCAATCTCCATAATCTCTTAATCTCTGCTTTTCATAACGCACTGCGTCGTATTGCCTGCCTTCCCCTTACTCGTTATAATTTGCACAATCTGAGTATGCACTCAATTTTTGTGTTCGCCCACCCACTGTAAGGGCGAGGCAGTTGGGAAATAGTCAATTTTGCAAGACATCTTCAAACCCCACTGCCTCGCCCCTACCAGAACACCAATACTATGGCTCAAGTCAAAATCAAAGTTCGCCCCAAAGAAATTGTACAATTCCCCGGTATTTGTGTGCATTGTGGCCAGCCTGCGCCCCACGCGATGACCATTCGCAAGCGATTGAGCCGGGTGACGCGGCTCATTGATGTGCCCGTATGCCCCGATTGTACGGCCCAACTTCGCCGCCGCTCGATGGAAGAAGAGCGGCTCCATCAACTAAAATACCTGGTCGGTGGCGCAGCCTTTTTGGTGACGCTATTTGCCGTTTTCATCATTTTGCCGCCGGGACTGGCCACGGCCGTGCGCCTTTTAGCGGCCGTAGTGGTCGGGGGAATGGTCACGGCCGTCATCTTTGCCATCTTCCGCCGCCAGATAAGCCAGACCTATCTGCTGCCGGAGAAAAAAGCGATTCTCCACGCCGCCCGCATCGAAAATTTCTCCTGGCGTGCTACCACCTTTGCTTTTGAAAATGAAGAATTTAAGCGGCGATTTGTGGAAATGAACGAATCGTTGTTAATGGAAATTTGAGATTGGGAGATTGGGAGATTTTGTAATCTCTCCATCTCCCAATCTCTCAATCTCTTAATCTCTTAATCTGGAGGAACATACATGAAAGTAGTAGTCTGCATCAAACAAACGCCCAGCACCACGGCCGTACTTACCGTAGACGCGGGCGGTAATGTCAAATGGGATGATCCCGGCGGCAAGCCCAACGTCCTCAACCCCTGGGACGAGTATGCGGTGGAAGAAGGTATTCGCCTCAAGGAAAACCATGGCGCGACGGACGTCATCGTCCTCACCGCCGGGTCAGAAGAAAGCCAGGAAGCGCTCAAAACCAGCCTGGCCATGGGCTGCACCGAAGCCATCCTGGTAGCCGACGATGCCTTTACCGGCAGTGACACCACCGGTACCGCCCGCATCCTGGCGGCGGCCATCAGCAAGGTGGGCGGGGTAGATGTGGCTGTTTTTGGCAAGCAGGCCATTGATGGCGACACCGGTCTCACCCCCATGCAGGTAGCCCGCAAACTGGGTTGGACGCCGCTCACCTACGTCTCCGCCATCAAAGAAGTGGACGGCGGCAAAATCACGGTGGAACGACTGCTGGACGATGGCAAGGAAACGGTGACGGCCGTATTGCCCGTCGTCATCAGCGTGGTTAAAGAGATCAACGAGCCACGTTATCCCTCGCTCATGGGCATCCGCAAAGCCAGCCGCGCCGAAATCCCCACCTGGGGCGCCGGCGACCTGGCCGTTGCCGGTGGCGCCGGCGCGGCCGCCAGCAAGGTGGATTGGACTAAAATTTATGCCATCCCGCCGCGTGTAGGCAACGTGGAAATGATTACGGCCGATACTGTGGAAGAGCAGGCGCGTATCCTGGCCGATAAGTTGTTTGAGGAGAAGGTGATATGAGCGGCGTATGGGTATTTGTGGAAAACAAGCATGGTGAAATTCCGGCCGTGGCCCAGGAAGCGATTGGCGCGGCGCGGCAAGTAGCCGATGGGTTGGGCCAATCACTCACCGGGCTGGTATTGGGGCAGGGCGTCTCCGGCGTGGCCGAGGCCGCCTTTAACCTGGGCGTAGATGCGGTGGTAGGCGCGGATGACGCTACCTTAGCCCAGTTCCGGGTGGAAGCAGCCGGCCCGCTGGCGGCCAAACTGGTGGGTGAACGTCAGCCGTCGGTGTTTATTGTGGGTGGCAGCACCTACGGCCGTGACCTGGCCGCCTGGGTGGCCGCTGACCTGGACGCCGGGGTTGTGGCCGACGGCATTAACCTGAAAGTGGAGGGCGGCGTGGTCAAAGTGACCCGCCCCGTTTATGCGGGCAAATTGCTGGCCGATGTCAACGTCAAAGAAGGACTGCAAATCATCACCCTGCGCAGCCGCGCTTTCCCCAAAGCCGAGCCGGTAGGCCAAAGCGGCACGGCCGAATGGGTCAGCGCCGTTGTGGGCGAAGACAGCATCCCCACCAAAGTGGTCGGTTTTGCCGGGAAAGAAGGCGGCGTCAGCCTGACCGATGCCAGTATCATCGTCTCTGGTGGGCGCGGTGTGGGTGGCCCGGAAGGGTTCGCCCCTGTGAAGGAACTGGCGGATACATTAGGTGGCGCGTTGGGTGCTTCGCGTGCGGCCGTAGACGCGGGCTGGATTCCCTATGAACACCAGGTGGGGCAGACGGGCAAGACCGTCAGCCCGGACTTGTACATTGCCTGCGGCATCAGCGGCGCTATCCAACACCAGGCGGGTATGCGCACGTCCAAGCTGATTGTGGCTATCAACAAAGATGCGGATGCGCCCATCTTCAAACTGGCGCATTATGGTATTGTGGGGGACCTGTTCAAGGTTTTGCCCGCACTGTCGGCAGAGTTTAAGAAACGGCTTGGTTCGTAGCCAGTGAGACCTGTCAGGTTTGCAAAATCTAACAGGTCTTTTTTTATAACCAGCGGGGGACCTGGCGGCAGTAGTGTTCGTAGGCACGGCCGTGCTGTTGGCGCAGGTGGGCTTCTTCCAGGTAGACCTGAATTTGAATCAGTACATCGCCCAATAGCCAGACCGTCAGGGTGACGGCGTTGGGCATTACCAGGAGCAGGCCCAACAAGTTGCCACGCATACCGAGGAAGATGGGGTTGCGGGAACGGCCGTAGACCCCCCGCGCCACCAGTGCTGTGGCATGTTCGGCGTCAATGCCGATGCGTCAGGAGTCACCCATCTGGTTTTGTGCCAGCACCACCCAGGCCAGAGAGAGGAGGAGCAGGGAAACGCCAACGGCCGTGACCACCCCGGTTTCCAGCCAGACAATTGGCCCCAGATAGGAAAATACGCCTCTTGTGTTTTGACGTGTAGGCACATATAATTTAGGCATGTCTAAAAAGATTTGTTTATTATGATAGACAATACAACAACTCACAACAAGGTAAAAAATTGAGCTAGGTTTGTAGTTACATCTTAAAACTGTCGGGTGGTGACATATCACCGGCTACAAACATGGTTCCGGGAGATTGATATGGAAGTAAATGATCAGACAAGCACACGCCGCCGGGAAGCGTCCCGGCGGGAGGCGCCGCAAACGGCCGTGTCGCGGCGAGAATTTTTGCGGGCGGGCGGCATTGGTGCGGCGGGGCTGGTGGGGATAGCGGGTTTGCGCGGCTTGATGGGGCCAACGGCCGTTATTGCCCAAACGGATGATCCGCACGCCGAGCACAACGGGCACGGGGACGCCGGCACAGTGGGGCAGATAAACCACGCCGCCAACGAATTTGACCCGCACGAAATTTTGACCGATTTTGATTACGGTGAAGTGGTAGGGGAAAAAGATGGTCGAGCCATTCGCCGCTGGAAAATAGTGGCTATCAATAAAGAGTTTGAGATTGCCCCAGGCATTTTCTTCCCCGGCTGGGTGTATGGCAGCCTGACATCCGCCGCTTCACGTCGCCTCGGGCACATTGTCGGCCAATGCCCCGGCCCCACTCTGCGCTGCGTGGAAGGGGAGTGGCTGCAAATTGAGTTTATCAACGCCAGTGACCACCCCCACACCATGCACTTTCATGGCATCCACTCGGCCTTTATGGATGGCGTGCCGGGCGTGGGGCGCGGCAACATTAACCCCGGCGAGAGTTTTGTGTATGAGTTTGGGGCACGGCCGTTTGGCTGCCACCTTTATCACTGCCACTCTCTGCCGCTCAAACGGCACATTCACAAAGGGCTGTATGGGGCGTTCATCATTGATCCTGACCCGGAAAAATACACCGGTGAAGAGCATGAGGCGGCCAAAACACGGAACCGCGCTTATCCCGAAAGTGCGGATGTGAATGAAATGGTGATGGTGATGAACGCCTTTGATACCAATTTTGATGGCGAAAACGAGGTCTACGCCGCCAACTCCATCGCCTTTGGCTATGGCATGGAAAGACCCATCCCTGTCCGACGCGACCAGTTACAGCGTATTTATCTGGTAAACGTCACCGAGTTTGACCCCATTAACTCGCTGCACATTCACGCCAACTTTTTTGATTATTACGATCACGGCACCACCTTGAAACCAACATTGAAGACGGTGGATACCATTATGCAGTGCCAGGCGCAGCGGGGAATTGTGGAATTTTCCTTCGCCGATTTTGAGCCGGGGTTATATATGTTCCATGCGCACCAGAGCGAGTTTACGGAACTGGGTTGGATGGGCATGTTTGCGGTGTTGGAGTAAACAATCATGGAACAATCAACAAATTCACAGATAAACAAACTCCCGCAATGGGTGCTCGCCGTTTTCCCGCTGGCAATTTTGATCGGGCTGGTATGGCTGTTTCTGGCATTGAATCCGCTGTCGTTTTTTACGGGGGCGTTTCCCCCGTTGGAGGAGCTAACAGTTCAGCGGGTGACGTTTCCGGATAACGGCCGTATCCAACTCAGCGTCATCAACGGCGGCCCAGACCCCGTCACCATCGCCCAGGTGTTGGTGGATGACGCCTACTGGCTGTATGAGATCACACCGGGTCAGACGCTGGCCCGGCTGGAACAGGCGACGATTAACCTGAATTACCCCTGGGTAAGTGGCGAACCGCTGCCCATTATGCTGATTACTTCTACCGGCATTACCTTTGATACAGAAGTGGAAGTGGCGGTGTTATCGCCGCAGGGAGGGCTGGATACTTTTGTGGCTTATGGACTGTTAGGCATTTATGTCGGTGTTATTCCGGTGGCGCTGGGGATGATGTGGTATCCTTTTATGCGCCGGGTGAACCAGAAATGGGTCAATGCCTTCCTGGCGCTGACAATTGGGCTGTTGGTATTTCTGTTTGTAGATACCGTTCTGGAAGCAGTGGAGATGGCTGCGGCACTGCCCGGCGTTTTTCAGGGCATTCCGGTGATTGTGTTTGGGGTGCTGTTAAGCCTGGGCATATTGATGGCCGTCAGTCAGCGTCGCGGGGGAACGCCTGCGGCCGTAGCGTCCTTTATCGCCCTGGGTATTGGCCTGCACAATTTTGGCGAAGGATTGGCCATTGGTGCGGCCTTTGCCACCGGGGCCGCCGCGCTTGGTTCTTTCCTGGTCATCGGCTTCACGCTGCACAACATTACCGAAGGTGTAGGCATTGCCGCCCCTTTGACGAAAGAAAAACCGCGTCTGCGCACCTTTGTCCTACTGGCTATTCTGGCTGGCGCCCCAGCCATGTTGGGCGCCTGGATGGGTGGTTTTGCCTTTAATCCGTTCCTGGCGGTGTTATTTCTGAGTCTGGGGGCGGGCGCCATTTTGCAGGTGATCTGGGAGGTGGGGAAATTGTTGATGAAGGATGCGCAGAAAAGGGGGGGCACGGCCGTGTCCTGGCTCAACTTTGCCGGGTTAACCGCCGGTATCTTCATCATGTATCTAACAGCGTTTCTGGTGAAGTTTTGAGGTATCGTAGGACAATTTGCCAAATTGTCCTACACCTCAGTCTCTTGCATTTTGTACGCCCGCCGGGTGGCAAACATCAAAATCGTAATCAGCACAAAAGCCGTAAACGCCATCAGCGGGATGGAAATAAAGCCAAAATAGTTCACCCAGCGGTAACTGCACGGAATCGTCACCGAACAGGCGGTGGGGCTTTCGGCCACACCCCATTCCACCAGGTAGTGATAGCCAGAAACAAACATGCCCATAATGGAAAACGGCAACACGAATACAGGCAATAATCTGTCTCGTTCCACAATGCCTACCAGAATGATGATCACCAAGGGGTACATCAGGATGCGCTGGTACCAGCAAAGGGTGCAGGGTAAAAAGTGCCGGATTTCGCTGTAATACAGGCTGCCTAAGGTGGCTATGAGCGCCACCAAAAAGGCTAGGTGCGCACCATGTTTTTGCATCAAGGTGTTTAGTTTGCTCATTTTACGATGGGGGAGAGCGATACATCCGATTTCTCAAAGAAATCGGATGTATCGCTCTCTAGTAGACTTATTGGCCTAATTCGGCCGCAATTAGCTGCTGATACTGCTCAAAAGTCAGACCACCGGGTAATTGTTCCCCATTCAGAAAGAGCGTGGGAGTAGATTGCACGGCGCGGCCTTCAGCTTCAGCTTTTTCATCACGAACCACATCGGCGTAGTCGCCGCCGTCAAAGCAGTCATTAAAAGCCTCTTCATCCAGCCCAATGACCACCGCGAAATTCTTGAGCATGGTATTACTAAAAGCGCCGATATTTTCACCGCGTTGGTTGGCAAACAGGGTGTCGTGGTACTGCCAGAACATGCCTTGCTCGTTGGCACACTCAGCCGCCTCGGCCGCTTTCACCGATTCGTTGCCGATAAAAGCAAAATTGTTGTATTCAAACCGTACTTGCCCGGAGGCGGCGTAAAAGTCGGCCAACTGCTGCCCAACCCCTTTAGCAAACTCGCCACAGAAGGGACATTGAAAATCTGCAAATTCTTCAATCAGAACGGGGGCATCGGCCGGCCCCCACGCTTTGCCCTCGGCGTTGGCCGGGGCTGCCAGCGGCTCAGGGACAATGACGTCTTCCAATGATGGGGCTGTTAACTGGCGCAAAATGACAAACAGGGCGATGATGGCAATAGCCCCGATGGCCGCCCCGCCATAATAAAGACGGCGGCGACGCTGCTCTTCCGCCTGATACTGTGCCCGTCGTTCGCTGACGGATGTACTGCTCTTTTTACTCATTTTTTCTTCTCCAATCAAATGTATGTGTAGATGGAAGCGTATTTTAACTAATACCAGGTCGTAAGGCACGAATGGGTGACGAAGTGATGATCAGGTATTGACAAACAAAACGTGTTGTGTAACATATGTTATAAATAACATATAATGTAATTAAAGGACAACGTGTATGTCAATCAAGTATGCGATCTTAGGGTTTTTGGACTGGACGCCGCTGACGGGATATGACTTGAAGAAGCAGTTTGCCGCTTCGGAGACATTTCATTGGTCGGGTAATAACAATCAGATTTACACGGCGTTGGTGCAGCTTTACAACGAGGGGTTGGTGAGTAAAGAGGTGCAGGATCAGGAAAGTGGGCCGTCACGCAAGGTGTATTCCATCACCACAGAAGGGCGGGAAGCACTGCGCCAGTGGCTGCTGACGCCGCCGGAACTGCCACAACTGCGGCATCCCTTTCTGGCGCAGTTGGCCTGGGCGGCTCAGTTGACGGCCGTCGAGCTAGACACTCTGCTCTCTCAGTACGAAAATGAGGTTTATGTAAAGCTGCGCATGGCCCAGGAACAGGCACAACGGGATACCCGGCAATCACCCCGACGGACGCCGCGCGAAGAACTTCTGTGGGGCCAGATTGGCAACTACTGGGTGGCTTTTTATCAACATGAACTGGATTGGGTGCGCCGGCTGCGAGCAGAAGTCACAGAGTAATGGGAGTACGGTTCGTAACAGGCACTTTAGGGCCATCAAACGGCGATAAATCGCCTACTGCGAACCATTTTCAGGAGTGCAAAAATGAAAGAGCAAACTATTTACAAATCGGCAGCGGGAGAAACGGCCGTACGCAATCTCTATAACGCCGCCTTATCCCATTGGCCCATCCCCTACACACCGCTGGACATTCCCACGCGGCACGGCCGTACCTTTGGCCTGTCGTGTGGTGATGGGAGTGCGCCACCGTTGCTGCTGCTGCACGGCGCGGGCACCAATTCGGCGATTTGGGCCGGGGATGTGGCGGTGTACGGCCGTGACCATCACGTATTGGCGGTTGACCTGCTGGGCGAAGCGGGCCAAAGCGCCCCGAACCGCCCCCCCTGGGACGGCCCGGCTTACGCCGAATGGCTGCGGGATGTGTTTGATCATCTGGAAGTGCAGTCGGCGGCAGTGGTGGGCATGTCGCAGGGGGGTTGGACGGCCGTGAAGTTTGCCACTGCCTGCCCGGAACGGGTAAACCGGCTGGGGTTAATTTGTCCCGGCGGCATTGTGCCGGACAAACTGTCCTTTTTGCTGCGGGTGATACCACTGTCTTTGATGGGGCGGTGGGGCACGCGGCGGATGGTGCGGCTGCTGTACGGCCGTCAGCTGATTCCCGATGGTGTGGAAGAAATCATGATCACCGTCACCAGCCACTTTAAGGCGCGCCTGGGGGTTTTGCCGCTTTTCACGGATGATGAACTGCGGCGGCTGACCATGCCCACGCTGCTGGTGGGCGGGGCACTGGACGCACTGCGGGATATGGCGAAGATTGCGGCACGGTTACGGCCGTTGTTGCCTGACCTTTCCGTCACCATCTTGCCTGATGCCGGGCACGTGGTTTTGAATAGTGTGGATGTGATTGCCCCTTTTTTGTTAGCGTAGGAGATTTATGAACATGCAGTGGATTGAGATTCCAGCAGGAACGGTGACGTTGGCTGCTGGTGGGTATCTGCCCCAGGCGACCCCCTTTGACTTGCCGGCGTTTGCCATCAGCCGTTATCCGGTGACGAATGTGCAGTTTGGCGAATTTGTAGCTGCCGGTGGTTACAGTCGCCAGGAGTTTTGGCCTGCCGATGGTTGGGCGGCCCGGCAAAAAAGAGGGTGGGATGCGCCCCGTTATTGGACGGATCGCCATTGGAACCAGCCCGACCACCCGGTGGTAGGCATCTCCTGGCATGAGGCGATGGCCTACGGCCGTTGGCTGAGCCAGCAAACCGGGCAGACCATCTCGCTGCCGACGGAGCAGCAGTGGCAGCGGGCGGCGCAGGGGGACGACGGCCGTGTCTATCCCTGGGGCCACACGGAACCAGAAGAGATACACTGCAACTGGAACCGTCTGGTGGACGAGACAACGCCGGTTGGTCACTACCCGGCGGGGCACAGCCCCTTTGGCGTGGCCGACCTGTGTGGCAATGTGTGGGAATGGTGCCTGACGGGTTGGGAAAGTGCCTCTGGAGAGGGGGAAGGGGTGGCGGACGGCCATGAACCAAGACTGCTGCGTGGTGGCTGCTGGAGCAGCGACAGCCCGCTCAGCCTGCGCGTGACCAACCGCAGCCCCAAAGACCCAAACACCCGGCTGGTTCCACATTACCGGGATCATGTGACGGTGGGTTTTCGTTGTGCACGTGTGTGAGGGGGATCAGGCGACGGCGAATTCGGTGTACGGCCGTTCCACCGGCGGCACAAATCCCAGCACAATATCATGTGCTGGGACGCCTTGTTCCAGAAAATAGGTCGCTACCCCCTCTTCTGTCCAATCTTCTTCAACCCAGATTTTGCCGTTGCGAATGGAGACGTGGAGTACCACCTGATCAATGCGCTCTTTATCTGTCCAACCAATTTTCCGCAGCAGGTATTGATAGCGTTCATCATCAAACGCCAGAATAACATCGTAGGCATGTGGCAGTTTTTCCAGAAGCGCGGCGTGGGCAGCCAGCCCCTTTTTAATAATGGATGAATAATGATTTATATGATCCATTGCACAATCTCCTCCCTTTCTACATCAACAGTAAACATTTTCAGTTGGTGACGTTGAATGATCTGGCTGGTGCCTTCCCTGGTGAAGTATTGACGGTACACAACATCGTTTATAGCCAGGAAGAACTCATAATCAATCTGCGCTAACTCGATAACATCGAGATAGAGCGTATATTGGCCCAGGGCTTGCTGCAAGGCACGGATGAATGAACGTTCGGCGAAGGTTTTGATCTCAACGATGATTTTTTGTTGACCCCTTGCTGCCAAAATTGGCTGCTTTTCTGCCGCCAGATCAGCAAAAATGCCAAGTTCCTTATACTCCATCCCAAATGGGTCATGGGTAATCTGCCAGCCATCTTTTACCAGAGCATTCTTGACTGCATCGTGAATGGTATCTCGTGCCATGATCAGATTTTAAGAGGCTAAACATGGGTAGTCAATCAGCTATCGTGTAGATGCGCCGATTTTTGAGTTTGATTACCAACAGCCGGTTAACAAATCAAAGAGCAAATGCCAGTTAATTGCCACACATCTCTTCACCTGGAAACCCAAAAGGGGTCACCTCTGAATCATAATACTGCCCGTCTATCTCAAATTGATCGGAGTATTTCTCAAAGCTGTTATTGTCGGTGGTATCCAGAAGGTAATATCCACCGCGGCTGCTAAAGAGAATATGGTCAACATTACCCACGGGAAAAACTTGTCTAATGAAACCATTTGGCCCATTAGAACCAATGAATGAATTGGTTATTGTGCCTGTCAGCCCATCCACCCAGTAAATCTCAGTCACTTCTTCTTCGCCATTCCAGCTTGTTCCCGAAAAGAGCAATCTTGTACCCTCCAATTCCCACCACATTTCATCTCTTCCAACTCCTCTAAAATCCTCATGTGGCATAATTTGGAACTGCTGCGAATTTTCTAAATCTACGATACCCATACCACCTGGCTCGCCTTCGGCGTTCCCATAAATTGCATAGGCAATGAATCGGCCATCTGGTGACCAGGCAACAAACCCTACCCCAAAAGGCTCCAAATGGAAGGTGAGTTGTTGTTCATTCTGCCCATCAGGTGTTGAACGATATAACTGATTGACCCCCTGTGCATCCCGACGGGCATAAGCCAACCATTCACTATCCGGCGACCAGGCAAACACGCTGGCCGATCCATCGTGTGTCAGCAGAGCAAACTCAGAGGGATTGGTCAAATTAACGACGCCAATGTCTCTGAATTCGGCACCTTCGTAATATCTTTCCCCATAAAGAATATCATAGGCCAGCCATTGGCGATTAGGGGAAAGACGGCCAAATTCACTACCGTATTCTGCGTGTGGTTTTATCTGTTCCCAATCCAGATCTGGCCCCTCCCAAACAACATTACCTTTTAAATCAATGATGTCTCCCAGATATAACCCGCAGCCAGTATCCACCCATTCAACTTCAAATGGATAGTTTGTGCTACTGTTCCGTATCTCTCTGTAAACTTTCAAGCTGATATCAAACAACAACAAATAGATCTCTTCACCATCGTCAACACGAAAACCAATCAGAGGGCCTTGTAAAGAAGGGGTAGCCGTGGGAGTAACTGAGAGCGTCGGTGTTGCGGATGGGCTAGGAGTAGGTGTGGGAGTAAATGTTAGTTCTTGAGTGGCGGTGGGCAACAAATCTACTGTTGGTTGTGCCTCCACTTCTGCTGACGTTTGTATTGTAGATGTAGGAAGCGGAAACGGCGTGTCGGTTGGTTGGCGATCAATTGTTTGAATGGGAACAGGCGAGTCGCTCGATGGCAGATCAGACATGCAAGCAGAAGCAAGTAGAACAAGCACAAACCAAATATATCTGCCCCAATTACTTTGTTTGTGACTCATTTTGACCCCCTTTTACTCATAGAATCAGCCTTTCATCAAGCTCAACCAACGGCCGGGGCAGTGTGCGTCAGGTCGGTGAGGGTGGCGAAGTAGTAGCCGCGTTTTTGCAGGGCGGGCAGGATGCGGCGCAGCACGGCAACCGTACCCTGCCGCTCACAGTCGCCATCGTGCAGCACTATGATCGCCCCCGGCTGCACATTCCCCAAAATGTAACCCACCTCAAATTCGATGGCCTGGAACTGGGCGTCGTAAGGGTAGATGGAACCGACAACACAGCGGTAGTGGTACGGCCGTATCTGTTCCAACATCCGTGTGTTATACCAGCCCGAACCGGGGCGGAACCAGCGCACCGGCCCAAAGGGGGCAATGAGGGCGTGGGTCGTTGCCAGTTGGCGTTCAAATTCCTCAGCGCTGAGGGTAATGCTGCGCCGGTCACTCATCAGATGGTTGCCCAGTTCATGCCCCTCGGCCACAATGCGCCGCAGGATCACCTCATTGCCCGGTACATGGTTGCCAATGATAAAAAAGGTGGCCTGCACCCCATACTCCGCCAGCACATCCAGGATTTGCGGCGTCAGTTCGGCGTGGGGGCCATCATCAATCGTCAGGGCGATTACCTTCTCGCGGGTATGAGCATGGAACAACACTTCATCCGAGGTTCTCTCTTCAATCAGGCGCGAAAAAAGCCGCGACTTAAAAAAGAAAGTCACCGAAGCCAGCGCACTCAAACCGGCCATCATCAACAAACCATTGCGAACACGACGAGTCCTTCCGTTCATTTCTACAATTATCATCCGCGAAGAACACAAAGGGCACGAAGTTTTTTCTTTCTTAATCTTCGCGCCCGCATATCTTCATGCGCCTTCGCGTCTTTCGCGGTTAACTCTCTTCCTCCACTAACAACCGGCGCAGCACTTTGCCAATAAACGACTTGGGCAACGTCTCCCGGAATTCAATATCCCAGGGCACAGCATAGGGTTCCAGGCGGCGGCGGCACAGGTCGAGTAGTTCCTCTTTGGTCAGGTTGGAGCCGGGGCGGGGCACCACAAATGCCTTCACCTTTTGCCCTTCTTCGGCGCGCCCCACGCCAATGACGGCGACTTCCAACACACGCGGATTCTCATACAACACCTCCTCCACATCACGCGGGAAGACGGTGTATTCGCCAAAGATGATGGTATCTTTTTTGCGGCTGATGATGCGGAAGTAGCCGTCATCATCCTGCACGGCCACATCACCCGTATCCAGCCAGCCATCGTCCAGCACAATGTTGTTGTCCAACGTGCCATCAGGCTGCCAGTAACCCTGCATCACCTGGGGGCCACGCACTACCAGTTCGCCAATCTGGCCGACGGGTACGTCTTCGGCGGTGATCAGGTCAATGATTTTGGCGTCGGTGTTGGGTAAAGGGATGCCAATCGAGCCGGGTTTGCGCAGGCCATAGAGTGGATTGGCGTGGGTGACGGGCGAGGCTTCGGTGAGGCCATATCCTTCGACCAGACGGCCGTGACTCAGCTTCTCAAACGCCTCTTGCACCTCCACCGGCAAGGGGGCCGCGCCGCTAATACACGCCTTCACCGAGGAAAGCCCATAGTTACGCACATCTGGCGCCTGGTTAATGGCCATATACATCATCGGTACGCCGGGGAACATGCTCACTTTATGGTCGCGGATATGCTCCAACACCTCCGTCACATCAAAAACAGGCAGCAGCACCAGCGTGGCCGCCAGAGCAATGGGCACGCTCATGGCGCTGATCAGGCCGTAGCTGTGTACAAGTGGAATGGCCGAGAGAAATACTTCCTTACCGTAGGTCAGATCAGGTACCCAATGGCGGGTTTGCAGTGTGTTGGCTACCAGGTTGTAATGGGACAGGGTGACGCCCTTCGGCCGGCTGGTGGTGCCGCTGGTGTACAAAATGGCCGCCAACTGAGCGGGGCTTACCTCCAGCCCCAGGGGGGTGACGGGAGCATCTTGAATGAGAGTGGACATACGCTGCCCCAGTTGACGGGCAATCGTTTTGTGGCGTTCTTCATCATCGGCCACGCCAAAACGTTCAATGAGTTTCTGGTAGACAGAGGCAGACACGGCCGTGCGCAAATCGGCAAAAATAAAGTGCTCTAATCCCGTCCGCTGCTGAATGGCCTGGGCCAGTTCGCTAAAGCTGCGTACCGTCACCACCACCTTCGGCTGTGTCTCGGCAATCTGGTGGATGATGGTGGCGGCGTCGGCCTCCACATTGGGCAGCACCACCACACCGCCGGCGCGCAAGACGCCATAAAAAGCGACCACCATTTGCGGTATGTTGGGCAAAATAATCATCACCCGATCACCGGGGCGCACGCCCAACCCATGAAATACATGGCTCATCTGGTTCACCTGCTCATTTAGCTCTTTGTAGTTGAGATGTGAGCCATAAAAGCTAATGGCCGTGCGGCGCGGCAGCCATTCGGCGGCGCTTTCCAGGAAGTCGGGCAACGGCCGTTTGGGAATAGGAATAGAAGGTGGTGTGCCCGGACTGTAGCTTTTCAGCCAGATACGCTTTTGCAGCGGATTCTCGTGGTTACCGCCGTCGCGCCAGGAGCGTTGCCGGCTTTCTACAAATCGCTCAATGGCGCGGGTGACGGCCTCGTGGCGTTCTAGCTGGACTTTGTGTTTGGCCGAACCCACGTCCACCACTTCGGCGTTGGGGATCATTTTGCCCACATCTTCAAAAACGCGGCGCGGGAAATAATTATCCCGCTCCCCGGTGATGATGAGGGTGGGCGTGGTGATGTTGCGCATGAGTGACCAACCCTGCCAGTGGCGCATATTATTGGCCATCATATTTTTCACGACGTGGATTTCGGCGTCAAAGCGGGTGCGGTATTTCCACAACGGCCGTAACCAGTTCAACGGCAGCTTCAATAACCACTTGGCAAACCAGGGCAGCGGGTACTCACCGGCGGTGGCAATCAGCACCAGCTTGTCAAGCTGCTCCGGGTGGGCGTTGGCATATTCCACGCAAATCGAACCACCAAACGAGTGCCCCACCAACGTAAATTGGGGCGGCAGCGCCAGTTTTTGGCTGATGGCGTACAGATCGGCCACCAGTTCATCCATCGTATAGCGCGTATAGGGCGCGTCGCTCTGCCCATGCCCACGCAGGTCGGGGGCAATGACGCGATGATTGTGGCTGGCAAAATAGTTGATCTGGAACTCCCACGATTCCATCACCCCGGCGTAGCCGTGCACAAAAACGATGGTATGCTCTGCCCCCTCCGGCCATAAATCCAAGACGCTCAGCTCCGCGTCGGCAATACCGGGAATGGGTACCTTGCGCCGGTACAGGTCATAGTCAAACAATATCTCACGCCGTTTAACGCCACGCAGCTTCTTTTTCATGCACGCACCTTTGGAGATTGGGAGTTGTCGAAATGAGAACAGATTATAAAGGGCTTTGCGCTAAAAAGCAGACGGCTGTTCAATCGCCAAAACTGACGCCTAAATCCCGCGCTGTGAGGATGGTGTCGCAGTCCAGCGGCACCTGTTTCATGCGCCCGGCGACCTGGGCCAGGGGCACATAATTGACGTTGGGTGGGTCCAGGGCCACCATGATGCCCGACTGCACTTCGGCCAGGGCGCGCACCGCCGCCGCCCCAAACCGCAGCGAGATAAGCCGGTCATAGGCGGTGGGGCTGCCACCACGCAGCAGATGTCCCAATACCACCACCCGCGCCTCCTTGCCGGTCAGGGTTTGCAGAGCCGACGCCACTTGTTGCCCCACGCCGCCCAGCCGTTCGGCCTGGCCGATAGCTTTGCCCTGGATGATAAAATCGCCACCAACCGGCCGGGCGCCTTCGGCGACGACAACAATGGAAAAGTCACGGCCGTGACGGTCCCGCTCTTTTATCTTTTCGGCCGCCTTGTTGATGTCATATGGGATTTCCGGGATCAAAATGACATCGGCCGAACCGGCCACGCCCGTGTCTAGCGCAATCCACCCGGCATACCGCCCCATCACCTCCACGACGATGACCCGTTGGTGGCTTTCGGCGGTGGAATGCAGGCGGTCTGTACATTCGGTGGCAAAGGCCACGGCCGTGTGAAAACCAAACGTCGCCACCGTCTTATCCAGGTCATTGTCAATGGTCTTGGGCACGCCAATGACGGTCAGCCCTTTTTGCGCCAGAGCATAGGCAATCTCCAGCGAGCCATCCCCGCCAATGGCAATCAGCGCATCCAGCCCGGCGGCGCGGAAACGCTCCACCAACTCGTCGGTGCGGTCTATTTCTTCATAGACCCCATCGGCATTTAAGACCGGGTAATGCAGTGGATTGCCCCGGTTGGTAGTGCCCAAAATGGTGCCGCCCAGATGGGTGATGCCGCGCACCCTGTCCCGGTTCAGGGCTATCAGGCCACCCTGGGGGAACTGTTCCGGCATGAGCAGGCCATTGTAACCATCCCGAATGCCTACACATTCCCAGCCGCGCTGGTTGGCCGCCAGCACCACGGCCCGAATAACGGCGTTCAGTCCAGGGGCGTCACCCCCGCCGGTACTGATGGCAATGCGTTTGATTTTCATATGGGTCTCCTTTTGTGCTTTGCGCAGGTGTGCTGTGAAAATTATCCGCTAAAATACCGTCACCAAGGGCATGATTGGGCATTTTTGTCACCCTTTCACCTTGTCGGGTAGTGTCACGGCCGTCCCCTATTGTCACCACTGGCCGGGCATTTGCAAGTGACAAAAGACCGGAAATTTTGATGATGTGGCGTAACTGGTGGTTTGGTTTGGTTCGGTTTGGTTTTCACCTGCTCTATAACGAGATGGCCTGGACGTATGGTCTGGTCAGTTGGGGCGTGTCGTTGGGGCAGTGGCGGCAGTGGCAGTTGGCGGCGCTGCCCTTTGTGCAGGGGCGGCGGGTGCTGGAATTGGGGCACGGGCCGGGCCATATGCTGCTGGCGCTGCAAAACCGGCGCTTTGATGTAGTCGGGTTGGATTTATCTCCCCATATGGGGCAGCAGGCGCAAAAACGGACGCAGCGCACCGTACCCCTGGTGCGGGGGCAAGCGCCGGAACTGCCGTTTGGCGCGGCCGTGTTCGATACCATCCTGGCCACTTTCCCCACCGACTATATCGTTGACCCGCACACGTTGGCGGCGGCGCACCGGGTATTGCGGGCGGACGGCCGTCTGGTTATTGTGCCTGAAGGCCATCTCAACGGGCAGGGGTACATCGTCCGTTTCATTGACTGGCTTTTTCAAATTACCGGGCAGCGCGAAGGGGTGTTTACAGAGGATGACGGGCACATCTGGCCCGCCGATGCCCTCTGGGAACCCATGCGCCAGCGTTTTGCCGCCGCCGGTTTTGCCCTGACCATCGAGCGCATCCAGCTTGTCCGCAGCGGCGTGACGGTGCTGGTGGCGAAAAAGACCCAGACCTGACAGGTCTTTGGAGACCTGTCAGGTCTAAACAGCGTATGAACAAAGTCGCAGGGAGACACGGCCGTTGGTAAAATCTCCACGGCAATGTCAGGCACAGGGCAGAACGGCCGTAACCCGGCTATCGCCTTTGCCCTGTGCCTGGCACTTCACAAAGGACAACTTATGAACAATTGGCAACCCGAAGAGAATGACACAACCACCCTCGCACCCGAACCGGCTTCCCGCAGCCAACAGGTGATCCTGTTTCTGGTGGCGGGCGCAGTGATTTTGCTGGATCAATTCAGCAAACGGTTGATAGAACAATCGCTGGCGCTGTATGAAGTGTGGGCGCCCATCCCGGCCATTGAACCCTTCTTCCGCATCATGCACGCCACCAATACCGGTGCCGCTTTTGGTCTGTTTCAGGGTGGCAGTCTGTTTTTTGGCGTGATGGCCCTCATTGTCAGCGCCGGTATCATCTATTACAACCACACCCTACCCGCTGGGAACAACTGGCTGCGCATAGCCCTGGGGCTGACGCTCGGCGGCGCATTGGGCAACCTGATTGACCGCTTCCGCCTGGGGCACGTCACCGACTTCCTCGATTTTGGCCCCTGGCCCATCTTTAATGTGGCCGACATGGCCGTTGTCGGCGGGGCAATCTTGCTTGGCTGGCTGACCTGGCGGGAATCACGCCAGATGAAGCAGGCGGCGCGGGAAGATTGGGGTGAGCAGGTGGAGGGGTGACAAGGTGTTATGGGAAGCACCGCCCTCTTCATAATTCATAATTCCTAATTCCTAATTCCCATGACCGACCATCAAGTTGACCTCACACTCGATATTCCCGGCGAACGGCTGGACCGGGCGTTGGTGCAGGCGCTGCCGCAGTTGTCGCGCACGGCCGTGCAAAAGCTTATCAAAGACGGGCAGGTGTTGGTAGACGGCCGTGTCGCCAAAGCCAGCCAGCAGCTAGAAGGCGGTGAACAGGTGCAGGTGACGCTGCCCGAACCTGTGAATACCGACCTGGTGCCTGATGACATCCCCCTGGACATTCGCTACGAGGATGATGATGTGCTGGTGGTGAACAAACCGGCAGGCATGGTGGTGCATCCGGGTACAGGGCATTATCGGGGCACCCTGGTCAACGCGGTGTTGGCGCACTGCCCGGATGTGTTGGGCGTGGGTTATGAAAAACGTCCCGGCATTGTGCATCGTCTGGACAAATACACCTCCGGCCTGATCGTCGTGGCCAAAAATGACCGAGCCATGCACGTCATTCAAAACCAATTTAAGCGGCGCACGGTGGATAAACGGTATCTGGCGCTGGTGGAAGGGCGGCTCAACCCGCCAGACGCGCTGATTGACGCGCCCATCGGCCGGAACAAACAAGAGCGCAAAAAGATGGCGGTGATTCCGCTGCACCAGTCGGCCACCTCCCGTCCGGCACAAACCCGCTACCGCACTCTGACCAACTATGACACCTGTACACTGGTGGAGTGCCACCCGCTGACCGGCCGCACCCACCAGATTCGCGTCCACATGGCCTATATTGGTTTTCCCATCGTGGGGGATAACGTCTACGGCCGTGTCCGTATGCGCACTTCCTTAGGCCGCCACTTTTTACATGCGGCGTATATTGCTTTCCAACGGCCGTCCGATTACCAACAAATCATCTGCGAAGCCGAACTCCCCCCCGAACTGACGGCCTATCTAGCAAAACTAACGGTCTAAACGAGCAAGCCAGACCCTTACCTGTTGGCCAATTGGTAAATCGCCGAGAAATCAAGTGCGCCCAACCCATCCTTCATCGCCTGCATATAGGACTCTTTGGCTGATTGGATGATGGGAACAGGTACTGCCGTTTCATATGCGGCCAGCGCCGCCATATGCAAATCTTTGTGCATCCATTCCAATGGGAAATCTGACTCATATTGTTGCTGTTCAATTTTAAGCCGTTTCATCGCCATAAATGGCGGCACAACCGGGCCGCCAACCAGCACATTCAGCAATAATTCTGCGGGCAAACCCAGAGAGTGACCCAGCGCCAGCGCTTCCGCAAAACTGGCCATGGCTGTCCCTAACAAAGAGTTGATAACCACTTTAAGGGCGCTCGCTGCCCCGCTCGACCCCACATGCACCACTTTGTTACCCATCATATTGAAATAAGGTCGGCATGTTTCTACATTTTCGGCCGTACCGCCGACAAAAAACGTCAGTTCCCCGTTTGCGGCTTGGGGCTTGGAACCGGCTACGGGTGCGTCCAGGAATTCAACACCATGCGCTTCAGCTGTTTTTGCCAGTGAGAGAGAAAAGCTGGGGGTGACGGTGCTGCAATCAACCCATAATGCGCCAGGACGCAGATGGTGGATGAATCCGTCGTCGGCCAGGGCTACGGCCGTGATCGCTTCTGGATGCGCCAACATGGTGAACAAAATGTCCACATTGGCGAAGTCGGCCGGAGTGTTGGCCGGGCGTGCGCCCTGTTCTACCAACGGCGCGGTCTTGGCCGGCGTGCGGTTAAAAATCGTCAAAGCCACATGGTGTTTAAGCAAATTTGCCGCCATGCGGCTGCCCATGATTCCCAATCCGATAAATCCTATGTGCATGAAAAAACTCCTTTCCAAATGAGTATGCGTGGAAAGGAGTTTAAGGGATGGCTACGGCCGTTGCCTTAACAAATGTTAACCGGCAGCATAAACATTCAGACCTGACAGGTTTTTCACCAGTTCAACATGGAGTTTTACAGGCCCAAAACCTGTCAGGTCTCCACAGGGGCTGAACGCTTACCTGGCAGCCGATGAATTTTTGAGACGAGATAAGGAAACTTCGCTGATTCCCAGGTATGAAGCCAGATGATACTGGGGAATACGGTTAACCAGGTGCGGATACATTTCCAAAAAACCGAGATACCGTTCGGTGGCGTTTTGCTGTAACAAACTGCGGGTGCGCACTTCTTTACGCACCAACAACGTTTCGGTTAACTTGCGCCCCAGCCGTTCAAATACCAAATCCTGGTCAAAAAGATGGGCATAGGCAGTGTATGGAGCCATCAACAGGCGAGTTGCCTCCAGCGCTTGAATGCCAAAATAGAGTGGCAGACCTAATACCGCGCTGGCTAACGGCCCGGCAAATTCATTCTCGCCCACAAACGCCTTGTTGGTTTCCTGGCCTTCTTCGTCTACGTAATAAAACCGCAGTAAACCAGCAATCACAAAGATGATTTGGTGCGTGTTGTCGCCGGGCAACGCTACATATTGACCCTTCTCACTCAGACGTGGCCGAAAAATGGCGGCAAACTGCTGCCACTGTGTGGCCGATAGATCAACCCATTGGGACACGGCCGTGTGCAGTTGCCCATATTCCGGCGCGTTACTCTGCTTCAGCATCGGCCTCGCCATGGGGATTTGCCAGGTTGCGGCGTACAAAGTCTTCCACCAGCAGCAGCATTCCCCCCGCATGTTTGATCGTCGCCAGCAGCGTGGTCATCGTGTCCACTTCTTCCACCTGCTCATCCACAAACCATTGCAGGAAGTTGAGGCTGGCATAATCGTTGTCTTCGCGGGCAATCTTGACCAGATTATTGATCTGGTCGGTCACCTTTAATTCCTGATTGAGAGCAAATTCCACCGCTTCGGCCGCTCCGCCGAACTCATTCTTTAGCTCTGGTGTGACGGGAATGAGCGGCTTCGCGCCGGTGTCCAGCAAGAAGTGGACAAATTTCATGGCGTGCATCCGTTCCTCTTCCGCCTGCCGGTAAAAGAAGGCCGCCAGATCAGGCAGGCTTTCAGCATCAAAATAGACGGCAATGGCAATGTACTGCTGCGAGGCGGAAAACTCACTCTGGATTTGGGCATTCATTGCTTCCACGACACGGGGTTTGACAATCATCGTTTTCTCCTTATCAGGTAGCGCGATTTGCCAAATCGCGTTACGGCTTATTACCAATAATGGGATTATAGCAACGGCCGTTACCGCATGACATCTTTTGTCACCGTAAACGAAGCCGGCACTTTGGCGACAAAGTGGCAGGCAGCCGGTCCCTGGCAGTCGCCGCCACAGTGGGCGGTGTGGTGCGGCACGGCCGTGTCCGCCCCCGTTACCAACCGCTCCTTGCGCACCCAAAACGCCACCATATCTGCCACTACCCCCGGCTCTAAATTCAGGCGCTGGCTCAATTCCTGGATGGTGATGGGGCCTGTGGCCCGTTCTATTTCGTGAAGCACTTGATGTAACATGGTGAACCGTAACCCGTGAGCCGTAATCCGTGAACCGATTACCGATAACGGATTACGCCAGTAATACCTTCCCCACCTGAAACACCAGCCACGCCAGCAGCCAGGCCAGCAGTAGTTGGCCGCCGATGCTGAGCCACATCCAGCGGGCGCCCAACTCCTGCTTTTCGGCGGAAATGGCCACGACGCAGGGGGTGTAGATGAGGATAAATACCATAAAGGCCAGCCCGGCCGCGGCCGCGTGTCCGCTGCTGGTCTGGGTAAATTCTTGTTGAATGGCCGTCATCAGTGCTGTTGGTTCCGGTTCCGCCTCCTCGCCAAACAGGTTGATGCCCAGGATGCCCGGCAGTGTCTTGAGCGTGTCTATAATCGCCTGGACAAAACTTTGCCCAATCCACAGCACATCCTCCAGGAAGGTGGGGGCCGCTTCGTCGGCGGCTTCGTCGGGAATGGCATACGTTTGCGCCAGGGTAGTGATGACCACTTCTTTGGCCACCAGCCCGGTGAGCAGCGCGCCGCTGGCCTGCCAGCTACCAAATCCCAACGGTTCCAGGACAGGCGTGAGCGTTTGCGAAACGGTGGCAAAGAGGCTGTCCGGCACGCCTGCACTGAGCACAGCCGAAGTGGCCGTGTCCCCAAACCCGCTCTCCCCCCGCACCGGTATCGCCTTCAAAAACCAGATGACCAGGCTGGCCAGCAAGATCAGGGTGGCGGCGTGGCGCAAAAAGGCGCGCACCCGCGCCCAGGTGTGGAACCAGAGGCCACGCAAGGATGGCAGGCGGTAGGGCGGCAGTTCCATCACCAGCCCGGACTGTTCCTGGCCGTGAAAAAGGGTGTGTTTAAGCAAAATGCCCAGCAGCACGGCCGTGACAATACCCAACAGATACAGCCCAAAAATGACCAGCCCTGCCTGTTGCGGGAAAAAGATCGCGGCAAACAAAACATACACCGGCAGCCGCGCCCCGCAGCTCATAAACGGCACCAACAGCCCGGTAAGGATGCGGTCTTTTTCATTTTCCAACGTGCGCGTGGCGTAAATGGCGGGCACACTGCACCCAAAGCCCACTAACATCGGCAGGAAACTTTTGCCGTGCAGCCCCAGACGGCTCATCCAGCGGTCCATCACAAAGGCAGCGCGGGCCATGTAACCCGAATCCTCCAACGCGGCCAGCGCCAGATAGAGGAAAACCAACACGGGAATAAAGACCAACACGCCGCCCACGCCGGCAATCAGCCCATCCACAAAGAGGGAAGCCAGCCAGGTCTCTTGCAGGCCTACGGCCGTCAACACCACCACTCCCCACCGCGCCACCGGCCCATTCACCACCCCATCAATCCAATCTACCAATGGCGCGGAACTTTCCGCGGTGATTTTGAATACCACCCACATCAGCGCCAGAAAGATGGGGATGCCCCACCAGCGGTGCATCACGAGGCGATCCAGCCGGTCAGACAGGCTGGCGCTGTGCGGGCGCGTTTGCGTCACGGTTTCCTGCACCAGCCCGTGAATCCAGGTGTAGCGCCGGTCGGCAATCAGTACGTCCACGTCTTCGCCGACGGTCTGGGACAACTGGTGCAGGCTCATTTGCGCGTGGGTCAGCAGCGCCGGGCCGCCGAGCACTTGCAGCAGGACGGTTTGTAACTCCTGGTCTTGTTCCAGCAGCTTCAGCGCCAACCAGCGCGCCGGGTATTGTTGGCCGATGGTCGGGTATTGGGACATGATTTGGCACAACCGCGCGATTTCCGTTTCCAGGTCACGGCCGTAATCCAACCGCCACTCCGCCCCTGTACGGGCAACCCTCGTGGTTGCCCCATTTGCCGCCTGCAACAATCCCTCCATCCCCTGGGCGCGGCTGGCGACGGTAGGGATCACCGGCACACCCAACCGGGCGCTGAGCGTTTGGGTGTCAATCTGTAACCCCCGCGCCTGGGCCGCATCCATCATGTTCAGGGCAATGATCACTGGCTGCCCCATCTCCAAAATCTGCACCGTCAGGTACAGGTTGCGCTCCAGGTTGGCCGCATCCAGGACGCAGATGACTATATCCGGCCTTTCTTCCAGCAAATAGGTGCGGGTGATCACCTCTTCGGGGGAAAAGGGGGTGAGGTTGTACGTGCCGGGCAGGTCAATCAGTTCAAGGGTACGGCCGTTTAGCCGTACCTGCCCGCTCTTCTTCTCCACCGTCTTGCCCGGCCAGTTGCCCACATGCTGCCGGAAGCCGGTCAGCGCATTAAAAAGCGACGTCTTGCCCGCATTCGGGTTGCCCGCCAGCGCAATGGTCATCGTATCCATGGGCATAAGGTTCGTAGTAGGCGATTCATCGCCTTCTGACGGCGACAAATCGCCTACTACAAACGCTCCACCAGTAAATCGTGGGCAATGGGCTGCCCCAGGGCAATGCGCGAGCCACGCACCGCCAGCACCAGGGCGCTGCCCGTATTCTGCAAAATCGCCAATTCCACGCCCGGCGTCATGCCCAATGCCCTCAACCGCCGCGCCAGCTTCTCTTCCGCTTGAATCCCCACCAGCCGTACATTCTGGCCGGTGGGAGTGGTGGCTAATGTTGTCGTCATATACCTGTTTCCGTTAGACATCCGATTTTTCCAAAAAATCGGATGTCTGTCTCTCCACAAAAATATGCCCCGCTGCTTCCTGCCCCAGGGGGTGAATGGCCTCGCCGCAGGCCACCATGAGCGGGCCGTTGAACGGGGCGATTTCTTCGATGCTCACGGCCGTGCCCGGCACCAATCCCCGCGCCGCCAGATACTCAAACAACAGCGCACTCTCCGGGGCAATGCGGCTGATGACGCCGCTCTGTCCCGGCGTCAGTTCTGTTAAGGGTTGGTCAGCGGGCGGGGCGATGGCCCCGTCGGCGGTGGGGATGGGGTTGCCGTGGGGGCAGGCAGCAGGGTGGTTCAGGTAGGCAGCCAGCGCTTCGGTCACGGCCGTGTCCGTGGCATGTTCCAACCGGCAGGCATAGTCGTGCGCCTGCGCCCAGGGGATGTGCAGCCGCTCCACCAGCAACACTTCCCACAAATGATGGGCGCGGATAAGGGCATTGGCTTTGCGCTGCCCCTTGGCCGTGAGATGCACCCCTTTGTACGGTGTGTGTTCCAGCAGCCCGCGATCCTTCAGGCGATGCACCATCTCCGTGGCCGAGACGGAGGAAATGCCCAGCCGCCCGGCAATGGCGGCAATGGAGATCGGCTCATCGCCATCGGCCAGTTCGCTGACCGTTTTCAAATACATCTCCGCGCTTTCGTTGAACGAATCGTGTTTCATAGTCCGTGATGCGTGAGGCGTGATACGTGATGCCGCTCCGGTCACGCATCACGTATCACGCCTCACGCCGTTTCTAAACGCCGCCCCAAACCCAGGTTTAAGGCTGACCTTATATTATCTTTTCAGGTGGGGTTGGGTGAGTGAATTTAGGCAGGCTTTGGCGTGATGGATGTCATGGGAATGGGGAGGCGTGACCCGTGATGCGTGACCCGTGATACGTGACCCGTAGGGGCAGGACGGTGCGGTGTGGCCTGGGCCAAAACGATGGGCCTGTGCCCGCGCCGTCTTGCCCTCCCTATGGCATACCCGACCACCAGGGCGAGACGGTTGGGGAAAGTGCATTGGTAAACCGCCAACATTTCACCCAACCGTCCCACCCCAACGATGCGTCATCCCCCGTAGGGGCGAGGCAGGCGGGAAATCAAATGCGGCAAACGCATAAATGTATTCACCGCCTGCCTCGCCCCCCACGCCAGATAGGAAACCATTTATGCCGCCGGGGAGGGCGAAGCGGTTGGTGACCGGGCATTGGTGAACCGCCAACACACCACCCAACCGCTTCGCCCCTACCATGCGGCGGCCGTGCCCGCTATAAATTCGCCAGATTATGGCGTGTCGTGCGCGTGTGGGGGTGTTCTGGCCCCAGCCTCGCCTCACAAATCGCCAGGGCACGTTCCAGATGCACACGTGCCCCGGCCAAATCCCCCTCATCTTGCATCAGTATCCCCAGATTGTTGAGGTCTGTCGCCACTTCGGGATGGTCAGGGCCATAAGCTCTTTCATCAATTGCCAGGGCGCGTTCCAGGTACGGCCGTGCCCCGGCCAGATCCCCCTCATCTTGCATCAGTGTCCCCAGATTGCTGCTGCCTATAGCTACTTGGGGGTGGTCAGAACCGAGCGCTTTTTCCCAAATCGCCAGAGCGCGTTCCAGGTACGGCCGTGCCCCGGTCAAATCCCCCTCCGCTTGCAGCAGCATCCCCAGATTGTTAAGGCGAATCGCTACTTCGGGATGGTCAGGGCCAAGTGCTTTTTCATCAATCGCCAGGGCGCGTTCCAGGTACGGCCGTGCCCCGGTCAAATCCCCCTCCGCTTGCAGCAGCATCCCCAGATTGTTAAGGCGAATCGCTACTTCGGGATGGTCAGGGCCAAGTGCTTTTTCATCAATCGCCAGGGCGCGTTCCAGGTACGGCCGTGCCCCGGCCAAATCCCCCTCATCTTTCAGCAGCATCCCCAGATTGTTGAGGCGAGTGGCTACGGTCGGATGGTCGGGGCCAAGTGCTTTTTCATCAATCGCCAGGGCGCGGCGGTAACAATCCCCCGCCTGAGTATAAACAGCGCGGTGATGCAGATAAAAACCGGCCTGATTCCATAAATACCCTGTCCGGTGAGGTATCGACTCCGCCCGTTCCCCCGCCGCCGCGGCCGCCAGCAGGTGCGGCAGCAGGTCGGCGCTGGCGGGCCAGGTGTTCATGTCCTGTTGGTCATACGGCCAGGCTGCCGCCAGCAGTTCTACGGCCGCCGCCACCGTGTTTTGGGCTGTTTCCGGCGGCATCTGGTCGCGGGCCACCATCTGCACCAGCCGGTGCAGCCGCACCCCCTCCCCTTCCCGCTGCACCAATGAATACCGCCCCAGTTCCCTCAATGCCGCCTCCAGCGCCAGGGGGCCAGGCTTTTCCAAAAAGCCTGGCGTCTCCGCCGCCCGCCGCAGCAGCGCCAGGGGAATGGCTTCGGGGTCTAAAAAACAGCACAAATTCAGCAGCGCCGCCGCTCCTTGCACCTGCCGCGCCCGCGCAAAGGCCACTTCCCACGTCGTCGTAATCGTCCGCCGGTCATACGCCACCGGCGCGTCCACCCCCGCCCACAGTTCCCGCCGCGCCGTCTCCAAATAGTGGGCATACTCCGCCAGCGTACAGCCCGTTGCCGCCACAAACGCCCGCGCATGTTCCAGCGCCAGCGGCAAATAACCGAGCAAATGGGCCAGGTGGGCCGCTTCCGCTTCCGGTGCATCCGGTTTTGCCTGCCGCAAAAAGGCCACCGCCTCCTCCGGCGGCAGTTCTTTCAGCCGCACCGTCCGCGCCAGCCCTTCCCAACGCGGGTTCCGCGACGTAATCAGGCTGCCGCCATTGCCCAGCCGGGGTAAATAAGGTTGCAGGTCGGCCGGTTCCAGCAAATCCACATTGTCAAAGACCAGCAGCCAGCGCCGCGCCGTACCGTGCAGCCAATCCAGCGCCGCTGCCCGCAGCGCCGTCTGGTCGGTCACATGGCGCGGGGCCGCCCCCAGCCGGTAGGCCAGTTCGGCCATCTCCCCCGCCAGCGTCGCCGCCTCATCCGCCCGCAGCCAATAGATCAGGTCATACTCGGCCACATGGCGGTAGCAGTATTCCAGCGCGAGCTGCGTCTTGCCCATGCCGCCCAGCCCGGCCACCGCCTGGGTCACGGCCACTGTGCCCCGCTGCCCCAACTGCGCGTGCAGTGCCGCCAACCACTCCTCCCGCCCCGTAAACAGCGGGTTGCGGTGGTAGGGAATGTGGTGCAGGCGCGGGGGTGTTGGCGGTTGGGGCAGGTTCACTGCCAGGTGGCCAATCTGCTCTGCCAGGTGGGGACGGTGCGTTTTCACCTGTTCCAGCAATGCGGGCAGCGTGCCATGCCGTTGCGCCCACTGTACCAATTCCCGCGACTTAGCCCGCGTGTTATCCCCGCTCAGGTGTTCATAATTCACACCCAATTCCAGGCATAGATCACGCAGTTCCTGCTCGCTAAAATGGTCGCTGATCAAGTCAGCCAGTTGGGCAAGCACTGTTGTTCCCGGCACG
Source organism: Anaerolineae bacterium (assembly GCA_023382655.1). GTDB lineage: Bacteria > Chloroflexota > Anaerolineae > Promineifilales > Promineifilaceae > CAADGU01. The sequence goes on along the minus strand of JAHDWK010000003.1, from coordinate 119,845 downwards.
GCATGTCCTCCATTGCACACCACCAACCCAGGCTTGCCGGTGATCAACGTAAGGGCGGCCATTCAGAGGGCAGGCACAAGGCCTGCCCCTACCGCGTCCTCGGTCTACAAAACAAGCTGGGTAGGTTCCAACCACTGCCGTCCATTGTAACGGCAACCAGGGCAATGACAAAGAGGGGCAAGTCAACATGTCATTCCGAGGAGTCTGCGACGAGGAATCCCAGAGGCATGGGCATGACAAGAGGAGCGGGATTCCTCGCTCCGAAGACTTCGCTCGGAATGACAGACGGTGGGGTCGCGGGTTCCACCCCCTCACCCTGTCACCGTGTCACCGTGTCAGGCCAACACGGCCGTCTCCCCTGCAAACAGCACCAACGAATGGGCGTCATCAAAGGTGGCCTGCACGGCCGTGCCCTCGGCCAACTGTGTCTGGTGTGACTGCCAGCTATGCACCACCGTGCCGTCGGCCAGCGTCACCTCGTAAATGAAGGCAATGCCAATAAAGCGGCGGTTGGTGACCCGGCCGTTGCCCGCCGCGTCTGCCACCAACTGCACATCATCCGGGCGCACGGCAATGGTCACGGCCGTGCCCGGCGGCAGGGCGGGGCGTTGCGGCAGCAGGCCCAGGGGCGTTTCCACGCCGACGGCCGTGACTGTACCGGGTACAAAGTCCGTATTCCCCAGGAAATCGGCCACAAAACGGGTGCGCGGCTGGTGGAACACCATCTCCGGCGTGCCGATCTGCTCGATGCGGCCCCGGTTCATCACGGCCACCGCATCTCCCATGAAGAGTGCCTCTTCTTGATCATGGGTCACGAACACGGCCGTGACGCCGCCGCGCTTCAACAACTGGCGCACCTCCCGGCGCATCTCCGCCCGCAGCGCCGCATCCAGGTTCGAGAACGGTTCATCCAGCAGCAGCACCACCGGCTGCGGGGCCAGCGCCCGCGCCAGCGCCACCCGCTGCTGCTGTCCGCCAGATAGTTCATGGGGCATCCGCTCCCCCAATCCGGGCAGTCCCACAAAGTCCAGCATCCCGGCGACGCGCTCCGTGCGCCCCCGTTTCTCCAGCCCAAAACCGACGTTTTCGGCCACGCTCAGGTGGGGGAAGATGGCGTAATCCTGGAAGACGATACCGGCACGGCGGCGTTCGGGGGGGATATGGGTACGGCCGTCGGCCACCACCTGCCCATCAATCTCAATCAGGCCGCCGTCCAACTGTTCAAACCCGGCAATCAGCCGCAGCGTGGTGGTCTTGCCACAACCACTCGGCCCCAATAGCGCCAAAATCTGCCCCGGCTGCACATCAAAGCTCACCCCGGACACGACCGGCTGGTTATCAAATGCTTTGGTGAGGTGGCGGCAGGTGACGGTGGACATGGGGAATTATGAAGGATGAATTATGAATTATGAACGGGCTGCTTTTCCTAATTCATAATTCATAATTCATAATTCCCTCTCCCTTAGCGTCATCCACGCCAGGGGAATGGAGGAGAGCAAGAGGAGGAGCAGCGCGGGGGCGGCGGCGCGGGCGAAGAACGCTTCGCTGATGTTGGCCCACACCTGCACCGCCAGGGTGTTAAATCCGATGGGGCTGAGGATGAGGGTGGCAGGCAGCTCTTTCATGCAGGTGAGGAACACGAGCGCGGCCCCGGCCATCATGCCCGGTTTGACCAGGGGCAGGGTAATGCGGGTGAAGACGGCGGACGGCCGTTTGCCCAAACTACGCGCCGCCTCTTCCAGCCCGGCCGACAGTTGCAGCAAGGAGCTGCGCTGCGCGCCCACCGCCTGCGGCAGGAACAATATCACATACGCCAGCAGCAGCATGGGCAACGTCTGGTACAGTGGGCGGGCATAGTTAATGCCAAAAAAGACAAAAGCCAGCGCCACCACAATACCCGGCAGGGCATAACTGGCATAGGTCAGCCGTTCAAAAAAGGCGCTGATCTTACCGCGACGGCGCACCGCCAATATGGCAATAGGCAGCGCCAGCAGCATGGCCAGCCCGGCCCCTGCCAGCGACGCCGTGAAGGAGTTGACTGCCGGCTGCACCAGAGTAGAGAGGGAAGCCAGATTACTTTGCGCCGCGCCGAGTTCTTTCACGCCAAAATCCTGGTTCCAACCGCGCCAGAACCAGTAAAGCAGCCCGCCGGTGGGGATAATGAGCGCCGCCACCACCACACCGGAAACAAAGGCCAGCGCCGGGATGCGCCAGGCGCCCAACGGCGTGGGGCGCATCCGCCGTGCCGCGCCAATGGAAATGCGTTCATAGCGGGCGCGCCCCCGGCTCTTGTACTCAAAGTAGAGGATCACGGCCGTGACCAGCACCAGCACCAACGCCAGCGCCGCCGCCGCGTCCAGTTTATAAGCGGTGTAGCGGTTGTAGATGATGCGGGTGAAGGTGGAGTATTGCAGCAGGGTAACGACGCCAAAGTCACGCAGCACATACAACGCCACCAGGAGACTGCCCGCCAGGATTGACGGCCGTAGATACGGCAGCGTCACCCGGAAAAAGGCTTCGCGGGGCGACAGCCCCAGGCTGCGGGCCGCTTCCACCAGCGCCGGGTCCATCCGCCGCAGCGCCGCCCGCACCGTCAGAAAGGTGAAGGGGTAGCTGATGATGGTCAGGACAAAAAATGCGCCGGGGAAGCCATAGACATTGGGGAAACGTTCAATGCCCAACAGCGGATAGGTCAACTGCTGCAACAACCCTTTGGGCGTCATCATGGAGACGAAGAGGAAGGCGGCCACGTAGCTGGGGATGACCAGCGGCAGCGCCAGCAGGATGGCCCAGATGCGCCGACCGGGCAGATCGGTGCAGGAGGTGAGCCAGGCCAGGGGGACAGCCAGCACGGCCGTAGCCACTGTGACTGTCAGCGCCAGCCAGAGTGTATTGCCCAAGACCTGCCAGGTTTGCGGGCGGAGCAGCGTGTCGGCGGCATTCTGCCAGCCGGTAGCGGTGCGCAGCAGCAAGTAGGCCGGCACCAGCAAGACCAGTGCGGAGACAACCACCGCCGAGCCGATTAACAGGAGATGAAAAGGGGATAGGTGACGGCCGTGCCGCCAGCGTTGTAGGTGGATCCCTGGTTGGGGCAGGGTGCGCACCCTGCCAAGTTCATTTACTGCCATAATCACCTGTAGTTTTCACAAACTACAGGTGATTATGGCAGTTATAAAGGATGACACAAGGGCAGTTGTTAATTTGGAAGTTTACCGATGGGTACATATGGAATTAACCAGCGTTAAAAATTGTGATGGGTAGTGCCAGGCAAGGGGCTGTACGGCGTTGGTCAATCGAAGTGGTTTTGCCCCTTGCCTGGCACTGCCTGGAGAATACAATCCCTGGTCATGGATAACATTACCCTGATTGCTACCGCCCGGTTTGGGCTGGAACTGCTGGTGAAGCAGGAGCTGCTGGCGCTGGGCTATGCGGATTTGCAGGTGGGCAACGGCCGTGTGCAATTCCCCGCCACCCTCGCCGACATCCCCCTCGCCAACCTGTGGCTGCGCACGGCCGACCGCGTGTTGCTGAAAATGGCCGAATTCCCCACTACCACCTTCGATGACTTGTTTGAGCAAAGCAAGGCGCTGCCCTGGGAAGAATGGATCACCCAGGATGGCAAGTTTACGGTGAAGGCGACGGCCGTGAAATCCCAACTGCAAAGTGAACGCACCTGCCAGGCCATCGTCAAAAAAGCGGTGGTGGAACGTCTGAAAACGCATTACCACACCGACTGGTTCGCCGAAACCGGGCCGGAATTCACCATTCAGCTTTCCCTGCACCATGATGTGGCCCTGCTGACGCTGGACACGTCCGGCGTGGGGCTGCACAAACGTGGTTACCGCGCTGAAGCGGGCGAAGCGCCGCTGAAAGAGACGCTGGCGGCGGCGCTGGTGATGCTCAGCTTTTGGAACAAAGAGCGACTGCTGCTGGATCCGCTGTGTGGTTCGGGTACCATTTTGATTGAAGCGGCCCTCATTGGCCGCAACATGGCCCCTGGTCTCCACCGTTCCTTTGCCGCGGAACAGTGGCCCGTTATGCCGACCGAGGTGTGGCAAGAGGCGCGGGTAGAGGCGGGTACGGCGGTAGACCACACTACCCCCCTGCAATTGCTAGGCTATGACAGCGACCCCACCAGCATCACCATTGCCCAACAAAACGCCGCCAAAGCCGGCGTGGGCCAGGACATTCAATTCCGGCAAAAAGATGTGCGTGATTTGTGGATTGACCAGCAGTATGGCATTCTCATCTCCAACCCGCCATACGGTGTGCGCCTGGCCGACTACCAGGCGATGAATCAGATTTACATCGCCCTGAACAAGATATTCCGCAAAAAAACAGGCTGGTCGGTGTACATTCTCACGGCCGATCCCCAGTTTCCCCATTACTTCAAACGCGCCCAGCCCGACCGCGTCCGCAAACTATACAACGGCAACATTCAGGTGAACTACTACCAATATCATGGGGAAAAACCACCTGCTCTCTGATCTTGCCGCTTCAAACCTACATGCCTGTTTGCAGCCGTTGCCGGTATAATGCCACCCGCATGTGGAAACGATATGGTCCCATTCTGCTCATTTTGCTGCTGGCGTTTGGCCTGCGGCTGGCGGCGCTCACCGACCTGCCACCCGGCCTGACGCACGATGAAGCCAATCACGGCCGTGAAGCCATCGGCATCTTAAACGGCATCTGGCTCTTCTACTTTCCCCTCAACTACGGCAGCGAACCGCTCTACAGCTACACCGTCGCCGGGTTCATGGCGCTGCTGGGCGAAGGGCTGCTGGCGCTGCGGCTGGTGAATGTGATGGCGGGTACGGCCGTGATCGCCGCTGTGTATGCCTGGGCCAATCGTGCTTTTGATAGACGGGTGGCATTGGTCACGGCCGTGCTGCTCGCCCTCTCCTTTTGGCCCCTGGCTACCAGCCGCGAAGCCCTCCGCGCCGGGCTGCTGCCCCTGTTTATGACGTTGGCAGTCTGGTTTTTCTGGCAACTGTTCAATCATCGGTCATCGGTCATCGGTCATCGGTCATCGGTCATTGGTCATTGGTCATTGGTCATTGGGTTTGGGGTGTGCGTGGCGGTGACGCTGCATATTTATCTGGCGGCGCGGGTGGCCTGGCTGCTGTTTCCTCTGTTTTTGCTATATCTGCTGTTGGTGCATCGGCCCCATTTCTGGCGAATGTGGCGGCCGACGCTGGCGGGGCTGCTGCTGGCAGCGTTGCTGGTGACGCCCATGTTCCTTTACCTGGAACGTTACCCCTATGCCCTGACGCGGCTGGATATGCTAGACAGGCCGCTCAACGATTTGCGGCAGGGGAACCTGCTGCCGCTGGCGCGTAATGTGACCGGGGCGCTGTTGGCCTTTGTCTGGCCGGGGCAGGGGGATCAATTTCTGGCGTATAACCTTCCGGGGCGGCCAGTGTTTGAGGCGGTCACGGCCGCCTTCTTTCTCGTTGGTGTCGCTGTTTGCCTGTGGCGCTGGCGGCAGCCTCAGGCCGCCTTTCTGCTGCTCTGGTTTGGCGTGGGCATCCTGCCCTCACTCATCACCGGGGCCACAGCCAACACCACGCGCAATCTGGCGGCGCTGCCAGCCGTGTTTATACTGCCGGCCATCGGCTTTTGGGCTGTGGCGGGCTGGGCTGCGGCGCGTTGGCCGCGTACGGGGTGGTGGGTCACGGCCGTTGCCCTCACCGTCTGGTTGCTCTGGGTAGGCGCTACCACCATCAACGATTACTTCATCCGCTGGGGACAGTCGCCGGAGGTGCGCGGCGCGTACCAGCGCAATCTGGTGGAGGCGCTGGCTTATCTGGATGGCCAGGAGATAAACGGGCCGGTATTGCTCTCCACCGTTTACCCCGGCCCGGTGCATGATCCCTCCATTGCCCTGGTGTTGGCAGGTGACGCCGATTTCCGCTGGGCCGATGCACGTTATGCCCTCGTGATGCCGGATGGAAAGGAGATACTGGCGATTATTCCCGCCTCCACACCGCTGCATCCCCTGTTTGCGGCGATAGCACAGCCGCAGCAAACCATCCCCCTGCGCCCAGATGATTTAGACCCGTCATTTACGCTGGTTGAGTTGGCTGCATTGGAAATGGGGGACTGGGTCACGGCCGTGAACCTGAACGACGCCCTCACTCTGCGTCATGTCATCTGGCTGGCCGAATCCGTAGAACCAGGTGGGGTGGCCGAACTACTAACCATCTGGCAGGTGCAAGACCCGGCGCGGGTGGGGCCAATTGTGCCGCCCGCCTTTACCACCGATGTGGTCATGTTTACACAGGTGTTGGGCGCAGACGGCCGTCCTTTTGCCCAACGTGACTCCCTGGAAGCGCCCTCCTGGAGTTGGCAGCGTGGCGATGTGATCTTGCAAATCCACGCCCTACCCATTCCCGCCGACGCTGCGCCGGGTGAATACCCGGCCATCATTGGCGTATATGACCGCGCTTCCGGCGTGCGCCTGCCTGTGTGGAATGATGCCAATGAACCTGTGGATGACAAAATCAACGCGCCTCCTCTGGTTGTCCACACTCCTTGAATTGTTGGCTTGACCGGATTACCTCTAAAAATTGCTACAGGCGGTGAATCTGGGTGGTTGTCTCTACAATTTCGGCGGCCAGCGCCCCATGTGAAAGCTCGCGCAGCGCCTCTTGAAAAGCGGGGAAGCGCATTACCCGAAACTGGGCGGTGATGGTGATGTCGGCGGCGAACTCTTCTTCCAGGACACGGCCGTCAAACTGCCCCACCAGCAATCGTACCCGCTCCAACAAGGGGTAGGGCACGACCGTCAACACCGTATGGGTGGGCACTTTTTCGGCGCGGGGCACGGCCGTCAGCACCGCTTTGCCCGCGTCGGTGTAAGCCCGCACCAGCCCACCCGTGCCCAGTTTGGTGCCCCCAAAATAGCGCGTCACCACCACGGCCACATCGCCCAAACCGCTGCCTTGTAACACGGCCAGCAACGGCCGTCCGGCCGTGCCTGCCGGTTCGCCATCATCGCTGCAATGCGCCGTCACCGACGCCCCAAACCCGACCAGAAAAGCGGGCACATTATGGCTGGCGTCGCTGAACTCGGCCTTCATGCGGGCGATGAATACTTTGGCTTCGTCTACGGTGAAAACGGGCACGGCCGTGGCCATAAACCGCGAATTTTTGACCGCAATTTCCACGCGCGTCTCTGCCGCCGGGATGGGGTATGGGGTGGACATGAGGGAATTGTAACGGCCGTTGCGCCCCCCTGCCACCTGTCCTAGAATCGCCCCATGCGTGTGAGCCTTCCCTTCCTTTTACTCTTACTCTGTCTGCTGTTGGCTGCCTGCCGTAATGACACGGTGACGCCGATTTCACCAATCGGACGGTGGCAAGGTGACAAGGTGACAGCCACGCCAGATGATATGGTGACACCCTCACCCCTTCACCGTGTCACCGTGTCACCCGTTCACCCCACGATGTCCCCATCGCCCACGCCCACCCCCACACCATCATTCCCCGCTTACACCGGCCCACCGCTGCGCCGTGACCTGTTGGGTGTGCAAATTCATTTGATGGAGCGGGATCAGGACGAGATTTTTGTACATCTGGCCGCTTTGGGTGTGGGCTGGGTGAAGGTGCAGGTTTCCTGGAAGTTGTATGAACCGGAACCAGGCCAACTGCACCCTGAACGTTTTGCCGAATTGGATGCTTTTGTCAACCGGGCCAACGCGCAGGGCTTGAATGTGCTGCTGAGTGTGAGCAAAGCGCCGGAGTGGAGCCGCCCCACTACCGAGATGGATGGCCCACCGTCTGACTTTGCCCTGTACGAACAGTTTATGCACACGCTGGCGTCTCGTTACCGGGGGCGGGTGGCGGCCTATGAATTATGGAATGAGCCGAATTTGCAGCGGGAATGGAACGGTTTCCCCATGGGCGGGGCGGCGTTTGGAGAATTGTTGCGGGCAGGGGCGACAGGGGCGCGGGCGGCCGACCCGGACGCGGTGTTGATTGCCGGCGCGCCGGCCGTGACGGGCATCAATGATCGGGGCACGGCCGTAGATGACCGCCTCTTTCTCCAGGAAATGCTCCAGGCCGGGGCGGCCGGTCTGGTAGATGCGCTTGGCGTACATCCGTATGGCTATGGTAATCCGCCGGATAGCACGGCCGTACACCCCTCCCCCCTCCCCCGCAGCCACAACAACCACCCCAGCTTCTTCTTCGCCGACACTTTGAACGATTACCGCCACCTCCTGGCCGAACACGGGACCACTTTGCCCCTGTGGGTGACAGAGTTTGGCTGGGGCAGCTTTGAAAACATCGCCTCCGCGCCTCCCGACGAAGCGGCGTTTATGGCCGACGTCGGTGAATGGCAGCAAGCCGAATACACCTTGCGTGCCTTTGAATGGGGACAAACCGAAGGCATGATCGGCCCAATGATTTTGTGGAATCTCAACTTCGGCCCCCTGTTGGGGACTGCCTTCTCCGAATCTGGCTACAGCCTGCTGCGCCCCGATGGGACTAAAAGACCACTCTACTTTTCCCTCGCCACCGCCCCAAAAGAGTGAGAACGGTGTATTGTAGAGACGTTGCATTGTAAAGACGTTGCCTGGTAAAGACGTTGCCTGGTAAAGACGTTGCATTGCAACGTCTCTACATTATGGACAACCGTTGGCATTCCCTCCCTAAACCCATCGCTTTTGTTTTCTCCGCCGGGGCCGGTTCCGGGGCGGTGCAGGTGGGCATGTTACAAGCCCTGCACGGAGCCGGTTTGCAGCCCGACCTGATTGTAGGCGCGTCGGTGGGCGCATTAAACGGGGCGGTGATTGCCTGTTGGGGAATGGCAGATGGGGTGCGGAGTCTAGCGGCCGTGTGGCCCTACATCACCCGGGAAGCCATTTTCCCCGGCGGCAAACTGGATCAGGCGCGCCACTTCCTCAGCAACCGCACCAGCATCTTCCCCAACCACAACTTGATTGATCTGGGAGTGCGCACCCTGCCCACCCGTGAGTTTGAAGCACTCGCCATCCCCTTCGGCGCGGTAGCTACCGAAGTGATGACCTATCATGGCGCACTCTTCACCAAAGGGGATTTATACCAGGCGTTGTTAGCCAGCACGGCCATCCCCGGCGTCTTCCCGCCGGTGGAAATTCGCGGCAAGCTGTATGTAGATGGCGCGTTGACGGCTTATGTGCCCATGAGCGCAGCCATCCAGATGGGTGCGGCCTCGCTGGTGGTGCTGGATGTGGGCGATGCCTGCCAGCGTACCGCTCCGCCGCGCCACGTGGCCGAAATGGTGACGTGGGCGTTACACGCTGCCCTGCGCCAACGGGCCTTGGTGGAAGCGCCGGCCATCGCCGAGCAGCTTCCCGTCCTCTATCTGCCTTCGCCCTGCTCCGTGTCCAAAGGGTTGCTGGACTTTTCCAATATCCCGGCGCGAATTCAGGAATCGTATGAACTGGCCAAAGCGTTTCTGGATTATGCCCCGCTGCCGGAAGTGGGCATGATTGTGGGCGGCCCCCACCACCACACCGATTTTGATTTGCCGACATTGTTGGACATCACTGCCGCGTAAGGGGCGTCCTTACAACGTGCTGTAAGCACTTTCCAGCGTGATGGCTAATTTTTCCCAGGAAAAATGGGTCTGAATGTGGGCGCTGGCATTGGCGGCCAACTGTTGGCGCTCGGCCGGGTTTTGCAGCAGGTGGACCAGGTCGGTCACCAAACCGGCCACATCACCAGACGGCCGTAGCAGACCGGTACGGCCGTGCACCACATATTCCCCCACCTGTCCCACCGCCTCCGCCACCACCGGCAGCCCCACTGCCAGCATATCCCCCAGTTTCACCGGGCACTTCGTCCGGTTCAGCAATGTGTCATCCATCAGGTAAATGCCCACATCTGCCTGTGCCAGCACCTCCGGCAATCTGTCCGGCTCTACCCAACCCGCATCTGTAATCGCCTCCAACACCCCGCCTACCGCCAGCAGTTGTTGAAATTGGGCAGCATCGGCGTCAAACAGGCTTTGCCCCACCAATAGGATGCGCAAATGAGGCACGGCCGTATGCACTCCCTGTAAAACCGCCGCCAACCGCGAGACCTCAAACTCAAAGAAACGGCTGTAGAGGAGGAGGGTAGGACGGTAATCGGTAATCGGTAATCGGTAATCAGTTGACCGATAACCGATAACCGATAACCGATTACTGATACCCGGCCCATTGGGCACATACACCAACCGCTCCGGCGGCACGCCCCGGCTCAGGGCGATGGTTTGCAGGGCGCGGCTGGCGACGGTGAGGGTGTGGCAATGGGTGAGACCCCACCGTTCCTGCCAGGCGAAGAAATGTTTTTGCACGGCCGTGTACGGTTCGCGCTCATTCCAGCCACCCCAGCCCTCCCAATCATCCGTATCCAACACCAGCCGCAGGCGGCGGCGGTGAAACTGCCAGAGCCACCACAAGGCCAGCCCGCTGTACGCCTTCGGCTTAAAACCATGCACCACATCCGGCTGCCAGGCCAGCGCCTCGCGCACCAGCCGCCAGGTGATGCCGGGGACACCACCGCCCAGGGGCACATAACGCAGCGTCACGCCATCCTCCTGCCACGTTTTGTCTGCCTCGGCCGGCGTGTGCCAGGGAGGCATGAACAGGCAGACCTGATGGCCGCGTCGGGTTAGTTCTTTGGCCAGCGGCAGCGCCCGGCTGCGCATCGTCTGTTTGGGGTGCAGGCCAAACGGCCCAATCATCGCCACGCGCACAACCGGATGTGTACCACGATCTGGGGAAATAGGCGACAATTCTGTAACCCGTAATCGGTAATCGGTAATCGGTAATCGGTAATCCGTAATCGGTAATCGGTGATGCGTGAGCGGTGATTGATTTTTGATTGACTTCAAGGGAAAACAATAGATGGCAAGCTGGCAATTTCGGATGCTGTGGGCGATGTTGGCGGGGCGGTTGCAAAAGCAAACGGCCGGGCGGCTGCATGAGGATATAGCCGAAACCCGGCGCAGCATGGAGAAACTGGGGGCGCGGGCCAGGCTGCCCGCCGATTGCCGGGCTGAATCGGTGAGCATTGGTTCTTTAGCCGCGGAATGGGTGATTCCTGCTCAGGTTGCGGACGGCCGTGCCATCCTCTACCTGCACGGCGGTGCGTATTGCCTGGGTTCGGCCCGCTCCCATCGCTTTTTGGGCGGGTATGCGGCCCGCGCGGTGCAAAGTCGGGTGCTGCTGCCCGACTATCGCCTGGCCCCAGAACACCCTTTCCCGGCAGCGGTTGACGACGCGGTGGCGGCGTATCGCTGGCTGCTGGCGGCCGGATATAAACCGGAAAATCTGACCATTATGGGGGACTCGGCCGGTGGTGGGTTGGCGCTGGCGGCGTTGGTGGCGCTACGGGATGCGGGGGAGCGATTGCCGGGCACGGCCGTGTGCATCTCCCCCTGGACTGATCTGGCCGGAACCGGCGATTCCATGACCGGCAAGCGGCAGGTGGATGTACTGCTGACGCCGGAACTGTTGGCGCGGTATGCCCGGTGGTATGCGGACGGCCGTGACCTGACCCATCCGCTCATCTCCCCGCTCTACGCCTCGTTGGCCGGGCTGCCGCGCCTGCTCATTCAGGTGGGCGAGAACGAAATCTTGCTGGACGACGCCACCCGCCTGTTGGCCCGTGCCCGCGCCGACGGCGTAGACGTGACCCTGGAAGTGTGGCCGGATATGGTACACGTCTGGCACGCCCTGGCCGCCCTGATCCCCGAAAGCCGCCAGGCCATCGCCCGCATCGGCGAATTCGTCATGTAAGCAGATGATTCACCTGTGAAATCTGTGGATAGAAATCAAGCGTAATAGCCGCGTTGGTGGGGGGGGAGGAGGGTGGCGATATGGTGCATCATCTCGTCACCGCAAGCGTCAATGGCGGCGCGTTTGTCGGCGTTTTTCAGGTGAGAGTCAACGGTGAGGGGGCCAAAGGGAGGGCCGATGTGCAGGGTAACGGGGGTACGCCGCCAACGACGCAGGTTTTGCCAGACGTACTCGGCGCCGGTCACGGCCGTCGGTAGCACCTTTGCCCCACTTTTCACTGCCAGATATGCCGCCCCAGGCCTGGCCTCAATAAGCGTGCCGGGAATGCGCGCCGTCTGTCCGGGAAGCCCGGCTACGTTGATACCGGCATCGGTCAACGGCCGTAACGCCGGATCAATCCCCCCCTCTGGAAAAATGCCCAGCACCCCACCTTCGGCCAGCACCGCCAACGCCCGTTTGAGCGGTTCCCGATCCACCTGTCCCCGCTGAATGGGAATGCCCTCAAACGCCCACGCCAACCATTTGCCCACCGGATGCTGCCACACCTCCGCCGATCCCAAAATAACAATTTTATAGGGCAGTCTACCAATCAACAGCGGCACCTCAAACCAGCTAAAGTGATTACAAATGAGGATGAACGGCTCTCTCTTCGGCGGCAAATTCTCTCGCCCCACCACCTTGACTTTCATCACCGTATGAAACAGTGGGTATCCGATGAGGTAGGCAAGCAGACGGACGAGTAGTTTCATTGACAAGGTGACAAGGTGACTGGGTGAAGGGGCGACAAAATTCACCTTGTCACCCTTTCACCTTGCCACCCTGTCATTCCCGGATTTTAGCGTTGAGCCGCTGCGCTAACGTGGCGATGATGCGCTGGCGCTGTTTGGCGACGGCTTTGTCGTTGAGCGTTTTGTCGGCAGCCTGGAAGGTGAGATGGTAGGCTAGGCTGCGTTTGCCTTTGCCGATTTGTTCCCCTTCGTACACGTCAAAGAGGCGCACATCTTTGAGCAGGTTGCCGCCAGCCTGGCGGATGGTTTCTTCGACAGTCACGGCCGTGACTCCCACATCCACCACCACCGCCAAATCCTCCTCAATCGGCGGGTAGGGTGAGATGGGGGCGTAAGGATAGTAGGGCGGGATGTGCGGGATGAGAGCGTCCAGATCAATATCGGCTGCCAGCACGGGCTGGTCCCGTTCCAGGCGCAGGTCGAGCCGCTCGGCTACCAGCGGGTGCAATTCACCCATCACACCGATTTGCTGCCCGTTCAACAGCAGCCGCGCCGTGCGCCCAGGCCGGTAGGAGGGGTGCTGCGCTGCTTCGAAGCTGATGGGGACATGTAGCTCGCCGAACAGCGTTTCCAGGATGCCCTTTAGATCGAAGAAGTCGTACTGCCCGGTATTATCGCCCTGCCAACCAGGGACGCCACGCTGCCCGGTGAGCGCCAGCGATAGCCGCGTCTGTTCGGTGGGTAGGATTTCCTCCTCGTCTTCGATGAAGATGGGGCCAATCTCGAAAATGGCGATGCGCTCCTGGTAGCGGCTGTTGTGGGCGGCAATTTCCAGCACGGAGGCCAGCAGCGAGTGGCGCATGACGGCCCGTTCCGCGGAGTTGGGGTTGGTGAGGCTGACATATGGCCGTGCATCCCCCTCGCTCCCTGGCAGTAGCTTTGCCTCATACGCTGGCGAGGTCAGGCGAAAGGTAATCAGTTCCTGCAAACCGGCCTGCACCAGCCCATCCTTGATGCGCTCCTCCTGTTCCAGTTTGGGGTTACCCCGCTGCGGCGGCAGGGGGTCAGAGAGGATGGTATTGGGGATATTGTCATAGCCGTAAACGCGGCAAATTTCCTCTACCAAATCGTGAGGGCCTTCAATGTCCAGGCGATGGTCAGGTACAGTCGCCACGAGATGATCACCCTCCACCGTCACCGCAAATTCCAGGCGACGCAGCAGGTCGGCCATCGCTTCCCCAGACAAATCCAGCCCGCTCAGTCGCCGGGTATACTCATATTTCAGTGTCACGGCCGTTGGCTGCGGTGGGTTGGGATAGTAATCTACAAGGCCCTGCGCCACCGTGCCACCCGCCAGCCGCCGCATCAATTCGGCGGCGCGCTGTGCGCCCAACAGTGCCTGGCTGGGATGCACCCCCCGGCTGAAACGAAAGGCAGCGTCGCTGTGAATACCTAAGGCGGTGCTGGTGCGACGGATGTTGATGAAGTTCCAGGCGGCCGCTTCCAGCAGCACGTTTTGCGTCTCCGGCTTGATTTCGCTGTCCAGCCCGCCCATGATGCCACCCAGACTGAGATTGCTGAGTGGATCTGTGACCAGGATGGCGTGGGGGGGCAACTTGTGGACTTTTTCGTCCAGCGTGGTCAGCGTTTCGCCGGGTCGGGGCAGGCGGGTATGGATGTGAATGGGGCCATCAGGTGCGTATTCGTTAGCCCGCTGGCGCAGGAAGTCGTAGTCGAAGGTATGGTTGGGCTGGCCCATTTCCAGCATAACGTAGTTGCTGATGTCCACGACGACGTTGATGGGGCGCATCCCGGCCAACCGCAGACGGTATTGCATCCAGTAGGGACTGTCAATTTGCTGCACGTTGTTGATGACCATGCCCACGAAGCGGGGATTGAGTTCCGGCTCGTCGGTGGTGATGAGTACCTTACCCTCGACCGGCGGGCCGTCCATGATGACGTGGTAGTCAGGCAGGCGCAGCGGCTGGTTGGTAAGGGCGGCGTATTCGCGGGCGACGCCGAGCATGGAGGCGCAACGGGCGATGTTGGGGATGATGTCAATTTCCAGCACAGCATCGCCGAGAACATCTTGCAAGGGTGTCCCGGCCACATAATCGGGCGACCATTCATCTTTGGTGATGAGGATGATGCCTTCGTGTTCGTCGCTGATGCCCAGCTCTTTTTCGGAACAGACCATGCAGCGATTGTGGATGCCGCGCAACGGCCGTCCCTTCAATTTCATTTTGCTACGGCCGTCTTTGTGCCCATCATACAGTTCCGCCCCTTCCAGCGCCAGCGGCGAATACAACCCCCGGCTGCTAATATCACCCTGCCCCACAAATTCAAACAGGTTGGGCGCGCCGGTGACGACGACTTCGGGCGCGTCAGCGCCATACTCCACCGTGGCCAGCACCAGTTTGTCCGCATTGGGGTGCTGCTCCACCTTGAGGATGTGCCCCAGGACAATAAGGTCACGATCCCACACCAGGTCTGCGCCGGGGATGCCGATGAATTCAATGGTTTTCACTTCCAACCCGGCATTAGTGAGGATGCGGTCAACCTCGGCCACCGGGCGGTCTATGGTCACAAAATCTTTGAGCCAGGAT
This sequence comes from Anaerolineae bacterium, assembly GCA_023382655.1. Classification (GTDB taxonomy): domain Bacteria; phylum Chloroflexota; class Anaerolineae; order Promineifilales; family Promineifilaceae; genus CAADGU01. The sequence continues at coordinate 104,740 of JAHDWK010000003.1, read as the reverse complement.
AGTGGTACAAGCATGGAAACTCCGTATGTCAGAAATCCGATTTCCGCAACCATAGGTTGCTTGAGAAATCGGATTTCTCAAGTGTTAAAACTGTTGCAAAAACCGCAGATCATTCGCCCAGAACTGGCGAATGTCGTCAATGCCGTATTTGAGCATGGCGATGCGTTCCGGCCCCATGCCGAAGGCGAAGCCGGTGTACACGTCCGGGTCGTAGCCGCCGTTGCGCAACACGTTCGGGTGTACCATGCCGCTGCCCAAGATTTCCAGCCAGCCGGTGTATTTGCACACCTGGCAGCCCTTTGATTCGCAGAGGAAGCAGGTGATGTCCATTTCGGCGCTGGGTTCGGTGAAGGGGAAGTAGCTGGCGCGGAAGCGGGTTTGCCGGTTGGTGCCAAACATGCGCCGGGCAAATTCGGTCAGTGTGCCTTTCAGGTCGGCCATGCTGATGTTGTGGCCGACAGCCAACCCTTCGACCTGGGTGAACTGGATGCTGCTGCGGGTGGTGATTTGCTCGTTGCGGTAGCACATGCCGGGCAGGATGACACGCACGGGTTCGGGGTAATACTCGTGCATGGCCCGGATTTGCCCGGCGCTGGTGTGGGTGCGCAAAATGACATCTGGTTTAGTAGTGTAGAAGCTGTCTTGCATCTCCCGCGCCGGGTGGTGGGGCGGAAAGTTGAGCAGTTCAAAGTTATTGGCGTCGGTGTCTACGTCTGGTGAGCGGTAGACCTGGAAGCCCATGTCGCCAAAGATGCGATAGGTGTCACGCAGGGTTTGGGTGATGATGTGCAGGCTGCCGGTGGGCAACGGCCGTCCCGGTAAGGTCACATCCAGCGCTGACCCGGCAATGGCGGCTTCCAGTTCGGCGGTTTTGAGGGCAGCCAGACGGCCGTCATACGCTGCCTGTAATGCACTCTTTACCTCGTTGAGCCGTTTGCCAAAGGCGGGGCGGGTGGCCGGGTCCATTTGCCCTACCTGCCGCGTCAGCAGGTAGACGGCACCTTTGCGGCCGAGGGTGTCGTGGTACCAGATTTCGAGTACGCCCGTGTTGTCCACCTGCTCGAGTTTTGCCAATGCTTCTGTGTATAAAGTTTCCAGTTCTTCTAACATACTTCGCTTCCTCAACATGTGATTCGTGGCAAGTTGCAGGTAAATACGTGCCACTTGCAACCTGCCACCCAATCTTACCGCTGCCTGCTCTGACCAACAAAAAAGACGCGGGCTGCGCCGCGTCTTTCAGGAAATTCGGTTGGCTGCTTCTTTTCAGGCAGAACCACGCTCCTGCGCAAACACGGCGCGGGTGGGGCACATAAAAAAGAAGCCAAAAAATCGTCTACCGTTCATGGTGGGCGAAGCATAACACTCTCCCCCAAGCGCGTCAAGAAAAAATGGCCTGTGTATTGTTTACCTTAGCCAAACAGCTTATACTCTAGCTAAAATATTTGGCTATCTTGGAGCGAATGATGTCTCAAAAGACCTTTTCGGCAACAGAAGTGAAAAATCGTTTTGGCGGGATTCTACGAGAACTATCCCTCACGGGCGGCCCGATTATTGTGGAGAAAGACGCCAAACCGGTTGCGGTCATCCTGACGATTGATGAGTATAACCGCGCTTTTGCCTTGAAGCCGCTTTCGTCGGCAGAGGCGCAAGCGGTGCAAAGCAGCTTTGGTATGTGGGCCAATCGCCCTGAACTGGATGATGCGTGGCTGGCTGACGGCCGTTCGCGTTGGCAAAGTGAGTGGTTGGATGTGGTTGGATGAGTAAGGGACGTGAACTGTTTTTCGACACCGGCTGCGTACTGGATATTTATCACGGCCGTGAGTGCATCAGACCTTATTTTGATGAGATCGTGGGGGGTGGAATACGGCCGTATCTTTCTGTTATCACCGAAGCCGAGTTGTGGCGTGGGCTGCGTCCCGGAGAAGTGGCCCGGCATGAAGCCCTGTTTGCCCGGTTTACCGTTCTACCGTTGAGTTCAGACGCCGCTCGCCTGGCCGGAAGCTGGATGCAAACGTACCAGGCTACCGGTCTGGGCTGGATGGACGCATTGATCACCGCTACCGCCCAATCTGCCCAAATCCCCCTGCTCACCCGCGATAAAAAATTAGCCTCCGTCCTGACAACCGAAGCCAATTTTGAACTGTATGGGTAGCGTTTGTTTGGCGGCTACAGGGAGGGGATCGTATGCTAGTTCAGCGCTAATTCTATGCCGGCTATGGAGAAGCGTTAATCAGAGAAAGATCAAGCGGTAGGACGAGAAAGGGGGCGCCGGCCGGGGTGAGCAGATTTTGGCAGGGGCCGGGATCGCAGGAATAGGGGTCAAACCAGCCCAGGCGGATGTGGGCGACGTCAGTCAGGGGGATGGGGATTTCCTGTTTTTGCAGGATGAGGTCGCCGGGCTGCCAGTGGGGGAACCAGAGGGATTGGGGATCGGCCGTGTCAAAGGCGTAAGCATCACCGATTTGCTGTCCGTTTTCGTCCAAAAAGTGGATGAACAGGCGGCGGGCGTGGGCGGGCACGGCCGTGACGCGCCAGTAGGTGACAAGGTGACGCCGATGGCAGCCATCGGACGGTGACAGGGTGACAGGGTGACAAGTAAAATCGTGCCCCAGAAAAACAAGTTCGTTGCCAAATGAGGTGTTGGCGGGGAATTGGGGTGCGGGGAGGGGGGCGGTGGGGAGGGTGTAGTGGGTGGTGTGTTGGTGGGTGGTGGTTAACACGCCCCAGGCGGCGAGTTGGGTTTCCCAATAGGGATCGAGGGGGAGGGTAGACGGCCGTATGATTTGCCCAGTTGGCGGGATGATCAGCGTCCCTTCTTGCGGATTGAAATGGCTGATGGGGGGGGCGTCGTTTTGGCGCAGGAGCGTCATGGTGGGACTGTCCATGGTGTCTGGCGACCAACCGGCGAGGGCCACGGCCGTGCCGTCTGATTCATCTAAAATAGCCGCTACTTCAGCAAATGCTGTCTGCCAGGCAAAGGGTATATCCCCGCCGGTCGGCCATACCTGAAACGTCAAATAGAGGGTGCGACCGGCATAGAGTAAAAAGAACGTGAAGGCCAGGATTGTCAAACCGAGTTTTACCCCTTTTGTGGATAACCGGGGGAAATCTGTGGATAACTCACCCAAATTGTGAATAAGTAGCGCCGGGAAGATTGACATAACGACCAAAGCATTGATACTGCGGATGTGACTGGGAGCGTTAATGGTGACCAGACTGGGGAGTAAACTGACCAGTAGCCAGAGCAAAATGAAGGCGTAACGGCCGTCGCGCCACCGCCACAGACTCAGGAACACTCCCCCATAAAAAAGCAAGGCTAGCACCGGCTCAAACACAGGCGCGCCAGGCACCCCTTCCCGCCACAAGGGGTCGCCCACTACGCCAAACATACCGGCCAGCTTCAGCCCGTTTTGCAGCACCGGCAGCGGATTGCCTGCCAGCAAATCGGTGAGAGGTTGGCTGACTTCGGCCACGCGAAATTCCGCACCAGGGTGGGTTTGCAGATAGTAAAAGAGGGGGAAGGCGGTGAGCAGGAATACGGCCGTGAACGCCCCCACACCCCGCCACCGCACCTTCAGCTCCTGCCGATGCACCAAAGCCAGATACAAGATGAACAACAAAAAAAATATCGGTACCGCCCGCGCTGCCAGATAGGTATACAGACTTAGCCCGGCGAAAAGACCTGACACGGTGAAGAGGTGAAGGGGTGACAAGGTGAATTGCTGGGATGTCTGCCCCTTGTCACCTTGCCACCTTGTCATCCTGTCGCTTTGCCATGCCTGCCACCAGAAAATGGCAGATAACCCGGCGACTACCGGTAAAGAGATGGCGCGCAGGGCCAGACGGCCGTAAAACACCGGCCAAAACAACACCGCCAACAATCCTGCTGCCAACAAGGCCACCGTCTCTCCAAACAACCGCCTGGCCAGCGCATAGGTCACGGCCACACCGAGCAGCCCACAAAACGCCGCCAGCAGCCGCAGCGCCAACAAATTATCACTGAGTAACAGGAGGAAAATAGCTTCCAGGTAATGGTACCCCGCTTCATGGCCGTAAGCGGCCGTGAAGTAAACGGCATGGTTGCCTGCCAGAATGTCACGGGCAATGAGCCAATGAGCCACCTCATCATGGGCCACGCCGGGCGGCGACTGGCCCCCCACGCCCACAATACGCAGCGCGAAGGCCACCAGTAAGATCAGGGCGAGCAGGAGTTTGTGTGTAACGAAGCTACGCATCAGGCGACCACAGATTGGGCATGGTGACTAACCGTGCCGTTCAATAAGGTCCCACAGATTGCCGTACAGGTCGGTGAACACCGCTACTGTGCCGTATGGTTCACTTTTGGGCGGGCGGACAAAGTGGATGCCGGCCGCCAGCATCTCGTGGTAATCGCGCCAGAAGTCATCGGTTTGCAAAAAGAGGAAGACTCTACCGCCCGTTTGTTGGCCGATGACGGCCGTTTGCTCAGGCGTCGTCGCGCGGGCTAACAGCAGGTTTGTGCCGCTGGAACCCGGCGGGGCAACCACCACCCAGCGTTTGTCCTGTTCCGGCTGGTAGGTGTCCTCCACCAGCGTGAAACGGAGCTTCTGGCAAAAAAACGCAATTGCCTCATCATACTCCCGCACCACCAGCGCCACATGGATAATAGATTGTTTCATACTTCAGGAACCAGGTACGACTTGGTAGATACCTATCTACAGCTATAAGGCGCAGCCGGTATTGGCTTGCCATGCCTGCAACACCACACCTTGTTCAACTTGTGATTTCCACGCTGTAATGCCCGTTAGAATAACACGCTCATTGCCAACCAGGGACATCAACTTAAGGTAATGGTCATGACCTTTTGTTGATAATGTGAGCAGATTCGGTTCGTTTACAAGAACCAATCCGACATAATAAATCGTTGTTATGTTTGATTGATTTCGTATTTCCAGGTAGTGACCCACGTTCTCAGCATAGGTAGGCTCACTAAACAAACGAGGGGCTATCACCTCTGCATACAAAGCAGGCCATCTCCGTGTAGCATATCGTTTGCTCGAATAGGGTACAACACCTTTAGCAGTAATTTGCTCAAGGCTTTGACGGCGCAAATCGGTCTCGTGATTTTGCCAGAAACGCCTCTCGCTCTCATAAAGATTCTTCCACCTTTTGGCTACTTTTTCAACGCTGACGGCCGTCTTCATACCGCTTTTCTCGAAATTGACGAAATCCTGAAAGGGATCGGTGCGTTTCCCGCGTTTAGTTTCTATTAACAATAAATTCCCGCTATCATCAATCCCCCATAAATCCCCGGGATAATCACTATTGCCGACAACAGGCGAAAACAACCATTCAAGTTTCCCTGGCCAGTTGAGTAGCGAAGGATATGCCCAAAGCCAGAATGTCGCACTTTCTTCGGCAGCAAACAGTCCCTCGCTGTTCATTTCCAGTGTATTCCCAATCTCTAAACTGATTATCTGCTGCATCATTCTCCTACGTTAGTAACAACACGGCCGTTTCTGCAAAACTTTATGGGCAGCAAGTGGTGCTGTTTTCGGGCAAAAGTGCAATGGGATTGGTCCAGAGTATCAAGGACAGGGAGCAGGGCTTCTCATCTGCCCATTTGCGAAAATTCCTCTTGAAGAATGCGGCGCAACACGGACTCGGTCACAGGCTTTTCGGAATTTTGGTTCAGATACTCTCTGAACGCCTCATTGATCAATGTCTGGTAGCCCGTTCCCGCAACCTCCGCTCTGGAACGAAACTCTTCCAGAACAGTGTCATCAAGATAAATCGTTATGCGCGTTTTTCCCTTACTGGAGAAGATCGCGCCTCGTTTGCCATTTGAGAAATCATATTCATCCTCCATACTCTTGTACCTCACGATGTGTTACCTGCCAAATTATAGGAAGATCGCCCGTAAAGCGGCGTCAATGTGGGGATAGTTGAATGCAAAGCCTTCTGCTTCTAATCGGTGGGAGAGGCAATAACGGCCGTACAACGCCAGTTCCGGGTCTGTTTTCAAAAACAACGGTGCGCCGATGTTGACCATCCAAGTTAGCGCCGGTAAACCGATGGGGACGCCAATGGCCTTTCGTAACTGGCGCATAAATTCGGCATTGGAGACCGGGTTGGGCGCGGTGGCGACATAAACGCCTTGCATATTCTCGTCTGTAATAGCCCGGATGAAAAGCCTGTTCATATCTTCTTCATGCAGCCAGCTAATCCCCTGACGGCCGTGCCCTGCTTTACCGCCCAACCCCATTTTTACCAGTGACGCCAGACGCGGCAGTGCGCCCCCGCTGCGCCCCAACACAAAGCTGGTGCGCAAGATCACCTGGCGCATAGGGGGCAGCACCGCTTCCTGGTACGCCTGTTCCCACGCCTGCCCCACAAAGGGGGCCAGCCCGTACCCAAATGGGGAATCTTCGGTGCAGATGGCTTCTGGCGGGTCGCCGTAAATGTGGGCGGTGGACATTTGTACCCAGACGGGCGGTGGCGTTTGCACCTGGCGGATGGCCTGCCCAATGAGCCGCGTCGTTTCCACTCTGGAACGCAAAATCACGTCGCAATTATCCGGCGTTTTGATGCAATCCACCGAGCGGCCGGCCAGATTCACGATGGCTGCCGCGCCGTCCAATTCATTGACCCATTCACCCGGTGAACGCGCATCCCAACGGACAAACCGCCAAGCACCTTTGATCTCCGGTGGATGCCGGGCAATGAGGCACACATCATCATTTGCCTCACTCAGGGCCTGGGCGAGATTGGTTCCTAAAAACCCAGACCCACCGGTGATCACGATTTTTGCTTTGGCATCATTCATGGTCTTTCACCACATTACCACCCTTCCACCCGCTCCATGAAGGTGTTGCCCAGGCGGACGCGGGTGACACGGCCGTCCCCTTCTGCCTCCACCTCAAAAATTGCCAGTTCACCGGGCGCTAAAAAGCTGTTTTCCGTTTCCATGCGGAAGGTGTGTTCGCCGACGGGAACGAACTGTATCGTGGCCAGCAGCGGGTCGGGCTGCGAGGGGTCAACGGCCGTCAACGCCCCCTTATGCAGCAAAATTTGCATATCACCCCAGGCGTCCCGATATTTGCCCACGTACCGCTGCCAGGCCGGGTCGGGTTGGGCGGGTGTGGGCGACGGCCGTATCGCGGCCAGCAGCGGGGGTACCACCCAGGCAAACAACTTCTCCGCGTAGGCCAGCGGGTCGCCATCGTCGGCGTTGGTCAGGACGACGACGGCCGTACCCTCCGCCGGGCACAGGCGCAACTGGGTACGGTAGCCCAACACCGCGCCGCCATGCCCGATGTAGGTCTTCTCCTTCTGGCGGACGATGCTGAAACCCAGCCCCCATCCCGTTTGCCAATCCGGGTTCAGCCAGTGGACGCGCTGCATCTCGCGCAGCGTACTTTGGCGCAGCAGACGGGTATCACCGGCCATGCCGTCACTCAGGTGGAAGATGGCAAACCGGGCCAGGTCGGACACGGTGGTCGCCATGTTGGCGGCGGGGGTAATGCCCTGGCAGTCGGTGAAGGGCATAATCTCGCGCTCCAACTTGCCGGGCAGGCGACGGCCGTACCCCACCGCCAACCGTTCATGATGGGAATCAAGGGTTTCTACGAAGGTACTGCTCATGCCCAACGGCCGTAAAAGTTGCTCCTGCACATATTCCTCATACGTCTGCCCGGATACCTGGGCCACAATAGCGCCCGCCAGGGAAAGGCCCAGGTTGGAGTATTTGAAGCGGGTTTCGGGGGGCACGGCCGTTGCCTGCTGCCCCACGCTCTCTTGAATCTGGCTCAAGGTGGGGAATTTCCCATCTGTCCAATACGGGAATTGGGCTTCGCGGGGCAGCCCGGCGGTGTGCGTCAGCAGGTGGCGAATGGTAATGACCGGCGCATCGGCATAGCTGTTTTGGAGCGCAAACCAGGGCAGATGGCTGGCTACCGGGTCATCCAGTTGCAATTTACCCTGGTCGCGCAGTTGCAGAATAGCCACGGCCGTGAACAATTTGGTGATGCTGGCAATGCGGTAAATGGTGTCCGGCGTGGCCGGAATTTGTCGGGCTACATCCGCATAACCAAACCCCTGCGCCCACACCAGTTCTTTGTCCACCACAATGCCCGCCGCCAGTCCCGGCAAATTTTTGTATGCCATCTGCGCGTCTACCCAGGCGGAAAAGAGGTCAATGCCGGAGCGCACGGCCGTATCCTCTTGCCATTGATTGTTCATGTGGATTCTCCTCGGAGGTAATCCCCAGATTTCACAGATTATTTTAATCTGTGAAATCTGGGGAATCTGTGGGTATATTGTTGTGGCAGATGTTACCTTTCTGTGAGTGCAGCGACAAATAGGGTGGAACGTTCTAAATCTGGAGGTTTGATGATTGTTGAACAGGTACAAAACTATAACGACGGGCAATTGGCGCGAGCGGCGCGGACAGATGCGCAGGCGTTTGATCTGTTATACCGGCGGCATGTCACGGCCGTGTACCGCTACTGTTTTTCCCAGACGAACTGCCCCACCGAAGCCGAAGAGCTGACCTCCCAAATTTTCCTGGCGGCGTGGGCGGCGCTGCCCCGCTATAACGGGCGGGGGTCATTTGCCGCCTGGCTGTTTGGCATTGCCCGGCGCAAGTGCGCCGACTTCCACCGGGGGCGGTATCGTAAACCGGAAGAGGGGTTGGACACGGCCGTGACCCTGCCCGACCCCGACATCCCACCCCTGGAACAGCAGGTATATCGTCGGGGGGTGCTGGATTGCATTCACCAAACGTTGGACGCGGGCAGCCCCGACCGGCGCGAAGCGATCTATCTGCGCTTTTGGGGCGGGCTGAGTGTGGCCGAAACGGCTGCGGCCATGCGCAAAAGCGAAGCGGCCGTCAAAATGCTCGTCTCCCGCGCCATTGCCGAATTAAAGGAAAAGTGTGTGAGTTGAAAATCAAAGATTACGCAGATTTCACCGATTAGAAAATCTGCGCAATCTGCGCAATCTTTGATTATTTTCAGGACAGGTACATAAACCATGAATGGAAAAGATGCGAATCAATTGAACGATTATCTCGATGACCCGGAGCGCAATGCTGCCCCGGATGCGGCGACGGAGCAGGTGGTAGGCCATCTGCGGCAGCAGGCGGAACAGGTGGAGCCGCGCCCGCAGTTTGTCCAGGAATTGTCGTCCCGCTTGCAGGCAGAAGCGCGGCAGACCAACACACCCCGTTCGCTGGGGGACTGGTTGGTGCTGCGGTTTGTGCCGCGTGTGGTGGGGGTCACGGCCGTCGTCGGCCTCATCGCCCTGGTTGTGTGGGGCGCGCCCAAATTGTGGCAGCAATGGGCCAACCCGGAAACAGAACCCGTTCTCAGCGGCGACGCCATTCCGGTGACAGCGCGCGATACCACATCAGCCAACCCCTTCCCCGATGCCCCCGCCGAACTGCCACTCCACCAGATCGAATTTGCCCCACTGCCCACCACGCCGGAGGAAGCGGTAGCCTGGGCGGCCGACTTTGGCCTCCCCGACCCCCAAGCCTTCACCGACCCCCGCCTGCCAGGACAGTTTCAGGTTTTCGGCAGCAACAACGAATCACTGACCTTTCATATGTATGGGCCGGATTCGGTTTATTATTCCACGAATCAAGGCACGGCATATGGACTGGAGATAGACGTCACGAAAGAGCCATTGCCTTTTGCAACAGCGGCCGATATTGCCATCGAATTTCTGGTGGCCCACAACCTGCTGCCAACACAATATCAAGTGGTGGAAGGCCGGGATTCCGGGCACAACGGGATGCGTGTCGTCTCTGTCTTGCCGGAACCAACACCGGGTTATCCCTTGACCAGCTACGGCGAGCCAGTCATCAACCTGCGCATTGGGCCGGAAGGGGACGTACTGTTTGGCAACTTTGCCCGCGCCAGCTTTGCGCCAGGGCAAGCGGTGTCCATTCTCTCGGCCCAAGAAGCATATGAAGCCTACCAAAGCGGGGAACTCTCTTCATTTATGATGGAGACAATCGCCAGTGGCCCCATGTCGCCGGTGGAGAGTTTTAGCCCGCCGCCGCCCGTTTACCAGGTGGGGGATGAGGTGGAGGTGAAGGGCTGGCCGAACGTGCTGGTCGCGGCCGATGGCGATGACGTGCGGGCGATGCTGTACGGCAATTCCACCGCTGGCGTTTACCATCTGGTGGGCGAGAAAGCGAAGGAGTTGGCCGGACTGGAGATGATGGCGGGTGAGTTGATTGTGCGGGGGGTGATCACGGCCGCACCTGGCCCCAACGAATGGGAAATCAGCCTCACCGACTGGGAAGAAGGCCGCCCGGCGTATAGCTCCTATGCGCCCTTCACCTGCCTGAAAGGAACATTCAGCCGCGAAACGGACGGCTACTGGCTGACGACGGACGAAAATGAACGGTACCAACTGCCGGACGCACCCGTCAAATTGAATGACGGCGACCGGATTGAAGCGTGCATGGAAGCCGCCCCGGAAGCGGGGGAGGCGATGGTCTGGCAAAACATCACCCGGCCACCCGCCTCCGAAGCGCCGATGTCGGAGGGTGGGGTGAGTATGATGACAACGGCCGTCGAAGTAGAACGCCAAGTGGACATACCAACCCCACTCCCCATAACCGGCACGATGGGGAATATGGTGGTCGTGGAAACAGTTGTTTCCGGCGGTGGCGGCGGTAGCGGTGGCAGCGGCACGGTGATAAGCAGTGGTGGTCTCCACCTGGCCCCCAACAGCCCGGAAGCGACCCTGGCCGAACAATATGCCATCGGCGAATCGGCCACGCTGACGGGCATGGTGGACGCGCTCATTTTTGAAGAAGCGGATGGCAGCCAGCGTTATCAGATTTCGCTGCAACTGTTGGACGAGCGGGGCTTGATGAATGGCAGTGTGCCGCTCACGGCCGTACCGGAAGTGCTGACGGAACTGGCGGCGTATCACGGCCGTTTCCTGCGGGTGAGCGGCGTCATGGAAACGGCCGACGAGTGGCCGGGTTTGGCGCTGGCGGTGGCGGCGCATACGGCCGTTTACCCCGAAGCAACTTTACAAAACTTCCTGGGGCATATTGAACTAGAGATGGTGGAGGGGGTGGAAACGGCCGTTTTTGTGGATCACGCCACTGATACTCGTTATCTGGTTGCCCAACGCGCCGGTGTGTATGGAGAATTTGACTACCTGAAAGATCAGCCACAAATTTTGTTGGTGGGTATCATTAGCCCAGATAAAACAGTGGCCGGGCTGCCCGTTCTCATCATGCGCTCCACCTCATTTGATACGCGTATTGCCCAGGCAGAGGATGTGTCTGAATTCCCGCTGGAAACCAAAGCGCAGATCATCCCCTACAGCCGTTTTCAAGACCCGTTGACGATGGCCGAGAATATGGTGCTGGAACGGATGGAGTTGGTGTATTATTACGAGCCGGTGTATGACCACACGGCCGTTTCCTCCAACAGCAATATCGCCACATCGCCCCCCTTAGCCGACGAACAGACGGCGCGCCCGGTTTGGTTGCTTCACAGCCGTAGTCCTGACGGTTCGGTCCGTTACAAAATCTATATCGAAGCGACTGAGTAGGGTTTTCAGTTTGTAGTAGGCGCGTTATCGCCTACTACAAACTTTTTCCATCACTTGCGCATGAAGATCACTCATTGGTTTCCTTCTTAAACCAACCGCAGTCGTCGGGCAAGGGGCGCAGGCAGGATGTCGGCCAGGATTTTGCGTTCGGCCGGCCCCACCACCCGCAGCAGCAGCAGCCCCGCGGGGTAGAGCAAAATGCCCCATACGCCCACCAGTAGATGAATTTGCCCGCCCAGATACATGATGAGAACGGTCACGGCCGTGATCACCCCCGGCTTCACCATAAATCGCCAACCCACACCCGGCATCCGCTGCCCCAGGTAATAGGCAAACACCAGCAGCAGCACCACCTCCGACAAAATCGTCGTCACCCCCGCCGCCACATAGGTAAACAGGGGGATGAACAGGAGATTGGTGACGATGTTAAACAGCACCCCGGTTGTGAACGCCCGCGGCTGCTTGCCTTCCAGCCCCAGGCCGATCAGCACATAATTGGTGACGCTGTTCATCCAGCCAATGGGGATTGACCAGATGACGATTTGCAGGGCAATGGCTCCATGCGGCAAAAACTCCGGCCCACCAACGATGCGCACCAGGGGCACAGCCAGATACCAGGTGACGGCCGCGACCGGCAGTGCCAGCAGATACATGATCTTGATCGCCATGCCATACATGCGCCGCGCCGACTCCGGCGATTGCTGAATTTCGCGGGTGATGATGGGGAACAGCGCCAGGGTGAAGAACGAGGGGATAATTTGCAAGGCATTAAACCATTTGTAGGCGCTGCTGTACCAGCCCGCCACCTCCTGGCCGTTGGGCAGCATCACCCGCAGCAGGTAGGTGTCAATGGAGATGAAAATGGTTTGCAGCAGGTGGATGAGCATGAGCGGGAAGCCCAGGCGCAGCATCCGCCGCTGCAAGCCCCAATCCAGCCGCCAGGGACCGGGCAGGTCATATTTCCGCAAAGCCAGGACAACGAGAATGAACAGGGTGAGGACGTTGGTGAGAATGGATACGGCCGCCAGCCCCAAAAAACTGTAACCTGCCAGAAGCACCAGTACGCCAAAACCCACCTTCATAATGGTGGTGGCGGTGGTCATCGCTGCCGGAGTTTCTGCTTCTTCATGCACGTAAAACAGGCCGGTGACGCCTTTGCTCATGCCAGAGAAGACCATGCCCGCCATGATCAAAATTGTTGCCAGGATTTCGGCGGGCGTGAGCGGGTTGCTGTCCGGCAGGCGATTAGTGACAAAGATGAGGACAAAGACGGGCAGGGCGGCAAAAAAGGCCAGCCCGATGCGCAAAACGGTGGTGTTCAGCAGGTAGCTGGATGTTTTGCGGCGGTCATGGGACACATCGCGGATGAAAAGCAGGTCCAGGCCGTAGTTGGCCACAATGTCAAATATCCCGGCGGTGACGATGGCGGTTTGGAAGCTGCCGGCCCCCGCCGGCCCCAGTGCCCGCAGATAAAACATAGCAAAGACAAAATCTATGAACTTGTTAAACAGGTTCAGGGCCATGGGGGCCAGGCTGTTTTTGGCGATGCTGTGCGTTTTGGAGAGGTCGCCGCTGGGATTATAAAAGATGCGCCAACCCCACACGGCCGTGCCAAACATCAAGATCACCACTGCCATCGCACTCGCCAGCCCGCCTAGCTGGAAACTGAGCGGGCTGTACCGGAAGCGCACCTCCCATTCCCCGGGCTCCAGCCGGACGCCGCGAAAATTGCCGTTCACCAGCGTTATGTCTACTTGCTGCTCGGCATCCTCACCCGCCCCCACCTGTTTGACAAACGCTTTCCAGCCAGGAAAGTAGCTGTCATTGAGGATGAGCCAGGAGGGTTTGGTCACGGCCGTTTGGACAGTCACCTCAATGTTGCTGTTGGCGATGATGTCGGCGGGTTGGTAATTGGTAATCGGTAATCGGTAATTGGTAATCGGTAATCCGGTGTTGTTCTCGGCGATGACGACGAATTGGCGTGGGTCGTATTGCGTAGTCAGGGCGGCGAGGGGGTCGGGGACAACGGCCGTTTGTTTTTGTGGCAGTGTGTAGGCGCGGGGAGCCACGCCCAGATTCTCATAGACGTTCAGTCCCTCGCCTTGCCAGGCAAGGTGGTACTTGGGCAGTTCGATTGTCTCCGCCGTGATCACATACTTCACCCCCAATACATCCAACAGCGGAGAATTGAGCGACTGCCAGTTGACGATAGGTTGCACCCGGTTGAACGGCAGTTCGTTCTGCGGTTCAATGGCGCTCATATAGTTGGTGTACTGTTTGGGGATAATCGAGTCGTAGCCACGCACATCGGGCAGATCAAACAGCCAGCCGGAATTCGCGTTAAACGGTTTGTCGCCATGGGGGGCAAAGCTGGTCAGCCGCCATAGACCGGGTTGTGCTTCCAGCCATTCCACCAGTTCTGGCTTGTGGACCAGCAGCGCCGGGTCGTTGGCCGCGTGAAAGCCCCGGTTGGCCGCCCAGATGTCCAGCACAATCAGCCCGGCAGCCATGAATAACCACAACGGCCATCGTCCACCCCATCGTCCCGCAAAAATGGGGCAGCGGCTGACGCGCAGGGTCGCCCCCGTTCCCACCAGCATCAACCCGAACAGAAAAACCTGCCGGTATTCATAGCTGTAAAAGGTTTGGGCATCGGGGAACGCATAGGCCGCCAGCGCCAGCCCCAGAAACGTACGCTCCACCAACGGCGCAATTTGTGCATAGAGTATTTTGGAAATAAATAGGCCGATTAACACGGCCGTGCCCGCCCAAAACGCCACCCCCGCCAGCCCGGTGATAATGGACGGTGTGCCCCAAAGGACAAACGGCCGTAGCCACCAGACCACACTGCTGTCACTGGCAAAAACGTTTTGAGATTGGAGATTAGCGACCGGAGACTTGTTCTGAGCCTTGTCGAAGGATTGGCGGTATGTTTTCCACACTTCAATCGTCTGCCACTTGCGCGTCGCCGCCAGATAATCTGCGCCGAATCCGGCCAGCACCGCCACCGCCAGCGACAACGGAAACACCCAACGAAACGGCGTGTGCAACTGATTCACAAACGGCAGCCCATAATACAACAACGCATACAACGGCGTGCCAAAGATAAACGTCAGCGAAAAAAAAGCTAACAACAGATAAAAACTGGTCAACCCGCGGCGACCCCTCACTGCTAACTGCTTACTGCTTACTACTTTCCGCAACCCGCCGTAAATCCCCAAAATTGCCAGGAACAACGGCAAGATACCCAGGTAAATGCCCCCTTCCACATAATTCTTTGTGCTCCATTCCGTTGTAGAAATGGGTTGGCCGTAATAATTTTGGGTGATGGGGATCGTCTGCCTGCTGAACACGTCCACCACTTCCTGATGGGCCGGATTGCCAAAAAAGTTGGGCAGCGCCAGCGTCACCGCCTGCCGCATGGGAAAGGCATACCCACGCACCTCGGCCAGACTGGACGCCGCCTCGCGGAAGTTGGCCTGCCCCAGTTCATAAAGTGGAATGAGTTGGATGGCCCCCAACATGAGACCTAACAACACCATGCCGGTCAGATAAAGCAACGGCCGTAACCCGTAATCGGTAATCCGTAATCGGTAATCGGTTCCACCAGCTACTAGCCACCAACCACCAGCCACTACTTGCCAGAGTGCATACACCGCCATGACCAGCAGTGTGTAAATGGTAAACTCAATATGCCCCGCCGGGATTTGTGTGCCCAGCGCCGCCGCGCCGAGCATGAGCCACAGCCAGGTTGAGCGGGCGCGACGGATAGAGCCGCTGATCACTTTGTCAATACAGGCCAGCAGCAGCGGCAGCCATACGACGGCCCCGCTGATCATCGGGAAAACAACCGCGCTGACAACCAGATACCCGCCGCCCTGGTAAACCAGCCCGGCCAACGCCGCCGAACTGCGCCGCATCCCAACGGTACGGCCGTATACATACATCAGCACCCCCGCCAGCCATATCTGGCTGACGGCATACCAGCCATACGCCTTACTCAGCGGCAAGATGAGGAACAGCAGGCTAAACGGGTAATACGCGCCATGCTGCCCGGCCGCCAGAAAGGGCACACCGCCAAATAGATAGGGATTCCACAACAGTTGGGTAGGCGTGCTGATATTTTCGCGGATGAACTGCTTCCAGGCGTAGTTTTGGATAATCAGGTCAGTGATGAGGGGGTTTTGTGGTGGGGTGGTTATGGCCGTGTTCGCCGCCCACGGCGCCCACTGCCACAAATTATCCACCGGCAACATCGTCTGGCCTCCCACCGTCACATCCCAAAATAGCAGCAGGGGTAGCACAAAAAAGCCACAAATAATCAGAAAATCAAGCCGGTACGATTTGAGAAAATTCATAAATGGAAAACCCTAAGGGTTTTCTGAAACCCTTAGGGTCTGGCTAGTAACCGTGTGCGATTTTATCAAAAACAAGAGGGAGAAAAAGCGCCAAAACAGGCTTATAGCCGCCGAAAGAGGCTTTTATAGCCGCCGAAAAAGGCTTTTATAGCCGCCGATTTGCCAACGTCTCAAACAAATCCTCTAGCGACCCCACCTGTTTTTCCCGCGACGTTAAACTAGAAACCCGCACCGTCAACCGCTCTGCCTCCGGCAGTTCATGTAACCGCTGCCGTTCCAGTGCCGGGTAGAAGTATTGGATAGAAGGTTGCAAGCGCACCAGGCAGCGTTCGGCGAGTTTGTGGCTGCGGTCTACGGCCGTGATGATCACAAAATCCCCCGAATCCGTATGACCGATGAAATCTTCACCGGCCCCACTTTCCTGCACCGCATTTGAAATCATCAACGTGACCGCACGAGACACATCATCAGCGGCCACAAAACCAAACTTATCCCGGAAGCGGCTCAGGCCGTGTATGCCCGCCAGTACAATGCCCCATTCCGGCTGCTTCAACATCTGTCCCAGCCGTTCCCGCACCAGGACGCCTTCGGGTAGTCCCGTTACCGGGTTTTGCAGCGTACTCAGGTGCGCCCGCCGCAGGGCGTTGCGCACCCGCAGCCGCAGTTCCTGAATATCAAACGGCTTCGTAATATAATCCACTGCCCCCAATTCCAGACCGGCCAACTTATCATCCCGGTCCCGCTTTTCGGTGAGGAAGATGACCGGCAGGTTTTGGGTACGCCGGGTACGGCGCAGCCGACGGCACACTTCGTACCCATCAATATCCGGCAAGCGAATGTCCAGAACGGCTACATCGGGAATCTCCCGGCTGATCGCCTCCACTGCATCTTCACCATGCGAGGCAGTTTCTACCTCGTAGCCCTGTACCCGGAAATAAGCGCTCAACATCTCCGACAGATCGAGATCGTCTTCGACAATGAAAATTTTGTGTCCTTTCTTTTCGTCAGTCACGTGCTTTGTTCCTTCAAAAGCCCGCTAGAAGTCGGGTTTCTTTAAAAAACCCGACTTCTTACTTTACTTGATTGGGTCTTTGTCAATTCTAAAAACGCAGGCTTCGTGTCCCATGGCCTTACAAGCTACCTGGTCTACCCGAAATTCCAATCCACCGCTGACCCAGCGCAGCGTTTCTTGCAAAATGCCGACGGCAATATAACATACCGCCCGGTCACTTGTCTGCTGCCAACATTCCGAACAGCGTTCGATAGTATACAAAAAATGGTCATCCATTTCTTCTACATGGCTGGTCTGATCGCTAAATTGGGTAAAAATGCGGGCTACGGCCGGGACGCCAATTTTGAGTTTGGTCTTGAGGGGCAGCACTTTGAAGGCCAGGTCGCTAACGCCGGCCAATGCGCCAAATTGACGCAGCCCCCGCGAAAAGATAGCCCGCCCACCCCGCAAAGCCAGACCACGCCCCCCCCGTGGCCCATAGATTTCGCGCAATGATTTGTTTAGATTGCTGATGTGGGCAAAATCAAATTCCCGCTCTAAATTATCTGGCGGCAAATCTTGCATGTAGTCACGTAAATCAATGAGATTTAACAAGGCGTTCAGACCATTTCTACCCATGACTTCTTCCATAGAAATGAGAAGGATACGGCCCATTTTGTTGGGATAATAGTAACCGCTTGGGGGTACCAGGTCTTTCACAAAAACACTCCAACGGCGCCTTAACTGTGAATGGTATGTCTGAAGAAATGCATTTTGTTGTGAAGCGCCACCCTGTTTCTCCATCATTACAGGACAGGTGGCAAAGATGTTACAAGTATAACAAGCTATTTGGCATGGGCAAAACGGCGTGTTACTCTTGCGCGTGACCCGTAATCGGATCACGGATTACGGATTACGAACTACGGATAACGGGCTACGGATTACGGAGGCGAGATGGCAAAGGCACACATGTTATTCCCGACCGACTTTCGTTGGGGGACGGCTACGGCCGCCTACCAGGTGGAAGGGAATAATACAAACAGTGATTGGTGGGCCTGGGAGCAGGGCGACGGCGAACGGCGTGGCAGCCACGCAGCGGCTTCGGGCGAATCCGAAGTGGCTTCGGGCCGTATCCGGCAAAACCATCGCTCTGGTCTGGCCTGCAACTGGTGGGCGGACGCCGAAAGCGACCTGGACGCCGCCGCCGAGATGGGCACCAACGCCCACCGCCTGTCGCTGGAATGGAGCCGCATCGAGCCAGAACCAAGCGTTTTTGACGACGATGCCCTGGATCGGTACCGCCAGATTCTCCAGGCGATGCACAATCGGGGCATAGAGCCGATGGTGACATTGCACCATTTCAGTAATCCGCTGTGGCTGGTGGAAAAGGGTGACTTCAACCGCCAGATCGTGGTGGAATACTTCCAGCGATACGTGAGCAAGGTGGCGGATGTGCTAGGCGACCTGATCCCCAAATGGATTACCATTAACGAGCCGATGGTGTATGTGTTTGCCCGGTATATGGGCGGCGTTTTCCCCGCACCGCAGCAGATGGGGCTGCGCGCCGGGCTGGAAGCGGCCAAACATATGCTGATGTGCCATGCCGCCGCGTATGAGGTGATCAAAACCAAATACCCGGAAGCCGAAGTAGGATATGCTAAAAATATCCCCATCCTGGAACCCAAGCCGGGCAGTTCCTTCGTGAGCAAGTGGTGGACGCGGCGGATGGATGGGCTATTTAACGGCATGTGGCTGAACGCGGTGGCCGACGGCCGTATGCGCACCCCCCTCGGCTCCACCAAAATCAAAGGGCTGGCCGGTAGTTATGATTTCATCGGCGTCAATTATTACACCCGCTTTTACCTGCGTTTCCCCCCGCCCAAAACCTTTTTTGAGACGGAATGGACGCCGGAGGCAGTGGTCAGCGATGGTAACTACGGCGAGGTGTACCCGGCGGGCTTGTACCGGGCCATCCAGCGCGTGCTGAAATACAACAAGCCCCTGTACATCACCGAAAATGGAGTGCCTGATGCGGATGATCGGTTACGGCCGTCCTTCCTCCTCACCCACCTGCGCGAAATCTGGCGGGCCGTCAGCTTTTGTTACCCGGTAATGGGTTACTACCACTGGAGCCTGGTGGATAACTTTGAATGGGATCGCGGCTGGACGCAGCGCTTTGGCCTGATTGAACTGGACCCGGAAACACAAACCCGCCGCCTGCGCCGCAGCGGCGAACTATACACCGCCATCTGCCATCAGCGCGGCATCAGCAGCGACATGGCCGAACAGTACGCGCCAGAATTAATGGCCACGATGTTTCCCGGCGAAGCGCCGGTGGCCGCAATGGAGATGGGGAGATCAGGAGATTAGGAGATTGGCGCGAAGCCAATCTCTCAACCTCTCAATCTCTCAACCTCTCAATCTCCATCATGCCCCATTTCGCCTTTGTCACCCTCTTTACCCTCAATGACAGTTACCTGCCGGCCGTGCTGCTGCTGGCGTATGGGCTGCGGCGGCAGAAGACGCAGGCAGACATCATTTGTCTGGTGACGCGGGAAATTACCGGCACGACGCGGAAGGCGCTGGCGCTGTTGTATGACCGGGTGTTGGAAGTGGAGCCAATTGTCATCTCACACAAACTGGCGGGGTCACGGCCGTATCTCCCCCTCGTCTTTACCAAATTCCACGCCCTGCGCCTGGGGGCCGACGGCGATTTGGGTCTGCACTATGACAAAATTTGCCTGCTGGACGCCGACCTGCTGCCGCTGAAACGGTACGACCAGCTTTTCAGCCTGCCCACCCCCGCCGGGACGATCAATGAACACAAAACACACGTCATGGAGTGGGGCGCGGATGGCAACTTTATTATCCCTGAGAGTGTGGCGCAGGATGGCACCTGGAACTGGCATCACATCTACGCCGATTGCCCACATGGGCAGCCCATCCCTAAAACCATCACCGACCGGGTAGCGGCTGACCCCACCAACATGGGTGTCATCAGTTCGCTGCTGGTCATTGAGCCGTCGTTAGTAGAGTTCCGGGTAATTTTGCAGGATTTAGAACGGCCGGAAGTCCGCGACATGGTGAGTAACCAGTTTGAATGGCCGGAGATGCAATATCTGACGCTGCGCTGGTCGGGTCACTGGACGAATGTGGATTTGCGTTTTCACAGCCTGAATGGCTACCCTGACCCGGCCGTGTTGTGGGGCATTCATTACACCGGCTTCAAGCCCTGGCAGTTTCGCAAGGAGGGCAGTATGGCGCGCTACGGCCGTCGCGCCGACTTTCAACTATGGCACACTACCTACCGCCAGATGACCCGCGCCTACCCGGAACTGCTCACCTTCAAAAAGCTGCGTAGCTTGCAGGCGGATATTGAAAAGTTCCAGCCCTCTATGGGGACGCCCCCCGCGCTAGATAAGAAAGTGGCGAGAAAGAAGGGGAAGGGGGACGGCCGTGCTCGTTCCCGCAAACCCTGACTGTGATATAATCCTCCTTCGCAAATTAACTAAAATGTGGGCTACCTGACAATTCACCGATTACGGATTACGGATTACCGGACGACGCCCACCCAAACAGGAGATCAACAATGTCTGGTCATTCAAAATGGGCAACCATTAAACACAAAAAAGCCGCCACCGATAAAAAACGGGGCAAAATTTTCACCCGCTTGGCAAAAGACATCACCATTGCCGCCCGCGAAGGCGGCGGCGACCCCAACTTTAACAACGCCCTGGCCCTGGCCATAGACAAAGCCAAAGCCGACAACATGCCCAAAGACAACATCGAACGGGCCATCAAACGAGGCACCGGCGAATTGGAAGGCGGGCAGTTGGAGTCGGTGATGTACGAAGCATATGGGCCGCATGGTGTGGGCATCCTCATCGAAACCGTGACCGACAATCGCAACCGGGCGGTGGCCGACATTCGCCACGCCCTGGGCAAGAACAATGGGAATATGGCTGAAGCCGGTTCCGTTTCCTGGCAGTTCACCCGTAAAGGGTACATTGCCGTTGAGGGCAAATTTGACCAGGACGAACTGTTTATGGCCGCCGCCGAAATGGGGGCGGAAGATGTGCAGTTTGAAGATGGCGCGGCCGAAATTTACGTCGAACTGGATAAATTCCAAAGTGTGCGCAACCATTTGCAAAAGAGCGGCTATAACCTGACGGAAGCCAGCATGATTTATGACCCCAACAATCCGTTGGGGCTGTCGCTCAGCGAATCCATGCAGGTGATGAAATGCGTGGAAGCGCTGGAAGACCTGGATGACGTGCAAAACGTCTACTCCGCCCTCGACATGAGCGACGAAACGATGGCCGCTTTAGAAGCAGCCTGAAAAATTATGAATTAGGAATTATGAAGGAATCTCTTTTTCATAATTCATAATTCACAATTCATAATTCCTCACTAATGAGAATTATTGGGCTGGACCCGGGGACGGCAACCACCGGATATGGGATTATTGATGTGATAGAGGGGCAGTTCACGGCCGTGACCTACGGCGTCATCTCCACCCCCTCCGACGCCCCCATGCCCCACCGCCTGCAAACCATCCAGCGTGAGTTACAACAGTTGATTGACGAGTATCAGCCAGACACGGCCGGTGTGGAAGAAGTGTTCTTCGGCCGTAACATCACTACCGCCATCACCGTAGGTCAGGCACGGGGTGTGCTACTGCTAACGTTGGCAAACGCCGGCCTGCCCATCGCCGAATACTCTCCGCCTAAAATCAAAGACGCCGTCACCGGCTACGGCAAGGCAGACAAAAAACAGGTGCAGCTCATGGTGCGCAACCTGCTCGACCTGGAAGAGACGCCCCGCCCCGACGACGCCGCCGACGGCCTGGCAGTGGCGATTACGCATTATCATTATCAACGGTTTGAGAGTCTGTATGAGTAATTGGGTAATTACGTAATTACCCAATTACCCAATTACCTTATGATCGCATCCATTTCCGGCTCAATCCAAAGAATTGAAAACGCTGCCCTCATCATCGCTGTGGGCGGGGTAGGGGTGCGGGTGTTTGTGCCGCGCACGGTGTTGGAAGACGTGGGCGGCGTAGGCCGCTCCATTCATCTACACACGCACCTGATTGTCCGTGAGCAGGAGTTGGCGCTGTATGGCTTTGAAACGACGGATGATTTGCAGTTGTTTGAGGTGTTGCTGGGGGTAAACGGCGTGGGGCCAAAGGTAGCGCTGTCCATTTTATCTACCCTCAGCCCGGAGCTACTGAAAAGCGCCATTTTGCGGGAGGAAACGGCCGTACTCCAGCGCGTCCCCGGTATTGGCAAAAAGACGGCCGAACGCATCATGTTCCAACTGCGGGACAAAATGGATATGAGCCAGGCGGGCACGGCCGTGCCCTTTGTCAGTGATGTGGATGCCGATGTGATTGATTTCCTCACCGGTCTGGGCTTCAGCATTGTGGAGGCGCAGGCCGCCTTGCAACGGCTGCCCCGTGAAGCCAAAACGGTAGACGAGCGGGTGCAGTTGGCGCTGCAATATCTGGATCAGGGATAGCCTGCTATGAAATCTCAACTGACAGCGATCATCATCTTGCTCCTGTTTATTGGCGGCTTGGTCACGGCCGTACTCGCCCAAACGCCGCCCCCTCCCACCTACCTGCCGCTGGTGATGCGCCCCATGCCCACGCCCACCTTTACGCCTACACCCACCCCCACGCCCACACCGACTCCCACTGCCACCCCACCCGGACAGATGGTAGAAATGCGTGGTCTATGGGTGACGCGCTTTGATTGGACCGATTACAACAATCCTGCCAGCCCGGCCAAAATTGACGAGATCGTCAACAATGCCGCCTATGCCGGTTTCAACGCTATCTTCTTCCAGGTGCGCGGCGCGGGCGATGCTTACTATGATTCCCCGATTGAACCCTGGGCCTACCGCGTCAGCGCACAAGGGCTAGGTGTGCCGCCCAACCCGTACTGGGACCCGCTGGCCTACATGATTGACCGCGCCCATGCCCAAAATATTCAGGTACACGCCTACATCAATGTCTATCCGGTGTGGGATAACTGCACCACGCCGCCTGACCCTGACGTAACGCCTTTACCCCTATACTGGCGGCTGGTCAACTATCATGGCACATCCGGTGGTAGACCCAACGGTTTACAATGGACGACGAGCGGTCAGGTGCATTGTAGTTCTTACTGGCGGGCCACCCCCGCTTCTGTCTTTTTTGACGATCATATCCTTTCGGTAGCTGCCGATCTGGTCACGCGCTACGACATTGACGGCATCCACCTGGATCACATTCGGTATGGGCACATCAGCACCTCCTGTGATCCGGTAAGTGCGGGGGCGGCCGGTGTGCCCTGTTTCTCGGCGCCGCCCGCCGGTTATAACAGCTACCAGGATTGGCAGCGGGCGCAGGTGAATGGCACGGTGAGCAAGTTTTATGATTTGCTCTATGGTGCGAACGGAATCGCCGATAAACCCAATTTTTGGCTGACGGCAGCGGTATGGCCGGTGTATATAGATTATTGGGGTTGGGGCGCTTCGGAAGGCTACCACAATTATTACCAGGATTCTAAAGCGTGGGTGGGTGGCGGCTACATTGACGCTATCTCCCCCATGATTTACGGCGGCACTACATGGGATGGGCCGCTATATGGCCAGTCGCGCTGGTATACATTGGTGCAAAACTTTCAGGGGGATGCCAACGGCCGTTACATCGTGCCCGGTATCAATGGCAGCTATGATGACTTCAACGAGATTGTCGCCCGCATCCAGATGGCGCGGCAGTTAGGCACGGCCGGCCATGCCATTTTCTCCTACGGCGGGTTGTATACACGCGGCTTTTTTGACGATCTGCGCAATGGGCCGTATGCCCAAACGGCCGTGCCCCCTTCGTTACCCTGGCATCCATGAGCCGTAATTCGTAATCCGTGAACCGTAGTCCGACTACGGTTCACGGATTACGGTTCACGCGGCAATGGCAGCCGAACAATAAACTGACTGCCTTTGCCCACTTCGCTGCGGGCCAGCACACGGCCGTGATGCAACTGCACCAACTCCTGCACAATTGCCAGCCCCAGACCGGAACCATCACGGCCGTCGCCGCGCATCCGTGACTTTTCCACCTGGTAAAACCGCTCAAAGATGCGGCTCAATTCGGCGGCGGGGATGCCTTTGCCGGTGTCCTGCACCCACACATCTACCTCCTGTTCACCATAAAGCGCCAGCCCTAGCTGCACCTCCCCACCCGGCGGGGTGTGTGCCAGCGCATTATCTAGCAGATTGCTTAAGACTTGCACCAACCGGTCATGGTCGCCCCAAACGGTCAGCGCCGAGGGCGCAGCCAGGGTCAACGTGATCTGGTGCTCTTGAGCGCGGGGCAGAAAGCTCTGGTGGATATGCTGCAACAGCGCTTGCAGGTCTACCGGCTCTTGCTTCAAGGTCAACTGGCCTGATTCGATGCGCGCCAGATCGAGTAATCCATTGACCATGCGCTCCATCCGCTCCGATTCGGCATTGATGACGCCGGCAGCTTGTTGTTGATCGGTGGCGGTCACGGCCGTGCCATCCCACAATGCCTGGCTCCAACCCCGGATGGACGTAATGGGCGTTTTCAAATCATGGGAAACGTTGGCCACAAAATCGCGTTGGGCGTTGCGCGTTTTGGTTACTTCGGTGGACATGGTGTTGAAACTGGCAGCGACGCGCTGCACCTCTTCCGGCCCTTGCAGTGGTAATTGCTGCTCATAATCCCCGGCAGCGATGGCTTCGGCTGCGCCCACCAACTTTTGCAACGGCCGTACCACTGACCGGGCAATCCACACCCCCAACAACGCCGCCACTACCATCGCCAGCAGCCCGGCCCAAATCAGCGCCCGGCCAAAACCCAACTCATCAAAAAAGGCGCGCGGCGTCGGTTCAGGCACAGCATACACGACCATTTGTAGGTCTACACCCGCGCTGGCCAACAGCGCCCGCGAATAGAGTACCCAGGTGGAGCCATTTTCATGTTGGAAACGAGCAGCGACCGTATTGGCGTCGGTGGAAGGCAGGAAACGCCGGTCAATTTCATCGGCGCGAATAGTGTCACCCAGCCAGGCGTCGTTCACGTCGCTGTCATAAATCACCGTCAGCGTGCGGGCATCCAGCACCAGAATACGCACGTTGTTTTGCACGGCCGTTTCATCTAGCACCTGGATAATCGTTTCATTGCTGGCCCCATCACGCAGCAGCCGTACCAGTTCATTCCGGCTGACCCGGCTCAGGTCATCCAGCCGCTGCAAGGTGAAAAAGTAGCGCACATTGGGCCGGGATACAAAGGCCAACATGGCTGCCCCCACTACCACCAGGGCAATGAGAATCACCACCACATAGGATACTAATAACCGGCTGCGTAATGTCTTGAGCATAGTCAGAGTGTAGCCCAAATTCCTGAACCGCGAAGGAAAAAATTGTAACAAAAGTGTAAACCGGCGGAATACAAAGAGCCTTGCCGGGTAGCAAGGCTCTTTGCGGGAAGAGGAGAAAAAGGAGGATATGGGGATAAATGCGAAATAATTGCTTGCAGTTAGACCATTCAACTATACTTGTTTGTGATATTTTGATATGTTTGGGGTTACTTCTCCACGTAATAATGAGTGTACGAATGGGGTGCGGTCACAACAATAGGACTTGTGTACCCATTTTGTGGAAGGGCGTTTATGACAGCAAAATGTGAGCGGTGTGGACAAACGATATTGCCGGATGAGACGGTTTGCTGGCAATGTGGGGCGCGGCTGATACCGACGCCAGGCACGACGGATACCCCGGCGGCGGATACAGATGAATCGGGACCACCCCCCATCTCCTGGGCAATGTTGATGTATCTGGGGGTGAGTACGGCCGTTACCCTGCTCCTGCTCATCTGGCTCATGTCTCTCCTCGCCTGATGGGGTGGTGCTGCCCTACCGTTCGGCCTCGCAGAGCGCGGTGGTTCAACTGGCCTCTGGCCGGGGCAACCCGGTGATTATGGCGGATGTAGGTGGATTGGGGGAGGTGGTGATGGACGGCCGTGAGTGTCTGTTTTGTATAGATTTCCAAGATAGCTCATAGAGCATTTGGGAGAAGGGAGGATGTGTATTATGAATCTTATCTATCGTTTCTTCATAGTCGTTGTATCGTTATTTTGTGGTGTCTGGCTTGTAAATTCTTTTTTCCAAGCCTTATCTCCAGCAGTAGCCTTAAACTCGATAAACTCAGAAGTGATTCCAGCCAGGTGGGATACCCATTGTGTCGAGTGTCCTGATAGCGTGGGGCAAATTTACAATGATCGGATATTGCGACTAGACAGTGATGGCAACCCGCATGTGGTTTATGGTTCTAGAGAACTTTACCATAGCTGGCATGATGGCAGCCAATGGCAGCGAGAACTAATAGATGTGTCTGCGCAGCACTTCGAATATATGGCTTTTGCGCTGGATACTCAAGATCGGCCCACCGCCGGCTATTATGATACAGCCGATAGATCCATGAAGTTTGCCTACCAGCAAAATAATAGTTGGATCACTCAAACAATTCTAGCAGAAGGTAATCCACGACCACTCACATTAACGACCGACAGTGCCAACGTGCCGCATGTTATCTTTATATCCTATGTCTACCCAGGCTCTACAGAACTTCGCCATGCCTGGCGGAATAGCAACGGACTTTGGGTAAATGAAATCATTGCCCTTACAGAATTAGACATTGCCAGTGCTTCACTGGTATTTGGCTCCAATGCCCAGATGCATGTTACCTATAACGTGAATACTAACGGAACCAGTGGCAGGGGTGATTATTACCTGAAATATGCCTGGTATGACGGTAGTACCTGGCAGACAGAAAGTGTGATCCACTCTGGGCCATGGGGCTTTTCTCACTCGCTGGTGATTGATGAGGACGACCGTTTGCATATAAGTTTTATGGATGGAGTAGGCCAAACCTTGCAATATGGTTGGCGCGATAACCATGTGTGGCAGTTTGAAACGGTGGAGTACGTCAGCAAAACAGGAACTCAATCCTCTATTGCAGTAGACAGCAGTGGACAGGTACACATTGGTTATTATGAGTTTGTGGATGAGTATTTTGATTTTCGCAATTTCAAAGTGAAACACGCCCGATATGACGGTAATCACTGGATAGTTGAAGAAGTAGCTTCAGAGGGGATCCTTCCCGAGTATTCAGGTATATCACTGGCCTTGCGAGGAGAACAGCCTCTTATTGTTACCTACAGCCATAGCATTATGATATTTTCGCTTCACCTACGAAATGCGTATGGCTGGGAAGGATCTTGGATCCGTGAAGATGGTGGCCAACCTCGTGCACAATCCTTTGCTCTCGATAGCCAGAACCGACCCCATCTTGCTTACGTTGTGTCTTATAATACCTGCCAGGTATGGCATACGTTTTTTGATGGCAGTGATTGGCAACATACTTTGCTATCCCATATGTCCTCCTGTGCCTACGCACCTGTGTCTTTAGCTATAGACTCACATGATCGTCCCCATATCGTCTATGTGCAGGAAGGGTTTCTGATGTATGCCTGGTTTGATAATGCTGATTGGCAGATTGAGGCTTTATTCTCTGGGGTTTCTGACGAAAAGATAGCACTAGCCCTAGATCCAGAAAACAAGCCACATATACTTTACCTTCATGATACTGAACATATTATGCATGGTTGGTTTAATGGCACAACGTGGCAGGAGGAAGCTATATACAGTTACCCTTATTGGCTGGCTGGGGATATTGCGGTGGGCAGCGACGGGCGTGTACACGTCACATTCTTTGAAGCAGGCGACGGAAAGTACCTTTTGAATCATGCTTGGAAAGACGGCGCGATCTGGCAAATTGAACCTATAAACGAACCCGGCGAAGGTGGAGTGAGCCATGACCTTGTACTAGATGCATTAAATCAACCCCATATTGTGTATGTTGACACGGATCATGAACTCAGGCTTGTCTACACGTGGGAAAATGGCGGTCAGTGGCAGTCTGAAACTGTCTTAATAAATGCCACTTATCCTTCTCTGATGCTTGACAACTATGAGCAGCCCCATATTAGTTATGTGACCGAGATTGCGCCACAAAGATGGCAGTTGCGGTATGTTTATACTAAAGACGCCAACTGGTATGACGAATTGATCAATTCTAACGATGCTTACCTGCCACAAATAGCTACAGACTCACTCGGTCGTCCACATGTAGCCTGGATTAGGGGTGGTGTAATGTATAGCAAACGGCCGTTGCCACTTGCTCTCCACACTACTGTTTCTCCCATGGCTGAAGTAACGGCCAATGACATAATGACCTATACCATAACCATCTCCGCTCCTAACCTAAATGTTCAGTTATGGGATCCTCTCTCGGAAGCCATGACCTACATTACAGGCACACTAACCGCTCCAGCCGTCTACAGTCCTACTGCCCATGCCATCAGCTGGCAGGGTACCCTACTGGCAAACGAAGACATGACCTTCCAGTTCCAGGCCACATCAGCTTTGTCCGGAACGGAACTGATCCCGCCTTTAGTGAACACCACCTGGCTGACAGAGACCACCACAGGTGAAGGCATCAGCCGTACCCAAATTGTGAATGGCAAACTGCGCTGGCTGCCCATCATCAATTTACCGAACGACTAATTGCGTCTGATGGCAGGCAAAAACAGATAGTTGGTAGGCAGGTCGAAATAGTCTATGAGCATCTGCTGGAAGGTTACGGCCGTGTCTGGTTCATCGTCAATCACGTTGTTTACTTCATATTGAGAACCTGTCTGCATCTCATACAGCTCATCCTCTCCCTGAAAAACAACCTGATGAATGTACTTCCAATTATCGTAACGAACAGCCCGCAAATCGTGTCTTGGCGCAATCCAATAATCTGGTGCGCTAACATCTGTGGTGCCATCTGTCTCGCTATAAATTGAGCGTACACCAGAACGAACCTCACCTTGTATCAATAACGCCAGACTGATACCCTGCATATTTCCTGGCAGTGGAATACCCAGCCAGTCCAGAACAGTGGGTGTGACATCAATGGTTGTTACCGGTGTGGTGATGACGGTGCCGGGTGAGATGACGCCAGTGTAGCGTATGATCAAAGGAACACGCAGCACTTCTTCATATACCGAATTGTGATGTACCCATTTGCCATGCTCGCCAAACATCTGCCCATGGTCACTGGTGAGAATGATAATGCTGTTATCCAGCAGGCTCAGACTTTCCAGATAAGCCATCATAGTGCCAAACTCGTTGTCCCAGTAGGTTATTTCACCATCGTACAAGGCTTGAAGATGGACAATGTCACGGGCTGTGGGGGTAATAACGCCAGTGACTACGTCCTGACCGTCCCGGTATATTTCCGCAGTAAGTGTCCCTGTGTAAGTGGCATCATATAGTGTGTCGTAAGGTGGTGGTGGGTTGTACCAGGTATGCGGATCATAATAGTAGAGGTAAAGGAAAAGGGGTTGTGTACCGCTAATAACAGGCAGCCACTCAGTTTGCAACCAGTTTGTTGCCAGGGCATTGATTTCGGCAGCATCCGTTGTTGTTGCGCCATTGCCGACTAATTCTTGATAAACATTAAATCCTTGATCAAAGCCGAATTGCCCACGCGCATAGTGGGCGCTGATGAAACCGGCGGTGTGATAGCCGATATTTTGCAGGTATTCCGCCAGCATGATTTCGCTATCTGGGATGCGGGCGTTATCATCTGTCCAATTGACGCCCATTGTGGAGGGCATTCGGCCGGTTAGAGTACCGGCGTTGGAGGGGAATGTCCAGGATGAGGGGGTGGTGGCCTGCGTAAACAAGGCGCCTTGTTCAGCAAGCAGTGCATCTACATTGGGCGTTGTGGCACGGCCGTAGCCATAAGCCGAGATATGATCGGCGCGGGTTGCGTCTACCGTGATGAAGATGATATGGGGGAGAGAGAGACTATTCGGGTTTGCGTAAGAAGTGGTGCGGGATACGGCCGTGACCGGCAGTAACAACACAAAGTAAAAAAATGTCATCAACAACAGCAACACAGTTAGCATGTAGAAAAATGGGCGTTTATTTTGCACGAACTTTTCTCCCGGTGAGGAATTTGCTCTCAACTATGTCATTCTGTCATAAATATAACTGCCAGGTAAACAATTCTATTCCGTCAATGTGCCCCTGATTGCTTTTGCTATAATCTATGACCGTTTGTTAAACATATTAGAGTGGAGGCATAATTTTTGACATACACTTTGGCGCAATGGCTAAAACGATATGGGCCAATTGGTCTGGTGCTGGTAACGGCCGTTATCGTCCGAATATATGGCTTGGGTTTTGGCTTGCCCTATGCGTATCATGTAGATGAGCCACGTTATCTTTATGCTGCGGTGGGCATGTTACAGGAGCGTACTCTTAACCCAGGCTGGTTCCATCAGCCCACATTATATACCTATATGGTGGCTTTTGTTTTGGCTGTTTATTATGCTTGGGGCGTGGTCGCAGGTCAGTTCCACAGCATGGCAGACCTTTTTCGTCCGCCTTACCATTTCGATGGTCTTGTCTCTCTACCTGCTGAATTTTTACTTGCCCGCTTGTTAACAGTTATTCTAAGTGTACTAACCATCTGGTTGGTCTATAAAATGTGCCGGGAATGGTTTGGGCAGACGGGAGCGATATTGGCTGCCGCTTTTTTAGCCCTCTCTATTTTTCATGTCACTTCATCCCATTTTATAGCCACTGACGCACCAGTAGCCTTGTTTATCATGGCTGCCCTTTATTTTTGTGCCCGTCTGGCGCAAAAGGGTCATGTGTTGGATTACCTGTTGGTGGGGTTGTTTGTGGGACTCGCCGTTGGCACCAAATATAGCGCCTATGTGTTGGTAATACCGGTGGCGCTGGCCCATTTGTTGGCCTGGAAACGTGGTGTTGTTCGTCTTTTTAACCCGGCATTGCTTCTGATGGGTGGCACGGCCGTTGTGGTATTTTTCTTTTCTACACCCTATTCCGTTTTCAATAACAATCAGTTTGTGACCGATCTTCGCTACGAATGGGAGCATAATAAGATCAAAGGGCACATTGGCGCCGAAGGAGATAGCGGGCGGTGGTTTTTGAATCAACTGCTGACCGGTTCTGATCGTTGGTTAACAATCATGGCAATTTGCGGATTTGTGTGGGCAACATGGAAACGTGAATGGCCTGTGGTGTTGGTGGGCAGCTTTGTCTTGTTTTATTTTCTGAGTATGGCGTCTAATCTGGTTCATTTTGAACGGTTTTTGGTGCCAATGATACCGCCGTTAGCGGTAGGGGCAGGTTATTTCTTTGCGGTTCTGGCAGAAAAGACGCCAGTCCGGTATAAGCCCCTACTGATTATGTTAGGAGTCTTGTTGCTGCTAGAGCCAGCTGTGCGTGTGGTGCAGTTTGATCAACGATTGGTGCAAACAGATGTGCGCACAACTGCGCGTCAATGGATTACAGAAAACTTGCCACCAGGAACGCGGGTGGCGCGTGAACTATTTGCGCCAGACCTGGAAGACACACAACTGGTGATGCAACGGGTTGACCCTTTGAACTTGCATCCGGCGGAATGGTATCGGCAACAGGGTTTTGAATATCTGGTGTTCGCTGAGGCACGGTATGGGGTGCTATGGCGTGACCCGGAACGGTACGTAGACCTGATAGCTCAGTATGAAGCGTTGTGGCAAGAAATGGAACTGGTCGCCACATTCACCGGACCATATGTGGGCCGCCCCGACCACGATATCCTGGTATATAAAGTGACCCCATGACAAAGCAGGTGGTTGTTGTCATCCCTAGTTTAAATTCGCCGTTGATTGCGCAGGTAGTCACGGCCGTTCTATCATTACCAGAAGCCGGGTTCATTCAAAAGGTGGTCGTAGTTGGGAAAGATGAGGCAGGTGCAGTGCCAACGTCTGACCGCGTGCAGTTTGTAGATACAGGTCAACCAGTTCTGGCGGCCGCTGCGCGGAACACAGGAACGTCTGTTACGGATGCTGACTTGATCATTTATTTAGACAGCGACTGTATACCCGAACCAGGATGGTTAGCTGGGCACCTGGCTGCACACCAAGAGGGATACCGTGTTGTTAGTGGCAGCGTCTTACTTGAAGGGCGTAACTATTGGCATCTGGTCTATAACCTGACCCTATTTCACGAACTGCTGCCTTCGGCGCCACGTGGGCCGCGTGATTATCTGGCGACACTTAATCTATCGGTGGATAGAGCGGTCATAGACCAGGTTGGCGGCATGGATGAGCGCGTCAACCGGGTGGAGGATGTGGATTGGACAACACGTATGCGGCGGGTTGGCATTCAGCCTTATTTCTGGCCGAAAGCGGCAATTAGACATGAACACGGCCGTACAACTTTCAGGCAGGTGTGGCGTGATTGCGCTCTGTCCGGTTACCACATGCGCCGACTACGGTTACATCATGCCGATCTATTGCAGGCGCCGGGCGTTTTGCGTTATCCCAGGTTAGTTTTGCTGTTATCCCCATTTGTTGCGGCCTGGGCTACCATGCGAATTATGTGGCGGCAGCCAGCACTGGTTTATCGTTTTTGGCATGTATGGCCTGGGGTCTTTCTTACTAAAATCGCCTGGTGTTGGGGTGCGGCCCAGAAACGAGAACCGGGATGAATCAAATTCGTGTGCTGGTCATCATCCTCAATTGGCAACAGCCAGAAATAACCATTGAATGCGTACAATCTGTCCGCGCCATGTACACATCCGGCGTGGATGTTTTGGTAGTGGATAATGGTTCTGGCGATGACAGCATAACGCAATTACAGATATTACCGCCTGATGTTTCGCTGTTAGCACTGCCAGAAAATCTAGGGTTTGCCGGTGGCGTGAATTGTGGCCTGCGTCAGGCAATGCAGGCTGGGTATGATTATGCCTTGTTATTGAATAACGATGCTTTTCCAGCGCCAGATATGCTTGATTCTTTACTGGCCGAAACGGCCAACGATATTGCCTTGCTGTGCCCTAAAATTTTCTATGAAATGGCACCCACCCGCATCTGGTTTGCAGGTGGACGGCAGGATAGACGTTTGTTAGAAATGCGGGATACCGGTAGAGGTGAACCGGATAGCCCTGCCTGGTCAGGTTCACGCGATGTGGATTACTTAGTGGGAACAGGTTTGTTGGTGAATGTGACGGCCGTTGCCCACGCCGGTCTTTTGGATGAACATTTCTTTATGTATTATGAAGACCTTGATTGGTCTATTCGTTTAAGGCAAGCCGGGTATCGGTTACGTTTTGTTGGGGCAGCACATTTATACCATCGTGTTTCTCTTAGCTCTGGTGGGGAAAACTCACCATTGCATCGTTATTACCTGGCACGCAGCAGTGTCATATTTTTTTCGCGCCATGCTCGCGCCGGGTGTGTAGGAGCCATTGTCTTGTTCAGATTGGGTAGCGCCGTCAAAATAGTGGCCCAATTGTTATTAGCAGGAAAAGCGACTGTAGCCAGAGCTTACCTGCGTGGGTTATACGATGGATGGCAAATGCAGCGGAAAATGGTATAAACCACAAGTTTGTGTAATGAATACTATACTATCGGGAGTGAGGGACAATGAAACCAGTTTCTTTTGGCCGTGACGAACAGCTGGCGGCTATGCCCAAGTGGCTGCGCGATCGCATTCAGGTGAACCGCTATGAAAGCTACCGATTGTTGGAACAAGCCCAGGCACAAATCCCTAAGGGCGCTCTGGTGTTGGATGCCGGCGCGGGTGAAGGCCAATATAGGCACTACTTTGCGCATACAAATTATATTGGTTTTGATCTGGCGGTAGGAGATAACACCTGGAATTATACAAATCTGGATGCTTTAGGGGATTTATGTTATTTGCCCTTTGCTGATGAAAGTATGGATGCGGCTGTTTGTATTCAAACCCTGGAGCATGTCAATGAGCCAATGCGGGTAATCAATGAGATAGGCCGTGTGCTAAAGCCACACGGCCGTTTGTATTTATCTGCTCCTATGGCCTGGCACCAACACCAGAAGCCCCATGATTATTTTCGTTACACATCGTTTGGGTTTCAATATCTGCTTGAAAACAGCAAAATGCGTGTCATTGAGATACGGCCTATGGGGGGGTATTTTTGGTTTCTTTCTTTCAATTTACAATTATTCCACTACTGGCTTTTTCCCAAACCTAACACATTATTCTGGCAATTAGTTCAGATGCCGTTCAAACTTGTCACACAATTCGTTTTCTTTTTGTGCATACCACTCATTTTTTTCTACCTGGATCGCCTGGATAAAACAAAGGATCATACAATGGGTTGGGTTTGCATCGCCGAAAAATTATCTTCAGATGAACACAGCACAACGTTTACTCAGTAATACCGCGCTCACCTACATCAGTAGTGTCTTTGTCAAGGCAAGTAACACGGTGTTATTTATCTTCATCGGGCGCTTGTTAGGGCCGGCCGTAGCGGGCACGTATAACCTGGGGATCACTTACTTCACGATTATGTTGGCCCTGTCTGGTTGGGGGCTACATGAACTATTGGTTCGGGAGCTTGCCCCACGCCGCCAAGAAAGCGGCCATTACCTTTCAAATTATCTTGTCCTGCGTTTGATATTGGCTTTGCTTACCTATGGGTTATTAATACTGCTTCTTAAAACTGCATTGCCTTACACAGAAACGACCAAAATGGTCATTGCTGTTTTATCGCTGGCTATATTCCCTGAAGCAATTTTTATGATGTTTCAGGCGCTCTTTGCCGCGCATGAAAAACTGCTAATGCCCTCTTTAGCAGCTATTATCAATGGTATTTTTAAACTACTGGCTGGATATTGGGTTCTAATTCGAGGAGGAGATGCACTTGGCTTAGCCTGGATTATGGTCTTTGGTGGCGTCATTGGTGCTGTTGTTCTTATCCCCTCCTTAATTCAGTTATTACGTCGAACCAATTTGCTTTCTACACGTCTGAGTTTTTTGTTTATGCGCCACCAACTGCGCCTGGCGCCAGGGTTCATCCTAATCAGTTTTTTTACTGCCATGGATTTTCAACTGGATGCTTTGATAATTTCCTTTTACCTGGATGAAACCAGTCTGGGTTATTATGGCGCTGCCCAGATTTTTGTATTGGGCTTTTTGATGATGCCCGCAGCGTTTAGAACGGCGATCTACCCTTTAATGGCTCGCTATTATCACGAAGATTCTCAAAAACTGGCGCTACTTTACCATCGTACCAACCGATATATATTAGCTGCCGTATTTCCTGTTTGTATCTCGGTTATGGTGATGGCGCCTTGGCTTATCATGCTGCTATTTGGAGAAGCATTTCAACCAGCCATATCGGCGCTCCAGGTAATGATTTGGACCGTCATTTTTGCCTTCTTGACGGTACCAAATGCGCGGCTAGCCCTGGTTGCAAACCGGCAATCGCAGGCGGGTTGGATTACCGGATTAAGCATGACGATCAATTTGGCATTGAACATCTGGTTGATCCCGCGTTATGGTATCGTTGGTGCGGCTTTAGGGCGAACAGTGACATCGTTTGCTTTTTTTGCAATGATGTACATCTATGTACAACGCAATTTGCTTACCGATGGTATTTTGCCACTGTTATGGCGCCCTCTTGTGGCTTCATCGGTAATGATTGTGGTTTTATGGAACTTAAAAACCGTTTCCTTTTTCTGGGCCGGAGCAGTGAGTATGGTTGTTTATCTTGTGGTTATCTGGTTACTAGGTGTCATTCCGAGAGAAGATCGGCAATATTTTCGTCAATTGGTTAAGAGTAGCCAGGTATAGTTACTGTGGAGGCCAAAGATGTCTTTTAGAAAATTGTTAGTAATTGGTTTGGATGGAGCCCCATATCCATTAATACGAGACTGGGCACAGGCTGGATACTTACCGAATCTTGCCAGGCTGATTGAGCAAGGTAGTTTTGGCATATTGCGTTCAACCATGCCAGTTCATTCGCCAACAGCATGGGCCTCTTTTATGACCGGGCTTAATCCTGGAAATCATGGCGTGTTTGATTTTGTAAAACGAGAGAAGGACAGTTATCAATTCCGATTTGTTCGTGCTAATCAGATAGGAGGAGTATCTTTATGGCGATGGTTGAGTATGCACGGCCGTCAGGTAGGCATTATGAATGTGCCAATGACCTATCCACCCGAACCGGTAAACGGCTATCTCATCAGCGGGCTGGGGACACCCAACTATGTAACTTATACATATCCCCCAGAATTGACCGATGAACTAAAAGCGCAAGGGTATCGTGTTAATAAGGACGCCTTTTTTAAGCCGGGAAAAGAAGATGAATGGCTGGCAGATATTTATGATACCAGTGCCCGACGCACCCAAACGGCGGTACGTTTGTTAAAAGAAAAACCCTGGGATTTTTTTATGATGGTGTTTCGGAACACGGATGAAATCTGCCATTTTTTCTGGCACCACATGGATGAAACACATCCTTCACACAATCCTCAAGCCCCTGAGAGATATAAAAACGCCATTCGAGATTTTTATCAGCAAGTAGACACCTGGGTTGGCGAG
This sequence comes from Anaerolineae bacterium, assembly GCA_023382655.1. Lineage (GTDB taxonomy): Bacteria > Chloroflexota > Anaerolineae > Promineifilales > Promineifilaceae > CAADGU01. The sequence goes on along the minus strand of JAHDWK010000003.1, from coordinate 68,324 downwards.
CTGGTTCAAACTGCGGGCGAAGATATCAACATTCTTGTCATGTCCGATCATGGCGCTGGCGCTTTATATAAGGATGTGTTCTTAAATGAATGGCTATGGCAAAAAGGGTGGCTTCATCTGAAGGAAGAAATGGCCGGTAATCACTTGGGGCAAACAACTTTCCGTCATTTGGGCATTACCCGTCAGAATATCTCCAATGCACTTACCCGGTTGCACCTACATCGGGTGGAAGTTGAGATAAAAAAACGGTTGGGGGATCGTATCCAATTACTACCACGTGATGAAAGGTTAGAGTTAACGACGGCCGTAGACTGGACGCGGACAAAAGCTTACAGCTTTGGCTATTATGGACAAATCTATATTAATTTGCGGGGGCGTGAACCGCAAGGAATTGTTGAGCCAGGAGAAGAATATGAAAAGCTGTGCCAGGAAATTGCAAACCATCTACGTGATATTGTTGATCCAGCAGACGGCCGTCCACTCATCGATCACATCTATTTTCGTAAAGATTTATATCATGGTAGCCACTTACAGGAAGCGCCTGACCTCCTTTGTGTTATGCGCAATTTTACATACATCACACGCAAAGGATATGAATTTGCAGCCAGACGTGGCGCCTTACTTTCACAGCCATATACACACGAAACAGGTAGCCATCGTTTAGAGGGTATTCTGATTGCTTCTGGGCCAGATATAGGTAGAACAAATATGTTACCTGTAAGCATACAAGATCTAGCCCCAACTTGCCTGCATCTATTGGGATGTCCCGTTCCCTCAAGTATGGATGGGAAAGTTGTTACTGATATTCTTTCAGCAAGCCACCAAACATACTACCCCATTCAATATGCTGACTATCCCCATTTAGAACATGTCGAAGATGATCAATCGGTTTGGAATGATGAGATGGAAACAGAAATCACTGAGCAACTGCGCAAATTAGGTTATATGGGGTAAATAATGCTTTTAATACTCCATATGAGTTATTGATTAACCCCCCCGTAGTTGTTAGAATTACTACTATTAACGTTTATGTCACTATTAAAATAAGGAGAGACATATGAAAAAGATACTTGTTGTTTTATTGATTGTTCTTTTGGCGGGTGCAGGCATTGTGGCTGCACAAGGCACAGAACCACCTGGCAGTGGTTGGGAAAGTGGGCAGCAAATTCAAAACGCGGGCGCAGCTAATGCAAATGTTCTTTTGACTGCTTACGCACAGGACGGCACAGACTATGATTGCGATGCACAAACCCTGGCCCCAGGCGCATCGTTTACATGGTTACCTGCCAACTGTTCAGCCCCCGCCGGGTTTGAAGGTTCGGCCGTCGCCAGCTCTGATCAACCCATTGTTGCTGTCGTTAACGTGAACAACCGTACCGTTGGCGCGGCCGCTGGGCAATACGAGGGTACTGATGGTGGTGATGTTTCTACTACTCTTAACTTCCCCCTGGTGAAACACAACCATGCTGGACGCACCACTACTTTCTATATTCAGAATGCCAGTGGCAGTGTTAACGATATCACAGCCACTTTCCGTCGTGTTGGTGACGCCCAGGCCTATGTGGCTACCTATAATGATGTACCCGCAAATGCCATGGTGATTGTCAGCCCGGCGGATACCACCCCGGTTTTCCCCACGGGCACCGGCACAGGTGTAGGCGGCTTGGTTGTAACCGGCACAGAGGCGCTGGCTGGTTCTTCATTAGAGCATGAACACACAGCCACAGTGGCCGCTAATCTTCAAGCGTCCCGTGGTTTTGTACCCGGCGATTATGACACTACGGTGTATTGCCCCTTATCCCGTTACAGTTTTGGCGCTTTGGATACCACTACCGGCCTGCAGGTACAAAATGTTGGAGGCAGCAATGTCGATATTGACGTAACCTACAATGTTGTTTTCCCCGCTGCGCGTACGGTTGTTGTCCCCACTGTTACCGGCGTTGCTCCTGGCGCTTCTGCCAACTTCCTGGCCAGCGATCACTTGAATGATGGTGAACTTGCAGCCATCACCGTTGAGGCCACTGGTGACATTGCCGCCATCACGAATGATCGCGCTGATGCCCCCACCCCCAAACGTTTCACGACCTATGCTTGTTTAGGTGCTGGAAGTGCGACTGATGCGGTTAGCCTGCCGCTGGTTAAAGAAGACTTCTTTAACAACACCACGGGTGTACAGGTTCAGAACGTAGGCGGTGCTCCGGCTACCTTCACCCTCACCTATACGACAAACAATGGTGACACTGTAGTCGTTGAAAACGCGGCGCCAGTTGCTGCTGGTGCCAGCATGACCTTCTATCGTATCTACGGTGGCGGTACATCTGGTATTAACATTACCGGTGACGCAGGTGACCTCAATGGCACAGTGAATGGTGTTGTTATTACCTCTGATCAACCCATTGTGGCTCTTGCAAATGAAAGCAATTACACTGGTGTTAGCTCACAAGACACCAAGAACTATGTTGGTTTCAACCAGTAAGTCCTTTGTGGATTGCTAATTCAATGATAAAAATAGAAGCCACCAACGGTGGCTTCTATTTTTTCTGATACCTACTCTTTTCTGTGGATAAATATAAGATGATCTCATTAAAAAAGGCACACATATATACCCGCAAAAGTGTTGCAATTTTGTTGCTTACATTGGGACTGCTCTGGCTGTTGGTTGCTTGCGACCAATCAAACAATAACCAAAACAATACACAAACTGCTGCACCAGGAGCAACCATTGCCCAAACAGACAGTTCCCCAACTTCCGGTGTGAGCCAGACAGACAGTTACCCGGCTCCTGGTGTGAGCCAGACAGACAGTTATCCGGCTCCATCTCAAGGAGTAGCCAGCAATAACGGTCAGGCCTACCCTGCTGTTACAGATTTACCCATTGCTACCGACAAACCGCGATTCCAGTTTGCTAATGAACTCACAGCCGGCATGACTACGCTTGAAGGAAGCGCCCCACCAAATCTGTCGTTAGCAGTGATAGATATCACATTTAATGGTGTTGTTCTGGGTCAAGGGGGCAGCGACAACGAAGGACGTTTTGCAATCTCTGTAACACCTTTACCTGAGGGGCATCGGGTAGGCATAGGATTAGCCACATTAGAAGAAGGCAAAACGTACGAGCAATCGGTAGAAGAGCTTTTCCCTTATCGCGGCGACAATTTCATGAATATCCCCAATGTGGGAGTATATTTTGAAACGGCAATGGTTCAACCTTAATCTTTGTCTGTACCTCAGGGGACGGTGGCTAGATAAAACCACAGAACCAACGCATTCTATATCAGGAGAACCAAAATGGCTTTTGCAAAAATACAAGTGCCGGACGGCGAAAAAATCAGTTATCAAAATGGCAAATTGCACGTGCCGGATAACCCCATTGTGGCTTACATTGAAGGTGACGGCATTGGCGTGGATATTACTCCCGCGTCATTGCATGTATGGAACACGGCCGTAGCCAAAGCCTACGGTGGCAAACGCAAAATTGCCTGGATGGAAATCTACACCGGCGAAAAAGCGGCCGCCCTCTACGATGGCAACTTTATGCCCGAAGAAACCTTCGATGCTATGCGCGAATATCTGGTGGGTATTAAAGGCCCGTTGACCACCCCCATCGGGGGCGGCTTCCGCAGCTTGAACGTCACGCTGCGCCAGGTGCTTGACCTGTACGCCTGTGTCCGCCCCGTGCGTTACATCCCCGGCACACCCAGCCCCATGCGCCAGCCGGAATTGATGGACATCGTCATCTTCCGCGAAAATACGGAGGATGTGTATTCCGGCGTGGAATGGCCGGCAGAGTCAGAGGAAGCAAAGGCGATTATTGCCTTCATGAATGACAAGCTGGGCAAAAATGTGCGCGTGGATTCGGCCATCGGCATCAAGCCGGTCAGTGCCTTTGGCACCAAACGGCTGGTGCGTCAGGCCATCCAATACGCCATTGACCATAATCGTCCCAGCGTTACCCTGGTGCATAAGGGCAACATTATGAAGTTTACCGAAGGCGCGTTCCGCGATTGGGGCTATGAACTGGCGCGGGACGAGTTTGGCGCGCAGCCGCTCGATGGCGGCCCCTGGCATACGCTGCGTAACCCCAACAGCGGCATGGACATCGTCATCAAAGATGTGATTGCCGACAACATGCTGCAACAACTGCTGACGCGCACGGTTGATTATGATGTGATTGCTACCTTGAACCTGAACGGCGATTACATGAGCGATGCCGCTGCCGCGCAGGTCGGTGGCCTGGGCATGGCCCCCGGTGGCAACATTGGCGATGGTGTAGCTCTGTTTGAAGCCACGCACGGCACTGCGCCCAAGTATGCCGGTAAAGATATGGTCAACCCCGGCAGTCTGATCCTCAGTGGGGTGATGATGTTGGAGTATATGGGTTGGCAGGAAGCGGCCGATCTGATTGTGAAGGCGATGACCAAAACCATCGAAAACAAGACTGTCACTTACGACCTTCACCGCCAGATCGAAGGAGCCACCAAACTAAGCTGCTCGGAATTTGGGCAGGCTGTTGTGGACAACATGTAGCTTTTCCAGAAGCCCGGCTTTTCGCAAAAGCCGGGCTTCTTTTTTTACCTTATTGATCCCCCAGACAGGTTCCTAAATTGCGGGCGCTTTGCACCCAGGGATGATCCAGGGGCACCACTTTGCGTTTGCCTACCACTTGTTCAATGGGCACGGCCGTTGTTCCCTGACCACGCACCGCTACCATCACTCCATATTGCCCTTCGTTGATGTAATGGACGCAGGCGCAGCCTAACTGGGTGGTCAACAGCCGGTCCACGGTCGAAGGCGTGCCCCCCCGCTGCACATGCCCCAAAATGGTCACGCGCGATTCCAGGCCGGTGAGTTTTTCTAATTGCTCCGACATATGCATAGTGCTGTGGGCACGGCGCGCTTCAACTTCGGCAATGTGTGTTTTGGCCTTCAGGCGGGCTTCTTTGTTTTTCGCTTTTTCCAGCTCAGCTTGCGCCGCTTGTAGTTCGGCGGCAATCCCCTGGGGCATAGCCCCTTCGGAAACGGCCACAATGCTAAAACCACGGCCGTGACGATGCCGCCGTTTAATCGCTTCCGCCACAATCTCTACATTGTACGGTATCTCTGGAATCAGGATCACGTCCGCCCCTCCGGCTAACCCCGCCCCCAATGCCAGCCAGCCGGTATTGTGCCCCATCGTTTCCACCACAATGATGCGGTGGTGGCTGTGGGCCGTGCTGTGCAGCCGGTCAATGGCTTCGGTGGCAATGCCCAGCGCCGTGTCAAAACCAAAGGTCACATCAGTCATGGCGACGTCATTGTCAATGGTTTTGGGCAGGTTGATGATATTCATCCCTTTTTGCGTGAGGCGGTAAGAATTCTTCAGCGTGCCACCGCCACCCAGGCAAACCAGTACGTCCAGGTTGTGTTTGCGGTAGGTCTCCATCATGGCGTCGGTCATATCTAGCTTTTTGCCGCCCATCAACATCTTGTGGGGTTTGTCCCGGCTGGTGCCCAGAATGGTGCCGCCGATGGTTAAGATGCCTGACAGTGTTTGGCCGTCCAGCCGCATGGTGCGGTCACCCACTAACCCATGAAAGCCATCACGGAAGCCAATCACATTCATGCCCATGCCCAGGGCAGTTTTACCAATGGCGCGAATGGCGGAATTGAGTCCCGGCGTATCGCCACCAGCGGTTAAAATGCCTACATATTTTGCCATGATTACCTCCTGATAGCATTGAGTTTGACGCAAAGGCGCAGAGAAGTGAAAGACGCAAAGAGGACGGCGCCAAGAAAAATTCAGTATAATGACGCTTTATCGGCCGCGTTGCCAAAGACAGTATGAATTGGCGTCATTGTAAAGGCTTTTAGGAGATTTGTCGCATGGATGATATGAGTAAGTCTGTGAATGTTCCCCCCAAAGTGTTGACGATTGCCGGGTCGGACAGCGGCGGGGCGGCGGGGTTGCAGGCGGATTTGCGCACATGGGCGGTGTTGGGGGCGTATGGCCTGAGTGTGGTCACGGCCGTAACCGCCCAAAACAGTGTCTCCGTCGAGCGTGTCCAGTACATGTCGCCTGAATTTGTGGCCGACCAACTGGATGCGGTGCTGCCCGATTATGGCGCGGCGGCGATCAAAACTGGCTTTATCGGTCAAACTGAACTCATCCTCGTTATCGCCAGCAAATTACAACAGTACGGCTGTCAGAAAATCGTCGTTGACCCGGTGTTGGTGAACCATCGTGGGCAACCGATGTTTGCCGAGGCGGTGCGGTGGCACTATGTTGTTGCCTTGATGCCGCTGGCTTATTTGATCACGCCGAATGTGATGGAAACGGCCGTGCTCCTGAATGCTGGCGTGCCCGATCCCTACGACTTGCTCCGGCTGGCCCAATTGGCCCAGGAACTGCACCGGTTGGGCGCCAAAAATGTGCTGCTGAAAGGGGGTCGGGATAGAGAGGACGTGGTGGATATTTTCTACGACGGCCGTACCATCCACGAACTGCGCTCCCCCTACATTGAAACGGAAAACACACACGGGGCCGGCGACACCCTGTCGGCGGCTGTGTGTGTGGCGCTGGCAAGAGGGGAGAAGTTGGACACGGCCGTTTATCTGGCCCACCAATTTACCCATCAGGCCATCCAAAATGGGGCACAGTGGCGGTTGGGTGCAGGGCATGGGCCGGTTTTTCCCGCTATCCGTGATACGTGATGCGTGACCGGAGCGATCTCACGCATCACGCATCACGCCGATTTGCACCTGGCTACTTACCACATATAATTCCCCTGACATTCAAAACGTTTTGAACGCAGGGGAAATCATGCACGACACATTGATTGGCGTTAACGAGAGTACCGTAGCCGGAATTGGGCGGTTGGCCCGCTTTTTTGGGTTCAATGATGTCATGGGGCGGCTCTATGGCACCTTGTTGCTAAACCCGGAGCCATTGTCGCTGGATGACCTGGCCGACCAGCTACAAATCAGCAAAGGGTCGGTGAGTATGAACATGCGTGACCTGGAGCGCTGGGGCATGGCCAAAGAAGTGTGGATGCGCGGCGAGCGCAAAAAGTATTACCAGGCCGAATCAGACATGTGGCAGGTGATCCGCAGCGTTCTCAACAGCCGCGAACGGCGCGAGGTGCAAATGGCGCTGCAAGTCCTCAGCGAGAGCATCACCAAACTGCAATCCGCCCAGGCCGAGTTAACCCCCGAAGAGCGCGAACTGGCCGAATACTACCTGGAACGCATCGCCGATTTGCAGGGCTTTTTTCAGTTTGCTCAGATGGCGCTGGAAACGCTGTTGGGCAAAGCGGGCACGCTTGATTTTGAGGCCGTGACAAAGATTGAGATTGGGTAATGACGTAATTGGGAGATCAGGAGAATGGGAGATTGCCGGTGGCGAACAATCTCTCAATCTCCCAATCTCCCAGTCTCAACAAATGATCATCGCCATCGGTTCCACCAACCCCGTCAAAGTTACGGCCGTGACCACCCACATACACCACGTCTGGCCGGAAGTGCAAGTTGTCCCCGTTTCTGTACCTAGCGGCGTCAGCGCCATGCCCATGAGCGACGCCGAAACGATTACCGGGGCGCAAAACCGGGCACGGGCAGCGCGGCAAGCCCTGGATGCTGACCTGGGCATTGGCCTGGAAGGGGGTGTGCATCCAGAGCTGTTTGGATTGGTGTTGCAAGGGTGGGTGGCCATTGTGGCCGCCGACGGCCGTACCGGTCTGGGCGGTTGCGCTCGATTACCTCTGCCAGAACACATCACCCGGCGGGTGCAAAATGGCGAAGAGTTGGGCCACGTGATGGATGACGTAATGGGCGAACACAACACCAAACAAAAAGGGGGCGCGGTCGGCGCATTGACCAATAATCTGGTGGTGCGCGGCGAGGCCTTTGCCACGGCCGTTGCCTACGCCCTGGCCCCTTTTGTCTCGCCAGACTTGTACAGTAATCGGTAGACAAACTGTCTACCGATTACCGCTCACCAATTACCGATTACCGCCGCTCTGTGCTAAACTGCCCACACCATGACGCTGGAATTTGAACGACTGACCACCGAATTAACCCAGATGGCGCAGGTCACGGCCGAACGGCTGGGCCAGCGCGAAGCCGCCAGGGATGTGTCGCAGGCGTTGTTAGACCGATATGCCACCGATTGGACGGCCGTGCGCCAGGCATTGGCCGAAGCGAATGAGAAGGCTGACCCCAAATTTTATCGGTCGGCACGGCCGTTAAACCAAACCGAACCGCTCAACGCGGCCATCAACCCGCCTGCGCCGCCGGCCCGCGCCACCATCATCGCCGCCGACGGCTCCCAAATTCGCCCAGACCGCCATGCCGCTTACCTATATTACCTCATCAACATCGGCGGCGTGGTCTACCATCACGGCAGCGGGCAAGCGCCCGACCAGTTTTCCATCCCTACGCTGCATTACCCCCAGGCTGACGGCCGTGAAGACAAATTCGATGATACCGGCGGCACGGTGAGCATTGAACGCGACCTGGCCGAAATTGGCATGTTGGCACAAAAGGCAGAGGAGTACCAGACGGCCGTGTCCCCCATCTTAGCCATCCTTGACCAGCGATTGCTTTACTGGCCGATTGGCCCGGCGGGGGTGGCTGAAAATGCGGCCGTGACCGAATGGGGCGAAAGCATGAGCCAAATCCACCGGGCGGGTGCGCTGCTCGCCGGTTACATTGACCGCCCCGCCACCGGTTATGTGACGACACTGCTGCGCTCCCTTCAGGCGCTTGATGAACCGGATTTTGACTGGAAATCGTTGGGCCGGCGCGAGGTCAGTTGGGGCCTGACCGACGTGCATCTTTTCAGCCAGCTTTTAGGGCCAGGGCAGCGCAGCAAGGTGTTTGTGACGGTCTCCGAACCGAACCACAAGTTTGCCGCCCAAGATCAGGCGAATGAGGTCTGCTTTTTCTATCTCAATCCAGGTACACACGGCCGTCAGATAGCCCGCGTAGACATTCCCTTGTGGGTGGCGCAGGAGGAGGAGATGGTCACGGCCGTACACGCCCTCGTTGTTGACCAATGCCAGATTTTGGGCGACTATCCCTATGTGTTGGCGCGGGCTGATGAGACGGCCGTGGTCACCTACCGTGACCAGGAACAGCTCAACTTTATGATAGACCTGATCATGGAACGCTACGGCATCAGCCACACCATCACCGCCAAACAGGCCAGCAAAAACATCGCCCGCGGCGGCAAAACCAGGCATAAGGGATTTTGAGATTTTGAGATTAACAATGAGTTTGCCGCTTTTTGATGCGCCAAAAGATATTTATCCGGCATTTACAACGGACACGCAGATTCGATAAGTGCGCTTTAGCGTACTTCATGTCTCAGCCTGGGAATTCATTCCCAGGAAAAGAAGAGGCCAGCTATGAGTTCAAACAACACAGAAATTGGGCGGATTTTGCGGGCGAGTACGGCCGGGTTTGCGGTGGGCTGCCGGGTGGGGCAGTTGCGGGCACCGGCGTTTGGGGGGCTGGTGCGCGCACGGCCGTTAGACGAACGTGAAGCGATCTACGGCCTCATTTACGACATGCTGATTGATGATGACCCGTTGGTGCGGCGGCTGGTGCTGGCGGAGTCACCACGGCCGTCCGCCATTCAAGACCAGCGCGAAAACCGCATCCTGCCCGTGGAGATGAGTGTGATGGCGGTGGGGTATGAGATGTACGGCGAACCCGAAGCGGCTTCGGGCCGTGTCCACCACACCCTACCGCCCCGCCCACCGCTCAACCTCGACCCTGTAGAACTGGTAGACGACCCCGACGATGTGCGCACCTTCACGGATGATTTGGGCTACCTGCGCCTGATTTTGCGAGCGGTGGGCACGCCTGTGCCCGTTGACCAACTGCTGGTGGCCCATATCGCCAGCGTTTACCAGATTCGCGGGAACGATGACGTCTGGGCCATGCGCGTCATCCACGAATTGATTGAACTGCTACGCAGCAACTACGATGTGCTCATCCCCACCCTGGAAGCATTGAGCGCAGCTTTACCAGCTTTAGCAACACCTGCCGATTTGTGAAAGAGTCAGTTAATGACAGGCCACAAATCTTGGAGAATGTTTCCTTGAAATCTCGCCCGTGATTGAGTGCGACTTCTGATATAAATGGCCGTAAGGAAAGCTGTTGGAGACGCCACAAATGAAAAATAGTCAACGTTGTCCAAAATGCGATTGCATCCACATCATTCACTACATTGAAAATGATGTCATTCCAATTGGGTTTTTTAGTAAAGCGTGGGTGACAAAATATATATGCTCTGAATGTGGCTATATCGAATCATGGATAGCCAGTAAAGAGGAGTTGGCGAATCTGACAAATTATTATGGTGTTGGTCGGCCAGTAACTCGATTGAGTGAACTGTTAAACGATCAGGAGTAACTATGAGTGAATGGGCAGTCGAGGCGCGGGGGTTAACCCGCCATTTTGACAAAAAAACGGCCGTAGACAATCTTGATCTCCGGGTGGCCGAAGGCGAATTTTATGGCTTTCTGGGGCCAAATGGGGCGGGCAAGTCTACGACCATTAACATGCTGGTGGGGTTGTTACGGCCGTCCGCCGGGCAATGCTTAATCACCGGCGTGGATATGTGGGCCAACCCGTTGGCGGCCAAAAAGCGGTTGGGCGTCTTGCCCGATGGTAACAACCTCTACCAGCGGCTCAGCGCCCGCGAATTTATCCGCTTTTCCGGCGTCATGTATGGTCTGCCCAAACAGGACGCCGAACAACGCACCGAAGAGCTGTTGGATTTGCTCGACTTGACCGATGACGCCGACAAGCTGATTGTGGATTATTCCCACGGGATGCGTAAAAAGACGGCGCTGGCGGCAGCCATTGTGCATAACCCGCGTGTGCTGTTTCTGGATGAGCCGTTTGAGGGTATTGACGCCATCTCCGGGCGCGTCATCCGCGATGTGCTGCGGCGGCTGCGCGAACGGGGGGCGACCATCTTTTTTACATCGCACATCTTGGAAGTGGTGGAGCGGCTCTGTTCACGGGTGGGGGTGATTGCCGACGGCCGTCTGGTGGCCGAAGGGTCAATGGATGAACTGCGTACCCAGGCCCAACATGGGGCAGACGCCACGCTGGAAGATGTTTTCCTGCGTGCTGTCGGCGCAATGGAAGAAGCCACCTCGGAAGGACGGCTTTCCTGGCTCGGGAACCCGTAGATGAGACATCCGATTTCTCGAAGAAATCGGATGTCTAAACTTCGACCATGAACGAGATTACCATCAACGACCGTGCCCAATTAGGCACCCTGTGGCGGCTGCGGGGCAAATTGACCTGGCGGCAGTTTGGCCGGGAGCGAGGGCGCATTATTGGCGCTGCTTTTGTTGTTTTCTTTTTTGGGCCCATGATTTTAGCGGCGGCGTTTGGCACGGCCGTTGGCTACCGCCGCCTGCCCGACCACTGGCCTACCGCCTTACTGGGCGGGGTACTGACGCTGCTCTGGATCATCTGGCTCGTGTTTCCCATCGTCTTTGCTTCTATCAACGAAGGCGCGGATATTACCCTGCTCATGGCCTACCCCATCCGGCGGCGCACCCTCATTGCCAGTATTCTGCTGGGCACTTTGTTTGATTATCCCACATACCTGATGCTGCCCTTGTTTCTGGCGGTGATTTATGGCTTTGGGCTGACGTTCAGTTTCACGGCCGTTATCGTGCTGGCAGCGCTGGTGTTGAGTTATGGGCATCTGGTGGTGATTGGGCAGTTCGTGGGCACGGCCATAGGCGGCATCATGCAAAGCCGCCGCCTGCGTGACATCGTGATTGTGGTTGCCTCCACCGTCGGCGGGCTGTGTTATTTCATCAACATTGGCATCCAGCGCCTCATTGGCGACACGTTTGGCAATATGAGCGAAGAGCAAGCGCAGGCCATGCTGCAATGGCAGCCGCTGAACATTCTGCAATGGCTACCGCCCGGCGCTACTGCCAAAGCCATCGAACGTTCGGTAAACGGCGATTGGTTGGCAGCGCTGGCCTGGCTGCTTTATTCGCTGGCCTGGCTGGCGCTTCTCACCTGGGCCTGGTACAAACTGCTGGTGCGTTTGACCACCGGCGAAGGCTATCTGCTGTTCACCCGCCCCCGCGAAGAAGCACGCCAAAAAGCGACCAAAACGGAAAAACGGGAACGCAACTGGTTAGGTTGGCTGCCGGATGATTTGGCTTTGCTGGTATCGAACGAATTGAAGTCCATCTGGCGCGTCCCCCAACGGCGTGTGGGCATCATTCAAGGCGTCTTAATGCCCCTCTTTTTTATGGGCGCCTTTTTCTTTAGCGGGGATTCTGGTCGTTCCAGCTTTGGTGGTGGCTTGCCATCGGGCGTGGGCCTGGGGCTGCCACTGTATGCCCTCTTTTTGTTCTGGGCCAATACACAAAACATGCTTGCCTGGGAAGGACGCGGGCTGCCTTCGCTGCTGCTGACGCCGGTGCGCCGGGAGCGCATTTTTTGGGCCAAAGGGCTGGCTCTGTATGGGGTGACGCTGCTGCCGCTGCTCTTTTTTGGCGGTCTGCTCATCTTTTTACAGCGGAATTGGGTGAGCGTGGCCGGGGTATTGTCAGCGTTGATCATGGGCGTGACGACGGTGGGCATCACGGCCGTATCCTCCGTCCTGTTCCCCATTCCCATCGCCCTGGAATCCCGGCGTAATCGGGGCCTTTTCCAGTCTGGCGGTGACACCAAAACCGGCTGCGCCTACATTACCCTGGTGCCGCTGACCATTCTCATTTTCAGCCTGCCGGTGGCGCTGCCGTTGGGTTTCGCCTATGGATTTGATCTACCCTGGCTGGCCTTTGTGGGGTTGGCCTTTGCTCTGGTTTATGCGGGGGCCATTTTCTGGGGCGGCTGCCGCATGGCGGGCAATCTGCTGCTGGCGCGGGAGCCGGAACTGGTGGCAAAGATGAAGCTGCCGGATGAAGCGTAATCCGTAATCGGTTCACGGATTACGATTCACGGATTACGGACGGGGGCCAATCTACCACGAATGTGTGCCAGCGGCGGGTCACGGCCGTGTCCCCCTTGCTCACCTGGTTCACCGGATAAACACGTACCCGCATTCCCGCCACGCCAGGACGCCCGGCAGCGTGCCAGGCAGCTGCGTGGTCCCGCAGCCGTTGCCCGGCGGTTTCTCCTGGCCCATACACCCGAAAACCGAGCATGAATGTTTCCGACTCGCCTTCTCCTGACTTGCTCCTAGTCGTCAGATGGTTGTAGAAAGCCATGCTATCATCGGTGACGACGCCCGTGGTGACGCGCCAGGGATGTGGCCCATCCATGCCCAGTAAAGAGGGGATGGTCTCGGCTGTAGCTGCCTCGCCGCCGGCCACCAGTTCGGTCAGATTGGGTTCGCGCAGCGCCAGCCACAACAGGAAACTGCGCCACATCTCACGCGGTGTTACTTCCAGGTTTGTTGTGCCCTCTTGCCAGGGGCCGTCTATCCAGGCGCGTATCTGGTCGGGGTCAATCTGGCGTGGCTGAGAGAAGGTATCTTCGTATTCCAGGTGAATGGTTCGGGCGTCGTTCAGGGGCAATGAGAACTCTGGTCCGGCCTGGGGGCCACGCAGCTTCATAAAGCCGCAGGCGTGAATGGAGACGCTGACCAGATGGTCAGGGGCGCGATCAAAGGCGATGGCGTAATGGGGGCCGTTGAGGGAGAGAGGGAGCAGGATACGGCCGTCTGGCTTTAGCTGCTCCAGCCAGGCCGGGCTTATCTCCCAGCCGCCGACGGTGAGGATGATACGGTCATAGGGGGCGTGGGCGGCGTAACCATCCATGCCATCGCCACAAACAACGGTCACATTGGCGCAGCCGACGGCCGTGAGATGCTCTTGGGCAGCGGCCACAATGTCAGCGTCAATGTCTACGGCCGTGACCCGGCCATTTTCCCCCACCAGATGCCCCATCAAGGCGGCGTTGTACCCCGTGCCCGCGCCCACTTCCAGCACATGCTCGCCTGGCTGCAAATCCAGTTGTTCCAGCATGATCGCCATGATCGCCGGTTGGGATGATGAGGAAATGGGACGGCCGTTATCGTCGAAGTGCGTGGGCACGGCCACATCGGCATACACTTCCTCTAACGGCGTGTCCGGTAAAAAGGGGTGGCGCGGCACAGCGCGAAAGGCGGCGGCTACCCTTTCTGATTGAATGTTCTCATTTTGGATGAGCAGATCAACCAGAGCCTGATGCTGTGCGTCACTATCTATAGATGGATTTGGGGACACGGCCGTAGCCATGAAAACCTCCCGTCGAAAAGCGCCAGACACAGGGCAAAATATATTGCCCTGTGTCCGGCACTGTCTGTTGCCTTACTCCTCTTTTAGCACAACTGGCAGATAAATCCAAAAAGTAGGCGGCGGGGGGGTGGCTGTTGGCGTGACTGAGGGTGGTACAGTGGGCACGGCCGTGTCGGTAGGCGTGGGTGTCGCCGTGTCTGTGGGGATGACCGATGGTGTGGGTGTCACACTGTTGGTTGGCGTAGGCGTGACGGATCCCGTTGGTGAGGGCGTAGGTGTGAAGGTATGGGTTGGCGTGGGTGTTAGTGAGCCGGTTGGTGTTGGCGTAGGCGTGGGTGTAAAGGTGTTTGATGGAGTGGGTGTGAACGTAGGCGTGTTGGATGGGGTAGGTGTATTTGTCGGGGTAGGTGTGAACGTAGGCGTGTTAGATGGAGTGGGTGTGTTGGACGGTGTAGGTGTAGGTGTTGGGGTGTTGGATGGAGTTGGTGTATTGGTGGGCGTGGGTGTGGGCATGGTGCTGTCGGTGAGAGGGCCAGCCACCACCAACGCATACGGTTGGCTGCTGATGGGCACGTTAAAAGCGGTGACGCTCACCTGATAGGCGCCGATGGGTGGGTTGTTGATGATGACGCCCTCAACATTGTTCAGGCGGTCGCCGGTGGGGATGTTGTTACCGTAGTAAGTACCGCCGGGGCCGGTGACCACCAGGTCTAAATCGTTCACGAGCTGGGCAGCCGCGGAGAGGGAGGCTGGTGGGTCTGTCCAGACCAACATGATGCGCAAGGGTTGGGTATCGGTGATGACTTGCAACGGCCGTTCCGCCATATGGCTGTAGTTCACACTCTGTCCGGTTGTCAGGCCGGTGGCGTGGTCATCAAACCAGAGTGTGTAATTGGGCGGCGGGCTGACAAAACCCAGGTTGGCCCGTCCCCATCCGGCCACACTGTTGGGCCGGGTGTAGGGGATTTCCTGGGTAGCTTCTGTACCATACTGTCCGGGGGCCATATCTTCAGTGGTGTTGAGCAACGTCGCTTTGACCAGGGCGGCGCTGGGGTTGGCTGCCCCTTGCTCGGTGAGCCATTCACGCGCCAATGCACCCATGCCCGCTGTCAGCGGTGTAGCCATGGATGTGCCGCCGGAATAAACGTAGTGGGTATTGGTCTGGTGTACGGCCCACAATGTGCCTGCCAATGGATCGTGGGAGCGGTTGGAGACGATGTTGGTACCGGGGGCGATAATGTCTGGTTTGGCACGGCCGTCGTCCGTTGGCCCGCGTGAGGAAAACGCCGCCATCCCATTGACGTCATCGGCAATAACATCGTCAATAATAGGTGCCGTGGCGAAACAGAAACTAAGTAAGAACCAGATATATCCCTGCAATGGCCCTTCGTCCTTATTGCTTTCGGATGCGCCGACGGTGATGACGTTTTTGGCGGTACCGGGGGAGAGGAGCGAATCGGGGTCAACGACACCATCGCCGCCGGTACAAAAGCCGAAGACGCCGGGCACACCATCAACACCGGAGTTACCGGCGGCGGCGAAGATGGTCATGTCGGGATTGTTCCAGATGAAGTCGTCGGTGCGCTGCGCGCCGTAGGGGTAGCCGCCGTAGATGGCTTCGGTATCGGTGACTGGCCCGGTGATGTCACCCCAACTGTTGCTGTGCAGGCGGGCGCCGCTGGTGTAGGCCTGGGTGAAGAGCAGCGAATAATCTTCTGGGATGCCGGTGATTGCGCCGTTGCTGTCTACTTCAAAACCTTGAATGACCAGACTGGCTTCGGGGGCGACGCCAGCAAAGGAGGCGGTGTAATTGCCGGGCGTGGCCCCAGATTGCATACCGGAACCGGCGGCAGAACCGGCGACATGTGTGCCATGCCCATGCTGATCGGCCCAGTCGCCGCCAGGGGCGAGGGGGAAGGTGGCGATGACGCGCCCGGCAAAGTCGGGGCTGAGGGTGCCTTGATTGCCGGTATCCAGGCCGGAGTCGGTAATAGCCAGGATTTGCCCATTGCCGAAGAGAGGGGTGGTTTGCCACACATCGTTCACGTCCATGATGGTACGGCCGTAATCATTCAACAGGCGCGGTTGGGTGAACGGTTCAATCCAGCGCACGGCCGTGAGATTGGCAAGCTCATATAGTTGTGCCTGGGTCAACGGGGTGGTGGCATCAAAGGGCAGCGCGGCCAGGGCTTGAGCCAGTTGGCCGTTATCGTTGGCCCAACCAACGACACGCACCGGGCCGATGGCTGTGCCCTGGTCTACAGCGCGCAGCAGGGCCGGGGCCAGTTTGTCGGCCAGGGTGAAGGGGACACGGCCGTAGACCTGGGGTAAGGCCACTGCTGTGTCTAGCTGCACGGCCGTGCCGCGCACCAGATAGGCATAATCGGGCAAGTATTCCAAAATGGTGACGCCGGTTTGTTCCAGGCTATTCCTGTGGGCGGGGGTAATGGGGCCGCGAAATTGGATGATGGCGTAGGGGCCAGGGGCGGCTGTGTCTGGCCCCAGGGTATGGGCGGTGGGGTCTTGGGCATCAAACACGCCACGATGCAGCCGCAGTTGGGGGGTGAGGGTTTGCCCGACGGCGCGGGTGGATAAGACGGCGATCACCAGGATGGTGGTGAGTACAACAAAGGTGACCAGGGGTATTTTGGTTTTCATACGTCTGCCTCCGCGGAGTATGGTGACGGTTGCCGGGGGCAGAGGCAATGGTAAATAGGTAATCCGTGAACCGTAAACGGATGACGGGTTACGGATGACGCCTCACGGGTCAGGAACGGCCGTACACCGGTATCGCTGCCCCTGTGACCGCCCGCGCCGCAGTGGAGGCCAGGAAGAGCATCACATCGGCTAACGCTTCGGGCGCGACCCACTTGTTGTAGTCGGCCTTGGGCATGGCGGCGCGGTTTTGGGGCGTGTCTATGGTGCCCGGCAGGATGCAGTTGACAGTGATGCCGCTCTCCTTCAATTCGGCGGCCATACTTTCCGTCAGGCGGATGACGGCGCTTTTGGAAACGGTATAGGCGGCCATTTTGGCCTTGCCTTCCAGCGCCGTCCGTGCGGCGACGCTGATGATTTTGCCACTGCCCTGGCTTAGCATGTGGGGGATGATGGCCCGGCTCACCAGAAAGACCGATCTTGCATTCAGGTTGAGCATGAATTCCCAATCATCCAGCGGTGTTTCGTGTACCGGCGTGCCCATTTTGAATCCTCCGGCAATGTTGCACAGGATGTCTACACGGCCGTACCGGTTGATAATGGTGGTGGTCATGTGGGTGACGGCCGTTTCCTCCGTCACATCCACTCCACCCTGTAAAAGCGCCCGCGCCGGGTCCAGATTGCCAAACAGTTGGGGCAGGCGGTCTTGCCGGTTATCCACCAGCGCCAGCGAAGCGCCCGCGCTATAAAACGCTTGCACGGCCGCTTCCCCCAAATTCCCCGCTGCTCCGGTAATCAAAATGACTTTGTCAGTAAAATCAAACATCGTAACCTCCATAAAGTTAACAAGATGACATGGTGACAATGGTACAAGGTGTGTTAAAGTTTACGCACGCCGGGGCATCTTTGCCAGCGGCAAATGTGGGTAGAATCTATAGCCTGGACATCTCTGTCCGGAGGAACAAGGAGGTACACATGGTCTTATTCCCCTCATTGGATGGTTTTGAGCCAACCCGCCAGACATTGCATTGGTATAGTCAGGCGGTGGGTATTGTGCCCCGCGCCCATGGCATCGCCCATCCCAGATGGTGGCATATCAGTTTGAGGGTGCGCCCGGATGGGTTGGTGACGGACAGCGTGTCTTTGCCCGGTGGCGGCATCCTGGCGCTGCGGCTGGACTTGCGCCAGCACCAGATTGTGCTGGAAACGAGCCGGGGAGATGTGCGTTCGTTTAGCATGGCAGCGGGTCTGACGGGCACGGAAATGGGGGAAGTGGTGATCACGGCCGTAGCCGAATTTGGCCTTACCGGTGAATTTGCCCGCGCTAAATTTGAAAACAACGATCCCCGTACCTATGACCCCGACCAGGCACGGCGATACTTTGACCTGCTGGTGGAAATAGACCGCATTTTCAAAACACACAAGGCATCCCTCAAGGGAGAAACCGGCCCCGTGCAGGTGTGGCCGCATGGTTTTGATCTGGCCTTTGAATGGTTTAGCGCCCGCACTGTTACCCAGGAAGAACATGGTAAAGTAAAGGAATTCCCCGCCCAACTCAATCTCGGTTTTTACCCCGGCAGTGTGGACACACCCCCTTATTTCTTTTCTAACCCATTCCCCTTTGCGGCGGATAAGCTGCTGGATAAACCCCTGCCTCATGAAGCACGTTGGCATACCGAAGAGTGGCAGGGTACGCTGTTGCCTTATGCGGCGCTGGTGAATGACGCCAATGGAGAAAAAAAACTGTTTGAATACGCCCAGGCGGTGTATGATCTGGCGGCGCCAACGCTCATGTAGTCGCGTCAGGCACAAAGCATTTCCGGTAACGATTTATGCCTCACGGCTGCATGAGAAGTCTTGCCATCCCCCCTTGCCTTGTTATACTCCGCCATCATTTGCTAAAGGATTTGTGTATGAAGAAACTGTACCGGATGTTACTACCGGTTTTGTTGATGTGGCTGTTGGTGGGCTGTGGTGATGGTGAGGAGGTGGCGGCAACGGCCGTGCCCCCCACACCTACACTTGCCGCTGAACCTACCCTGGCTGCCGTGCCACCCCGTGATCGGGATTTCATTGTGGTAGCTACCGACGCCCCTCATCCACCCTATACCATTTTTGATGCCTTTGGCGTGGTGGATGGTTTTGACAGCCGGGTGCTGGAAAACATTGCTGCCCACGCCAACCTGGATTACGAATTGATCGTCACCCCTTATCAAGGCGTATTAGCCAACATTGCCAGTAGTGATAATCGTGACTTTGACGCCGTCATTGCCAATCTGTCCATTCCCGAAGAACTGCCGCCGGGTATTGTGTACACCGATCCTTATCTGGAAGTTGGGCAGGTATTGGTGGTGTTGGCGGACAATAGGGCGATTCAGAGTTACGGCGATTTGCAGCCCGGTATGTTGGTGGGGGTAGCCGGTGGCAGCCAGAGTGAAATAACAGCCCGCGAAGTACTCGGCGTAGCTGAACAAGACCTGATAAATCATTATGTCAACGGTGTCCAGGCGTTGCAAGCGTTGATTGATGAGGGAGTCACGGCCGTTGTCGCTGATAGCACCATTGCCACCTTTTATGCCGACAGTTTTCCCGAACAGCTAAAAATTGTGGGAGGGGACGGCAACGGCGATAGCCGCGATGCCTGGATTACCCAAAAAGCATATGGTCTGGCGTTGGCCGCCGATAATGAAGCGCTGCTAACCAAATTAAACGCCGCTATCACTGCCGCCCATGACAACGGTGACATTGAACGCGAAATTGCAGCCTGGCTTGTTCCTAACGAGACATTGGAACCAGGCGAATCCCGTGTGGGTACACCGGCCGATGAACTGTTCATCGGCATCCTGGGGGAATTGACCGACATGGACCCGGCGACACAATCTGACCTGGTCGGGTGGGAAGTGAAGAACAACACCATGAGTGGTCTCTACCGCTTTACCAGCGACAATGAACTGGTGCCGCTGCTGGCCGCCAGTATGCCCACCATTTCCGAGGATGGGCTGGAGTATACCGTCACGCTGCGGCGGAATTTGCGCTTTCCTGACGGCCGTGAACTGACAGCTGATGACGTGAAATGGGCGGTAGACCGCGCTAACAGCCTGGGTAATTTCAACGTCAACAGTGTCCTGAAAGACAGTGATGGCAACTTTTACGCGGATGACGACGCAGTGCAGGTGGTGGATGCCGTCACCGTCAAATTTGTGCTGCAAGAACCGACGGCTACCTTTCCGGCGCTGTTAGCCACGCCACCGTTTTTCCCCATTAGCCGGGACTGTTACGCCGGGGGGTCTGACCCCACCAGTATCTGCGGCGGTATTGGCCCGTATACCATTATAGACTGGGTGCCGGGCGAGCGGCTGCGGCTGCGCGCCAACCCGGACTGGCCGGGACGGCCGTCGCCCGCTTTTGCCAATATCACCCTGCGTTTTTATGATGACGCCGCCTCCTTGCGTCGCTCGCTGGCCGAGTTCGGCTCCATTGATCTTGTCTGGCGGGGTTTGCCCTACCATGACTTCACCGAATTACAAGGCATAGACGCCAACGCCGATGGGCAGCCCGATTTTTTGCCCTGGAGCGGTCCGGCCGATTTTAAGAGTTATCTACTCTTTAACCAGGCGGCGGCTCCCTGGGATGAAGCCAAAGTACGGCAGGCTGCGGCCCTCTCGCTAGACCGGGAACGGTTGGCGGCGGAGGTGTTTGGTGGCAGCCGCAGTTCGCTGCTCAGTCCGGTGCCGGATGCTGTGCCGGGATATACGGCCGTGCTGCCTCCCCGTGATCTGAACCGGGCCAGGGCGCTGCTGTTGGAATCAGGTTACAGCGAAACAACACCGCTAGAAATTGAACTGTGGTATGTGAGTGACGGCCGTTACAGCCTGGTTGAAGAAGCGTATGCTACGGCCGTTAAAACGCAACTGGAAGAAACGGGGGTCTTTCAGGTCACGCTCAACAGCGCCCCCTTTGAGCAGTTCCGTGCCCAACTGGGCGAATGTAGTTATCCGGCTTCGCTGCTCGGTTGGCCTTCCCCTGGTCGCCCGGTGGATTATCTGGATGTGATGGCCTGGACGGAATTTTTTGTGACCAGCAACAGCTTTTGTTTGAATTATGAAAGCGAGGAGATGACAGAAATGGTGACGGCCGTATTAGCGGAAACAGATGCCACCGTTCGCGCTACCTTGCACACCGAATATCAGCAGCTTTGGGCCGAAGAACTACCTACCCTGGACATTTTGCAGCAGCCCACCTTCGCCATCTCCCTGCCCACCGTCAATAATGTGCGCATAGACGCCCTCGGTTTGCTGCATTATGAAATTCTGACGAAGCGGTGATGCGTTCAAATACTTGGGCGCATCACTCCTTAATTACCCCATCTCTTTGGCTTTTTTTTCCAGCCGTCTGGCGCGGGGACCGACGACGCGCTCGTTGCCTTCCAGCAGCCGCTTAATGTTGGGGCGTAGCGCCCAGGCCACAATTCCTAATGTAACAAACCCGCCGATAATGTAAGCCGGCGTGTCTGAATAACCGGGTACATCAGCCAGATAGAGGACAATAAAGGCCACCGGAATCACCGCACCCATTGTCAGTGAAGCCACCGAGGCAATGCCCACCCCCACCATCATCAGAATCATTACCAGCGCCGCTACGGGGAACATGGGCGGCCATACGGCCATGGCCCAGCCCACATTTGGGCCTGTGCCCGCCCCCCCGCGCCACTTCAAAAAGACCGACCAATTATGCCCAATGACGGCAAATGTGCCGGCGGTAATGGTGATCCAAGGCATAAGCGCTTCGCCTACGCCCGCGCCAAGAAAGAAACGGGCCAGCCAGACGGCGGCAAGCCCTTTTAAGGCATCGCTGATGGCGGTAACAATGCCCACCTTCAAACCGGCTGCCCGCAACGAATTGGTGCCCCCGGTACGGCCGCTGCCTACGTCACGCAGGTCAATACCCTTGCGCCAGTAGACATAAATAAAGCCAAATGGAATGGCCCCACACAAATAGCCGATAAATGCTGCTAACACAAAAAAAACCATCTTTTCCATAAGGAGTCCTCTACCCTGCTCTAAGGGTTAACCTTCTGTGTAAAAGTCTGTCTATAAAACACAGCCAGCGCGATCAGGTTACTCTATGTTGACGGCCGTTTCTGTCACCACACCCTCGACAATCATAAATCCCCGGATTACCGGTTGCTGCCTGGTTTGCAACGAGACAATCAGATACACCGCTTCAGGATAATAGGCCTGGGCCACGTCTGTTGGCGAGGGGTAGGCCGGGCTATGTGGGTGGGAATGATAAATGGCACACAGTTCGTCTCCGCTTGCTTCGATTGCCACCATAGTCTCTACTTGGGGCAAAGGGGCCATTTCATAGGCGGTCTGGCTGTGCAAGATATTTTCAATTGGGTAAATGTCAGTGACATGACCAGCACGACCGGTCATCAGACCACACCCTTCCTCTGGGTACACACTTTCTACATGAGCGAGTAGTTGGGCGGCTAACGGCCGTGACAGATGTAGCGCCATCTTCCGTAAGTGCCAGGCACAGGGTAAAACGGCTCGGCTTCACCAAATAGTTATTGCCCTGGGCCTGGCATAACTAAACACTACTTTTGAATCCCGCCATCCGTCAGATTGCGCACATTCAACAGCCGGTCAACTTCCTCACCGGACAAATACCCTTTCTCAATCACTACCTCACGTACCGTGCGATTGGTCGCCATTGCTTCTTTAGCCACTTCCGCACCCTTCAGGTAGCCAATAACCGGGTTCAGCGCCGTCACCAAAATCGCATTTTTAGCTAACCAGCCCGTTGCTTTTTCCGGGTTGGCTTTCAAACCCAGCACACATTTGTCCACAAAGGCATTTACCGCATTGATAATGATGTCCATGCTCTGGAACATGTTATAGGCGATAATCGGCATCATCACGTTCAGTTCTAGTTGGCCAGCCTGTCCGGCCAGCATCACCGTCAGGTCATTGCCCATCACCTGAAACATCGCCATATTCAGCATTTCCGCCAATACCGGGTTCACCTTGCCGGGCATAATGGAGGAGCCAGGCTGCACCGCCGGTAAACGAATTTCGTCCAGCCCGGTGCTGGGGCCAGAAGACAGCAGCCGGAAGTCATTGGCAATGCGTGTCAGGTCCTGCGCCAGGGTACGCAAGGCGCCGCTGAAATGGACGGCATCGGCCATGCTCTGCATCGCTTCAAACAGGTCATCCGATTCATACAGCGTTAACCCGGACAGGCGGCCAAGCACGAGGATCATGCGGTGGTGGTATTCGGGGTGCGCATTCAGACCGGTGCCGGTAGCGGTGCCGCCTATGCCCAATCGGCGTAGCCCTTCGGCGGCCAGCACAATCTTTTCCCGGTCGCGTTCCACAGCGCGAGCATAAGCGCCGAATTCCTGCCCCAAACGCACCGGCACGGCGTCTTGTAAATGGGTACGGCCGCTTTTGACCACATCATCAAATTCCACCGATTTTTCCCGGAAAGCAGCCGCCAGTTTATCCAACGTTTCTACCAGATCATCCAGCCGCCACAGGCAGCCCAGGCGGATGGCCGTAGGAATAGTGTCATTGGTGGATTGGGCCATATTGACATGGTCGTTGGGGCTGATGGGTTTGGCTTTGCTGCTCAACACGTAACCCAGAATTTCGTTGGCGCGGTTGGCGATGACTTCGTTGATATTCATGTTGTGGCTGGTGCCGGCGCCGGCCTGGATGGGGTCTACTACAAACTGGTCTGCCAGACGGCCGTCAATCACTTCATCCGCTGCCATCATGATCGCCTGCGCCATAGCGTCGCCGGAAACCGTTTTACCCTCCACCTCCTTGTCGCCAAACAGACCCAGATCGGCATTCACCTCAGCCGCCGCCCGCTTGATCATCGCCATAGACCAGACAAAGGCCGGATATGGTTTCAAACCAGTAATGGGGAAGTTCTGGATGGCGCGTTGGGTTTGTACCCCCCAATAAGCCTGTACCGGTACTTCCAATTCACCTAAAGAATCTTTTTCAATGCGATAGTCACTCATGGGAACCTCTGAAACTAAAAAGCCGAATTAGCACCCATGCACTCTTGTGCCAGCGCTAATTCGGCTTTTTAACTTAATCCCCTGGCGGGGAGGGAGAAATTTAATTAGTCAAGAGCGCTGTAACCAGGCCCTTCGGAGAAGAAGTCATAGTTCGGTGGAATATCCTCGGTCAGGTCCAGAATCTCGCCACCAGCCAATTGTTTGGCGTTCAGCAGTTTCACATGATGGCCGTCCACGTCACCTTCAAACGGTTGGCCATCGGACAGCAGCTCTTTGGTATTGGCAATCCAGACGCCAGCCGGGGCGGTGTAATCAAAGGGCACTTCTTCTTCGGGGAAAATCGCCTCGTAAGGACATTCGGGCACACAAGCGCCACAGTCAATACAAGTGTCAGGGTCAATGTAAAGCCAGGGCCACTCTTCTTCTGGTTTGCCCAGCACCATACATTCAACAGGGCAGACATCCACACAAGCTGTGTCACGCAAACATAAACGGGTAACAATGTGGGTCATTTGTACTCACTCTCCTTCTGAAACCTTGAGGCTAATTTTGGTAATTGGTTGCCTAATTGGCTGCCAATTGGTGTCTCATTGGTGGGTGACCAGGCGATGTTTGTACCAAATATCACAGATGGTCAACGTCCTCATTCTAGCCCTAAGGTTAACCTTTGTCAATTTTTAATGTAGGTGCGGAAAGTAACCATTTTCAGGTGTAAAACGGCCGTATGCCCCACAAAAAAGCTCCGGCTATACCGACGCCAGAGCTTTGAATTGGGTATTTGAGCAATGGCGCAATGGAGCAGCCAATTACGCCATTACAAACGGCCTACTTCGCCGCCGCATAATTTGCGGCCGCTGCTTCCCAATTGACCAAATTCCACCAGGCGCTAACGTAGTCCGGGCGGCGGTTTTGGTAATGCAGGTAGTAGGCATGTTCCCACACATCCAGCCCCAAAACGGGTTTGCCACCTTCCATGAGCGGTGTGTCCTGGTTGGGAGTGGAACCAACGACCAGTTTGCTGCTGCCGTCCACGTACAGCCAGGCCCAGCCGGAGCCAAAGCGGGTGGCGGCAGCGTTATTGAACTTTTCCTTGAAGGCATCGAAGCTGCCAAAGGTGGCGTTAATGGCGTTGCCCAATGCGCCAGAAGGTGCGCCACCACCATTGGGACTCATAATCGTCCAGAAGAGGTTGTGGTTGGCAAAACCACCACCGTTGTTGCGCACGGCCGTGCGAATCCCTTCTGGCACTGCATTCAAATTGCCTAACAAATCTTCAATGCTCTTGGCCGCCAGGTCGGCATGTCCTTCCAGTGCCTTGTTCAGGTTGGTGGTATAGGCAGCGTGGTGTTTGTCGTGGTGAATTTCCATGGTGCGGGCATCTATGTGCGGCTCCAACGCAGCAAAATCATACGGAAGAGGGGGTAATTGAAAAGCCATAATTTTCACTCCTTTTGTTTGAAATATGGATTTTTGAAGCGGGTAAAATTGTGAACCAGATAGTTTATGCAGTCTGGTCAAAGGTAAGGACTACGATTTTGATTCTAGCCAGGGCACACTCCTTTGTCAACCAATGATCATGTGGGAAGTGCCAGGCAAGTGGCAGAGCCATCCTGGTTGCTTAGGAGTGTACAGGCGTGCTGGGCGTTACTTTAGAGTTGACTAACTCCGGCTCTTCTGGTAGCATTGTCGCCATACGACAAAAATATGTCATTTTGACAATTGAGCACACACAAGCGATGAAGAGAACATGCTGCCGGAACCATCCGGTGTCCAGAGAGTGGCTTGGGCATAAGAGATGCCCGCTGCAAGAGCCATCACCAGACCCCAGCAGTGACACCCCAGAGCTGAATAGTGAACGGTAAGCGGTAAGCGGTGAGCAGTGAGCCGTGGGAAAAACCGATTACCTAGTAGCCAGACCGGTTGACGGCCGTTACCCCGTCAGGCTCATTGAGCGAAAAGAGGTCTGCTTTGGCAGACAAATGGCGGTGGCACCACGAGGCAAAAGCCTCGTCCTCCAAAAGAGGACGGGGCTTTTTTATTTGGTCATAATCCGTTATCCGACTGCGCTTCGGACTACGGTTCACGGATTACGGCTCACGAAATTAAAAAAGAGGTTGATCATGCAAACTATTCGTACTGTGGAAGCGGCAGCCCACGTAGGGCAGCCGGTGCGCCTGATGGGCTGGCTGCATAACCTGCGCCAGCTTGGCGGCGTGACGTTTATCGTGCTGCGTGACGGCTGGGGCACGCTCCAGGCCGTGACGGAAAGTGAGGCTGACCTGGAACCGCTGGCCGGGCTGGCGTTGGAGTCGGTGATAGCGATGGAAGGCGTTATTGTGGCTACGCCACAAGCCCCCGGTGGGGTGGAACTGCATCAGCCCAAGGTGGAGGTAATCACGGCCGTAACTGAGCCATTTCCCATTCCCCTCAACAAACGGGAAATCAAGGCCGGTTTACCTGCTTTGCTGGATCATGCGGTGGTGGCGAACCGGCACCCGGCGCGGCAGGCCATTTTCCGGTTATCCGCCGGGGCCATGGCCGGTTTCCGCAAAACCTTAAGCGCCCACCACTTCACCGAAGTGCAATCACCCAAACTGGTCGCTTCGGCTACGGAAAGCGGAGCCAACGTCTTTGAACTGAAATACTTTGGCCGTCCGGCTTACCTGGCGCAAAGCCCGCAATTTTACAAGCAGATCATGGTGGGTGTGTTTGGCCGCGTCTTTGAGGTGGGGCCGGTGTTCCGCGCCGAGCCACACGACACCACCCGCCACGCTAATGAATACGTCAGCCTGGATGTGGAGTTTGGTTTTATCGAAAACCATTTCACCGTCATGGGCATGGCGCGAGAAGTGATCGCCGGGATTATGCAGGAGTTGGCGTCAAATTACCCGGCGGAACTGGCCCTGTTGGGGGCACAATTGCCCACCGTATTGCCGGAAATTCCGCACATCCATTTTGCCGCCGCGCAAGAACTCATTCTCAAACTACACGGAGTAGATGTGCGCGGCGAGCCTGACCTGTCGCCGCAGGATGAGCGCTGGTTGGGTGAATGGGCGCAGCAGGAACATGGCAGCGACTTTTTATTTGTGACGGGGTATCCAATGGGCAAACGGCCGTTTTACACCCACCCTGATCCCGCCAACCCTGCCTACTCCAACTCCTTTGACCTGCTGTTTCGCGGGACGGAACTGATTACCGGCGGGCAGCGGCTGCACCGCTATGATGACTATCTGGCGGCGCTGGACAAGGCCAATCTACCGGTTGCACCGTTTGAAAGCTATCTGGAAGCATTTCGCTATGGAATGCCGCCACACGGCGGTTTTGCCATCGGGTTAGAACGGCTGCTGATGCAGCTATTGGGGCTGCCCAATGTGCGTCTGGCTACACTCTTCCCCCGCGACCAGAAACGGCTCACACCCTGAGATAGATGAACTTGTCTGTTTCCTGGGGTGCCTCGTCTTCCCGTTCAAAATAGGTGATCAGTTTGTCATCCTCTTCCAGGCGGTAAATCATCCAGGGGGCATTGGGCTTGTTGGTTTGAACAGGATATTTTGACATCGGTTTACCTCTTGGGATGGATAGATGATCGTTCCAATTGCAGCCAGTGGCGTAAGGAGAAGATATGAGCTTTGAGTTCGTCGAGGTTGTCTACAAAGGTGATATGGGGGCAGTTAGCCAGGAGAGTGGCAATTTCGCCACGCAGTTGGCGACCGGCATTGATGTAGGCCAGCAGGTGTGAGTAGGCGGTTTCGCCGATTTGCTGCTGTAAGGTCTCGTTATTTTTGAATTCGTCGCGTGCGCCCAGCCCCAACGGGGCGAAGGTGCGCCCTTCATTAAACCAGACGATGGTAACACGGCCGTGACAGGCATCATCCATAATCTCTAACATAGAAATGGCGGCTATCGTGGTGGGTGTAATCTCATACACCCGCAATTTAGCTTCCTCGCGGGCCTGTTTTTCGCGGGGGCCGTCAATCTCCCAGATGTAGTCACGGCCGTGTGTGGTGGGATGAATTTGGGGGTCAAAATAAGACAGCCCCATCTCATCCAGCCAGGCGGCCAACGAGTCCCGTCCCGGATTGCGGATCGGCCCTTCGGCCGTCTGGATATTACACGCGCCGCCAGTAAAAAGCGTCGGCCTTTGCCCCGTCTGCATCATTTCAGAAGTAACAAGTCTAGATTGAGGTGAAACCATGCGCTTATCCTGAAATAATCAAAAGATTACGTAGATTTTACTGATTAAAGGAGAATCTGGGCAATATGCGAAATCTTTGATGCCCCTTTAGCTTTGCAATTTCACCAGATGGTATGCTTTGCGCCCTTTGCGCAGGATGAGGAATTGACCGTCAATGCTTTGCTCACCTGTCACCATTTGCCCCGGTTCTTCCACCCGTTGATTGTTCAGGTAAATGCCGCCGCCTTGAATGGCCCGACGGCCGTCTCCCTTAGAACTCGCCAGCCCACTGCTCACCAGCAAATCCACCACCGGCAACCCATCACCACCCAGGTCGGTGCGGGCGATCTCGCTGGAGGGTACGTCGGCGAAAATGTCGCAGATGTCGGCTGCATCCAACCCCTCCAGGTCGCCGCCAAAGAGGACGGCCGCCGCTTTTTCGGCTTTGTGTACGGCCGTGTCCCCATGCACCATGCGCGTCACATCCTGCGCCAGCCGCCGCTGCGCCTCCCGCTGCTCTGGCTGTTCAAACACCGCGTTTTCTAGTTCCGTAATTTCGTGTTGATCCCGCCAGGTGAAGTATTTCAGGTAATTGAGCACATCGGCATCATTTGTGTTGTACCAGAACTGGTAAAAACGATACGGCGACGTGCGTTTTGCGGAAAGCCAGGCATTGGTGCCCGCTGCCGTCTTGCCAAACTTCGTCCCATCCGCCTGCGTAATCAGCGGAAAAACCAGCGCGTGCGCCTTCGCCCCCTGCACCTTACGAATCAATTCCACGCCAGCCACAATGTTCCCCCACTGATCGCTGCCGCCCATCTGCATCACGCAGTGGTGATGGGTAAACAGGTGCATAAAATCATACGCCTGTAACAGCATATAGCTAAATTCGGTGTAAGAGATGCCATCCTCCCGTGCCAGCCGCGACTTCACCGAATCCTTAGCCATCATGTAATTCACCGTGAAATGTTTGCCCACATCCCGTAAGAACTCCAGCAAATTCAACTCCACTAGCCAATGGGCATTGTTCATAATGCGCGCCGGGTTGCTTTTGACCTCAAAATCCAGCACCCCGGCCAATTGCTTCTGGATGCTGGCTAGATTGGCCTCTACCTCTTCGCGGGTCAGCAAATTGCGCTCATCGGAACGGCCGCTGGGGTCGCCCACCATGCCCGTGCCGCCGCCCGCCAGGGCAATCGGCGTATGGCCGAAACGTTGTAACCGCGCCAGGGCCATCATCGGCACCAGATGGCCGATATGCAGGCTGTCCCCGGTGGGGTCAAAGCCGTTATAGAGGGTGATTTTTTGCTTTGCCAGCACTTCTGGCACATCCTCGGTATGGTCATAAACAAAACCACGCCACTTGAGTTCTTCGTATGCGTTATGGGTCACTGTTCGTCTCCTGATGGATGATTTGACGCAAAGGCGCAAAGTACAAAAGAGGCAAAGAGGAAGAAGTAGAAAGAAGATGATGTGCCATTTGCGAACTGTTATTGGTAAACAAAAGGACGCGGGTTTTACGCCGCGTCCTGCCAAATTTCATGGTGATGGGTTGCCGGTTAATGCCAGGCAGCCACACATTGGCGCAGCGGCGTCGAGGTTGTGTGGTGATACCGGTAATAATAACCGAAAACGCGCCAATTGATCATGGCGGGATGGTAGCACTACCGCCGGGTTGCGTCAAACGAAATAGCGACAGGCAAGGGTGGATCCCATGTGGTTAACAAAAGCTGTTTTACTCCTTGCCTGGCGCTGCCCGCTCAGTCAGCAGACGCTTGCTGCAATACCTGGCGGATGAGGTGGGGTGGTTGGGCGCCGCTGAAGGCATAACGGCCGTTCACAATGAAAAACGGCACCCCGCTAATTCCCTGTGCCCGCGCCCATTCCACTTCGGCCAAAACCTGCGCCAGCCCGTGGTCCGCCTGTAATTGGGCGCGTATGGTTTGGGCATCCAGGCCACAGGCCACAGCAACGGCTACCAGTTCGTCCAGATCGCCAATGTCACGGCCGTGTTCAAAATAAGCCGCATACACCGCATCAATCACCCCTTCCTTTTGATCTGGCGGCGTCAGGGCGATCAACCGGTGAGACAGTGTGGTATTGGGCGCCTTTTCGATCTGCTCAAAGTTGAAAACCAGCCCCACCTCTGCCCCACGCTGCCGGGGTGCGTCAAAAAATTGTTCCAGCGGAATCCGGTTGCTCCCTTTCTGCCGCATATAGGCGCGAAATTCATACCCTTCTGGGGGAATGGCGTCGTTCAAGAAAAAAGTGTGGTATTCAACTTGCACGGGTTCGGGCCAATCGGCCAGGGCCAGTTGCAAATGTCTCTTCCCAATGCGGCACCAGGGGCAGGCCGTGTCGTGAAAAATGTCAATCTTCATGGTCCACCTATCGCAGCACAAAACTCTCGCGCCAGGCGGGGTTGCCGATGTACGCCAGCCAGCCCCGTATCGGTATCGTTAGCTCCCCCAACTCATTATGGCGCATGGTCTGGATGGGCGACACACCCCCGAAGAACCTCATTTCCGTACTGTCCTTGTGGTTAATATACTAACAGTCACCAGAAAGGCTACCACATGGAAGACAATGAGCACCAAAAAGGCCGTGGACGTACCGCCGGGAAAGGGAAAGGACGCCGGATTCATCGCTGCCAGCAGATTGGGGATGATGGAGATCACAAAGGTGACAGTGGCGATGATCCGGTAGGTGCGGATCGGGCGTCTGGCCACACGGGCCACCACGGCAAACACCACCACCGCCACAAATGTAAACAGGGCGGTTAGAAAGGCAATGGCGCCCACGCTCAACGGCGGAAAATCGGCCGGTAACTCCAGCAGGGCAGACAAGATTAAAAACGTGACCAGGTTAGCCACTACCGCAGCGCCGATAGCCAGCAAACCGGCTTTCCAGACACGGCCGTTGTCTACCTGCTTCCTCTCGTTTGATTGATTATAAGTTGTCATCATATTCTCCTTTTAATTTGCCCTTGACAGCCCTTGCCTGGCATGGTCTGGCGACCGGCCAAAGCGTTAGGTGTTCTTTTACTTTTTATGTTCCTGCCACACAGACGCATAATCCTGCACATATTGACGCATGGAAATCGGGGGACGAGCCAGCAACACGGCCGTATCCCCGGTCACCTTCTCCGCCAGCCCCAATCGCGTTGTCAGGTAAATGCCAGACATCACCCCTATATAGCTCCAGGGATAGCCCCGCTGCCGCATCCGCCAGGCAAAATTCGGTAAGGAGGGATTGCTATACTGAATTTCCCGCCCTAACACCTGGCTGAAAATGTCGGCCACTTCCCCATACGTCAACGTCTCATGGCCGGTCAGTGCATACGCTGTGTTTTCGTGGCCCGGTTCCGTCAACACTTTGGCGGCCACCGCGCCAATATCGCGCGTGTCAATAAAAGCGGTGCGCCCCTGCCCCGCTGGAATGAAAATGTCATTCTCTTTAACAATATCGGCCCGGTGCGTGGTATTCAGGTTTTGCATGAAAAAGCCGGCGCGCAAAAACGTGTAGGCCATGCCCACTGTTTCTAGCATCTTTTCAATCTTGTAATGAGGCACAAAATGATTGTTCTCTGCGCCAATAAGCGACAGAAAGACAATATGTTTCACCCCGGCTGCCACTGCATAGGTCACGGCCGGTTTGATGGTGTGGGCCACATCCGAAATCGCCGGTGGCCGCAACAGGAATACCTTTTCCACGCCGTCGAACGCAGCATGGTAGGTGGCCGGGTCGGCATAATCAAACAAGACAATCTCAGCGCCGCCCGGTATATATTGCGCGTCCTGCGCATCAACGGCCGTCGCCCGCACCACCTGCCCCATCGCCAATAAATTTTGCACCACTTCGCGCCCCACGTTACCGGACGCGCCTGTCACCAAAATAGGGTTGTTCATCATTCACTCCAATTTGTAGACCAGTCTGTATAACGACGGTAAAAAAATTATGCCCCTGTCTGTAATAAGGCGTCAATCTCCGCCGCCACCTGGCGCAACGGCCGTGCATCCTGTTGGCTGCGGCTGAGAATGATGGCCCCTTCCAGCGCGGCGATGATGAGAGTGGACAGCGACTCGGCCCGGTTGTCGCTGTAGCCGCCAGCGCGTAGCCGGGCGGCAAAGGTATCCTGCCACCGCCGGTAAGCGTCGCGGCAGGCCAGCCGCAGCCGCTCATTGGTAGACGCCGCTTCCACCGCTACGGCCGTAATCGGCCCCCCCGCCCGAAAGCCAGACGCTTCTACCACTTCTGCCAGCCCCAGGATAAACTGGTTGATTGCCCCGATGGGGTCGGGCACGGCCGTCATCACCTGTTGAATGTTACCTTCAATACCCCGGCTGGTGCGTTCAATTGCCGCTATCGCCAATTCTTCTTTGCCCTCTGGGAAGTAGTAATAAAGAGACCCCTTAGGCGCGCCGCTCTCCGCCAAAATCTGATTCAGCCCGGTGGCGTGGTAGCCCTGTATTTCAATCAACTGACAGGTGGTTTCAATAATCTGGTCGCGTTTGTTACTCATTTTCACACCAACATATAAAATTATATAGACTGGTCTATATTCAGTCAACCCCAAGCTCAGCCAATTTTTGCTGTACATGTAGGGCAAGCGGCTTGTTCCCGAAGTCAGTGTAGAGGGCTAAAGCCGCTCGATAATAGCTGTGGGCCAGGGGTATATCTCCTTGTTTCATGGCGAGCTGATCCACCAGCCCCAACATGCCAAATCCAAAATCTTTTTCTGACAAACTATTATCATGCGTCAGTACAGAGCGTGTAATGTGGAGCCGCCGCCCGCCGCCGGCACGAGCATCATCCCGGTCGGCCACCAGCGCTTACAGCAGGCCAGGTCACTTTCACTCATGGCCTTACCCGGCCAGCCAACCACCCGCAAAGCCGGCCCGGCGCAGACCGCTGACAAGGTAAGAACAGCCCTGCATTAACTTCCAAAAAAAGCCGGTGCGATAATTCTCCAATGCCAAGACGATAGGTCCCTGGTCCAGGCCATAGTAGCCTTGCGAAACCCAGCCCCTCTCAGCGCTGCCCTCACGGGTAAAGGTGGGATTGAAGCTGCACTTGAAGCCATATTTGCTGGTCATCTCCGGATAGACTTCGTTGAAATAGCGTAACGCCGGCAAGACGATTTCCGGGGCGAAGGGCAACGATGCGGCGGCCGCCCACGGGGCAATCGTACCATCATCAGGTCCGTCGGGAATACCGCGCGCCAGGTAATCGAAGAAATGGCGCTCGACGCCGTCAATACAGCGTGTCGCCGGACCGGGGCCATCACTGGCTGTTATTCCCCAGCAGTGCCCGTTGTAACCGCGGAATCCACGGGGGTTAGCCATCGCGTATTGCTGTTGGACGTACGTAGCCCGCCGGCTATTCTCAAAATAATCGATACCCTTTTGCCGCATGAACGCATCTTGAATCTCCCGAAAATCTATCCAGCCGTGGGAAAGCTGGTGCATAAAGAGCGATGCACCATGAAGATATTCGATTCCATACAATTCCCGCCAGACATATGTTTTGCTCCAAGCCTGGTAACTTTTGGGCGGTAGGGGGTGAGCGGGAGAAGCTATACCAAGCACATAAAGGAGCAAGGCTTCGTTGTAGCCCTCCCAACGATACCTGATAAAACCCTCTTCCGGGCGCCAGCCATGAGAGACGGTCAACCCACCGTTGAGTGCCCAGGGCCACTCGACTCGCCGGTATAGCGTGTCGGCCAGCTGGCGAATTTCACGCTCTTTGGCTGTGTCCTGATCGAAATAGGCAGCGGCCGCCAGCATTCCGGACACCAGAAAGGTTGTGTCTATCGTCGAGAGTTCCGACTGCCAAACGCGACGGCCGCTATCCATATCCAGAAAGTGATAGTAGAAGCCTTTGTAGCCGGTGGCGTCCGGCTCCGGCCCATGGGGAGCCTGGCTGAAAAAACGTAGCGTAGTCAGGACGCGCGCCACCGCCTCGGCGCGACTGACCCAGCCCCGTTCCACGGCCACGGTATAAGCGGACAAGCCCAGGCCGACGGCCGTGATGCTGGCCGGCGAATCGCTGCGTGTGTTGTCACGCACCAGACCGTTCGTTGGGTTGGCTTCTTTGACAAAGTAGCGGAAAGTATCACGCTGCAGTCGCTCCAGTTCTCCCTCATCAAGCGGTGGATAGTTCATGATGAAACAATTCTACCATAGCCCGTTGACTACGCTGCCCCGTTCTTTCACTTATGCCGGGGTAGATTTCACGGTACTGGACGGCCGTCTTACCAATCGCAACCAGCTTGACCCTGATCAGACCACCGACCAATTCCGGGCTGAATTAAACATCGAAGGCAAAAACATGTCTGGCTTCAAGGCCGATCTCCGCATTCCGGCCAATGTCGCCAGCATCCAACTGACGGTAGCCGCCGACGGCAACCAGCCGCAGCAGATTACGCTGCGCTAAAGAGGTGCGACGCACTTTTGAAGTGCGTCGCACCTGCTGGTCAGGGATTAACCGCTTGCTTGCTTTGAGTCGGGTTGTAGCCGGAGGGCGGCAAGGTGGTCGGTGCGCTGGCGCTGGCCTGGAAGGAAACATCATCCACAAACAGGTTGCTGTTCAAAGAGCTATCTGTGGCGGCGCCTATGCGTATGGCTACCGTCTGCCCACTATACGCCCCCAGGTTCACACTGTGCCTGACCCAACCGCCAGTGCTTGTGCTGTCACATAAATCATAATCATGGATAGTAACGCTGTTGACCTGGACAAAGCCAAAATCAAAGCCACAAATATCTTGCGAAGCGATCCAATGCCAGTAAGACAGGTATGGTGTGGCCGCCGGGACGGTAACGCTTTGCTGAATGTAAGAAACCTCGTCATATTCTCCACCTAACCACACAGCCCAACTGCCGGCATGAGGCGCCACACCGGAGGGAAAGCCTGAACTCAAAATCAAAGGCCAGCCGTGGGCAGAGTATTGTGTCCAGCCCGTTGGCCCGCTTTCAAAACCGGGATTGACGATGGGCGACGGGGGTGGGGGTGGCGGGGCCGGTGGCGCCGGTTTGTAGATGACGGGCAAATAAACCGCCGTGTCAAAAACAACGTTGAGCTGCGTTAGCGCCTGGTACGCATCCACAATACCGGCGCCACAATTGCTGGTGGTGCAGGTGCTGCCGCCAGGGAAGGGTCGGGCAGTATCTTCCAGTAAGGCAAGTACCTGAGCGGGGGTATAGGCGGGGCGCAAACCCATGATGAGAGAGGCCAGCCCGGCCACGTGGGGCGTGGCCATGCTGGTGCCCTGGTAAAAGGCGTAGCTATGATCGTTCGCGGGGCCTTGCGTACCAGAATCCAGGGTGGAAAGGATGCCATTGGCTTCAACGTTGGTTTCGCCGCCAGGAGCGGTTACTTCTACCACGCTGCCAAAGTTGCTGTAAAAGGCGCGGTCGCCGGTGCGGTCATTGGCGGCGACAGTGATGACATTATTGCAACTGGCGGGGCTGTAATTGGCCGCATTGGCATTATCATTGCCGGCCGCTACCACCACCACACTCCCGGCAGCGACGATGGCATTGATGGCGTTTTGTTCGGTGGTGGAGCAACTGCCCGGCCCTCCTAGACTCAGGTTTAATACGTCTGCGGGGTTGGCGTTAGCGGGGACGCCGGTTACAGCCAGCCCGGCTGACCAGCGCATCCCGTCTACGATGTCGGAGATGTAGCCACCACATTTACCCAGAACACGCACGGGCAAGATGCGCGCATTCCAGTTGACGCCAGCGACACCGAGATTGTTGTTGGTGGCTGCGCCAATTGTCCCCGCGACATGGGTGCCATGCCATGAGCTATCTTGGGCACTGTGAGCAAAACCGCACTCGTTGGCTAATATCCAGTCACCGGGATCAGCGGGGTTGTTGTCACGGCCGTTGCCATCATTGGCTACAAACACATCTGCAATAAAGTCGTAGCCAGCTACAGTTTTTCCGGCCAGATCGTTGTGGCCTAACAAGACACCCGTATCAATGACGGCCACGACGGTGCTGTTGGAGCCGGTGTAGAGGTTCCAGGCATTGACCAGGTTCAGACCTTCCGATGTGCCGGCGGTGTAGTGATAGTGCCACTGCTGGTTGAAAGCGGTGTCATTGGGCGTGAGTTCCGGGGCGAGAAGCGTCTGGTGGGCACGGCCGTCCACCGTTTTGATCAGATCGGGTTCGGCATACACCACGCCGTCCAATTTAGCCATTTCGGCGGCCATTTGCGCGGCTTCTTTGGGCGGTACGGCCGTGGGTAGTTTCAAAACGTGGGCGTCTCCAGACATGGGGCGAAAATAGGTGACAGAAACACCCGCTGCCTGACTGAGGAGGGGCAAGAACTGCCCCTCGGTCAGGCCGATCAACCTTGCTTCGGCTGCCGGGTCTGTAAACTGGACGATAATCTGGTCCGTGGGCAAGGCTGCCAGAACTTCAGCCTCTACGGTACTCTGCCCTTTCGTCAGGGCTGGAAAGACCATCAGGAAATAGCTTGACACAAGAATAATTGTCAAAAACCAAAATTTTTTCACGAGGATTCTCCTTTGAAAGGTGGGTTATAGGACAAGCTGGCGGCTTGCCCCCTATCTTGGTATGGTCGGTTTACGACCGTATACCTGATCATACTCTTGTTGCCAGGGCACAGTATAAACTGTCTCCAGCCCGGCTGTCCTTAAAAAGGCTTCAAATTGGGCCACTGTCCGGTAGTTACCCAGAAATGCCTTGCCCCAGGCCCCTTTACGGCGTGTAACCAGCAATACGCCGTCCGGTTTGAGCACACGCACCATTTCGCGCACGGCCGTCTCATCGTCTGGAAAAAATTCTAACGCTTCCAGGCAGGTGACAGCGTCAAAGGTGTGGGCCGTAAATGGTAATCGGTCGGCGGTTTGTTGTACCAGGGCGGCGCGGAAGTGGTACGGCCGCAGCTTATCCGCCGCCATCGCCAGCATTTTCCCAGACGCATCCA
This sequence comes from Anaerolineae bacterium, assembly GCA_023382655.1. Classification (GTDB taxonomy): domain Bacteria; phylum Chloroflexota; class Anaerolineae; order Promineifilales; family Promineifilaceae; genus CAADGU01. The sequence continues at coordinate 31,255 of JAHDWK010000003.1, read as the reverse complement.
GACCCATGACACGGCCGTGAAAGAGTGGCTGCTCCAACAAAGCCACCGGCAGCCGTCCCGTGCCGGTGGCTACATCCAGAATGAGCGGATTGGGAAGATGTTTCAGGTGATGTTGCAACGGCCGTGCCAGAAAAAACGTCTCATAGTCAGGGTCCACCGCTTTGCGGGTATCATACGTACCCGCTACCCGGTCATATAACCACACCACCAGCCGCCGTCCCAGAAATACTCCCTCTGTCACCACCAGCAGGTAATATAGCAACAGCCCCAGCAACATGACACTCACAGCCAGACCAACCCATATCATGGGTGAATTGTACCCAGTAATCCGAAATCGGTGATCCGCAGCCCGATGTCAGAGCACAGGCTTTGGACTTCGGATTAAGGTTGTCGGCAGTCATGTGGAGTTACGGCCGTTGGCGCTTCGGATAAGTAGTGCCAGGCACAGGGCATAAGGCATTGGACAAACCAGGAGGTTTTGCCCTGTGCCTGGCACTTTTAACTCAATTGCCCCGTCACAAACCGGCGCGCCGTTTCGGCCAGCACGGCCGCGCCAATGGGCAAGACCTGTTCGTCAATGTCAAAAATATCGGTGTGGTGATTGCGGATACGGCCGTCATCAATGGCCGCACCCAGCATGAACATCGCCCCCTTCGCCTGTTGGGTCATGTAGGCAAAATCCTCCGCACCCATACCAAATTCACCGTTGACGATGGCGGCTTCCCCTACCAGATCGCGCGTGACATCTCGCATCCAATCGTTGACGCTGGCGTCGTTGAACAGCGCCGGGTATCCTTTGTGCAGTTTGAACTGGTAACGACCACCCATGCTCTCGCTCAGTTTGAAGGCGGCTTCCACTTCGGCCCATAGTTGTTCACGCACATCGGCGTCGTGGGAGCGGATGGTGCCCTGAATGTACACCTGGTTGGGGATGACGTTGGGGGCCGCGCCGCCGCTAATTTCGCCCAGACTGAGGACACACGGCCGTAACGGATTGATGCGCCGCGAGGGGATGCCATACACCACCGGCAAGATGGCGCTGAGCATGTACAGCGGGTCGCTGCCCCGGTGTGGATACGCGCCGTGCCCACCATCACCATACAACCAGGCCTCAAAGGAATCCACATTCGCCAGCGAATAGCCATCGTGGAAAGCCACCTCTCCGGCCGGCCGATGTGAGGCCACGTGCAAAGCGATCACCGCGTCTATGTCTTTCAATGCGCCATCGTCAATCATGGCCGTGGCCCCGCTAATGCCGTTTTCGTCAAATGCTTCTTCCGAGGGTTGGAAGAGCAGGCGTACCGTGCCCTGCCATTGTTCGGCGACCAGACTTTGTTTGAGCAGATGCGCCGCGCCCAGCAGCATGGCGGTGTGGGAATCGTGGCCGCAGGCGTGCATGACGCCGTCGTTTTGGGAGGCATAGGATTGGTCGGTCTTTTCCCGGATGGGCAGGGCGTCCATGTCGGCGCGGATGGCGATGGTGGGGCCGTTGCCATTGCCGATGGTACCCACCACCCCGGTACGGCCGACGCCGGTTTGCACCGGGATGCCTAATTTGTGCAGGGTGTCGGCCACCAGCGCGGCCGTGCGGAATTCACGGAATCCCAGTTCAGGATTAGCGTGAATGTCCCGCCGTAAACGGATCAATTCGTCTTGTAGTTCTTTGGCTTTGTCTAGCATGTTTTCCTCTTGTTGTAGGGCAAGATGGAATCTTGCCCTACAGGTGAGCAACGGTCACGGCCGTGACTTCATCATTGCGCAGTGCCATACAGTTCACGCCTTGTACGGCCCCCTCTTTGGCGGGTACGTCATCGGCGGGGAAGCGGATGATTTTGCCCAGTTGGGAGATGATAAACAGGTCATCGCCATCGTTGACCGTGACCGCGCCAATCAGTTTCTCGGTCTTCATCAACGCTTTGCCGCCCGCGCCGGGCGCTTTGTTGGCGGCGAAGGTTTCCATCTGGCGCACCGTCCCTTTGCCATCGTGGGTGATCATAAAGACGCGGCTGTGGGGGTACACGGCCGTGACCGCCGCCACTTCATCCCCCAACTCCACGCGCAGCCCCAGGCCACCCCGCTCCGACGCCTGGCTTTCGCGGAAGCGAATGCCTTTGCCCTGCCGGGTGGTTATGAACAGGTCGCCGTCGCCGTTTGTCCAGCAAACGGCCGTGATCAGCCCACCATCCTTGACATTGTGAAAACTCATGCCGTTGATCAGGCTTTTGCCCAGGTAACCATCGCGGACGCGCTGCACCCAACCACGCTGGCTGACCATGACCAGATATTTGCCCCCTTGGGGGCCGCCATCGGCGGGCAGGATACCGGCAATCTGTTCATTCTCGCGCAGGGAAAGGCTGCCCAGGGTCAACTGCCCAGGGGCGCGGACGGGGGTTTCCACCAGGGCGTTGACGGGCAGGCGGAAGGCCCGGCCGTGATTACTCACCAGCAGCAAATGACCTTCTTCCTCGGCCAGGGCCAGGTGGGCGGGGAAGTCGGGCGGGGTCGTTTCCAGGTCAAACACCCCCATCCCGGCGCGGCGCTGACGGCCGTAGAAGTGGCGGGGCGTGCGTTTGGCACGGCCGTGGTGGCTGAGGCTGATAACGTTAATGGTGGTAGGCGGCTCTTGGGGGATGGGGGCGCGTTCGGGCTGGTCGTCGGGTCGCTGCGCCAGTTCCGCCTCCAGCGCCTCAATATACGCCACCACCTCCGGCGCAACCTGGCTCAAATCTGGTCTTTCAAGTTCCATGACTCGTCCTCATTGTTTAGCTTGATAGAAAAAAGGTGATGATGAAGGGTACGGCCGTGACGCCCAAACCCAATAAGGAGACAGCTATACCGGCCACTTTCCTGTGCCTGGCAAGCAAAAGCAACCCTAGCGACACCAGCAAAAACCCCAAAACAACCATTCCCAAAGCAATTGGATTCATATTTTCTTGGCTGCCATTATTTTCCGAATGTGCAAACGATCTTTATCAACTGAACTGATAATTCCTGCTTCATTCACTTTTTTGTGAGGATTCACCAATAATTTCTTCAATCTCAGGAAATGGAGCCCGGAAGTTCCAAGTACAGCTATCGCTATTCAGTTCCCATTCATACAATTTTTGCCCGGAATTGGAGTCCCAATAATCAAAACCGATAATAGAATGTGGCAGAGATTCCTCATCACAGAATGAGAACTGAAAATTAGAAACTTGCTTAAATATTATGTGTCTCATTTCAGATCCTTCGAAGGAGATGCCGATCTCAAGGTCAAGCCTGGTACTTTCCTGCACCAAATAGAAAAGAAATCTTATCTCATTTGAGTTTGGATAAAGTAATGTTAAGAAGTCAACCATAGAGACCTTTACCACATAACGCCAGCTTCGGGCAGCATTTCCTCATTTTGATAAATTAACCAATCTCAACACCGTATAAGCATGGTCTAACATCTGAACCCAAACATTTTCAATCTTTGTTAGCGCGCCCCCTTCTCGATCCTTCGCAATTTCTGATAGACGCTGAATTAAGGACGAACGTTTCGCCTCTTGTCGAATAACTTCGTCACAATTGGTACTCTGAGGCCCGTCTGCAGCTCGATCAAGCCTTTCAAGAGTTTGCGGGTTGTTTAGTTCTTTAACGAGATTGCGAACATCCTCCAAACGGTTCTGAGCTTCTTGCAGCTTCTGATAAGCTCCTGTGAATGTATGAGCGTACTCAATGGCAATTGGTGTACCAAGATCACCTACACGAGAAATATATTCGTAAAAATTTGCTGAACCTGCTGTAGAAACAGCTGTCGAATTTAGTATCGATCTTGCATCATAGTCAGGCATCAACGGAAGTGCGTCAATCAAATAGTCATGCTCACGCTTAAACGTGCCCATAAGACCTGGCAATACAATTTCACTTGCTTCCTCAGGACGAGCATCGAGTGCTTCCAATTCCCAATTGGTAATATCTAATTGCATTTGCACAAAAGGCAAAATTTCATTAGCTTTCTTGAGTCTTTTCGCCCATTCCTCAAGGTGTTCACGTTTTGCATTTAGATTGTCGTATTGGTCATCTTCCATGATTTATTCTCTAGTCCTGTCCAACTTAAGGATAAGTTGTACATTGCAATTAGCATCCATCATACAGAGCGGTTTGTTATCAGGCAATTGCTCAAGGCAAAATATCGGCAATGGCGTAGGGCTGATTGGCAAAGTTGGCGAAGGTGAGGTCGTGGAAGGGGAGGTTGTGATGGGATTGCAGTTGGGCCATGAGCGCCAGGTAGTTGGTGAGCAGGCGTCGCTGCCAATCCAGCCCTAGTTGGGCGGCGGCCGTTTTGATGGCCGGTTCGGGGCCTTCCAATTCCACAAAGTTGCCAAAGGGCAGTTCGTCCAGCACCACTTCCACCTCACCCAATTGGAAGGTTTCGCGGTACTTTTCATACACTTGCACCGGGCTGTAACCGAGGCGCTGGAAGAGCAGCACGGCCGTTTCCCCATCACTGGCCTGGAATTCAATTTCTTCGCGTACTTTGGCCTCACTGCCCGGTAAAGTGATCGTATCGCTTTTGAAGGTGATGGTCACGGCCGTGTCCTGCCGCACCCGTAACAACTGCCGTTTCTGTAACAACTGCTGGTCGGGGGTATCCAGGCGCAGGTTGCGCTCAAAAACGCGCGGTTTGCTGAGGATGGCCCCTAGCGAGAGCAAGGTTTGGCGCACGGCCGTGTGCGCCAACACCCAAAACTTCACCTCTACCTCTAAACGATCTGTCCCTTGTTCTTTGTCCTTTGTCATTGGTTTTTATTATACCGTTAAAAAAGTTCTCAATCCTGGTAACATGCTTTACTCAATTGGTATAATCTCCTCATAATGTCATCGTTACCTGCTCATTTACAAGTACAAGTGGCAAACGCTATCCGTCTGGTACAAGAACAGATTCACTGGCGACCAGGGAAAGACCAAGTACATGTGGCTAAACGTATCCGGCTTGGGCAAATCCCACCAGGAAGTTCTTTTGCTGAGTATAATGCTATCATACAGTTCATTGTTTCCAACAGGGAAGCATCTGTTTACGTATATCAGTTTGGCAACATGTATTACCCAACAGTAGTTGCCACTTATCAAACACGACTTTGGTTAGCTATGTTTGGCATGGATGGCGTGATGGAGACGGCCTTCCCACCTGATGAACCTGAAAATTACTTTCAAGACCCAAGATACCGTCTGGTAGGAAAACTTGAGGACATTTTGAGATGAACCTGTTACTAAAAAATTATCTGGTAGATGTAGAGTACCCGGAAGCCAGTGGCATTGAACAGTTGCAAATGTTGGCACGGCGTAGTGAACTGGCTGAGATTGAGTACACGCTTTCACCACTAGAAAAAAACCAATTAGCTGAAGCGGACCGTAAGCTGGCCCTCCAGGCCGACAAAGTATTGGCGGAATTAAGTCGTTTTGTCAATCTTGCCGACGAACGCGAGCGTCTCCAGCCCTCCGCAGGTGAGTGGTGGTGGTACCTTGACGTGTTAGTGCGCGCCCCGGCCGTACCTACACCTTCCTACCAGCTCGTTACACCCTGATGTAACAACTGCCGTTTTTGCAACAACGGCTGGTCGGGCGTATCCAGGCGCAGGTTGCGCTCAAAAACGCGCGGTTTGCTGAGGATGGCCCCCTGGCGAGAGGAGGTGTTGGCGCACGGCCGTGTGCTCCGCCACCCAAAACTTCACTTCCACCTCAAAATGATCACCCTGCCGCGCCATTATCTTGCCCTTATCCGAAGCCCGATGTCAGACCTCCGACTTCGGACTTCGGATAACCGATAACCGATTACGGATTACCCCTCATCCTCTGGTTCACTTATCACGACCAACACCTGGTCTTTTTCCACGCTGTCACCCTTGCTGATGTTGATCCGGCTGATGATGCCATCACGGGGCGCGCGCAGTTCATTTTCCATCTTCATGGATTCCAGGATGATCACCTTATCCCCCTGGCGCACCGCGTCGCCTTCAACTACGGCTACGGCCACGATGACGCCGGGCATGGGTGAACGGACTTGCGCTTCGCCGCTGACCGCTGGGCCACTACCCCGCGCCTGTGCCAGGCGGTACATGCGTTCATCCTGCACCCGCACCGCATACAGTTCGCCGCGCGTCAGCACTTCCCAGGTATCGTCCCGCTCACGGACTACCGCTTCCAGCGAACGGTTATTCAGCAGTAACGAGAGGACACCATCCTCGTGTAGCAGTTGAAAATCCATCTCATACACTACACCATTGACAATCACTTCCTGATCGCTGTCAATCACAATTTCAAACTCTTTATCGTTCACTCTGGCAAAATATTTCATACCAACCACCATTCACTGCTTACTGTTCACCGTTCACTGCTCACCGTCTTAGTCGCTCCCACCGGCTGTACCATTTCCAGTTGCTTACATCACGCCCGCCAGGGGCCATAATCTGGCTGGCTTGCTGGCTCTGGCGATGGGCGATGAGGGCGGCCATGACGGCCGCTTCCATCTCTCGCGGCGATTCCCGGTCACTCATGCTGAATCGCTCTTCCACAAAGCGCGTGTCAAACTGGCCCGTCCAAAAGCTGGGCGTTTCCACCATGTGTTGGTGGAAGGGAATGTTCGTTTGCACCCCCATGATGCGATATTCAGCCAGGGCGCGGCGCATCCGCAGAATGGCTTCGGCGCGGGTTTCGCCATAACAAATCAATTTGCCAATCATCGAATCGTAGTAGGGAGTGATTTCAAAACCGGGGTACACGGCCGTGTCCACCCGTACCCCCGGCCCCGTCGGCACCCGGCTCATCGTCACCTTGCCCGTCGAGGGCAGGTAATTGTTGTACGGGTCTTCGGCGTTAATGCGGCATTCGATGGCCCAGCCGCTCATCTTAATGTCTTCTTGCTTAAAGCGCAGCCGCCGCCCGCGGGCAATGCGCAGCATCTCCTGGACAATATCCACCCCTGTCACCAGTTCCGTCACCGGATGTTCCACTTGCAAGCGGGTGTTCATCTCCAGAAAGTAGAAGTTCTTGTTTTTATCTACCAGGAACTCAATCGTACCGGCGCTGACGTAATTCACCGCTTTGGCCGCCGCTACCGCTACCTCGCCCATACGCCGCCGCAAATCTTCGTCTACGGCAAATGAGGGACATTCCTCAATCACCTTTTGGTGGCGGCGCTGCAAGGAACATTCCCGTTCACCCAGGTAGATGACGTTACCGTGCATATCGGCCAGGAGTTGGATTTCGATGTGACGGCCGTCCAAAATCATCTTTTCCAGGTACACCGTGTCATCGCCAAAGGCCGCCGCCGCTTCCCGCCGCGCTGCCGCAATCGCATCTGGCAGCATCGCCGGGTCATGCACTGGCCGCATTCCCTTGCCGCCGCCGCCCGCCGATGCCTTCACCAGCACCGGAAAACCAATGCCCGCCGCCGCTGCTATCATCTCCGCATCATTCAGTCCCGGTTCTGTGCCCGGCACCACCGGCACGCCGGCTCGTTTCACCGTTTCCCGCGCCGACTGTTTGTCCCCCATCACGGCAATTGCATAAGGTGGCGGCCCGACAAAAACGATGCCATTGTCCTTACACGCCTGAGCAAACTCCGCCCGCTCTGCCAGAAAACCATAACCGGGATGAATCGCTTCCGCGCCAGAGCGTTTAGCCGCGTCCAAAATCTTGTCAATGCGCAAATAGCTGTCACGCGCGGGCGGCGGGCCGATGTTGTACGCCTCGTCCGCGTACCGCACATGCAGCGATTGGCGGTCGGCATCCGAAAAGACCGCCACCGTCTTAATGCCCAAATCGCGGCAAGCCCGCACAATGCGAATGGCAATCTCGCCCCGGTTGGCGATCAGTAACTTGTCAAATCGTTGGAGGAGTAGTTGATCTGTGGTCATATTCGGTAATCGGTAATTGGTAATTGGTAATCGGCTTGGCCTGCCGATTGCCGTTTACCAATTACCAGATATCAGGCGAGATCATTTAACCAGAAATACATATTGTGTACTAGAGTCTACTGTGAGGATGGAAATAGAGGCCACCTCTGCTCCATTTTGAAATACCATCAAGATCGCGCCCGTTTCTCCTTCACCCACACCCAACAGACTCCACCCTAATTTACTCAACTCTTGTTCGTAGAATGTTTGTATCTCATTGGGCGAAGCCTCAACAATAAACGCATAACTTTCATCATTGCCTTCCCCGGCAATGGCCTGGGGCATAATGGGCATACCGTTCCATTCGGCCGCTGGGTTGCCGGTGGGAATGGGTAGAGGAAAATCAGAAGGTGTCGTTGTGCTGTCGTCGGCCGTTGCCGTTGCCTCAGGCGTCGGCGTCGTGGTAGGCGTATCGGTCGGTTGGAGCGTTGCCGTTGGTTCTGGCGTTGCCGTCTGGGTGGCGGTAAGGGTGAGAGTGGGTACGGCCGTGTCCGCCGGCGATGGCGGCAAAGTCGCGGTATTAGTGGCGGTGGGCGAAGCCTCCGCCGCTTCCTGGTTGCCACAAGCCGCCAGAACCGCCCCTAAAATCAATATACACCCTAAAACAAAAATGAATTTTTTCTTCAATGACTTCATCAAATTCCTTCCCAAACCAGTTTTTAATGTTTTCCGATTACCCATTACCGTTCACCGATTACAAAGGCATGTTCCCATGTTTCTTCGGCGGGTTCTCGTCTCGTTTATTTTGCAGCATGTTCAGGGCGTTGATCAGGCGCGGCCGTGTTTCGTGCGGTTCGATCACATCATCCACATAGCCGCGCCGCGCCGCCGCATACGGATTGGCAAACTCCTCGCGGTAATGCTCCACCAGTTCCGCTTTTTTAGCAGCCGGGTCTTCTGCTGCCATCAATTCGCGGCGGAAGATGATGTTCACCGCGCCATCCGGCCCCATCACGGCGATTTCGGCCGTGGGCCAGGCCAGGTTCAGGTCGGCGCGAATGTGTTTGCTGTTCATCACGCAGTACGCGCCGCCATACGCTTTGCGGGTGACAACGGTGATCTTGGGCACGGTCGCCTCGCAAAAAGCGTACAGCAGTTTGGCTCCATGCCGGATGATACCGCCCAATTCCTGGTCTACGCCCGGCAGAAAACCGGGCACATCCTCAAACACAATCAGCGGAATGTTGAAACAGTCGCAAAAACGGACAAAACGCCCGGCCTTTTCGCTGGCGTTGATGTCCAGCACCCCGGCCAAGACCATCGGCTGGTTGGCGACAATACCCACCGGGAAGCCGCCCAACCGGGCAAATCCAACCACGATGTTCTGGGCGTAATGCTCCTGAATTTCGTAAAACTCGCCGTCGTCCATGATCAGATGGATGGCGTCTTTGATGTCATACGGTTTGTTGGGGTTGTCCGGCACCAGGGTGTCCAGGGCGGCTTCGGTGCGTAGGGGATCGTCTTTGGTGGCTTTAAAGGGGGGGTCTTCCATGTTGTTGGAAGGCAGGTAGCTCATCAATTCGCGGATGAGGAAGAGGGCGTCGGCTTCGCTCTCGGCGGCCATGTGGGCCACGCCACTTTGGGCGTTGTGGGTCATGGCCCCGCCTAACTGTTCAAAGGTGACATCTTCGCCGGTGACGGCTTTAACCACATCTGGCCCGGTGATGAACATGTAGCTGCTCTCTTTGACCATGTAGATGAAGTCGGTGAGGGCGGGGGAATAGACCGCGCCACCGGCGCACGGCCCCATGATGGCGCTGATCTGGGGGATGACGCCGGAGGCCAGGGTGTTGCGCAAGAAAATATCGGCGTAGCCACCCAGGCTGACGACCCCTTCTTGAATGCGCGCCCCGCCGGAATCATTAATGCCGATGACGGGCGCGCCGTTGCGCATGGCCATGTCCATGATTTTGCACACTTTTTCGGCGTGTACCTGGCTGAGGCTGCCGCCAAAGACGGTGAAGTCCTGGGAGAAGACGTAGATGAGACGGCCGTCTATCGTCCCCCACCCGGTCACCACACTATCACCCAGGTACTTTTTATGGTCCATGCCAAAGTTGCGCTCCCGGTGGACAACAAAGGCATCAATTTCGTGAAAGGAGCCTTTGTCCAGCAGCAGGTCAATACGCTCGCGGGCCGTCAATTTGCCGCCTGCTTTGTGTTTGGCAATGCGCTCCTCGCCGCCGCCCTGGTGGGCTTCATGTCTCAGTTTTCGTAGATGTTCGATTTTGGGGTTCATAGCTTTGGGGGATTAGAGATCGGGGACTAGAGATTCCAAAACCTCTAATCTCCAATCTCTAATCTCTAATCTCCTCTTGAAAATAATACCGGCTTGTGGCGCGCCTTAACCCAAGAAAGGACAAGAATACCGCCGCCGCAAAAAACAGGGTGATAAGCAGGCCGCCGTTGGCGGCAAAAGGCAGCGGCGAAAAGATGAGGCGCAGGCCGATGGTGTACAACCCGTACAGGAGCAGCAAGAGGGGGATGGTGTATTGGGTAAACGGCCGTCGCTGCTGTAACAGCCACGCTACTCCCCCAAACAACCCCGCCCACACCAACGCGAACACCGCCAACCACAGTGGATCAGGCTGTATGCCACCAGTGACTAAGAGGTCACGACTTTGAATAAGAAGTACAGCTTTGCTCACATTCCACACGCCAAAAAAGAAAACACCCCAAAAAGTGAGAGTTACGGAAAAGGGGCGCTTTGCCGGGAGGTATACGCTCATTGTGCCCGATTATACCCGTAAACCTGCCGGAGCTTCAAAAGCTCCAGTAGGTTTACAGTATGCTTTTCGTCACTTTTCCCCTGTGGTATACTCACCTCGTCGTTGGTCAATCATCAAACCACACATTTGGAGGCGCTGCTGTGGCAGGTAACCGTGTTCGTTACGAAGAAGCACTCAACAATGGTCATTCCCACATATGGGATGAAAAATGGGAGGCGGCAATTAAGGAATTTGAGGTTGCCGCGCAGTTAGCCCCAAATGAACCAGCCCCCTATGATGGACTGGGTACCGCATATCATAAACTCAACCGGCTAGACAAAGCTCTGGACAATTTCAAACTGGCGGCCCGTTACTCGCGTGGTGACATTATTTACCTGCGCCAGGTAGCCGATATGCAAGAGCAGTTGGGCATGAATGAAGACGCCGGTAAAACTTACATGGCCATTGGCGAAGTGGAATTGAACCGCCGCCGCCTGAATGACGCCATGGATAACTGGCTGCGGGCCGTTCGCCTGGAGCCAAACCTGCTCAAAGCCCATCAACGACTGGCTTCCGTTTATGAAAAACAGGGTGTTATCCCCAACGCCATTCATGAATATCTGGCGATTGCCCGTATTCTCAACAAACAAGGTGAACGAGAAAAAGCGCTGCAAGCCTGCCAGTTGGCGCTGCGCCTGGACCCGCGCAATGCAGACGTGTTAACGGCAATTGAGATGATCAAATCGGGTCGCCCGATCCGGGACAGCGCTGCCCCGGTTGCCGAAACATCGGGACTGATCGGCAGCCTGACCAAACGGCTGACGGTGGATGGCGAGGGTGGGCTGCATAAACGGGCTGAGGCTGCCACCCCCGTTCAGGACGCCCACCGGATGGCCATGGAGCAGTTGGCCGGGGATTTGTTTGGCGAAGGGGAAATGGACGCGCGCATGTTGAAGCGGCAGGCGTTGGTGAGCCAGGCGTTGGATTTCCAGCGACGGGGTATGACCAATGAGGCCATCAGCGCCTATGAGCAGGTGATGGCTGCCGGAGTGAACAGCGCTGCCGCGCACTTTAACCTGGGCTTGCTTTACCAGGACAAGCTGCGTTTTGAAGACGCCATTAAGGAATTTGAGTTTTCGGTCAAGGACCATGAATACCGATTAGCCAGCCACTTTTCATTGGGGGAATGTTATCGGGCGCGGGGCAACATTGATAAAGCCACCGAACATTTCATTAATGTGTTGAAGATTGTAGACCTGCGCACGGTGCAGCATAACCAGGCGGATCGGCTGATTGAGTTGTATGAGAATCTGGCGGAGAGTTTGACGGCAAAGGGAGAGGTGGACCAGGCGACGGGGTTTGCCAATGCATTGGTGGATTTCCTGAGCCATAAGGGGTGGGAGGATAAGGTGAAGGAAGCGCGGGGGCGGCTGAATACGATTTCTGACGCGGGTTTGATGACGCTGGGGGATATGCTCACAGCCGGGTCGGAACTGGTGCTAGAATCGCTGTTTTTGAGCCAGGAGTATGCGCGGCGGGGTATGTTTGACACGGCCGTTGAAGAAGCCTACCGCGCTATCCAACTCTCCCCCGATTATTTACCGGCGCATGTGCAGTTGGGCGATGTGCTGGGCAAACAAGGCTGGCGGGACACAGCCGCCCGTAAGTTCATCGTCGTCGGCGAAACGTACCAGGTACGTGGTGATGCCAATGGGGCGATGATTGCCTACGGCCGTGCCGTTGAATTTACGCCGCTCGATCTCTCCATTCGTGGTCGCTTGATTGAACTGCAAAAGCGGCATGGGCAGATAGACCGCGCCCTGGAACAGTATATGGCCATGGGCGAAGCGTATTACCAATTGGCCCAGGTGGACAAGGCGCGGGAAACATACCAGGAAGCGTTGAAGCTGGCGCCACGCGCCGAAGAGAGCGCCAAATGGCAAATGAAGCTGCTGCGGCTGACGGCGGACATTGATATGCAGCGTTTTGACTGGCGGCGGGCTTTGGCCGCTTATAAAGAACTGCGCAAACTGGACCCACAAGATGAACGTACCGCCATTGTCCTGGTTGACCTGTATTACAAAGTGGGGCAGCCGGTGAATGCGGTGATGGAATTGGACGAGTATTTAAAGCAACTGGTGCGCAGTGGGCGGGGGAACAAGGTGATGGGTATTTTGGAAGATATGGCGCGGCAACGGCCGTCTGACGCCAGCGTGGTCGAGCGTTTGTCTCGTCTCTATGTGCAGCAGAAGCGGGTGACAGAAGCCATTGAACTGCTGGATAAATTGGGTGAAGCGCAGTTAGAAGCCAATGACACGGTAAGTGCCGTGGAGACTATCCAGAAAATTCTCACGCTCAATCCACCTAATGCCGCCAGTTATCAACAACTGCTTTCGCAATTACGCCAATAACCGGGTAGGATGAATGAAATTACAGTTGACAGCATTCTGGAAACAGTAAGTAATCTCCGATGGGACTGGATCAGTGTGCTGGATATTTTATTAGTCACGGCCGTAATCTTTGCCGTGTTCATGCTCATCCGGGGCACACGAGCCGTGCAAGTGCTGCGGGGGTTGGTGGTGATTGCGCTGGCGGTATTGGTGCTGGCCTCCATTCCCGGTCTCATTGCTTTTCGATCTTTAGTCAACACTATTTTGCCCATCCTGCTCCTTTCCATCCCCATCATCTTCCAGCCGGAACTGCGCCGGGCGCTGGAGCGCATTGGGCGCAGTGGGCGGTATCTGCGTTTTTGGCGGCAATATGAGATCAGCCCGGTGATCACGGCCGTGAAGGAAGCCTGCCTGCGCCTCTCCCAACGGCGACATGGCGCGTTGATTACTTTTGAGCGCGACACAGGTTTACAGGAATACATTGACACCGGCATCGCCATGAACGCCGATATTTCCCCAGAACTGCTGCTGACCATCTTCAATAAACATACCGAACTGCACGATGGCGCAATTATTATCCGCAGCGACAAACTGGCGGCGGCGGCTTGCGTCATGCCTCTTTCCACCAGCAGTCTGTCTGACCGGCAAATGGGGCTGCGCCACCGCGCCGCCCTGGGCATTAGCGAGGTCAGCGATGCGGTGACGGTGGTGGTGTCGGAAGAGACGGGGCAGGTTTCCATTACCCATAACGGCCGTTTCATTGTGCGTCGTCTGGAACCCTCCCGCCTGGATGAAGTGCTGCACACCATGCTCACCAGCTCTACAGCCCTGAAGAACAACGCTATCAAACCGGACAGCCCCCCCAAAGACGGCCCCAAAGGAGGCGTCTGATGAGCCGTTTCAAATCCAGTCTGGCCGACCTGATGGCCCTCCTGCTTTCTTTGCTGTTAGCGGTGGTCATCTGGGTGAATGCCCAACAAGGGGAAGACCCCATCCTGCGCCAGGCATTACAAATCCCTGTCCAATTTATCGGTATACCCGAAAATGTGCGCATCATTGAACCCTCCAATCTGAATAATGTGGCCGTAGTGGTGGTGTATCAAGGGCCAGCCTCGGTGGCGGATACCCTGACAGCGGCCGACTTTTCCGCCACCGTAGACTTAAGCCAGACGCCCTACGGCCAACAGCAGTTAGCGACCGTAGAAGTGCGTGCTGCTAGTGATCAAATAACCCTCGACCCACCGGCCCCTGATCAAATTAGCGTTCATCTGGAGCCATTGGTCTCCAAAGAAATACCGGTGACGCTGGATTTGCGCGGCAGTGTGCCGCGCGGTTATACGGCCGGGGAGACGCTGTTGGAACCGGCTTCCATTACCGTGAGAGGCATCGAGTCGGACGTGAACCCGTTGGCGCTGGCCCGCGTTACTGTTTTCCTGAGTAATGAGGATACCCAGACCAAAGTGGTATCACCACAACCTGTTTTTTATGACCAACAAGGGCGTATAGCCGGGGTGAGTAGTCTGGAACTCAGCCACAATCAGGTGACGGTGACGGTGCCTATTGAAGAGTCGGCGGACTTTGCCAACCGGGTGATCAGCGTCAACATCGTCGGTGAACCGGCGCCGGGCTACCGGGTCCTCAACACATCGGTGAATCCGCCGAGTGTGCTGCTGACAGGACGGCCGTCGCTGTTGGAGCAGCCCTTCCGCGTGCAAACCGAACCGATTGACGTGACCGGCCTGACGGAAACATTTTCCACGCGCGTTTCGCTGGCGCTGCCGCCCGGCATTACCCTGGACGAAGTGCAAGAAATTGTGGCGACGGTGGAAATTGAACCGTTCTCCAGCACCAAGATATTTAATCGCCCCATTGAGGTGTTGGGTTTGGCCGCTGACCGCGAAGCGCTGGTGCAGCCAGAAACGGCGCGGGTGGTGCTGTTTGGTCCGCTGCCCGTATTGGATGCCATGCCGGAGCAGGAAGTGGAGGTGACGGTGGATGTTTTTGGTCTTAATTTGGGCACATATGAATTGGAACCAACCGTCTCGATTCCCAATCGTGGCCTGGAAATCCGCTCCGTGCAGCCGGCACTGATTACCGTTGTCATCACCCGGCCCACGCCCACCGCGCCGCTGACAGATACCGCTGATCTGGAAAGCACGGCCGTGCCCCCCCTGCAATCGGCGGGCGTAGAGGCGAAGCCCCTGCTTAATACCTTCACCAGGGAGAACACTCTTCATACTGGTCGCCTCGCCCCTACACCTGGTCTTGAATTGGGGATTGCGTCTGTTTTATTCAATATCTGGCAATGTACCCCCATTTCCGGGACAATAGCCACTTATGAAAGCAAAAGCCTTAGTTGCCCTCGTCGGCCGCCCCAATGTGGGCAAATCCACCCTCTTTAACCGCATCATTGGCCGCCGGTTGGCCGTTGTGTCTGATGTACCCGGTACCACCCGTGACCGGCTCTATGCCGACGGCGAATGGAACGGCGTCGCCTTCTCGCTGGTAGATACCGGCGGCATCGAAGTGACCGAGGGCTGGCACACCGAACCGCTGTCGGAAGATTCGGAACAATTCCTGCCCGCCATTCGTCAGCAGGCGCGGGTGGCTATGCAGGATGCGGATGTGATTGTGCAGGTGGTAGACGGCCGTGCCGGTGTCACCGCCGCCGACCGTGAAGTTGCCGACATCCTGCGCCGCACCGATAAACCGGTCATCATCGCCGCCAACAAACTGGAATCTATCAACCTCAAAGACCAGGCCATGGAATTTTATGAACTGGCGCTGGGGGAAGTGATCGCCACCTCCGCTCTGCATGGCGTGGGCGTGGGCGACTTGCTCGACGCCATCGTCGAAGCCATTCCCGCCAGCGAACCGAGCGACGAAGAAGACGAATCCATCAAAATTGCCATCCTCGGCCGGCCCAACGCCGGTAAATCCACCTTGCTGAACAAACTGTTGGGTGAAGAGCGGGCCATTGTCAGTCCCATCGCCGGGACGACGCGCGACGCCATAGATACCAAACTGCGCTGGCACGGTCAGGAGTTTACATTGATAGATACGGCCGGCATCCGGCGACGCGGCAAAATTGAACCGGGCGTGGAAAAATACAGCGTCCTGCGCTCGGTGAAGGCGCTCAACCGGGCCGATGTGGCCCTGCTGCTGGTGGACGCCGAAGAAGGGATTACGGCTCAGGATGCCCACATTGCCGGGATGTTGACGGAGGAGGAGGCGGGCATCATTGTGCTGGTGAATAAGTGGGATGCTGTGGAAAAGGATACCCACACGCTGCATGAGGTGGAGCAAAAACTGCGCTACGAATTAAACTTTTTGCCTTATGTGCCCATGATCTTTATCTCGGCGCTGACGGGGCAGCGGGTGAACAAAATTTTGCCGACGGTACTAGAGGTGAATGCCGCCCGCCACCAGCGAGTGCAAACCAGTGCCCTGAATACATTTATGCGGGAGGCCACTACCCTGCATCCACCGCCGCAAAAGGGAGGCATACGGGTGAAATTTTTCTATGCCACCCAGGCGGAAACCGCGCCGCCCACCTTTATCTTTTTTGTGAATAAGCCAGATTGGATCAATTTCAGCTACAAACGTTTCCTGGAAAACCAGCTGCGAGAGCGGTGGCCGTTCACGGGTGCACCCATCCGCCTCTTCTTCCGCGCCCGCAGCGAGGATCGGTTTGGGGAGTAGCCACCCGCTACTCGCCTGATAACACGGCCGTCAGCGCCTGCTCTACCAGTTCATCCGCCAGTTCCGGCTCTTCGCCGCTGATCAAGACAACAACGGTCAGTTCGTGGTCGGGCAGATACCACATCTGGTGGCTATAGCCGCTGGCGGTACTCTCGTAGCCCCACATATCGCCCCAGGCGGAGGGACGGCGCATGATGCCCAGGCCGTATTCGTCGTCGCCATTACCGGTGGGGATGGTAGCCAGGGTTTGGGCACGGCCGTCGGCCCCCGGCAGTGTACGTGCATATAAAGCGGGTGCAAATTCACCCAGGTCAATGGCGCTGGAAATGAAGCCCAGGTCGGCCAGGCCCCGCGCATCATCGTAGGGCAACGTGTTTTCCACAGTACCATCGCCATCCATGTCCGCATATCCGGCAATGTGCCCGCCGGAAGTCAGGGCAATCGGCTCGATGTAGGTATCGGGCATGTCCACCGGGTCCCAAATGCGATCGCGCAGTTCTTCGGCCAGTGGGTCTTTTAGCACCGTGGCCAGGATCATTTGCAGCAGCAGGTAGTTGGTATTGGAATAGTGGAAAGTTTCGCCGGGCACGGCCGTACCCGGCAATTCGGCAGCATAAGGCAACAACTCTTCCGGCTGCCAGCCCCGTTTTTCCTGAGCGCGTACCACTTCCCAAAAGGCGGGGTTGTCGCGGTAATCGGGGATGCCGCTGGTCATATTCAGCAGGTGGCGGATGGTGATTTGGGCGCTGTGGGGGAAGAGCACGGCCGTGTCTGGCAGTCGCTGCGCCATTGTATCATCCAGGCTCAATTTGCCCTCCGTTACCATTTGCAGTACCAGGGTGCTGATAAACGGCTTGGTCAACCCACCAATGCGAAAATGGCTGACGGTGCGCACCGGGTGGCCCTTTTCCCGGTCGGCCAGCCCCCGCGCAAAAATCTGCTGGCCGACGCCCGGCCCCTCCACCAGCAGCACTACGCCCGGCCCATCGGGCGCTACCGTGTTTGCTATCACCACCTGTAAAGATTGGTAAGCGTCACGCTGCTGCTGGCAGCCCATTAAAGCCAGCGCCAGTACCAGACCGGCCAATACCCGTTTTGTTTTCATACCTGTATCCTCTTTTGCTTGCAAGTTGCCGGTGGCAGGTTGCCAGTAAGAATGTCACCTGTCACCCTATCACCTTGTCAAGTGTAGGCAGGCAGAAACGGGCAAACCAGTTACCTTTGGCGGAGATTTGAGGTGCTATCTGTCACAGCTTGGCGGTGATTTTCACGGCCGTGTCTATTGGCAAAGCAAGTGAACAGATGCATAAACTTTACTACTTGCTTTCTGGCGACGGCTGCCAGAATGATGTGATCAGCGTTATAATCCATGCCAAGAGATATGGCAGAGGATGTAAATAATGACTTTGTCTGCGGAAACGATAGCTTTTTTGAAAAAGACGCCCCTGTTTGCTCACGTACCTGAGGTGCGGCTGCAAGAGATAGCGGATACGGGCAAAGAGGTCACATTCCAGGTAGGGGACGTGCTCATTCGCCAGGATGCACTGACTGACTATTTGTATGTGTTGGTAGACGGCCGTGTCGCCATTGAAATTGAAGGTGTGAGCAAAGTGGGTGAGCGTGGGCCACGTAGCATATTGGGGGAACTGGCGATGGTTTCCCAGTCACCGCGTAATGCCAACTGTACGGCCGTAACCACCGTGAAAGCCGTGCAATTCAAACACGACGAATTCTGGCCCTTTGTGGAACAAGAACCGCAGTTAGCCATTGGCTTGCTGACGGAAGTGATCTACCATCTGGACGAAACGATTGATGCCATGAACCGGCTGAGCAAAGAAGTGCGCCAATTGCGTGGCGCGCTGGATAAATTGAAGAGGTAATCCGTTATCCCTAATGCGTTATCCGTAATCGGACTTCGGATTACGGATAACGGATTACGGGTTACAAACAAACAGGAACACAATATGGACGAACAACCAGGTGGACGCCGGGTAGCCCGGCGGCGGGCGCGGCAGTGGGCAGAGCTGTTGATGGAAGACAGCAGCCTGCGCAGTAATTTGGATGATGACCAGGCCACTCCCCTGCTCAATTGGGGGTTGGCGCACATCAAAATGGCCGCTATCGCTACGGCCGACCTGCCGGACGAAGAGGCAGAACCGAAGCTGGAAAAAGATGCAACGGCCGTTAAACTGATCATGCAAGGTATCAATGACCTCATCGGCTCCATCGGCCAACCGCTCACCTTTGACGTGATTGATGACACCATGACCCGCATCTTGAAAAATCACCGCTGGCTCACCAACGAGCCACCTACCCCCAGCCGCCTGAAAAACGTGGAACGGTTCAACCAGGCTCGCCAACAAGAAGACCGCGCCGCCGCTTTTCAGGCGCTCATGGCCCTTATTGAGCTACCGACGACCGAGCCGTAATCCGTAACCCGTAATCCGTGAACGGACGTCGGATTACGGGCTTCGGATTACGGATTACGTCTACAAAACAGGGGGCAGGCGTAGCACGGCCGTCCAATTTCCCCATTTATTTCCGCTATTATCCCCCAACCTTTTCTTCTTCTTTGCACCCTTCACATCTTTGCACCTACTTCGGCAAAGCTCAGTACAAGTTTGTGTTGAAATAAGGAGTTTCACATGCCCAAAACAGCGTTAATCATTGGCGTTTCTGCGCAGGATGGCTCGTATCTGGCCGACCTGCTTCTGGAAAAAGAATACACTGTCGTCGGCACCATTCGCCGCAGCACGACGGTGGACAAACCGAATATCCGGCATTTGTACGGCCGTATCCACATCGAAGCCGCCGACTTGCTCGACCAGGAAAGCATCAGCCGGTTGGTGCGCCATTACCGGCCCGACGAGGTGTACAACATCGCTGCCCAATCGGTACCTGGCGATAGCTGGTCACACCCGCTGTACACCGGTGAGATTACGGCGCTGGGGGTGGTGCGTGTCATGGAAGCGGTGCGCGTTCATGCGCCCCAGGCCCGCGTCTATCAGGCCACCAGCCGCGAAATTTTCGGCAACGTGCAGGCCGAATCGGCCACCGAACAAACCCCCTTTGACGCCAACAACCCGTATGGCATTGCCAAAGCGTATGCGCACATGATGACTCGCTGCTATCGGGAAAGTTATGGCCTGTTTGCCTGTGGCGGCATCTTGTTTAACCACGAAAGCCCACGCCGCAGCCTGCACTTTGTCACCCGCAAAGTCACCGCTGCCGTCGCCTGCATTAAAAACAAGGTGGCTCACCCACCGCTGGATGAATTGGGACGGCCGCTCGTCACCCCGGATGGTAAACTCAAACTCGGCTACCTGGACGCCCGCCGCGACTGGGGCTACGCCAAAGAGTATGTGGAAGCGATGTGGCTGATGCTGCAAAATGAGACCGCCAAAGATTACGTCATTGGCACCAACACATCTTATTCTGTGCGTGATTTGTGCCAGGTGGCCTTTGCCACCGCCGGGCTGGATTGGGAGGAACATGTGGCCGCCGACGAGGCGCTGCTGCGTCCCACCGAGATTACGGTGCTGAAGGGGGATTACACCCAGGCCAAACAAGATTTGGGCTGGCAGCCGCGCACCTCGTTTGCCGAATTGGTACAATTGATGGTGGAAGCTGATTTGGCGCTATTTCGAGGATAGTAAGGCGATTTTGTAAAATCGCCCTACGTGGCTCATTTGTTGATGTAGGCACGTGCCCGGACACCCACCAGCGGATACGTAAAAACATGTCCTTGCAGGTTGCGGAAGGCAGCGTACAACCCTACCACAATGAAGCCAAACATCGCCAGAAAAATAAAGCCCATCGCGCAAAAAGGCAGGAAAAAGAATGGCGGTGGCCCGACCATCTCTTGTCCCTCGGCGGCAAACATTGTGCCAAACATGGCAAAAAAGCTGACAAAATAACAAGCCATTCCCAAAAACATAGCGCCCACCTGCGTCACCTGCCAGCTAAGGGCCTGCAATGCCTGATCGCGCACATAAGCCGATTTCTCGCGTTGCGTAATCCAGATAAGAGCCGAAGCAATAATGCCCCACATGGGCAGGATGATAACGGCGTTGGCCAGGGCGCTCATCAGTTTCTCGTCTTGGGTAGGTGAAAGGTCTGTTTTCATCGGTTATTTCCTTTTAGGGTAATTTGCGTCGTGCATACAGGGTGAGAACGCTCAACAGCGCCAACAGCACAAGCAGACCAATGGGGGCAATAGCCAGAAGGTCAATGGATGGGGCTGGTGTTGGCGTGGGTGTTTCCTGCGGCTGGGTAAGCGTATCCACCGTTTCCAGGGGCGGTTCGATGTTGGTCACGGCCGTGTCCGTATCCGGTGGCGCTGGCGGGGGGACGGGCATTTCCACTGTGACGGCCCGTTCCGCTACCACCTCGGTGGCTGCGGGACGTGGCAAATCGGAGACGGTGGCTGTAGGCAGTGGCGCTGTTTGCGCCGCCGGGGCCAGGGTCGCCGCCGGTGTGGGTGTACCCAAAGGCGCCGCCGCTTCTCCGGCTGCTGGCGCTTCGGCCATTGGCTCCTCAGCCATCGCTTCCTCTTCTGTCGCCGTATCTTCAGTGAAGCCTGGTACTGTCACTGACGCACCCTCAAACGCCATATCTTCTGACGTTTCCTCTTCAGCTAACGGCGCTGATTCGGCCATGTTGGGGGCTGGCGCGGCGCTGGTCGCTTCGCTGGCAAGCTGCGACACGGCCATATCGGCTGCCGGGGCCATGGTGGCCGAACCACCCATAAACAGATTCAGACCGATGACAAAGAAGAAGAGAACGGCCGTTAACACCGTGGCGGCGCGTAAAGTGGGATAATAGGTGATGAGAGGTTGGCGGGCAGGACGGCCGTATAATGCCGGGTCGAGCGTAAAGTTGCGCGGCACCTGGCGCGGCGGTAACTGGCGCAGCAAAGCCCGCGTCTGCCGCTGCTGCTCCACTTCTGCCTGTAAGGCAGGGTCTTGCGCCATCTGCTGCTCAAAATATTGGCGTTCGGCCGGCGTTAGCGCATTATCCAGGTAGGCGCTTACTGCCTCCTGTTGTCTGGCTGCCGCCGATTTCGTCCAGTTCCGCATAAAGTCAAACATGATTTGTTGTTTTGTCATTGGTCATTCGTCATTGGCTCAAGACTAATGACGAATGACCAATGACAAGTGCCCATTCAAGATTCACCTTGTAAACGATACGCTGCCGGTAAAAGTTCCGGTACGCCTTGCAGGCAGTCACGCAGTTTACTGCGGGCGCGGCTGAGCCGGGATTTGACCGTGCCCAGTGAGACGCGCGTGATGCGGGCAATTTCCTCGTAATCATAGCCTTCTACATCGCAGAGAACGGCCGTGGCCCGCTGATCGGCCGGTAATCCCTGTAAACAACGCTCAATGGCGCGCACCAATTCTAACTGCTGTTGTTGCTCCTCCGGCCCTAACTGCGGGTCACGCAGAAAGGCAAAAGACTCATTCTCCTCCGTCAGATCATCCAGCGATGACTGGGGGCGGCGCTGAAATTTGCGTAGTTCATCATAACAGCGGTTAGTGGCAATGCGCAGCAGCCACGCCTTCAAACTGCCCTCCCGAAAGCTGTGCAGCGCCTTGTATGCGGCCATAAATGTTTCCTGGGCCACATCTTCGGCTGCCTGTGGCTCGCCCATGATGCGGTAGGCAACGTTATATACCGCCTGCTGATGATGCAGCACCAGTCGGTTATAGGCGGTGACATCCCCTTTTTTTGCCTGCTCGATGAGCGATGCTTCGTCCATGTCTCAGTAATTGGTAATCGGTGAACGGTAATCGGTAATCGGGTTAAAACTTACCGACTACTGATTACCGATTACCGACCACCGGGTTTGACAGAACCCATGCCATGTTCTAAAATCCCGCCACCTTGTAGAGGGCCGAAGTGGCGGAACAGGCAGACGCGCACGACTCAAAATCGTGTTCCTTCGGGAGTGTGGGTTCGATTCCCACCTTCGGCATGAGCGAGCCTGTTGGTGGAAATTATAAGTCGCTAACGGGACGCCGGGCAAATCGCCCCACCAGGCAATTGAAGGAGTTGCTCATGAAAGTGGGTAACTCCTTTTTTATGTGTAAGTGATCATGAGCCATTTGCGTATTCCGCTGGTTATTATCATCGGCCTCGCCCTGGGGTTGGGGTTGGGTTTGCTGATTGGGTGGCGGCTATATCCTACAGAATTTGTGAATGCAACCCCCGCTTACCTGGCGGCCGAGTACCAACAAGATTATGCGCGGCTGGTGGCGGCAGGTTATGCAGTGGACGGGGATTTAACGGCGGCCCAAACACGGCTGCGTAGTCTGGGAGAAAATGGGGAAGCAATGCTAACGGCCGTGATGATTGACGCCATCCTGAAACAGCAAAATGAGCAGGAGATTCGCCAGTTGGTGAATCTGGCAGCGGCTATGGGCATTAGTTCCCCGGCCATGACGCCCTACCTGAATCCATCACCGGAGGGAGCGCCGTGAGCCGTCGCCGCCGCCGCTTACCGTACAGCAGCAGTGAGAAACGGCCGTTCTGGCAGCGTGGTTCCACGGCCGGTTGGCTGCTCCTGGGGCTGGCAGTGGGACTGGTCGCCGGTCTGTATTATGCCTGGGTGGTGGACCCGGTGGTGTATATTAATGCCGGCCCGGCGCGACTGAGCGAGACGCACAAGGCGGAGTATATTTTCCTGGTCAGCCAGAGTTATGCGGCCGATGGCAACTGGGGGCAAGCGCAGCAGCGGTTGGCCGCGTTAGAAGACCCTGATTTGGCAGCCACGGTGAACGCCTTGCTGGAAAGTTATGTGCGCAATCTGGCCCCGCCGGAGGCGTTGCGACACCTGGCGGCATTGGCGCAACAGTTGGGCGCGGAAGGGGGTGCGGTGGCTGTTTTTGCGCCTACAGCGGCAGCGTTGCCGACACCCACGTTAGCCGCACCCCTATTATTGCCTACACCAGAGCCGTTGCCCACGTTAACGTCCGTGCCTTCCCTGACACCCACTGCGACCTTACCGCCGCAACCGACAGAGGTTTTGACCTACCGTCTGCTGAACCAGGAGCAACTCTGTGACCTGGAAGGCGCGCCGCGTATTGAAGTGATCACCCAGGATGCGGCGCTGAATGATTTGCCGGGCACGGCCGTGTTGGTGCGCTGGGACGGTGGGGACGACCGTTTTTTCACCGGTTTTAAGCCCGACCAGGGCGTGGGTTATGGCGACTTCATGATGGCGCCGGAAGTTTCTTACACGGTGACGCTGATGGATGGCAGCCCGGAAGTGAGTGGGCTGCGGGTGGAAAGGTGTGCCGACGGACGTGAGGGTGGCTGGCGGCTGGTGTTTCAAAAACTGTCCAACACACCGGGACGGGACAATTAAGGATGAAAGCGTGCGCCTGGGGTCAGGAAGCCAACCGGTTTTGTGACTTTAGAGGCGTAGAGAACGGTGTACCAGATGTTGATAGATAGTTTGGGCATTGAGATTTTTATTGCCCGCAAATTAGAGCCGGTGGCTGAGTTTCTGGCTGCTCCACCCCTACTGCTGCAATTTGGGATTGTCGCATGAGCGGGCTTAGTTCAGCGCCGGAGCATGTGCGTTTCTGTACCCGCTGTGGCGCGGCTATGCAGACGAAGTTAGTGGGGGACAAAATGCGGAAAGCGTGTCCGCAGTGTGGGTTTATCCATTTCACCGATCCCAAAGTAGGGGTGGGGGTGTTGGTAGTGAATGAGGCGGGAGAGGTGCTGCTGGTGCGGCGCATCATGCGCCCGGAGATTGGCCGGTGGAGTCTCCCAGCGGGGTATCTGGATCAGGGAGAGGAGCCAATGGCGACGGCCGTGCGCGAAGTGCATGAAGAAACCGGCCTGCACGTTACCATTGACGGGTTGCTGGATGTCTACCACAATCCACCGGAGCAGGGCGGAGCTTCCATTTTCATTTTGTATCGGGGGCGGGTGGTTGGTGGGGAAGTAAAAGCGGGCGACGATGCGGACGCCGCTGCTTTTTTCCGCCTGGACGCTTTGCCCGATGTGGCTTTTGCCAGCACCCAGGCGGCCATCGCTACTCTTCGTCATCCGTAATCCGATTACGGTTCACGGATGACGGTTCACGGATGACGGGCCATTACCGTTTTTGCAGCACAAAGAGCCAGCCTTCCATCTCGCTGTCTGCGCCGAAATGCTCGGTGTATTTGATTTCATAGCCGTGCGTCTGGATGAGGGCCAGGCAGTCAATAAGGGCGCGGCGCAGGGCTTTGGCCGGGTGGTGTTCCAGTTTATCAATGGATTCCTTCACCTGGTCTTTGGCGGGGCCATCTGGCCCCAGCACTTCAATCAACCAGCTCATGCCGGCGGTCATTTTGCGCGGTTTGCATTGTAAGATGAGGGTTTGCATGTCTATCTCCTTTGTTGGTAGCCACGAATTACACGAATATCACGAATTTGTGGTTTGATTTTGATTTGGGGTGTGTCCCAAACGAGGGGGATTTTAGAGGGGAATGGCCGTGAAAACAATAGGGATGTGGTATGGCTTGTTATTCCGGGGGATGGCTGTTGTTAACAAGGAAGGCCAGGCGGTGACCGGTGGTGATGAGGCCCAGCATGATCCACAGCAAGAGGTGGGGTTTGGCGCCAGGGGCGATGGCGTCGGTGAGACCAAAGAGGTGTATGGCGGCTAATCCACTGAGAATGCCGATGAGGTACGGCCGTGCCCAGGCACTCCGCCGCGCCGCCCACAATCCCAGGTAAAAGGCCAGGCCGATGATAGCCAGGTAAACAATGAGACCTGGCAGCCCCACATCCAGCGCCGTTTGCAGGAAAATGTTGTGGGCATGGGCAATATCGTAAGTGGGACTCACATTCAGAGGGTAAAAGCGGCGGACGACAACACGAAAAGTGCCCAGGCCTGTGCCGGTGAAGGGGAAATCCTGGATGGTTGTAATGGCCCAGCGCCACACTTCCTGGCGAAAGCCGATAGAACCTAACTGGCCAATGGCCGATTCCTGAGCGGGGTCGCGCCAGATGGCTTGCAGGCGATGTGGCCCGGCAATAGTCAATCCCACTACGGTGATGATACCTAATCCCCCGGCTGTGGCGCCGGTGATACGACGGAGGTGGCTAGCGGCGGGTAAGGCGATCCACCAGAATAGACAGAGGAGGAGGAGAACGCCGGCAAAGGCCAGCCAGCCAGTGCGGGATTGGGTGAGCAACAGCAGGGCGACGGCCGTGCCGGTGAGGAAAAGGTAGCCGAGTAGTTTCCAGGGGGACGGCCGTGACTCGTAAAATCCGATTAACACTGAAAAAAGAAAGGGAACAAAAAAGAGCAATGTCCCGGCAAGCTGGTTGGCGTGTACCCCTAATTCCGGGGACTCTGGTAAAACGATCAAGCGTTCGGGTAAACGGGCCACGATATCTGCCAGGCCCGGCACTTTGTTTACCCAATTGGCACTGAGGACGCCCAAGAGTACAAAGCCAAAGCCGATCCCTCCCCATACCGCCAGCGCCATTAGCCATAAGCGGGATGACGAAACAGCCCGATTCATAAAACGCCAGACTGCCAGCCCCAGAATCAGCCCTGTGGCTTTAGGCAGGGTGAGGTCGGGGTCGGCAGTGACCAGGATACCCACCAGGAGGAAGATAGCCCAACCCAGTAGCAGAGGGTCGAAAGGGGTGAGGGAAGGCCAGGGCCACGGCCGTGCGAGCAATGGCAGCAACCAGAGCAGGGCCACCAACAGTAGAGCGAGGGCGGTAAGTATAGGGTTGAAGGTGGGAAAGAGCAGAATGGGGGTGACGGCTGTCAATATCCCCGCCTCAATCCAATATGACCATGTGGCGAAGCGGTTTGGTGGGTGAATCAAAAAGCGCCTTTGCCGCGCAGCACTACCCAGGGGGTTTTGAACAAGATGAAAATATCCATCCACAGGGAGTAGTTTTGCACGTAATAGAGGTCGTCTTCGGTGTGGAGATGCATCGGTTTGTCGGAACGGCCGTTGACCTGCCACCAGCCCGTCATGCCCTGCGGCACGGCGAAGCGTTTTCGCTGCCAGGGTTCGTAGTTCTCCACCAGCCAGGGCAGTTCCGGGCGCGGCCCGACCAGACTCATATCACCTCTGAGGACATTGAATAGTTGCGGTAGTTCGTCCACGCTGGTACGGCGCAAGAAATGGCCTACGCGCGTCACACGCGGGTCATCTGGTCGTTTGAAAAGTATCTGTCCCTGGTTGTTTATTTCTGTCATTTGGGCCAGTAGCTGATCTGCTTCGGGGATCATGGTACGGAATTTGTACATGTGAAAGATACGGCCGTTTTCACCAACCCGCTTATGCCGATAAAAGATGGGGCCGAGCGAATCCACCTTAATCAACAGCGCAATAACAGCTAACAAGGGGGACAGAAGCAGGATAGAAACGCCGGCAATAACCAGGTCAAAGGCACGTTTAACCAAACGTTGCACGTCATTCAACGCCGGGTCACGCAAGTTAATCATGGGCACGCCGCCGAAATCATCCACCGAAGCCCGGTAAAGCGCCAGACTAAAATAATCGGGCACTACCCGCACCTGAACAGGTAAGTCATGTAAAGCGAGGGCGAGTTGGTTGACACGGCCGTAGGCATACCGTGGTAGGGCAATCACCACATCATCAATTTGCTGCTGCTCTACCACAGCGTGGACATCTGATAATTGCCCTAAAAGAAGGGCGCTGAGATTTTGTTTTTCCGGGTCGTCATCCAGAAAGCCAACCAGGTCTAGTCCTGTCCAACGATACTCGGTAATCATTTCGGCCAGACGTTGGCCGGTTTTGCCGGCGCCAACCACCAGAACACGCCGGGGGTGGGTGGGGAAACGGCCGATTTTGAAGCCGAGGCGCATGATGACTCGCCAGAATAAAAGCAAAAACAGGTCAATGAGAACAAACGTTACCAGTAACCAACGGGAAAAATTGCGAAATGCCAGGTAAAGCACCCCGGCAAAAATAAGAGTAGCTATCCCGACAGCCAACGTGACCGCCTGGAATTCGTCCGTTGCTTTATAAATGCGGCGGGGATCATAGACGGAGGTGATGAGGAATGTACCGCCCCAAATGACGGGCACGATAACAAATAATATCGTCGGTATGTCAATTTTGGGGACGGGGACTAAAAAGGGGAAAGTGAGGGGGAGGTACGGCCGTAGTGCTTGTGCTAACAAAAGCGCCACTAATGTGAGACTCAAATCCATGACCATTGATAATACTGCATGATTCACTGTGTAACGCCGCAACATGGTTCCTCTCCTCTTCTGCTAACCACTTTCGGGCTAAGCTATCGCACACCACACTCATTTTCTCATTCACAAAACATCTTGCTATTATAACCTCGTCCTATTACCAAACCCAAGATAGTCAAGACTCATCAAGAATACTGTTATAACCTATCAGGCAGGGGATATTTCAATAGCTGGTAAAACAATCGTTCATAGGCGTCAGTAACAGTTTCCCATGAATAGCACTCCTGAGACCGCACCTGCGCCAATCTCTTATAAGTCTGTACAACTAATGGGTTATATAACAAATCCCGGAGAACTTCGCGCAAGCTATCTGAACCAATCTGACCAGCATAAGCAAAACCAGCCTTGCCAATGGTTTCCAGGTTTTCGGGTGTATTATGAACAACAACACAATTGCCAAAAGCCATAGCTTCCGTCAAGGCTGGATGAGTACCTCCTACTCCAGATGTTTCCACAAAAATATAAGCGTTAGATCCCAGTTCATAATACCCCCTGCCAAACACATAACCGGTAAAAACAATGCGGTCATCGCCTGCCGCCCGTGCTTTTAATGAAGCGATATAATCTTGAGCGTAAGCCGCGTCTCCTACAATAACGCACTTGAGATCCGTGTCTAAGTCCCGAAAGGCATCTATTAAATGATGAGCGCAATTTTCGGGTACCAATCGTCCAACAAACAATATATAATTTTGAGGTTTTAAGCCAAATGAGGTTAGTGTTTCCCCCGATGGCAGAATCTCGATCTCCGATCCATAAGGAATGTAGGGAGGCTCATTATTAAAGCGATCGCGATAATAAGATTGCACGACCCTAGAATCAGTGAGATAGATCGAAGGTAGCTTAGTAGCCAGAAATTCTGCAAATTGAATGTATTTTTTCGCCAGAGTAGGCCATTTTTCTCTTTTCCAATCGAGACCGTCGACGTTAAGGATGGTTTTTGTGCCAAAAATACGAAGCATCCAAGTAACCGGGCTGTTCCCTGCAATAAAATACAAACCCACATCATAACGTTGAGTTATAGCATGTAACGAAGAAATGAAAGAATGGATAATCGTGTCTAAATATTTATTGGCGACAGTCGGCAATTTAATAAGCCGCATCCCTTTGTAATAATCACCTTCGTACGCAATGTGATGAGAACGACAATAAACTGTTACTTCATGACCACGCTCAACAAGACGCTGTCCCAATTGTTCAACGCAAGTCTCAAAGCCACTGTAACTAGCGGGGACACCCCTTGTACCCAATAATGCTATTTTCACTATCTTTTTTGCCTTTGTATGGGAGCTCTTATACTCCTCTATGCTCTGTGTTTGATGATCCGGGCGGGAACTCCAGCAACAACACTATATGCGGGAATATCTTTAGTAACAACACTTCCAGCTGCGATCACACAACCTTGTTTTATATGAACGCCATCCAAAATAATGGTGCCAGAACCTATCCAACAATCATCTTCAACGATGATACCCTGCCTCGTTTCCCCTTGTAAGCGAATGGGCAAGCCTAAATCTTCATAAATATGATTTTCCGCATGTAAGTTTACACGCGGCCCCATAATGACGTTATCACCAATTTCAATACCACCTTGTGCGCCGATAAAAGAATAAGCACCCACCGCTGAGTTATTGCCGATGCGCAATCCAACACCGATAGCTCTTATGACACCTGTGCATTGAATAGTAGAAAATCTAGCAATGGTCACATTGTCTCCTAATACAACCCCATTGTAAGACAAGGCATCAATTGTGACATAGTCCTCGAAAATGACACTATGCCCGATAGAGATATTTTGTGGATGACGCAAGGTAACACCGCTACCAACAAACAATTTGCCTTTGTTTTGACGTAACCATAAACCACACCAACTGCCACGTATCATCATGCACACACGATAAAATAACACTTGTAGTAAGACTCGTCCAGTTAGCTGCGGATCCAGGCGATAGTCTGTATCCTGCTTTAGATACTGTATAGCTTTTTCAGCAAGAGTATGGATCATATTTCCGGCTAAGTGGAAGTAGTTGGCCTTTGGACAATGGCACTGATGATGTTATCCGCTTTGGATCGCCATAAATGCTCTGGCGGCACTGGCCATTTAGGAATAGCTACCTGTTGTTGAATTTGCCGTACAAAGTGTTTTAAACCCTCTTTAAATAATTCGGGCGACGACGATATGTACACTTGCGGATAATCCTGAAATACGTTTACATTACCAATATTTGATGTAACTATTGGCTTGCCCATAGCGAGATATTCATAAAATTTTATAGGATCTCCCCCGTGCTGACGTTTAGCATCATAAGGGATGATGCAAATATCGAACGCCGCTAAATAATCTGGGAGATCTTCATACGATTTGTCACCCAGGTAATGAGCATTTTTGTGCCTCCACAAAGGTTTCATCCATTGTGGTGCAAGCTGTTGGCCTATAAACACGAAGTTGACCTCCGGCATTTCCGATACTACCTGCAACATGAGTGGCACGTCGAACATCTCTTGCATTTTACCTGCATAGCCAACAACGGGGGACGTGAAGCGTTTCACATCACTGGGAAAACGATGTGGCATCTCTGTGTTAAATTTTTCATTATCTACCCCATTGGGTATGTGCTGAGCATCTGGTCGTCGTTGTTTAAACCAATTTGCTGTTTCTTGAGAATTAGCAGAAATAAAATCAGCCCGATCCAGACAATAATCGTAATACGTTTTCAAATTAGACACGTTACGGTATTGAGGGTGTTTTAGTAAATTGTCTTGCGCATCAAAGGCAAGGACATGGGGTGCCAATTGTTCCACCAACGGAACATATAAAGGGGCAGACATAAAAACAGAGTAGTGGGCACTCATATCCAAATAGGTCAAGGCCCTTTGCACTGCCTGGATGACTTTTTGATGACCAAATATATAAGATATCCAGTTCCGGTTTAACCATAATGGTTTTATAAGTTGCGGTATGAAGACATCTAAAGTGTAGGTTTTGGGCGATACTTGAGTGAGGACAACCCCATTTTGCTGGAAAACGGCCGTACCGGTCTGTGGTCGCCTGCTTCTTCTCATCAGCAGCATTTCAGCCATGGAAAGCGGCCGATTCACAATCAACAACTTTTGGACAAGCGAATGCTTCCCAAACTCTTGCATGAAATGGGCATCACGCGTACGAAAGCCTTCACGCTCGCATTTCTTCCAATCGTGGAAGGGGATAACAATTAGGTTCATCTATTAAGGAGTTAAGTACTTTGTAACATAAATAATCTAAACATTCTTCAGTTCCAAAATAGCTGATTG